>NZ_CP058627.1:0-1200000 GCF_013403565.1 Chitinibacter bivalviorum | reverse complement strand
AAGCCAATCAGATGGCATTCGCCGCGAATGACTTTATGTAAACGGTCAGCGAGGTTTTGCCAGCGGGCGTGATCCAGCGAATTTTGCTGCCAGCCTAGCCAACTTAAGGCCAGTATGGCGTGTAGCCGCTCCATCAGATTGGGGCTGCTTACGGGGTGATTCATATCGTCGATCAGACATTCTTCCGCTTTAAAGCGCAGTATGGTGTTGTCGCGCACCAAGTGCAGTTGTCGGTTGCCCACCAAACAATGCGACAGACTCATTTGCGATGCGATATAGCTGTAGGGCTTTAATATGCTGTTGTGAACATCGACTTGCCGATCAAGTACGCAACCTTCGCCAATGATGACATGAGGGCCGATATGACTGCCTTTGCGGATTAGGCTGTTGCGACCGATTAAGACTGGACCTTCTAAAGTGACGCCTTTTTCACAAATCACGCCTGAAGCAAGCCAGACCCGATCTTGGGTTTCTTGGTAGTCGGGGATATAGGGAGGCGCTTTGCTCAGTAAGAGAGGTAAAGCGACATTGAGTTCATGCGCGTTGCGCAGGCTAAAGCCATCAAATATTTGATCGTACAGTGGTAGTGGCAGATCCGCTTTATCCATTGCCAGCTTGAGTCGTGTGGATTTGATGTAAGCCCATCCCGACCAGCAGCCATCTGCTAAGCGCCATTGGCATTGATGTGCTTCTGAAAGTATTGAATGAGGCAGGCAGCCGGGTGCCAGCAGCCAGATGTCTTCGGGTAGGGGGAGGGCGGCCAGTCGAGTCCGCGTTTGTAGGTGTTGCCCCGTCAAATAGTAGCGAATCTCAATACCCCAACGATCACCGTTGCCGAGTTGAGCGACAATCGCTGAATAGCCTTGATCGGCGAAAACATGGATTAACTGCACCCCTTGCTCGACTAAGCGGATGATGCTGAGCTCGAGTAGACTGTGGCCGACTAATGGCGCCAATAAAGTGCCGATGGGGTCATCGCCTTGCCAAAGTGTGTAATCGTTTAACACGACGGCCTGTTTACGCTGATCGGGTAGATTTGGTGTACGAACGCTGGGTGTTATGAGGCGCAGGCTAGCTTGCTGTCGCTGATATTTTTGTTTGAGTACCCGAGCGAGGAAGCTGAAATTACCCACTAAATATCGGCGCCACATCCGGGATGGCTCTTGTAGGAGTCGCCAGCACCATTCCAGACCCAGCTCACGCAGCCATACTGGCGCACGGGGAATCCGGCCGGATAGAAAATCAAACAACCCGCCCACGCCAATGGCCAGAGGAATACCGGTGGCATGTTGATGACGGGCAATCCAAACATCCTGTAGCGGTACGCCCATGGCGACGACCAATACATCAGCATTGCTCTGTTTGATGTCCTCAATCAAAAGCGGGGTATCTGCCGTAGAGCTATATCCATGATGCGTTCCAGCAATATGCAGCCCGGGGTATTTTTGCAGTAGGTGTCTTGCGACGGCTTCGGCGACGCCTTCCTTGCCCCCTAGCAAATACAAGCGTGCACCTGCTTGTTGCCATTGCTGACATAAAATCGGGAATAAATCGGTGCCATTGGTGTTTTCTTGTAATGGCGTACCCAGCAAGCGACTGGCTAGTAATACACCGCTACCATCGGGCAAAAGCAAATCGGCTGAATTTAATACGCCGCGATAGAGAGGGTCTTTGCTCGCGACATTAGCGCAATGCGGATTCACAAAAGCAATGCGGCGCAGATGACCTTGAGTACGCCAGCCTGCAATGTGTGACTCGATTTCAGCATGACGCAGATTGTCGAGCCACAAGCCAAGCAGCGGCCAGCGGTTTTCGAGCTGGTTGGGCTTTTTATGGCCAATCAGCAGGCTCCAGCCAAAGCGCATCAATAAGGCCAAATCAAAGCGCCAACTCCGCGATTGTGCATCATGCTGATCCCAATATTGCTCGTCATCCAGCGCCATCGCCATGCGTAAATGCAAGCGATAGCTCGATACCAGACCTGGATTGTCGCCCGAGACTGGGCCTATCCAGTGCTCTCTTGCACTGGCTATGCGATTCATGGTGTTGCGTGCCTGACGGCCAAAGCCAAGTTGGGCGGGCAGCCACAATAGGGCAGATAAAAATCCCGCCATTATTCTGGCCAGGGGGTGGGCAAAATGACGATAACTGACCGATGATAATGATTGCATGATTCCGCTCCTGATTAGTAAGCGCCATGGCCGCGAAAAACCGCAGGCAAGGTGAGCAGTAAAATACGCAGATCCAATGCAATATTGCGCTCGCGTATGTATTTCAGATCCAGTGCCAGCTGCCCATCAAAAGCGATATTAGAGCGGCCGCTGATTTGCCAGATGCACGTTAGCCCCGGCGTAATTTCAAGGCGCTGTCGGGCATGCAGCCCATACAGGCTGACTTCATTCGGGAGTGGCGGACGTGGGCCAACCAGCGTCATTTCGCCTTTGAGTACACACCAGAGTTGCGGTACTTCATCTAGACTAAAGCGACGAAGCCAGCGACCAATTCGGGTGATGCGTGGATCATTCCTAGATTTAAAGGTGCGCTGATCGGCATGCTGATTGAGGAGTCTGCTTTTGCATTGATCGGCGTCGATACGCATGCTGCGAAATTTAGGAAAGGCAAATAGCTGGCCGCGATAACCGACCCGCTGTTGCCAATATAAAATCGGGCCGCCGTCACTCAGCTTGATGCACAGCGCAAGGAGTAGCCACAGTGGCCAGCCCAAAACCAAGGCCAAGCTGGCCGCCAAAACATCCCACGTTCGTCGCACACCAAATTCGAAACTGTGTTTTAAGCGTAAATTGGCCCTAACCAGTAAAACCATCAGCCTGCGTCGTGCGGGGTTGCTGAATCGCTGCTCTAATTCACGCAAATTGGGGGTGTTGATTTTGGAGATCATTTTGTCTCTCCTCGATGAGGCTTGGTCTATGCTGACATTGAAGCACTGCCCCTCACGCCAATTGTGATCAACTTGTAAATTTGAGTCTTTGCATGCCTTTTCAGACATTTCCCTCGCCAGCATTAACAGTATTGGTCGTCGACGATATTGCGACGACACGCCTGATGTTGGCGGGTTTAGTGCGGAATATGGGTTATCAAGTGCAGATGGCCGCTGATGGTGAGCAGGCATTGGCGATGTTTAGCGCGCAGCAGCCCGATATGGTCTTGCTGGATCTACTCATGCCTGGGATAGATGGCTTTGCCGTAACGCGGCAAATTAAGGCGATGTCGGGTGTCAAATGGGTGCCCGTTGTGGTGCTCTCTGGGCTGGATGGTGAACAGCATCTATTGGCCGCGCTCGATGCGGGCGCCGATGACTTTTTGCATAAACCCGCGCAGCCGTCCATTTTGGCGAGCAAATTAAAAAATCTAGCTCGAGTCATTGAGCTGCAGCAACAGCACGCAGCCCTGCTTAATAAATCCTTAGCGATTAGTGAAAATAGCTTTGATGCGATTGTCGTGACGACGGATGAGGGCGAAATTCACGGTGTTAATTGCGCGGCAGAACGACTCATTCTGGCTGACCGCGATGTACTGCTTGGGCGTGCTGTGCGCGAGATTTTGCCCAATATTCAATTACAACTGGCGCCGACAGATTTGCAGCAAGGTCAGTTGCAACAAGTGGCGATTATGCCGCTACGGGGCGAGCCGATTCCGGTGGAAGTTGGGCTGACTTTCTTTTATGAAGGAGGGCAGCGCTTCTGGCTGCTGATTTTGCATGATATTCGCGAGCGTGAACGGGTTGACCGGCTCAAGCAGCAATTTATTGCCACATTGAGTCATGAGTTGCGAACTCCATTAACCTCGATTATTGGTTCTTTGAAAATGCTGCAGAGCCCACAATTTGCCGGGGTCGATCAGCGGGCAATGTCTTTGCTTGAAATGGCTGATCGCAATGCGGGTCGATTGCTGCATATGGTCAATGAGCTACTCGATTTGAATAAGGCCGCAGCTGGGGCTTTGCAGCTGGAGTTGCACCACTATAAATTGCATGAATTGCTAGAGGAAGTGCTGCAGTCCAATCAAGGTTATGCCGCCCAGCATGAGGTGCAATTGCGACTGGATGCTCAGTTTGAAACCGCACGTACTTTGTGTACCGATAAAATGCGCTTTCTGCAGATTATGGGTAATTTAATCTCAAATGCGTGCAAATATTCGCCACGCCAAAGCGAAGTGGTGATCAGTGTGCGAGTGAATACATTTGGGGTGCAGCTAGCGGTGCGAGATCAAGGTTGTGGGGTAGCGGCGCATTTTGTACCCAGCCTCTTCGAGCCTTTCACACAAGCGGATGCGAGTGACTCTAGGCTGCGTGGAGGGACGGGTTTGGGTTTGGCGATTACACGGCAGTTGTGTCAGGCCTTTGCAGGCTCAATTGAATATCAACCCGCACCAGGAGGGGGTAGTGAGTTTACCGTTTCACTGCCATGGGAGGTGCCACGATGAATGTATTGCAGCGTATAGTGGTGATTGAAGATGATGCAGATATTCGCCACTTGCTTTTGCTATGCCTGAGTACCTTGGGGGCTTTTGAAGTTAAGGAGTATCCACTGGCAAGCATTGCAATTAAAGATTTAGCTAAAGATACCCTGCCGCAAATGATTTTGTTGGATGTGATGATGCCCGAAATGAGTGGGCCGGAGTTTATTCCGCTACTGCGCAAAATTAAGGGTGGGGCCGATGTGTGTATTGTGATGCTCACTGCAAAAGTATCGCAGGATGAATTGGCCAGCTTGATGGCAACAGGTGCCGATTTTGTAGCGCAAAAACCGTTTGATCCCATGCTCTTGCCGCAATTACTGCAGCAATATTGGGAGGTGCACCATGGCGCAGTTTGATGAGGCTGCATTCGCTGCTGGTCTGCAAGACTTAAAGGTTAAATTTTATCATGGCCTGCCTGAGCGTATAGCGCTGATCTTGCGTGCCAATGCCAACTCGGTCTCGGGCTGGCACTATGATGCGCAAATGATGGATGAGGTCATGGATGAGTTGCATCGTCTTGCGGGGGCGGCCGGTTCTTTGGGTTTTGATGGGCTGGCAACGGCGGCGCGGTCCGTTGAGCTGCAACTCAAGCAATTACCCGTGGGCGAGCCGCTGCCAGATGATTGGTTTGCCCCATTGCAGCCATGGATTGAATCGGTCTAGGGCGTAACCATCTCAACACTTTCAAGGCGATAGCCATAGCCATACACCGAGGTGAGTTGCCATTTGAGTTGGCCATCGAGCGCTAGCTTTCGGCGCAGGCGGCTGATGTGGGTATCCACGGTGCGAGTGTCAATTTCCACTTGCAAACCCCAGATTTTCTCCAGTAAATTCATCCGAGAAAAGAGCTTGCCCGGGTGCTGAAATAAATACAGAGCCAGATCAAATTCTTTTTGCGTTAATTCAATTTCATTGCCCATTTTTCGAATCGCGCGTTGGCTAGTGTCGATTTCATAATCGCCAAGATGAAGTATTTGCGGCGCGATCGATTTAAAGCGCCGCCCCAATACGTCAATTCGAGCCAGAATTTCTAGCGGTTTAATGGGTTTAATCAAATAATCGTCGGCCCCCGCTTTGAGCGCGGCGACGACATTGCTCTCTTCTTCGACGGCGGTAGCAACCATAATGGGGATTTGCCAGCCGATATTTTCACGCACCCATTTAATAATCATGCCGCCCGAGTAATCAGGTAGATTCCAGTCCAGCAATAACAGGTCAAAATGGGTGCCTTTAAGCTCGTCAAAGAAGGCGAGGCTGGTATGAAACACGCGTGATTCGTGCCCACCGCTTGTTAAGGTTAGCGCCAGCATCTCGGCCTGAATCGGGTCGTCTTCAACGATGGCAATGAACATATTGATTAGGATAGTTGGCTATGAATAGTTCATTTATAGATGTTGGGTATTGACACTGCTGCGGTATTTTCTTTTTTAATATGCAGCCGAATGCGATTAACGTCTTCCGCTGGCGTGCTGTAGTGCACGTCATCAACGCATTGGCGAATGATGTAAAGACCAAAACCACCTTCACGACCGCCACTAAAATCTGGCATGGGTACCAAAGTTGGGTCAAAAGCTTGCCCAACATAATAAAAATCAATGAGAAGCTGGTCTGTATGCTCAATGATATGCACGACAAATGGGGTGTCAGCCAGCGTGATGGCCACGTGACGAATGATATTGGTGGCTACCTCGACTGCGGCCAATTCGATGGCGGCTAATTGAGGCTCGCTCAGCTTAATTTGCTCCCTCAACCAGTGCCGCAATGGGCTTAATACACTCATTTTGCGCATAAACTCTCGGCTACTCGGTAATGTCGTGTCATGACGATAAATACCAATAGCGGTGAAATCGTCTGAGCGACGATGTGAAGATTCATGCGCGTCAACAAGCTGACGCAATCGTTGCAAAATGATCGCAGGTGGGATGTGTGCCGCTTTGAGTTGTTGTACTAGCTGTATAACAGGCTCAACACCCAGTAATTCAAAATGCGCATTACGCGCTTCGCTGACTCCATCAGAAAACAACAACAAAAAATCGCCAGGATAAAACGGGACATCGATCGCTGAATATTGCTCTTTGTCGTCAACGCCAAGGGGTAAATAATCGCCAGTTAATGAAAGAATATTTCCGTCTTTGGTAAAGATGAGGCCTTCTGGGTGACCTGCATTGATATAGCGAATGCGATTTAGCGCCAATTCAACCCGCGCAAAAATCAAGGTTACAAAAGACTCCAGGCGCTGTAACTCGGGTGTGACGCGAGTGTGGACACGATTGATAATTTGATCGGTGTCGGGCGGTTGTCCAAGACTTGCGCCCAATAACTCAGCCATGGTGCGGTTATATTGGCTTTTTAAGGCTGCGCCGATCATCGCCGCCACGACGCCTTTACCCATCACGTCACCAGTAAACACATCCAAACATTGATCGCCGAGGGTGAAGAAATCGAAAAAATCACCATCGATGCCCTGCGATGGCTGTGTAAATGCCGAAATTTCAAGGCCCCTTAGGCTCAATGGCGTACCAAACAACAGCGATTGTTGAATGTCGTGCCCCAGTTGGAGCTCTCGTTCGCGTGCCGCGGCGAGGGCAATCTGCTGCGCTTTACGCTCACTGATATCACGAATAATGCCAGTGAAATGCAGCTCAGTGCTGACTTGTAAACTACTTAATGATATTTCAGCCGGAAATTCTTCGAGATTGCGTCGCCGTGCCATGACTTCTCGTCGACGATTAAAATTGGGCGTAAAAACGCGTTCAGCCGCTGTTTCCATGTGGGCTTGGTGGGCGGCCGTATAGTCTGCTGCGGTTAACAGCGAAACATTTTGCCCATGCACTTCGTATTCTTCCCAGCCAAACATGATTTGCGCCGCAGGATTGAAGCTTTCGATATTGCCGTTGGCATCCGTCGTGATAATTGCGTCGGGGGCTGTTTTTAAAATGTTGTGGAGTAGGGCGCGTTGTTTTTGAAATTGAGCGGCAATGTCGCGGCTTTCGTGCAGGGAGTTTTTCAAGTCTTGAATAACCTGCAATAAATCGGTACTCGCATCATGAATGGCAAAATCATTCAGTGATAAACCAAATTTAGGTAATTGCGCTGGATCATTGAGCCATGGTGAGCCTAGAAATAGCAGTGTGTCGGTCAGTTCATCAAATAACAGTTGGCCGCGAAATAATAGCCCATTACTCAGCGCACGAAAAACATACAAGGTGCGCGATTGTATTTCTGAAGGGGTGCTCCACACCTGTTCGATGGCGGTGCTGGGGCGCACTTGACTCAGAACTTCGTTCCAATTTTGTCCAATAGCAATATTTGGAATGGTACGAGGCAAAGTGACGCCATAAGAATGAATTGTTAGGGCGCGGTCGAGTCGAAAATAAAAAGGGAAAGCGCTTGCCGGTAGCTGTAATAACTCGCTGGACATGCTTAGCCCCATTCCACCAAAAACTCATCAAAATCACTTTGTGTTTGACGTGCTTGGGTTTGCACCACCGTCACTGTTGTTTCAAATAATTCCCCAACGCCTTTGAGTAGGCCAATTACAAAAGGCGCTAGACCTGGGCGGTGCGAGTAATATTTTACGATTACTTTATGATTGCCTTCGGGCATACATAAAAACTCTGGAGGCTGTAGATTGGGGTAAATCAGGAATATTCGCGCATGAAAATTGGGCAAGTTAACCAAGAAATCTTGCAAATTGTCGCCGCCTGCTTTGAGTAAATGGCCGTAGCTGCGTTGCCCTGTTTCCATGACCCAGTAACGGCCAAATTGCTCTAGCAGCTGCTCGGCTGGTAAATCGGTAATGGCGGATGTTGCTCCAACGAGGGCGTAAGTGGTCGCGTCAGGGTAGGCTTCACTCGATAAAAATATTTCATCTGCCATGCCGATGTGATGCAATATTTGTTGCCAGCTACTCTCACCATACTTGGCGCAAACCATTTCCTGCAGTGTTTTATTGACGACGCCGTACATATTGCCTCCTTAGAGCGCGCTCAATCCTAAAGTTAGTATGGACAATCCCGGGATCAGTTGCCGAATAACATAACCCGCTTCGGCTACACCACTTTTGGGTACAAAAACCACGTCGCCTTCTTCGAGGGCGAAATTCACCATTCTGTCGCGGTTGAGCAAAGTGTGCAGCGGCGTACTTTCATTGGCTTGCTTGCTGGGGCGGTAGATGGCGATTTTCTCGGGTGCTGCGTCGTCATTGGGTCCGCCCGCCTGCGACAGCGCATCCATTAAGGACATATCCGGTGTAAGGCGATAAGCGCCAGGCTTATGAACTGCGCCCAATACATACACCAAAGTGTCAAATGAGTCGGGGATATAAACCAGATCATTAGGTTTGAGACGGATGTTGTAGGCCAGCTCACCTCGGTTGAGTAGCTTTTTCAAATCGACCCAAATAATGCGGTCACGGCCACGAAAGACGGCTACCCTCGTTAGCGTCGCTTGCTTGTCGATCACAGGTAATGACCCCGCGCGCGCTAATGCTTCGAGCAGGGTGGGGGGCTTGTCAAATTGTTGCACGCCTGGGTTTTGTACCCGACCTAGTACCGTGACTCTATTGCCAGTATATTGATCAACGCCAACAAAAACGGCGGGTTTACGGATATACGGGGTGAGGGCTGTACCGATTTGTTGCGCGGCGGTTTCACGGGTTTCACCATTGAGTTTCATGGTGCCCGCTAGTGGTATGGTCAAGCGCCCATCCGGGCCGAGCAATTGTTTGCCAGATAATTCGGGTCGATTCCACACCGTGATTTGCAGCGTATCGCCTTCCGCGAGACGATAAACCATGTCTCCGCCACGCTCGAGCTCGGCCAAAGCTTCGGGGCTGGCATAATCGATTTGTTCCGATTTCTGGGCTGGCTGGAACGCGCTAGTGTTGCTGGGGATATTGTCTGGCATATGACTGCAGCCCAAACAGCAACAGCACAACAGCAGGCAAAAAATGGATTTAAGCATGGCTCACCTCGTGTTTGAAAAGCTTGGCGGCTAGGTTGGAGAGCCAAGTTTTTTCGTGAGGTTTTAGGATGATCAACCAGCTTAAGCCAGCAAGCAGCAGGGTGAATAGACTGCTCATTTGCAGTAGCTCCAGTAGGGCCATATGGCGATTATTAATGAGGTGCCAAGGCCATAACAAAACCAGAGAATATGCGGCGCTGTAGCAAAGCCCAAGTGGGAATAGGGCTTGCTTGAAAATCTGCCCAGATGACATCGACAGTCGGTGGCTGGCTAGGAATAAATAACACAGCGCCGAACAAGCGCTTCCGATCGCAAATAGCGCAATAAAATGGGCAAGGCTGGTACTGAGATAAAAAACCAAGCCTAGCGCGATAGCACGTAAGCCGTGATAAACAAACTCAAGCCTTAACTGACCTTGACCGCGTAAAGCGCTAGAGGCACAACCCGTCAGCGTATGCAAATGCCAAGCGGGTGTAACCCAGAGCAACGTTTGCACAATTAGGTGAGATTCTGGGCGCAGGCCCAGCCAAGCTAAGCTAATCGCTGGAGCGCAAGCGACCAGTAGGGGCATAATGAATAGTAAAGAAAACACCGATAGTCGTAAGGCTTTGGGGTAAAACTCGGCCAACTGTGCTTCATTCATGCAGGCTGAGCGGGGTAACACCACCAAACTAATGCCTGATGAAATCGAAATCGCGGTCGCAGGTAATTTACTGCCCAAATCGAGTATCGCAGTCGATGCGCTGCCAAAGCTGATCCCCGCCAAGATACGGTCGGCCGAATGCAAAATCATGGCCAAGCCATCGCTGAGTTGGCTTTTGAGGCCAAAGTGAAGAAAAGGCTTGAGATATAGTTGATTGATATGGCGAGGGTGCATCTTCAATTCGGGCCAGATGCTCTTTACTCGCCACCAAGCGCAGCAAATTGAGAAGATATAGCGCAATAAAAACCCACCAAGCAGCGCGGTCATGCCCAAGCCCAGATACAGCATGCTGGCAATAATGACCCATTCGAGCATAAAACTCGCAACCCAAATTCGCTGCTGTTCATTGACCCGATTTAAGCCGTGCAGCACATAGCCCCACGCCCCGAGTGTTAAATCGGCGAGAAAAACCAAGGTCGTCACGCCAATGAGGAGCGTGGCTAATTGATACAAAGCGGGTGAGACGGCAAATGATTTCAAGATCCAAGGCGTGCAAAGACTCAGACCAAGGCAAAATCCGCCACCCAAAAATAACGCTAGAGCAACGCCTGTGCTGAGCATTCCGCTTGCATATAAAGCATCTTGTCGCTCGTAGGCACGCGCAATTTCACGCACATACACCGTAGCCAGGCCGGATACCGATAAACCCAAATAACCAACCAAAACAAAAGCAATCGACCAGAGACCATATTCTGGTAGGCCCACCTGTGTTAAAACCATTGGGGGTATGGCAAGGCGGCTCAACAAATACAATACCTTGGCAAGAATACTCTCAAGTGCCGCGCGATGAAAACCAGTGTGCATGATGTACTCCTCCGAGGCTTAAGCTCATTAAAGTGCATCTGAGGAGGCGAATGGTGGCGAGATTGTGAAACGTACCCGCTAGGCAGCGGCAACTGTGGCCAAAAATGTAACCAAAAAATGATGTTTTGGGGTAGGAACGAAAAAAAGGGTTCCAGCTAAAAAGCTGGAACCCTTATATTCTTGGTGCCGACGGCAGGAATCGAACTCGCGACCCCCTGATTACAAGTCAGGTGCTCTACCAACTGAGCTACATCGGCTAAGAGATGCGCATTCTACACCATTTTTTGAAATGCGCAAGCATTGGGTCGTTTATTTTAAGTCTTTACTGCTAAAAAAAGCGTCTGAAAAGAATTCTTCTTCGGGTAGTCCGCGGCTTACAAAGTGTTTGAAGGCCGCTTCGACCATCACGGGGGCGCCGCAGGCGTAGACTTGGTAATGTTTTAGACTACTAAAATCCGCCATTACCGCTTCATGAACGAGGCCAGTTCGGCCTTGCCATTGATCTTGCACTTTCGGTTCAGAGAGCACCGGTATAAAGCTGATATTGGGGTGTTGTTGCTGCCATTGCGATGGAATGTGTGGCAGGTATAGATCTTCAAGCGAGCGACATCCCCAATAGAGCACGATTTCTCGCTGAATATTGTTTTTCAGAGCGTGCTCGACAATGCCTTTGATCGGGGCAAAGCCGGTGCCTGTCGCGAGCAGGATAATCGGTTTGTCACTGTCTTCGCGCAAGAAAAATGAGCCGAGCGGGCCGGTGAAGCGGAATATTTCGCGCTCTTTCATGGTTTCCCATACGTAGCCTGAAAACTCGCCGCCCGGGACATGACGAATATGCAGCTCGATAAATCCTTCCTGATGTGGGGCATTGGCGATGGAGAAGCTGCGTTTTTTGCCGGTTTTAGTGTGAATATCGATATATTGACCCGCCAAAAAGGCTAGCTTCTCGGTCGACGGCAGTTTGAGGGTCAAAATCGCGACATCGTGCGAAACCTTGTCGATTTTTTCGATGCGCGTGGGCAGCGTTTTGATTTGAATGTCTTTGGTGGCAGCGATTTCGCGGCATTCGATGCTGACGCTGTCGCTGATGGGTTTGGCGCAGCAAAAAAGCGCCATGCCTTTTTCCATTTCGGCGTGCGTCAGCGCGGTTTCCGAGTGATCGCCATGGCTAACCTCACCTTGCAAAACTTTGCCCTTGCATGCGCCGCATGAGCCGTTTTTGCAGCCATAAGGCATGTTAAAGCCTTCGCGCATGGCGGCATCCAGCAGGGTTTCGTCGTCAAAGACACTCAGTTGCTGACCTGAAGGTTCGATGATAAGTTGCTTGCTCATTCTTTTGGATTTCCGGCTTGTGCGAAAAAAACGCTTGTTAATTATTGGTTGTGGCGATGTTGTGCAGCGGGCTTTGCCTTGGTTGACGCAACGCTTTACGGTGTATGCCACTGTACGCAGTGCAGAGAAAGCAATTCAGTTGCTTACCCTGGGGGTGCATCCTATTATTGCCGATCTCGATCAGCGTGGTAGTTTGAAGAGGATTGCGGGCATCGCAGATTACCTCATTCACAGCGCGCCGCCCGGCGAGGGGCAGGGTGATGCACGAACTAAAAAACTACTTGCTGCCATTTCAAGGCCAAGAGGTGCTCAACAGCATCGCGCAATTTTATCACAGCCTCCGCGTCGCGCCGTCTACATCAGTACTAGTGGCATTTATGGAGATCACCAAGGCGTGTGGATTGATGAAACCAGCCCGCAGTGCGCGACGACCGCACGCGCTTTGCGGCGGATTTCGGCTGAAAGGCAATTGCGCCATTGGAGTATTAGCCAGTCTCTACAAGCGTCAGCCACGCAAATTAGCATTGTGCGTGCGCCGGGGATTTATGCGCTAGATCGCCTGCCCACTGCGCGCATCGAGCGTGGCGACCCGGGGCTGATTGTCACGGAAGACAGTGTTAGCAATCATATCCACGCGGATGATTTGGCTCGCGCAGTGTGCTTGGCGCTGTTTCGCGGTTTGCCGCAGCGCGCTTATAACATCGTCGATGATGAGCCACACGCTATGAGTACCTGGTTTGATCAAGTAGCCGACTTTACGGGTCTGCCGCGAGTGGGCCGAATTAGTCGAGCTCAGGCACAGCAACAGCTCTCGCCCGTGATGCTGTCTTACTTAAATGAATCGCGCCAAATTGCCAATCAGCGTGCGAAGCGTGAATTGCGCTGGCGTCTGCGATACCCGACTACTGATGTATTCTTTTTACAAAATAAAGGGATGTATATCGCTACAACTAAGTATTAATAAGCTATGTAGTGCGATACATCGTCGTTTGATTGATGGGATTGAATGATCTTGGCGCTTGCTCGTTTAATCACGGTGCATTGATCTGTGAAAACAAGGCCAACAAATCAGTGATGCAGAATTGTTCCCTGGTGCTATTGAGGCGAGGGAACATTACTCTAAACGAGTGAGGCTTAATCCGCAGAGGCTAAATTAGGAAACATTACTTCGGTATAGCCAAAACGTGACATGTCACGTATGCGTTGCGGATACAATATACCCCATAAATGATCGCACTCATGTTGCACCACGCGTGCATGAAACCCTTCCACAGTTCGATCGATGACTTGGCCAAATTGATCAAAGCCTTGATAGCGGATTTTCGCTGCGCGCGCTACTTCGCCGCGTAGCCCTGGCACTGATAAACAACCTTCCCAGCCTAGCTCTTCCTGATCGTCCAGCACGGTAATGACAGGGTTGATCAATATCGTTTGCGGTACCGCTTTGGCATCTGGATAACGCTCGCTGTGGCTAAAGCCGAATACGACGACCTGTAGATCGACGCCAATTTGAGGTGCGGCAATGCCGACGCCGCCCGTTGCGGCCATGGTGTCAAATAAATCGGTGATCAGTTGGTGTAATTGCGGCTGATCAAATTCAGTAACTTTTTGAGCTTGTCGCAATAGTCGTTCATCACCCATTTTTAAGACGCTACAAATTGCCATGCCTAATCCTTGCTCCGCGATTCGATGAAAGCCGCTAATATTGCGGCTTGGAAATAGTACCTCGAATTGGAAGCCTAGGATATGTACGCAGGATACGACCCGCAAGATGATATGGATGAAGCAAGCCAGTTGGCGTGGCAGTTTTACCTTGCGGTGGCCGAGTTGGCACTAGGGCATTTGCAAACTTTTCCGGCCGGTACAATCGCCATTGCCGATCAAGGTGAGGACGCTTATTGGGTCTGGCAGCGTGATGGGCAAAACTACCTCGCCTGGGCACCGATAGCTGATGAAATGGTGTGTTTTGATGCGGCCATTTTGGTGCTGGAAATGGTGGGTTTGGGGGCAGAGGAAATCAATTATCGGCGTGAAAACCTAAGTGGCTGGCTACAGTCGCCAGTGCAGACTACGCTGAAGTGGCAACGTAGCCAATTGCAGCAGGCAATTCGCTCATATGCAGGCAATTAGTCACATTACTTACAGCTGATCTTGACGGTATATGCTTGCAGGTAATTTTTCATAAGGCATCTGTTTGCATACTGCCATTGGGTATGTATTTTTCCGCTAAACGGGCTTGATTTTGTAAGCTTTTGCCGCCATCTTTATGTTGTAAGCTTAATGTGTCGCAACCAGGAGCAAATCAAACTACTATGGCCACCGCCTTACCTCATCCTGAAAGTCTATTTATTAGCGCTGCAGAGCGTGAAGCAGCTCAAACAAAACCAGAAGTTGCCAAAGCCGCGCCTACGATAGGCGATAAAATTCAGCGCTTAAAGAAAAAACGCGAATTAGCCACTGATTTGCAGGCCATGATCGCGCAAAGTGGTCTGACCATTGATGAGCTGCGCGAAGCCTTGCGCGGGCAATAAATTCGCAACAGCAAATAAAGCCCCTCGATGCTAAGGTAGCGACTTATCCAAAATGAGCGGCCTTATGTCATCCCTTGCTGATTATTCGCTTTCCATCCTGCGCAGCGCAGACGAAATGGATCAAGCCAGTTGGTCGCAATTGGCTGTAGCGGGCGACCCCTTTTTGAGTCGGGCATTTTTGGGTTTGGCAGAAAGTACGGGCGCAGCCAGTGCTCGACTGGGTTGGCAAGCCATGCATCTGGCGCTGCGCGATTCGCAAAATAGCATTGCCGCATTTTTGCCTTTGTATTTACGTCACCATTCCTTTGGCGATTTTTCTCGTGATTGGCAATGGGCGCAAGCCTGGCAAGCCGCAGGGCTCAATTACTACCCCAAGCTCGTCTCCGCGGTCCCCTTTACCCCGTCGCCAGGGTCGCGCTGTGTTTTATCTCAATCGGCCAGTCCCCACTTACGTTCTCAACTTATCGCTTCCTGTATTGAATTGGCCACTGAGCTAGAGGTTTCATCTTGGCAATGCCTGTTTGTGCCGCAGCACGAGCGACATGTTTTGTTGGATGCAGGTTTGCTGCTGCGTAAAGGGGTGCAATTTCATTGGTTAAATCGGCAGTATCGTGATTTCGATGATTATCTGGCGACCTTTACCGCCGATAAGCGCAAGAAGCTAAAGCGTGAACGGCGCTATGTGAGTGATGCGCAATTGCGTCTGGAAACATGGCATGGTCACGAAGTTCAATCTCAATATTGGCCGGCCATTTATCGCCAATATAGCAATACCTTTCGCCGCTACGGCAACCATCCCGCTTTTTCTCGGGCGTTTTTCCAGCAAATCGCTGCACAATTGGGCGAGCAAATGGTGATCTTTGCCGCGCTAGCGGGGGAGGAGTTGGTCGCTTCGGCGATTTGTTATCGCAATGATACAACCCTATTTGGGCGTCATTGGGGGGCTGATATTGACTGCCCAGGCCTACATTTCGAGTTGTGTTATTACCAGGGGATTGAATACGGCATAGCGCACGGGCTGCAACGATTTGAGCCCGGCGCACAGGGGGAGCACAAACTCGCGCGTGGATTTGAGCCTGTAGAGACCTGGTCGGCGTATTGGATCGCTCATGACGGCATGCGCGATAGCGTGGCGCGTTATTTTGCGCAAGAAGAGCAGTCCACTGACGAATATCAACTTGCAATGGCCAGTCATTTACCATTTAAGCTGAGTACGTAGTCAGATAATTAGGTTTGAAAAAATATTAGGAAATTCAAAGTGGTATCAGATTTGTTCGCGTAGTGGCTTGCCAAGACGCGTAAGTTCATGAATAATGCGGCCTCTAAACCAGTTACCTGCCCAGGTGGCGAAATGGTAGACGCAGGGGACTCAAAATCCCCCGCCGCAAGGTGTGTCGGTTCGAGTCCGACCCTGGGCACCAAATGCTAAAAGCCGTTAGACTTAAAAATCTAACGGCTTTTTCTATTTCTTGCTGCCGCAAATGAAAAAGCCGCCAAAATATTGGCGGCTTTTTTGCTTTAAGCACGATGAATCGATTAAAGAACACTAAAAGCAATCATTCCCACTGTCGCACCTGTTGTGCCGAGGATGGTTTCCATGGCGCTCCAGGTTTTGAGTGTTTGCGCTTCATTGGCACCAGTGAATTTCCCGAATAACCAAAAGCCCGAATCATTCACATGGCTCAGTACGATAGAGCCGCCAGCGATACAAATCGACAGCGCGGCTAATTGCGCCCCTGAATAACCTGCAAGCTCAATGACTGGCAATACCAAGCCAACGGTCGTGAGGCAGGCTACGGTGGCTGAGCCTTGAATCACCCGCACCGCTGCAGCCAATACAAAACAAGCCAGTGCGATCGGCAGACCTGCACCGATCAGCGCATTGCCCAACGCAGGGCCAACGCCCGAATCCACTAATACTTGCTTAAATACGCCACCCGCACCGGTAACGAGCAAAATAATCCCCGCTGGTTGCAAAGCAGTGCTGCAGATTTCCATGACTTTGTCGCTACTCATGCCGCGACGTAATGCCAGGCCGTAGATTGCCAATAAGCAGGCGAGCAAGATTGCCGTGAAAGGGTGGCCGATTAATTGTAACCAAGGATAAATGCTGCTTTCTGGGCTCACAAAGCGCGCCACAATGGTTTTTAAGCCTACTAAGAGTAGCGGAAACAATACCAAGCTGATGCTAAAGCCAAAAGAGGGCATCTGGCCTTTGCCCAGCGTTGGCTCGCTAACATCGGCGGGCAGCGATAGTGTCACGTATTTGCTAATGAAGTTGCCGTAAATCGGCCCTGCCAGCAACATGCCCGGAATCGCCGCAGCCAAGCCCAGCACAATCATCCAGCCAAAGTCCGCTTTCATTTGCGAAGCCAGCAACATGGCGGTCGGGCCAGGCAGTAAAAAAGCAGCCGAAGCGGCGACGCCAGCAAATAGTGGAATAGCCAGCTTAATTACATTGCCGCCAGTGCGGCGGGCAACTGCAAATACCACGCCGATCAGTAAGACAATGGCGACGTCAAAAAACAGCGGCAAGGTACAGATTAAGCCCGCGATCCCCAATGCGTAGTTGGCGCGACTATGGCCAAATTTCTCAAGCAATTTCACCGCAATTTGATCCAGTGCGCCGGTTTCATGCAAGATTTTGCCAAACATCGCGCCTAGCGCCACCACAATGGCCAGAAACCCAAGCGTGCCCCCCATACCTTTTTGCATGGTGTCGGCAATTTTGTCGACCGGCATGCCCGAGAATATCCCTGCGCCAATTGATACCAGCATCAGTGCGACGAAGGCGTGCAGGCGCGCTTTCATGACCAGAAATAAGAGCAACAGGACCGAGCCAACTGCCGTGAAAATGAGGTTGAACGTTTCCATCGCCTTACTCCTGCGTCAAAATAATGGCTTTCGCACTGCCGACTACTTCAGCGAGTGCTGGCGCGATGTCGATGTAATGCACGTCGGTTTCATCCGCTGCTGGGCGCTCTAGCGTGGCAAATTGTGAATCCAACATGCCTGCTTTTTGAAAGTGCCCTTGGCGTTGGCGAATGCGTTCGGCAATCAGCTCGTACTCACCATCGAGAAATAAAAACTCCAAATTTGGGTTGCCTGCTCTCAGGCGATCGCGATAAGCCTTTTTGAGCGCAGAGCAAACGATTAGCGAAACAGGATTAGTACGTTGCATTGCAAAGGCAGCATCATTGAGCGCTGCAAGCCACGGCGCGCGATCGTCGTCGTTGAGCGGCTGGCCGGATGCCATTTTGGCAATATTGGCACGTGGATGTAGAAAATCACCATCGAGTAGTGCGGCGTTCAGTTCGTGAGCGAGCTGGGTAGCAAGCGCTGATTTGCCGCAGCCCGACACCCCCATCAGTACGTAGATCTTTGCTTTGTTCATAGTTCGACTCCGTTAATGTACAAATTGTTATGCGTAACATGTTATGGGTAACATTTTGCCTGCATCGTCTTTGTAGTGGCAATCGATTTCGCTACATATTTGATTAAAATCAGAATAGGGATACTACTTACAAGGCGGGTTGAGTTTTGTTTTACAGGGTATGTGAATGAGGATATTTATTTGAATGGATTGGAGCGATATACATTGCAGGGTATAAGGGGCTATTAAGGTGTATTTAAATGCTGCCACCCAAAAAGAGCTCAAAACCCAGATCTTGCACCGGATTGGTAAATTGCTCGCCATTGATACGAGCAATCAAGCGCTCGGCAGCGCAGCGCCCAATGGCATGGCGTGGCGTCACAATACTGGCCAGTTGTGGCTGCAGTGCCAAGCCAATATCGAGGTGATTTACGCCCGCGATGCTGATGTCGTCGGGAACGCGCAGCCCTTGCGCTTGGGCAGCCAATAAAGCGCCAGCCGCAATGTCATCGTTCGTGCAGAAAATACCGTCGAGTTGTGGGATTTGTTGCTGAGCTTGCGCAAGCAATTGCCCGCCGAGGCTAAAGGTTGACGACACATTGGTGTGAATGACTTTGCACTCTAGCCCCGCAGCATTCATTGCTTGCCGATACCCGATCTCACGCATCTGGGTGCGTTGATCTAAACGCGCTGCCAGATACACGATGTGGCGCTTGCCACGTTGGATCATGGTATTGACCATCGCTGCCGCCGCAGCCGTGTGATCGAGTCCGACCGCTTGATCGATGGGCGAGGCAGGTAAATCCATCATTTCTACGACGGGAATATCGGCGGCCGCCAGCATTTTTAGCGTGCGCTCGGTGTGTTGCGACTCCGATAGCATCAAGCCATCAATATGAAATGACAATAACTGCGCTACTTGCTGTGCTTCGCGTTCGGCGTCGTAGCCATAATGCCCGTACAGCACATGGTAGCCAGCAGGGACGGTAATCTCTTCAATTCCCTGCGCAACAGCAGAGAACACCTGATTGGACATCGATGGTAGCAAAACGCCAATCGCTCGGCTGCGATCATTGGCCAGCATTTCAGGTACTCGGCTTGGTACATAGCCCAGCTGGCTCATGACTTTGGCAATGCGTATTGCAGTTGCGGGTGCAACCAGCTCGGGCGCGCGTAAATAACGACTAATCGTCATTTTGGACGTGCCGACGAGATCGGCTACATCCTGCATAGTCGGGCGGCGAGTTTTTTCGTTCATGCAGTGGCCATTTCAAAAGTGGGCGGTGAGTAGTTCATGCTGCCTGGGTGTATCGTCAATGTTTCTACAAGGGCAAATGCCGAGAATCAAGAAGTATATCAATCAGCCTGTGGCTTGGCTGTAGCGAAATCAAATGAGGCTGAATCAAGCAAAAAGACGACTCGACGGTGAGCGGATGCTGCGGCCTACCTCTTAATGGTCGGGCTGAGCCTCGTTTTTAGCTGATCTTGCACAAGTTTTGGCGCTGTTTGGCTGGATAATATAGGTAGATGAATTGTCTGTTGGGGATTAAAAATGTCAGCACAGCCCGCCGTATATTTACGCACTCTCACTTCTGCCCCGCACCGGCTGGGATTTTTGGCGGGTTCAATATTATTGCTGCTTAGTTTTTTATTTTGGGGGGTCGAAATCGCCGCTCGCGGCTGGTTGAATATTCAGGCTGAAATCCCTGCGATGTTTTGGCATGGATATGTAATGACTTATGCGTTTTTTCCGCTCTTTATGCTGGGCTTTATTTATACGGCAGGTCCGCGCTGGTTAAACGTTCAAAGTCCAACTCTGAAGCAGTACGCTCCGGTATTGCTGGTCTATGCATGCGGCGGTGTAGCGTGCTTGGCAGGAAGGTGGTTTTCGGGATTAATGATTTTTGGCATCGCATTGCATTTTCTAGCTTGGTTGCTGGCCATTAGTCTGTGGTGGCTCGCGATTAGTCGCAGTAAGGTATTGGATAAGCAGCATGCTATTGCGGTTGGATTGGCATTTTGCATGGGCAGCGTAGGGATGGGCGCCGCATTGTACTGGATCGCTACCGCACAAATCGGCGCTTGGGCGTGGGCGATTAATATCGGTATTTGGGGTTTTCTGTTGCCGGTGTTTTTGGTGGTTTCCCATCGCATGATTCCGTTTTTTTCTGGCAATGCCATTGCACCATATAGCCCGTGGCGGCCGATGGGTTTGCTGTATACCATGGGGGGCTTATTGCTTGTACGTATTGTAATAAAAGGCTTTCAAGTGAATACCCTTGCTGTGGATGCATTGCTGGCTGCAGGTTTGATGTATACCAGCTGGCGCTGGCAGTTGTTGCGATCGTTTCAGGTGAAGTTGCTTGCCATGTTGCATGCGGCGTTTTTCTGGGCCGGGATTGCGCTGGCTTTGTTTACCATTGGTGATGTGTTGCAGATGTTTGATCTGCCCTCGCTAGGTTTTGCCCCTCTGCATGCACTCACGCTGGGTTTCTTTTGCACCATGTTACTGGGCTTTGTGACTCGGGTGACGCTGGGGCATTCGGGGCGTCCTTTGATGGCTGGTGGAGTGGCTTGGGTTGCCTATTGGGCAATGCATGGTGTGGCGCTGGCACGAGTATTGGGGGAAATGATTCCTGTATGGCAAAGTGGTTTGTATCTGCTTGCGGCGCTGTCGGCGATTGTGGCGTTGCTCTCTTGGGGGAAAGTCTATATGCCGATGTATTGGCAGGCGCGAATAGACGGGCAAAAGGGATAGGCAAAGAGCAATATCACGGAGCTTGGCAATGGCGCGATTATGGTTGTTCGATCTTTATATTTGCGTATTTCGAAATGCGAGAAAAACATCAATGCTTACATCTGTTGTAGATAGGATTACCTCGGAAGGGGTATCCGTTAATCCCCAACTGAATTTAAGCTGAGCAAGGTACACTTGCATTTCCGCAAAATCACCATCTATTGCTAGGATTTTATGCTGCAAGTGCAGGGCCTGACCGCGGAGCGGGGAGGGCGACAACTCTTTACTGAGCTGACTTTTGCCTTAAATGCGGGCGAGTGCTTGCATGTGCAGGGGCCAAATGGTGTAGGTAAAACCACCCTGCTTAAAGCCTTGGCCGGATTGACCAACACTCACTGCGGCGTGGTGTCTTGGCAGGGGAAAAGTCAGTCCGATTGGGGCGATGATTTTGCTGCGAACCTGCATTACCTGGGGCACCGCGATGCTTTGAAAGACACCCTAAGCCCGCTGGAAAATTTGCTAACGCTTGCGCGTTTGCAAGGGGTGGGTTTGTCGGAAAATGCGGCGCTGCAAGCCTTGTTGAAAGTTGGTTTGGCCGCGTGCATTGATTTGCCTGTACGGCAATTATCGCAAGGCCAAAAACGCCGCGCCGCTTTGGCACGATTTTTGGCATTGCCGCGACCATTGTGGATTATGGATGAGCCCTTGGTCGCACTCGATATTGCTGCGCAGGCGGAGCTGGGGCAATGGCTGGCGGAACATTTGTCTGGTGGGGGTATTGCTTTGCTAACCTCGCATCAAGAGATTCCCGAGCTGATACCCGCACCACGTATTTTATTGCTGGAGGCGATGTGAGTGTGATTCGCTTCTTTGGCAGCATCGTCGTACGCGATTTATTGCTAGCTTGGCGTCAACGCGGCGATGTGCTGGTTGGGCTGATGTTTTTTGTGCTGGTTGCGACTTTATTTCCCTTGGCGATTGGCCCTGAGCCCGCTTGGTTATTGCGAATTGGCCCAGGCGTTTTGTGGGTGGCGGCTTTGCTGGCCAATTTGCTGGCTTTGCCGCGACTTTTTCAAAGCGATTGGCAAGATGGCTCGCTCGAGCAGCTACTGTTAAACCCGTTTCCAGTCAGCGTCATGGTCGCAGGCAAATTTGCCGCGCACTGGTTGGCCAGTAGTGTGCCGCTGGCTTTGGCTGCGCCGCTACTCGGGATTCAATATGGTTTGCCCAGTGCGCAATGGCTGATGTTGCTCGCCAGTTTGTTGCTGGGTACGCCGATTATTACCACATTGGGTGGCGTTGGTGCTGCGCTCACTTTGGGTTTGCGCCAGGGTGAAGTGTTGCTGGCTTTGCTCGTTTTGCCATTGCTTGCGCCCGTGTTGATTTTTGGTAGTGGTGCGGTGGCCGCAGTGGCGGCGGGGCAATCAGGAATGGCAGAGTTGTCATTGTTGGCTGCGATGATGTGCGCATCCGTGTTTTGTTCGCCTTGGCTGGCAGCGCGTGCTTTGCGCTTGGCCATTGAGTAATTTGGGATATTAGGTATGCAGACACCAACAAGTGCCCGATCGAGTCGGCACTGGTTTCATTTTTCCGCACCGAGTACGTTTTACCCGCTCGCAGGGCGAGCTATTCCATGGTTTAGCGCATTGGCGCTGGTTTTGGCGCTGGCTGGTTTATGGATAGGTTTTGCCATTGCGCCGAGTGATGCACAGCAAGGCGATGGGTATCGGATTATTTATCTGCACGTGCCCACGAGCTGGATGGCGATGTTTATTTATGTCGTGATGGCATTTTGGTCGGTGATTCATTTGGTGTGGAAAACACGGCTCTCGGCACTGATGGCGCAGGCGCTTGCGCCTACGGGCGCGTGGATGGCACTGATGTCACTGCTCACTGGTTCGCTGTGGGGCAAACCCATGTGGGGTACATGGTGGGTGTGGGATGCGCGTTTAACGTCGATGTTGCTGCTGTTTTTTCTTTATTTGGGTTTTATTGCCCTCACGCGCAGCATTGATGACCCTGATCGCGCCGATCAAGCGGGTTCGATTTTGTCTCTGGTCGGGGTGTTTAATGTGCCCGTGATTTATTTTTCGGTTTACTGGTGGAATACGCTGCACCAAGGTGCTTCGGTGAGTAGCCGAGGCAGCAGTATGGCTAGTGTCATGTTGTTGGCGATGTTGTTAATGGGTTTGGCGGCGTGGATGTATGCGATCGCGATGACCTTGCGACGCGTGCGCGTTTTGATCTTGCAGCGTGAGGCCAATACCCGTTGGGTGCAGGAATTGACCGAAGTAGCGGCGAAGGAGTCATGATGGATTGGGCTATTTATTGGCAGAGCTGGTCGCAGTTTTTTGCAATGGGCGGCTATGGGGTATATGTCTGGGGTTCTTTTTTTGTATGCTTTCTGAGTCTATGCATTGAGGGGGTATTACTGCGCAGTGCGCGACAAAGCGTATTGCAACAATTGTGTCGCACCCAGATGCTGCAAGCACTGAAAGCGAAGGACGGCCAATCATGACCCCTCGTCGTAAACGTATGCTCTGGGTCGGTGGTGCGCTGATGACGTTAGCGCTGGTGGCTTTTTTTGTCGTTAATGCATTTCGCGAAAATTTGGTTTTCTTTTATAGCCCCACGCAAGTTTTGGCCGGTGAAGCCCCTCAAGGGCGCGCTTTCCGGATTGGTGGCATGGTCGCCAAAAATACGCTGCTGCGCGGGGATGATGGGGTGACGATGCAGTTTGCCGTGACCGACACCGATAAAACCATTGCCGTGAAATATAAAGGCTTATTGCCGGATTTATTTAAAGAAGGCAAAGGCGTCGTGGCGCAGGGTAGTTGGGATGGGCAAGTGTTTACCGCCAGCGAAGTGCTGGCCAAGCATGATGAAAATTACATGCCGCCCGAAGCCCAAGACGCCGTGAATAAGGCGCATCAGCGAGCGGCGGAGAAGTCTGCGGCCAAATAGCTCTGGGCAAGTCTGGGCAGTGCCGATCCTAAATTGGGCGCACTGCGACGTTGGTAATTTTGGTTTTAGCCTCACACCGAAGGCCAGTGCAGTGCGAGCGCTGGTAAAAATGGTGTTGCAGAAGGGTAAGTAATGATTGGTGAACTCGGTTTATTTACGTTGATTCTCTCCGCCTTGGTGGCTCTGGTGTTGGCAGCTTGCGGTATTGCTGGCGGGCAAATGCAAAATAGCGCCTTGATGCGGATTACTCGGCCTGCCGCGGTGCTGCAATTATTGTTGCTACTGGCGTCGTTTGGCCTGTTGGCGACCGCATTTTTGCAGGATGACTTTTCGCTGATCTATATCGCCAAGCAATCGAATCGACTGCTCCCCGATTTATATAAATTTGCCGCCGTATGGGGCGGGCATGAAGGCTCGCTGTTGCTGTGGGTGCTGATGCTATCGGGTTGGACCGCTGCGGTGGCGGTGCTGGGGCGGAGTTTGCCACTGACTGTACGTGCTTTGGTGCTGGGCGTGTTGGGCTTTGTTTCGCTGGGTTTGCACTTATTTATTTTACTGACCTCCAGTCCGTTTACCCGCTTACTGCCTGCCGCACCCGATGGCAATGACCTCAATCCGCTACTACAAGATCCAGGTTTGGTGTTTCATCCGCCGCTGCTGTATATGGGCTATGTCGGCTTTTCGGTGGCGTTTGCTTTTGCCATTGCCGCGTTATTGACCGGGCGACTGGATGCCGCGTGGGCGCGTTGGAGTCGGCCGTGGACGGCGGCGGCGTGGGTGTCGCTGACCTTGGGGATTATGCTCGGTAGCGCATGGGCGTATTACGAGCTCGGTTGGGGCGGCTGGTGGTTTTGGGATCCAGTTGAAAATGCATCATTTATGCCGTGGCTGGCCGGTACGGCCCTGATTCACTCGCTGGCGGTCGCCGAGAAACGCAATGCGTTTAAGCATTGGACGGTACTGTTAGCGATTACGACCTTTTCCTTATCTTTGCTCGGCACATTCCTGGTGCGATCTGGCGTGCTGACCTCCGTGCATGCGTTTGCGACAGATCCAACGCGCGGCATGTTTATTCTGATTTTCTTGTGCATTGTGATCGGCTCATCGCTGGCCTTGTACGCCTGGCGCGCGCCCAAGATGGAAGGTGGTGGCGCGTTTGGCTGGTGTTCGCGCGAAACATTGTTGCTGGCCAATAATGTGTTATTCACCGTGGCATGTGCGACGGTCATGCTGGGGACTTTATATCCGCTGCTGATTGATGCGCTGGGTTTGGGCAAATTATCGGTAGGCCCACCGTACTTTAACTCGGTGTTTGTACCGCTGATGTTACCGATGCTGATTATGGTGGGTATGGCTGGCACGATACGTTGGAAGCAACACGCGCCGAGCGAAATTGTGACTGCTTTACGCTGGCCAGCGGTGGCCGCAATCGCGCTTGGGATAGTTGCACCATTTTTATGGAGCAGCAGTTGGCGCTGGGGTGTGGCCGTGGCCTTGGGTATTGCGATCTGGGTGGCGTTGACTGCGGCGCTCGATTGGTTGAGCCGATTGCGTTTGGTGATGAGTAAAGGCCTTGCGTTTTGGCGTGCGCCGTTTGCCTTGCCTGCCTCGTTTACCGGCATGCATCTGGCGCATTTGGGTGTGGCCGTGTTTGTCGCCGGTGTGACCGTGGTGTCGAGCTATGAGCACGAAGACGACGTCAAAATGAATCATGGCGATACCTTGGCAGTAGGTGGCTATACCTTACGCTTTGATGGCATAACGCCTGAACGGGCAAGCAATTTTGCTGCGCTTAAAGGTAATCTTAGTTTGCTCAAAGATGGCCAAGCGGTAAGTGTTTTGCATCCTGAAAAACGCCAGTATTTCTCCAGCAATATGCCGATGACTGAGGCCGCGATTCACCATTCGCCGTTTTACGATGTGTATGTCTCGCTGGGCGAGCCAATCGAGGCGAACCCATTTACCGGTGCGTGGGTGATTCGTGCGCATTACAAACCCTTGGTGGGCTGGATTTGGTACGGCTGTATTTTGATGGCTTTGGGGGGCACGCTGGCGCTGAGTGATCGACGCTATCGATTGTCGCGCCAACAAAAACAGGCAGAGGTGGCAGTATGAAACGCTACTTGCCTCTGATTATTTTTGTCGCGCTCGCAGGCTTATTGTCCTACGGTTTGCGCTTAAATCCGCGTGATATTCCATCGCCTTTGATTGGAAAACCAGCCCCTGTGTTTACGCTCGATCGCCTTGAAGCGAGCAAACGTGGGGAAAAATTTCACGCCAAATCGCTATTGGGGCAACCGTGGGTGCTCAATGTCTGGGCATCATGGTGCTCCGCATGTGTGGTTGAGCATCCGGTATTGAACCGCTGGCAAAGTAAGCTAGGTGTACCTCTGGTCGGTATGGCCTACAAGGATAGCGATGACGATAGCCAAAAATGGCTGGCGGCGCGCGGCAACCCTTATACGGTTGTGATCGCTGATCGCGATGGTCGAGTGGGGATCGATTTTGGCGTGTATGGCGTGCCGGAAACCTTTGTGATTGATGCTCAAGGCACGATTGTTTTGAAACATACTGGGCCAGTGAGTGACGACGTTTTTGCCGACAAAATCATGCCCGCTTTGCAGCAGGCTCGTCGAAATCAGGCGGGGGTGAAGTGATGCGCAATTACCTTGCTCCGATTTTTGCGCTGCTGTTGATGTGTCTGCCCGTGGCGCAGGCCAAAACCTCGCCAGCGGCCAGTAATGTCGCTGTCGAAGCGCGCCTAGTGGCCTTATCCGCCGAATTGCGTTGCCTGGTTTGCCAAAACGAAAGCCTCGCCAGCTCGCGTGCGCCATTGGCAGAGGATTTGCGTCGCGAGGTGCGCGAGCAAATTAGTGCCGGGAAAACTGATCGTCAGATTATTCAGTACCTCACCGATCGTTATGGCGACTTTGTGACTTATCGCCCGCCGTGGAATGCGCGGACTCTATTGTTGTGGCTAGGGCCTTTGCTGTTGATGTTGCTTGGTGTGGGTATATTGTTGCATAACTTGCGCAAAAAGGATCGTGGCGATATACATGCTGATGTATCTGGTTCTTCTACGCCGCCAGATGCAGCATTGCCAACCTTGGCACAATTACAGCGCGAGTTTGAGGATAAAAAAGATGAATAACTTTGCGCTGATTTGCGCCGTCTTGGTGGCCCTTAGTTTACTTGTTTTGTTGTTTCCGCTCTTTCGTGCGCAGCGCGTTCAGAACGATGATTTACGTCGTGCGCGTTATGAATTGCACGACAGTATTTTGGCCGAGTTGGCTAGCGATGTCGCTAACGGCCGCCTCAGCCAAAACGAATATCAGGCCAGTATTGCCGAAGCTGAGGCGCGTTTAGTGGCTGAAGTGGGGCTCGCTAAACCCGTTGCCGAGATTGCACCGCGCAGTCGTGCCGCCACCATTGTGGCTATCGGACTGTTGCTGCCCTTGATGGCGGGATTACTGTATTTCAAGCTGGGCAACCCCGCTGCGCTCGAACCGATGAATCGACAGGCCGCAGCGCCCGCAGCCGTCATGGATGCCGCTAAAATCGAAGGCATGGTGAAAAGTCTCGAGGCCAAGTTGGCGCTTGAACCCGATAACACTCAAGGCTGGCTAATGCTCGCGCGTAGCTATCGTACGCTGGCGCGTTATGACGACGCTGTGAAAGCCTATGAGCAGGCTTGGCCGCTGGTGCAAAAGGACTCTGGTGAAATTGCCCGTTTCGCTGGCTCGCTCGCGGTCAAAGACAATACCTTTGCTGGCCGTCCTACTCAATTATTGGCCAGAGCGCTGGAAATGAACGCCAGCGAACCCGACGCCTTGATGTTGGCTGGCAGTGCAGCACTACAACGGGGTGATCGCGAAGCGGCGTTGACATGGTGGAATAAGCTGCTGGACTTGCTTGAGCCTGGTTCGGAAGATGAAAAATGGCTGATTGAAGAAATTCGTATCGTGAAGGAGCAGACCGCTTCAGCACCAGTAGAAAAGAAATAATTGGGGTATTTAAATGCGACCATTCATTGTATTGGTCTAGATAGAAATACATCTTGTATGTATAAAAGCCCACTGCAAAGTGGGCTTTTTATTTGTTGGTTTGCCGGCCAAGTGGCCATCGAAATCCGCGCCCAATTTTGCTCGAATATTTGAAATTGAGGGGGTCAGTTGCACTACGGACTCATGCGCTGCATGTCGATTTTTTGATAAATCCCTCTGAAGCGACGCACGGGCGGTGTTTCTTGGTCGAAAAAGTCGTTAGCCACGATTTCTGTAAAACCTAACGCTTTAATTTCATCGATTTCTGCACGAGTGAGTGGCCACGGCATTGCGCCGATTGCTTCGACGGGCTCTCTCAATCTGGCGACGATTAGTAAATAGCCATTGCTGGCTACGCATTGCGCAATATGGCTTAGCGCAGCTGGGCGTAATTGGGCGGGTAAAACCTGCAAAGTATAGGCTTCAACCACGAGATCAAACGCATTGCACCAGTCTGTTGGGGCTTCAAATAGATTTGCCACGCAATAGCGAACGGGCGATTGAGGAAAGCGCTGTAGGCACTGGGCAATGGCGGTTTTGGCGATATCAATAGCAGTTACATCGAGGCCTTGCTGAGCCAACCATTCCGCATCGTCCCCAAGGCCGCAACCGACTTTCAAGGCGCTCTTCATGTTTGTAAATCGATGGCGTTGCTCGTCGAATAATGCGGTTAAATTTGGATTTGGTATCAGGTCAGCCCAAGGAACGATCGCCTCATAGCGTTGCGCCTTGGCGTAGAGCGTTTCAAACCAATCCAGTGGCCGCCCGTCATTGATTGCTTCGGCGGCTAATTGTCGTGCTGTGGCGTGCAGTGTATCCATTTAAACCTCCGATCGAAAGGAGCTGTAAGTGGTTTAGGTTGTGCGGGGTCAAGCCGGCTGCAGGAGTAAATCAACGATTCTCATTTAAATGGTTTAGGCACATTGTGTATTATATTTTTGTGAGCGAGATTTGCATCTCTACCCAACGCGGAAGTCATTTCAGCATTAACTTTATGCCAACAAACACTTTTTTGACGATGACTACGTTTAACCCAAACCCAATTGAAGTAAGTAAATTCAAAAAAATTTGTGAACTATATTTTCCAAAAATATTAAGTCCTTCGAAGTAGCTTTGAGCAGAAAACAAAAATCCTGACCACGGCCAAGAAAGCAGAAGAAGGAAAAAACCTGGGATGTTGTATGAGTTATGCCATGGCCAACTCATGTATCTAAATAAATACCAAGTTAAATAATAAATAAACATTACAGCAAAAGCAGTAAAGAAAGCCATGTAATCTCGGATGGTTAAGTTCATTTAGCACCAAGTTAAAATGATAAAGTTTCGTTCCTTTGATTCTGAATAAAGCAACTACGAGAGGCTGCTCTTGGCTGTAGATTCAGCCGATCACAGGCATTCACCACAAAATAGTACTTAATATTTAATACCATTTTCAACAGCCCATACCGCCGCTTCAAGCCGCGAGCGGAAGCTAAGTTTGCGCAGCAGGCTTTTGACATGCACTTTGACTGTGCCCTCTGCAATACCCAGTTGGCGGCCGATGAGTTTATTCGATAGACCTTGCGCTAGGCATTGCAAGATTTCCTGCTCGCGCTCGGTGAGGTGCGATATTTGTTGATTACGATCGCTGGTGTCATCTTCGCGCAGCGCAACCGCTAACGCGCGACCGAGGCGCTCGGGGATGGCCATTTGCCCGTCGAGTGCTTCGCTAAGACGCGCTACGATGTCTTCGGGCTCCATGTCTTTGAGCAGGTAGCCATCAGCGCCGGCGCGGACTGCGGCGACGAGGTCGCGGCTGTCATCAGATACGGTAAGCATCACCACTTTGCTATCAAGATCAAGTAGCTTGATTTCTTTGAGTGTGGCGATGCCGTCCATGTCTTTCATATTCAAATCAAGAATGACCAGATCAGGCTGGGTGTCGGCAACAATTTTTACGCCCTCAACGCCCCCCGCAGCTTCGCCGACGACTTCAAATTGCGGATTGAGCCCCAGCAGTTGCACGACCCCTTTGCGAAAGAGGGGGTGATCGTCAATCACGACAATGCGGTAGCTTTCAGTTGGCGTATTCATAAGGTGGTGTCCTGATTGGGTTGAGTGGGGCGGTTTTGTGTGTTTGGTACAGGGTCGATCGCCAATGTGCTTTCATTTTGGGCGAAAGGTGTCGTTGGGACAAACCTCAGGGTGACTTGTGTGCCTGTGGGTGCGCGACTTTGCATGGTAATGGTGCCACCTAAGCTTTGCGCCCGATCTCGCATGATTGATAGGCCGTAATGCTGCGGCCGATCGGGGTTGGGGCTGAGTCCTTTGCCGTCATCGCTAATACTCACGACTATTTCATTGCCTATCCACGCCAGCTGTACTTGCGCGCTTTGGGCTTGTGCGTGGTGGTGCACATTGGCCAATGCCTCGCGCACAATTTGTAAAACGTGGATTTCTTCTTCTGCGGCCAATTCGATGCCAAGCAGATGGTTACTAAGCTGGATGTCGAGTTGCGAGCGTTCGGTAAATTCCCCGACGGTTGCCATGAGCGCGGCATTGAGCCCACCTTGGTTAATTTGCAGACGAAAGGTGGTGAGTAATTCTCGTAATTGCCGGTACGCAGCATTAAGCCCCTCACGCAGCTCTTGCAAGGTGGCTTGTGCTGCGTCGGGTTTGTCGTTGATCTGGCTTTGCAGGCGTACGACTTGGATTTTTAGGTAAGACAAAGCCTGCGCGAGCGAATCATGCAATTCACGGGCAATGACCGAGCGCTCTTCAAATAAGGCAAGACGGTGCAATGATTGCTTGCGGCGTGAGCCCGCCAATGCTGCGCCCAGATTGCGACTGACGTCTTCGAGTACCGCGATTTGCCACGGCGCCAATTGAACTCCATTGGCAATGGTGATCGGCATAATGCCGTAGGTGATACCGCTATCAAGTAAGCGGAACACCATCTCATTGCCGCCCGTATCGCTGTTGATCGCGTTGTTGTCGTGATGGCTATGGTCGATACAACTGGCGCAATCTTGCTCTAGGCAGCCCAACCGCATGCCTTCTTGCTGATTGTTGGCCAACTTAAAAGCTGACTTGATCGGAATGTGGTGTTGTTTGGGGTTAATGTCCGTGAGGCAAACGGCTGCGTTGCTTAATGGAATGAATTCCCCTAAGGCCTTGAGTACCTGATCAAAGATCGCCTGATCTGGCTCATGATCGGCTAGCAGGGCTTTAATCCGATAGCGCAATTGCAGGGCAATTTGGTTTTGCTCTAATTCGGACGTTTTCTCGGCGACGCGTAACTCAAGCTGGCTGTGGCTAGCTTCAAGCTCGTCGAGCATGCGATTAAGGGCAGTTTTTAGCGTGCCGATTTCACCACTGGCGGGGGTGTTAATGCGCGTGGCGTATTGTCCTTTTTTGACCTGGTCTGCCACGTTTGCCATGTTGTAGAGGGGGTATGAGATATAACGATAAGCCCAGTAAAGCGTCCAGATAAATACCCCACATACGATAGCAAGCGTGACCCATTGAATGTGAATCAATAGTTTCAAACGTGTTTCGTGAGCCTTTTCTAGCTCTGATACAAATTCATCAATCTCACTGACATACTGATGTATCGATGGCAGCAGCACGCTGGCATAGAGCGAATCGTCGCGTTCTAGGCTGGGGCGGATTTCATTGCGCCAGCGGCTTTCGATTTGATTGAACTGTATGCGGATCGGGTCTTGCGCATCACTAGGTAGTGCGTTTTGAATATTGCTGTGATAGAGGCGATGCTCAAACTCGGCGACAACCTGACTTAAATTGGGGTGCGAGCCCGGAATCGGGGCGGGCGGGGCAAGCGCCGTGGCGGCGATTAAATAAGATTGTTTGCGCAATGAGCCCGCCATATTGATCGCTTCGCCGCCGCCAGCTGACAGATTGGCCGTCCAGCCGCTTAACACCAAGCTGAAAACACCAGGCAATACTAATAGCAAGAGCGCCAGCGATAGGCGAGCGACGATGGTGAGGTTTACAAGAGATGTAAATCGAAATGCCACAACAACTCCAAAATTAACCTATCTTTAACACACAGCAGTTAGGGTTAGGTAAAAGGCGTATTTTCCTGCCCCTTGCGTGACCACTATATACCTAGGAGTGGGTATCTCAAGCGCATCTACCCCTTCAGAGTCATTGTCGCAACACGGCTGAAGGCCTAGTCTTCGCCTAAAAGAGAGTCATCTATGCCTGTTGATCAGTCACGCCGAAGTTTACTGTTTGGTCGAAAGCCTGCAGTTAAAACAGCACCGATATTTCGTCCGCCTTGGGCGATTGAGCAATTTACCGAGCAATGTACGCGTTGTGGCGAATGCCTGTCTGCTTGCCCGAGTCAGATTATTGTGGCTGGTGATGGTGGCTTTCCCGAGATCGATTTTAGTCGTGGGGAGTGCACTTTTTGTGGCGAGTGCCGCGACGCTTGTCAGCCCAAAGCACTGAGTTTGATTGCCGAAATGGCATGGGCACAACACATTGAAATAGCAAGCGATTGTATGGCGCAGCAAGGTGTCGATTGCCGTGTGTGCGGTGAAATGTGCGATGCCAAGGCCATTCATTTTCAACTGAGTTTAGGGCGAGTGGCGCAGCCGATCATTGAAAGTGATCTTTGCACCGGATGTGGGGCTTGTGTTGCCCCCTGTCCGAGCGCTGCGATCAAGATGGTGCAGCGGCAAGCTCAAACAATGGAAGCCTAATTAATGAATATGTATAGCCTCGTAGTACGCGCCATGCCGGGAAAAATGCCCGATGTGCGCAAGCAATTATTAAGTGTTCCCGGTGTGGAGTTGCATCAGGAACATGAAGGCCGCCTCATTGTGACCGTCGAGGATGTGCCGGGATTTCGAACCAGCGAAGCATTGACCCTCATTCAGTCATTTGAAGGAATCATCTCCACCACATTGGCTTATGAATATTGTGATGATGAGCCCGATAGCAATTCCCAGAAAACCAGTAACACCATAGAAAACCAATCCGTATAGCAGGTGAGGAGGATTACCCATGAGCATTGATCGTCGTGATTTTATTAAGGCTACCGCAGTGAGTGCTGCGGCAGCCGGGATTGGCATCCCACTAATCGCCGAAGCTGCACCGAAAAAAACAGCGCCTACGCCTGCAAGCACAGCGGTAGATAATGCGATTCGCTGGGATAAAGCACCTTGCCGCTTCTGCGGTACTGGCTGTACGGTACAAGTGGGAACGCAAAATGGTCGTGTAGTCGCGACGCAAGGTGATCCTGAGGCGGAAGTTAATCGCGGGCTCAATTGCATCAAAGGTTATTTCCTTTCCAAAATCATGTACGGGGAAGACCGCCTCACGCAGCCATTGCTGCGCAAGAAAAATGGCCAGTACGACAAAAATGGTGAATTTACCCCCATTAGCTGGGATGAAGCGTTCTCTATCATGGAGAAAAAATACAAGGAAGCACTTAAAGCTTCCGGCCCGACATCGATTGCGATGTTTGGTTCCGGCCAATGGACGATCCATGAAGGCTACGCGGCGAGCAAATTAATGAAGGCCGGCTTTCGCAGCAACAACATCGACCCCAATGCACGTCACTGTATGGCGTCTGCAGTAACGGGCTTTATGCGTACCTTTGGTATGGATGAGCCTATGGGTTGCTATGACGATATTGAAGTGGCTGACGCTTTTGTATTGTGGGGCTCAAATATGGCCGAGATGCACCCGATTTTGTGGAGCCGCATCGCTGATCGTCGCCTGTCTAACCCGAAAGTCAAAGTTGCAGTCTTATCGACGTTTGAGCATCGCTCATTTGAGTTGGCCGATCAGAGTGTCATTTTTAACCCGCAAACTGATTTGGCAATGATGAATTTTATTTGTCATCACATCATCAGCACGGGGCGCGTTAACAAAGATTTTGTTAAAAAGCATGTGAATTTCAAAATGGGTGAAAGCGATATTGGTTATGGTTTGCGCCCCAACCATGCGCTCGAAAAAGACGCCAAAGCCAATGGCTACCCCGGTGCCGATGGCAAGCCCAAAACCAACCCGAATGATGCCAAAGCGATTAGCTTTGAAGAGTTTGCCAAATATGTTTCCGAATACACGGCCGAAAAAGTCAGCAAGATTTCCGGTGTATCCGAAGAAAAACTCATCGCCTTGGCCGAATTGTATGCCGACCCGAAAATCAAAGTAACGTCATTCTGGACGATGGGTTTTAACCAGCATACGCGTGGCACATGGGCCAATAATATGATTTACAACGTGCATTTGCTCGTTGGCAAAATCGCAGAGCCCGGCAATAGCCCATTCTCGTTGACTGGCCAGCCATCCGCTTGTGGTACGGCGCGTGAAGTCGGTACGTTTGCCCACCGCTTGCCTGCAGATATGGTAGTGACCAATCCTGAGCATCGCAAACATGCCGAAGAAATCTGGCAACTGCCCGACGGCACCATTCCAGACAAAATCGGTCTGCATGCCGTGGCGATGGCGCGAGCGATCAAGGATGGCAAGGTCAAGGTGTATTGGCAAATGGCCAATAACAATATGCAGGCCGGCCCGAATATCAATCAGGAGCTGTACCCAGGCTGGCGTCGTCCTGACACGTTTGTCATTGTGTCTGACCCTTATCCAACCGTCTCGACACTGGCTGCCGACCTCGTTTTGCCAACCGCGATGTGGGTGGAAAAAGAAGGTGGATTTGGTAATGCGGAGCGCCGCACCCAAGTTTGGCGTCAGCAGGTCAATGCGCCGGGCGAAGCCAAATCGGATTTGTGGCAGATCGTTGAGTTTTCAAAACGTTTCAAAATGGAAGAAGTCTGGCCTGCTGATTTACTCGCCAAAAAGCCGCAATACAAGGGTAAAACCTTGTTTGATGTGCTTTACGCGAATGGCAAGGTCAATAAATTCAAAAATGATCAATTGCAAAAAGGTTTTGAAAACCAGGAAGCCAAAGCTTTTGGTTTCTATTTGCAAAAAGGCCTGTTTGAAGAGTATGCCGAATTTGGCCGTGGCCATGGCCACGATCTGGCACCGTACGATATGTACCACCAAGTGCGCGGTTTGCGCTGGCCGGTGGTGAACGGCAAGGAAACCAAATGGCGCTACCGTGAGGGCTACGATCCTTATGTGCAAAAAGGCGAGGGCCTGAAGTTCTACGGCAATAAAGACGGCAAAGCCAATATCTTTGCGCTGCCTTACCAGCCTGCCGCCGAAGCCCCGGACAAGGAATACAATCTGTGGCTGTGTACCGGGCGCGTACTGGAACACTGGCATACCGGCACGATGACCAATCGCGTACCCGAATTGCACAAAGCCGTTCCCGAAGCCGTCGTCTTTATGCACCCCGATGAAGCCAAGCAGCGCGGCCTGCAGCGCGGCATGGTCGTGAAAGTGATTTCGCGTCGCGGCGAGATTACGGCGCGACTGGAAACGCGCGGCCGCAACAAACCGCCGATGGGGCTGATTTTCGTGCCTTTCTTTGACGAGGGACGTCTGATCAATAAAGTCACGCTGGATGCGACTTGCCCGATTTCGAAACAGACTGACTTTAAAAAGTGTGCCGTTAAAGTAGTCAAAGTTTGATTGTTGGGTATTGCTGTCAAAGCCAATTAAATATTGATCTTGCTGGCAATACCCCATTGATTTTGGTTGCATGCATAATAGGATTCAGAGGAGTAAAAAATGAAAAAGTTAGCCTGCTTGTTTGGCTTGATTTTGGCCTTGGGCTTGAGCGTATTAAGTGGTGGCGTGATCGCCGAAGAACTGCGCTCATTGCGCGGCACCGAAGCGGTGAAAGGTGATGTGCCGTCGGAAAACTATCGTTATGAACGTGATAAACCGGCTCAGCAGCGCCAGTGGGTACAGCAACCACCGATTATTCCGCATACGACCAAGGGCTATTTGATTACCAAGGAATTCAATAAATGTCTCGATTGCCATAGCTGGAATCGTGCGACCGAAGCCGGTGCACCCCGCGTCTCCGTGACTCACTTCAAAACCCGTGATGGCAAAGAGCTGGCCGGCCTGTCGCCACGTCGTTATTTCTGTGTTCAGTGCCATGTTCCGCAAACAGATGCCAAACCACTGGTTGGCAATACCTTTAAATCCGCTGATGGCCTGGTGAAATAAGGGGTAGCGTATGAATTGGATTATGAATCGCTGGCACAAAATCCGAGCGGTTAGGCTCGGATTTTGGGGCTTGGTCGGGATGTTTATCCTCGGTATTATTTTCTGGGGCGGCTTTAATACTGCGCTGGAAATGACCAATACCGAGAAATTTTGCCTGTCGTGTCACGAAATGCGCGACAACGTCTTTCCCGAGTATCAGGAAACCGTGCATTACACCAATCGTTCCGGTGTGCGCGCAACTTGCCCGGATTGTCATGTGCCGCATGAATGGGGCCCGAAAATGATCCGCAAGATTCAGGCTTCCAAAGAAGTCTGGGGCAAGCTGACCGGCACGATCAATACGCGTGAGAAGTTCCTCGACAAGCGGATCGAGCTGGCGCAGCACGAGTGGGACAGGATGAAGGCCAATGATTCGAAGGCCTGCCGTAATTGCCACAATTACGAATACTTCGATTATATGGAGCAAAATCGTCGTTCAGCCAATGCGCACCAAAAAGGCTTAAGCACTGGCATGACGTGTATTGATTGCCATAAGGGTATTGCGCATCATCTGCCAAATGTGGAGCAATATGTTGGCGACTCAGGCAAAGAGGGTGTTGCGCCTGAAGTAATGCACCCGCATTCACTCAATAGCAGTGCTGCTTCTGCGGTATCGGATGATATTGCAGGCGTGCAATAGCTTCGCCTATATAGGTAATTCTACAGCCCGCTCATTTGAGCGGGCTTTTTTTGTTGACAATTTAGAACCAATGTGGCTATTGACTTACGATCTAACATGATCGTTTTTACGCCACTTCGTATTAGATGCTATTAATCAGCTTGAATTCCATGCTTTTTCCGTGTATCAATAATTGTGCACCGCAGCATGTGAAGTGAGTATGTGTTGCAAATAGGTTAAGCGTAACCGCACGAGCAATGTGAATGATTGAGTCAAACGAGAGTTATTCAAAGTTTGAGGTGGCTTGACATGACGGGTTGCAAATATTTATACCCCGCAAGTATCGGGGCATCTCAGAAATAGTTGATTAAAATCAATAAATTCGTGAGTGAAAAGGTTACAAAATTGGCAAATTTGCCTTAATACATTAGAGCGTTTTGAATTAGCAGGTCGCAAACGCGCTGATTAAAGATGATGTATTTATTTCGACTTGCGGCCTGTACCTGAATGCTAGCTGTTTATGCTCTTGTCTCTTGTGTTATATCTCGCGGGGTGGCCGTGCACGCTATGGTAGATGTAATTAAATTAAATGCTATGCAAATTAAGCCACTGTCGTTAAGGGTAGAAAATAAATTTATGGGGTTTAATAGGAATTGCAATTCAAACTGAGCGTAAGGTAGGTGCTGGAAAGTAAATTATCGAGCGGTGAATTGTAATTAATTAAATGTTCTCTGGCTTGCCATGGGTGGAGTAATAAAATGTCATTTCTTAGTTCTCTAAAAGTTCGTACTCAGATGGGGCTTGGCTTTGGAATTATATTGCTCCTTTTGTTGATTATTAGTTTTCTGGCTTTTTCCAGAATGGCAACGCTCGATGAGTCGGTAAATCTGCTGGTCAAAGATCGATACCCAAAAACGGTATATGCCAATAATGTCATTAGTCAGGTTAATCAGGTCGCACGTTCTACGCGAAATATTCTACTGTTCTCTGATATTAATAAAATAAACTCAGAAATCGATAGCATTGCTGACGCACGTAAACGTATTTCGGAAAGTTTAGAGAAATTAGATCAGACAATTAAAAACGAAGACGCTCGGGCTAAATTCAAAGTTGTCACTGAGGCCCGCAAAGACTACGTCAAAAATCTGGAAGACTTTTTGGTGCTTATCAAATCAGGCCAAAAAGAAGCCGCTTTGACATTACTCTTGGGACCAATGCGTGATGCTCAGCTTGCTTATATGAAATCGATCGATGATGTGATCGACTTCCAGTCCAAATTAATGGAAAACGAAGGTGTTAAGGCGGCAGCTACGGTTGAGTCGGCTAAAAAACTGATTTTAATCATCGGTTTTTCAGCGCTCAGTCTTGGTCTGCTCATCGCATGGCTAATTGTTCGCGCCTTGATGAAGCAACTCGGTGGCGAGCCTTCTCAGGCAGCTGCGATCGCCCTAGCTGTAGCCAAAGGAAATATGAATAACACCATCCATTTGCAGCCTGGAGATACATCCAGTGTGATGGCCGCCATGAAGCAGATGCAGGGCGCAATTACTACTTTTGCCGATGAGCAAAATAAAATGGCTGAACAGCATGCACTAGGCTGGATTAAGGTGCAGATGGATTCAAATAAATTCTCGGGCAGCTTTGCCAAGATGGCAAATGATGTTAATGCGTTGGTTAATTCGCACATTGCTGTGAAGATGAAAATAGTTGAAGTGATTAGCGAATATTCCAAAGGCAACTTCCAGCCTGATATGGATCGATTGCCCGGGGATAAAGCTAAAATTACCGCAGCAATTGATGACGTTAAAACGGCATTGGTGACGATCAGTAATGACGTGAAGATGCTGGCGGAAGCGGGCTCTCAAGGAGATTTCAGCAAGCGGGCCCAAGCGGATAAATATGCGTTTTTGTTCCGAGACATGATTAAAGATCTCAATTTGCTGGTTGAAACCTGCGATGTTGGCTTTAATGATGTGCTTCGCGTTGCTAATGCTTTGGCTGCTGGAGATTTGACCCAATCCATAAATAAAAACTATCCAGGTTTATTTGGGCAAACCAAAGAAGGTGTCAATGCCACGGTAGAGTCGTTGAGAAAAATCGTATCTGAAATTGAACTTGTTGTAGAAGCCGCTGCAGATCGTGGTGATTTTAGCGTCAAAATTGACCTATCTGAAAAGCAAGGCTTTACACGACGTTTATCAGAGCTGCTCAATCAATTGTCTTCAGTTACTGATAACGGTTTACGTGATGTGATGCGGGTTTCTCAGGCATTATCGGAAGGCGATCTGACTCAAACCATCAAGCAAGAATATCCAGGTCTCTTTGGTGAAACTCGCCTCGCTGTGAATTCCACCGTTGAAAATTTGCAGCGTCTCGTTGGCGAAATTCAATATTGCGGATCCTCGATAACTACAGCCGCAAAAGAAATATCACAAGGTAACTCCGACTTATCCCGTCGGACTGAGGCTCAGGCTGCTAGTCTTGAGGAAACGGCGTCGAGCATGGAAGAGCTTACTAGTACCGTTAAGCAAAATGCAGATAATGCAATTGTGGCTAGGCAGTTGGCTCATAGCTCCTCAGAGGTGGCAACCAAGGGAGGGGTAGTAGTAAATAAAGTAGTCGATACAATGAGTATGATTAATGAGTCATCGCGCAAAATTGTAGACATTATCAGCGTCATTGACGGTATCGCATTTCAGACCAATATTTTGGCGCTAAATGCCGCAGTTGAAGCGGCAAGAGCGGGTGAACAGGGGCGCGGATTTGCAGTTGTCGCATCAGAAGTTCGTAATCTTGCCCAACGCTCCTCATTGGCGGCAAAAGAGATCAAAGTACTCATTAGCGATTCAGTCAGCAAGGTCGAAGGGGGCGCCAAACTGGTTGCTGAGGCTGGAAGCACAATGCTGGAAATCGAAAGCAGTATTAAGCGGGTCACAGATATCATGAGTGAAATCTCCAGTGCGTCTAGCGAGCAAAGCGCAGGTATTGGCCAAGTCAATCAGGCCATCATCCAGATGGATGAGGTAACGCAGCAAAATGCCGCTCTGGTTGAAGAAGCTTCTGCTGCCGCAGAGTCTTTGGAAGAGCAGGCTCAGACGCTTGGCGATGCAATTAGTGTGTTTAAGCTTGCGCATAATGAGCGAAAAACTCTCTTGCCAAAGGTGACGCAGACTATAGCCAAGCCTTCTGTAGCCAAAAATGTGGACGGTGCTAAGGCATTGGTGGCGCGTGCTGCGACTGCAGGTGGTGCTCAGTCGGTTGGCAAATTACTGAATCAGCAGGATGAGGAGAGCTGGACTGAATTTTGACGTGCGGTTTTGATCTTGCCTCGCAGATAGCGCATTGGTAGGTCTTGAAAAAATAGTCGAGAAATTGAGATAACCATGACAGTAATGAGCGGATTACAGTTCGGAGAAAGGGATCGAACCCTAGCGTGTAGCATTGGTTGCAGTTGTAGTGGTATTCACGGGTATCAGTTAAGCGCTCATTTTTACTAATTTATAAGTCGATTTATTTGCTTGAAATTAGCTTGTGGTGTGAATGGTGACGCGACTAATTTCTCATTGCTGCATATAAGCAAATCGAATCCATAAACAGCACTTTCATGAAAAAAGGCCAGAAGTCTTCAGACTTCTGGCCTTTGTATTTATGAGCGGGCGAAGGGAATCGAACCCTCGGCTCGTGCTTGGGAAGCACGGGTATTGCCATTATACGACGCCCGCAGAGCGCACATTATAACAGTAGATGCGCATGGTGTATCAAGTGAATGAGTAATAGCGGAATACAAAGCCTAAAAGTACGCAATGCTGTTGGAAGCTCTTTCTGTGCTTACAGATGGCACGAATAAATCGTGCCGTACGCTTGGGATACATGCGCATTGCTTGTCTCCGACGTCCGCTTAAGCTCAAAAATTCGCAGCAATTTAGGTTTTCGGTAGTGTTACGCCGTGCTGACCTTGGTATTTGCCGCCGCGATCACGGTAGCTGGTTTCACATACATCATCGACATCGGCTTCGAAGAACAATACCTGTGCCACGCCTTCGTTGGCGTAGATTTTCGCTGGCAGTGGCGTGGTATTGGAAAACTCCAGCGTCACATATCCTTCCCATTCAGGCTCAAACGGAGTGACGTTCACGATAATGCCGCAGCGCGCGTAGGTTGATTTACCCAAGCAAACGGTTAGGGCATTACGAGGAATGCGGAAATATTCCACCGTGCGTGCCAGTGCGAATGAATTGGGTGGGATAATGCAGTAGCCTTTGCCAGAAACATCGACAAAGCTATTTTCATCGAAGTTTTTCGGGTCAACGATGGTCGAATTCAGATTGGTAAATACTTTGAATTCATCGGCACAGCGAATGTCGTAGCCGTAGCTGGAAGTGCCGTAAGACACGATGCGCTCACCATTGACTTCTTTGACCTGCCCAGGAATAAACGGCTCGATCATGCCGTGTTCTTGCGCCATACGGCGAATCCACTTATCTGACTTAATACTCATGCTGTCACACGCCTGTAAATATTTTTCCCGTATTGTACTAGTAAAGCGCAGTTTGGCTAAATCAAGTTGCGAGCGCGTCATGAAACTTGATTAGCCGCACACAATTGCCGACAATGAAGTAATGCTTCAACCTTGTAAGATTCTGGAGAATTCATGTCCTCTGCCATTTGTTCGGCACTTCAACTTCCAACCACCAATGCTGGCCAATTCGACTTGTCTCAACTGGCCACTCCTTATGCAGTGATTTATTTTTACCCCAAAGACAATACGCCGGGCTGCACAACCGAAACGGCGGATTTTCGTGATCATTACACTCAATTTATCGCCGCAGGCGCGACGGTGTATGGAGTTTCACGTGACAGCATCAAAAGTCATGAAAATTTCAAAGCCAAATTGGGCTTGGATTTTGAGTTGATTTCCGATCCCGAAGAAGTTGCTTGTGAAGCGTTTGGTGTGATGAAACTCAAAAACATGTATGGCAAACAAGTGCGGGGTATTGAGCGCAGCACTTTTGTGATCAGCGCTTCTGGCGAGATACTCAAAGAGTGGCGCGGGGTGAAAGTGCCAAACCATGTGGCAGAAGTGCTCAATTTTGTTGTGAGTTTGAAGTAAACCAAAGCGGCAATTAAGCCGCTTTTTTGTTGTCTAATCGAATGGAGGAACGCATCATGGCTGCCAAAAAAGCACAGAAAATCAGCAAGCTATTTGTACTTGATACTAATGTTTTGATGCATGACCCCACCTCTTTGTATCGTTTTCAGGAGCATGATTTATTTGTGCCGATGATGACGCTCGAAGAGCTCGATTCCAATAAAAAGGGTATGACCGAGGTTGCACGCAATGCCCGCCAAGCCAGCCGTTTTATGGAGGAGCTAGTCGCGGGGATGGAGCATAATTTGTACGATGGCGTTTCGCTGGAGGATGCAAGTAAAGGGCAGGCGACAGGGCGCTTGTTCTTGCAAACCGAAGCGATTACCAGCGTGCTGCCGTCGCAATTGCCGATGGGTAAGGCAGACAATCAGATTTTAGGCGTTGTTCATCACCTGCAAGCGATGCAGCCCAAACGCGAAGTCATTTTGGTGTCTAAAGACATCAATATGCGGATTAAAGCGCGCACTTTGGGTTTGGCGGCTGAGGATTACTTCAATGACAAAGTGCTTGAAGATACCGATCTGCTTTATAACGGCATGCGCGAAATTGATCAGAAGTTCTGGGAGCGTAATTCCAAAGATCTGGAAAGCTGGCAAGAGGGTGGCCGTAGCTACTGGCGCATCAAAGGCCCAGACGTGGCCGAGTTGTATATTAACCAGATGTTGTATCAAACTGGCGATACACCGCTGCAGGCGCGAGTGCTCAGTATTGATGGGAAATCAGCTGTAATTGAAAGCCTGAAAGATTATAGCCACACCAAAAATGCCATTTGGGGCATTACGGCGCGCAATCGCGAGCAAAACTTTGCGCTTAATCTATTGATGAATCCTGATGTGGACTTCGTTTCTTTGCTCGGGCAGGCCGGTACCGGCAAAACGCTGCTGACGCTGGCGGCCTGCCTAGCGCAAACGCTGGAATCAAAAATCTATACAGAGATCATTATGACCCGGGTGACGGTGCCTGTGGGAGAGGATATTGGTTTCTTACCGGGGACTGAAGAAGAAAAAATGCTGCCGTGGATGGGGGCGCTAGAGGATAACCTCGATGTGCTCAACCAAACTGATGCCGAGGCGGGCGATTGGGGGCGGGCGGCGACGCGCGATTTGATCCGTAGTCGGATTAAAGTTAAATCGCTCAACTTTATGCGTGGCCGCACTTTCCTGAATAAATTTCTGATTATCGACGAGGCGCAGAACTTAACGTCCAAGCAAATGAAAACGCTGATTACGCGCGCGGGCCCCGGTACCAAGGTGGTGTGTTTGGGGAATATCAGTCAGATCGATACACCTTATTTGACTGAGGGCTCGTCAGGCTTAACGTATGTGGTTGATCGATTTAAAGGGTGGGATCATTCTGGGCACATTACCTTGACTCGTGGAGAGCGTTCACGTCTGGCTGATTATGCGGCTGAGGTGCTGTAGTTAGACTTGGTGTTTTTTACCAAGCCGCGTCGAATTTCGGCGCGGCTTTGTTTTTGCGCAATGATCAAATGCACAAACAATTTATTATTATATATATTGTATGTGAACCCTGATGTTTATGCGGGGTCTGAGTTTAGGAGTGAATTATGAGCGAACAATACCATCAACTCGTGCGGGAAATTACTGGCAAATTGCGCGAGTTTAATAAAGAAATTCCCGATACTGCACAGGCCTTCGGCGCTTTGACCAAGGCAACGCACACGGAGGGAGCGATCAGCAAGAAAAATAAAGAGCTGATGGCCATGTCTATTGCGATTGCGGCGCGCTGCCAAGGTTGCTTGGGTTTTCATGCGCAAGCGTGTGTGAAGTTAGGCGTGACACGGGCTGAATTTTTAGAAATGATTCAGGTTGCCGTGTATATGGGTGGCGGCCCCAGTATGATGACGGGCGCAGAGGCTTTGTTGGCTTATGAGGAGTATGGCGGCGAAAAAGCTGCTGTTTGAGGCCTACCTGGCAATACTTTGCTGGGGTATGTAAAAAAGAGGGGCTAGGCCCCTCTTTTTTGTTGATTCAATGTAAACATCAAGGTTTGCGATCGAACTCGGTGGTGGCCTTCAAAATACCACGCAAAATATCCACTTCTTCGCGCTCCAGCTCTGCACGAATAAAGAGTCGGCGCAGGCGCGGCATTAGGCGTTTGGGCGCGTGAGGGCGTAAAAAACCAATCTTGAGCATTACTTCTTCGAGGTGCTCAAAGAAGCGTTCCATCGCTTCGTGCGTCGCTGGGTCTCGTTCTTCCTCGAGGTGTTGCACATCAACCCAATCCGCTTCAAAGCAACTGGTGCGCAGCTCGTAGGTCAGTACCTGTACCGCTTGCGATAGATTCAGGCTGGAATAGTGTGGATTGGTTGGGATCGTAACCCGGTCGCTGCACATCGAAAGTTCATCAATCGTTAAGCCGCTGGTTTCGGCGCCAAATACCAGTGCGATTTCCTGGCCAGCACGGGCACTGCGGATGATGCTCGGGGCGATTTGACGCGGGGTTTGCAGTGGCTGTGATAGCTCGCGGCGACGAGCGGTGAGTGCAACTTGCATGGTGGTGCCGGCCAAGGCTTCAGCCATGCTGCTCACGACTTTGGCATTTTGTAAAATATCGTCGGCGCTGGATGCGAGTGCGGTAGCGACTTCGGAGGGGAATTCTTTTGGGTTGATCAGATAAAGCTCAGTGAGACCCATCGTTTTCATCGCGCGAGCGGTCGAGCCGATATTGCCGGGGTGGCTGGTGTGCGATAAAACAACACGAATTTGCGGTAAACAGGCGGTTTCATCGCCTTGATATAAATTTTTATTGATTTCTTTATTCATTCTTGGTTTATTCCGACGCCAGAGGCGGGTAGAATACGTCCTTAATTACGTTCTTTCAAATTGAGAAACCATGCATCCGATGCTAAACACCGCGGTGCGCGCAGCGCGCCGTGCGGCGACCGTTATTCAACGTGCGTCCAATAACCTGGATTTGATTACCCCTGAAAAGAAAGGTCACAATGATTTTGTGTCCGAAGTCGACCGTGCGGCTGAACAAGCCATCATCGATACCATTCTTGAGGCGTATCCGAATCACGCGATTCTAGCAGAGGAGTCGGGCGCGCGCGGCAACTCTGAATACGTTTGGATTATTGACCCGCTCGATGGCACAACCAATTTCTTGCATGGTTTTCCTCAGTATGCAATTTCAATCGCGCTAGAACACAAAGGTGTGATTACTCAGGCCGTCGTGTATGACCCAAATCGCAATGATTTGTTCACTGCGACGCGTGGTGTTGGCGCTTTCCTGAATGATCGTCGTATTCGTGTGTCAAAAGTGCGCGAATTGTCAGATGCGTTGGTGGGGACCGGTTTCCCTTATACCAAATTTGAAAACCTCGAAACTTATCTCAATATCTTCCGCGATATGGCGCAAAAGTCGGCTGGCGTACGTCGTCCGGGCGCTGCTGCTTTGGATCTGGCTTATGTGGCCTGCGGTCGTTTTGATGGTTTCTTTGAGTTCGATTTGAAGCTGGTTGATATTGCGGCTGGTACTTTGCTCGTGCAAGAAGCGGGCGGCTTGGTGACAGATATGAACGGCGAGGAGAAATTCCTCGAGTCTGGTGACGTGCTGTGTGGTACGCCACGTGTATTCGGCCAGATGCTGTCATTGATTCGAGGTCATTTGAAATAAGCGATCTTGTTAAGCAAAAATAAAAGCCGACTTCAAGTCGGCTTTTATTTTGTCGATTGTTTTGTTGGATTTGCTATACGCTATGGGTATGGCTTTGAATGCTTTTATTTAAAATATTTTTAGCGATATACCTGTGTTACTTTAATAGTTGAGCATGATAGTTTTCTGGTTTGAAACCTACGATAACTTGAGTGCCGCTCATGAGAACTGGGCGCTTAATCAGCGAGTGGTGGGTCAGCATTAGCTGTATTGCGCTGGCTTCATCGACTACGCTAGCTTTGGTTTCATCGTCTAGTTTGCGCCAAGTTGTGCCTTGCTTATTGATCAAAATTTCCCAACCAACAGCAGTAATCCATTCCTTGGTCTGGCTTTCCTTGAGCCCTTGTTTTTTGAAGTCGTGCCATTCGTACTCAAAGCCATTGTCACTAAGCCATGTGCGCGCCTTTTTTACGGTGTCGCAGTTTGGAATACCAAATAATTTCATGATGTTCTCGTGCAAATAATAAGGCGCGGCTAAAAATAGTCGCGCCTGAGTGTAAGGGGCTTAGGGTTTAGTGGAGGGGCATATCGAAGCTGAGATCGTCATTTTCTTGTTGAACGACTCGATTGCGGGCTGCTTCTTGTTCTTGAATGGATTGTGCATTGTTCACCATCCAAGATAGGTTGGTGGCCGAGTCCGCATTACGTAGTGCTTCGTCCAACTCAATTTCACCTGCCCGATACATGCGATAGAGCGATTGCTCGAAAGTTTGCGAGCCTTCGGCGAGGGTTTGTTCCATCGCCTCTTTGATTTCGGTGAGCTCGCCGGTGCGAATCAGCTCCGAAATACGGTTGGTGTTGAGCATGATTTCGACAGCGGGTTTGAGTTTGCCATTTTTTGCGCGGACGAGTCGTTGTGACACAATGGCTTTGAGTGACGTCGACATGTCGTACAGTAGTGATTCACGGGCTTCTTGCGGATAGAAGTTAACAATCCGGCTGAGTGAGTGATAACTATTGTTAGCGTGGAGGGTTGAAATGCAAAGGTGGCCTGCTTGCGCATATTGCATGGCATAGGTCATGGTTTCTTGGTCGCGAATTTCGCCCAGCATCAATACGTTGGGTGCTTCACGCATCGCGTTGCGCAGTGCGTCGTGATAGCTGTGGGTGTCGGTGCCGATTTCGCGTTGATTGACCAATGATTTTTTGTGGCTGTAAATAAACTCGATCGGATCTTCCATCGTTAAGATGTGGCCGCTGTGGTTTTCATTGCGGTGCTCCAGCATGGCGGAGACGGTCGATGATTTGCCAGATCCTGTTGCGCCGACTAACAAAATAATGCCGCGCTTTTCCATGACCAAATCTTTCAAAATATCTGGCATGCCAAGCTCTTCGAGCGTGTCAGCTTTCGGTTTGATGTAGCGCGCCACGAGTGCTACCGTGCCGCGACTTTTGAAGACGTTAATCCGAAAGTTGCCCAGCTCAGGTACGGGGTAGGCCATATTGAGTTCGAGATCGCGCTCGAACGCCGCCACGCGATCCGCGCCCATTAATTGGTAGGCAAGTTGCTTGACATGTTCGGCACTTAGAACTTGATTGTTGACTGGGTGGCACAGGCCTTGAATTTTAATCACGATCGGCGAGCCCGCCGCTAAAAATAGGTCGGAGGCGCTGCGCTCGGCCATGAGCTTAAAAAAAGGCAGTAAGTTCATTGTTATCCCTTTGTTTTTTTATGCGCGCAATTCTCGCCGCAATATTTTACCTACATTGGATTTGGGTAGGCTGTCGCGGAACTCTATCACGCGGGGCACTTTGTAATTAGTTAATTGTTTGCGGCAATGTTGCAAAATGGCGTCGCTAGTTAGCTCAGCATCTTTCTTAACGATAATGATTTTAACGGCTTCGCCAGTTTTGTCATCGGGAACGCCAATACAGGCTACTTCCAAGACACCCTCGAGCTCGGCCACTACACTTTCGATTTCGTTAGGGTAAACATTAAATCCCGAAACCAAGATCATATCTTTTTTGCGATCTACGATTTGAAAATAGCCTGTGGGCTGCATCACAGCAATGTCACCTGTCGCCAAAAAGCCATCTTTGCCTAGTACGGCATCGGTTTCTTCCTGTCTTTGCCAGTAGCCCTGCATGACCTGTGGCCCGCGGATGAATAATTCACCGGCCTGGCCAGCGGGGAGGGGTTGACCATCTTCATTGCGAACTTGGGCTTCGGTTTGCGGGATCGGCAGGCCGATCATTCCGTTATATTCTTTAATGTTGATGGGGTTGATGATTGCGGCCGGTGAGGTTTCGGTGAGGCCGTAGGCTTCGGCGAGGGTGACGCCTGTAATCTTTTTCCAGCGCTCGGCGACGGCGTGTTGTACGGCCATTCCACCGCCTAGCGCTAATTTCCATTTGGAAAAATCAAGGCGGGCAAATTCGGCGTTATTCAAAAGGGCATTAAAGAGGGTATTTACTCCGGTCATGCAAGTAACGGGATACGCCGAAATTGTTTTGACCATGCCGGGGATGTCGCGGGGGTTGGTAATCAATAAATTAGTGGCGCCAATTTTGCTAAAGACCATGCAGTTGGCGGTTAATGAGAAGATGTGGTACAGCGGCAATGCGGTAACAATGACCTCTTTGCCCTCGGCGACTGCGGGTCTGATCCAGGTGTGGGCTTGCTGCATATTGGCGACGATATTGCCGTGGCTGAGCATCGCGCCTTTCGCAAGACCTGTGGTGCCGCCTGTATATTGTAAAAATGCTAGGTCTGAGTGGTTTAATTGTACTTTTTGTAGGGTATGTTTTTGACCTGCTGCTAGCGCCTCATTAAAAGTAATATGCCCATCCAGGGTATATTCGGGCACCATTTTTTTGATGTACCGAATCGCGGCGTTAACAATGAGGCGTTTTGGAAATCCAAGCATGTCGCCGATCTCGCAGAGCACGACATTCTTAATGGCCGTTTGCGCAACGATGCTTTCCAGTGTGTGAGCAAAATTGGCAAGAATCACAATCGTGTTGGCGCCGGAGTCTTTGAGTTGATGTTGCAGCTCGCGCGGGGTGTAAAGTGGATTGACGTTAACCACGACATAGCCGGCGCGTAAGATGCCGAAAATTGCGACCGGATATTGCAATACATTGGGCAGCATCACTGCAATGCGTGAGCCTGCGGGTAGTTTGAGGTGTTGCTGCAGGTAGGCGGCAAAGTTTTTGGATAGCGTATCAAGCTCTTGATAGCTAATGGATTTTCCCATGTTAATAAAAGCGGCTCGTTCGCCATATTTTTTGACGCTTTGTTCAATGACTTCTGGAATTGATGCAAATTCATCGAGATCGATCTGGTCTGATACCCCCGCTTGGTAGTTGCCAAGCCATACTTTTTCTACTGTTTCCATGGTCATTCTCCTGACTATTTTTCTACTGTAGGGTTAAATGGCGTTTGAATTCAACTGATTTGCGCCCCAGTGGTGTTTCGTTGACAGAGACTTTCTGTTAGAATCGCAACAAATCTCTTGCTGCGCATTGTGTATATGATTCGCAGCTGTGGGAGTGCTTACAAATGGGCGCAGGTATTGCAGCCCATTTTTTGTTTGTGGAGCTTAAAAAGAAGTCATGGCGGTTAATTTACAATCTGTGTTGGACAATACCCTGCCGGGTTTGGGGTACGAGCTGGTCGATTTCGAGCTGGGTGGTAACGGCTTGATGCGCATTTTTATCGACAAAGAAGGCGGCGTCACTATTGATGATTGCGTTGCGGTGAGTAATCACCTGACGCGTTTGTTTATGGTGGAAGAAATCCCTTACGACCGTTTAGAGGTGTCGTCCCCTGGGTTGGATCGCTTGATTAAAAAACCAGCAGATTTTGAACGATTTGCTGGGCAGATGGTGAGGGTGAAGCTGCGTTTGCCGCTGCCAGATCGCCGTCGGAATGTGGTGGGTCAGCTGAAAGGCTTGCTTGATGAATGTGTTGTGGTTGATGTGAATGGCGAAGTGCTTAATCTGCCTTTGTCACAAATCGATCGTGTACGCATTGAGCCCAAATTCTAAAGCCATTGTTGCAGTTAAAAAAACAGCAGTATTTACAGTTTGCCCGACTATTTGGCATAGCATGACGCCGGAGGAAAATATCAATGAATCGTGAAATTCTAGTGCTGGTAGACGCACTTGCGCACGAAAAAAATGTTGCTAAAGAAGTGGTTTTTAGTGCTCTTGAGATGGCACTCGCTTCTGCTACAAAAAAACGCTACGAAGAAGAAGTAGAGGTGCGCGTTTCGATTGATCGTGACACCGGCGAGCATCGCAGTTTCCGTGTCTGGGATGTGGTTGAAGACAACGACCACGAAGAACCATCACGCCAAATCGCTATTACTGATGCGCCTGATTACAGTGCTGACTTGAAAGTAGGCGATGTTTGGGAAGTCGAGCTCGAACCAATTGAATTTGGTCGTATTGGTGCACAGGCCGCCAAGCAAGTTATTTTGCAAAAAATCCGTGATGCTGAGCGCGAACAGAACCTGAACGATTTCTTGCAGCGTCGTGAGCACATTATTTCTGGCAGCATCAAGCGCATCGAACGTGGCAATGCCATTATCGAAATGGGCAAGTTAGAAGCGATTTTGCCTCGCGACCAAATGATCCCGAAAGAAAACTTGCGTGTGGGTGACCGCATTAAGGCTTTCTTGCTGCGCATCGACCGCATGGGCCGTGGTCCACAGTTGGTGTTGAGCCGTATCGCACCTGAATTCATGGCCAAGCTATTTGAGTTGGAAGTGCCAGAAATCGAAAACAACTTGATCGAATTGAAAGGCGTAGCGCGCGACCCTGGTATGCGTGCCAAGATTGCGGTTAAGTCAAATGATCAACGCGTTGACCCTCAAGGTACATGTATTGGTGTGCGTGGGACGCGTGTTAATGCGGTAAGTAATGAGTTGGCGGGTGAGCGTGTTGACATTGTGCTGTGGTCTACCGACGCTGCGCAGTTTGCCATCAATGCCTTGTCGCCTGCAGAAGTGAACTCCATCATTGTGGATGAAGATAACCACAGCATGGATGTGGTTGTTGATGAAGAAAACCTAGCGATGGCTATCGGCCGTGGCGGGCAAAATGTGAAGTTGGCCGCTGAATTGACGGGTTGGAAACTCAACATCATGACCGTTGATCAAGCTGAGCAAAAACACGAAGAAGAATTCACCAAAGTACGCGCTCTGTTTGTACAAGCGTTGGATATTGATGAAGACGTGGCGAATGTTTTGGTTCAAGAAGGTTTCAATACGCTGGAAGAAGTAGCGTATGTGCCATTGAACGAAATGTTGGAAATTGAAGCGTTTGATGAAGAAACCGTAAACGAGCTGCGTTCCCGTGCTCGCGATGCCTTGCTCACGCAAGCTATCGTGCGTGAAGAGAAGCTGGAGCACCAGTCGGAAGACCTGAAAACGCTGGATGGTATGACGCCGGAATTGGCTGCTGCATTGGCTGAGAAAGACATACATACCCGTGATGATTTGGCAGAACTGGCTGTCGATGAATTAACCGAAATGACCGGTATCGACGCAGAATCCGCCAAACAATTGATCATGAAAGCGCGCGAACATTGGTTCGCTTAAGGCGCGGGAGAGTAATCTATGAGTGAACCCAAAGTCAGCCAATTTGCTGCTGAATTAAAAATGCCAACGCAAGAGCTGATTGAGCAATTGCGTGCGGCTGGCGTTGAAAAACGCACTGCTGAAGATACGTTAACTGCTGAAGATAAAGCTCGTTTGCTTGAGCATCTCAAGCAAAAGCATGGTCAAGCTGGCGACAAGCCAAAAATTACGATCGCTCGTAAAGAGACGACCGAGATTCGCAAGACGGATGCCACTGGTAAGGCTAAAACGATTCAAGTCGAAGTGCGCAAAAAACGTGTTGTCGCGCCAGAGGCTGTTGCTGCAGCCGCGCCTGTTGTCCCGGCTCCCGTAGCTGCTGCACCTGTTGCGCCAGCCCCAGTTGCAGCGCCTGCTGCCGTTGCTGCGCCAGTGATTGATGATGCTGAGCGTCAAAATCGTGAAGCACAGGCCAAGCGTCAAAGTGAATTGGCTGCACGCCAAGCCGCTGAAATGTTAGCTAAGCAAAACCGCAGCGCCAAACAGGCTGAAACGAAAGCCGAAGTGGCTACCCCAGCTCCGGTTGCGGCTCCAGAACCTGTGGTGGAAGCAAAACCAGCTGCTGAGGCTGCTACCCCTAAAGTTGAGGCACCTCGTCAGGCTGCTCCGGCGCCTGCCGCTAAACCTGCTGTTAAGCCGCATGTGAAGCCAGGTCACGAAGCTGACCGTCCACGCATCGGTGCCCGCGTTGATTTCCGTCGTCCAAAAGACACTCCGATGCAAGCGCCTGAAAAAGCTGCTCCGGCACCTGCGGCAGCCAAACCTGCTGATAAAAAGCCAAACGGTCCTAAAAAGGATGAGAAGGGTGGCTGGAATGATGGTCGCAATAAAAAGGGCATCAAAACCCGCGGTGGTGACGCTGGTAATGATTGGAAAAGCAAAAAAGGCGGCAAGAAGCAATCGAATCAACAAGATAATGCCCATGCTTTCCAGGCACCAACTGAGCCGGTAACACACGAAGTTGATATTCCAGAAACCATTTCTGTTGCCGATTTGGCTCACAAAATGGCGGTTAAAGGCGTTGAAGTCGTTAAAGCCCTGATGAAAATGGGCATGATGGTGACGATTAATCAGGTGCTGGACCAAGAAACTGCGATGATTGTCGTTGAAGAAATGGGCCATATTCCTAAAGCTGCGAAACTTGATGATCCAGAAATTTACTTAGGTGACGAAGAGAAAACTGAGCACGCTCAGGTTTCGCGCGCACCAGTCGTAACGGTAATGGGTCACGTTGACCACGGTAAAACATCGTTGCTCGACTATATTCGTCGCGCCAAAGTGGCCGCAGGCGAAGCGGGTGGTATTACTCAGCACATCGGTGCGTATCACGTTGAAACTGGCAAAGGAATGATTACTTTCCTTGATACTCCAGGCCACGAGGCGTTTACGGCAATGCGTGCACGCGGTGCCAAGTTGACGGATATCGTGGTATTGGTGGTGGCTGCCGATGACGGTGTGATGCCACAAACGATTGAGGCGATCCACCACGCGAAAGCGGCGGGTGTGCCTATCGTAGTTGCCGTGAATAAGATCGATAAGCCTGAAGCAAACCTTGAACGCATCCAGCAAGAATTGGTGGCTCAAGAAGTCGTGCCAGAAGAATGGGGCGGTGAAACGCAATTTATCCCTGTTTCTGCGAAGAAAGGCCTGGGTATTGATGAATTGCTCGATGCGATCTTGTTGCAAGCTGAAGTCTTGGAGCTGACTGCTTCAGTTGATAGCCCTGCAAAAGGTATCGTGATCGAAGCTCGCTTGGATAAAGGTCGTGGTCCAGTTGCGTCAATGCTGGTTCAGTCCGGTACTTTGCGCAAAGGCGACACGGTGTTGGCGGGTCAGGTTTACGGCCGTATTCGTGCGATGCTGGATGAGAATGGTAAACAGATTAACGAAGCGGGTCCGTCGATTCCGGTCGAAATCTTGGGCTTGTCGGAAGTTCCGGCCGCCGGTGAAGACGCCATGGTTCTGGCTGATGAGAAAAAAGCTCGTGAAATCGCCTTGTTCCGTCAAGGTAAATTCCGCGATGTGAAATTCGCTCGTCAACAAGCTTCGAAACTGGAAAACATGTTTGCACAGATGGCCGAAGGCGAGGTTCAAAACTTGCCTATCATCATCAAGGCCGACGTTCAGGGGTCTTCAGAGGCTTTGGCACAAAGCTTGCAAAAATTGTCGACCAGCGAAGTTCGCGTGCAAATCTTGCACAGTGCGGTCGGCGGTATTTCTGAGTCTGACGTTAACTTGGCCTTGGCATCTAAAGCAGTTGTTATCGGCTTTAATGTGCGTGCTGACGCTGCTGCGCGTAAATTGGCAGAAGCTGATGGCGTGGATATTCGTTACTACAACATCATTTATGATGCGGTTGATGAAGTTAAGGCCGCCTTATCAGGGATGTTGGCGCCAGAGCGTCGTGAGCAAATCTTGGGTATGGTTGAAATCCGTCAGGTGTTCACTGTATCTAAAGTCGGCACGATTGCAGGTTGTTTGGTAATGGAAGGTTTGGTGAAACGTTCAGCGGGCGTACGCTTGCTGCGCAACAACACCGTTATCCATACCGGCGAGCTGGAAAATCTGAAGCGCTTTAAAGATGAAGCGAAAGAAGTTAAGGCCGGTTTCGAGTGCGGTTTGCAGCTGAAAAACTACAACGATTTGCAAGTGGGCGACCAGTTGGAAATCTTCGAAGTTATCGAAGTGGCGCGTACTCTGTAATTGATCGGAAGTGTCTGGGATAAGGTTGAGGTGTTCTTATCCTAGCACCATGGCGCAAGCACCGTTTGGGCGCTTGCGCTTTTTGCTTTTCAGAAACTCGATGCAGAGCGGCGGTTCACCTCAATCCTCGCATCAATCTAAACGCAGAGAATATGGCGAATAAACAATTTACCCGCGCTGATCGCGTGGCGCAGCAAATTCAGCGTGATTTGGCAACGGTCATTCGTGCCGAGTTGGATCATCCTCAGGCCTCACTGATTACGCTAACCGACGTTGAAGTGACACGTGATTATTCGCACGCAAAAGTGTTCTACACCTTTATGGGTGATGAGGCTTTGCGTGCTGAGATTGCTGCTTTGCTTGAACGAGCAAAAGGCTTTTTGCGGGCGCAAATTTCGCGCGGCATTTCATTGTACAAAATGCCTGAATTGCATTTTGAATATGATGTGTCGATTGAATACGGCATGAATTTGGCACAAAAAATCAAAGAGGCCAATGCCTTGCCTAAGGCCCCGGACGAAGATGGCGAAGCGTAAACTGAACGGCGTTTTACTACTGGATAAGCCCTTTGGGGTTACGAGTACAGCGGCGCTAAATAAGTGTCGTTGGCTATTTCAGGCTGAAAAAGGCGGGCATACGGGGGTGTTGGATCCGTACGCTACCGGTCTATTGCCGCTCTGCTTTGGCGAAGCGACAAAATTTGCCCAGCGTATGCTTGATGCCGATAAGGCGTATCGTGCACATGTTCGGTTCGGCGAAACCTCGACAACCTTAGATGCAGAAGGTGAAATTACCACCACTGGCGTTGCCCCGACGTCAATTGAGGATGTCAAAGCGGCAATTGAGCGGTTTATTGGTCCGATTTTGCAAACGCCGCCGATGTATTCTGCGCTCAAGGTGGCTGGTAAGCCCATGTATGAGTATGCTCGTGCTGGTATCGAACTTGAGCGCAAGTCACGTCCCATTACGATATATTCAATCGAGTTGATTTCCTACCAAGCACCAGATTTGGTGATTGATGTGCGTTGTTCTAAAGGCACTTACATTAGGGTATTGGCTCAGGATCTAGGTGAGGCTTTGGGTTGCGGCGCATACCTAACCGGATTGCGCCGTACTCTAACGGGTGGTTTTAAGCTCGAAGATGCTATTTCGCTGGATGATTTTATTGCGCTGGAAATGGATGAGCGCGAAAAATTGCTTTTGCCGGAAGAGTCATTGCTCAGTAATTTACCGATGATCAACTTGTCGGCTGAACAGGCTGCCTTAATTTGTAATGGCATGCCGGTGCGTGGGCTGAAAACAGAGCTAAGCGGTGAAGTTAAACTTTACGCTGGCGGCGAAAAGCAGGATAATGCACGGTTTATTGGTTTGGGTGAAGTGGGCGCTGATGGCGTACTGCGATCCAAACGTCTGCTGGCAACGGGCGAGGCGCAAGCTTAATTCCTACGCTGGCTAATGGAGCCCTACTGGGGTCATGCTCAGTTTGGCTTGTCTGGCGGTTAAGTAATTAGCCGCATTTACGGAGTAGTAAAATGACTGTAACAGTTACACAAAAAGCTGAAATCGTTAAAGATTTCCAACACGCAGCTGGCGATACTGGTTCTTCTGAAGTTCAAATCGCATTGTTGACCGCACGTATCAACGATCTGACACCTCACTTCAAAGAACACAAAAAAGACCACCACTCACGTCGTGGTTTGTTGAAAATGGTTTCTCGCCGTCGTCGTTTGTTGGACTACCTCAAACGCACTAACGTAGATAGCTACCGCAATGTGATTGCTAAGCTGGGTCTGCGTAAGTAATTCAGCCCCAAAGTCGCAGCCGAAAGCTGCGACTTTTTCATTTCTAGTATCCAAGTTTTCCCCAGATTTCAAATTCTTTGCTTCTACCCAATAGCGATTCCGGCGGTAGAGCAAGGATCAGTTGTGCCGGAATCGGCCTTGGGCAAATCATCAAATATATCGATCGATTTGGCTGGCCCCCATCGCAGCAATAACTCATTATCTAGGTCGCAGATATATTGTTAAAAGGACAGAACGTGTTCAATAAAATCAGCAAATCTTTTGCCTTCGGCAAACACAATGTCACCATCGAAACTGGTGAAATCGCACGTCAAGCAACTGGCGCAGTGATGGTTAACATGGATGACACTTGTGTCCTCGTTACTGTTGTTGCTGCGCGCGATGTAAAACCTGGCCAAGATTTTTTCCCGCTGACTGTTGATTACCAAGAGCGCACTTATGCTGCTGGTAAAATTCCTGGCGGTTTCTTCAAGCGCGAAGGCAAGCCAAGCGAAAAAGAAGTATTGACGAGCCGTTTGATCGACCGTCCTATTCGTCCGTTGTTCCCGGAAGGTTTCTACAACGACATCCAAATCATTGCGACTGTAATGTCGATTAATCCAGAAGTGGATTCTGACATCCCAGCCATGATCGGCGCGTCTGCTGCGTTAATGATTTCTGGCGTACCATTTGATGGCCCGATTGGCGCTGCACGCGTGGGCTACATCAATGGCGAGTATGTGTTGTGTCCAGATCTGTCAGAAATGAAAGACAGCCAGATGGATCTGGTGGTAGCTGGTACTAGCCAAGCCGTATTGATGGTTGAGTCAGAAGCCAATGAATTGTCAGAAAGCGTGATGTTGGGCGCGGTGGTGTTCGGCCACGAGCAAATGCAAGCGGCCATCAATGCAATCAACGAATTGGCCGATGAAGTAAATCCAGAGTTGATGGATTGGACTCCTCCAGCAAAAAATGAAGAATTGATCGCAAAAGTGCGTGCGATTGCTGCTGAAGGCGTTGCCCAGGCGTTCAAACTGCGCCATAAACAAGTTCGTACGCAGAAAATTAACGAAACTTGGGCTTTGGTAAAAGCGGCATTGATCACTGAAGAAACGGGTACGCTTGAAGCCAATGAAATTAAATCAATTTTCAAAGGCTTAGAAGCTGAAATCGTACGTGGCCAAATTTTGGCCGGCGAACCACGTATTGATGGCCGCGATACTCGTACGGTACGTCCTATTTCGATCCGTACTGGCGTGCTGCCACGTGCGCATGGTTCTGTGCTATTCACTCGTGGTGAAACGCAAGCCATTGCTGCTGCAACCTTGGGTACTAAGCTGGACGAGCAAAAAATTGATGCATTGCACGGCGGTTATACTGATAGCTTCATGCTGCATTACAACTTCCCTCCATACTCTACTGGCGAAACAGGCCGCGTAGGCGTGCCAAAGCGTCGTGAGATTGGTCATGGTCGTTTGGCTAAGCGTGCTTTAGTTGCCATGCTGCCAAACAAAGAAGACTTCGCTTACTCAATGCGCGTTGTATCTGAAATTACAGAATCAAATGGTTCGTCTTCTATGGCATCGGTGTGTGGCGGTTGCTTGGCACTGATGGACGCTGGTGTGCCGATGAAAAACCACGTTGCTGGTATCGCAATGGGTTTGATCAAAGAAGGTAGTGCATTCGCTGTGCTGTCGGACATCTTGGGCGATGAAGATCACCTTGGCGACATGGACTTTAAAGTGGCAGGTACTGAAAACGGTATTACTGCGCTGCAAATGGACATCAAGATCACTGGCATTACTAAAGAAATTATGTCTGTTGCGCTCGATCAAGCCAAAGAAGGTCGCGTACACATTATCGGCATCATGAAAGGCGCTCTGGATGGTGCACGTGAAGAAGTGAGTGAACATGCGCCACGTCTTTACACGATGAAGATCAATCCAGAAAAAATTCGTGATGTGATTGGTAAAGGTGGTTCAGTGATTCGTTCGTTGACCGAAGAAACTGGCACGCAAATCGATATTAGCGAAGATGGCACGATTACGATCGCTTCTATTTCTGCTGAAGGTGCCACAGAAGCTCGCCGTCGCATCGAAGAAATTACCGCCGAAGTTGAAATCGGGCGTATTTACGAAGGTCCAGTCGTAAAAATCTTGGACAAAAACGTAGGTGCAATCGTATCAATTATGCCTGGTAAAGATGGCTTGGTTCATATTAGCCAAATCGCTAATGAGCGCATTTCTAATGTTGCTGATCACTTGCAAGAAGGTCAAATTGTGCGTGTGAAAGTGATCGAACAAGATGAAAAAGGTCGTATTCGCTTGTCGATCAAAGCTGTATTGAATGATGAGGCACCTGCTGCGGCCGCTCCGGCTGAAGAGGCTCCTGCTGCGGAATGATGCTAAGTGGGCGTGGCAACACGCTCACTTGAATTACCTGCATGAAAAAAAGGCTCCCTAAGGAGCCTTTTTTGTAGCTTCCAACAAATTAGTTGCTGCTGCCATTGGTGGCGCTGGCTTTTTTAGCTGCTGTTTTTACTGCATCAGCAGTTGCAGTCGATGCCGCTTTTACAGAAGCATCAGCAAACTCAGCGACTTGCTTTGCCGCTTTGGTCATGCTGTCAACTGCGGCAGCAGTAGCTTGCACTGTTGATTTTACGGCTGCTACAGCGGCATCAGCGCCTGCTGGTGCGTTTTTAACGAAACGGTCTAAACCTGAGACTACGTTTTTATTGAAGTCAACGTTGCGTTCATCAACCAATTTTGAAAATTCGTTTTGTGCTTGTGATGAAATTTCATACAAGTTACGTGAGTAAGCTGTAGCTTGCTCAATTGCAGCTTCAGAAATTTTTTGACGGGCAGCTAAAGCTTCTTGAACATCTTTGATTGTGCTAAGTTGTTTCAAGGTTTTAGCATTTTCTTCTAAGATAGTTTTAGCGGTTTCAACTTGCAGCTTGGCAAGACGATCAATTGAATCCAAAGAAATGCGAGCAAAGCGCAAAGCGGTTTCAACTTGTTCGGTGGCAAAGCTAGTGTATTGTTGCTGTGCTGTAGTCATTTCGAAATCTCCAAGGGTAGGTTTAAGGCCAGAACCGGAGTATCCGGTTGTATGGTGCAATGCACAATCCAAAACTATTTTGGTACAGCTTTTGTGTGTTGTCAAATCTATTTTGTTGCGACGCACCATGTGTATTGTACTGGCGTAGATTGCCTTCTCGCTAGATAATATGAGTCTGCACAAAATACGGTAAAAAAGGATAGATGAATATGGAAAAGCGGGTCATCAAAAAATACCCAAATCGTCGCCTCTACGATACCACTACGAGCTGCTATATAACGCTATCCGATGTTAAGCAATTGGTGCTCGATGGTATCGATATTTCCATCCAAGATGCCAAGACAAGTGAAGATCTGACCCGTAGTGTGTTGCTGCAGATTATTCTGGAAGAGGAAGCCGGTGGTATGCCGATGTTCTCCTACGATGTATTAACGCAGATTATCCGGTTTTACGGCCATGCAATGCAGGGCTTGATGGGGAATTATCTCGAAAAGAATATGCAATTGTTTGCAGAAATGCAGTCTCGCTTGCAAGACCAAACCAAGTCGACGATAGCTGGTGATAATCCCATGTTTAGTAATGCGAATTTGTGGGGGGAATTTATGAAATTCCAAGGTCCCGCGATTCAAAATATGATGGGCAATTATTTGGAAAGCAGTACCAATATGTTTGTGGAAATGCAGCAGCAGCTGCAAGAACGTGCAAAAAACCTGTTTACTGGCTTTGGTATGCCGGGAGGCCCTAAGGCTGCTCCGGCTGCGGCAGATGCTTTGCATCCAACGACCCCGCCGCCAGCAATGCCGGAAGAAGAAGCACCTGTGAATGAGGGTGTTGTTGCAAAACCTAGCCTACGCAAACGTGCACCAAAGAAAGCAGAGTAGGGTATTGCCTTAAAGTTAAGCTAATTCAATGCTTAGTAAGGTATACATAGCTATAGTATTTTCAGCCCCATTTGGGGCTGAATTGTTTTTAGGGTTTAAGTGACTATGGAACAAGAAAATAATTATCAGCGACGTTTTGCTGGTGTAGCTCGCTTATACGGCGCCGCAGGGTTGGCGAAATTTGCGTCTGCGAAAGTTTGCGTGATTGGTATAGGTGGTGTTGGCTCTTGGGTAGCAGAAGGTTTGGCGAGATCGGGGGTAGGTGGCGTAACTTTAATTGATCTGGATGATATCTGCATTTCAAACACCAATCGTCAATTGCCTGCATTAGAAGGGCAGTTTGGTCGTATGAAAGTGGCGGCGGTTGCAGAGCGTCTATTGGCAATTAATCCGGAAATAGCAATTCGTGCAATTGAGGATTTTGTAGCAGAAGAAAACTTTACTCAATATTTGAATGGGCATGATTACATTATTGATTGTATCGATAGCGTTAAAACTAAGGCTGCATTAATTGCGTATTGTCGGCGTAATAAAATTAAAATTATTACGGTGGGTGGAGCGGGTGGACAGATCGACCCGACACAAATCAAGGTCGATGATTTAAGTAAGACGATTCAAGACCCTTTGGCGGCAAAGGTGCGCAATCTGTTGCGGCGGGATTTTGGATTTGCCAAAAATGGCAAGAAGATGGGTGTTGAGTGTGTGTATTCAACCGAGCAGTTAATGTATCCGCAGGCTGATGGTTCGGTTTGTGCGGCAAAACCACAAAGTGGCGAGGGAGTGCGCTTGGATTGCGCAGGAGGTTTTGGTGCGGTGATGACGGTAACAGCAACCTTTGGATTAGTGGCTGTTTCTCGGGTTTTAAAGTCGTTATCGAAGTGATTTGTAGTAAATAAAAAAGCCACGAATCAATCGTGGCTTTTTTTGCGAGTAGCTAATAATTAAGCTGCTGCGCCTACAACTTGCAATTTGATGGTGCTTACTACGTCATGGTGCAGAGCCAAAGCAACTTCGTATTCGCCGATTGCTTTGAATGGACCATTTGGCAGGCGCACTTCAAATTTCTGAACTGCAACGCCAGAAGCAGTGATGGCTTCAGCGATGTCGTGGTTAGTTACTGAGCCGAACAGGCGGCCATCAACACCCGCTTTTTGAGCGATTGTGATTTCAGCGCCTTCCAGTTTAACTGCGCGAGCTTGAGCTTCAGCCAAGATTTCAGCTTGTTTAGCTTCCAATTCCGCACGGCTAGCTTCGAATGCAGCCATATTGGCTTCATTTGCGCGTTTAGCTTTGCCTTGTGGAATCAAGAAGTTACGAGCGTAACCATCTTTAACTTTAACGATGTCGCCCAATTGACCCAGATTCGCTACTTTTTCGAGCAGGATGATTTGCATAATAAGTTTCTCCCGTCCGTCTTAGTGTTGATCAGTGTAAGGCAACAAAGCCAAGAAACGAGCCAATTTAATGGCTGTCGACAATTGGCGTTGATATTTGGCTTTAGTGCCAGTGATACGTGCAGGAATGATCTTGCCGTTTTCAGAGATGAAATCTTTCAAGATTGCTACGTCTTTGTAGTCAACTTGAGCGATACCTTCGGTAGTGAAGCGGCAGAATTTTCTGCGCTTGAAGAGTTGGCGAGACATTGTCTAATCCTCAATTCAAATATTCAAAAGCGGTAATGTGTAAAACCAAGCTTTGTCTGTATTTACTGCTGCGAGCGGCTAAAAAACCCTTGCATTTAACTTTTTGATTTGCTGTTGTGGTGATCAATTTTTGACAAATATCACCGAGCGCCACAAAAGGTATTTCACAGTCAACTTTGCGTTGTAAGCCCGCTTCGGTTTGCTCTGATTGATGAATAATCCATCCTTCAATCATTGCAATGCCAGCAGGAGTCCGGCGAATTGCGTCTGTGATCAGTAAATGACCTTCGGCTAAAGCTTGATTTCGTAAATTCAATTTTTCCGAATTAAGCAGCTTGAACTTCAGCGCCTTGAGTCAGAGATTTTGATTTCTCTTCTTTCATCATCGGAGAAGCTTCAGTTACTGCGCCTTCTGTTTTCAGAGTCAGGTGGCGAAGTACAGCATCATTGAATTTGAATGCGTGTTCAATTTCTTCCAAAGTTTCTTGGCTGCATTCAATGTTCATCAACACATAGTGTGCTTTGTGGATTTTTTGAATTGGGTAAGCCAATTGACGACGACCCCAATCTTCCATGCGATGGATAGAACCAGCACCAGTAGTGATCAGTGATTTGTAGCGCTCGATCATTGCTGGAACTTGTTCGCTTTGATCTGGGTGCACGATAAACACGATTTCATAATGTCGCATGTATTGCTCCTTATGGTTTGCAGCCTGCCGTTAGCGACCACGGTCAGGCAAGGTTTAAGAGTTCGCGACTATAGCTCAATTTGCAATATGTTTCAAGGATTTGTATGCTTAGCGTTCTATTTGATCGAATTTGCCGCTGATGCTTGCCCACTCTTCATGCTCGGGTAGCGGTTCTTTTTTTTGTACAATGATGGGCCATTGTTTTGCAAGTTCTGCGTTGGCGGCTATGTATTGAGTCATGTTTGCAGGGACATCATCTTCGGCATAAATAGCTTCGACGGGGCATTCTGCCACACATAAAGTACAGTCAATGCATTCATCGGGGTCAATCACTAAAAAGTTGGGGCCTTCCCGAAAGCAGTCAACTGGGCATACGTCAACGCAGTCGGTGTATTTGCACTTTACGCAAGCGTCTGTAACTACATAAGTCATGTGGGCTCCATTGGGGTCGAATACACGTAATTGGTCATTATTCTAACAGCTGCACATCGTTGCGATGTGGGCAAGGTAATTAAACCCTTCCATTTTACAGTGCTTTTCAATGCAAACGCTTACATCTCAAAATTCACCTTATGTTGGGCGTTTTGCGCCAAGTCCTACTGGTGTGCTGCATATGGGGTCACTCATGGCTGCGGTTGCCAGCTACCTAGATGCTCGAAAAAACGGCGGACAATGGTTGTTGAGAATAGAAGATTTGGATCCTCCGCGTGAGGTGCCAGGGGCGGCTCAGTCTATTTTATCTACGCTGGAGCGTTTTGGGTTTGAGTGGGATGGTGCAGTGCTTTGGCAAAGTCAGCGTGAATTACGCTATCGGGCAATGTTGGAGCGATTGATTGAGGCTGGCGCTGCCTATCAATGTACTTGCACAAGAAAAATGATTCAATCCGATGGCTTGCTTGGTATTGATGGTGCGCGCTATGTCGGGCGCTGTCGTGAGCGGTCAATGATGGAAACGGTAAAGGCTGCATATCGAATAAAAGTGTCGAATGACTTGCTGGAGGTTGTAGATCGAGTGCAGGGAGTGGTATCTCAAAGATTGTTTGATGATTTGGGTGACTTTGTGATTAGGCGCGCTGATGGTTTATGGGCTTATCAACTTGCAGTTGTAGTTGATGATGCAGATAGTGGTGTAACTCATATTGTCAGAGGCGCCGATTTGCTAGACTCAACGCCTAGGCAGCGATATGTTCAGCAAGTATTGAATTTGTATCAGCCTCAGTATTTGCATATTCCAGTGATTACTAACTCTCGTGGTGAAAAGCTGAGCAAGCAAACTTTAGCTCCAGCTTTGTTAAGCTCCAATGAGGCAGCTCAGTTATGGCAGGCGCTTTACCTATTGTGGCAGCAGCCATTAATTGATATGAAAGCCGCGCCATTGTTTGAGTTATGGGAATGGGCTCTTGAAAGTTGGGATGTTGCTAAAATCCCGCAAAAACGTAGCGTAGCTGTTACGATTGACAGAAAAAATGAATATAAATTTCTGTAATGGATTGAAAAGTCCGTATTATTGCTTTAATTGTTGAATAACTACGCATATTGAAATGCGTGTGATGGTAAATGCTTTCTTGATTGTGGGTCATTTGTACCTTCAATTTGCTCATTGGATGTGGGCGAGGAAGTGTTGCCCCATTTCGGAGATTGCTTGTGCAAAAGTCACCTCGTTTTAAAGCATGTGTCCTGGCGGTAGCGATGGCTGCAATGCCTTTATTGACTCAGGCAGCAGGTTTGGGGCGTTTGAATGTGTTGTCCGGTTTGGGGCAGCCATTTCGTGGTGAGATAGATTTAGTTTCCGTTCAGCCTAATGAAGCTGATTCGCTCGTGGTGAGTCTGGCTCCTCCGGAGAGCTACAGCACCGCTCAAATTGCCTATCCGCCTGCATCACTAGGTTTGCGTTTTAATATCGAGAAGCGTGCTGGTGGTCAGTACTATGTCGTAGTTAATTCAACACAACCCATTTCGGAGCCATTCCTTGATTTGCTCGTTGAGCTCAATTGGGCTGCGGGCAGAATTCAGCGTGAATATACGGCGCTCATAGATCCCGCTGACTACTCCGGCGGTTCGAGCGCTGATAAGGCTCGTTTTGCATCTACTGCATTACCAGGTGCTCGCACTAGTGGAGCAATTAAGGAGGCTAAGCAGCCTAAACAGTCAAAATCTACTGCGACTACCCCAGCCCCTAAAACTCCGCAGCAGCATGAAGCTACTAGTGGTGCTGATTCAAATCAGGCATCAACAACTGGCGATAGTTATAAAGTTAAAGCTGGTGACAGCTTAAGTTCAATTGCAAAACAAGTGCAGCCTTCTGGGGTTAGCTTGGAGCAGGTGCTGGTAAGTTTGTATCGTTCGAATGCCGCTGCATTTGATGGGAATATGAATCGCTTGAAGCGCGGCAAAATTTTGCATGTCCCTGCTGCCGATGAAATGAAGCAAGTGTCAAAAGCAGAGGCGGCTAAAGAAATTACTGTGCAGGCTGCGGATTGGCATTCGTACCGTGGCAAGCTTGCTGAGTCTGCTGCTAAGGCTCCAGCAAAAGATTTGGGCGAACAATCATCGGGCGGAAAAATAACTGCCAAGGTGCAAGATCAAGGCGCAAGCGCGACGGATAAAAATAAAGATGTATTAAAGCTATCTAAGGCAGCGGATGCGGCCAAGAAAGCGGGTGATGCATCTAAATTGCAAGCGCTTGAAGAAGAGATTGCGACGAGACAAAAAGCGCTGGATGAGGCCAATCAGCGTGTAGCGGCATTGCAAAAAAATGTTGCTGATATGGAAAAACTGGCTGCACTCAAGGCAAAAGCAAGTGCAGAGCCAATTAAGGCTTCTACTTTGGTAACCGCGGCACCTGTGGCTTCTTCCGTTGTGGCAAGTGGCCCTGTCGCGGCTGTGGCGAGTGAACCCGTTGTCGCTGCGGCTTCCGTTGCGTCGAAAGTCGCCAGTGAAGTTGCTAAGCCTAAGCGCCGAGTACAAGTAGAAGCGCCTGTTGTTGAAGAGCCAAGTTTTATTGATGGCTTGCTCGAAGATCCTTTGACGCTTGGTGGTGGCATATTGGCGTTAGCACTGGGTGCTGGTGGCTTATGGTATGCCCGTCGTCGTCAAAAGCCAGGTGTTTTTGAGGACAGTATCATCACAGGTGGCGACTTGAAGGCTAATACTGTACTTGGGAGTACAGGCGGGGGTGTAATTAGTACGCAAGCTACTGAAAATTCATTCTTGACCGATTTTAGTCGCCAAGGCTTGGGCACCATTGATACAGACGAAGTTGACCCAATTGCAGAAGCTGAAGTGTACATGGCGTATGGGCGCGATGCACAGGCAGAAGAAATTCTAAAAGATGCCTTGCAAAAAGATCCGACTCGTCACGAAATTCGCATGAAGTTGCTCGATATTTATGCAGCGCGCCGTGATGTGGCTTCGTATGAAGAGCATGCATCTACATTATTTGCGGTAACCAATGGTCAGGGTGAGAATTGGCATAGCGCAGCCATGAACGGCCGTGCAATTGATCCTGAAAATCCGCTTTACCATAAAGAACCTGCCGGCGTTGTTGATACTAGTAGTGTTGTGGCGCCTGCTGTAGCAGTGGCTGCGGTCGCTGGTGTTATGGCGATGGCAAACTCGTCTGATGCTCCATCGCTAGATGAACCAACTGCACCAGATGTTATGCAATCTCAAGATACAAGTTTGGATTTTGAATTGGACTTGGATGCAAAACATGATAACTCAGTAAGTGATTTTGCTGCTGACCTGTCATTAGATGCCCCACCTTCGATTGGTGACCTAGATTTAGATTTGGCTGTTGATAATGCAGATGCGGCTGCTTTAGATGCTGTCGCGGAAAGTGATTTTGCTCTAAATGAAGACTTCAAATTGCCTTCTCCTACTTTGGATGCGGTTGAAGAGCTTACAGATGTTAACAGTGATAGTTTGATGTCCTTGGATTTGCCGATTGATTTGGGCACTGAATCTGGTGAATTGTCCGCACTGGAAGACTTGGCGGATTTAGATCTTTCGGTTGACTTGCCTTCGGTTGATTTGGATGGTTTGGATGTTGAATTGCCTTCAGTAGAAACCATATCGGCTTCTAACTTAGATTTCGGCAATGTAACGTTGCCTGATTTTGATGTGCCCGTCGCAGGGGCGGTCGAAGCATTGGCTGAGTTGCCTCATGCTGAGCAATCGGAGTCAATGGATGATGACCTCAAACTTGATTTTGATTTTGACTTGGCGGGTGCTGGTGCGGAACCTTTGGATGTAAGTGCTGAGGCTGAGCCTGTCGGATTAAGTGCTTTAGAGGCGGATAGTACGTTTGGCGATATTAGTCTGGATTTAACAGAGGCTGCCGCAGCTGGCGAACTAGATTTTGCTGCAGATGACCCTGTCCAAACTAAGATTGATTTGGCTCGCGCATACATTGATATGGGAGATGTTGAAGGGGCTCGTGAAATCTTGCAAGAAGCTGTTCAGGAAGGGACGGAGTCGCAACAGCAAGTAGCTAAATCACTATTGGCTGACCTTTGATTTGTAAATACGATTGAAAATTCACGCTGCTCATTTGCTGGCGCTCTGGTTATGGCTGCTAAGTTTTCTGCCATGGCTTGAGCGCTTTGCTCTTTTTGTTTTTGGATTTGTAGTGGTGGTGTTGTCTGTGCTCATTGCTCGGGCTCGGCTGATTCGCTGCCTGCCTAGGATGCGCTGGCTATTCTTGGCGATGGTAGTTATTTATGCATGGACTACACCTGGTGTGTATCTTTCTCCGTATTGGTTTTCGCCTACAGTGGAGGGTGTGCGGTTAGGGTTCGAGCAGGGTATGCGCCTATTAGTGGTTGCCAGTAGTTTGCAAATCTTGCTGACGTTTCTTGATAAGGACGATATAGTTTCGGCTCTGTATTGTTGCGCAAAGCCTCTCTCGTGGTTGGGTGTTGATATTGAGCGCTGTGCGGCTCGACTAGCTTTGACTTTGATTGACGCAGAGATGCTGTTGGAGCAAAGAAAATCCTTCTATGAATTATTGCAGGGTTTAATGGATGCAGGTCTTGATAGTGTACAAGGCGAAATTCTCATCCTTGATGGGATGTCGCAGTGGCAGAAAATTATATTGAATGTTCAGTTTTTGCTGATCGTTTTAACTGTTTGTATTGGGAATAGCGCGCTTTGGAAGTAAAACGATATGCATTAGCAGTGGAATATGATGGGCATGCATTTAACGGCTGGCAAATTCAACCTGATGTTGCAACAGTGCAGGGTGAGATGGAGCGTGCTGTAGGGCGTATGGCTGGCCATTCATTGCGTGTGCATGCTGCAGGCCGTACTGATGCTGGGGTGCATGCGACGCGCCAGATTGTGCATTTTGATACGGCTGCTAATCGGCCAATCACCGCTTGGGTGCGTGGCGTTAATAGTTTTTTGCCTGATGGTGTTTCTGTTTTGTGGGCAAAACAAGTGCCATCTGACTTTCATTCGCGTTTTGTCGCTACTGCGCGCCATTATCGCTATCTGTTATTGCAGCATCCTATCCGCCCTAGTCTTTGGGCTGGCAAAGTGGGCTGGATACATAATCAACTTGATTTAAACGCCATTAAATTCGCTAGCCAATATCTATTGGGTGAGCATGATTTTAGCAGCTTCAGGGCTGCGGAGTGCCAGGCCCTGTCCCCTGTAAAAAAAATGCTAAAAATCGAAATCGGACAGCAGGGTGATTTAATTTATTTTGATTTTAGCGCAACGGCTTTTTTGCATCATATGGTGCGCAATATGATGGGGGCCTTGCTTCATATTGGTAAAGGCAACGAATCAGCCGAGTGGATGGCTTGGTTGATTGAGCAGCGCAATCGAAGTGTGGCGCCTCCTACCTTTATGCCTGATGGCTTGTATCTGACCGGTGTTAGCTATCCCGAGCAATATGCCCTTCCAACTGAACCAGAATATCGATTTGGCTTGATTTAAGGAATCGACGTGATCCCTCGTATTAAAATTTGCGGTTTGCGTGATCGCGCCACGGCCTTGCGTGTAATTGGTATGGGGGCGGATGCGATTGGTTTGGTGTTTTATCCGCCTAGTCCTCGCAATGTATCTATTGAGTTGGCCGCTGAAATTAGCGCAGCTCTGCCGGCGTTTGTATCAACGGTGGGTTTATTTGTGAATGCGCAGGCTGAAGTTGTCAGGTCTGTGTTGTCTGCTGTTTCGCTAGACTTACTGCAATTTCATGGTGATGAGACATTGGACGAATGTATTCAATATGATCGTGCTTTTATCAAGGCCGTCAGGGTAAAACCTGATCTAAATTTGGTAGAATACGCCCAGCGATATGTCCATCCATTATGTCGAGGCATTTTGGTTGATGCTTGGGTTGATGGTGTGCCTGGTGGTACTGGTGAAGCATTTGATTGGGCGCTATTGCCTGATACTTTGCCGCTGCCACTGATATTATCTGGTGGGTTACATCCAGAGAATGTGGCTTTCGCTACTCAGCAAGTTCAACCTTGGGCGGTTGATGTGTCGAGTGGTGTCGAATCAAGTAAAGGCATCAAAGATTTAGAGCGGGTTCAAGCATTTATTAATGCCGTACACAGTGTGAGATAAAGATGAACGATAAATATCAGCAGCCTGATCCACGTGGTCACTTTGGTCAGCATGGCGGCATTTATGTTGCCGAAACTTTAATTCCTGCTCTAGAAGAACTGAAGCATGAATTTGAAGCCGCGATTAAAGACCCTGCTTTTATGGCTGAGTATCGCCATGATCTGAAACATTATGTTGGCCGCCCAAGCCCAATTTACCATGCCGAGCGTTGGTCGAATGCTATTGGTGGCGCGCAAATTTATCTGAAACGTGAAGATTTGAATCACACTGGTGCACATAAAGTCAACAACACCATTGGCCAAGCATTGCTAGCGCGCCGTATGGGTAAGAAGCGCGTGATTGCAGAGACTGGAGCAGGGCAGCATGGTGTTGCTTCTGCGACGGTCGCTGCTCGCTATGGTATGGAATGCGTGGTGTACATGGGCGCAGAAGACGTTGCTCGCCAGGCTCCGAATGTATTTCGGATGAAGTTGTTGGGTGCTACCGTAGTAGCCGTTGAGTCTGGTACTCGCACATTGAAAGACGCGATGAATGAGGCAATGCGTGACTGGGTCACTAATGTGGATTCAACGTACTATATTATTGGAACCGCAGCTGGCCCACACCCTTATCCGCAATTAGTGCGTGATTTTCAGGTGGTGATTGGTGAGGAATGTAAAGTTCAGATGCAGGAAATGATTGGCCGCCAGCCTGATGCGGTCATTGCTTGTGTGGGCGGTGGTTCGAATGCGATTGGTATTTTCCATCCCTATATCGAAGTGCCTGGAGTGCGTTTGATTGGTGTGGAAGCGGGTGGTGATGGTGTTGAAACAGGTCGCCACGCCGCGCCATTAACTTCCAATGCGAAAGCGGGTGTCCTGCACGGACAGCGCTCATATCTGATGCACGATGGAAATGGCCAGATTAGTGAGACTCACTCAATGTCTGCGGGCCTGGATTACCCAGGCGTTGGCCCTGAACATAGTCATTTGAAAGATATTGGTCGCGCGGAATACGTGGCAATTAACGACGATGAAGCGATGCAGGCCTTCCATGATTTGTGCAAATATGAAGGCATTATTCCGGCATTGGAATCAAGTCATGCCTTAGCGCAAGCATCAAAAATGGCTGCGACGATGAGCAAAGATCAAATCTTGCTGGTAAATTTGTCAGGTCGTGGCGATAAAGATATTCCGACGATTGCTAAGAAACTTGGTATTCAACTTTAATTATAATCTTGGGGTATATGCCCCAAGATCAATCTCAGTATTGCTTTGGTAGATATACCCTATGTCACGTATTGAATTGGTAATGCAAAATCTCAAGGCGGCAAACCGTCAGGCCTTGATCCCGTTTATTACGGCGGGGGACCCCAACCCGAATCAAACCGTCAAATTGATGCATGCATTGGTAGCGGGAGGGGCAGACATTCTGGAATTGGGCGTGCCGTTCTCTGACCCAATGGCGGACGGCCCCGTAATTCAGCGCGCTTCTGAGCGTGCCCTGAAATACAATGTGTCATTACGCGATGTCCTTGCTTATGTGGCTCAATTTCGTGAAACCAACACGACAACGCCTGTCGTGTTAATGGGTTACGCCAATCCAGTTGAGGCAATGGGTTACGAAGTGTTTGCACAAGCAGCCATTGCCGCTGGTGTAGATGGTGTATTAACCGTTGATATGCCGCCTGAAGAGGCTGAAGAGTCAGTTGCGGTTTATAAAAAACACGGCTTAGATCCGATTTTCTTGTTGGCACCAACCACGCCAGAGTCTCGCGTTAAAGAAGTGGCTCGTCTAGCTAGTGGTTATGTGTATTACGTATCGCTTAAAGGCGTTACGGGCTCGGCCAATCTCGATATCGCGGCTGTCGCAGAAAAATTGGACTTTTTAAAGCAATATCTGGATTTACCAATTGGCGTGGGTTTCGGTATTCGTGATGCCGAATCAGCCAAAAATGTCGCAAAAATTGCCGATGCAGTTGTGATCGGCTCGCGTCTGGTGCAGGAAGCTGAACTCGGTGAAGAAGGTTTGGCTGAGCGTCTGACGCAATTCTTATCTGGCGTACGCGCTGCAATGGATACAGCTCGCGCGTAACGGGCTAAGGAGAACACAATGAGTTGGCTGCAAAAATTATTACCGCCAAAAATCAAAAGTCGTACGACCCCCAATAAGTCGGCCGTGCCTGAAGGCTTGTGGAGCAAATGTTCGGCGTGTAGCGCCGTACTGTATCGTTCGGACTTAGAAAATAATCTTGAAGTATGTCCAAAGTGCGGCTTTCACAATGCGGTGCCGGCACGCGAACGATTAAATCAATTGCTTGATGTTGAGGGCCGTTTTGAAATTGGGTCGGAAGTAAAGCCGGTCGATATTTTGAAATTTAAAGCCAATAAACGTTATAGCGATCAGTTAACTGCATCTGCTAGCGCAACAGGCGAAGATGACGCAATGGTCGTCATGCAGGGCAGCATTTTGACTGTGCCAGTTGTGGTGGCTGCATTTGAGTACAAATTCATCGGCGGTTCGATGGGCTCTGTGGTTGGCGAGCGATTTGTGCGCGGCGTGCGGGTGGCGATTGAAAATAATATTCCATTCATCTGTGTTTCTGCCTCTGGCGGCGCCCGTATGATGGAAGGCTTGAATTCCTTGATGCAAATGGCGAAAACCAATGCCATTTTGACCAAATTGGCGGATAAAAAGCTGCCGTTTATTTCTTTGTTAACCGATCCAACCATGGGTGGTGTTTCAGCTTCTTTTGCATTTATTGGTGATGTCGTAATGGCCGAGCCGGGTGCATTGATTGGTTTTGCTGGGCCACGTGTCATTGAGCAAACTGTGCGCGAAACACTGCCAGAAGGATTTCAGCGCTCTGAGTTCTTGCTTGAAAAAGGTGCGATTGACATGATTGTTGATCGTCGTGAATTGCGTCAGCGCCTAGCTGATGTTCTGACTTTATTGAATAACCAAGCCTCTGTAAATTAATGTCTGATTCTATCGCAATGGGTGTAGAGCGGGATTTGGCCGCTTGGCTGAATTATTTGGAAAATCTACATCCCATGGCGATCGACATGGGCTTGGAGCGCGTAAAAACTGTCCAACAACGCATGGGGCTTTTCCCTCGTTGCCTCGTCATTACGGTGGCGGGTACCAACGGGAAAGGCTCTGTCTGCGCCATGCTCACGCGGATACTCACCATTGCTGGCTATAAAGTTGGCACTTACACCTCCCCGCATTTACTGAAATACAATGAACGTATTGCAATCAATGGCGTGCCCATCGACGATCAACCCATTGTGGAAAGTTTTGTGGCAATTGAAGCTGCGCGGCAAGATATTTCATTAAGTTATTTCGAGTTCGGCACCTTAGCTGCTGTGCATCAGTTTATGCAGCAAGAAGTGGATGTTGCCATCTTAGAGGTTGGCTTAGGCGGCCGTCTTGATGCGGTGAATATCTTTGAGCCTTCCGTCTCTGGCGTGGTCACCATAGGGATTGATCATCAGGCCTATTTAGGTGATACACGAGAAGCGATTGCAATTGAAAAGGCGGGAGTATATCGCCCTCGAAAGGCAGCTTTATGTGCCGACCCATATCCACCCCAATCCCTGATCGATACCGCACACGCAATCGGTGCCAATTTGCAATTAATTGGCGTGGATTTTGGTTTTGAGATGCAAGCGGAAGGTCAGCAGTGGGTGTGGTGGGATAAAACCGGCGTCCGTAAAAATGCACTGCCTATTCCTGCCTTGCGGGGCAAATATCAAATGGCGAACGCCGCGATGGCATTAGGTTTGCTTGAAGCAGTCAAGGCGCAGCTACCGATTAGTCTAGGTGATATTAAACGCGGGCTGCTGGAAGTGGAGTGGCCAGCTCGTTTTCAAGTGCTGCCTGGTCGACCCGTAGTGGTGCTCGATGTCGCGCACAATCCGCACGCTGCCGCTGTTTTTCGCGCCAGCCTAGATAATATGGGCTTTCATCCTGTGACCCATGCTGTGTTGGGTATGATGCAAGATAAAGATATTGAAGGCGTGATCAAACTGGTGGCCGATCGGATCGATGTTTGGCATGTTGCAGCACCCAATCTGCCGCGTGCAGCACAAGCTAGTGTTTTGGCTGAGCTTATTGCCGCACACTCGCCATTAGCTCGTGTAATTCAATGCGAAAGCATTGAAAAAGCTTATCAGTCAGCCTGTGAGATGGCTAACGAAGCTGATAGAATCTTGGTCTTTGGATCTTTCTATACCGTGTCGGAAGTAATGACGGCACGTGGACACTGAATTTATGGCCAATGTTAGCGACGAGTTGCAAGAGCTGAGAAAAAGAGCGCGCCGCCGCTTAGTGGGTGCAATCGCACTAGTTATATTTGCGTTGACGGTGTTGTGGACTGCGCTCGATGGTGAACCACCAAAATCTTTGCTTGAAACACAATCGGTCGAAATTATATCGAGTGCGCCAGCACTATCCTCTGTGGTGAGCCAAACTGCGAGTCAAGTTGCAAGCGCGCCTATTGCTATTGCTTCAGCGATTATTGCAGAGGCTCCTGTTGTAACGCCCCAAGTGCCAGAGGCTTCGCATGTCGCCCCAATTGCGCTGCCTGGCAAGTTGGTTAGCCATCAAGAAAAAGCGCCAAAAGTGGTACCTGATGCCACCTCGCTACAAGCTGAAGAAAATGCAGCTGTAAAAGCTACAGCTAAGCCAATTGTAAAACCAACAGCCAAACCATCACCAAAACCAACCCTTAAACCACAATCAACTAAAGCGCCTGCCGACCCTAAAGCGATTTTGGAAGGCACTAGTACGGGTAAAACGGTGGAAGTTAAATCTGTTGAACCGAAGAGCGATAAGTCGAATTTGTACTACATCCAAATTGGTGCATATGCTGATGAAAGTAAGGCTCTACAAACGCTTAAAAAGCTCACAGATGCAGGAATACCAGCGCGCTCTGAAAAAGTGACCACTCCAAAGGGCGAATTAACCCGAGTTCGTATCGGTCCAGGGCATGATGAAGCAAAAGCTAAGGCGTGGTTGCAGCGTTTAGATGCTTTAGGTGTCCCAGGTAAATTGATTGTTCAGGCTGCGCCATGACGCAATTTGATTACATTGCGCTGGCTATTCTCGGCCTGTCGATGTTTTTATCGGTAATGCGAGGGCTAACGCAGGAAATCTTGGCTTTGCTGGCCTGGGTATTGTCATTTTGGTGCGCGTCCCACTTTGCTGGCCAAGCTGCTGAATGGATGCCGCACAGCTTGCCTAATGATAGCTTGCGTTATGCTGCTGGCTTTATTGTTATATTCTTTGTTACGTGGCTGTTGTCGGCCATTGTGCGCATTACGCTGAATCAATTTTTGATGGTCACAGGCCTAAAGCCCATCGATCGTTTTTTTGGCGCAGCCTTTGGTATCGTGCGTGGTTTTTTATTGATGTTAACCTTAGTGATGTTGGCGGGGTTGACCAGTTTTCCCAAAAGTACCGTTTGGCGAAATGCAATGTTCAGTCCATTGTTTGAGCAAAGCGCAGTATTAGTTAAGCCGATGTTGCCCGAAGTTTTGGCGACTCGGATCCAGTTTGAATAATTTTTGCAAGTTGAAGGGGCTCTGACCAATGTGTGGCATTCTAGGTGTGGTCGCCAAAACGCCGGTTAATCAAATGTTGTATGACGGACTACTGGTGCTTCAGCACCGTGGTCAAGATGCAGCCGGTATCGTCACTGCAGAACAGCAAGTGCTGCATATGCATAAAGGGCAGGGCTTAGTGCGGGATGTGTTTCGCACGCGCAATATGCGCTCCTTAATGGGAAATGTGGGTATTGGCCATGTTCGTTACCCAACAGCAGGCTCAGCATCTAGCTTGGCTGAAGCCCAACCGTTTTATGTGAATAGCCCGTTTGGTATTGTGTTGGCCCACAACGGCAACCTGACTAACGATAAGCAACTGAAAGAAGATATGTACCGCACTGACCTGCGTCATATCAACACCAATTCAGATTCTGAGGCATTGTGTAATGTCTTTGCGCATGAATTGTCGCGCCGTGTGAGTGGCCCGCAGTTGGATGCAAAAACGGTATTTGATGCAATTACTGCTGTGCATAGTCGAGTGAAGGGTGCTTATGCAGTCGTTGCCATTATTGCCGGTTTTGGTATGGTGGCTTTCCGTGACCCGCACGGTATTCGCCCATTGTCTTTGGGTGAACACGATACGGCAGAAGGCAAAGAATACGCAGTGGCCAGCGAATCGGTCGTGCATGACGTACTGGGCTTTAAATTTGTCCGCGATATTGCGCCGGGTGAAGCGGTTTATATCACCTTTGAAGGTGAGTTCTTTAGCCAGCAATGCCATCCATCGCCCACGCTGATTCCCTGTATTTTTGAGCATGTTTATTTTGCCCGCCCAGATACCGTAATCGATGGCATTTCAGTGCACGAAGCACGTCTGAAAATGGGTGAGCAATTGGCCGAAAAAGTGCGCAAGCAAGTGCCAGCACTGGATATCGACGTGGTGATTCCTATTCCCGATACCAGCCGTGATTCAGCCTTGCAATTGGCCGATGCCTTGGGTTTGCCATATCGCGAAGGTTTTATGAAAAATCGCTATATCGGCCGTACCTTCATTATGCCGGGTCAGGCAAGCCGCAAAAAATCGGTACGCCAAAAATTAAACCCAATTGCGGTTGAATTTCGCGGCAAAAACGTGATGTTAGTTGACGATTCAATCGTCCGTGGCACTACATCAAAAGAGATCGTGCAAATGGTGCGCGATTCTGGGGCGAAAAAAGTGTACTTGGCTTCTGCTGCGCCACCAGTGAAATTCCCGCATGTATACGGTATTGATATGCCAACGCGCAATGAGTTGATCGCCACTGGCCGTACTGATGCGCAAATTGCGGCTGAGATTGGTGCTGACGGCATTATCTATCAGGATTTGTCGGCTTTAATTCAGGCCTGTTCTGATGCAAGTGGTGGCAAAATCACTGAGTTTGAGACGTCTTGTTTTGACGGACATTACATCACTGGCGACATCACGGATGCCTATCTTGATGAACTCGAAGCCAAGCGACTCTCGCCACTTTCTAATAAAACCAATGAAGCCGGTACGGTCATTGATTTGAATATTGGCGTTGCCGAGCAAAATTTGATTTAATTGATTGTATTAATGACGACTGCAAAAACGGGAGCTTAAGCTCCCGTTTTAATTACTAAGGATAAAAAATGCTCGATTTTAATGACCTCCATCCCGATACTCTGGCCGTACGAGCTGGAACAATGCGTTCCGAGTTTGGCGAGCATTCGGATGCGATGCATTTGACTTCGAGCTTTGTGGTTGGCTCTGCTGAAGAAGCAGCCCTGAAATTTACTGGGCAAATTCCGGGGTATATTTACTCGCGCTTTACCAACCCAACGGTGAGTGCATTTGAGCAGCGCTTGGCGGCGCTGGAAGGCGCTGAGCGCTGTGTCGCTACGGCATCGGGAATGAGTGCGATTTTGTCGCTCTGCATGGGTTTACTCAAATCGGGCGATCACATCGTTTCATCCAATAGTTTGTTTGGCGCAACGATACAGCTGTTTAATGCCTATCTGGGTAAATTTGGTGTGACGGTGACGTATGTCTCTCCAACCAATGTTGACGAATGGGTTCAGGCTGTTACCCCCACTACAAAACTATTTTTCCTTGAAACGCCATCTAATCCATTGACCGAAATCGCGGACGTCGCTGCGATCGCAGCCGTGGCACATGAAAATAAGGCCTTGCTGGTCGTAGACAATTGTTTCTGCTCACCCGCTTTGCAGCAACCATTAAAGTTGGGGGCCGACATTGTTGTACACTCGGCTACCAAATACATTGATGGGCAGGGGCGTGTTTTGGGTGGGGCGGTAGTAGGAAGCCACGCCACGCTCGAGCCTATCTATTTGTTCTTGCGAACTGCAGGCCCAACACTATCGCCATTTAATGCCTGGGTAATGCTCAAAGGCTTAGAAACACTGTCAATTCGTATGAAAGCACATTGTGAAAAGGCGCTGGAGTTAGCGACATGGCTCGAAGCACAGCCGCAAGTCGCCAAGGTATATTACCCAGGCTTAAAATCGCACCCGCAATACGACTTGGCACAACGCCAGCAAACGGGGGGGGGGGGCGTGGTGTCGTTTGATTTGGTCGGAGGCAAGGATGCGGCTTGGTCATTAATTGATAAAGTCGAGCTGATGAGCCGCACTGCCAATTTGGGCGATACTCGAACGACGATTACACACCCTGCAACGACCTCGCATGGTCGCCTTACGCCTGAGGCGCGCGCCGCCGCTGGTATCGGCGATGGCTTGGTGCGTATTTCGGTAGGCTTGGAGCATGTGGGCGATTTGATTAAAGATATTCAGCAAGGTTTTTAATGTTGAACGGCGCTAACAGCGCCGTTTTTTATTAGCTCATGAATCTTACCGCGCTTTTTCTGCAGAAAACCCGTAAAATCACGCCTTTGAACGTAGCTAGTTGCCCATCATGCAAAAGAAAATCATCCACGGCTTTCACGCTGTTACCGCCCGCTTGCGTCGCTTTCCAGATAGCGTATTGGAGCTGTATGTCAGCAGTGAACGTACTGATCCACGGATGAAAGACCTGCTCAAAGCGGCTAAAGACGCAGATCAGAAAGTGACGCCCATGTCGGCGGATCGACTAGACGGCATTGCCGGTCATGTGCGCCACCAAGGTGTAGCTGCAATGATTGACACAGAAAAAAGCTACTTGTCGATTGAAGATGTGCTGGATGATCTGGATGAACCCGCATTTTTGTTGATTTTAGACGGCATTACAGACCCGCATAACTTGGGGGCTTGCCTGCGTGTTGCCGATGCGATGGGCGTGCATGCGGTCATCGCGCCAAAAGATAAATGCGTGGGTATCAATGCTACGGTATCGAAAGTGGCCTGTGGTGCTGCTGAGGTTGTACCCTATGTGATGGTCACCAATCTGGCGCGTACCATCCGCGATCTAAAAGAGCGTGGCATCTGGATCGTGGGTACTGATGCGGAAGGCTCGTGTGACTTGTATAGCTACGGTCAAACTGGCCCGATTGCATGGGTGCTGGGCAATGAAGGTGATGGTATGCGCCGTCTTACGCGTGAGTTGTGCGATACCTTGGTGTCGATCCCGATGTTTGGGTCGGTCGAAAGCTTGAATGTCTCGGTGGCGACTGGAATTGTATTGTCCGAAAGCCGTCGTCAGCGACTGGCGGAAAAGAAAGCGAAATAAGTGGTATATATGTAAAAGCCAGTCACCAATTTGTTTCTGAACTAATACGTGCGGCAGTATATGGCGTGACATTGCATAATGTCCGCCGACTTTAATTACTTTTTTGGCGCAAGAATGCCTTTAAATTTACCTATCGTTCTAACTTGGTTGCGCGTGGCTCTGATACCGGTGTTTGTCGGGGTATTTTATTTGCCGCAAGCTGAATACCCATTGCATTGGCAAAATGTTGTCGGCACCACGCTATTTGCGCTTGCGGCTGTCACCGATTGGTTTGATGGCTTCTTGGCGCGTCGCTGGAATCAAACCAGCCAATTTGGCGCATTTTTGGATCCTGTTGCGGATAAATTGATGGTGGCTGCCGCATTGATTTTGCTGGTTGAAATCGGACGCGCACCCAGTTGGTTGGCGGTGATTATTATTGGCCGTGAAATTACGATTTCAGCGCTGCGCGAATGGATGGCGCAATTGGGTAAATCAAAAAGCGTTGCGGTAAATATGATAGGCAAACTCAAAACCAGCGCCCAAATGCTGGCGATTTTGCTACTGCTGTGGTGGGAGCCGATGATTCCTCAGCTCTCAACCCCATTGCTCGGTACGATCGCGCTCTATATTGCCGGCATTCTCACGATTGTTTCGATGTTTTATTATTTGCGCGTTGCCGCCGAGCAATTTAAAACTCAGCACTAGTTCTGATGGTGTGGCGTATAGGTATGTTGTTGGAAACATTTAAAATCAAATCTTATAGGTAAATACCCAATTGGGTATTGCATGAAAAAACAAGCTGCTTTGCTGGCGATTGCTGGCTTTTACTTTTGTTATTTCGCGTTTAACGGTCTATTTTCCCCGTTCTGGGGGCTGTATTTGGCTGGGCTTGCATTTCCTGCCTGGCAAATCGGCATCTTAACCAGTCTGACTCAAATCAACCGCATCTACGCACCTGCACTCTGGGGCTATTTGGCTGACCGTACGGGGAAGCGCCAGCTCATTTTGCGGGTTGCCGGGGTTTTTGGCTTACTGTTTTTTATCCCTTTGTTGATAACCAAAACCTTTTGGCCAATTTTTATCGCGGTATTGCTCGGTAGCTTTTTTTGGAGCGCCGCTTTGCCGCTGGTTGAAGCCACGGCAATGAGCTTGCTCAAAGGGGATTCCGGTGCATATTCACGGCTGCGTATTTGGGGTTCACTGGGTTTTGTTGCGGCCACAGTGGCGGCTGGCTATTTAATCGAGGCGCAAGGTGTTACGATTTTTCCGGTGGCAGTCATTTCGGTGATGGCCGGCCTGGCTTTATATTGCTGGTGGGTGCCTGAGGCGCCTGCCGTGCAGGCCCAGCAAGCGGTGGAAACCCGTTTTCTCGATATTTTACGGCGGCGTGAAGTGCAGTCGCTCTTGTTGGCTTGCTTTCTAATGGCCTTGGCGCATGGGCCGTATTACAGCTTTTATTCGATTTATGTAGCAAATCAAGGTTATAGCAAGAGCACCATTGGCTGGTTTTGGACTTTGGGTGTTGTGGCTGAAATTGCGATATTTTGGTTGATGCCACGGCTTAACCTGCGATTTAGTCACAAAGCGCTACTACTGTTTGGTTTTGCCATTGCAGCGCTTAGGTTTTCCATCATTGCCTGGGGAATAAGCTCCTTGCTGCTATTGTTATTAGCGCAGCTTGCGCATGCTTTTACCTTTGGTAGTAATCATGCGGTGAATATGGCCTATATTCATCGCTATTTTGCTGGACGGCATCAGGCTAAGGGGCAGGCCTTGTATATTGCCATGTCATTCGGCATTGGTGGCAGCTTGGGCGGGATTATCGCTGGCATGCTGTGGCAGCAAATTGGTGGGGCTTGGGTTTTTAGTTTGGCCGCTTTGGCATGTGCCTGTGCGTATGCGATTGCTTGGCGTGGCTTGCCAAAGGCATAATTTGGTATTAATAGGTATTGGCTTGAAAGCCTTATCGGCACTAGACTATGGGCTGATACTTCACATAAAGGGCGACTGATGATCATAGTAATGAAACTCTCGGCAACGGATGCCCAGGTGGCTGCCGTGGTAAATTTGATCCGCGAGTCGGGGCTGAAAGAGCATGTTTCGCGCGGCTCCGAGCTGGTGATTATCGGTGCAATGGGTGATGAAGATTTGCTCGATGCCTCGCGTTTTGAAATATTGCCCGGCGTTGAACGCGTCACGCGCATCATGAAGCAATACAAAATCGTCTCGCGCGATAGTCACCCTGCGGGGTCAATTATTCAAATTCGCGGCATTCCACTGGGCGGAAATCAGATTCAAGTCATTGGCGGGCCGTGCTCGATTGAAACGCAAGAGCAAATGAATCTGGCAGCGGCGGGTGTTGCGGCGGCGGGTTGCCGCATGATGCGCGGTGGGGCATTTAAGCCGCGCACCAGCCCCTATGCATTTCAAGGCCTGGGTGTAGAGGGTTTGGAGTTTTTTCAGACTGCAGCCAAGCTACATAATCTGCCGATTGTGACTGAGCTAATGGACGTTCGCATGCTCGATACGTTTATGGAATACGACGTCGACGTGATTCAAATCGGCGCGCGCAATATGCAAAATTTTGATTTGCTCAAAGAAGTAGGGCGAGTCAACAAGCCGATTATTCTCAAGCGCGGCTTGTCCGCTACGATCAATGAATGGCTGATGGCGGCCGAATACATTGCTGCCGGTGGCAATCACAATATTATTTTCTGCGAGCGCGGCATTCGGACGTTCGAAACGGCCTATCGAAATGTGCTTGATGTCACGGCAATTCCAGTATTAAAGCGTGAAACGCATTTACCAGTGATTGTTGATCCGAGCCACGCTGGTGGCAAGGCGTGGATGGTGCCTGCCTTGGCACAGGCCGCTGTCGCAGCGGGGGCGGACGGTTTGTTGATTGAGATGCATCCTAATCCTGCTGAGGCATGGTGCGATGCGGATCAGGCGCTCTCGCCAACGCAATTGAACGAATTAATGAAAACCTTAGGCGCTATTGCGCAGGCCGTTGGCCGTAGTTTGTAAGGAGTTGCGATGAAATATTCTGCTATGTGTGCGCTATTGATTTCTATGGGTGGTGTCAGTCTTGCTGATGCGGCCTCCTCTGTGAATGCAACGAGTATGTTGGGTCAGTACGAATTGATCGAATTTAGCTCAAAAAATGCGTTAGTTGAGTTGCCAGTTGAGCCTGCGTTAACACTAACCATCAGCAAGGGGGGGAAGTTGTCTGGTTTTTCGGGCTGCAATCAGTATCGCGGCACGCTGAAGTCTTCTCCCTTGAGTGTGGGGGCGGTGGCTGCGACACGTAAAATGTGCCATGACCCATCGGTCATGCAGTTGGAGCAAAATTTCCTGAGTGTGCTGGGAAAGGCATCAAAACTTGAGCGAGTTGCGGCGGGTGAAATTGTTTTCCGAGACGCTGAAAACCAAAGCCTGCGCTTTAAAATCCTACCGAGTAAACCAGTAGAAAAAATCATCTGGATCGGCCCAGAGAAAAAACCTTGCTCTGCTGGCGTGATGAAAACCGAATGCTTGCAATACAAATCAAGCGCCGCGGCAGAATGGTTTAATTTCTACGGCCAGATCGAGGGCTTTGATTGGCATGCAGGTTCAACGTATAAGCTAAAAGTTCTTGAAGACAAAATCCCCAACCCACCGGCGGATGCGAGCGCAATTAAAACAACATTGATTGAGATTTTGGAAACGAAATGACGCAAGCTATTCACAAGCTGGTTTTGCTTGGTACGGGCTTGATCGCCGGTTCGTTTTCCTTGGCCTTAAAGCGTGCGCGACTCGTTAATAAGGTGGTGGGGGTTGGGCGAAACGCCGCTAATCTAGCGCGTGCGATTGAGTTGCGCGTGATTGATGTCGCTAGCCATGACGCTGCGCAAGCCGTTGAAGGTGCTGATCTGGTATTTTTGGGTACGCCAGTCGGCCAAATGGGGGCGTTGATGGCGCAAATCGCGCCGCATTTGCCAGTGCATTGCATTGTGACCGATGGTGGCTCGACCAAGCAGGACGTTTGTGAGTTGTATCGTCAGTATTTGCCCAATCAGTTGGCGTCTTGCGTGCCGGGCCATCCGATTGCAGGCTCTGATTTGTCTGGCGCGAGTGCTGCAACTTATGGTTTGTATGAAGGACGTCGTGTTGTTTTGACACCTTTGCCGGAAACGTCGGATCAAGCACTTGAAACCGTGCAAGCGCTTTGGCAGGCCTGTGGTGCCATTGTGTATGAAATGGATGCGAAAACACACGATGGCGTTTTTGCCGCAGTCAGTCACATTCCACATCTAGTGTCTTTTGCGTATATGAATGCAGTGCTGGCTAAGGATAATGCCGAGCAGTGCTTGGATTTTGCCGGCACTGGTTTTCGGGACTTTACGCGTATTGCGGGTTCGCACCCAGAAATGTGGCGTGATATTACCCTGGCTAATCGTGACGCGATATTGTCCGACTTGCGGGCCAATGCTGCGCAATTGCAGACTTTGATTGCCTTGATTGAGTCGGGCGAAGCAGATGCTTTGACCGAGTATATCAATCAGGCCAGTCAGGCGCGCAGCGCTTGGGGTAAGAAACGATCCAATAAGTAGCCGCCACTAACGCTGGTTTTAATTTATTTTGTGAGGAATGTTATGCCCTATCAAGCTGCTGCAAATCGCTATGAAACGATGCCGTACCGTCGCTGTGGTCACAGTGGCTTGAAGTTGCCCGCAATTTCTTTGGGCATGTGGCATAACTTTGGCGATAACAAGCCTTACGACAATAGTCGCGCAATGGTGCTCAAGGCTTTTGACTTGGGTATTACGCACTTCGACCTTGCTAATAATTATGGCCCGAAGCCTGGTGCGGCTGAAGAAACGATGGGGCGTTTGCTCAAAGAAGATTTGGCTGCGTATCGCGATGAACTGATTATCAGTAGCAAAGCGGGCTGGCAAATGTGGGATGGTCCGTATGGTGATTTTGGCAGTCGCAAATACCTGATTGCCAGTTGCGATCAAAGTTTGAAGCGCATGGGGCTGGATTACGTCGATATTTTCTATTCGCATCGCCCTGATCCTGAAACGCCGATTGAAGAAACCATGGGGGCGCTCGATAGCATTGTGCGTCAAGGTAAGGCTTTGTATGCTGGGATTTCTTCGTATTCGGCTGAGGAAACTGCAGTTGCGGCCAAGGTGCTCAAAGATCTGGGGACACCATGCATTATTCACCAGCCTTCGTACTCAATGTTTGATCGCTGGATTGAAAGTGGCCTGACGGATGTGCTGCGGGACGCAAAGATGGGAAGCATTGCTTTTTGCCCATTGGCGCAAGGCTTGTTGACTGATCGCTACTTGAATGGCGTGCCAGCCGATTCCCGTGCCGCAGATGCGCAAAATCATTTCTTAACCATTGATAAGGTTGATTTGCGTTTGGCGCAAATTAAAGCACTGAACGAAATTGCACAGCAGCGCGGTCAGTCATTGGCGCAAATGTCGCTGGCTTGGGCTCTGCAGACGGTGACATCGGTGATTATTGGCGCAAGCCGCGTGACGCAAATTGAAGAAAATGTGGGCGCAGTGAAAAATTTGGCGTTTAGCGCAGAAGAATTGGCGCGCATTGAGCGTATTTTGCAGCAAGCTTAACAGCGCATATTTTTGTTTGCCGAAACTTCGCGTGAGGTTTCGGCTTTGCTATTTTTATGGATGGATTTATGAACCAAATCATTGCCATTGATGGACCTTCAGCTTCGGGCAAAGGAACGGTCGCGCAACGTGTGGCGGAGCAATTGGGTTTTCATTATCTCGATTCAGGGGCGATTTATCGTTTGACTGCGCTCGCTGCACGGCAGCAGGGGGTATTGTGGTCTGATGAAGATTCTGTTTTGTCTGTGGCGCAATACCTTGATGTGGTATTTGATGGTGAGCGTATTTTGCTGTCGGGTGTTGATGTAAGTGATGCTATTCGTAGTGAAGAAATTGGCTCGGGCGCTTCGCAAATTGCCGCCCTACCTAAAGTGCGTGAAGCACTACTTGCTCGGCAACAGGCCTTTGCTCAGGCGCCTGGTTTGGTGGCTGATGGACGTGATATGGCGTCCGTTGTGTTTCCAGCGGCACCACTGAAAGTGTTTCTGACTGCGAGCGCAAAGGTTCGCGCCGAGCGTCGCTATAGGCAACTGATTGGGCGTGGCGAAGCAGCTGATTTAGCCGTTATTACTGCCGATTTGGAGGCGCGCGATGCTCGTGATCGTGCGCGTACAGTGGCTCCGCTAGCGCAGGCAGAAGATGCCTTTTTGCTAGATACCACTGAGATGGATATTGATGCGGCTGTGGCACAAGTTTTGCTCTGGTGGAGAGCCCAAAAATAAGTGCTAAACACTTGATCAAATAAGTATTTTTCTTTAGAATGCTCAGATTCCAATTTAGGTTTTGCTAAATTGGTTGTTTGCCCGTAACGCAGTACCTATTGTGTTCGGGCTTTTCTATTAGCCAGTCCACCTTTTGTGTTCTGGTTTTCATTAACTAACCCGCTGTGGCTGGTTCAAATCTCGGTTTGGATTGGTTTCGACAGCAAATGGAATTTTCCACTAATGACTACCGCTACTATGGAAAGCTTTGCAGCCCTGTTTGAGGAAAGCCTAACCCGTCAAGAAATGCGTTCGGGTGAAGTGATTACTGCCGAGGTTGTAGGCATCGACAGCAACTTTGTTACTGTAAATGCAGGTCTGAAATCTGAGTCACTGATTCCTCTGGAAGAGTTCAAAAACGACAACGGTGAAGTTGACGTTAAGATCGGTGATTTCGTACCAGTTGCAATCGATAGCCTCGAAAACGGTTACGGCGAAACTAAGCTTTCTCGCGAAAAAGCCAAACGTCTGGCTTCTTGGATCGAATTGGAAGACTGCCTGGAACGTGGCGAAATCATGTCTGGCGTTATTTCCGGTAAAGTTAAAGGCGGCTTGACTGTGATGGTTAACGGTCTGCGCGCTTTCTTGCCAGGCTCACTGGTTGACATTCGTCCAGTAAAAGACACTACTCCATACGAAGGCAAACAAGTTGAATTCAAAGTAATCAAACTTGATCGCAAACGTAACAACGTGGTTGTTTCTCGTCGTGCCGTTCTGGAAGATTCTCTGGGCGAAGAGCGTCAGAAATTGCTAGAAACCTTGAAAGAAGGTTCTATCGTTAAGGGTATCGTTAAAAATATCACTGACTACGGTGCATTCGTTGATCTGGGCGGTATTGATGGTCTGTTGCACATCACTGACTTGGCTTGGCGCCGTGTTAAACACCCATCTGAAGTATTGGCAGTGGGTGATGAACTTGAAGCTAAAGTTCTGAAATTCGATCAAGACAAAAACCGCGTATCTCTCGGCCTGAAACAATTGGGCGAAGATCCATGGGTGGGTCTGTCACGTCGTTACCCATCGGGTACTCGCATGTTCGGTAAAGTGACTAACCTCACTGACTACGGTTCATTCGTAGAAATCGAACAAGGTATCGAAGGTCTGGTACACGTTTCTGAAATGGATTGGACAAACAAAAACGTTCACCCATCTAAAGTAGTTTCTTTGGGTGATGAAGTTGAAGTGATGATCCTTGATATCGATGAAGACAAACGTCGCATCAGCTTGGGCATGAAACAGTGCATGGCTAATCCATGGGACGATTTCGCTGCTAACTTCAAGAAAGGCGACAAACTGAAAGGCGCGATCAAATCGATCACCGATTTCGGCGTGTTTGTAGGCTTGGCTGGTGGCATCGATGGTCTGGTTCACTTGTCTGATTTGTCTTGGAACGTTGCTGGTGAAGAAGCGGTTCGCAACTTCAAGAAAGGCGACGAAGTTGAAGCTATGGTTCTCTCTATCGACGTAGAGAAAGAGCGCATCAGCCTCGGCATCAAACAAATGGAAGGTGATCCATTCAACAACTACATCTCTCAATCTGACAAAGGTGCAATCGTTAAGGGTATCGTTAAATCCCTCGACGCTAAAGGCGCTGTAGTTACATTGTCTGAAGAAGTTGAAGGTTACCTGCGCTCAACTGAAGTTTCACGTGATCGCGTTGAAGATATCCGCACCGTTCTGAAAGAAGGTGATGAAGTTGAAGCGCAAATCATCAACGTGGATCGCAAAACTCGCACTATCAACCTGTCTATCAAAGCAAAAGACAGCGCTGATCAGTCTGAGGCGATGAGCAAATTGTCTTCTACAATCGAAGGCAATGCTGGTACAACAAGCTTGGGCGCGTTGTTGAAAGCTAAATTGTCAGGTTCTGCTGAATAAGCCTTTTTGATAGGGATTACAGTAGAAAATGACCAAGTCAGAACTCATCGCAAAACTGGCCGAACGCTATCCACAGCTGGTAGCCAAAGATGCGGAGTTAGCCGTGAAGACGATGCTCGATGCAATGGCGCGTAGCCTTGCACAGGGTCAACGTATCGAAATCCGCGGATTTGGCAGCTTCGACCTGAACTACCGCCCGCCAAGAACGGGGCGCAACCCAAAATCGGGCACCAAAGTATCGGTTCCGGAAAAGTTTGTGCCACACTTCAAGGCTGGTAAAGAGCTACGTGAACGCGTCGATTCAGAAGCGTAAAAATTGAGCTAGCTAAAAAAGGCGACATCGATGATGTCGCCTTTTTTCTTGCCTGCGTGCGAAGAGGGCTTGCTTAAAATAAGCTACAATATAGGCAAACTATCTGGAGTTACTTCATGCACTATTTAAGCTGGATGATTAAGCTTTTGGTCTTTGTGGTTTTGTTCGGTTTTGCAATGCATAACGCCGCGCCTATCGATTTGCATTTCTTTTTGGGTTATGCGTGGAATGCACCGCTCGCAATGATTTTATTGGTTTTTTTTGTTATTGGCGCGGCATTTGGTATTTTGGCCAGTTTTGGCCAAGTTATTCGGTTGCGACGCGAGTTGGTGCAACTGCGTAAAGTAAGTCGCACTCAGACACCCGCTCCGCAATCTCAAGCGGACCAAATCTTAGAACAACCTAAAGATGCTATTTAATAATGATTGAGATCCAATATTGGTGGTTCGCAGTTTTACCTTTGTTTTTTGGTTTAGGTTGGTTAGCTGCACGCGTTGATATTAAGCACGTTATTGCGCAAAGCAAATCTTTACCTGCGGCGTATTTTAAAGGGCTTAATCACTTGCTCTCGGGCGAAACACATAAAGCCATCGAAGTTTATGTGGACATAGCCAAAAATCATCAAGAGACCATTGAGCTGCAATTTACACTTGGGCATTTGTTTCGTCGCCGGGGGGAGCTTGAGCGTGCCATTCGCATGCATCAAAAGCTTTTAGCTCGCAGAGATTTGAACGTAGCTCAAAAAGAGCAAGCTCAACTGGATTTAGCGGTCGACTTTATTAAATCAGGCCTTTTTGATCGCGCTGAAAATTTATTGCATGAATTGTCGGGAACGAATGCGGCACGGCAGGCACGCATAGAATTACTAGCCATTTACCAGCAAGAGCATGAATGGCAAAAGGCAATTGAAATTGCACAGCAATTGCGCGATGAAAGTCATACTTACCAGCACGAAATTGCCCAGTTTAAATGTGAGCAAGCCGCTGCTGCGTTGGTGCGAAATCAGGTGGATCTGGCGCGTGGATTTTTAGATGATGCTTTAAATTCGCATCGACAATGTGTTCGTGCACGATTAATGCAGGGTGAAATTTTATTTGCCGAGGATAAATACAAAGAAGCGGTAGAGCAATGGCTACTGATTGAATCACAGGATGTATATTATCTCGCCCTCGTAGCAAGAAATATTCTAAATGCATACGAAAAACTCGGCCAAATTTCTGAGGGGATTGCATTATTAATGCGCTATTTACAGCGCTACCCTGAGTTAGATGTACTTGATTTGATTTACGAGCAATTAATTGCAACGCAAGGCATTGAAGTTGCCCATCAATTTGTTCGTGATCGTTTGCGTGAAAGCCCTTCAATGTCGGGTTTGCGTAAATTATTAGAAGCGCACTTATTGGTCGCACCTGATGATCAAAAGCCAGAAATTGAAATGATAGGCAAATTACTGCACGACAATACACGCGAACACAGTATGTATTACTGCCGTGAATGCGGCTTCAAAACGCGGCAGTTTTTCTGGCATTGCCCGGGGTGTAATGGCTGGGAAACCTACGCTCCGATTCGTGGCAAACGCCGTCAGTCTGCACAGTAATTAGTTAAAAAATAGCACTAAAAAGAGAAATTTATGACCCTAGATCCCCGTGTCGTTGTGGCACTTGATTTTTCAACCGCAGACGCAGCTCTGGCTTTTGCTGATACGGTTACGCCGCAATTATGTCGCCTCAAAGTCGGGAAAGAATTATTTACTGCATCTGGTCCGCAATTGGTTGAAACTCTGGTTGCCAAAGGCTTTGATGTGTTTCTGGATTTAAAGTTTCATGACATCCCCAATACGGTAGCGCAAGCATGCAAGATGGCTGCTGAGCTTGGCGTCTGGATGGTTAATGTGCACGCGTCTGGTGGTCGTAAAATGATGGAAACGACCCGCGAAACTTTAGAAAAACTACCGCAACGCCCATTGTTGATCGCGGTCACCGTATTAACCAGTATGGGGCGTTCTGAATTGGCAGAATTAGGGCTTGATGTTGAGCCTGCTGTGCAAGTCGAGCGACTGGCTCGTCTCACTCAATCATGCGGCTTGGATGGCGTGGTGTGCTCAGCGCAGGAAGCTGCGCTGCTCAAAGCTGCATGCGGACAGTCATTTAAATTGATCACGCCAGGTATTCGGCCTGCGGATGCGGCAGCCAATGATCAAACTCGAATCATGACTCCCGCCGCAGCCATTGCGGCTGGCTCGGATTATTTGGTCATTGGTCGACCTATCACGCAAAGTGCGGATCCGATTGCAACCTTGAAATCTATCAATGCGTCGTTGTTGGCGTAAATCTGGTACGTATCGATGCAGATTAAAGAAAGAGTAAAAGCAGCCCGAGTGCTTGTTGTGGGCGATGTCATGTTAGACCGTTATTGGTTTGGCAATGTCGATCGGATTTCCCCTGAGGCGCCAGTGCCAGTTGCAAAAATCAATAAAACCGATGAGCGTGCCGGTGGTGCCGCCAATGTGGCGCGGAATATTGTCGCACTAGGTGGCCAAGCAAAATTGCTTTCGGTGATTGGTGACGATGAGGCCGGCAGTAGTTTGGAGCGGCTTTTAATTCAAGCAGGCGTCGATGCCTCGTTTCATCGTGACAGTGCCATTTCCACTACGGTGAAATTGCGTGTTTTGGCGCGGCAGCAGCAATTGTTGCGAATTGATTTTGAGGATTTGCCTAGCCATGAAGTGCTTGCGGCAAAGCTGGATGAATTCAAAAAATCGCTGGCAAATACCGATGTAGTGATTTTATCTGATTATGGTAAAGGCAGCTTGGCCCATGTTTCGCTAATGATAGCCGCGGCCAAAGAGGCTGGCATTCCTGTGTTGGTTGATCCGAAGGGCGATGAATATGCTCACTATGCAGGGGCAACATTACTCACCCCGAATCGCAGCGAGTTTCGTCAAGTGGCTGGCACGTGGAAATCAGATGAGGAATTGGCTCAGAAAGCTGAGCAATTGCGCACGAAATTGCAATTAGAAGCCTTGTTGGTGACACGTAGCGAAGAGGGGATGACCCTGTTTAAATCGGGTGGCGTTGTCCATAAGCCGACGCAGGCCAGAGAGGTCTTTGACGTGTCAGGTGCAGGTGACACCGTGATCGCAACTTTGGGTTTAATGTTGGCGGCGGGTTTGGATATGCCGGAGGCGATGGATTGGTCTAATAAAGCGGCTGGCATTGTTGTCGGCAAGCTAGGTACTGCGGTCGCTACCGCCGAAGAGTTGTTTTAAATTGGCGGTAAAACCAGAACAAAACTACGCGATAAAAAAGGCACTCACAGTTTGAGTGCTTTTTTTATGGGGCAGTGACATGTAATTGATCAAATCGTTTTAATCTCTGGCCGATGAGCCCAGTGGCGCAATGCATTGCTGCCGTGCTCAAGCATTAGTTGCCAGATGCTGTGTGTGATTGTCTGCGGCGACCGGATTGCCAGGCGACTTTCTTGCAAGGATTCAATCACGACCAAGCGATCGCTACAAATTTGCCATTTCTCACCACGCTGCAATACCACATCGTGGCCGTCATCACTAATCCACACTGTGCCTTGTTCGCATGCAATCCATTGTTGGGCGTTGCCACTTACGCTGGCGAGACTTTGTTGGGGTAAGAAAATGGTTTGCATGATGAATCTCCAGATCGTTTCTTGATGGAGAAAGATTACGCCTGTACCAGGAAAAGAATTAGACCCACAACTGTATTGGAATTATGGGTACAGCACCTGCTGTTTTGAAAACTGTACTGCTCGCCTTGTGATTAAACTGTTTGTAAGCTCATTTTGGCAGGTTGGAGTGCGGCACAGTTAGCCTTTCCTGAGCGTTCGCAGTAAAAAACGAGCAGGATCAATCGCATTAAGCAAGCTGCGCTCAATTGGCATGGGCTCGTGATTCAGTTGTGCGGCGATAATTTCTGCCGCTAAAGCATGCCATGTAATGCCGCGCGAACCAAATCCCAATGCACAGTACAAGCCATCCTCACGGGGCATTTGGTAGAGTTGATGCACGGACTTGAGGTCCTCATTCATGGTGTGCAATTGGCCAATTAAGGGGAGGCGATCGAGTGAATTGGGTCGGGCGCAGATGCGGGTATAGCTACGGTAGTCATTGATTGCTGGGAGCTCAGGCAGCATACGCTGCAAACTAGCAAGGTTGGCATTTTGGGTAGTGCCGGCACTATCTTCCAGGTATGGCGCAGCGCCAAGGCTGCGAAAGCCATTCCATTCCGCTGTAAGATAGCTTGACCCAGCGCAGCTGGGGAGGGCGCTGGGCACCGTATCGGCTGGAATTTGTGTCACCGCGCGCCAACTTTCACTGAGTGGCAAATACTGATCTGGCCATAATTGCAGTGCAGCTGTTGCATTTGCCAAAATTAATATGGGGCTTTGTGCGATGCAGTCATTTTTTTCGTCGTAGACATGCCACATGCCAGTTTCGTATTTGATAGCAGCAATAGGGGTATTGATTTGAAGACTAATATTTGAATGGCCTTGTTGCAGATACCCTTCGCATAAGCTGCGAGGATTAAGCCAGGCAGCCTCTGCAAACCACCACCCGCCACGTGCTGGGCGGGTACCCAATTGCAATTGGGCTTCATCCGCGTTCAGGTATTGCACCATGGTAGGGGGATATTGCAGGCTAGCCACAATTTCTTGCATTAGCATTTCTTGTGCGTCATCTTTGGCAATTTGAAATTGCCCAGCGAGGCCAAACTGTACTGGTGTGTTTTCGCAATGCAGCTGAAGTAAATGCTGACGCGTGATCGCAAAGCCTTGGCGTGACAGTCTGGCTAAAGCATTGTCATCCATACTGAAAGTCGGGTGGCAAAGACCGATATGATTGCCCGATGCTTTTTGAGCGATCTCACTTTCTGCTTCAAATATCTGTACCTGCCAGTCGCGTCGCGCCAAGCTGGCGGCTATGGCGCAGCCAGCCATGCCCGCACCGATCACGATCGCTGATTGTTCGCCGCTACAAACTTCAGGTGCTCTTTGGCGAATAATGCGCGGGGCTCGGGGTAGTCGTGCGCAATGGCCGACCAGCATTTGGCGCTTATTGGCAAAGCCTGCCACTTTCTGCACGGCAAAGCCCGCCTCGGTTAATTCACGACGAACGTGGCCTGAGACGGTGTAGGTTGCTAGGGTGGTTTCCGCTTTGCACAAGCGCCAGAGTGCTTTGAACACCGGTAAGCACCACATTTCTGGGTTTTTGCTGGGCGAAAATCCATCCAAATAAATTGCATCGACCTTGGCGACTACCTCGTGCAGCATAGGCAAAGCGTCGCCAAACAATAGCGTCAAGGTGACGCACCCGTTGTCGAGGTAGATGCGATGAAATCCAGGCGTTAAGTGTGGCCAGTGTTGCAGCAGCTCGGTACTTAATGTCGCAAATTCAGGATAGTGCCGATGAAGCTTGGCTAAGTCATCGCGGCTAAATGGAAACTGCTCCACCGATAGAAAGTGTAATCGAGCAGAGCGCCGTGCATCATTGCGCCATGCTTGCCAAGTGGTCAAAAAGCTTATCCCTTGCCCAAAACCCGTTTCAATAATCGTGAAACTATCTTTATTTTGCCAACGTTGTGGAAGTTGGTTGCCCGCCAGAAATACGGACAGCGCCTGCGCTTTGGCGCCATGAGCTGCATGATAAACATCATTAAAGCGACTGGAGTAAAGTGTGGTGCCATCGCTGGCGTATTCGAGCTGGGCGGCTTGGATCATGCAAATCACTTAGGCGGCTACTTCACCGTGAGCGCCGCGCAAAAACTCGCGACGCGCCCAGAGTGCAATCAGGCCGGATACGAAACAAATCAGCACAAAGCTGGCGTTGCCCCAATGGGCATAAGCCCATTTTAACAGCTCAATGCCACTGGCAAATACGACCATGTTAAACATTCCGAGCGAGGCTGCGACGGTGCCTTTGTTTTGATCGCTCGAAAACAAGGTGAGCCGATAGAGCGCGGCATTGATCATGCCCATGCCAAGTGCAGCAAAGCCCATGCAGGCAATGAGGCATAGCCAGTTTTGTGGTGCTATGACTAAATACAAAGCACCAATGAGCCCGATCATCATTGGCCAAGTTCCCAGCCTGATTAAGCGATAAATAGGTATGGTAACGACAAATTTGGCCAAAATAATATTGCCAATAATGAGGCCTGCGAAAACAGGAATTTGCCACAGGCCATAATCAAAGGTGCTTAGGCCAGCTTTTTGCATCAAAACCACCGGCGCTAAGGCAATCCAGCCGAGCAGTGGCAGGCAATTTAGCCCCAGCGCTAGGCCGCCAAGCCGGAAGCGGCGATTTTGAAAGACTAATTTGTATTCTTGCCAGAGCGTATTGATGCGTAGCGGACTAGTCACCTTGGGTGAGCTCTCGGGCATTTTGAACCAAAGGCCTAGTAGCGACAGTACAGATACAATCGCGACCACGATAAAGATCCAACGCCAATCGGCAACTAACAGCACGCCCGCGCCCGCTACAGGCCCAATCAGCGGTGCGATCAAGGCCACATTGGCCATCATCGCCATGACGCGCACGGCGAGTGTTTCAGAGAAGCTCTCCTGTATTGATGCATAACCCACGGCGCCAATGAAGCACAGGCCGATACCCTGTAAAAATCGGAAAAACAAAAATGCTGCAAATGTTTCTACCCATAGGATGCCGATACAGGCAAAGGTAAAAAATAAAACGCCCGACAACATCACGGGGCGGCGTCCCACTCGATCGGATAAGGGGCCAAGTAACCATTGCAGGCTGGCGCCACCGAGTAGGCTCAATGTCATGGCGGATGGGATTAGCGTTGGATCGGCGCCAAACTCATGTACGACGGCGGGCATGCCAGGCAAGATCATGTCGTTTGAAATGTAGGTTGCAAATTCAAACAGCACCAAGGCGAGGGGAAAGAGTAGGGTGGACCAGGTCAGTCGGGTAATGATGGGGGGCTGGGAAGACGTGGTCATAAGATGCTCAAGCTTGCAAAGCAGTATTTTCCCAGTATGTAGGGCGTAACACACGGTAAAAATTACATTGGCATTGGTTTTTTTGCAAACTATTGGCTTGTCATGCATAAACCATTAGCTGAATTTTCGCTCGGTGCTGCATAATTACTGTCATCACAACGCAAGGGTAAAGACAAAATGACAAAAACAGAGTTGATTGCAATTGTTCATAATTTGGCCAGTATTGAACATCCTGAGCTAAGCAAAAAAGCGGTTGCGGCCTTAATTGATACCTTGTCCGAAGTGATTACTGCGACGGTGAGTGGCGGTGGCGATGTGACTTTGCCGAATGTGGGAAAAATTGCACTGAAGGCGCGTGATGCTCGCGTGGGTCGCAATCCTCGCACGGGCGAGGCGGTGCAGATTCCAGCGAAGAAAGTGTTGAAATTTACCCCTGCGAAAGCTTTGAAAGATGCAGTGGCCGCTCAGTCAGCCGAATAAGCTTTGACGACAAATTGATCGAGCAATAAAAAACCGGCTTAATGCCGGTTTTTTATTGCTTCACCGGAGTATCAGTCGGCGGGCTTTAATGGTAAAGGCACGCCGACTGTTACCCTGCGAATTAGTCTTCAAGACGCATTTGCGGGAACAAGATCACATCGCGGATGCTCGGTGCGTCAGTCAGTAACATCACCAAGCGATCGATACCAATGCCGCAGCCGCCAGTTGGCGCCATGCCGTGCTCTAGTGCACGGATATAATCCGCGTCAAAATGCATTGCCTCGTCGTCGCCAGCTTCCTTCAGGTCGACTTGAGCTTGGAAGCGCGCCGCTTGATCTTCTGGATCATTTAACTCTGAGTAGCCATTGGCGTGTTCGCGACCAACGATAAACAGCTCAAAACGTTCGGTGATGCCGGCTTGCGTATCAGAAGCGCGCGCCAATGGCGATACTTCGGCAGGGTAGTCAACGATGAAGGTTGGCTCCCACAATTTACCCTCGGTGTTTTCTTCAAACAGGCTCAGTTGTAGGCCGCCGATGCCGTCGGTCAATACTGGTTTGCCGCCCAAGCGCGCGATTTCGGCTTTCAGGAATGCGCGATCGTTCAGTTGTTCGTCGGTGTATTCTGGGTTGTAGTGCTTGATCGCACCGGCAATTGTGAAGCGGGCAAATGGCTTAGACAGGTCTACTGTTTTGCCTTGATACGTAATCACGGCATGGCCAGTGGCTTCAATCGCGCAGGCGCGAATAATGCCTTCTGACATATCCATCATGCGTTGGTAATCGGCGTACGCTTCGTAGAACTCGATCATCGTGAATTCTGGATTGTGACGCGTGCTCATGCCTTCATTGCGGAAAGAGCGGTTGATTTCGAATACACGCTCCAGACCACCTACCACCAAGCGTTTCAGGTACAGCTCGGGTGCAATGCGCAGATACAGCGGCATATCGAGTGCGTTATGGTGCGTTACGAATGGCTTAGCCGTTGCACCGCCTGGGATGCTGTGCATCATTGGCGTTTCAACTTCAAGGTAGCGTTGCTCAACCATGAATTCGCGCAGGCGTTGAACGATTTTTGAGCGCTTGATAAAGGTATTACGAGATTGCTCATTCGTAATCAGATCGATATAGCGCTGACGGTATTTGGTTTCTTGGTCGGTTAGACCGTGGAATTTCTCTGGCAGCGGACGCAGCGATTTGGTCAGCAGGCGCAATTCAGATACATGCACTGACAATTCGCCAGTTTTGGTTTTCATCAAGGTGCCGCGCGCAGCAACGATGTCGCCCATGTCCCAAGTTTTAAAATCGGCGTAAACGTCTTCACCCACGGCTTGACCGCTAATGTAGAACTGAATGCGACCCGAAACGTCTTGGATCGTGATAAAACTGGCTTTGCCCATCACGCGCTTGAGCATGATGCGGCCGGCCACGGATACCTCCACTTTTTGCGCTTCGAGCGGCTCTTTTTCGATTTCGCCGTATTGCGCAGCCAAGTCGGCTGCTAAGTGCTCACGCTTGAAATCATTCGGGAAAGCAATGCCGCGTTCGCGAATGGCAGCGAGCTTAGCGCGACGTTCAGCGATAATCTGGTTTTCATCTTGAGTAATGATTTGTTCTTCTGAAGATGGATTTGACATGAGGTATTTGCCTGCAAGTTAATATTTATATGGATTTGCGGCAGATACACTTGCATGTATCTGCCGCAATCAAACTTAAACGCCTTGTTTTAAGCTCGCTTCAATAAAGCCATCGAGGTCGCCATCCATGACGCCTTTGATGTTGCCCACCTCATAACTGGTGCGCAGATCTTTGATGCGGCTTTGATCGAATACATACGAGCGAATCTGATGTCCCCAGCCGATATCGGACTTGGTGGCTTCCAGTGATTGCTGCGCTTCCATGCGTTTACGCAATTCCAGCTCATACAATTTCGCGCGCAGCATTTTCCATGCTTCATCGCGGTTTTTGTGTTGCGAGCGGTCGTTCTGGCATTGCACGACGGTATTGGTTGGAATGTGCGTCAAACGAACGGCTGAATCGGTTTTATTAATGTGCTGACCACCCGCGCCTGATGCGCGATAGGTGTCGGTACGAACATCTGACGGATTAATGTCGATTTCAAAGCTATCGTCCACTTCAGGGTAAACGAATACAGACGCAAACGAAGTGTGACGGCGGTTGTTTGAGTCGTACGGTGAGCAGCGAACCAGGCGGTGAACGCCAGTTTCAGTGCGCAAAAAGCCGTAAGCGTAATCACCAGTCAGCTTAATCGTTGCTTGGCTGACACCCACGATGTCGCCATCCGATTGCTCCATCACTTCAACACCAAAGCCCTTACGCTCGCCGTAGCGCACGTACATCCGCAGCAACATACCAGCCCAGTCTTGTGCTTCGGTGCCGCCTGCACCCGACTGAATATCGATAAAGCAGGGCATGGGGTCCATTGGGTTGTTAAACATGCAACGGAATTCAAGCTTGGCGATTTCAGCCTCAAGCTCAATGTAATCGGCGCCAATGACTTCGATCGTGCCGAAGTCATCTTCCATCTTGGCCATTTCAAACAGCTCAAGCGCGTCGGTGACGCCGCCGCATACGCGATCGAGCACATGAACGACGTCTTCAAGCGCTTTGCGCTCGCGACCGACTTCCTGTGCTTTTTTCGGGTCATTCCAAGTTTCAGGGGCTTCCGACAGGCGTACCACTTCTTCTAGCCGATCAACTTTAGTCGGGTAGTCTAGGTAGCGCTTGAGTTCGTCTGCGCGTGCGCCAAGCTCTTTGAGCTGGTTTTCAATCTGGTTTAGCTGTTCGCTTTCCATGCGATGTTCCGCGTCCGCTGGTGCAAAACCGCCAATTATATCAGCGTAGACGCGGTTTTTGTGAGCAATTTCATCCGCTTATTTCACGCAAAGACGGTGCCTTAATTCACGTATTGCGGCAGAAATCATCGCAAGATCAGGCGTTGCGCTACGCAAATCATTAAACATGCCTTCTATTCGCTTTAGTGCAACTGTGTGTTCGTCCAACCAATGATTCAAACAATCCTCCCCAGGGTGGGCTTGCCACACGTACTCAGTAAGACTCGTTAGCATTTGACTCAAATCATCGCGTACGGCCATGCGTGCCAATGTTTGCCAGCGATTTTCGCGAGGCAGTCGTTCGATTTCATGGTGTAGCCAATGAATATCCAAAGCGTCGCCCAGCGCCAGATGCAGCTGCAAACGCTCAGCCAATTGCCCTGTATCGTTACCTTTGCGTGCCATTTCGAGCAGGGCTTGGATTTCTTGTAGTACCAAAATCCGCATAGCCAATTCTGCAGGCACACCCGCGTTGACCCAGTCATTTTTCTGGCTCATATAGCGTGCACTACCGGCAAGCCATTCTGGCGCTTTAGGCAGGGTCAATGCTGCGCAGGTATGCAAATGATCACTTTCGGCTTTGCTGAGCGGATGTTGCAATAGCCAGCGTGCAATACGCTCGGTATAGCGTCGAATTTGCAGTTGTAGCTCGGTTTGAATCTCTGCGGGTACGAGTCCATCTAGGGCTTCTACGGCTAATGCCAGTGCCTCACCATCAAGTAGCTGCTGGGAGGTTAATAGCGCATCGACAATTTCACTCGCTGTTTGCTCGGTTTCTTCTTGCAATCTAAAAATGCAGCTCATCCCAAAACGATTAATCGCGTGATTGCATAATTGGGTTGCGATGATTTCTCGCCGCAGGGGGTGGGCAGGAATGGCACTACTAAAGCGTTCCCGTAATGTGCTGGGGAAATAGCGTGTTAATAAATCATTCCAGCGCTCTTGATCGACCAAGTCTTCAGCGAGCAACTCCTGATTAAGTACGATTTTAGCGTAGGCCAATATAACGGCTAACTCAGGGGGGTAAAGCCCCAAGCCTGCCGCTTGGCGATCGGCCAATTGACTATCAGTGGGAAGGTATTCAATCCTGCGTGAAAGCTTCCCAGTTTTTTCTAGGGTCTGCATCATACGGGTGTGGACGCTGAGTAATGATTTGGCCTGCTTGTTTTCCAGTGAAATGGCCAGTGTTTGCAGCTCGTTATCACGCAGAACGAGATGTCCAACTTCTTCTGTCATGCTCGCTAAGATGTCATTGCGTTGTTTTAGCGTTAAATCGCCTGTTGCAATTAATCGTCCAAGCAAAATTTTGATGTTAACTTCATGGTCAGAGCAATCAACGCCCGCTGAGTTATCAATGGCATCGGTGTGAATTCGCCCGCCGTGAGCGGCGTATTCAATTCGTCCTAGCTGGGTAAAGCCTAGATTGCCGCCTTCAGCAATGACTTTGCAGCGCAAATCGCGACCATCCACACGCAAGCCGTCATTGCCGCGATCATTGGCCTCGCTATGGCTTTGTGTGCAGGCTTTAACGTAAGTGCCAATGCCGCCGTTGTAGAGCAAATCGACTGGGGCTTTTAATATGGCTTGGATTAAAGCCACTGGTTCTAATTGCTCGGCTTCAATGCCAAGCAATGCACTGACTTGCGGCGAGATTGGGATGCTTTTGGCGCTACGAGGCCAAATCCCACCGCCCGCTGAAATCAGGCTGGCATCATAGTCGGCCCATGACGAGCGCGGCAAAGCAAAGAGGCGCTCCCGCTCAGTAAAGCTGCGACTCGCATCTGGAGAGGGGTCGATGAAGATATGTCGATGATCAAATGCGGCGACAAGCTGCGTGTGTGGCGAGCGCAATAGGCCGTTACCAAACACGTCGCCAGACATATCGCCGATGCCGACGGCAGTGAATGCCTCTGTTCTCGTGTTAACCCCTAGCTCGCGGAATGATCGTTCTACCGAGATCCAGGCACCGCGGGCTGTTATGCCCATTTTCTTATGGTCGTAGCCAACCGAGCCACCACTGGCAAAGGCATCGTCAAGCCAGAAACCATATTGTTGCGAAATGGCGTTGGCAATATCCGAAAAGGTCGCCGTTCCTTTGTCTGCGGCCACCACCAAATACGGGTCATCTGCGTCGCGACGACGAACATCAAGCGGTGGAATCACTACGCCATCAATCAGGTTATCAGTCAGATCAAGCAAACCACGGATAAATGTCTGATAGCAAGCAATGCCAGCTGCTTGGAATGCTTCGCGCTCGCTTGGCGGATTTTTAACAATAAACCCGCCTTTCGAGCCGACGGGCACGATGACCGTATTTTTAACCATTTGTGCTTTGACCAGCCCAAGCACTTCGGTGCGAAAATCTTCGCGTCGATCTGACCAGCGCAAGCCGCCGCGCGCCACTTTGCCGCCGCGCAAATGCACACCTTCAATTTGTGGTGAGTAGACAAAAATCTCACACATCGGCACCGGTTGCGGCATAAAGCTGATCAGTGGCGAGGCAATTTTCAGCGACAAGTATGATTTTGAATGGCCATCGACAAGCTGGAAATAATTGCTGCGCAATGTCGCGCGAATGGCTTGGATAAACCCCGTGAGGATACGTTCCTCATCGGCATTAGGGAGCACTTTTGCGGCTTGCTCGACTTCCTCCAATACAATTTCAGCTACGGCTTCTTGCTGCTCATGCGGGTGTTGCATCAGCATGAATGCATTAACAAGTTGCTTACTGTACGACGGGTATTTTAATAGGCAGTCGGCAATGCTCTCGATGGCATACTTAAAGGCGACTTGCTTGAGAAAGCGAGCGTACGCACGCAAAACAACCACTTCTCGCCACGCCAGACCTGCCACTAAGGTTAGGCGGTTGAAGCTATCGTTTTCGGCTTCGGCGTTGAACAAGGCGATAAATGCGTCGATCAGTCTGGTTCTTTCGCCTGCATCTTCCAGCGATGTATTGGCAGGTAAACGAATGCCGATATCCATAATCCACATAGTGTCGCCAGTGGACGCATTAATTTGGTACGGCCGTTCATCCGCTACCCGTAGCCCGAGGTTTTCTAGCAAAGGCAAGCAATCGGATAGCTCAATGGCTTGGTGGCGAAATAATTTAATGCGCCAAATATGGGCATTGAGTGCGCTGCCTGCACTCAGAGATACGACCAGTTTTTTTGCAGTGCGACTTTGCTCTAGTGCCTCAATATCGTGTACGGCAATCCGAGGTGAAAAATCAGAGCTATAAGCCGCTGAAAAAGCAGTTTGGTAGCGTTGAAATAATTGCGCCCCTAGCTCTTCGCCGCGCGTATGAATCAATTCGCGTCTCAGCTCGTCCGGCCAGCGCTGAGCGAGTTGCGCGATTTCCTGCTCAATTTCTTTGCTGTTATAGCTTGAGCGTGCCTCTGGCAGTCGACGAATAATATATTGAATACGCGCCAATGGCGCATCACCGAGTAAAACGGTGTATTCAGCACTGCTACCATTGAGTTTATTGAGTAATAAAGATTCGATTTTGACGCGCACTTCGGTGCTGTAGTTATCACGAGGTACAAAAACCATGACGGAAACATAGCGGCGGTAGATGTCATCCCGAAAGAACGCGCGCACCCGACTCCGTTCGTGCAGCGACACAATACCGAGCGCGATTCGGCTTAGCTCGGGGGTTTCGATTTCGATTAATTCATCACGGGGGTAGGTGTCTAGCGTGTTTAGTAGCGCCTTGCCACGATAGCCCGATAAATCCACTTGATTGAGCCTGAGCACTTCATCAATTTTTAGGCGCAAGATAGGAATTTGCCGGGGCTGGGTCGTATAGGCGCTGGCAGAATACAAGCCAATCATGCGAATCTCGCCCGTGATTTGACCTTGTTCATCGTATTGGCGCAGCAAAATAGTATCTAAATAAGCGGGCCGATGAATGATCGAGCGTCGATCTGACTTGGTAAGCATCAGTAGTCGCTCATTGGCATAAGCAATGTCGCGTAATTCGGCGCTTAAACTGGACCATATCTTGGATGTGGCATTGCTACCACTGTCGCGCAACAAACCTAGGCCAGTATTGGCTTGAGCAATCAGTTCACCTGCTTCAAATGCATATTGTCTAACACCCAGAAAAACATAGTGGCCTGCCAATAACCATTCAATAAATGCAATAGTCTCTTTGATGTTGTGAGCTGGCAGCGGGCTAGGGTGCAGGCGGAGATTCTCTAGGGCTTGAGCTACGCAGCTGGCCATTTTTGACCAGTCGTTTACCGCGGCGCTGATTGCGCTGAGCGCATCTTTGATTTGCGTCTCTAGTAGCAAGAGTTGCTGCGGGTCACTGATGCGAGTGATTTCAAAATGCATCCAGGACTCTTTAATTGCGGTACTTTCAAGCTCTGCAATTTGCCCCTGCGTATCACGCTGAATAGTTAATACCGGATGTATGACCGTGAAGGCATTGTATTTTAATCTGTTCAGAGCCATACCCACTGAATCAACCAAAAAGGGCATGTCATCGGTAATGATCTCTATGACCGTGTGCGCGCACTCCCACCCATGTTCGTTTTGGTTGGGATTGTAAATTCTGAGGCACGGTTGATCGGGGGGTCTTTTTTGTCCAAAGCGCCAATGAGCCAGTAGTGCGCCGCCCCAGTCTTCGGTGCTACGCTCACTCCACTCATCTTCTGGTGTGTCGGCGAAATATTGCGCGATCAGATGATCAATATTTTGAAGCCCTTGCTGCAGCATCCAATCATGTAATTGTTCAAAACGTGGCTGTATGGACATGGACTGACCTTTCAGTGCTTGATGTTTGCACTCTAGTTCTTAAAAAGCAGAATCTCTACTAGGATTAACCAAACCCTCTTGGTTTTTATTTGGTCAAAAAGTTCAAACAAAACAGGGGGGTAGGTGAAATACGACTGAACAAGTCTTTTTCACGACTAACGGTAATAATACATATATAATTGAATGCTAATATAGTGTGTGAATAATCACGTCCATAGGTGATGCCATGAGCCAACCCATACCCAAGCCCGCACTCTCAAGTCATAAAACATTGGTCAAGCAAGACCCAATGTTGTTGGCTTGTCGTGATCTGGCGATCAAGATGCTCACGGAGTCACTGGAAGGTTTTTTTGCGCGCTTAGAAGAAACCTATTTTGAGCTGGCCGACAAAACGTTTGATCGCAAACAGCGCGAAGACTATTTCGCGGCCCGCATTGAAACGCACAATAAAAAAGCGATTTTGGCTGCTCAGTTCCAGCAATACTTCACTGCCGCTTTTGATAAAAGCGCCCAAAATGCAGCTTCAGAGTCGGATAAAAAGTTCTATTTCGTTAATGCAGACCCCGACCAACTGAGTTTGGTCGCCAATGACGAGTACGAAGAATCGATCACTACTGATAAAGTCATTAAAAGCATTAAATCTCGTGGCGGTGAAGAGCTCAATCAGCTTGAGATGCGGTTCGCTCGCTTGTTGTCAAAAGACAATCAGGCCGGTGACACTGCCAACCCAATGTCACCCGAGGCGATTTGCGATGCCTTTTTAAAGGCATGCAAGCAGTTAGAAACTGGGGTTGATGCCCGTCTGGTGGCGATGCAGGCATTTGAGGCCGAGCTCTCTTCGCAGGTGGCTGATGTATATCACCGCGTAAATCAATATTTGATTTCAAAAAATGTGCAACCTTTGGTGCGACGCCAGAACCCAAGCGCCAAGCCAGCGGCAGCAGCGCCCAGCCCTGAAAATAATCAAGCCCAACAAGCCGCAAGCAAAGGGCAAGAGCTGGGTGCGTACTTAAATCAATTGGCCACTGGCGACGGCGTCAATCACGATTCAGCAGCCCCAACGCAAGAACATGCACCCGGTTGGTTGGCTTTTTTGGATATGTTGCAGCGTAAAGCGCCCGCTAGTGACGAGTTAAGCGACGAGGAGGGCAACCCGCTCACGCATAATTTGCTAGGTGCTTTACGCGACTCAGGCTGGGCCAAACAGCTACCTCAATTGGATGCAATGACCTTAGAGTTGGTCGCGATGCTTTTTGAGCATATGTTTGATGATCCGCGCTTATCTCCATCCATCAAAAGCTTGATCGGTCGCCTGCAAATTCCATTGCTCAAAGTAGCCATGATTGATGCAAGTTTCTTTGCTAAAAAGCACCACCCTGCGCGACATTTTCTTGATGAATTAGCATTAACGGCACTGGATGATCAAGAACTCGAGCGCGGCATGCCACGTTATGATGCGCTGGCAGAAATAGTGAATAACTTGCTGCGCCGCTTCGAAGACGATATTAGTGTTTTTGATGACGCACTTCATGCATTGGCGCAATTAAATCAGCAGCAGGAAGACACCGCAGTACAGGCTTTGGCGGGTGAACTCAATCAATTGGCATCGATCGAGATGGCCGAGCTTGCCGCCGTGACTACAGAGCAGCTGATTGAGCAGCGACTGGTTGATGAGAGTATTCCTATAGTTATTGCCGCGTTTTTGCGTGAAACGTGGCAAATGGCTCTGCGCCAATCATATGGATCACAAGGTGAAGCTGAACCTTTATTTGTACAGCGCCTGCAAGCGATGGACGATTTGCTCTGGAGTGTTGCGCCAAAATCAGGCGCAGATGAACGTTTCAAAATGGTCAATATGCTCCCTGGCATGCTTAAAACCTTGGAAGAGGGGGCTAAGAGTGTCGGGGTTTCACATGCGCAAGCGCAGGGCTTTTTTTCTGAGCTGGTGCAGTGCCATGCGGCAGCTATTCGCAATGGCTTGAAACTAGGCAATCCAGCGCCAACCGCGCCGGTTGTTGAAGCGAAAGTGGCCCCTGCAGAAGTTGAATCTGCGCCCGTTGTTGCATTTGAATTAGATCTGGATCAGGCAATTGATGCCGAAGAGGAAGAAGAATCAATAGCCGCCTCAATATTTCCTTTGCGTGGCGAATGGGTCGATTGGCTTAATGATCAGGGTGATGTTGTTCGGCTGCGCTTATCTTGGATTAGCCCGCAAGAAACACGATATTTGTTTACCAATCGCAATGTAAAAGGGCAGGCCTTCTTGAAGGCGGAGGTAGAAGAGGCCTTACTTAGCGGCAGGATGACGCGCCTGATTCTTGAGGGCTCGCTTTTTGATCGTGCGATTCAGAATGTCATGAGTGAATTAAACTAAGGTGAGGTTTAATTCACTCCTTCGAACGCGCTAGATTATTGCGTCAGACTTTGCTTTTGCAATTCGATCAATTGAGCAATGCCTTTTTCAGCTAAGTCGAGCAAAGAATTCATTTCGCTCCGACTAAAAGCTTCACCCTCTGCTGTGCCTTGAATCTCGATAAATTTGCCAGCCGCAGTCATCACGACGTTCATGTCGGTTTCGCAATTAGAGTCTTCAATATAATCCAAATCAAGCAATGCGGTTTCACCTACGATGCCGACTGAGACTGCGGCGACTGCTTCGCGAATAGGGGAGGCATTTAATTTTCCGCTGGCGATCAGATTATTCACTGCGTCAGTCAAGGCCACAAATGCGCCCGTGATGCTGGCCGTGCGCGTGCCGCCATCGGCCTGAATCACGTCGCAATCGATGGTGATTTGGCGCTCACCCAAGGCTTTCAGATCGACCACGGCACGCAGGCTACGGCCGATCAAACGCTGGATTTCTTGAGTGCGCCCGCTTTGCTTGCCTGCCGCAGATTCGCGCTTCATCCGGCTGCCCGTCGAGCGTGGCAGCATGCCATATTCAGCAGTGACCCAGCCTTCGCCTTTGCCTTTCAGAAATGGCGGCACTTTTTCCTCGACACTCGCGGTGCAAATCACTTTGGTATTGCCGAACTCAACCAAAACACTACCCTCGGCATGGCATGTGTATTGGCGGGTGAGACGGATGCTGCGTAACTGGTCTGCTTGGCGTTGAGATGAGCGCATTGTGTTTCTGACCTGTGTGAACTTAAGATGCGCTGAGTATACCGCATCAGGCTGGGCGCAAAATTGATTTACCTACCCTTGGGTGCCCAGTAGCTTTTGGCAATGGCATAACAATGCAGGTTCAATTCTTCAGTTTGTTGGTGAAGGTGTTGCTGTACATCAGTGACGGCTTGGTTATAGATGTGTGGCCCGATTTCTTGTTGAATAAAACCAAGTAGCAATTGGGTCTGCAATTGGCTGGCCTGATGATCCATTTCTTCATCCAGATAGCGCTGCAAGCTGCTGATGAGACGTAATTCAAGGTCTTTGTCGAGTTTGATGGTCATGGCATTCCTTAGTGAGGATAAATCGCGCCGAGGATGCGCAAGCCTGCGGCGCCCGTCACCGCTGGCAAGTTGCCGCTTTGCCGATCAATGCAGCGCATTGCCAGCCATGCAAATGCATAAGCTTCAACCCAACTCGGGTCTACGCCCAAATTTGCAGTGCTCAAGACTGGGCAAGCTAGCTGCGCGGCAATGCAGTCCATTAAATACTGGTTATAAGCGCCGCCGCCACACACAAAAACTTCGTCGACTTTACCTTGGCTATTAATCGCGCTAGCAATTGTGCTGGCGGTTAATTGCGCCAAAGTCGCTTGCACATCTTCTGCTTTGATTGCGCGATTAAATTGGGCTAGATGACTCTCGAGCCAATGGCGATGAAACAGATCTCGGCCAGTCGATTTGGGGGCTGGGTGGCTAAAATAGGGGTCGGATAGCATTTGGGTTAACAGGCCTTCATCTGGCCGACCGGATGCTGCCCACTCGCCATTGGCATCGTAATGAAGACCTTTGTGCTGTTGAACCCACAAGTCCATTAACACATTGCCAGGTCCACTATCAAAGCCGCTAACATAGCCATCTTGACCGAGCCAACTGATATTGGCGATGCCGCCGATATTGACGATGACTCTATTTGTGTGATTTGTCCCGAAAATAGCCTGATGAAATGCAGGCACTAAAGGCGCACCTTGCCCGCCGGCGGCAATATCGCGACTGCGAAAATCACCGACAACAGTAATGCCAGTATATTCCGCTAAAGCAGCATTATTGCCGATTTGAATCGTATACCCCAGTTCGGGTCGGTGACGTATGGTTTGCCCATGGTTGCCAATAGCGATAATTTGCGCTGCGGTGATATTGGCTTGCTGCAGTAAGTGCGCCACGACATCGGCGCAAACACGGCTATGTGCATTGGCGGCTAAATGCGTTAAATGGATTTCATTATCCGACGGCGATTGCAGGCGCATTAAGTCGGCGCGCAATTCATCAGGCATGTCTGCGCTATGTGTTGCTATGAGTTCCGGTGTTGGCGTAGCAAAATCAACCAGCACCGCATCGATACCATCAAGGCTGGTACCAGTCATTAAGCCGATAAAATAACGCGGAGAAGGATTTGCAGTCATATGGGCAGGCCAGCACTAGGCTTAATTAATCGAGTTGCGCCAATTCTACCTGTCCTGCCACTGAAAGTTGACGTTTCATTGTGCGCGCCAAAGGGGCAAAGTCAGCCAGTTGCTGAGTGGATAGTTTTTTTCCCTCGGGCATGGCGACAGTCAGTGGATCGACCTGCTGACCATTGACCTTAAATTCATAATGTAAATGCGGGCCAGTCGCTCGCCCAGTTTGGCCAACCGCGCCAATTACTTGGCCCTGACTGACTGCTTGACCTGCTTTAAGCCCTTTGGCGATGGCCGACATATGCCCGTATAAGGTACTGTATTTGCCATCATGCTTTACTTCAACAAAATTGCCATAGCCGCCATCGCGGCCCGCTTTGGTCACAATCCCATCGGCGGTTACTTGGATGTCTGTGCCTGTTGGTGCGGCGTAATCAACACCACGATGCTGTTTCCAAGTAAAAAGCACGGGGTGTAATCGCATCGCGAAGCCAGAGCTAATTCGCGAGAATTTGACCGGATTGCTGATAAAGCCTTGTTTTAGGCTGCGCCCATCGAGCGAATAGTAATTGCCGTTTTCCGAACCATCGGCAAACCACATGGCCTCGTGCACGTTGCCATTATTGATAAATTGCGCCGCCAATATCCTTCCGGGGCGAACAATAGCGCCAAGATGAACTTCACTTTCATATACCACCGAAAATTGGTCGCCTTTTTGCAATTTATGGTGAAAATCGACACGACTGGCGAAAAGGTCAATCAGTTGCTGGGTAATTGCGTCTGGGATGTCTGCCGCATCGGTAGCGGCAAAAAACGAGCTGTTGATTCGCCCAGATTTCATAAAGGTTTGTTTTTGCGTTGCCACGGGCTCGCTGCTGGCGCTGAGCTGATTCGCTGTGCGAGAAATGCGGACTTGTTCACCCGCGCCGTTAACATAAGTCAGTTGGCTAATCTCGCCATTTTCATTGCTGCTGGCGTGTAAAATACGGCCAGGGCTAAGCTCGTATAGTTTTTTTGCAGTGGCATCGGTCTGGATGAATTTTTGCACTTCCTGATCCATGATGCCCATGCGCGATAAAATACGCCCCACGGTATCGCCGCTACGAATCACTTCCATCCGGTCGTGTTGCTGATTTTCATCGCGACTGATGAGGGGCGGCGTGGCTAAAGTTTGTGTGACGGTGTGAATATTGATCTGAGCTTGGGGGCCAAACTCAACGACGCCATAGGCGGTGAGCGTCATGCCCAAAGGCGCAATTAAGGCGGCCACTATCCAGCGCATATGCTGACGTTGCCAGGTGCCAAAGTGCTGATTTTCTACGGGGTGAGCGACGGTGGTGGGCTTTTCAATCGGGGACATACATACTCTCAAATACAACTTTGCCCAAGACTAACAGACAAAGCAGAAATAACGAATTTCCATTAACTAACAGGCACTTACATTCGCATTCAGTATGTGAGCGTGCTAAACTAATGAGGCAATTTGGGGCAAAAAAAGCGGCAATCAAAATCAAGGTTTACGTCTAAATCCACAGACTGCATTGCACGCATTACAGTTCCTGAGTGGTAATTTTTACAATGCCCAGGCTCTCATATCCTGCAGAGTTAAAAAACTCAAGGGAATATCTATCTATATCACGGGTATTTAGCTAGACGCAGCCAATATATTGGCTCTTGGTTATATACCCTGTAAGGACTTTAAATGAATTTAATTCCAGAAATCCGTGAAGGCCAATCGCTTGAGCTACTGAAAGCACTGCATATTTTAACGCGAGACGGAAAGCTCAACCAAGATAGCCGGCGAAAACTGAAGCAGGTTTATCACCTTTTTAACTTCATTGAGCCCTTGCTGGACGACGTAATGAGTCACCATGAGAATGTCACTCTGGTAGATCATGGCGCCGGGAAATCGTATTTGGGATTTATTATTTATGATCTGTTTTTCAAGTCAAAAGCAGCAGGGCACATCTACGGCACTGAATTTCGCGCCGAGCTAGTAAAAAAATCCCGCGAGCTGGCACATCAATGTGGGTTTGAGCGTATGACCTTTCTAGATATGCTGGTGGAGCAAGCTGCAAGCGCGAAGGAAATGCCGGCGCAAATCGACATCGTAACTGCATTGCACGCTTGCGATACCGCCACCGATGACGCGATTCGCTTTGGCTTAGAGAAAAATGCAAAGCACATGGTATTGGTACCGTGCTGCCAAGCCGAGGTGGCCAGCGTTCTGCGCAAACATAAAAGCCAATCATTGGCGAAAACGCCCTTGGCTGAAATTTGGCGCCACCCGATCCATACCCGAGAATTTGGTAGCCAAATTACAAATGTACTGCGTTGCTTGCTACTGCAATCCAAGGGCTATCAAGTGACTGTCACCGAGTTGGTAGGCTGGGAGCACTCGATGAAAAATGAGCTCATTATCGCCAGTCAAAGCAGCAATGCCCCGCGCAAACAAGCTAAAGAGCGAATGGGGCAGATTCTGGAGGAGCTTAATCTAGCGGAAATGAGTACGCGTTTTATGTATTGAGTGTGTGCCCGCGATGCCAATCCTGGCGTAGTAAAAGTGCGAAAATGCTTGTCAAAAAAAGTCATGCTCCGTATGATTCGTCCTCCTTCGCGGAGAGATGGATGAGTGGTTTAAGTCGCACGCCTGGAAAGCGTGTATAGGTTAATAGCCTATCGGGGGTTCGAATCCCCCTCCCTCCGCCAGAATATGCCTTTAGAATCAAGTGGTTAAGATGATTTTTCTAAATACTGGCACACAGTTGGCACATTCAGCATGATTTCTAGCTTGTTTTTCTCTCTGGAGCGATCCGCTAAATCAATCCAACGAGAATAAACCTCAAGCAACATTTTCATGCTTGTGTGACCCATCTGCCGACTTACCCACATCGGGTTTGCTCCGGCCATCAAGTTCAGCGTCGCAAAAGTATGCCTTGTCTGGTATGGGTTCCGATATCTCAAGCCAGATAAGCGCATGATGCGCCCCCAGTACTGATGCAGTACACATCCCCTTGAAATACTTTTGCGAGTGTTCGGATTAATGAAAATCTGAGCCCCCGCCAAGAAACTATGTACTTTTTGCCGATTCAGCGCGGCAATTGCTCGGCTGTTCAGCTCAACATCACGAACTTGACCAGTCTTTGTACCCTTGACCTCACCATCAACTTTGGCGCGCGAAACGCGAACAACGCTCAGTTGCCAATCAATATCCCCCCATTTCACCTCCAACAGCTCCGATGTTCGCAATCCGGTAAAGAAAGCAAACTCAAATAGGTTGGCGTACATATCGCAATCTTTCCGCATGATACTGATTATCTGATTCGCTTCATCAAGTGAAAACGGATCAGGCGGTTCTTTTTGCGCTTTGAGGTTCTTCAGTCTGGCCGCTGGGTTTGCGTCGATCGCACCATCTAAAAAGGCCATCTCAAATGGTTGTCTGATTACTGTGCAGGTGTTATTCCGCGTTTTCATCGATCCCCATTCAATTGAACCCAATAGCTCGGCAATATCGCCATAAGTAATCGTGTTCATCGGTTTTTCACCGATTTTCGGCAATACATAATGATCGAGCCGTTTTCGGTAGTCATGCAGCGTTGACGTGGCCAAGTGTGAATTGGCAGTCATCCAACGAACCGAATACTCCCGAAATGTCGGGGCGTGTGTTGCCTCGATCATGTCCTTGGCTATCTTCGAATCAGGAAAATACTCTTGATAATTGAAAATGCCATAGGCAATCTTCTGTGTTATTTCCTCCCTAAGTTTGCTTGCGTGCTTCAGATTTGCTGGTGTTGGATCAAGCTTTAACGACTGCCAATGCCGCTTCCCTTGATACATAAACCAGAGCTTTATGCTGCTTTCCCTTGCGACGATGCCTGGGAAGCGTAGCTTTGCCCCTCTACCCATTTTTCAAATTCCGTTAAGTTAATGAAAATGTGTCGGTCAGAGGAACGCCGGTAGTGGATTCCTTCAACCCACACGCCCTCATAGATTTTGCTACGAACAGCCCGGTCTGTATATCCAGTCATTTCGCAGAACTTTGGGATCATGACGTAATTGACCATGATTTCTTCTCCAAACAGGTGGAAAAAAGCCTTGACTAGCAGGGCGCTTGGTTGATTTGATAGGCACACCACGGATATTGATCGGGCTGCCTAATGATTTTTCCTGATTCGACCAATCGAGTTGCGGCTGCAGCGCGGTGACCATTTTCAGTAACCCAGAACATTGAAAAGCCACCGTCACGCTTAACCCGCATTAGCACTTGGTGCTCCCACTGCTGGCGAGTCATGGCTTCGCTACTTTTGCGATAATGTCTTTAGCCAGTGAGAGTGTCTTGCCAAGGGCTAGCCATGACAAACTGCCATCAATTGCGCAAGTGGTGTCGTTGGTGAGTAGTTTCAGCGCCGCTAGCAGCTTGTCGCGCTCTCGTTGCAATTTGACCCGTGAAGCAAAAACATTACCACTGAACGGCGACCATTTATGTTCGATACAGTATTCAATATCTTCAGTTTTGCAATCGGCGAGCACATTCACGCAGGCCACGATGCGGCGGGCATATTTCTCGCCAATCTCTAGTGCAATACTGGCTGGCTCATTGGCAAGGTCCAGATCGTAGAAACCTTCCTCGCCACGAAACACTTTTTTCAACTTCAGGTTTTGTAGATTTTCGCTCATTGCGTTCTCCGCAAAAAAGCCCTCGGGTGAGGGCGGTTAGGCTTTGTTGATTTGTTCAAAATATTTGATTTAAGCTGGCGTATGCTGCTGCAGCCACTCTTGGAACTTGTCCATTTCCAATGGCTTTAAGCCGGTCCACCCCAAAGGCCACATCATGATTAACTCTGCGAATAAGGGGTTCAGGTAAATCGGATCGTCCTCGCAAATCCTCAACGCTTCCGATGTTTTCGCACCACGGTAGGCGGCTGAATTTCGGTACCTGTTTTTGCTCGATCCCTTGCCTTCGTTTGCGCTTGGTGTTGGCAGCTTTAATCCAGATCCGCTCCCGTCTGTGAATCCCTCCGACTTGTTCACATGAAAACACTCCCCATTGCGCATCAAACCCGATTTCGGCCAGGTCTCCAAGGACAACTCCAAGTCCTCGAAGAGTGAGCGCTGGGCTGTTTTCCATCCATGCAAATGCGGGTTGTACTTCGCAAATGATTCGGAGCATGTGCTTCCATAAGCCAGATCGCTCCCCGCTAATTCCGGCCCCTCTACCTGCAACGCTGATGTCTTGGCATGGGAATCCGCCAGAAACAACGTCAGCAATTCCATTCCACGGCCTTCCGTCAAAACTACGCACGTCAGACCAAATTGGGAAAGGCTTGAGAATTCCATCGTTTTGTCGTTGCGCCAAAACTTGTGCCGCGTAGGCATCACGCTCAACTGCGCAGACTGTTCTCCATCCGAGTAGCCCCCCCAAGTATTCCTCCGCCAGCGCCTGCGAAAAGAGCCAACTCATTCATCATCACTCCTAAATCTGCGCCTGCGCCCCAACAATCTTCACGGTCGCTGGCATAAAAAAGCCCGTTCTGGTTAAACGGGCTGGTTGGTCTTGTGCTAGTCGCCAAGCATGGCCACAAGCAGGGCATTGGTACTGCCCCTTCGGTAGTTCACCTGTTAGCGTGGTGGTGAACTGCTCAAACGGGGCCTGGTGGTTGCATCGGCAGTGGATTTGCATGGCTTGCTCCATAATTCTTCCGATAGGTTTTAGTCACATCACCGCTAATCGTGTGCCCACGGCGACGCAGAATATTGGCAAGCTTCGCGCACTGGTGATGTCCGGCGCTGGATTGGCGGAATAGGCCAAAGTAGCTATTAGCCGTCTCAAATAATTCGCTTGCGGGCATCGTGGCGACTTTGCGCATGGCTTCGTTGGTTGAGCGTTTGCGCACTTCACGCCGCCACGGTTTGATGACTTGCCCGACAAAATCCACGCCGCGCGCGACTGGCTGCAGAATGGTTTTGCTCTGGTTAATTTTTGCCGCGAGTCGTTCGGCTAAGAATGTTTCAATCCTGACCTTGGCTGCATTCAGCCATTGCGGCGATTCGTGCAACAGAATGAAGTCATCGACATAACGGATGTAATGCTTCGCGCCGATCTGGTGCTTCACAAACTGATCCAGCTCGTTCAGGTACACGTTGGCGAAAAACTGGCTGCTCAGATTGCCTATCGGCAAGCCAAGATTGGCAGGGTGATTCGTCAGCCGTTTGTGCGCCGGTACGCGCTCAAGCAAGGCTGGATTGCCTCGCAATTCATAGTCTTGGCGTGGATCGTGAAACAGAATCGTCTCGACCAATGCAATCCACCAAGGTTCGTGAATTCTTTTAGCCAGCTGCTCGCGTAGAATGCGCTTGTCGATGCTGACAAAGAAGTTCGCCAGATCGAGCTTTAGGTAATGCGCTGGCTGGCTCCAGTTCTGCGTGATGCTGCGCACTTTCGATTCAAGCCGTTTCGCGCCGTACAGCGTGCCGCGCCCAGGGATGCAGGCGCAGCTATCAGCAATAAAACTGGCATAAAAGCGTGGCGCGACGCGGTTGTAAAACAGGTGATGCACAATGCGATCACGAAAATCAGCCGCCCATACTTCGCGTGGCTTGGGCCTCGTAATCACAAAGCAAATTGATTTACCTGGCTGATAACGATTGGTTTTCAATTCGTCATAAAGCCGGAAAAGGTTGCGCTCCAGCCTTTGCTCAAAGGCTAGGGCGCTTCCACTGTTGCGCTTTGATTTTCGGCAATCGAAATACGCTTGCACAAGCTCTTCAAAGGTAAAGTCGGGGTGGTGCGCGGATTTGGTTTGATCTGCGGACGGCTCGGGCACGGAACTCGTTAGTCTTGTTGTTGTTATTCTGGTTGCCGTTGTTGAAATTCTGATTCCATGCATAATTTGAATCCGAAGCGTTGATTCGTGCTATCTACGTCGCTTCGCCGAAGGCCGTGCCGATCAGCGAAGAAACTGCGCGAGACCTGTTGGCTGCTGCCAGTGGTTTCTGTGTTGCGCATGGGAGTGGCCTTGTTGGCCAGTCGCACGACCAGATTAAAATCGTACAGTCGCAATGGCCGTGACCATCACGAAACAGACGATGCTGCGTTGCGTCGCCACCCACTGGCTTGCTTGCCGATACTGTTCGTGAGCTCGATTCCCTTGGCGTACTGGGGAATTGAAATAAAGCGCTTATCTCGCGACAACCGAAGCAATAACTCAGTAACCTGAAGTCGTTCGATCAAATCGGTGAGATGAGGCGCTTTATTCCGGTTCACGTTCGCCCGAAATATAAGCAGCAAGATTTCCACGCATTCATCACGCAACTTGCCGCCGATGCTGTGCTTGAAGTCGCGTGGCATGTTCTTGCTCAAGTCAGTTACAACGTCGAGTAAGTCATAGGCCTGCTTATAAATCGGTAGATCGGTGTGTAAAGCCATGGTTAAAACCAAATAGTTAAATTACTCAATTGTTAATCTGCGGACGGCTCGGGCACGGAACTCGTAAGTCTTGTCGTCGTTATCCTGGAAGCCGTAGTAGAAATCCTGAGTCCATGCAAAATCTGAATCCGAAGCGTGCGTTTCGCTAGACCAGTACCAAGCCGCTTTAAACTGCTCTTTCAGATTGGCAAAAAGCAAAGCCTGCTCACGGCGGGTGGGCAGCTCACCACCTTGCTCCGCGGCCCACTTCACCGCATCAGCCCATTTAATGTCTTCGGCCTGTTCAGGCAATAGAATGACGTGATGACCTGCTACGCCATCCTTGCCGACCAAGAAACCAGCGTAATGCTCGCCTTCGCGCAGTTCGATGCGGGCTTCGGGGAGGGCGATGACTTGCGCAATGGTGTTTTGCGCCTTGAACTTAGCGATTTGCTTGGCTAGTTCGGTTTGTTCGGTGGCGAGCTCGGCCTGTTTGGTTTCGAGCTGTTCAATGGTGATGGTCATATTGAGAAACCCCTTTAAATTGATAAATGATTAAATGGCTAATCTGCGGACGGCTCGGGCACGGAACTCGTTAGTCTTGTCGTAGTAATTCTGGTAGCCGTTGTCGAAACCCTGAATCCATGCACAATTAGAATCCGAAGCGTGCGTTTCGCTAGACCAGTACCAAGCCGCTTTAAACTGCTCTTTCAGATTGGCAAAAAGCAAAGCCTGCTCACGGCGGGTGGGCAGCTCACCACCTTGCTCCGCGGCCCACTTCACCGCATCAGCCCATTTAATGTCTTCGGCCTGTTCAGGCAATAGAATGACGTGATGACCTGCTACGCCATCCTTGCCGACCAAGAAACCAGCGTAATGCTCGCCTTCGCGCAGTTCGATGCGGGCTTCGGGGAGGGCGATGACTTGCGCAATGGTGTTTTGCGCCTTGAACTTAGCGATTTGCTTGGCTAGTTCGGTTTGTTCGGTGGCGAGCTCGGCCTGTTTGGTTTCGAGCTGTTCAATGGTGATGGTCATATTGAGAAACCCCTTTAAATTGATAAATGATTAAATGGCTAATCTGCGGACGGCTCGGGCACGGAACTCGTTAGTCTTGAAGTAGTTAGTCTGGTTGCCGTTGTCTAAATACTGAATCCATGCATAATTCGAATCCGAAGCGTGCTGAGTAGACGTCCAGTACCACTCGGTTTCGAACGCTTCGTCACCGCCTTCTTGAAAGGCTTCAGCTTGGGTCTGTGCTGGTAATTCAGGCGTGTATGGGCGGGTTGGCTCAATCGCTGAGACGTTGATACCTGCGCGGCCGTACTGCGAGTTTTCGCGCGCAGTTGGTTTCAAGTTGCGGTAGATGATCTCCAGCTCATCTTGCGACGGGATATACCAGTCGTCATGGTCAGCAATGCGCAGGTCCCGCGCCCATTGCGCTAGCTCACTACCGGCCTCGGCCATTGCAATCGTGTTGGCGAGACCATCGTTGTACGATTTGGCGCCAGGCACATCTTGATAATCGGAGATCCATTCTTTCTCGGTTTCGCCCTCAGCTTTTGGGGAGGCGATCAGCGCAAAGGCTTTGCCGTCGATCATAATGCGGCCAGCGTAAAAGCCGCCGCCCATTGAAGTGCCGAGGATTGGGGTGATTTCTGCAATAGATGATTTCATTGTGATTCCTTTGGGTGTAAAAATGCCCTCAGAAGAGGGCTATCGTTTATCAGTCTTGCCGTGGATTGGTGCACGCTGCTCAAGCTCTCGCTTGTATGCCAACATCAGTCTTTGCTGGTCGCTCATGCTGCCTCCTGAACCAAATCAATGACGTTTTTTCGGGAATCTGAAGGTAGGTGCGACAGCACTAATGCCGCTTCCAATTCTTTAATCCGCACATCTGCAGCCTGTAGCTGCTGCTCTAACTGTTTGATGCGGGATTCCTCTACAGATATTTGCTCAGACATGTTTTATTCCTTGTCGGATTGATCTTCGAGCTCTTCAAGCGTACCGCCATTGGCGACCCAGTCTTGTATCCATGCTGGTTGACGGCCGCGACCTGTCCAAGTCTGGCTTGGGTCGTTCGGATTGCGGTATTTGACCAATGAGGTGACTGTTTCGGACTGTTGTTGAACATCGGTTTGATTGTTTTCAAATGCTTCAGCATGGTGGTGCTTCCAGCCTTTGACCCAAGCAATGCACAGCTCACCCTTCAGGATCGGGCAATCGCTCTCCAGCTTGCCTTCCTCTGCTGCGGCATAGCCATCATTAAAAGTCTGCTCAAGTTCTTCTTCGGTTACGGATTCAAAGCCAGGTGCGGGGAGTGCGTAGAATTCAGCGTCGACAACATTAGAGTCATCACTGCGCTTTTCATCCATGCCGCCACCATCGTTATCGTGGTACTCATGACCAAGATCTAGGCCGCGTTGATCCGATTCGCCAGTAACTTCATCCATGCCGCCAGTGTGATCACCGGGGTTGGCGACGACGACCAAAACAGCTTTGCTGCTGGCCTCATACAACTGGTGAAGGTTTGGAGTAGATGCACCAAATTTAACCACGGCTTTAACGCCATCTTTAATCGTGATCTGCTCCAGATCACCCGCAACCACTGTACGGCCAGCGCTGGCGAGGGTGTGCACAGCCATTTTGATGTTCGATTCAACGCGATTACGCAAGCGATCAATCACATCGTCTTGCTTGGCCTTTGATAGTTTCTGCCAAACATCAGGCAATAAGCGGATTTCCTGCATTAACGCATTCAGCAAGTCTTTGCCGACTGTTTCTGTGGTCATGGTGCGAAAGTCTTGAGGGGCATTCATGGCGGTTTCCTTTTGGGTAATAAGTGGCGTCAAAAGTACGGCTAAATTGCGTTTCTTTTCGCTGGGTTGTAACTCCCGTATCCTCAAAAGAAATCCATGGAGAACGGAATGTCTACAACGTCATACGAGTACAAAGGTCACACCATTCAGATCAATACATCGGAGCGCAAAGGCAGCTGGAATTGGGATTTCACAATTGATGGCACTCACTACTCCGAATCAAGAGAACGGCCATTACAAAATGAGCAGATCATATTGGACGAGGGAAAAACAGCCGCTGAGCGTGTAGTAGATCGAATGGTGGCGTGATAGTTACTGTGGAACGTCCTCTTCAGCTGCGTTACCAGCCGGCGCTTGAGTTGTCGACTGTGCACGTAGCATCTGGAGTCGAATGCGGCGAGCTCCGGTATATTCGTCACGGTCTGCTTGCGTCATTTGCATGCTGAGCTGATCGAGCTCCCCCAGTTCTTCTGGTGTTTGTACCTTGTTCAATCGAGCAATGATTTCTTCTAGCGTGATGGTGTTAATCACGCGCGCCGTGCTTTCGATTGATGCCGCTTTTGCCGCGGCACGTTCTTTTGCTGACTGTGCTCGAGTGCCAGGCTGCGCGTTTTGGGTCGTCGCAGTCGGTGTTGCTTGAGGCGTAACGTCGATTTCTTCCAGCTCGTCTGGGGTGTAAACGCCGAGAATCGCACCTGGGCAGAATGCGCGGCACCAGTTTTTCACTTGAAGGTAGCCTAGTTGCTGCTTAGGGTTGGTTTTCCATAGTGGTGAGTTTTTGGTGGTGACCTTCGATGCGCTCAGCCACTCGCCCCAAGTAATTTCCTTCTCACCGGTCAACGTCGCACCAACGCGGCATGAAACATTTTCACCTTCACCTTGGTATTCGTAGTGGAAGCGACTAGAAACTGCGCCAGATGACTGAGCTACTGCATTGACCAGCTGCGCTTCATAGCCCAGCACACCATTCACCAGGTGAGTTTTTTGCGCCACGGCAAAAGGGTTCATGCCCCACTGCACAGCCTGCATCACTACGGCAAGACAATCGCCAGAGTTTTTCTGTAGGTGCTTTGGCACAGTACTGATGCCTGTTGCCATGATATTGGCGACAGACATCATGTTGTTGAGGGTTTGAGTATCAAGAACTAGCGCCGCAGTTGATGTATCTTGCGGTGCGAAAGTGGGGAGATTTTCCATGGTCTGTTATTCCTTCGGATTCTTGGTGTAGCGAAAATCAACGTATTCAGTGGCTTCTACGCTGAAGGCTTTCTTTTTAATGACCTTACGGGTGAAGGCCGTGCCATCGGGTAGCTTAGCAATGGCGGCATTGCCCATTAGGTGCAGGATGTGGTTTTTTGCACCTTCTGCTACTTTCTCGTACAAGGCCTTTTGCTCTTTAGCGTCGGCCATGACTTGCTGCCAGTGTTCGGCGGTTGCAGGTAGCTCAATCGTTGATCCATCTGTACCTGGATAAAGGCGATCAAGTAGGGCGCCAGTGGTGGGGTGATTGAAATCCATTTCAGGTGCTTTGCCTGACTGAACTTGCTGCCAGAACGTGCCTTCTACCTTGATCATTAAGGCAATCAGCTCTTCGTCGCGCACAATGTGGTAAATGCGGACTTCAGGCCCAGCCAGTAGCACGGCCAGATCGATCTGATCGGCACCAGAGACAGCCAGATAGTGCATGCACTGGAAGAAGTAGTGCTCTGGCACTTGGTCGGTGCCGCTAGGCCCCCACATCGTTTTATCAAGGAATCGGCCAAGTGCTGTTTTGCACTCCAGCAGGCGCTTGGTGCGCAATTCACCTTTATGCGCTGGCGCTTTGCCATCCAGCGAAACAACGCGATCAAGATTGCCTAGCATCCATGGGTGATCGGGATGCTGCAGTTGATTGTTGAAGCGTTGGACTTTGAAGCCCGTCTGGTCTTGGTATTCCTTGGCAACAAAGTCTTCAAGATCAATGCCAATTTTGACGGGCAACTTATCGCCAATATCTTCGGCTTCAAGCTCTTGGCGTTTTTCCAAGTACAGCTCATAGGCTGTTTTATATGGGTTTGCGCCCATGATCGTGCCAGCATCGCTGCCGCCAATACCCTTCATGCGTTGGGCTAGGAATTCTTCACGCGTCGGTGCGTTCATGACGTTACTCCATGAATGAGGGAGGCAAACCACATCAACACTGCAATGGCCGCCAAGATGTAAAACAGCAGAACGATGATCGAAAAAAAGCCCGAGGAATCCTGCTCGGGCCGTGTGTCTTTCCAGAGTTTGAGTGGGTTCATTGCAGGGGTACCAAAATAGGAAGTCCGTTGTAACGACGAGCCGTGTAGCGATAACCACGGGCTAGGCATTCATGAATAAAAGCAGATAAGGTTTGGTCATCATCTGCCAGCCATTTCTCAAGAAGTTCGCGCTTTACTGGGCAATGGTTTCTGGTCGCTTCTGCATCAAGCAACGCCTCCAAAGAGTAGAGCGATGCGATGCCAAGCGAGTATGGGGAGTTAATCATGCGGCCCTCCGTTCATAGCGTTCGGCTTCATCAGCTTCGCGTTCTTCTTTAATCGCATCCCAGATCTGCGACTCAATTTGCACTAGTTGGTCGCGATTGATGATCGATGAAATGTCATCACCATGAAGTGTCTTGATTTCAGTCACTTCCAGCGACGCATCCCATGAAGGATCAGTTAAACCACCGTTCTGTGCCGGTTCGTAATCAATTTCAACGTTGAGCTCAACGTCTTCTAAGTGACAGCGAAAAGACATTTGAATTCTCCAAAAAAATCCCCGCGACCGTATCGCTACGGGGCGGGGAACACAGGGAGGAGTACAAACAAGGAAATAAACTCGCCAATGAATGCACTTTCTTGTTTGTACTGGAAAGGGTGGCCGATTCAGACTATGCCTTGCAGCACATCGGCCTGCTGTTGAGAGGTAGAGCACGATGTTGCGACCTTAGGAGCGCACATCGTAGAGCCTTGTCGGGTTTTGCCTGGTACACCTTCCCAAGCTGCGGCTATGCGACGGGTCGAAACCCTGTGCCGCTGTTTGCAAATTCCATACACAGATCATCATCTAAAAATGACAAGGCTCAACGATGCAGACTCGATACATCGTGAAGTGTCCTAACCAAAAAGCCATTGTACTGATTGAAGGTTCAAGGAATAGGTCAAGGCACTTCACGATGCCAGCTTTTTCAAGCTGGCTAAAATTGATAAATGACTAAATAGGTAATCTGCGGACGGCTCGGGCACGGAACTCGTAAGTCTTGAGGCTGAAACTCTGGCCGCCGTAGTCGAACTCCTGAGTCCATGCACAACCTGAACCCGAAGCGTATTCTTCGGCAGTCCAGTACCAATCTTCTTCAAAATCTGATTGGGTATTAACCCACTGCAACCGAGCTTCTTTGCGATTTGGTAGCGCCAGACCAAGCTCTTTCGCCCAGCCCATTGCCTCCTTCCATGTTGCAGCTTCAAGCTGGTGGCTTGTATTGATCAGGTGGTAGCTCTCGCCATTGTCGCCGATCATGATGCCTGCGTAGGATTCGCCCTCGGCCAGCACAATGGCTGGAAATAATGCTTTCAGTGCTTCGTTCATCATTGCTCTCCTGTTAAACCAAAACAACCTGTTCCCAAGCCGCTTTGGTTTGCCTGAATCGATTTAAATCGTTGAGTATTCGTGCAACTCTTTCTTTGCTTTTAGGTAGGCGGAATGTGCTCCTTCTGGCGTTTCAAACATGCCGAGATATTTGCGCTTCCCGTTGACTTTAATTTGAGCCACCCATTTGTTTCTTTTTTGATCCCAGATTGCACCAAGCATTTTTGACCTTCCTCTGCCTGTTCTTTGGTTTTGTAGATTTTGCGAGGGAGTAGCCAGCCTCAGATTGGAAATACGGTTGTCCATCCGATTCCCGTTGATGTGATCAATCTGGCGAGATGACTCTGGAAGTTCATTCAACACATAGAGAAACGCAAGCCTGTGGGCTAAATATGATTTCCCTTTTATGCGAATTTCAATGTACCCGTTACTCCTTAAATGGCCGGCGGTACGGCCTGAACGGACATTGTTTTTATTGCGGCTTATCCAAATGAATTCACCGCTCTCTGGGTTGTAGCTTAAGCAGCTTTTTAGCTGCTCTTGTGTTAACGCCATAAAATTGGCTCCAAAATAAACCAAAAAAGCCTGCAGTTTTGAAGGTTGTTTTGGTTTGCATGGATCGTGTCCCATGCCAGACATATGCGTCGTGGTCGCATACCAACTCATCCAGCAATCTTGCGCCGCTGGCTGGCGCTGTCTCCGTCATTTCGTTCCACTGCGATTTAAGGCCAGTGCCATCGTGCAGCCGTGCCAGTCGTAGGCCGTACTGCACGCGCATCCCGATAGCGGGGCGGAGAGTTTGTTTCCGGTTGAGTTGTTAAAGAGCGGTGCACGGTTTGGTGTGCTGATGGGGTTATTAAACACCATGTTTATTGTTATTGCAACGCAGTGTTTAATTTTATGTAAACAATTTGTGTAATTCATTGTTTTTGCTCGTAAAAAAACCGCCCGAAGGCGGTGGAATTTCCTGACTTGGTTCAAGTTAGCTGCATGATTTCTTTCGCTTTGGGTATACCTCTTTAGAGAGTTTAATTACTGCGGAGCCAAACTTATCCAAAGGATTGGATTTGCAGTAATTATTCAGCCAGGCCAATCTTTGATCATTGCTGTAGGAATCAAAAATATTGCATGTGTCTTTGGCTTGCGCGTTGTAACCAGTCATAAATCCTGCAATAAACATTACGTATGGATATATTGCCTGTGTGTATTCAGAAGAGCCAAGGCCGTGTGAGGTTGCTCTTTCCATTGTACTAACGAACTCTGGGCACTCAACTCCTCCAACTCCGCCACCGACAACGAAATTGCCGTTTTTATCCTCAGCGTTAGCTATGGTTGGGATAGTAAGTTGGTGCACTAAAGCAGTTATGAGGAACAATTTCCTGCCAAAATTCATCATGATTTCACCTGACTAATTCGATAAGCAATCTTAATCCTAGCCTATACTGGCAGCCAGTTATCGAACGGAATTCCTCATGAAACCAACACTTTTCCTCAGTTTCTTCATCTGCTCGGTCGCCTTCGCCTACCCACCAGAAGCCATCAACCAAGACGTTACCCAAGAAACGATTCAGCAAACAATCTGTGTGTCTGGCTATACAAAATCAGTCCGGCCTGCGACCAGTTATACCAATGGCGTGAAAAAGCTTCTGATGGAGCGGCAAGGTATAGATTGGAAAGATGCTGACCAGTACGAGCTGGATCACCGCATCCCACTGGCGCTCGGGGGGCATCCACGAAAACTTGAAAACTTGATGCTGCAGCCATGGGAAGGAGAGGGCGGTGCAAAGGAAAAAGACCGCTTGGAAGTGAAGCTGCAGAAGATGGTTTGCCACGGGCAGTTGGATTTAGAGGCTGCACGTAGCGCCATTTATGACAACTGGCGCACGGCATATCAGGCTTACGTGAAGAAATAGGCAACAAAAAACCCGCCGAGGCGGGTTATTTATTTAAGGAATTTCTCTAAAAGCTGAGCGATTGTCTGACCCACTTCGGTAGCGCCAAGCGCTGCCAGCATCATCGTGACACCATATCGCCAGTCTTTTAGAAAATTTCGGATGATTTTCATTTTGCGTGGATAGCGATGAAATAGGTAGCTGCGACTAATGCACCGCTAACGGTGACAACCAGACCTGTCACGTAGGTAACGACTCGCCAAGTTTGTGCGGTCAACTCACGATGCAAATCTTCTTTAGTTGCCATGGTTTTTTCGATCACTGTCAGACGCGCATCGACTTTATGCAATGCGTCACGTGTTGAGTCTGCGGCTGTTTCTAGCTTGCTAATTCGTTGTTCCATATCGCCATTATAGCCTCCGCCATCGCCACCGTGACCATTATTAAATTTATTTCGCACCACATTATCCTTCGGTGCCTCATGAATTTTCTCTGCACTCATGCTGGTAGCTCGTTATCTTTGACGGGGGGGTATGGGTTTTCATCGACCCACTTTTGGACTCTTTTGTAATTGTATTGGCGCAAGAAACCACAATTAACGCATTCGGCGACCAAGACTGGATAAAAAAAACGTCCAGTCGCTAATGGCTCTCCAGTGGGTGTGAGTTTTACCGAAGAAAATGCAAACGGGGTGTTGCTCTCACCATCCCCGCGATAGAGAGTCCATTCATCCGATTGGCAGCAAGCGCACTTTAAATCAAAGCCTTTTTGCGTCATAAAACGCACAACATCATCAAAGGTCACAGCCCTTTTCCTCGCCAAACTACAAGACAGAAAACTATCGGATATCGCAGTTGATGCGGGTTAATTATCCGACGTTTGTTTATTAAACAAATCTTCAATTGCAACTATTTCAGAAGATGGGATGATTTGCTCAACCTGCATTAATCGTGGAATCCCACTTGGGCCTGCCTCATATTGCCCACGCACAACAACTTTATGGTTTAGCCATTCACTTGCATTGGCTGCATTCATCTCGTTGAAAATACAACGAACTGTTTGAACGCCTTCAACGCCTCGAATCTCAAAGCGCTTTGCATCAAGGTCAATTTCTCGAACCACACCTTCAAAGTCGCCACGCTTGGTCTCAAAGGTTGGACGATCAATTGCTGATCGTAAAACCTTGCGGCTTTGTGGGGTTAAGGCTTCTCTGTGTGGATCGCCTTCGATATTGCTGAAAGAAACACGCTCAATGCCTTTTCTTCCTGTCGGAGCCAAGTTGTAGGCTGCAACCAATAACGCATCTCTTACTGCCGGGTCTTTAACTTCATTACGGATATCTTCATTGATTTCATTGGCATCAACATACTGAGGCACTGAGGTTAAAGTGCGCATAGCCTTTTGGACCTGAATAAACAGGGGATCAAGGGTGCCATCCAATTCAATTTGTGAGCCAATGCCACGATGTGCATCAAGCTTAACTCCGACAATCAGGCTCCCTTTGGCAAGTCCAGACAATCGAAGGTCAACGCCTTCTGGCCAGTGTGGGCGTTGATCAACTTGAAGGCCAGAGAGAGCCTTGACTAGCTGCTTGATGTATTTTTGTAAATCGCCAAATAAACCCGAGACCAATTGGACTGAGGGCGTGCAATCATCGACAGCATTCCCCTCATATCTAGTTACCAGATCAGAAGAGTCCATGACGCGAGCCAAGGGCATTTCTTCACGATAAATTTGCGATATTTTGTTTTGATATTGAGCACGTAATCTATTCAAGTCGAGATTGCTGCCCTGTGCTATGGATAACGCGGCCGCCATTTGGTCGAGCAGGATGGCGACGCGCCGCTCTGTTTGCTCTACCCAAGTGTCCATGATTCCACCTTTATAATTCCTCGCCGATCTTTTTCATTAAGGCCTTTGGTTTGTGCTGTTTTAGGGCCAACATATTGAAAAAAAGCCACAAAATCACTATTGCCAGGCATGTTTGGATAATAGTCGACTCGGTACTCATTATGCCATCGCTGCCGTTCAAGAAACAAAGCCAGTGCAGCTAACATTTGCTCTTGGCTACGGCCACCTAAATCAACGGTCAGTTCAATGTCGCCCGGATTTGGCTTGTCGCTAAAAAAACTGCCAGCCAAGTATAAGGGCGGATGCAGGTTTGCTGCTATGAAATGATCCCGGAGAAACCGAATCAAATCTTGCCAAAGCAGTTCTCGATATTGGCCTGAGCAAAAAGCATGAGCCACCGCCTCAAGTGAGGCGGTGTGAATTCCCGCTGGCAATAAGCCGCGCTCATCAAGCGGTGGGATCATTTATCTTTATCGTCCAGTAACGCCTTGATGGCGTTTGCAATCCGAGAGTTAGGGTCTGGGTTTTCACTGTATTTCAACAACATTTGCCCAACCGAAGATTTGGTTGATTCATCGGTTTCATTTAAGCGCTGGCTGAGCAAATTCAACAAATCGTCCACCGAAGGCGGATGCGTCTCGGATGGTGCACTGTGATAGACAGGCTCTGACACTGCATCCGTTTTCATCGGCCCAGTGCCGCTGGCGAGCCATTCGGCATGAACATTGAGTGAACGCGCTAAGTCGGTCAATTTTGCCTTGGGTACTCCGCGTTTTTGCCAATTGGTTATGGTTTGCGGCAGCTCATTCACAAGACGAGCCAAGTCACTATTCCCTTTAACTGAAGGGTCTTTGCTTTGTGCAGCGCTAAAAAGGCGTTCGAATGTACTTTCCATATTGGTTGACATTACACGACTTAAACGGCTTGTTGTTAAACGTAGTGTTGCATGTTGTGTAAACATGGGGTTTAATCCTGTGTATGAACGCACATCTCAGCACTCTCATTATTCGTATTGCAGGCGGCGATACCGCGTTTGCAAAATTAATTGGACTTGATCCGTCAAAGCCAGGGGTACAGCAGCGCGTCCACAATTGGAAAAGTCGTGGCATACCTTCTGCGGTAGTTCTTGAGAACTACCAAGCGATTACGGCTTTAAAAAATCAAGTCACCCCATCAACCTAACCAACCGGAGGCCGCCGGCTGGCGGTTAAGTCATGTCCACATCATTACAGCAGGCTCAAGAAAGATCACGCCAGATCGAAAGCCAGCTATTGGCGAAACTGGCGGAGACTGGACAAGTTCAAGTAGCCGACAGAATCGGCGTCGATCAATCCACGATCAGCAAGTGGAAGAAAGACAACCATTTCCTTGAAATCGGGAAGCTGCTCACGGCGCTAGGGCTGAAGTTGGCCGAGGAGAACGACAAGGTCGTCAATGAATGCGACATGGTCGTTGAGCCATCGGAAATGGCCGCGCTCAAAACACTGGCGCGTAAATATTTGCTGGCCGATGAGCTGCGCGGGCAGAGGATTTAACGAATGACATCGCAACCACTCACTGAAAAAGATTGCGATCTTCGTGATTTTGCATTTCTTCCGCTTGACGTGGTGCGTCTGCGTGATTCTGATTTTTCTGCGCTTACTGACGGCGAAGAGTTCCGTGCTGGCATTTTGCTTTGGTGCGCGAGTTGGCATCAAGTGCCTGCGGCCAGCCTGCCCGATGATGATGTTGTGCTGGCCCAATTGGCTGGCTATGGGCGCGTCGTGAAGGAGTGGAAAAAAGTTCGTAATGGCGCGCTACGTGGCTGGATTAAATGCTCCGACGGCCGTTTATATCATCCTGTGATCGCTGAAAAAGCGCGTGAAGCCTATCAGGCCAAGTTGGTTCAACGCTGGAAAACAGAGTGTGCACGACTGAAAAAGCATTGCCAGCGACATCAGCTCGAATTCAATCCGCCTACTTTTGAGGACTGGCTGTCCCAGCAATGTCCTAGCACTTGTCCCGAAATTGTCCCTAGGGACAATCAACGAATGTCCCCGCAATGTCCCTCGGGAAACACCATCCAAGGGACAGGGATAGGGACAGAGACAGGGAATATAAATAACTACTCCGTAGAGACATCATCGTCGAATCTACCTGCAGTGGTAAGCGAACCCGACCCGACGACGACGGTGACCCAAAGCCGAATGACGGAATTTGCCGTCTTGCTCCGAAACCGTGGCGCATCAGTCACCCCTGCAGACCCGACCTTCGTCGGTTGGGTCAAGGACGGCATTACCGACGCCCAAGCACTGCAGGCCTTGGACTTGGCGAAGGAAGCCCGAGAGGCGAAGGCGTCCAACCAGCCAATCAGCGCCAGCTACCTCGACACGATTCTGCGCAACAGCGTGTTGTCTGCGCCAACGCAAGCCACAGCCAAAGGCCGTGACGCAGGTCGAGCGGCTGCTGCTAAGTCGATTTTCAAGCCCGAACACATTGCGCACCTGATGGGAGACTCCAATGAACGCGCCATCAACTGAGTTTGCACAGCCCCTTGCCGCCGCTTGGGTAGAGCGGATTTTCATGCGTCTGCATGGCCGTTTTGGAAACCCATTTTTGGATAAGTTTCGAGCTGGGCAACTGGCATCAGACGGCGAAGACATCGGGGTTAAAAACGCCAAGATGGTCTGGGGCGAAGAACTCGCGGGATTGAGTGCGGACGATTTACGCCTTGGTTTAACAGCGAAATTTAATTTTCCACCCAGCTGCGATGAATTTCTTGCCGCCTGCCGTCCTGCATCAACCCTGAACGTTGATGCCTTGCTCTACGTCGCAATCGACTGCATGAGTGCACGGCGTAGCCGAATGCCTGAGAACTGGCCTGATGCACGCACATTTTGGGCTGCCGTGAATATCGGCAATGATCTGCTGCTGTTGCCTGCTGAAAAACTCAAAAGCCGCTGGGCTGCAAGTTACCAACGCGCAGAAGACCGTGCCAACGATCCAATTCCACCTGCGGTTAAGCCTGAGTCATCGCTGCCCGCGCCAGGTAAAACGACGATCAGTCGTGAAGAAGCGGCAAAGCGTACTGAAACGCTGAGCGCAGCTGCAAAAGTCGGAAGGCCTGCGGCAACGATGTACACCAGATGGGCGCACGATATCGCCGAAAAACCGGAAGGCTTGCCCATGGTGACGCTGGAAAAAGCAGTGAAGGCTTTCGTCGCATGGGGGCAGCAAATTCCAGAGCGCTTGGTTGCACATGTTTGCGAGCGTGGCCTGCAAAAACTTTTACCGGAAGGGGTGTGAAATGCAAAACCAAGACATGAATCCGCTTGAATTTTTCGTACCTGGTGCGCCTGTTGGCAAGGGCCGTCCGAAGGCGACAACCCGCGGCGGTAAGTTTGCGCACCTCTACACGCCAGAGAAAACCGTCGCCTACGAGGGCTTGATTGCACATGCTGCTCGTATGGCCATGGGCGAGCGCGAATTGATCGAAGGTCCAGTCATGGTGCAGATGGACATCCGTGTTCCCATTGCTGCTAGCTGGTCGAAGAAAAAACAGGAACTAGCGCGCCAAGGCGAAGTGATGCCAACCAAGAAGCCCGATATCGACAACGTTGAAAAAGCCATCTTCGACGGGCTCAACAATGTGGCGTGGAAAGATGATGTTCAGGTGGTTGAGGTGTCAAAGCGCAAGCGTTTCTCTGACGTGCCCGGCGTTCGTGTGCGTATTACCCCATTAGCCAAGCAGGCTGCTTGATCGAGGCGACACCATGCAATTTTCCAGCATTCAGGCCTTAGTCGGCTGGGCTTTCCAGATCGAAACCGTTTCTGGCGCCAAGGTGCAAAAATTCGCCGAATCGCAAGCGCCTGCATTCGGGGAAATGACGTTTCACGACCAGAAAACCCAAGCGGCCTATGTGATGCTGAAAATCAACCGATTGCCGGCCGAGGAACGCGCTGTACTCTGGGCCCTGCACGTTGGCCGTGATACCGAGATGATGTTTTTAGCTGCGAATACGCCGCATAAGTTTGGGCTCAAGACTGATTTGGAGCTGATCCGCAAATGGGCGACAGGCGAGGGGGCAAGCTACGCAGCTATTGGTCGAACAGTTGGTTGTGCCGACAATACGATCAGTCGCTACGAAAGAAATCACATCATTCCGCGGCTAGAACGGTTGAGTTTATTGGCCTATGCAACACTTGAAATTCAGCATCGCAGCCTTTTGCTAAGCGTGGAAAATGAGCGGGAGCTGACCCTTGCTTGACAATAGGGTGTCGGATAACTACCATATTTGCAGACGGAGAAGTTACGTCCAAAGTTTATGAAGCCACCCTAACCGGTGGCTTTTTTCATTTCTGAGCCTCGCTTTTGTGGGGCTTTTTTGTTTGGAGGAAGCATGGCTAATGGGGCGGAAAAGAAACCTGCACATCGGCCAAGCACGTACTCCGATAAGCTCACTTCTGAAATCTGCAATCGCATCGCATGCGGTGAAAGTTTGAATCGAATTTGCAAGAGTGCTGGCATGCCGAACATGGCAACAGTGCTTCGCTGGCTTGATCGGCACGAAGAGTTTCGCGGGAAATACGCGCGCGCGAGGGAAATCCAAGCAGACACCTTGGCTGATGAAATCATCAGCATTTCCGACGATGGCCTGAATGACACCTACGTTGACGACAAAGGCAATCAGCGCACGGACTATGACGTTGTGGCTCGTTCAAAGCTGCGTGTCGACGCTCGCAAATGGTATGCCAGCAAATTGGCTCCGAAAAAGTACGGTGACAAGATCGAGCAGAAGCTGACTGGTGATCCAGATAATCCAATCAACCTTGGGATTAAAGTGACCTTTCACGAACCATGATAAACGCCCCTTTCCCTGCCAAGCTGCGCGGCCTGTTTTCACCGTGCCGCTACAAAGTGGCGCATGGGGGAAGGGGAAGCGCAAAATCATGGTCATTCGCCAGAGCGCTGCTCATTCAGGCCGCTCAATCGCCTTTGCGTATTTTGTGCGCTCGCGAGGTGCAAAAATCCATCAAAGATTCGGTTCACAAGCTCTTGGGCGATCAAATCCAATCGCTTGGCCTAGGCCAGTTCTTCACCATCACCGATACCTCAATCAAGGGTGCTAATGGCACAGAGTTTGCCTTTGCAGGCTTAGCATCGCACACAGTTGAATCGATTAAGTCGTTCGAAGGTGTTGATATCGTTTGGGTCGAAGAGGCGCAAACCGTCAGCAAGAAGTCATGGGATACGCTGACTCCAACAATTCGGAAGCCGGGTAGTGAGATTTGGGTTTCGTTTAACCCTGATCTGGATACCGATCCGACTTATCAGCGATTTGTGCTCAATCCGCCGCCTGGTGCTTGGGTCGTCCAGATCAACTACAACGATAACCCATGGTTTCCAGAGGAACTGGAAAAAGAGCGCGTTCATTGCCAGTTCTCAGATCCAAAGTCTTATCCCAACATCTGGGAAGGAAAATGTAAGTCTGTCGTTGATGGCGCGATCTATGCCGACGAGGTTGGCAATTTGATTGAGCAAGGCCGTCATCGTGATGTGCCTTATGACCCAATGCTGAAATCACATGTCATTGTGGACCTTGGGTGGAACGATGCGATGTCGATCGGCGTCGTGCAAAAGGTTGCATCTGAATTGCGCGTGATTCGGTACATCGAAGATTCACATCGAACGCTAGATAGCTACAGCGCTGAGCTGCGCAATATGAATCTGAATTGGGGAACGATGTACTTACCCCACGATGGTGCTCATAAAGACTTCAAAACAGGCATGAGCTCACAACAGATCATGCAAAACATGGGGTGGACAGTGCAAATCACCCCCAGCATGAGCATCGAAGATGGTATTCGTTTGGCTCGTATGGCGTTGCCTCGTACATACATTGACCGTCAGGCCAGTCGTCTTGTTGAGTGTCTCAAGCGATATCGCCGAGGAATTCCGCAGACAACGAATGAGCCAGGTGCGCCGCTGCATGATGAGTTCAGCCACGGCGCAGATATGTTTCGCTATCTAGCCATTAACGCCGAAAGTTTTAGCAATGACGAATGGGGCGGTACGCTCAGATACCCGTCAATGGGTAGTTACGCATAGTCATTTGCAAGATCCACTTAACCCGCTTCGGCGGGTTTTTTCATTTCAGGGGCAATAAATGAGTGAGCGCGAACCGATGGACGATCAGAGCCTGATTGCGCTGATTGATGCAGAAGCGCGCGGGGCGTTGGGGTACAACGGTGGGCGCTTGGCTGAGAGCCGTAAACGCGCTCTGGATTATTACCTTGGCAATGCCGTTGGTGAGTTGGCTCCGCCTGAAATCGAAGGCCGCAGCACGGTCATCAGCAATGAAACACTGGCTACGGTTGAGTGGATGTTGCCGCAGCTGATCCGCATTTTCACCGCTGGTGATGACACGGTGGAATTTACTGCCGATCATCCAGACATGGAGCAGGCCGCGCAAGATGCGACCGAGTACGTTAATCACGTATTTAATCGGCAAAACCCCGGCTTTATGGCGCTGTATTCGTGGTTCAAGGATGCACTGCTGCTCAAGAATGGCTTTCTGAAAGTCTACTGGGATAGTGACGAAACACAGCGCACTGAACGCTATGAAGGCCTGACGCAAGATGATTTGATGCTGTTACTGCAGCGAAATCCTGATGCGCAGATTGCCAGTGCGGAACAAGTACCTAATGAGGAAACTGGCGAGCCATTATTGACCATCGAATTGGCCTTTCGCAAAAGCAAATCTCAGGTTCGAATTGAGCCTATCCCACCTGAAGAGATGCTGATTCGGCGTGACACCAAGTCACTGCGGGATGCTTCCTTTGTGGCTCAGCGTCGAGCCATGACGATTGCTGAATTGCGTGCCATGGGCTACAGCGATGATCTGCTTGCGGGTATCGGTAGCGAAGATGCCAATATGACCTCGCAGGAGGCCATTACTCGGCGCGCTCAGAATGATGAGCAGGCAATCAACCCGCAAAGCTTTGGCGTGCAAACGCAAGATGAATCGACGCGCATCGTTCATGTGCTGGAAGCTTATATCAAGGTCGATTATGACGGCGATGGCTTCCCTGAATGGCGCATGATCCGCAAGGCAGGCAATATGCTGCTGTGCAATGAAGAAGTCGATGGGCATCCATTTGTCACGCTGACGCCGATTCCATTGCCGCATTCGATGTTTGGCCTCTCAATGGCCGACCTGACTCGTGAGCCACACCGCATCAAGACATCGATCATGCGAGCCATGCTCGATAATCTGTATCTGACGGTTAATCAGCGCTTTGGCGTTGTAGATGGGCAGGTCAATCTTGATGATTTGATGACCAGTCGCCCAGGCGGCATTGTGCGGATGAAATCGCCTGGTGCAGTCGTACCATTGGTACAGCCTCAAGGCGCTCAAGCTGGTTATCAGCTGCTCGAGTACATGAGCAGCTATCAGGAAAACATTACTGGCTGGACTCGTTACAGCCAAGGCACTACGGCCGATAGCCTGAACCACACGGCAACCGGCATTAACATCATCACCAACAAGTCAGATCAGCGGATTGAGCTGATTGCTCGGGTTTTTGCTGAGACAGGCGTTACAGATCTTTTCCGGTTAATCCTGAAGCTGATTTGCCAGTATCAGCAGCCAACCGAAGTTTATATGGGCGGGTCACTCAAACAGATCAACCCAACTGAATGGCGCGATCGGCTGCAATTGCAAATCAACGTTGGGCTAGGCACTGGCAATAAAGATCAGATTGCCCAGCATCTGATGTCTGTCATGCAGATCCAACGCGAGGCCATGCAGATTGGTGTTGCTGACCCGCAGTCAATCTACAACGCTGCGACGGAATACGCCAAAGCCATTGGCTTTAAATCGCCTGAGAAGTTCTTTAGCGATCCAAGCAAGCAGCCGCCGGCACCAGAACAGCCTCCGCAACCGCAACCAGAATTGATCAAGCTGCACCAACAGTCGCAGACGGATCAGCGCGAATTCTCGCTAGAACGCTGGAAGGCCGAGCAGGAATATGCATTGCGTTGGCAGCAACTGGAGATCGACACGGCAATTCGCCGTGAAGAGTTGCAGCTGAAATACATGCAACAAGCGGCAGCAGAAGCGGCCAACTTCAACCAGGTATATCAGCAAACGGAAGGATTAACTGATGCAGACGAACAGCCAGCACCCGACGACCTCGGAGCTTCAGGAGATGGACCGGGGGCGGCAGGCTCAGGAGATTTTGGACAACCCGATTTATCAGGAGGCTTTCAGCCTGATGCGGGACAACATCAACCAGGCATGGGTGAACAGCCCGGCTCGGGACTCTGAAGGAAGGGAAAAACTATGGCAGATGCAAAAAATACTCAACGACGTCAATCAACACCTCCAAACGGTGATGCAGACGGGGCAAATGGCACGGCAGACACTGGAACAACGCCGAACATTGATGCAGCGAATGCAGGATTGGGCGGGGAATTGACGCTCGATGATGCGGTTTCGGCAGCAAATGAACTGATTGCCAGTGGTAAGTTGGTCACCCAGATTCACGGTCCACTGGGTGAGCTCGCAGAAAATGCACATCAGATGCTTGATGTTGGCAGCGCATATTTGTTTGCCGCTGATGCGTGGAAGCTGATCACAAGTGATGGCGAAGAGACGTTGCTGTAATCGGTCAATTAAATCAAATACAACCCGCCCATTGAGGCGGGTTTTTTTATGGAGCAAAACCATGGAAGAACAAGCCCAACAACAAGCGGCCTCAGACAATGGTGAACCAAGTATTGCAGACCTAATGCGTGAAGCTGCAGGCATGCAATCTGATGATGAAGGCCAAGCAGGAGAGTCTGACAAGCTGCCAGTGGATGATAGCCAGCTGGAGAACGGTGAGTCTGATGAAAATGCAGAGCAAGACGCATCAGAACAGGAAGATGGCGATGAACTCGTAGAGATTGAGATCGATGGCAAGAAGATCAAGGTTTCTAAAGATGGCGCTGACTACCTGTTACGGCAGGCTGATTACACGAAGAAAACACAAGCTTTGGCCGAGGAACGCCGACAGGCGCAGGCTGAGACCGAAGCCGCACGTCAACAACGTGGTCAGTATGCGCAACAGCTCCAGCAGATTAGTCACGTCGCAATGAATGAATTGCAGCAGCTTGATGCATTGGACTGGAATGCTTTAATCCAGGAAAACCCGCAGCAAGCATTGCAGCTCGATTTTCGTCGTCGGGAACTCATCAATCAATTTCAACAGGCTCAAGGCCAGCTTCAGCAAGTTCAACACATTGAACAGCAGGAAGAGTTTCGTGCTCACCAGCAGAGCTTGCAGTCAGAAGTTGAGCAGCTACTTACCGCAATTCCCGAATGGAAAGACGAAACCGTTCGTAAGGCCGAATCAGCACAAATCCGCGATTACTTGTTGAGCAATGGATTCACGCAGCAAGACGTTGATGGTTTGGGTGATCACCGTGCTTTCGTATTGCTTCGCAAGGCCATGGCATTCGATAAGTTACAGGCCAAAAAGCCGGAAGTTCAAAACCGTGTAAATCAAGCGCCAAAACCACTAAAAGGTGGTCAACCTGTCAAACCAACTGATGGCCGAACCAAGGGCATGCAGAACCTCAAGACAGGTCAGGGCGGAAATCGAACCGAAACCGCAGCAGGCATTTTTGAACGCATGCTCGGTTGATCCATAAGGATTTTCAAAAATGGCTATTCAAGCAAATACTCAGCTCTCATTCAGCTATAACCAGCTGACAAATCAGGAAGATGTTGCAGATGTGATCTACAACATCGCGCCAACCGATACCCCGTTCTTGTCGGGCATCAAGAAGGCCAAGGCGAGCAACACATTGCACGAATGGATCACTGATGATCTCGCTGCACCGGCAAACAATGCGGCAGTCGAGGGTGATGTTTTCGCTGCAGGCTCACGCCCAACGCCTGCGCGTCTGAACAACCGCACACAGATCAGTACAAAAACTGTGATTGTCTCGCGTACTCAGCAATCGACTTCAGCCTATGGCTTTAAGAAAATGCTGGCCTATCAGCTTGCCAATGCTTCTAAAGAGCTCGCACGCGATATGGAATTTGCACTGACACAGAACAATGTCACTGTTGCGGGTAACTCAACTACTGCACGCCAACAACGTGGCCTTGAGGGTTGGTTGGCAACCAATAGTGATTTGGGCGCATCAGGCGTTGCACCAAACTACAACACCAATGTCGCACCAACCGATGGCACCGCACGCGCTTTCACTGAAGCCATGTTGAAAAACGTGCTGCAGAAGTGTTTTACGCAAGGTGGCAATCCATCCATGATCATGGTTGGTCCATCAAACAAGCAAACCTTCTCAACATTTACCGCGGCGACTACGCGCTTTGACAATGCCGACGACAAAAAACTTGTTGCGGCTGTCGATGTGTATGTATCGGACTTCGGTACGTTGAAAGTTGTGCCCAATCGCTTCCAGCGTGCGCGTTCTGCATTCGTGCTGGATCTCGATTACTGGGCATTGGCGTCACTTGATGGTGTTCGCACGCAGGCCCTGCCACAAAACTTCGACGGTGAAGGTGCTGCACTCGTTACCGAGTACTGCCTAGAAGCACGACAAGAGAAGGCATCTGGCGTGGTCCGCGATCTGACCTAATCAATCATTGTGTAATGAAGAACCCCGCTTTGGCGGGGTTTTTTGTTTTCTGGAGTATTAATCATGAACGAAAGCGCAATGACTGTTACGGCATCGGGCATCAATATCGCAGCAACGGCAACATCGGCAAGCGCAGCGCTTCCTCAAACCTCAAACGGCACCGCTCCAAAGTATGTTCGCATCGCTGCCACCGCGGAAACCTATGTGAAATTGGGAACCAGTGCGGGTGTAACCGCAAGCAGTGTTGATTTGCTAGTACAACCTGCCGATGCAGTTGTCTTGCGGTGCTGGGGCTTCACGCACATTGCTGCTCTGGCCGGCTCAACATCGAAAGTATCAGTCGTGCCGCTAGAGGATCAGTAACCATGATTCAAACCGCCGCACATGATGCAGATGACAAGCTGACCATCGTCAGAACTCAGGATGTTGAAGGCATTCTTGAGACTGCCAAGCGTAAAGCCCGCGAAGGCATTCATGGCAGCAAAGACATGCGTCATGCAGCTAGCTTTCCTATGGTGCTGGTCGAGAAATATTGCCAGCGCACAAGCATCACCTTTGCTGAATTCATGCGCGAACCAAAGCATGCCCAGGCGATGCTTAATGACCCTGATTTGTCGGGCTTTCGAATTTATCAAGGCCGTGAAGGCCGAGGCTAAACATGTCACTGGCAAACTACACCGATTTGGTTAGCAGCATTGGTAACTGGCTCAAGCGCGACAACCTGACTGCAGTCATCCCCGATTTTATTGCGTTGGCCGAAGCACGGTTAGCGCGTGATTTGCGCGTTCGAGCCATGGAAACCTCTGCTTCTGGCGCTTTGAGCAGCGACACATTGCCACTGCCATCGGATGCGGTAGAGCCAAAATCGTTGACAGTAATGAATGGCAGCAAGCCAATGCGTGTGGCTTACGTGTCGCCAGATACCTTAAGTGACTCGCAAGGCTATAGTGCATTTCCTAGGGTATTCACGCTCATTGGCAAGAATATTGTCATGGCTCCAGCCCCTGATAGCGCCTACAGCTATACGTTGATGTATTACGCCAAACTCCCCGCGCTGGCGGCAAATGGCACAAATTGGCTAATGACAAACTGCCCTGATGTGTATTTGTATGGCTCGCTGCTTCAAGCTGCGCCCTATCTGAAAGACGACGCGCGGCTTCCTGTCTGGGAACAGCTCTACAAAGACGCCTTTGAAAGCACGGAAGTTTCAGATGACCGATCCGCGCAATTTACGATGCGGGTTCGTACCGATGTGAGGGTTTAACATGCTGGCCGAATTGCTTGGATTTACGCCAGATATTGACCCAATGACTCCTGGCGCAATGGTTGACGTATCGAATATCGTGCCTACCGAGCGTGGGTTTGCGGCGTTAGAATCGCCAATCGCTGTATCTGGTGCGCTACTTCCAGCTGCATGCTTTGGTGCAGCTAAGGTGCGCAAACTGGACGACACAAAACGTACTTTGGCGGGCACACAAACCAAGATTTATGAGCTTTCTGGCTCAGCGTGGAATGACGTGAGTCGAGCTGCGGTTTACACCACAGGCCCTGACTCTCGTTGGCGTTTTGTTCAATTTGGCAACGCAACACTTTGCTGCAACAAATCCGACGCAACACAGGTGAGCATCAGCGGTGCATTTGCTGATCTTGCTGGATCTCCTAAAGCATCGATCTGCGAGACGGTAGGGGGCTTTGTTTTCCTGTTTGATACCAACGAAGCGACTTATGGAGACTCTCCCGATCGTTGGTGGTGCTCTGGCTTATATGACTACACCACTTGGACGCCAAGCAGTACGACGCAGGCCGCAACTGGCCGACTGATGGACACGGCGGGACGTGTTATTGGGGCAAAGCGCCTTGGTCAAAATATGGTGGCGTACAAGCTGCGCAACATGTTTCTGGCTAGTTATGTAGGCGCACCATTCATTTGGTCATGGCAGGAAATACCCGGCGAAATCGGGGCAATCAGTCATGAGTGCATTGTCAGCATTGGAACTGAGCATATTTTCATCAGCCAAGATGATTTTTGGCGTTTTGATGGGGTACGGCCAACGCCAATTGGGACACCAGTTCGGAAATGGTTCTTTAATCGCGTTGACCCTAAGTACATTCAACGCGTGCAGGGCTTGCACGATCGTCAGCGCAAATTGGTAGTCTGGTTCTATCCATCGGTGGGTAGCAATGGTGTTTGTGATTCATGGATTGCATACCACTACAAGATGGACAAATGGGGCGCTGGCTCCATGAATGTTGAGTCGATTATTGAATATGCTTCAAACGGCATGACATTCGATAATTTTGGCTCTTTGGCTGCTTCTTGGGACGCATTGCCAAATATTGCCTATGACTCGCCATTTTGGATTTCAGAAAATCCAGTTGCAGCAGTGATTGATACGGCCCATCAACTCAATACGATAACTGCAACGCCTGGCGCAGCTTCGATGACGAGCGGCTTCTTTGGCGACGACACTGAATTCACGACGCTGAACAAAGTCCGCCCTCGCTGGCTAACCATACCAAGCGCGGCAAACTTAACTCACTACACAGCTGATTATGCAGGGGTGGCACTGAGCAATCACGGTTCATCCGCATTGTATTTAGGCGCATTCAACCCTTTGTGGTCTGGGCGATGGCATCAGATCAAGCTTGCCACCTCCAGCGGCTCATTTGAGCTAGCAGCCGTTGACTTAACTCTGGTTCCGGATGGTACGCAATGAAACTCAATGTACCCAATTTGAAATCGGGGGATGACAAGACGCTGGTCTTTGCTCTGATGCAATGGCTGCGATCTGCATCCAGTCAGATTAATGCGACGGCAGACGGCAGAATAACGGCCTATGACTCCGCGCAAACTGCAGCCCCTTCATCTGGAACATGGCAGCAGGGTGATTTTGTGCTGAACAAAACGCCGTCAGAGCTTGGTAGCGCTGGCAGCAAATACATTATTCATGGCTGGCGCTGCGTCACCAGCGGAACGCCGGGGGCTTGGGTGCAATGTCGCATGCTGACGGGAAATTAACCCTTGAGTGGGTTTCGCCTCACGTTTTGGGTGATGTGTGGCCAATTATTCGGCCTTGGGTAGAGCGAGTCATTAGCAAAGCGCAAGAGCCATATTTAGCTGAAGATGTTTTTTACGAAATAAAAGCCGCCAATGCGCGGCTTTTTTTATTCCTAACGCCAGAAAAAGAAATTGTGGGTCATGTCGTGATTCAGCCTCTCGGGAAGACGCTTCACCTTTGGCAAATCTTTGGGGTGGCTGGGCATTCCGCGGACGTGGTGCTTTGCCTTAATGAGCATTTAGACGCCATTGCCGCTGGTGAATTTGCCAAAGAAATAACCTTTTCCAGCCCGAGAAAAGGCTGGTGCAAATGGCTAGAAACCATCGGGTTCACACCGAAGTCGGTGGTTTATCAACGGGAGTTAAAACATGGGTAAATTATTTGGATTAAAAGCCCCGTCGACAATAACGCAAGTAAATGCGCCACCGGATTATGTTAAACCCTATCTGGTCAATCAGCTGCAACAGGCTCAAAACGTCTACAACCGACCCTATGAGCAATATTCTGGTCAGCGCGTGGCGGGTTTTACGCCAACTCAAACCCAGTACCAGAACGCAGTTCAGGCGCGGCAAGGCCAGCAAGTAGCTACGAATCCCTATGAAGGCCAACAAGCCACTGTAGGAACAAATCAGTACATGGGGCAGACCACGCCGGTTTACTCAAACCGTTATCTGGGGCAAAACAATCCGTACCTGCAAGACCAAATCAATTATGCACAGGGCGATGTCACACGGAACTACAGCAGCACAATTAAGCCTGGTCTTGATGCTGCAGCAGTTCGTGCCGGTGCATTTGGCTCTAGTGGATGGAATCAACAGCAGAATGATGCTAATCGTACGTTGGCAGAATCGCTAGGGCGTGTTTCTTCTGATATGCGTATGCAGGACTATGGCCAGCAAATCAACATGGCCGAAGCCGACGCGAATAGGCGGACAAACGTCGCTCAAACTGACCTTGCACGCAACGCATCACTTGCCGATTCCGATATTTCACGTCGCCTTGGTGCGTGGCAAACAGATGCGGCACGCAATGCAGGTCTTGCTGATTCGCGCCTTGGTCGTCAGCAGCAATTTGATTTGCAAAATCTTGCGATGCTGAATGATGTCGGACAGCAGCAGCAACAGCTTGCTCAGACAGCAATGAATCAGTCCTATCAAGACTGGTATCAGCAATATATGGAGCCTGAACGCCGTCTTGGCGTGTTACAGGGCACTGTCGGCACAAATTATGGCAATACATCTTCGTCTCCCAATCCAAATCAATCTAGCCGTGCAGCCAATGTCTTTGGCGGTGCGATGAGTGGCTTTGGCATGTTTGGGCCAATAGGTGCGTTAGGCGGTGGTCTATTAGGGCTGCTGTAATTGGAATTTGGAGAAAATCATGGGTGGATTCGGCGGTGGTAATGGCGGCAACCAAGGCGGCTACGGTGGGACTATGGGCGGCACTAATGGCGGCTATGGATTCGGCGGGGCGGGGACTGGATATGGCTCCAACGGACAGAATCAAGGCAGTGGCGGTTCTGGGCTGATGGGGGCTCTGGGCTTCATGTCCAACAATACTGACGCGCACGGCACTATTGCTGGGAACATTACGATGGGCAACAACATCGGAAATGCGCTAGGCATGGGGGCTAGCCTTGCTACAGGCATACCAGGTGGAGGTGGGTTTGGCGCGTCGCTTGGGCGATCCATTGGCGCTCGAATGGGTGGTGATGGCGGCGCTAGCTCCAGTGCTGGAGCAAGTTACGGTGGTAACTATGGCAGCAATTACGGCAATGGTGGCAGACAGGGATACTCGCCTTCACCTGCGATCGCCGCACTGCCTGCTGCCGCTTTGCATCCTGCGCCTGTCATTGCTCAAGAAACAGCAATGCCATGGATGAACAGACAGGTGAAACAGCCTGCTTTTGATTACAGCCAAATGCTGCAATCAATCTATGGTGGGAAAAACCAACAAGGCCTGTATGGCCTGATCTCTTAGGAATACAGCCATGCCAGGCATTTGGGACTATTTGAGCAATAAAATCGATCAAAATCAGGGTGTAGCTAAAAAGCTTGGCCTGCTGGATTATGCGCAAAACATGTCGAGCATGGCCGATACGCCACCTGCTATGGAGCCACCTACTGCGGTTGCTGCCCCACAACAGCCTGCGCCAATTCAGCCAGCTGTCCAAGCGCAGCCGCAACCTAAAAGCCTGTGGGATAAGCTGAGCGAGCCGGGAGGAGATGCCAATACAGCCAAATCGCTCATGAACAACCCATACCTGCAAATGGGGATGGGAATCTTGGCTAATAACACCGGGCACTACGGCTCGTTTGCCCCTGCGATTGGTCGTGGCGTTATACAGGGGCTGGGCAATTATCAGGACATGCAGCAGCAGCAAACGCGTCAGGACATCATGAATACTCAGATGGAAACGATGCGCCAAAACCAGATTAACGAGCAGAAACGGCGTGAAATCTACGGTCAATTGAAGCTGGATGATCCTGCGAGCTACAAAACAGTTGCTCAATCTATGTTGCCTTATGACCCTGAGCAGGCCATTAATTTGTTGAATATGAGCAAGCCGCCTGCGCCGATTAAATTGGGGCAGGGTGAGACGCTTCTTAATCCAGCTACCTATCAACCGGTTGCTGGTGGCGACCATAAATTGCCAGAAGGGATGTGGAAGAACCCGCAAACAGGCGTAGTTGAATGGATCCCGAACTACATCAGCGGCAAGGGCGATATTGCGGCGGCCGGGCGGCCAACCACCACCGTTAGCATCGACACAGGCAAGAAATTCAGCGGCACTTTGGCTGAAGGACTGGCTAAGCAAGTTGATAACACCTTCGCATCTGCCCAAACAGCACGTAGCACCCTGCAACGTAGCGATGAAATTAAATTACTACTCGAAAGCGGTAATGTAATCACAGGGCCATTTGCAGAGACTCGCGCAAAAGGCGAGCAAGTTCTTAGCATGGTAGGCATGGGTGATAAAGATGCTGATGCCAAGCTTGCGAATACACGTGAAGTCATCCGTGGTTTAGCCCAAGGTCAGCTCGACGCTGCGGCGCAAATGCGCGGCCAAGGCCAGATTACTGACGGAGAGCGCAAATTGCTGGCTGATGCAGCCGCCGGCAATATCAATATGACCAAAGCTGAATTGCTTCGGTTGAATGACACTATGCGTAAAACGGCGCTTTATACACTGCAAGCCCATCAGCAAAACGTCAATAAATTGCGCAGTATCGAAGGAACGGACACAGTTCTTCCAATCTACGACATGAGCGATACCCTAAAGCTGTATGGAGTCACAGTACCGACAAATAGTAATTCACAAGGAAATACCCCAAAGCCCGTGGCGACGCCAGCGCCGAACAATCCAGCGTGGAAAGTGCCGCCAGCTGTACAGCAACGACGCGACACAGATCGGATCGGTATTTTGACTGATGAGCTGAAAGCGAATCAGGCAATTATTAGTGATCCGAATGCGACACCAGTGCAGCGCAACGCGTCGCAATCCAATGTGATTGCGCTGCAAGCCCAACTCGCAAAATTGAACGCGCAGCCCAAGCCACAACAACAAACAACGCCGCAGCCAACGCCCAAGGCATCACAACAGGGTCAAGTTCAAGCCTTGCCAATGACCAATGGCAAACCTGACCGCATGAAGATGAAGGCGGGCACGGTTTATGACACTAGCAATGGCCCGTTGCGCTGGAACGGTAAAAACTATGAGTCTGTACTTTGAGGGAGGGAATGTGAATGACTAAAACATACTCGTTTGATGAAGTATCAGCTCCCGATTCGGGTCGGAAGACGTATTCCTTTGACGAAGTATCTGGGCCTACCAGCAAGCCCATCGCGGCTCCAGTTCAAGACATCGACCCAACCAAGGCTGACGGTGCAACATTCAAGATTGGGCCTTTGGATACAGGCATTAAGCTAAATGACACGGTTTACCGGACTTTAGCAGGCGCAGGTATGGCCTTTGACGATCTCGGCACTGGCATTAAGCAGCTGGGCGCGCGCGCTGCTGACTTTGTTGATCCTGTGAAGCTAAATTTATCCAGCATCATTACTGGTCAACAACCCAAAACACGAACTCAGCAACTTCAAGAGCAAGTGGCTGAAGATCGAGCTCGCAATAAGCCATTGATGGACACCACTGCAGGTAAGGTTGGCAACATCGCGACCAATATCGGCTTGGTGCTTGCGCCTGGTGGATTGGTGAAAGGGGCAGGCCTAGCTTTAAATGCCCCGCGCGTGGCAAGCATTGGCAGTTCAATGATGAATCCAACTACCCTCAAGGGTGCGGTGGCTTTGGGTGGTGCAACAGGCGCGATCATGCCATCCAAGGATGACACAGAGTCGCTTTTGAATCCCGTACTGGGCATGGGGCTTGGTGCTGCAGGTCAAGGCCTCAGCAAAGCAATACCTGCTGCTGTTAATTATGTTGGGCAGCGCATCGCACCAACAGTGAAAGGCGTTACTTCGCGCCTTGATGCGCTCGTATCATCGCCCTATGCCATCCAGCAAAAGGTCAATGAGGCTATTGCCAAGGCTGGGCAGGCTAGCAATTTTGATTTTAACCAGCTTTCAAACGTCACCAAAAATGTGATCTCACAAGACGTTAAAAAAGCCGTTACGACTGGGAAAGATCTTGATCCAAATGCGTTAGCTCGCCTAGCTCAGTTCAAAGAGGCGGGGATTGATCCGCTACAGGGCTGGGTAACGCGCGATCCAATCCAAATGGCGAGTGAGCGCGGCATGATGGGGGTGAGCCCTGTCATTTCAGAACGGTTTGCGAAGGCCAATAACTCGCTGATGGATATGCTGACTGGCCTGCGCGAGGGAGACAGCCGATCACTGTATCAGCTGGGCGATGCGGCACGCGGCAAGGTGCAGGGCATTGATGACGCTATGAAGTCTCATGTGGATGGGTTGTATAGCCAAATGCGTGAGCATGGCGATATGAGCATTCCTTTGGATGGTATGGGCTTCGTAAACAATGTCAGTACCAAACTGGATGAGAACATGCAGGGCGGTGTTCTGCATGGATCTGATGCGATTCGCTGGCTCAATAATGTCGCTGAAGGCAAAGAACCTTTCACAATGGGGGTTGCATTACAGCGGTTACAAGCCCTGAATGGGCTGATTTACAATACCAACGATGCCGAGAAGCGTGCCGCATTGCAGACCGTTAAAAGTGGCCTACTTGAAGCGCTGGAAGCACAAAAGCCCGCGGGTTCACAGCTAAGCACAGCAGTCGGAGGCAATGGCAAATTATCGCAGGCTGACACGCTAGCGCTGAATCAAAAAGCGCGTGAAGCTGCTTCTGCACGCTTCAAATGGCAAGAAGGCAACCCGCTTTATGATCCGATCAATAAGGGCAAGTATGTTCCTGAGAATTTTGGTCGCGATGTGTTCAATATGCCGATTGAGAACCTACAGGGCATTTTGAACAGTGCACCTGTTCTGCCAGAGGCAAAACAGGGATTGCTCTCACACATTCTTGAAAATGCAACGGCAGGTAATGCGGACACATTGGCAGGAAGAGTTTTGCCAGGGCGATTGAACAGCATGGTGCGATCGATTGAGCCTGAAAAAGCGCAAATGCTCTTTGGTGGCAAGAACCCACTTCAACCCATCACCAATATGAGCCAATGGATTAATGATGTGCCACCTGGCGCAATCATGCCCAATTCAGGTACGGCACAGCAACTGACTCGGATGTTGGGAGAAATGCGCAACATTCCACTGGCGGGGAAAGTGCTTGGGCCATTTGGTGATTTAGGTGTTGCTGGCCTTGAGGCAATGGGGCGTAACAGCAAGATGAGTACAGCGATTAATCCAACGGCGATCACACCGAGTCAACTCAAAACGTTTATGGAGCTCTATGGGTCGCAATACAACCCATTACTCACCGGCCCCATGCGCGCCTTCCCGCTTGCGCTGCCGCCGAGCATTAAACCAAGCAACAACTAAGCGACGCAAAGCTTTGTAAGTCTCAAAAAAAAGAAAGTACGCGTAGCCGATCACCATCTTCAGCAGAAAATTTCCTAACCAAGCGAATATAAGCGTCATTACAGGAGGCTCCTATGCCCGTTCCTGCTTTAATAACTGATTTGAATATTGTAGCAGCATCAAATAGCCCCGCAGGGACTGATCCAATTGGCAACAATCTTGATGATTATCTGCGGGCGTCATTTGCTTTTATTGCTCAATTACGGGATAGCGCGGGGAGTCTGTCTGGCGCTCCGGTCAGCGGCACAAACGGCCTTGTTTTAACAGGGACACAGGCAGCAGGGCGGTGTGTCTACGTCACCGCAGGGGCAACGATTACGCTCCCTATCGCAAGTTCAGTTCCTGTCGGTACGTGCATTTATTTCAGAACTTCCACATCGGGCGCAAACCGAATCATTCAGCCGCAGGGGGCGGACACTCTTACCAACCGAGTCACTACGGGGAATATCGTCCTCCAAGACGGGGACGACGCTCTTGTTCAATCGGGAACGGGCGGCTGGACGGCATTCGGCGGGATACAGAACCTTGGGGCGTCCATGCAGTTCGCTGCGTCCCTTGCTGCCAACGGATACCAGAAGCTACCTAGTGGGTTGATTCTTCAGTGGGGGACATTGACTTCCAGCGCGTCGGCAGATGTGACTATTACCTATCCGATAGCGTTCCCAACTGCGGTAAAGAGTTTGGTCGCCACGGCTTACGCGTCAGGCGCAGGATATTTTGCTACGCCTAATGCCCTTGCGGTATCTACATGCTCTGTTTCTGCGTGGAGTTCTGCGTCAACTAGGGTATCAGCCCCTATATTTTGGTCAGCAATCGGATACTAGAGGATTCGACTAATGTTCTATTCCGTAAAAAATAACACATGGTACGCGCCTGATTTTCGCGCCGATTATGAAGCCGCAGGCACATGGCCAGATGACGCGAAGGAATACCCGCGCGAAGTCTATGACGAAGTTGTGACCAATCGGCCGGCCGATAAAGTAATGATTGCCGATAAAAACGGCGATCCTATTCTTGCGGATCCCCCGCCGCCAACATCGGAGCAAGAGGCGAAAATCTACGCAGCCGCGATCCAAGCGCATCTTGACGCCGCTGCTGTTGCGCATGGCTACGACGACATAAAAACAGCTGTGACGTACGCCGAGGAGCCAAGCGTTCCGAAATTTCAAAACGACGGAAAAGCGTTCCGCGCATGGCGCTCAAAGGTGTGGGAGTACGCCTATGCTCAGCTTGATTTGGTCAATTCTGGTAAGCGCGATAAACCAAGTGTTGATCAATTGCTGGGCGAATTGCCATTGTTAAGCGGGGTTTGATATGTGGGTGGTGCTGCTTTGGCCATTGCTGGCCTTGCTGGATTTCGGGTTTACGGTGCTGGCCATGCTGCTGGCCCCGCTGATTGCGCTCTTTGTGCATTCTGACGGCTATCTGCCTCGCTGTTTGTGGTGGTTTCAAACGCCAGATTCGCGCATGGATGGCTGCGACGGTGATGCGAACTTCTGCGCAACGCACAAAGCGGGCTGGTGGACGTATGTGTTGTGGCAGTGGCGCAATCCGGCCGCTGGGTTTTCAGAATGGCTCGGCATCGGCTTTGACCCTTTAACACTAAAGCTCATAAAGCATGATTGGGTCGGCGGCTATCTGCTACTCGCTCGGGACGGAACTGGCCTCCGTGCTTTTGAAATTAGCCATTCGCCGTGGAATCTGCGTATCGGCTGGAAGCTTGGCAATTTATATCGCGACCCACGTGAGCGAATACCGATCGTACATCGATGTAATCCATTCTCTGGGCGTAATTTAGCCCTTCAGCAGATCAAAAAACAATAACCCGCCAAGTGCGGGATTTTTTTGCCTAGGGGGCGATATGGGCGAACAGAAAAACGAAATTGACTTCGAAGAATTAGGTCGCACGATGCACGGCATGCCGTTACCAACGTGGGCGCAGTATTTTCAATTGGCTGAGTTGGTGAGCCAGTTACGCGAGGCGTTGCGACAGTTAGAAAGCCGGGCAGAGGGATTTGATCGACGATTGGAATTAGGCGCAGAGCGTTTCAACGAAATCGAGCGCAAAAACGATCAGAGTTGTGCAGATATCCGACGGATTGACTTGCTGGTGGATACGCACAGCCAGCACGTCACGGAGGTCAAGCAGCTTCTGGAAGACATTAAATCACTGCTTGAAGTCTATGACAGCGCGCGCGGTACGGTGGCTGTTTTGAGCGCTTTGGGTGGCTTTCTGAAATGGGCAACGGGCATCGGCGGGGCAATTGCACTGGTTTGGCTGTGGCTTAAAACGGGGATTAAATCATGAAGTGGAATCAAGTATGGAATGAATTGCGAGGTGATTTTCATCGGGTGGGCCAGTGGCTAATCCTGGCTTTGGTGTTAGCCGCCTCATTGCACTTTATACCTTGGGGCGGTTTACCTGGTGATCTGCTGTCGGTGGTGGGGTTTGTGTTGGTGTTACTGGTGTTGCTGGTGCATTTACTGCGCCGTATTGCGCTTGGCGGCGTGCAGCTTATCTCTACGGCGCGACGAGCAGCTGATGATCCAATCGGCGCAGCCATCGTTTTTGCTGCCACTGTTGGTTTTATGGCTGCTTTGTTATGGGCAGGGGTGACGCTGTTTGTTCGTCCGGCCAATGCTGAATCTGACCTACCACGAGGTCTGCCAGCAAATGCCTATCAGAATCTGCCAATCGTGATGGATGCAAAAATGCAGTTCTGGCCTGATCATCCAATGCCGTCAGCACTTGCGGCACAGGTCGAGCAGGAAACCTGCATCACGCTGAAATCAAAGCATTGTTGGTCGGAACGGGCTGAAAATCGAAACGCCAAGAACAATAACGAGCGAGGCGTCGGGCTAGGGCAGTGCACGCGAACGGATAAGTTTGATTGCATGGCCGAGGCAAAGCGACGTTATGGGGCTTTGTTGGCGGGGTGGTCATGGGATAAGCCCTACAACCCAATGTATCAATCTCGGGCATTGGTTCTTCAAGACAAAGGTCTCTATTCGTCAATTCGTGGGGTTGATGATCGGCGCGAGCAACTGGCAATGATGCTGGTAGGGTATAACGCTGGGCCCGGCACATTAGCGAAACGACGAGCGCTTTGCAGTACCAAATCGGGTTGTGATCCTGCGCGATGGTTTGGGCATGCTGAGCTGGCGGATGGAAAGTCTGCCAAGAACTTACCAGGCTATTCGCGGACTGCCGCCGATATCGCTCGAGAATATCCACACAACATATTAATTGTGCGTCAGCCACGCTATGCGTTCTTGGATCGGGGGTGAATATGTTCAATCTAATTCCTGCCGAATACCGAATGGCTGCACTGCTTATTTGTGCGCTACTTATTGGCGCCATTAGTTTTGGAACAGGCTTTGCTGTCGAAAAGCATTTTGCAGATGCGGAGCTGAATACAGTGATATCCAACCATAACGCAGCACTGAATGAGCAAAAGGCTCAGGCCTCCAACCAATTGGCTCTGGCAACAAAGAAAGTCGCCGATCTTCAATCACTGCTGGCTGATATTATTGGGCAGCTCAACCAACAAAGGGCGTTGTATGAAATCCAAATCAATAAAATCAATGCTGATAATGTGCGCCGCATCGCTGCTGCTGGTGGCTTGCGCTTCAAACCCGACGCAGGAAGCACCAGGTGCAGTAGTACAAACACCAGCAATCAAAGTTCCACCGCCACCAACGCTTCCGGAACCGCCAGCATTCGACTTCCAGACTCGATTACTGCAAATCTTCTCGATCTCACCCGAGACGCCAACAAATTAGCTGCCGACTACCGGATTTGCTTCGACTACACGAATAAGTTGCGGCAGACACTGAACATGCAATAATTGTTCAAGATGCTTGGCACATTTATTGGCACACATTGCAGTAATCACCCGTATATCAACGATAAAAAAACAGCCTCGTATTGAGGCTGTTAAACGGTTGGCATACGGCTGATTTCTACGTTTAGGGGTTCGAATCCCCCTCTCTCCGCCAGAATTAAACGTTAAAGCCCTGATTATTCAGGGTTTTTTTGCGTCCATTGATTGGAAGCCCCACATCTAGCCCCACATTTTTCTCGCGCTGTTGTGGGCTATTATGGGGTCATTTGAAGGGCACTCACTTTATACCGAGATATTTCTTACCTAGTTTGATTTGACTAATCAGCGAGGGACTAACCTTGAATTGACGGGCGATAGCTGTTCCATTCATGAATCCTTCCGCCAGTAAGCGCTTAATTTCTCGAATATCGCTATTCGTTAAAACTCGATTAGCTTCACTTATTTTATCGCGGCTTTCCTGTGACCAATTACGATTTTGGTTGGCTTGGGCTAACCATTCCTTCTTCCGACCCGTATTGGCTTCTGAAATTTTCTGGCGTACTTCAACTGAAATAGAATGCCCAGGCTTTCCTTTGTTTGCTCGATTACGCTCGGCGGTCCAAGGAGAACTTCGACCACGAAGAGCTGCGCTAATTTTAGCGCGATGCTCTGGTGTCTTAGCTATGCCGGTGCGTGAGTCAACTCCAGGAATACGTAGTGGACATAATGGGTTTTCTTCAGGCTTAGTTAGGTGAGTCCACGCTTCTCCTCGCCGGATGCGACTGACAAGTGTTTGGCTAATATGGTACTGCTCTGCAATTTCAACTTGAACAACCCCCACCTGAAGTAAACCGACAATGTGCAAAACTTGCTCATCCGTCAATTTGGAAGCATTGTTCAAACACCCCTTACGTTGTGTGCGCCATATTTGGCGAGTTACCTCATTTGCTTTTCTACCTGTACTTAGGGCTGTTAGATAGTTTTTCAATGCGACAGGCATGGGTTTTGTAGTGCGACCTCGTAACCTCGCACCAATCTTGGCTTTGGTCTCCGCAGACTGGGGCTTCCCTTTGTTCACTGGGGTTTTGCCTGCGGAGCGCGTGTTGCCAATTAACCTCGAAGAGAGCTTTGCACGATGTTCGACTGAAAATTGGCGTCCCAAATTGCTTTTCCCAAATTGATTACCAAGCATCCGCTGTGATATTTGAGCTCGTTGCTCCAGCGATAATTTAACACCAGGAGAGCCTTCCCCGCCGATGGTAAGATTGACCAATCGGTGACCTTCCTCCTTATATTTCGCAATATAATAAATTTCTCTAGCAATATTGGTGTTTTCTTCTATGGGCACAATCAATAGCTTGGCACCGCGCATTAAAACCGAATTAATCCAATGGTGCTTGTAGGTTGTTTTATTTTTTGCCTCGTAAATGTGCTCCGTTAGTCTTTTTCGAAGAGGGTTAGTTGTTTGACCAATATATCGAATCTCGTTATCGTCATTTGCCATGAGTGCATATATCGTGCAGTTATTAATGTAATCTGACGATTTGTTTATTTTGCTCATAATATTGAGTTCCTTGTGGGTCTAATGCGTCGCTGTGATTCAAAGGTAAGCTAGGGCGTTCTGATGGTGCTGTTATGTTCGGTTGTTTTGTAAATCGCTAACAAATCTTGATTAATAAGGTCTTTGATTTTGAGATGGTTAAACTTGAACGAGGTATTTGTCCGAAGCAAAAAATACTGAGGTAAATGCGTCATGAAAAAGTATCACCACATCCTCAGGCTCTTCTTTCTCCTAGTTTTCATAATGTCTATGGTGAAGACGGATTGCCACTGCTATAGCTGCAATGTCATCATGCACAAGAGCAATTTTCTCCTGTAGTTTTCTAGCATCTAACTTTTCCAATGAGTGTGACTGGCGTGATTTACGCTGGGGCGTTTTACCCGCTTTCCATTGACTAATCGACTCATCTTTTTCAATGTAGCCAAGAATTTTCTTGATTCAAGCTTGACTTGCAACCGTTTGTCGGGGCGTATGCCTGATATTATATTTAGTTCCAAATTTGGAACTATATTTGAATATTTTATTTAGTTCCAAATTTGGAACTAAATTTAAAGGGTATGCCTTTAACTGTTTCGAGTGGTTTGGGCTTTAAAGCTAGTATCGCGCTTCGAAGGTGTGTGTGCTGCAGCTTAACTACAGCTAAGCCACTTTTTCTGTACTTCAAGATTTTTTGTCTTTTTGACTATACCTATACGAAACCAAGCCCAAACCGCTCATCATTTGGTTCAATAAATAGTTAAAACCACTCAAACGAAACCGCCTGCATTGAAACCATGTAAACGGAACTTTTGAGTGGGGTTTTACTATGTTCGTCCGAGCTTACCTACGCGCCAGCACCAAAGAGCAAGACGCCAGCCGTGCCAAGCGGCAACTCGATGCTTTCGCCGCAAACCATGATTTACGTATCGCGAGTTATTACGTTGAAAATGAAAGCGGCACAAAACTCGACCGACCAGAGCTAATGCGGCTTCTGAGTGATGCGAGCCACAGTGATGTACTACTCGTCGAGCAAGTAGACCGCCTCAGCCGACTAAAGAATGATGATTGGCTGAAACTACGGCGACTGATAGCTGAAAAAGGCGTGCGCATCGTGGCGCTGGATTTACCGACCAGCCATACGATGCTGAAAGATGGCGATGGTTTTACCGCATTGATGCTGGCTGCCATCAACAATATGCTGCTCGATATGCTCGCAGCGATTGCCCGCAAAGACTACGATGACCGCCGCCGTCGCCAAGCAGAAGGTGTTGCCAAGGCCAAAGTGCAAGGCTTATACAAAGGCCGACCGAAAGACATCGACTTGCATAGAAAAATCACAAGCCTACTTGCAGAGGGCAAATCGTGGAATGCCATTCAAGATTTGCTTGGATGTGGAAGGGCGACTATCAAGCGTGTTAAAGATGAAGCGGTACGAGTGAATATTCAAAATTAGACGAGCTTATAGGTGTGATGTTGCACTGGGGGGAAACTTGAAACAATATTTAGCGCTTAACCAAGCAGGAATGTTTGGCTAAGTGCTTGGTTTCAGTGATGTGCAACCTTTAGTCTGCAATGCAAATCTATTTATTTTGCAGATTTTCCTTTTAAAATATGTCTGCGCCTGAATATTAGCCCCATGAGCCCAATTCCAATTAATGAGTATTGTTCGGGTTCCGGAACTGGGGAGATGTTTGTTACAGTCCCGGTAATGCTGTAAAGTGTATTTGTTGGAATTGCATTGCCACTTGCACCAATATAAATTAGGTGTTGGTTAAATGTTTCTATTTTTGGTGGAGATAATGGCAATTCCAAGTTCGAAATGGCAGTTTGGGATATGGTATCCTGTAAACGCAACTGAACACCTGCACCACTCGGTGCTCCAGGCATTGCTTTTCCATTGTAGGTTACAGCGCTACTAGAATAAGCAAGACGGTCACCTTCAGCCGCTCCATTGTCGGATACACTAATATTAAAAGTATCAGTGCAGCGCCCCGTTGGAGTATTTCCGTTTGGGGATGTACTGCAGTTCGGCCAAGTACTTGTCCCAAAAAATGTGTTTTTTGAAGAAGTAATTGAAATGGAACCGTCAGTTCTAAAATTGTAGAGCCCCTTCCAGCCATCCTGAGTGGCTTCCGTGTTGTAGCTAATTAACCCTGAAAATGTATCCCCAGCACGATAAGTACCATTGAGCAGGTTTGTTGGGTCATAGCTTTCCGTGATAAATCCTGAGAATTGAAAATTCACGAAAGCCGCATTTGCGCTGGTACAGAATATTGCTAATGCAATAATAGGCGCAGTTTTCAAGATGTTTGCTGTTGTCATTGTTTTATTTCTTCTTATTTTCGAAATTATTATTAAAATTGATATTAATGTGTGCGGCATCTTTGCCCAGATTAACATTTAGTTATGAGCAAAGAATTCAATATGAGCAAAGAATTCAAATTTGTCAGCTTTGCAGGTGATTTTATTTCTTCTTGAAGCTTTTATAAGCCCCCAGCGTGCCACCAATGAACGCTCCGGCCGCTGGGCCGATTAGCGGAACAGGAATTGCTATGACAGCCCCTACCGCGTAAGCATCCAGCCGACCCACGTTGAATAGCGTTATCGTTCCTTGGGATGATCGTGTCCACGATAAACTTAGGTGGACACATGGACGCTATACTCCCACTTCAATCAACACCCCGTAGATCTCGTCGCAAGCACAGCCCCGAATTTAAGGCTGCTGTGCTGGCTGCTTGTCACCAACCCGGTGTTTCAGTCGCAGCCATCGCGCGCCAATATGACCTCAACGATAACATCGTGCATAAATGGTTGGCCGATGCGCGCCGCAGTACAGATCCAGAGTCTTCGTCGTTAACGAATTCTCGTGACGTATCTCCAGCCTCACCAGCATTGACCTTCATGCCGATCCAAATCGCTGATACGCCAACTCCAGCATCTGCACCCATTCGTTTGAAATTTCTCCAAGGTCAACGCGATTTAAGCATTGAATGGCCCGCCGATCAGGCGCAGGCCTGTCTGGCTTTAATTCAGGCTTTGTTGCGATGATTCAACCCGAACAGGTCTTCTTGCTGGTCACCCCCGTCGATATGCGCTGGAGTATCGAACGTCTGTCATTGCTGGTACAACAAACCCTCGGCCGTTCACCGTGCGATGGCACTGCCTATGGGTTTACCAATCGAACGTATTCGCGACTGAAGTTATTAATCTGGGATGGCAATGGCGTCTGGCTCTGCCAGCGCCGTTTACACTCTGGGCGTTTCCACTGGCCGACTTTGGGTGAGGCTACTTTTACAATGCCCAGAGAACAATGGCATTGGCTTGTTAATGGTGTGGATTGGCAACGATTGTGCGCTACGCCGCCAAGTCATTGGCAGGTCTAGCTGGTATCGCTCGAGCCCAGTAAAATAGCGGCATGACGCTCGTACCAAGCCTTCCTACGGTTGCTACCAATCCGCCTTCTCAGGCGGAAGCTCAGGTATTGGTCGCACAGTTGCAGGCTCAAATTCAATCTCTAGAGTTGAAGAACCAGAAACTCATCCTAGAGCTGGCGCATTTGAAACGCATCAAATTCGGCGTTAAAAGCGAAGCGCTCACGGTCGAGCAAAAACAATTGTTCGACGATGATGCCGAACAGGATTTGGCGGCGATTGCCGCCGAGCTGGATGAAGTGCCTACCTGCGACGATGCGCCCGTTTCCCGCCTCAAAGCCCGTCCGCGTGCTGGGCGTCAGCCATTGCCCGAGCATCTGGAGCGCGTTGAAGTTCGGCACGAACCCGAGCAATGCACTTGCGGGCAATGCCAAGCCCAATTGGTCAAGATCGGCGAAGACGTTAGCGAACACTTGGAGATCGAGCCGGCCCGTTTCTTTGTGGTGCGCCACATCCGGCCGCAGTATGCCTGCCGCCTGTGCGAAACCATCACTGCAGCGCCAGTTCCACCCGCGGTGATTGACGGCGGAATGGCGACGCCGGGCTTATTGGCTTGGGTGGCGATCAGCAAATACCTCGATCACTTACCGTTGTATCGCGTTGAACAAATTGCGGCCCGCCAGCAAGTCATTCTGGCGCGCAGTACCTTAAGTGAATGGATCGGCCGAATTGGCGTAGCACTGCAACCGCTGGCGGATCGACTGAGCGAGAAGTTACGACAACAAACCAGCCTGCATGCCGATGAAACCCCAGTACAGCAACTGGATCCAGGCAAAGGTAAAACCAAACGCGCGTATTTATGGGCGTATCGCAGCAATGATCTGAGTGGTAGCCCACCGATGGTGGTGTTCGATTATCAAATCAGCCGCAGTGGTCAGCATGCCGCCAACTATTTACAGGATTGGCGCGGCACACTGATGGTCGATGACTACAGTGGCTACAAAGCCTTGTTTGCCAATGGCGTGCGAGAAATCGGCTGCTGGGCACACGCTCGACGTAAATTCTTTGAGCTACACGCAGCGGGTGGTCATCCGGTGGCAGCGGAAGCGTTGCAAAGAATTGCGCGACTCTACGCCATCGAAGAACAAGCCAAAGGCCAAACCGCAGAGCAACGCGCGCAAAGCCGCGCCTTGCACAGCCAACCCGAACTACAATCGCTGCACGACTGGCTGTTGAAACTGCGCCCGAATATCGCTAATGGTGGCGGCTTAGCAAAAGCCATCGACTACACGTTGAGGCGCTGGCCAGCACTTCTTCATTACGCCGAAACGGGTGATCTCCCGATCGACAACAATCCGATTGAGAATGCCATCCGGCCGATTGCGATTGGCAAAAAGAATTGGCTATTCGCGGGCAGCGAACGCGCCGGTAAACGCGCAGCCGCCATCCAAAGTTTGTTGGCGACTGCCAAACTGAATGGCATTGAGCCATCAGAGTGGCTGAAGGATACGCTGGAAAAACTCCCCACTTGGCCCAACAGCCGGATTGATGAATTACTGCCGCTGCGCGGCTAATTCAAACCTGAGCGTCCGACTAGGTGGTTACGCCGGACGCATACCCTACCGCTGCCGCAGATGCCGTATCTTTAACCAATTCAGATTTGGCTACATCCTGCGCAACAGTCTTTGCAATGGTAGCCATCTCAGCGGTAGCAGCCTTTGCTGCAACCATACCTTTTTGGGTCAAAATTTTCAGGTCTTCTTGGTCAAAGCTGCCATCACCATTTTGGTCGAATACTGTCGTAGCTACAGTTGCTGCACCCTTACCAAGGGTATCTACGCCTGAAGCGATTGCGGAACCAGCCACAGCGGCGACATCTGTTGCCGCGCTACCAACTTTAGCAGCGGTCTCTGATAATGATGAGTAAGTGGTTTTGGCTAAAGTGTTTGCTGCCGATGCCGTTTCACCAATAGATTCACTTATGGCGTTTGTTGCATCTGCGCTCAACTCTGTGAGTTTGTTACCTATCCCCGCAGTGTATTCGGTCGCTTCCTTTACTTTTGCTGTAGTAACTTCTGTGGTGTTCGCTGCTGCCGATTTGATTCTTTCTGCTAAATTTGAGAGTGAGTTTTTCATAATTTCGTCGTAATTGATTTGCGATTGTGTATGGGGTACAGCAAATAGAATGCGTTCTTCGATTTTGAGAAATTGCTTGGCTAACTAAGGTTTACCTGTCTACAGACTAATTCTGTGCTTACCGGTCGCAAGGGGCAAAGGTATATTGAATCGCACCGGGTTTCGCGGAGGCTCCAATTCTTGAGAGAATGGTGTCATGAAGAAATCAACTCAGTTTTCCCCTGAAGTCCGCGAACGTGCTGTGCGCATGGTGATTGAACACCGCGCGGAATATCCGTCCGAGTGGGCCACCCTCGTTTCCATCTCCAGCAAAATTGGCTGCACGCCCGAAACGTTGCGTAACTGGTGTCGTAGGCAAGGTGGCGATGCTGTTCCTGCCAATAAAAATGCCGCTGAGAGTGAACGCATCAAAGCCTTGGAGCGTGAGGTGCGCGAGCTTAAAAAGGCCAATGAAATTCTGCGCCTGGCCAGCGCGTATTTCGCGCAGGCGGAGCTCGACCGCCGATTGAAGTAGTCAGGGGATTCATCGATACCCATCGTGAGCAGCACGGGGTCGAGCCGATCTGCAAACTTTTACAGGTCGCTCCGTCTGCTTATCGACGGTATGCCGCTCGGCAGCGCAATCCTGCGTTGCGCTGCCAACGGGCCATTCGTGATGAGCAATTGAGCAGTGAAATTGCGCAGGTCTGGAAAGCGAATTATCAGGTCTACGGCGCAGCCAAAGTTTGGCGCGCGCTCAAGCGTGATGGACATACGGTGGCGCGTTGTACTGTTGAACGCTTGATGCGCAGCCTTGGTTTGCGCGGCGTCACGCGCGGCAAAGCGGTGCGAACGACCTATTCAGATTCTGCTGCCGTTTGCCCTCGCGACCATGTAAACCGTCAATTCGTCGCCGAACGACCGAATCAGCTGTGGGTGTCGGACTTTACCTACGTGTCGACGTGGCAAGGCTTCGTGTATGTGGCGTTTGTCATTGATGTATTCGCTCGGTATATCGTGGGCTGGCGAGTCAGTCACAGCATGCACACCGAGTTTGTACTTGATGCATTGGAGCAAGCGCTGTGGGCGCGACAGCCTGAGCGTGAGGTGCTGATTCATCACAGCGACCGTGGTTCACAAGGCAGATTCAACCGGTCGTCGCAACACGCGTTTGTTGAACAGATTTCAGATACTCATTCAGTGCTTCGATAGGTGTTTTCCAACCGAGTGTTTTTCGGGGCCGGGTGTTTAGTGTATTGGCTACAGCTTGAATCTCTTGGGCACTCCATCGCGATAAGTCAGTGCCTTTCGGGAAATATTGTCGCAAAAGACCATTCGTATTCTCGTTTGTGCCGCGCTGCCATGGACTGTGAGGGTCGGCAAAGAAGACCTTTACTCCTGACTCAATAGTAAAGCGGGCGTGATCTGATAACTCTTTCCCTCGATCCCAAGTTAATGATCGCCACAATTGTGCAGGTAGGCTAGTCACTGTCTTCTTCAGTGCATTGGCCATGGTGACGGCTCCATAGCCGGCAAGTGCGGGGCCGTTCTTCACTCGCGGAGTCAGCCCATAGCCCTCCTCGCGAGGCAGATGTACGAGCATGGTGTATCGAGTTGATCGCTCGACCAACGTCCCTATCGCGGATCGGTTCAAACCAATGATCAAGTCTCCCTCCCAGTGCCCTGGTAGCGCACGACCCTCCACCTCAGCAGGGCGATTAGAGATCATAACGTCTTCGCTAACATGTGCCCACGCTTTGGCCTGCGCTCTGGCTCTCGGTATACGCAACGCCCGCCCTGTACGCAGGCAACTCACCAGATCACGCTTGAGAGCTCCTCGACCCTGTATGTAGAGCGCCTGATATATGGCTTCGTGGGAGATTCTCATAGATTCGTCACCCGGGAAGTCGATTTGAAGCCGGTTGGCAATCTGCTCAGGCGACCAACCATTGACCCATTTACGGTCACCGCGATGCGGTTTATTTCGTCCCTTGAACGGCGCCTGTCTAGGCCCTGCAATCTCAAGGCCATCAGCATTATGAACCTTGCCCTCCAAGCGCTCTTGCACGTAGTGGCGCAATGGCAGATTAGTCACCAGTTTCGCTGGCTTCGGTCTTTTAGCCGCCAGTTCCGCCTTCCACTGCGCGACTGAAGCACGATATTCGAGTCGGCCACTACGAGTTGCTGCGTTACGAGTTAACTCCCGAGACACTGTCGACGGACTTCGCCCAAGGCGGCGAGCAATCTCACGCACACCAACACTTTGCGCTTGGAGCAGTCCAATTTCTTCTCGCTCAGCGAATGATAAGTATCTTCCTGATATGTGGTTAGACATAAACAATGGCATCCCGCCGCGATAACGGAACCAGCGTGTTCCTACTGCTTGCGATACGCCAACGGCCTCCGCTGCCTTTTCGCTTGTGATTCCGGTAGCAATCTGTTCCCAAAATAACCGCTCCGTTTCTCGGCGAAGTGATGGCGCGCCTGGCGAGCGCATCGCACCACGCCCCGTCAACTTCAGCATCCACCCTGCAGGTCGTCCCATTATACACCTCCATAATAATACGGTGTTGCGACGACCGGTTGAATCTGCCCAATATGTGTCGATTCGCTATACCGAACGATTGGCGGAAGCAGGGATTGAGCCATCCGTGGGTACGACCGGCGATAGCTACGACAATGCGCTAGCCGAAACGATTAACGGGCTCTACAAAGCGGAAGTAATTCATCGTTTAGGTCCATGGAAAAGCCTAGAATCTGTGGAGCTAGCGACATTGAAATGGGTTTCGTGGTTCAATCATCATCGTTTGCTGGGGTCGATTGGCCATATCCCACCTGCGGAAGCAGAAGCTAACTATTATCGTCAGCAAAGTGAGCAGACCATGTTGGTCTGACTCAAACCAAACAGCCTCCGCGAAACCCGGTGCGATTCAGAGTTGCTGGAATGGCTTGAAACCAAACGTGCTAAATGAAGCGATACTGAAACATCAGTATTTCAAATTTATATTCGGCCCGCCTCGTGCGGGTTTTTTTGTGCCTGCAATTTACGACATCAACTACGGAAAATATTCACATGGTTGTAAATTTCGACGTGCAACAGGCTGCGGCCTACTTAAAGATTAGCGTTCGAGGAGTGCATCGGCATGCCAGCAATGACAGTAGCTTCCCCCCTCGTCTCAAGCGAGGGCGCGCAACAATGTTTAGTAAAGCCGCACTAGATAAATGGCTTGAGTCGCAACGTTCCGCATAAGCAACGCAGCCATCTACCCAAAAAATAAGCCCCGACTGTTCGACGCAGTACGGGGCTTTTTTCATTTTCAATGGAACTAACAACATGACTTTCATTGTAGCTGAAAACAAGTCGGCGCCCATTGACGGGGCGCTTCCTTGTCTAAATAGAAACAACTCAACCGGAATGGCGGATGCCCCCCATTTAAATGACATCTCAATTGCAGAGCTGGAGGGGCATAATCAACTCAGCACAGCACACAAGAAAGCGGCAGCGGCGCTCGGGTGGAATGTAGAAGCGCTCATCAAGGAACACGGTATCAAGCATATTGGCTTTTTAACTTTAACGTTTCCAGATGACGTTAAGTGTTTCAAGGAAGCTCAGCGCAGGTTTAATTCACTGGTCACGCATGTGCTTGGTGAACGCTACCAAGCACGCATACGGGTATTAGAACGCTGCAAGTCAGGACGAATCCATTACCATGTGCTTGTAGTGTTACGGGCAGATATTCAAAGTGGGTTTAACTTTGATGAAGTGGTGCGTAAAAATTATCAATCTGCATGCACTGCGTTGAAGAGTGAATGGCGATTTTGGCGAGGCCGTGCGAAAAAGTATGGATTTGGACGCGTAGAGTTAATGCCTATTAAGTCATCGACTGAAGCCGTTGCAAAGTATGTTAGCAAATACATCGAAAAAGCAGTTGCCGCACGTAGCCCTGAAGATAAGGGCGCACGACTTGTGGAGTACAGCAGCAATGCTCGAATGGCGTCTACAAAGTTTTCATTTGTATCGGCTGGTTCAGCGCAGTGGCGTAAAAAACTAGCCCATTTTGCACAACTCGTTGAAAAAAATACCAAGCGTATTTGCCGAAATATATCGCACTTTACTCAAATTCTGGGCAATAAATGGGCATTCAACTGCCGTAGTTTTATTCTGGCACTTACCATCGTTTCAAGCCCAGCAAACAACGAAAATGCAATTAACTACAACCGCCAAGATGGCGGTTTTTTTACGCCTAAACCTTTATCAAAATTACCATATGGCGCTGTTTGGGCTCGGTATTTTGCATCCGTGCGCAACACTAACCCCTATTTTCGCGAACGAACTATGCAAAATTTGTGCACTGTTGCGCACTTAATTGGAGATGAAAAATGCCACGTATTTGGACTGAAGAACAGCGCCAAGCTCAGCGCGAGACGATTCAACGTACTAAACCTTGGCTCAAATCGACCGGCCCTGTATCGGTAGATGGCAAGGCTGTATCAAGTCAAAATGCCACTATTCATGGCTACTGCGGTGCTCGCTTTCGTGGCCGCCTTCGTGAGGTGATGCGCAAAATGAAAGCGCTGAAACGTGTTATGAATTCCAGTGGTAAATCACGTCGCTGTTAGATTCTATGCGAGAAATCGATGGTTAAGAATGTCGTCTTTGTTCTGGTTATTTACCAATTCTGTTGTGATTCTTTCAGGTAGCCTTGAATTTCGAGTAAAGTAGACTCCGTATCGCCTACTGGATGCGAAATAGTGAGTTCAACAAGCAATTTTGGTTTTCTAGCCGAGCATTCGTCCCTACTGGTGCAACTAGTTTCGACTGCCGAACAAGTCTTTGCCAGTGACCCCAATACCACGTTGATTAAGCTGCGCCAGTTCGGCGAAGCCTTAGCGCAGGATTTGGCCGTGCGCTATGGTGTCGAGTTCGACGACAAAACCACGCAAAGCGATTTGCTCTATAAGCTCAACCGCGAGCTAGAGCCAGAAATCCGCACGCTGTTTCACACGCTACGCATCGAAGGCAACCGGGCGACGCATGAATTCCAGACTCAACACAAAGAGGCCATGGAAGGGTTGAAAGTCGCACGTGTTTTAGCGATTTGGTATCACCAATCATTTGGTAAGCAGGGCGCTGCGTTTAAGGCCGGGCCTTTTGTTGCGCCTGCTGACCCAAGCGGTGAACTGCGTGAATTGCAAAAGCAAATTGAGCAATTGCGTGGCCAGCTAACTGATACCCAGCAAGCACTCGATACCAATCAGCAATTAGCCGACCTGATTGCCCAAGAGAAAGAGCAGTACGCTGTGCTCGCATCGCAAATGGACATCGAGGCGCGTACCTTTGAGGCAATGGCCGCCGAACATGAAGCCAAGCTTGCCTCCGCACAAAAAGAATTCGCCGCGCAAATCGAGACCTTGCAGCAGCAAATCAACAAAGACACCGCCAATCAGACACGCAAGAAAACCAGCGCGGCCACTAAGCAAATCGTGCTCAGCGAAGAGCTCACCCGCATCATTATCGACCAGCAGCTTAATGAAGCAGGTTGGGAGGCTGATAGTCAAACGCTGACCTATGCCGCAGGTGCCCGACCCGAGCGCAATAAAAACAAAGCCATTGCTGAATGGCCTTGCGCGGGTAAGCAATCTGCCGATTATGTGTTATTCGCGGGCTTAACCCCTATCGCAGTAGTGGAAGCGAAACGCGAAAATGAAAACGTCGCAGGCAAAATCGGGCAGGCCGAGCGATATTCACATAATTTCCGAATTGATGCTCAGCACAAACCCGCGTGGGAATTAGCGGGGCACAGCGCTGCTTGGGTAGACGGTAGCCATGAAGGCCAAAAAGGGCTATTTCACATACCGTTTGTTTACTCCAGCAATGGCCGTCCATATTTCAAACAACTACAAGAGCAAAGCGGCACTTGGTTTCGAGATGTCCGACATCCCGCTAATTTGGCACGGGCCTTGATGCATTTTCATGCGCCAGACCAGTTGCTTGATTTCCTCAAGCGCAGTCGAGAAGATGCTGAAGCCAAGTTAAAAGCTGAGGGCTTTGCTTATCTGAAAGTACGTGATTACCAGCAGAAAGCCATTGAATGTGTAGAAATCGCACTGGCGAATAATCAGCGCAATATCTTGCTCGCAATGGCCACTGGCACTGGCAAAACACGCACCATCATTGGATTGATTTATCGGTTTCTCAAGGCCGAACGCTTCCGTCGTATCTTGTTTCTGGTAGACCGCACCGCGCTGGGCGACCAAGCCCTTGATGCCTTCAATGAAGCGCCGCTAGAGCAGGGCTTGCCGCTTTCTAAAGCCTACAATATCGCCGACTTAGGTGATATGGCCGCCGAGGCCGAAACCCGTGTACAGGTCGCAACAGTGCAAGCCATGGTGCGCCGCATTTTTGACGCCGATTCGCCGCCACTGGTGGGCGAATACGACTGCATCATTGTTGACGACGCCCACCGTGGTTATACCCTCGACCAAGAAATGACCGAGGGCGAGCAAGCAGTTCGTGACCAGGCTCAATACTTATCGCGCTACCGCCAAGTGCTCGATTATTTTGATGCAGTCAAAATTGGTCTGACTGCCACGCCCGCAAAACACACCAGTGATATTTTTGGCAAACCCGTTTACACCTATAGCTACCGCGAGGCCGTGGCGGATGATTGGTTAATTGACCACGAGCCACCGATACGTTACGAAACCAAACTGAGCAAAGCGGGGATAAGTTTTGCCAAGGGTGAAGCCGTTTCTGTGGTTGATACTCGTACTGGTGTGATTGATGTGGCGGAACTCAACGATGAGGTCAGTTTTGAAGTAGAAAGCTTCAATCGTCGCGTCATCACCGAAGACTTTAACCGCGTGATTTGCGAAGAGTTGGCCAAAGAAATCGACCCGCTTGGTGATGAAAAAACCATGATTTTCTGCGCCACCGACGCGCATGCCGATATGGTTAAACGTCTGCTCGATACGGCTTTCAAAAACCTGTACGGTGACGAATACAACGCCGCAGCGGTACAGAAAATCACCGGCAAGACCGACAAAGTCAGCCAGATGATTAAGCAATACAAAAACGAGCGTTACCCCAGCATCGCGATTACCGTTGATTTGCTCACCACAGGCATCGACGTACCAAAGATTTGCCATCTGGTGTTTATGCGCCGTGTCCGTTCGCGGATTTTGTACGAGCAAATGATAGGCCGTGCTACGCGTCGTTGTGATGACATCGGCAAAACGGAATTCAAAATCTACGACCCCGTCGATATTTACGCCGCACTTGAAGACGTCAATACGATGAAGCCTTTGGTGAAAAATCCTGACATCACTTTGGCTCAATTGCTCGATGAATTGGATAACCCAGATAGCTACACTACGCCAGCCGAGCAGCAGCCTACTACCGAAGGGGCCGAGCCCAGCCCAGCAAGCAAAACCCACGCAGACGATGTGCTCGCTGCGGTGAGTCAAAAGGTGATGCGTGTGCTACGCAAGGCCGAGAAAAAAGCCGAGAAAAACCCTGCGTTGAAAGAAAAGCTCTCCGAGCTAGAGCAGCAGTGGGGCGTTGAGCCCGCAAAAATGCACGAACACTTGCGCAAGCTAGGCCCCAAAGCTGCGGCTGATTTCATTCATCACCATACTCGCCTGTTAGACCAGCTCAGTGAAGTGGGCGTACTCATCGGCACTGAATACCGCCCATTGATTGCCCATCACAAAGACGAGTTATTACTGCGCGAACAAATCTACGGCAAGTACGACAAGCCCGCCGATTATTTAGAGAGCTTTGCCGACTTTATCCAGCGCTCGCTCAATCAGTCCGCAGCGCTCAGCTTGGTGGTGAATCGCCCCAAAGATTTAACCCGCGCTCAGCTCAAAGAAATCCGCATGCTGCTCGATGAAAACGGCTTTACTGAGTCCACATTGAAAACCGCATGGCGCAACGCGACCAATCAGGAAATCGCCGCCAGCATCATCGGCTATATCCGCCGTGCTGCCATTGGTGAGGCCTTGCTGCCGTTTGAGCAACGCGTTGCCAATGCGATGCAAAAAATTTACGCGCTGCACAATTGGAATCCCATCCAGCGTAAATGGCTTGACCGCATCGCCAAGCAGTTGACGCATGAAGTCGTCATCGACCGTGATTTTGTGAATCATGCCTTTGGCAAAGATGGTGGTGCGCAGCAGCTAGAAAAGATTCTTGATAATCAACTGCCTATCGTGCTGGAGACCTTGGCGGATGAACTCTGGCAAGCTAGCGAGCCACAGGCAGCATAGGGATTTATGCTGTTAGTGGCTATTTTGATGGCTTTTACGTGGGTTTGATTTGCTTAAGGTTCAATAGATTGGCCATTGTTTTTTCTGGTATATTTTGAGTATTAGAGCTAATATATTGACCATATCGCCATTAAATTTTTCATAAAAGCCAATATGTTAGATTTTACCTTTGCCACGCAACAAGAAATCTGTACCGAGCTCGCCACGCGCCTCAAGCGGCAGCGTTTGGCGCAGTCGCTGACGCAAAAAGACCTTGCCGAGCGTGCTGGCCTTGCTTTGGGGACAGTCAAAAACCTAGAAGGCAAGGGTATTTCATCGTTGGAATCTTTTATTCGCGTCGTCGTGGCCTTAGGGCTAGTCGATGAATTGGCCACGCTGTTCGAGCTGAAAACCGCGCAATCCATCGCCCAAATGGAACGCGCTCAGCTCGCCGAGCGCAAGCGTGCGCCCCGCAGTGGTAGTAAAGCATGATTAAAAAAGTCGATGTGTTTTACGAGGGGTGGGGCGAGCGCTGGCATTTGGCCACCTTGGCCGATGATGGCCGCAAGCTGCTATTTGAATACAGCCCAGAAGCACTGGCGCAAGGGCTAGAGCTCTCGCCGCGCCACCTCAAGCTACAGGCCGCCGCCTACAGCGATTTCCCTGCTTACCAGCTGCGCCTGCCGGGGTTGATTGCCGATGCCTTGCCCGATGGCTGGGGCTTACTGTTGATGGACCGGCTGTTTCGCCAAAATGGCATCGACCCAGCGCGCGCCTCGGTGCTCGATAGATTATCGTTCATTGGCCATCGTGCCATGGGCGCACTCAGCTTTCAGCCCGCCAGCATCAGCGATATACCCACAACTGATGTGCAATTGCTCAATCTGGCCCAGCAAGCGCAAACGCTGCTGAGTGGTGAAGACAGCGCCATTCTGAAGCAACTCGCCTTAATGGGCGGCTCGCCGCACGGTGCGCGGCCCAAAGTGCTGGTGCATTACGACCCCGCCAATGGGCAACTCAGCACACAATGCTTTGCAGGCAGCACGCCTTGGCTGGTTAAATTCCAAGCACAAAACGAGCATAAAGAAGTCTGCGCCATCGAATACCTGTACGCCCAGTTGGCGCGTGCTTGTGCCCTCGACATCCCCGCCACGCAGTATTTCGACCTTAGCCCAACGCTGGCCGCTTTCGGCATTGCGCGCTTTGATGTTGCAGGTGCTGGCAATGCACCGATTCGCATACCCACGCACACGCTAGCTGGCCTCTTGCACGCAGATTTTCGTCTGCCTGGCAGCGTGGATTACAGCACCTTCCTGCGCGCCACGCGCTTTCTCACCCGCGACGAGCGCGAAGTGCAAAAAGCCTACCAGCGCACCGTATTTAATGTGCTATTCAACAACCGCGACGACCACCCCAAAAACTTCAGCTACCTCTTGGGGCAAGACCGCCGCTGGCAGCTCTCGCCGGCCTACGACCTCACCTATTGCGCGGGTCCAGCGGGTTATCACCAGATGGATGTTTGCGGCGAAGCACTCAATATCAACCGCGCCCACTTGCTGCAACTGGCGCAGCAAAATTCGCTCGCTGAATTTTGGGCGGCGCAAGTAATTGAGCAGCAACTCACCGTGGCCGAGACGTTTACCCAGAAAGCCAAGGATTACGCTATCCGCAGCGCCACCGTACAAAACCTCGCCAACCTCATTGCCGCCAACGCCGCGCGCTTACGGGGTGGCTAAACCGCTTTTTTCATATTGATTCAAAATACATCTATAGGGTATTGCCCTGTAGTCAATTACTAATAAAATCTACAAGGTAATACCCATGGTCAATAACGACATCGTCCAAAAGCTCTGGAACCTCTGCGACGTGCTGCGCGACGACGGCATCAACTACAGCGACTACGTCACCGAGCTGGTGCTGCTGCTGTTCATCAAGATGGAATACGAGAACACCCAAAGCGGCGTGATGGCCGCGCACAAGCTGCCCGAATACGCGCGCTGGAATTATCTGGCTTCACTCTCTGGCCTGAATCTGCTTAACGAATACCGCGCCATGCTGCTCAAGCTCAGCGCGCATCCAGACCCGCTCATCTCTGCCATCTATCGCGACGCGCAGACCAGATTAAGAGAACCACGCCATCTGGAGCACCTGATTAAATCGCTCGACGGTCTCGACTGGTTTTCGGCGCAAAAAGACGGCCTGGGCGACCTGTACGAAGGCTTGCTGGAGAAAAACGCCTCTGAGACCAAATCTGGCGCAGGCCAATACTTCAACCGCGCCCGCTGATTGACAGCATCATCGCGCTGGTGCAACCCAAGGCTGGCGAAACCATCCAGGACCCCGCCGCCGGTACAGCAGGCTTTTTGATTGCGGCGGACGCCTACATCAAAGCCAAAACCGACGATTTATATGACCTCGACGAACGCGCCCGCAGCTTCCAGCGCACCAAGGCTTATCTGGGCATGGAGCTGGTGCCCGACACCCGCCGCCTCGCGCTGATGAACTGCCTGCTGCACGGCATGGAAGGCGATGACGAAGGCGTGGTGCATCTGGGCAATACGCTCGGCAGCGCCGGAAACCAGTTGTCCAAAGCCGACATCATGCTCAGCAACCCGCCATTCGGCACTGCCAAAGGCGGCGGCGGGCCAACGCGCGACGACCTCACTTTTGACACCAGCAACAAGCAGCTCGCCTTCCTGCAGCACATCTATCGCCACCTCAAAGACGGTGGCCGCGCCGCCGTGGTGCTGCCTGATAACGTGCTGTTCGAGGCCGGCATCGGTGCCGACATCCGCCGCGACCTGATGGACAAGTGCAACCTGCACACCATCCTGCGCCTGCCCACCGGCATCTTCTACGCGCAGGGCGTTAAAACCAATGTGTTGTTCTTTAGCAAGGTCAGCAACAACGCCACCGGCAGCACGCAAAACGTCTGGGTGTACGACCTGCGCGCCAATATGCCCAAATTCGGCAAGCGTACCCCGTTTACCCGCGCCCACTTTGCTGATTTTGAAGCCGCCTACGGTGCCGACCCACATGGCGCGAGCGCGCGCAGCGACCAAGGCGAAGCAGGGCGCTTCCGCGTGTTTAGTCGCGACTGGATACGCGAACGCGGCGACAGTCTTGACATTAGCTGGCTGAAAGACGACAACGCCGAAGACGCAGCCGATTTACCCGAGCCGAGTGTGCTGGCGCGTGAAGCGATGGACGAGCTGAACGGCGCACTCGCCGAGCTGGAAGCGATACTGGCTGAACTGGGTGAAGAGGTGGCGGAATGAGTAAATTGCCACAGAATTGGGCCAACTCCCCAATTGGCAGTATTTGCACTCTGAACAACGGACGAGCATTTAAGCCAACTGAGTGGTCGGAGACGGGGCTACCAATTGTTAGGATTCAAAATCTAAATAAAGCAAACGCGCCTTTTAATTACTTCAAAGGCGATTTTGATGAGAAATATCACCTCAAAGGCGGTGAACTTTTATTTGCATGGTCTGGGACTCCAGGAACTTCATTCGGGGCGCATGTCTGGAGTGGGGGTGAGGCGGTCTTAAATCAGCACATTTTTAAAATTGACTTTGACGAATTTTTTTTGGATAAAAGATTTTTCCGGCATGCAATCAACCAAACTTTGGATACATTGATTGACATTGCTCATGGGGGAGTTGGGCTTCGCCATGTGACAAAGGGAAAATTCGAGAGTACAGAAATTGCTGTGCCGCCACTCCCCGAACAAAAACGCATCGCCGACAAGCTCGACGCGACGCTGGCGCGGGTCGATGCCTGCCGCGCACGCCTCGAACGCGTCCAACCCATCCTCAAACGCTTCCGCCAATCGGTGCTAGCCGCCGCCACTAGCGGCCAACTCACCGCCGACTGGCGCGAGCAGCAAGGGCATGGTCATGCAGGTAATGATGATAAAGAGCTGCAAGGTAATACCCATGCAGGCCAGTTAAGCCAAACATCACCCTACAACGAGATTGCACGGCGCACCAGCTTAACGCGCAATACCATCAAGAAATGGCTACGTACCGACTCAGCTACCGAGCCGCGCTATCGACGCAAGTCTAGCCAAACCAAGCTGTCTCCCTTTATTCCTCAACTCGTTAAAGCATTACAAACCGATCTACATCGCCCCAAACGAGACCGGCGTACTGCCAAGGTATTGTTCCAGGAGCTAGTGACTGCGGGCTTTGGCGGCGATTACTCCCGAGTCACTGCGTTTATTCGTCACTGGCGCACGCAAACGATGGGGCATCACTTGAAGTCTGCATTTGTGCCACTGCGCTTTGCCTTGGGCGAGGCATTTCAGTTCGATTGGAGCGAAGAGCATGCATTCATTGGTGGTATTCATCGCAAAGTCTTGCTGGCCCACATGAAGCTGTGCGCGAGTCGCGCTTTTGCATTGATGGCGTATCCTAGCCAAAGCCATGAAATGCTGTTTGATGCGCATACTCGCGCCTTTCAGATGTTAGGGGGCGTGCCGCTGCGAGGGATTTACGACAACATGAAGACGGCAGTCGACAAGGTGCTGCCCGGCAAGGAACGCATCATCAACGCCCGCTTTCATGCGATGACTGCCCATTATCTGTTTGATACTGAGTTTTGCAATGTCGCCTCCGGCTGGGAGAAAGGTATTGTCGAGAAGAATGTACAAGACCGGCGCCGACACATCTGGCAAGCCGCATTGGCGCTCAAATTCGCGAGCTTTGACGAGCTCAATGCTTGGCTTGAGCAACAATGTCAGTTGGCTTGGCAGCAATTGCGTCACCCAGAGTATCCTGAGCTCACATTAGCCGAATTACGCCAAGATGAGCAGCTTCACATGATGCCATTTCCAGGTGCATTTGATGGTTACACCGAAGTCTTGGCGCGGGTATCAAGTACGTGTCTGATTACCTTCCAGCGCAATCGCTATTCAGTACCGTGTCATTGGGCCAATCAAATGGTGAGTGTGCAGCAGGGTGAGCCAATCCGAGTTACGCACCATAAAGCGAGCTATCCGGTTGTTGCTGATGCACGTAAGCAACAAGCGTTTGAGGTGATGCAGATTCGCAAAGTAATTCGCATCGAAAAAACGGGGAGCCAAGAACGCAGTGAAGAGGTCCTGCCTTTTTATGCGCTCAGGCATGGCGCCGAAAATGACGGGCCGGATTTTTACTGGCACGCTAGTCGTGAAGCTTCGCCGCGGCAGGATGACAAAGGTACCGATTTAGAGTTGCATTTGGTTGATCTGAATTTTAATCCAGTACGACCGAGTGCAGAGGTACTCAGTCTGGAGTTGCTCTGCTCTAACCGCGACTTACCTGAGTTGATTCCATTTGGCGGTAGTCAAGCGGGAAGTAATACCGACTTTACACTTCCTGGCCATTCGGTTGTTAAGCGGGTTAAGTTGCTTCGCAAGCCAACGGGTAGTTTGCGAACACCCAATAAACGTGGTTTGCAATGGCGACTAGTGTCACACCTTTCGCTCAATTATTTATCCCTCATTGAGTCTGGTCGATCAGCTTTGCAAGAAATGCTCTCTCTATACAATCAGACGGACTCACCTGTTAATGCTCGCCAAATTCAGGGGCTTTACGCCATTGAAAGTGCTCCTGCCGTAACGAGAGTTTCTGGCCGTAATTTTTCTGGTTTTGTTCGTGGCACCGACATCACACTAACAATGGATGGGGAGTATTACGTTGGTGGGAGCATTTATCTATTTGCCAGCGCCTTAGAGCGCTTTTTTGCGCTTTATTGCTCGCCAAATAGTTTTACCCGCTTGTGCATAAAAACCAAACAACAAAATGGAGTGGTAGCATCATGGCCAGCTCGCGCCGGGGAAGCCCTCGTCATCTAGAGCAGGAGTTGCTCGAAAACCCAACATCTTTTGGATTTTTTCAGGCAGTAAGAATACTGGGGCTTTCCGCAGGCAAGCGCGGAGAGCGTCGAAGTCCACTGCCTGCTAAATTGCGGTTTCGTACGAGAGTGGATTTGTCGTTTCCAGCTAGTGAATTGACTAGTTACCGCCCTGTAAAAACGCAAACAGACGCTTTAGATGAACTTGAAGTGTCATTTATGGGGTTGACTGGCCCGAGTGGCGTGTTGCCGACGAGCTATACGGAGCAATTAATAGAGCGTCGCCAGCAATATAGAGATCCAACACTCCATTCTTTTTTGGATATCTTTAGCCATCGCTCTATCGCACTATTTTATGCGGCATGGCATAAATATCGTTTCTGGCTACAGGCGGAGCAGGGTGAGCAGGACGGTTTTGCTCGTAACTTATTAGATCTGGGAGGTATGGGTTTAGGGGCATTGAAGTCGCAAATGGGAAGTGATTTTTTGCAAAGTGAAAACCTATTCATCTATTACGCTGGCCTCCTAAGTCAAAAGCCAATGTCTGCTCAGGCACTAATTACTTTGATCGAGGGTTTTTTTGGTTTCCCCGCAAAGCTTGTTCAATTTGCAGGTCAGTGGATGCAATTACCCCAGGATGAGCAGACTGCACTAGGTGTCAATGCTTGTGAGCTCGGTGCTTCTGCCTTTGTGGGTGATCGCGCTTGGGATCGGCAAACTAAGGTGCAATTACAGTTGGGGCCATTAAGCTGGCAGCAATTTGATAATCTACAGCCTGATTCATCTGGGGCTAAAGCCTTGCAGGCGCTGCTTAAGTTTTCACTCGGCCATAGCTTGGCATGCGATGTTACTTTAATCCTTAAGCGTGATGATGTGCCTAAAGCAAAGCTATCGAACGATAATGTTTTGCGGCTCGGCGGTAGTTGCTGGTTGGGCTGGCCTAGTGATAATCCGTCTGATCTGAAATACTGTTTATTACGTTAAGCTCATTTACGGCAGGCTTTAAGTGTTTGTTGGGTAAGGGCTTATTGATCTTTGTCTATATTGTGCAGTGCAAAATTTGGTTAAATCGCATTAATTCAAAAGGTTTGACTGTTTAGACAAGGAGAAATTCGTATGACAACTGTTGAACTCTTAAAAAAACTTGAATCCATTCAGTTTGATGAAGTGACGGATTTGGAGTTACGGCAAGCGATTTTAACTGAGTTGCGCAGACTCTCGATCGAAAACGATGCGTTGAAAAATCAATGCCAAGCATGTGTTAGCATGAAAAATGCTGCACTAGCATTGGTTCATGATTATCAGTCTAGCTATTAAAATTTTAACGTATTAAATCACAGTCGGGCCGGGGCCTTTTCTTAAAGTGCGACGAGGATGGTCTTCGGTGTTTGTTTCTCTAAGCTGGGTTTTAATTTATCTCGCTACATTGCAGGGGAAGGTTCGTGAAGCAGTTTTCAATTTTGATGGTTTGCACTGGTAACATTTGCCGCAGTCCAACGGCAGATGGGGTTATGCGCAAAATTGTGGGGCAGGCTGGATTGGCTCACCGCGTCAGAATTGATTCGGCAGGCACCACTGATTATCATGTGGGTGAGGCTCCGGATCGCCGCGCGCAGTTACATGCAAAAAAACGAGGCTACGATTTAGGTTTCTTGCGAGCGAGAGAAGTCAAAATCAGCGATTTTAGCCAGTTCGATCTCATTTTGGCGATGGATAAAAGCCATTTACGAAGCTTGCAGCATCAATGCCCCCCTGGTATGCAACATAAAATCCAACTTTTTCTGGATTTTGCAAATAAACACCCCGAGGACGAAGTGCCAGATCCGTACTACGGTGGTGCGGATGGGTTTGAGCATGTGTTGGACTTGGTTGAAGATGGTTGCGAAGGGTTGTTATCGTTTACGATAGATCAACTGAATAATTAATCGCTATTTTCCCCTACTTGTAAGTCTTTCTTTCTCTGTTTAGAATTGACTCTTCCTTCGGGGGAGTAATCGCTAGCCTTTTTTGAGCTAGGCGTGCATCAACAAACTTAAAATTAGTCGTCAAAGACTGAATTTTATGGTGTACGCAGCAGGGTATCCCTGCCTGATGAGACCCGAGGTTATCTGTGCGCTCATGGGTGGGCATGCACGGCTAGCCTCGTGTCCTTCGCCCGCCCTGGAGTATTGCAATGTTTGATGCGTTTTTGGTTTCGACTGGCGTTGTTGCTATAGCTGAAATGGGCGACAAAACTCAGTTGTTATCTTTGATTCTAGCTGCTCGCTTTCGTCGCCCGCTACCTATTGTTGCGGGCATTTTTGTTGCTACAGTTTTTAACCATTTTGCCGCTGGTTGGCTGGGGCAGCAAATGGCAGGACTTATTTCACCTGAGATATTGCGCTGGGTTGTTGGCTTAGGGTTTTTGGTCATTGCAGCTTGGGCGCTCAAACCCGATGAAATGGATGAAGACGAAGCCACCGTTAAGCCGTATGGGGCATTTTTAGCAACCTGTATTGCTTTCTTTTTTGCCGAAATGGGTGATAAAACGCAAGTTGCTACAGTTGCACTTGCATTAAAGTATAACCCTCTGTGGCAGGTTGTTATGGGAACCACGGTTGGAATGATGCTGGCTAATGTGCCCGCAGTTTACTTGGGCGAGTGGATTTCAAGCCGTATGCACTTGTTACGAATGGTGCGATTTGTAGCTGCTGCAATCTTTGCAATAATTGGCGTCCTTGCCATCATGGGTGTAGGTTACTAAACCTGTAGTAATGGAACGAGCGAGAGCATAATCACCTGCGCAATGGGTGTATGCCTCGCTTTTTACTAACTATTATTTTTATAAATCAATCGGGGTAGAGTCATGCTGGACGCTTTTTTCAAGCTTAAAGAGCATGGTACAGATGTTAGAACCGAGGTAATCGCCGGTTTTACAACATTTTTGACCATGGCGTATATCGTCTTTGTAAATCCTTCTATTTTAGCGCTGACTGGGATGGATTTTAATGCGGTCTTTGTGGCAACGTGTCTGGCTGCTGCTTTGGGTACTGGCATTATGGCCTTGGTAGCCAACTACCCAATCGCACTCGCACCTGGCATGGGTTTGAACGCGTACTTTACCTTTACCGTTGTAAAAGGGATGGGCGTATCGTGGCAAGTCGCACTGGGTGCGGTATTTATCTCAGGGATCATTTTCCTCGCAGTTTCCCTGTTTAAAGTGCGTGAGGCGATAGTTAATGCCATCCCTCACTCTTTGAAATTGGCAATTTCTGCTGGTGTTGGTATGTTTTTGGCGATTATCGCCCTTAAAAATGCCGGCGTGGTCGTGGGCTCTCCAGCCACATTGGTTACCTTGGGTGATATTCACTCTCCAACGACGCTGTTAGCAATTTTCGGTTTTTTCCTAATTATTGCTCTTGAGTATCGCAAGATTCATGGCTCAATCATCATTTCTATTCTGGCTGTAACAGGTGTTTCGATTGCCTTAGGACTTTCGGAGTTCAAGGGGGTGTTTTCAGCACCGCCTTCAATGGCACCGACTTTCATGCAAATGGACATCGCTGGCGCACTCAACGTCGGCTTGCTGGGCGTGGTGTTTGTATTCTTCTTTGTTGATTTGTTTGACACAACGGGCACCTTGATCGGCGTATCTCACCGTGCGGGCTTACTTGATAAAGACGGAAAATTGCCACGCCTCAAAAAAGCGCTACTCGCAGATTCGGTCGCGATTACTGCGGGTGCAGCAATGGGTACTTCATCGACAACTGCCTATATTGAATCTGCAGCTGGCACGGCGGTTGGCGGCCGTACTGGTCTAACCTCTTTGGTTGTTGCAATTCTTTTCTTGCTGGCACTTTGGTTCTCACCTTTGGCGGCGACGGTCCCTGCGTATGCGACAGCTCCAGCATTGTGTTACGTTGCTGTATTGATGACTCGCGGCTTGGCGGAAATCGAATGGAATGACCTCACTGAATCTGCGCCGGCTGTTATGACTGCACTGGCAATGCCATTTACCTTCTCGATTGCGGATGGTATTGCATTTGGTTTTATCAGCTATGCTGTGATCAAGCTTTTGGCTGGCCGCCACAAAGATCTTAGCCCTGCAGTGCTTATTATTGCAGGCCTGTGGGTTGTTAAATTTGCCTTCTTTCATTGAGATAGAAAATGACCATCGCCCAACTTGCTGAGCCCCCTTATGCCGAGTACATTCGCTCTCGTATTCGTACGGTACCTAATTGGCCTCAGCAAGGGGTGATGTTTCGCGACATTACACCGCTACTGCAAGACCCAAAAACCTTTCGTGTATTGGTGGATATATTTGTTCATCGCTACATGGATCAAAAGCTGGACATCATCGCTGGTGTTGATGCTCGAGGCTTTATCTTGGGAGCTGTTGTTGCCTATGAACTAAATCTCGGCTTTGTTCCTGTTCGTAAAAAAGGGAAGCTGCCATTTGATACGATCGCAGAAGAATATGAGCTTGAATATGGCTCAGCTACTGTTGAATTGCATGCCGATGCCTGCAAAGAAGGTGATCGCGTGCTATTAATTGATGACTTAGTTGCAACTGGCGGCACGATGATTGCAGCAGCCAATCTGTTAAAACGCATTGGCGCAAATGTCGTTGAGGCCGCGGCGATTGTCGATTTACCTGAACTTGGTGGTTCGCAATTAGTGCGGCAGCAAGGTATCGAATTATTTACTGTTTGTGATTTTTCTGGGCATTGAGCCTGGATTGAGGATGCGATTGTGACTATGGAACTGCCAGAAGCCCGTACGATTTTGGACAACGCCGATTGTTTGCACCCCGAGGCTGAAGTTTTAGCTGCGCTCGATCAAATGGGTGAAGCAATGTGCAAAGCCTTAGCACACACCAATCCTGTGGTGTATACCGTATTAAATGGCGGCTTGATTGTGGCGGGGCATTTGTTGCCCAGATTGAAGTTTCCGCTGGAAATGGCCTACTTGCACGCCACTCGATATCGCAATGAAACCTCGGGCGGCGAATTGGATTGGAAAGTTAAGCCGCGTGAAGATATGCGTGGACGTACGGTTGTGATTGTTGACGATATTCTCGATGAGGGTCACACATTGGCCGCTATTGTCGAGTATTGCAAACAACAAGGTGCGAGTGCGGTTCATGTGGCGGTATTGATTGATAAAAAACATGATCGCAAAGCTGTAGGCATTAAAGCTGACTTTGTTGGTATGGAAGTAGAGGATCGCTTCCTATTCGGTTGCGGGATGGACTACCAAGGGTACTGGCGTAACACATTGGCTGTCTATGCAGTCAAAGGGCTCTAGTTAACGCAGAGCTTGACGCCAGCATCCGTCCGCTAAAGGGCGCTAAGATGGCGACAAGTACTGATGTTATTGTAAAGCATTTCCGCCAAATTCTTATTTGGCCGCTGCAACTGATGCCTATGCCGCACAAACCCGGCGAGAGTAGCGCCATGGGGCAGCAATGGAAAATCATGCAGCAAGAGGCTGCTGAGGGATCCCCTTGGCAGCCACGGGCGACTGAATTTGATGCGGCTCCTGAGAATTTCGAGGAGCGGCATTATCGCGAGTTTGTCACCTTCCTTCCTTACGTTCAGCGCTTCTTGTATGGCGAAAATGCAAGTCAGTCTAGCAATGTTGCCGGTTACGGGCTTTCTCCACTTCACGTCTTTCGACGCCAAGACATCCGCACCGTACTAATGATGTTTAAAGATGGCACCGTTCATCATTTTACGGTTGCGCACATCGATCTGTATTTTTTCTATGACGTTGATGTAGTCATTCTTGCGTTTGAAATTGCGGGGGAAAATTTGCCGCTAAAGCGGGTGCAGGATGCCTTGTTTCGTTTTGGTCGCGCCTTTCCTGCTCAGTGGGATGAAGACAAAACTGCGGCAAATTGTTTGCGTAAAGTCGCCTGGCTAGATGGGGTTGGGGATGTTATCTCTGAATCTGATTATGAAGATAGGGCTAATTATTTAAGTCATTTGGGCCGGCATCGAGCGCCAAGAATGGCGAGTCACTGGGAGTTTCTGCTTAATCCACTCGTACTGCATCATTCTGCGGCCAAGGGTAATTTGCGCTATCGGCAGATTGAATACCACCGTATGCCCATCCTTGCCTATTTGGCGGTGGACGATCCGTTTAAGCTCAGCGATGAAGATTTCTATCGCCTTGGCATGGTGACTCGACCAGGAAACAATGATGCGGCCGCGTATACACAGAAAACGTTTGAAGAGTTCGAGCGTCAATGCTGTTTTGATCGATTTTGGGTGCCAGAGCGCAAACATTCTTCTGCCTCTACTCGGATGATGTGTAATGGACATGCGTTCGTGATGGTGGGTATGCATTCCAATCAGTTTTACTCCGACCCTTATACTGGCGTGCTCGGTCAGTTTAGGCATCAACACTTTTTAATGGCCTTGATCGCACATTTTCATAAGGCGGCCTTGCTGATGTTTTCCGATCGCCTAGCGGTAGCACTTTCTGAGCTTAATTTACAAAACGTACGCTCTATTCGTACCTTTAAACGAGAAATTCGTTTGCTGCTGGAAGGTTTCTTGCGCTTTAACCAAAGATATTGGTTTCGAGAAGTGTCAAATCAAATTGTTTCGGATCAGCTGTTTCAGATGATGTCACGCCACCTGGAGACCAATCGCTTACATAGCGACGTCAAAGAATCGGTGCAAAGCATGAATCAATATCTTGAAAACGAAGATCTTCGTCGTCAAGCTGACACCGTAGTTCGACTAACGGTGGTGACCGTGTTTGGTCTGTTGGGTACGACGATTACTGGCTTTCTGGGGATGAATTTATTTAGCTTAGCGGATGAATCGCTTAGCACGAAGATTTGGTATTTTATTGCGGTGAGCGCCCCAATTACTTGGCTCATATTCTATACCGTCGCAAAATCAAAAGCTTTGGCTGAGTTTTTGGATGCGATGTCTGATGAACGAGTTTCCTTAAGGCGCACACTTAAAACCCTTGCAAATGTCTGGCGAAAAAAGAAATCATGAAAATCTTGCATGCTTAGCTGATAACTGCGCATCTCGATTTGATCTAAGTCGTGTTAGAATTGCGCATCTTTTAACGGCTACGGATGCTTCACGCTCATGTTCTCGAAGTCCCAAACTATTGCCTCATACGATCCCGATCTCGCTGCCGCTATGGCTGCAGAAGTTGTTCGTCAGCACGAACACATCGAATTGATCGCTTCTGAAAACTACACTAGCCCAGCGGTCATGGAAGCCCAAGGCTCACAGCTGACCAATAAATATGCTGAAGGCTATCCTGGTAAACGCTTTTACGGCGGCTGCGAGCACGTTGATGTCATCGAGCAATTGGCGATTGATCGCGTAAAAGCATTGTTTGGCGCTGAGTACGCGAATGTTCAGCCTCACTCAGGCTCACAAGCCAACCAAGCGGTGTACTTCTCTATCCTGAAACCAGGTGACACCGTAATGGGTATGAATCTGGGTCATGGTGGTCACTTGACTCATGGCTCGCCAGCTAATTTGTCAGGTAAATTGTTCAATATCGTAGCTTACGGTTTGAACGAAAACGAAGAAATCGATTACGACGATATGGAACGCGTCGCAATGGAAACCAAGCCAAAACTACTGATCGGTGGCGCTTCGGCTTACGCTTTGCGTTTTGACTGGGCTCGTATGCGCGAAATCGCAGACAAAGTTGGCGCGTACTTCATGGTGGATATGGCTCACTACGCAGGCTTGATCGCCGCGGGTGTATATCCAAATCCAGTGCCACACGCTCACTTTGTGACGTCAACTACGCACAAAACATTGCGCGGCCCACGCGGCGGTATCATCTTGGCTAAGGCTGAGTTTGAAAAATCATTGAATTCAAACGTATTCCCAACACTGCAAGGCGGCCCGCTGATGCACGTGATCGCGGGTAAAGCGGTTGCATTCAAAGAAGCTGCCACTGAAGAATTCAAAGAGTATCAGAAACAAGTGTTGCTCAATGCTCAAGCCATGGCAAAAACACTGACTGAACGCGGCCTGCGCATTATTTCTGGCCGTACTGAGTCTCATGTATTCTTGGTTGACCTGCGTCCTAAAGGTTTGACGGGTAAAGCGGCTGATGCCTTCTTAGGTAAAGCACACATCACTGTAAACAAGAACTCGATCCCGAATGATCCAGAAAGCCCATTTGTAACTTCAGGCATCCGCATTGGCGCGCCTGCAATTACGACGCGCGGCTTTAAAGAAGCTGAAGCTATTCAAGTGGCCAACTTGATTGCTGACGTACTGGATAATCCGGAAGATGACGCAAATATCGCAGCTGTGTCAGCCAAAGTAAAAGCTTTGACGGCGCAGTTCCCAGTTTACGGCGCTTAAGAAAACGCCAATGACTGAATAAAGGGTGGGGCGCTCGGCGCTCCACCTTTTACTTTTTGTTCTTTATGTATACGTCTGGGTTTGATTTGTAGCATTGTCTATAGAGCAATACCTGAGTAGAGTATGAAAAGCCAAAGTTCACGATTGAAAGTGATTACTTTGGCCTTATCTATCTCTAATTGATCTTTTGTTCTTTGCGGGGTCGTTCATGAAGTGCCCATTCTGTGGTTCACCCGATACGCAAGTCGTTGACTCGCGCGTTTCCGACGAGGGCGATGTGGTTCGCCGTCGGCGTCGCTGCACGATTTGTGATAAGCGCTTTACCACCTTCGAGACCGCAGAAGTTCGAATGCCGCAAGTCGTCAAACAAAACGGCCAGCGGGCTGAGTTTGATCGCGAAAAAGTTCGCACTAGCTTCTTGCGTGCGCTCCACAAGCGGCCCGTACCAACACCATTGGTCGATGAGGCCATTTCCCGCATTATTCAAAAAGTGCTCACCGTGGGTGAGCGCGAAATCATGTCCCGCCAAATTGGCGAAATGGTAATCGCTGAACTCGCCAAGCTCGACAAAGTAGCCTATATCCGTTTTGCCTCGGTTTATCGCTCTTTCCAAGACGTAGAAGATTTTCGTGACGTGATTCGCGAAGTCACCAAGGAATAATCACGGTGATCTTTTCTGCATTTGATTACGAAATGATGGCAAAAGCGCTGCAATATGCAGCGTTGGGCGCCAATATGACATCGCCCAACCCTAGTGTCGGTTGCGTTTTGGTACGTGATCAACAATTGATCGGCTATGGCCACAGCCAAGCAGCCGGCGGTGCACACGCTGAAATTATGGCGCTCAAAATGGCAAAAAACCATTCGAGTGCCGCCGCACGCGGTGCGACAGCTTATGTCACGCTTGAGCCTTGCAGTCATTTCGGCCGTACCCCACCGTGCGCCAACACTTTGATTGGTGCGGGGGTTACGCGCGTAGTTGCCGCCTTACGCGACCCGAACCCGCTGGTTGCAGGGCAAGGCCTAGCCCGCTTGGCTGCGCATGGGGTTGATGTTTCTTATGGCCTCTTGGCCGAGCAAGCGCGTGAACATCACAAAGGCTTCTTGTCGCGCATGATCCGTAAGCGCCCTTGGTTGCGCGTGAAATTGGCCGCCAGTCTTGATGGGCGAATTGCGCTAAATAATGGTGAGTCTCAATGGATCACCGGCGCCGCAGCACGCGCTGATGTGCAGCGTTTACGCGCGCAATCCTGCGCAATGCTAACTGGCATCGGGACTATTCTTGCCGATGATCCGCAATTGAATGCACGAGGCTTTGCTGTTACACGCCAACCACAGCGGATTGTGCTCGACAGTCATTTGCGCATTAATGCCAATGCCAAAATACTAAGCGCAGCCTCGCCAGAGCTGGCTGGCAAGACGCATATTTTAACGACTCAAGCCCCACAACAAGCAGATGCTCTTGGTGAAAATGCGGTCCTTGCGACTTTGCCTGCGCAAAATGGTCGTGTCGATTTGCAGGCTGCATGCTTATATTTGGGAGAACAGGGATTTAATCTCGTGACTGTAGAGGCCGGCGGTCAGCTAGTGGGAAGCCTGCTAGAGGCGGGCTTAGTGGACGAGATAGTGCTGTACCAAGCCATGAGCTTTATTGGTCAAGGTCAGGCATTGGCTGATTTTTGCTTGGCCGATTTAAGCCAGCAGTATCGTCCGACCGTCATTGATCGTCGCATGATTGGCAATGATCAGCGAACAACGCTACGTTTTACCGATCTGAGTTTTGCTCATAGCACTTCAGGAGAATAACTATGGCCGATGAAAAAACACTCGTTTGCCCAGACTGCGGCAAAGATATTGAAGTTTTAGCCGCCTGTGGCGCAAAAAGTTATTTCTGCAATCACTGCAATGAATTGAAATCTTCCGCACGTGTGCGTGCAGCTAATCCCGCATTATTTCCTGAACAAAAGGACTGATATGTTCACAGGCATTATTCAGGCTGTAGGTCAGATTACTGATGTAAAAGCTTTTGATGGTGGCGTGCAACTGACGGTGGATGCCGCCAATCTTGATATGGGTAACGTCATACTTGGGGATAGTATTGCCCACAATGGCGCTTGCATGACTGTGATTGAACTTATACCCCCCAATTGCTACAAGATTGACGTATCGAATGAATCACTACGTTGCACGGTAGGCTTAGATAAGCCCGGCTCTCATGTCAATCTTGAAAAAGCGCTGCGTCTAGGGGATATGCTGGGCGGGCACATGGTATCAGGCCACGTCGATGGCGTTGGCAAAGTGCTGAGCTTCGACCCGATAGGCGAGAATCGCGAGCTGCGGATTTGCGCGCCACAGCATCTGGCAAAATATTTAGCCGCCAAAGGTTCGGTCGTGGTGAATGGCGTTTCACTCACCACAAATACAGTCAAAGATACGGCAGAAGGATGTATTTTCTCCATCAACCTGATTCCGCACACTTTAAGCGTTACGACGCTAGGCCAAATTACTGCGGGGGCAATGGTCAATCTAGAGATAGACCTGATTGCACGCTATGTTGAACGCATGGTTTCATTGGAAACCAACCAAGGCGGAGCCCAAGCATGAGTCAAATCTCACCAGTTCATGAAATCGTTGCCGAATTAAAAGCCGGACGCATGGTCGTATTGGTCGATGAGGAAGATCGTGAAAATGAGGGCGATTTGGTTTTAGCTGCTGACTTTGTCACGCCAGAAGCCATCAATTTTATGGCCAAATATGGTCGTGGTTTGGTTTGCCTGACACTCACCCCTGAGCGCTGCAAAACACTCAATCTCTCGACAATGGTCTCGAGCAATGGCTCGTCTTTCGGTACCAACTTCACCGCTTCTATTGAGGCCGCCGAGGGAGTGAGTACCGGTATTTCCGCACATGACCGCGCACTGACGATTCGTAAAGCAGTGGCGTTTGATGCCAAAGCCAGCGACATCGTGTCACCAGGGCATATTTTCCCCGTCATGGCACAACCAGGTGGGGTACTGGTGCGGGCAGGTCATACCGAAGCGGGTTGTGATCTCGCCATGATGGCTGGCCTCACCCCGGCTTCAGTCATCTGCGAAATCATGAATGACGATGGCACGATGGCGCGCCTGCCTGAATTGCTCGTTTTCGCTGAAGAACACAAACTAAAAATTGGCACGATTGCCGATTTAATTAATTACCGTAGTCGCACCGAGTCTTTGGTGGAGTGTGCGGGGCGTCGGAAAGTGCGCACCTTCGCTGGCGAATTTGATCTGGCGGTCTATCGCGACAAGCTTACCTCTGCTACGCATTTGGCCTTGATCAAAGGCCAGCCAACCACTGATGACGAGACCTTGGTTCGTGTCCATGAGCCGCTCTCCGTTATGGATTGGCTTGACCTTGATACTCGCAGCCATTCGTGGAGTATTGAGTCTGCTTTATTGGCGATTGAAAAAGCAGGCAAAGGGGTGGTTGTCTTACTGCACCGTGCCGAAGACGGTGAAGACTTACTGGCAAGGGCACTACCCGAGCTGAAGCTCAATAAGCCACAAAAATGGGATATGCGCACCTATGGCATTGGCGCGCAAATGCTCAAAGATCTGGGAGTAGGCCGCATGCGACTCATGTCGCCCGAGCGGAAAATACCAAGCATGATGGGCTTTGGTTTGGAAATCACAGGCTTTGCACAGCCTTAAGCCAAGTCACAACGAATTGAAGAGTCATAAAAAGGATTAAACATGTCTGTAGAAGGTATTGCATTGATTAAGCCCAATTTAGCCGGGCAGGGTATGCGCATCGGCGTTGTGATGAGCCGGTTTAACACCCCGATTTGCGAAGGCTTGCGTGACAACTGCCTCGATGAATTGGTCAAGCTCGGCGTAGCGCCACAAGACATCTTGCTCAGCAGTGTAGCTGGCGCCTTAGAGATTCCTGTTGTCTTGCAATCAATGGCCAACAGCCATCGTTTTGACGCCTTAATTGCCCTTGGCGCAATTATTCGCGGTGAAACTTATCACTTTGAATTGGTGGCGAACGAATCCGGCGCAGGCGTTACTCGCGTTACTTTAGATTCTGGCTTGCCCATTGCCAATTGCATTTTGACGACCGAAACCGATGAACAGGCTGAAGTTCGTGTAGTAGAAAAAGCGCGTGAAGCTGCGCGTGTTGCGGTTGAAACCGCTAATTTAGTAAAGGCATTACAAGCATGACCGAAGAACAAAAAGCACCCGCTGCAAAAAAACCACCAATGAAATCCGCGCGTCGTCGCGCACGTGAATTTGCGGTTCAGGGTGTCTATCAGTACTTAATGAGCCATGATACGGTCAATAATATCGATCTTTATCTGCGCGGCAGCAGCACCTATTTCACCAAGGCGGATGCCAATCTGTATCGCGCCATTTTATTTGGCGTGATTAAAGATGCCGCAGCGCTAACTAAGGCCATCGAGCCACACGTAGACCGCCCGCTTGAAGAAGTGAGCACGGTTGAATTATCCGTGCTGTACACCGGTGCATTTGAAATCATTTCAATGCCAGAAACACCATACCCAGTGATTATCAATGAAGCGATTGAGTTGACCAAAACCTATGGCGGCTCGGACGGACATCGATTTGTAAATGGTGTATTGGATAAATTGGCTGAATTGGTTCGCGCTGAAGAATTTGCTTCGATTCGCGCCAAACGCCAAGCATAAATTATTTGCCCTATGAACGAATTTGATCTGATCGCCCAGTATTTTACCCGCCCAGTGCGATATGCCGATTTGGGCGTGGGGGACGATGCCGCACTGATGACGATTAGCCCCAACCATCAGCTTGCAGTTTCCGCTGATATGTTGGTCGAAGGTCGTCATTTCTTTGCGGATGCAGATCCATATCGTTTGGGGCATAAGTGCCTGGCCGTGAATTTATCAGATTTGGCGGCGATGGGCGCTAAACCGACGTGGTTTACGCTCTCCTTGGCTTTGCCTGAAATAAAACCCGATTGGCTAGCCCGATTTAGCCAAGGTATGTTTGCGCTGGCGGATGAGCACCAAATTGAATTGGTAGGCGGCGATACCACGCGCGGCCCTTTAACGATTGCCATTCAGGTTGCTGGCGAAGTCCCTACTGGGCAGGCCATGTTACGCAGTGGCGCTCAAATTGGTGACGATATTTGGGTCAGCGGCCCGCTCGGCGCGGCTGCCGCCGCAGTCATGCACCGAACGGGAAGGGCAAAACTACCTGAGCCGACTGCACTCGAATGCGATTTACGCCTCGATTTGCCACAGCCGCGGGTTATATTCGGTCAAGCCATTGCACATTTAGCACATGCTGCACTGGATATTTCGGATGGCTTGGCCGGTGATTTGCGTCATATCTGCAATCGATCACATTGTGGCGCAGTGATTCATATCGATGCCGTGCCGATGGCCCCGCAGCTACAGCCGCTTGCACCTGCTTTGGCGTTGGAGGCGAAATTGGCAGGCGGGGATGATTATGAATTGTGCTTTACTGCGCCCCACAGTGCGCGAAGCGCACTGCAACACATCGCGACGCAATGCCAATTAAACATTAGCCGCATCGGCGAAATCGTCGCCACCAAAGGCTTACACTTTGTCGATCAACATCAACAGGCCGTCGTACTGCCTTTTGGTGGCTTCGATCATTTCAAAACTTCCTAAATATCATGGCTAGCACAAATAAAAAAACGCCGCCGCAGATTATGCCAAGCTGGGCTTTTCTGCGCAGTCACCCCGCCCATATGTTGTCATTTGGATTTGGCAGCGGCCTAGCCCAAAAAGCCCCCGGGACGTGGGGGACATTGGTCGCTTTACCCATTTTTGCCGCATTACAAATCGTTTTGCCGAATCCGATTATTTTCGTTTTCTGCGTACCACTATTTGCTCTCGGCGTATATGCTGCTGAACTCACAGGGCGGGCCTTAGGCGTGAGTGATTATGGCGGCATCGTGATTGACGAAATTGTCGCCATGATGATGGTGCTTTGTTTTACGCCGAATACGCCGCTAGCGTGGTTGCTGGCGTTTGCACTCTTTCGCCTGTTCGACATTATTAAACCTTGGCCGATTAGTTGGTTTGATCGGCGCGTCAAAGGCGGCTTGGGTGTGATGCTGGACGACCTGATCGCAGCGCTGTTTGCTATTGCAGGCATTATAGGCTTAAGTTGTTTTATTTAACTTGCGAGGCACGGGTATGTGCTTATGAGCCATATCCAGCTTTGATTTCGTGTCAATACCTAATGAAATGCTGTATTTCCTCCACTAATAGTAATCATCTTTCCCGCGCTGAATGAGCCAGCTCTGTTAAAATCGAGGGATGATCAGACTAAAATCCCTCACTCTCCGTCGCGGCGTCAAAGTTTTATTGAACCGCGTTGACTTAACCCTCAATCCCGGCTCAAAAACAGGCGTCGTCGGTGCCAACGGTGCCGGAAAATCGAGCTTTTATGCCTTGTTGCGCGATGAAATTCACGCCGACGAAGGCAATCTGGAAATGCCGCCACGCGCCGCCATTGCCCACGTTGCGCAGGAAACCCCCGCTTTACCATGCTCCGCGCTAGATTACGTACTCGATGGCGACGTTGAATTGCGTCGTATAGAGGCGCAACTGCAAGAAGCGGATGCAGCAGAAGACCATGACGGCCTGCGTCATGGCGAATTATTGGCTCAGCTCGAAGCGATCGATGGCTATTCTGCGCCGGCTCGGGCAGGGAAATTACTTGCAGGTTTGGGTTTTAGTATCGACGAAGTGAATCGCCCCGTATCGAGTTTTTCCGGTGGCTGGCGTATGCGCCTCAATTTGGCGCAGGCTTTGATGTGTCGCTCAGACTTATTGCTACTTGATGAGCCGACCAATCACTTGGATTTGGAAACTGTTGTTTGGCTTGAAAACTGGTTGAAATCTTATCGCGGGATGTTGCTGATTATTTCCCATGACCGCGATTTTCTCGATTCGACGGTCGGCCAGATTTTGCACGTAGAAAATGCTGAATTAGCACTTTATACCGGTAATTACGCTGACTTTGAAAACCAACGCGCAGAAAAACTAGCGCTGCAATCGCAATCGTATGAAAAGCAACAGCGGCAGATTGCCCATCTGGAAAGCTTTATTACTCGCTTCAAAGCCAAGGCCAGCAAGGCCAAGCAAGCGCAAAGCCGTGTTAAAGCGTTGGAAAAGATGGAGAAAATCGCTGCTGCGCATGTCGACTCACCGTTTTCATTTGCATTTCGCGAGCCCGATTCTTCTCCAAGCCCGCTAGTACGGCTTGAAGACGCACAAGCCGGCTATAGCGCTGACAAACCAATTCTGCGTGATCTCGAATTAAGTCTGGAAAATAAAGCTCGCCTTGGCCTGCTCGGGGTCAATGGCGCGGGTAAATCCACCTTTATTCGCTCGCTGGCTGGTGAACAGCCACTATTGAAAGGCATTCGCACCGAAGGCAAGGGGCTGAAAGTAGGGTACTTTGCTCAGCACCAACTTGAATATCTGCGCCTTGAAGAGTCCGCTTTGTGGCATATGCAAAATCTTGACCCCAAAACTCGGGAGCAAGAGCACCGAAACTTTCTGGGCGGATTTAATTTTCATGGTGACATGGCAACCTGCCCGGTTGCGCCATTCTCTGGTGGTGAAAAAGCACGCTTAGCACTGGCGCTTTTAATCTGGCAAAAACCGAATCTCTTGCTATTGGATGAGCCAACGAATCACTTGGATATTGAAATGCGCGAGGCATTGACGTTTGCTTTGCAAGATTTCGATGGTGCATTGATTGTTGTATCGCATGATCGACACCTGCTGCGCGCTACAGTCGATGATTTTTGGTTGATTGAAAATGGCACAGTGCGCCCATTTGATGGTGATCTGGACGATTACACCCGCTACAGCCAGGAACAACGCAGCGCGCAAGATAAGCAAGGCAAGCCTGCTGTATTGGCCGCCTCTAGCGAGGGTGTAAATCGCAAAGAGCAAAAGCGCCAAGAGGCACAAGAGCGGCAAAAGCTAGCTGATTTGCGCAAACCGCTAGAAAAGAAACGCGAAAAGAACGAAAAAGAGATGGCCAAGGTGCACGCTCAACAGGCGCTTGTTACGGAACAACTTGCTGACGAATCTCTTTATGCCGCCGAGCGTAAAGAAGAGCTGCAGCAGGTGTTAAAACAGGAAGTGGACTTGAAAGCAAAAGTTGAAGTGCTTGAGCTTGAGTGGCTAGAGCTGACGGAGCAAATCGAAGCGATCTAGAGGGTATTGCCATGTAAATATTTATTCATATGATTTACATGGCAATACGATATGGAGGTATATTGAAGTCAACCGCATCCATTGTGATAGTTTGGCTGCTTGTGGCGGCGTTGATCTACTGGGCGTTCGACGCCATGATTTTGCGCCAACACAATCCGAATAGCATTCAAATCACCTCGCAACAATCAGGTGATTTGGTGCTCAAACGTTCTCGTGACGGCCACTTTCGCCTCAGTGTACTGATCAATGGCGAGCCCATTGTGTTGATGGTGGATACCGGAGCTAGCAATCTAACCCTGGATGACGCTCAAGCGCAAAGACTTAACTTAAGTCGCGGCGATACATTTATGACCCAAACAGCCAATGGTAGCGTGATGGGTTATGCATCGATGATCGAGACGCTTGATTTAGGCACTTTTCAATTGCGCAATGTACCCATTGGCGTGATACCCAAATTAGGTGATGAGGGCTTACTGGGGATGAATGTACTGAAGAATTTTGCGGTGCAGATTCAGGGCGATCAAATGACGATTCGTTCACTTTCAATCTTGAAATAAATCAGTGCCGTGCAATTGAAATTCGGCGCCTAATAAATGATCTACACGTTTCAAAACTTCACCAGCCGTCAATAAATACTGGGCAATTGCAGTGCTTAAATCGTCACAATAATCAGAAGGGCGGATAGGCATATTACTACTCACACATTTAAAACGCTTGATTATGTTATCGGCATTCCCCACGAAATCTTGAATATTTTGCTGTAGTTTTAACTGCCAAAAAGCGCCGTTATAATATCAGCATATAAAAAAGCCCCATTACTGGGGCTTTTTGCTTTAACTAGCGGGACAGATTACTGACCGTAAGTTTCTTTGTATTCACGACCGTAGAAGCTATCGAGCAAGACTTGTTTCAGTTCAGTGATCAATGGGAAGCGTGGGTTTGCGCCAGTACATTGGTCATCGAATGCTTCTTCCGCAATACGATCTACTTTAGCCAAGAAGTCAGCTTCATTCACACCCGCATCTTTGATTGACATTGGGATGTTCAATTGGCCTTTCAACTCATCAACCCAAGCGATCAATGCAGCCACTTTCTGGTCATCATTTTTGCCTGGCAAGCCCAAATGTTCAGCAATATCAGCATAACGGCATTTCGCTTGTGGGCGATCGTACTGACTAAATGCAGTTTGTTTAGTCGGAATATCAACCGCGTTGTAGCGAATGACGTTGCTGATCAACAAAGCATTGGCCAAGCCGTGTGCGAGGTGGAATTCAGCACCGATTTTGTGCGCCATTGAGTGACAAACACCCAAGAATGCATTGGCAAAAGCCACGCCAGCGATCGTTGCCGCGTTGTGTACGCCTTCACGCGCTTTCGGATCATTTGCGCCGTTAGCGTATGAAGATGGCAAGTGTTGTTTCAGCAATTTCAAGGCTTGCAGCGCTTGTGGATCGCTGAACTCATTTGCCAACACTGACACGTAGGCTTCCAGTGCGTGCGTTACCGCATCGATACCACCGAAGGCAGTCAACGATTTTGGCATATTCATGACCAAGTTCGAATCAACAATGGCCATGTTTGGCGTTAATTCGTAATCGGCGATTGGGTACTTCATGCCCGTTTTTTCATCAGTCACAACTGCGAAAGGCGTTACTTCCGAGCCAGTACCAGAAGTCGTTGGAATCGCGATCAACTCAGCTTTGATACCCATTTTTGGGAATTTGTAGATGCGTTTACGGATGTCCATAAAGCGCAACGCCAAGTCTTCAAACGCTACTTCTGGATGCTCGTACATCACCCACATGATTTTCGCCGCATCCATTGGTGAACCACCACCCAGCGCAATAATCACATCAGGTTTAAAGCTGTTAAGCATCGCAACGCCTTTGCGTACTACGGCAAGCGTTGGATCAGCCTCAACTTCGTGGAACACTTCAACTTCCAAGCCGTTTTGTTTCAAGATGCGGATCGTTTCATCCACATAACCGTTATTAAACAAGTAACGGTCGGTCACGATGGCCGCGCGTTTTTTGGTCGACAATTCTTCCAGCGCTACAGACAAGCTACCACGACGGAAATAGATGCTTTTTGGGAGTTTATGCCACAACATATTTTCAGCTCGCTTGGCGACAGTTTTCTTGTTGATCAAGTGTTTTGGGCCAACGTTTTCTGAAATCGAGTTGCCGCCCCAAGAACCACAACCCAAAGTCAGCGAAGGTGCGAGTTTGAAGTTGTACAAGTCACCGATACCACCTTGAGAAGACGGTGTATTAATCAAAATACGGGCCGTTTTCATTTTGTCGCCAAAGTAAGCGATACGCTCACCTTGCAAGTCTTGGTCGGTATACAGCGATGAAGTATGGCCAATACCACCCAACGCCACCAAGGCTTCAGCTTTGTGTACAGCGTCGAAGAAATCTTTCGCGCGGTACATCGCCAGAGTAGGGGAGAGCTTCTCGTGAGCAAATGCTTCTTCTTCGCCAACCGAAGTGACTTCACCAATCAATACTTTGGTGTAAGGAGGTACTTTGATGCCAGCCATGTCAGCGATTTTCAGTGCTGATTGGCCTACGATATTCGCGTTCAAATTGCCATTAGTCAGAATCACTTTACGCACAGCTTCGGTTTCTTTCTTGTTCAGAATATAACCACCGTTGGCGTTAAAGCGTTCTTTCACTTGGTCGTAAATGCTATCTACGATAATGACGGACTGCTCAGACGCACACACCACGCCATTGTCGAATGTTTTAGACATCAAGATCGAAGCAACGGCACGTTTAATATCCGCAGTTTCATCAATAACTACAGGGGTATTGCCCGCACCTACACCAATAGCAGGCTTGCCAGAGCTATACGCCGCTTTAACCATGCCTGGACCACCCGTTGCCAAGATCAGGTTCAAGTCTGGGTGTTTCATCAAATGATTCGACAAATCAACTGTTGGCTCATCAATCCAGCCGATAATGTCACGTGGCGCACCCGCAGATACGGCAGCTTCCAATACCAAGCGCGCAGCTTCACATGTAGATTTGCGTGCACGTGGGTGTGGGCTAAAGATAATGCCGTTACGTGTTTTCAGAGCAATCAACGCTTTGAAAATGGCCGTTGAAGTTGGGTTCGTAGTTGGTACGATACCGCAGATAATCCCGATCGGCTCAGCGATGGTCATGGTGCCAAATGCATCATCCACCGACAAAATGCCGCAGGTTTTTTCATTTTTGTACGCGTTATAGATATATTCAGATGCAAAGTGATTTTTGATTACTTTATCTTCAACAATACCCATGCCTGTTTCAGCAACGGCCATTTTTGACAATGGCAAACGTGCATCGGCAGCAGCCAATGCCGCTACGCGGAAAATTTCGTCAACTTGCTGCTGGGAAAAAGTAGAAAACAGTTGCTGCGCTTTTTTAACGCGAGCTACTAGTGCATCGAGTTCTTGAACGTTTGTAACAGTCATTTCTTGCTCCTGACGTGCGAAAAAGGTATCTGTGGTTGTATGTTATGCCTGACAGTTTATCTTGTCTGTGCTTTATTTACATGTCATGAATGTTGGCAGTATTAACGAAAACAATAAACGCCAACAACAATCCTGCTCGATGAACGTCATCTTAATATCACTATGGAATACGAAAATTGATATTTCTCATGTTTTTCACGTAACTTATACATAACATCGCATAATGTATATTATGTAAAGAAGAAGTGACGCAATTTGTAAGCAAAGCCCCTTTCTTTTTGCTGTAAAATAAGGCTTTTCCCGTAGTTTTACTACGTTGCAGTAACTTACATTGCCGCATATGTATCAACTTGTAAAATATGACTAAAACAACACATAAAAACAGAAAAAACACACTTTTTAAGACACTACTGAGCGCGGGCTATCAAAAACGCGCCTACCTGGTGCGACAATTTAATGCGGGCACAGGCGTTTCACAGGCTGAAATTGATTATTGGCTGTTGTTTATCGTCGATCAATTCGGGGCTTTGCCTTATCGACGTGAATATTATGTTGTTGCCTGGGATGTGGTCGGCAAGATCAAACGGCAAAAAGAAAGCGGCCAATGGCCGCCTCCAGCGAGAAAGAATATTCAGTTTTTACCGATGTTTCGGGCCGCGTATGGTTTCCCAGGCTAAATGCGCAAAACCGTATCGTCGGTCGATAAATTGATCGGGCCTTCGGTTGGTAACGGAATACCAGGGAATCGGCTCGTGTTATTGATCGTCTTTTTCGCTTCGTCTGCGTCGGCCTGGGCTTTCATGGCTTTGATCTTGTCGTAAACCATCATCGCCACCACGCCCACGGCCACCGCCACAAGCGCATTCTTTACCGTGGTTTTTACGCTCATTGCTTTTGCGATTCCGGAAGAAATACGCCCAGGATTGCCGCGACCAACGGCGCAGCATTACCTACATTGCTCATGACTTCAGGGTTAGCGTGCGCCAATGCGCCAATGCTGGCGACTGCTGCCCAGGTGCTAGGCTCTTGCGCACGTTGAACCACAAAGCGGCCCAATGATTTTAGTTTGTCGATGAATGCCATTTATTACCCCCGTAATCTACTTAGAACGATTTGATTGTTTTGTTCAGTTGTTAAAAATGCGCCTTGCTCTCTGAGGTACTCAAGAAAAACCACCCCAGCAATTAAAAGACCTATGTATGTAATAGTTTTCACTAGTAAACACCCCATTGTTTAAGTGATTTTCCGATATTGGTTGATCGGTATTCTTTTACTGCTTGTGCTGCTAAATAAGCCTGGGCCGCTGGTACTAGGCCCAAGATCGGCAAGCCATCCATCCAGGCGCTCGCCGTTGGCCGATAGCTGATAATGATTTGCTGCTCGGCAAAATTGGCCGGTGATACGCCAGTGAGGCCGCGCACCGTGCTTATGAATTCTTCGTCGGCCTTGTCGGTTGCCGCCTTGTATGTGTCTTTGGCGTACTTTTGCGCGCCGGTTGTTACCGCGCCGCCGGTTGCATCCCATGCGGTTTTGGCTGCTTCTTCGCCCATCGTTCGGCCGTTCAATGTGGCCTTAAGCCAAAGCAAGGCAATCAGGCCGCCGACAACATAAAGGCCCGTTGGTGTGTTCAATTTCACAGTCGCCATGATATAAAGTCGCGCCCTGTATATGATTAAAAAAAGGAGTTCTCATACATGAAAACCGCCGCCCTACTTCTTGCCCTGGTCGCTGGCTTTGCCCATGCTGATTACACTGATTGCTACGCATGTGATAAATATGCGAATGAATTTAGCCAAGGTGTAAAAGACTGCCGCGCAATGCAAATCATGTTTGAGAAGAACGAATGTCTTTCAAAACAACTTGATATTGCAGTGGCGGCTATGCCTCAAAGCAAAAAATCCAACTACCAAAAATCCGCAAAGCTATGCAAAAAACAAGCGGCCAAAAATGAGCGTGATTTGATGTCTGGCTCTATGGTCGGAATTGAGCTGCAACTCTGCGAGATTTACGCCGCCACACATTAATAATCCGCTGGAATATCAGCCATCACTTGCAGCGCATAAACTCGCTGTTCGGCTTGCGGCATTGTGGCTGGATTCCATTTGCCGCCATTTGCCGCCATATTCTTTTGCAAAGTGCCTGGGCCAGCGTTATAGGCAGCCACAGCAAGAAGCCAAGTTCCAAATTTCGCATACAAATAAGCCAGGTAAACCGCAGCGCCTTCGGCTGCTTGCTGCCAGTTGAACGGGTCAAACTGTTTAGCCATTTGACGAGACATTTCTAGCTGCGTGATTTTGTTAATCTGAAACATGCCACGCGCCCCGCTTGGGTTTGTTGCATCAGGTCTAAACCGCGATTCCTGATAGGCAATCCGCGAAAGCAAGAAAGGCGGCAAGCCTTTTGCCTCACCGATTTTTTCGATTACGCCGACAAATTGATTGCCGCGCCCACTGGTGACACTTGTTCTAAAGTCTGAATTAGCCAAGTCGAATGCATCCTGTAAATAATTACCCGCATCATTCAATGACGCTTTCAAAAACCCAAACACATCAGGCACAAAAAACCCGTTTTCTGTTGCCGCTTCGCCCTTTTGCATAGTGCGTGATGCGATCAGCCAATACGCCCCGACTCCCGCCAGGGCCAGCACAAAAAGGCGTTTTCCGTTCACCGCCATTAGAGGGCCTTCAATTCCCAGGCGCTGCCGTTCACATAGGGCCAATTAGTGGCATCCCAAGCGGCCAGCTCGTTTGGGTCGGCCCAAATCGCACCCGCGGGCAAGTTGTATTGCCCTGGCGTGAGTGGATCTAAATAAGCCACCGTTGGCTGTAAATAAGCGCCGGTTGCTGGGTTGTAGGCATGACATACTTTAGCTTTTACTTGTGGCATTTCGTGACAAGTCCTTTAATTAGTAATAGATGCAGGCCAGCATGGCGATGTTGCGGGGGCGAATTTTTGACGCGGTTGAAAAAGCAGAACCGCCATTAGTTGAATTTGCTGCGCTGAAATAATAATTTCCGTTTGGCGTTGCAATGTTTGCCCCAACGCCGTCAGAGTTTGTAATTGGCACAGATTCAGCAGCAAGGGCTCCAGGTGTTCCACCGTCCGAGTGAACATAGTTTGAAATCTCCGTCGCAGCTTGCGCAGATCCCAGTGCTCGCCCTGCGTCAATGCCGCGCCCACCGTCCAAGCTGCGGATGAATTCCCCACGCAGATCAGGAACGGCAAAGGTCGTTGAGCCGTCGCCAGCGCCATACGTCACGCCAATGGCGGCAAATAGATTTGAATAGGTGGTACGGCTGACAAGCTGGCCGTTACACGCCAGCGTGCCAACTGGTGGCGTTGAGCCTGCAAAATGTAGAATTTCTCCAGCCACTTTTCGCTTTCCTGTGTAGGTGTTGATTGAGCCAATCACTGGCGTATTGCGTCGCCGTGTTGCGCGGGCCATTAGTACAGTGCCTCTTGCACTTTGATGGCCTGGGCGGCGGCGTTGTTGTGAATCACAATCCAGGCGCACGCCGCGGCGGTTTCTTCAATCCATTGATCGCCAGCGGCCAGCTTGATTGCGGCGTCGGCAATCGCCAGACCAGGTGCGCCGATATACACATCAGCGGTGCCGTTATTCCAGACAATCAGACGTGCCCGCCCATCGTTGGCCGCACACAGCAAGGTTTCTGTGTTTTGCGCTACGTTGAGCATGGGTTTATTGAGTAGGGTTTTGGCGCTCTTAATGCGCGTATCGACCAGGCCAGCAATGCGGGTGTATTCCGCATCGACTTCGGAGCCGACAAAGATCGTGACACTGGAGCCAATGCCCGCGTTTTCGATAATTACGCCGTCAAAGGGCTTTTGCTGGCGCAATTTGAAACCAGACTGAACGCCGCGCGCTTTAGCGACCGGGCTATTGCCCCGCGTCAAAGTAATATCGACGGGTGCGCTGGTATCCAAAAGCTGAAATGAATAGCCGAAGCAGCCCAAAAACCACGGATTTGCATCGGTAAAAATATTCGTGATGGTTTGCATTATTTACCGCCCTTTAATGCCATTAATGCAAAGACGCCAATTAAGCCGCCAATCACCCACTTAATATCGCCCAGCGATTTGCCCGCCTCGAATTCCTTTGCATTTTTCCAAGCGGTTGCAATGTTATTGGTCGCTGTATTTTGCAAATCGGCGTATTTGTTTACCAGATCGGCCGTAATGTGGTCTTTCGTGCCCAAAGCATCAAAAGCCGAATTAATGACTTTGATGTTGGTATCACCCGCATTTTTTTGGCTTTGCTCAACCAAGCGGGCCATTGCTGAAACCGTCGAATTCTGGCTAGTCAATGATGCAAAAACTTGATCAGCCGCCAGCTTTAACGCGCCCTGGTCGGTCGTTGTGTTCGTTATATTGGTAACGCTGCGATTAGAATTATCAATATTGTTTGTGCTGCGATTTGATAAATCAGTAAACACATTAGACGTTGTGGAAATACTGGAATTGTCGCCTGAAATACCCATCCCATCTTGAATCGACTGTCGATTGTCGTTATTCGTTATGTTTTGAGTTGTTAAATTCTTGCTGCTATTAAACATATGTTTATCGCTTTTTTTTCAGCCAAATCACAGCCACAAAACCCAAAACCACCACGCCGATAATGAGCGGGCTATTAAATCCGGTGAAACCCTGGCTGCCCGTAATATTGCCGTTGCCGTCTGGTTGGCTTGCGCCGGTGCTGCCCTTGGGGCCGGTGTTTACTTTTTGAGTGCCGCTAAAATTAACGGCCCAATCCGCCCCGAAGATCGGATTGTTTGAGCCGCTGAATTTTTGCTCGGCAGAAGTTGGCCCGCCCGCCAGGGCCTGCAAGCCCGCCGCTAATGGCTGGCCTAAGCCAGACAAAAGCGAGCTTGCAAAGCCGGTTGGGTTTGGGCTGTCATCAATGCCAGGAATAATCGCCATTTAGTCCATCACCAAAACAAGGGCCAAAATAGCCACGCCGCCGATAATCCAGGGCGTGAAATTGGTCGCTTGGGCTTGAGCCTGGGCTTGTTCCGGCGTTGTACCCGCCTGGAACGTGCCCCCGTTTTGGCCGCGAAAATACGTCTTGCCGCTATCGCTAACAACGCCGTATTTCTCGTAGATGTAACCCTTGGACGCATCAGAGATGATGTTTTTAATAAAGCTCAGGTCTAAAACGTCGTCCATCGTCGGCCCCTTAGCAGTTGCCTAAAACGTCGATGGTTTCAACGTAATAAGTGATGAACTCAGACGCGCTTAACGTGACATTCACTTCAAAGCTGAATGTTTTGTTGTTTGGGTCGTTGTTGGTAACGTCGATCATGTCATTACCGTTGTTTTCAACTACCGCGTCGAAAATGTACCAGCCTGTTTGTGGCACTTTTTTGTTTTCTTGCTGGTAGAAGTCGTTCACGGCCTTGATTGAGTCGTGGATCACAACGCCGTTTCGCTTCACTTCAAGCGCGGTCATGTTTGCCGACTTGATGTAAATGCGCTTAATCAACGCGCCGCCAGATGCACCAAACGCCACCGGCAAAGGCGTTTTTACGTTGCCCGCCGCAATATTCATTGTGGCTTTTGACAGCTTGTTAATGCCCGCAAGAATTTTAGGGCCTGATACGTTGGCAAATACGGTCAGCGTCGGGTTAGTCGCCGCGCCGATGTCGAATTCAACCATCAGAGACTGCACGTTATCCGAAGCCGTGCCGATTGCGCCGACTGATTGCCAAACCGCATCGCGAGCGAACAGCTCGGAAAAGTCGATCGACAAAATTGAGGCATTGGAAGCCAGGCCGTTGTAGTTGTTCATTACATCCAGGTCAGCGCCGGTGCAATCGTGAATAACTTTGCCGTTCAATTTAACGCGAATATTCAAAATCATTGCTTTGGTGAACGTGCCGCCCAGGACACATACCAAACGCTCGAAGGTTTCCGACAATGGCAAAGTCAGCGTTGCCATATTATTGGCAATCACGTTTTGCACTGGCGGCATTTTTTTAAGTTGGGTCATTTTCTCAGCCTTGAATAATTAGAAACGCAATTCAGACGCTGTTAAGCGCCGTAAACGATTTTCTTAACGGCTGGAACGCGGGCCGCAATGGCTGTTGCAATCAGAGAAACGACTACAATTGTCAAAGCCTGTTTAGTAGTTGGCATTTCATTACCTTGTTTGTGTAAATGAGTTGGAAAAACACAAACAAAGCGTTTTGTTTGCGTTAATTACACAAACAATAAAAATAAAAAAGCCCCTTATCAAAAGGGGCCGTAGGCGGGCTAACTGAGGGCAAAATGGGGGCCAGTGGCCCCCATCAACTTTCTGAAATTATTTGAAAATTTGTTGCATAAATGCCGATTTATTGTTGTGAATCGCAATAAATTGGGTAAAAGCCATGCTTAAATAATTGGCTCTCAACAATCAGGCTCCCTGATGTTGCGGCCAATACACCCATAAAAAAGCCTAAGCTCCAAACTGCTAATTTCTGAACAAACATAATTACCCCCTAAAAAGTCAGTTTCCCGCGATTAATCACCGGCCCTTTCTTGATGTATTCGATGTACTCCAAGGGCTGCAATGCGAGCAGATCAGAATGCGGTACGCCGCGCATCACACTGGCAACGGGTTTCGCGTCGTTATCCGAACCCAAAACACCGCAACGAATCGTCGTGGCCTGAGTCAAAACCGTTTTATCAATGAGCGCGGGCCGCTGAGTCAGCGCATAAATGCGAAATCCCCGCGTCCGGCCCTTGGTGATGAGTGTGCGCCAGCCCGCAGCGTTACATTTGCCACCGTCGCACACGTTGCTCATTTCCTCGGTGATTACCACGCACTGGCCCGCCTGGTACGCAATCTGGCAAAACAGATCAAACAGTTTCACCATATCGCTCGGCTTGCCGTAGGGAATCAAGCCAAGTTTCATCGGCCCCTTCCCCGCCGCCCTCACCTGCTTTGCAAACTCGGTGATCGTCTTGACGGGCTTGACAAAACCATCATCGCAAAACTCGCCTTTATCATCCCAAACAAGCAAGCGTTTGGGCTTGCCTGCTTTGAGTTCGCGCATTAAATGAGTGGTTTTGCCCGCGCCAGTGGCCCCAATAATCACTTCAATTATGGCTTCATTGGCCCGTGATTCGATCAGGTCAGGCCACGGCCCACGGCCCCCCACTGGCCCCCTATTTTTACTAGTTGCTGCCATTGGCTAAGGCCGCCGCTGCTGCTTGTTCATCGTTGGCCGCAATGCGGGCCGCGTGATCGTGGCGAACGGCTTTGATTGTTTCCAGGGCCACCGGCACGGCCACGGCCGCGAGCGTCAATTCAGGGCCGAATTTAGACAACAAACCGCCGCCGGTTAAGTTGTATTTAATCATCACCGGCGCGGCCGCCTGGCTCAGTTTTTGAATAGTGGAATCGGAGTAAACGACCTCCAGCGAGGGATACAATGGGGCCAATAATGTGCGGGCCATGACTAAAACCGTTTCGCACTCGGCCGCTGCATCGTGCGGAAAAGTCAAAACCGTATCAGCGCCCACCGCTGCCGCCAATAATTCAGCGTTAGTTTCCTGGTCATGGCCTGCCGCGATTTGTTCCAGGCGGGCTAATTCGTGATCGGCCTCACTTGGCGCTGGCGCGGCTTCGGTTTGTTGGTGTGTTTGATCTTCGTTGTACATGCTTTCCCCTTACCAAAAAGTGCCGCTTTGCGCTGGCTTTGGTTGTGGCGCTGCTTGCGCACTTGGTTTGATTTCTGGTTTTGGCTCATTGGCCGCCACTGGTAGCGGCTGGCCCTTGATGCGACTCGCCAAAATTGAGCTTGATTTGTGTTCGTGGGTTTGCAGCGTACAGCCACAAAACCCGCATTTCAGGATTGCAAAGCCGTTGGCCTGCTTGCGCACCGGCGCGGGCCGGTGACAAAGCGGGCAATCCATCTCGCCCAGGTATTCCCGCGTAACTTTTTGCCCCCCGGCCATACGCCCCCCCTTATCCCTGCAAAACTTTGATTTTGACGGGGCTAGGCCCCATTAATTTGATCGGCTCCCATTCTGGGCGCGGCCACACCGCCAAAATGGCGGCCGTAATCAGATAATCACTGTCCTTGAATTTCATGGTTTGCCACCGCTGGCGCTTCCTCGTACTGCTCAACGTGTAAACCGCTTAGGCGCTCCAGGCGCTCCAGGCGGGCCGCGACGATTACCAATTCATTGACCGAATCAACGGCCAATTGCTGGGCCGTGTCTAAAGCCTTGTGCAAGTGGTCGATTGTTTCGACTGCTACATCAGCAAAGGCGGCCGCCTTCGCTTTTGCTTCCAGAACGCCCGAATTTTTAAGCGCGTTCAGTGCTTCGTTTAGTTGTTTCAGCATAAAGCCCCCTACCCTGTTGAAAAGATGCGCCCCCGCGCTGTTTGTGCTGCTGATGCGGCCCAAAAAGACCGCCTCACCTCAAAAAACCACTGCTACCACTGCCGAACGGTTTTTTATCCTGAGTTCCCCGCCCCGTCATTCGGAGAAACCCTGCTAGCCGTAAAGCCTGGCGGCCCCTTCCCGATAGATCGGGCTAGCTCTATCACCTGGGCCACGGACAAGCGGGCCATTCGGGCCGCTTGCTTGTATCCGAACGCGGATACAAGACCCCAAATATCCGCAGCTCGCTGCGCACTTATTTGGTTTGATTCTTTCTTCGAAGAAGAATCTGTCAACACGGCAGGATTCTTCCGGTCTGTGGAAAACTCAACGCGTGACAGGTAAGCGCCGATACGCTCCTGGGGCGATTGCTTGCCCTGGCGCAGGTTTTTAGTGTTCAGCTCTTGGTATTTTTCATGCAGTTTCTTCATGCGACGGGCTACAGTGCTTGTCTGCCCCACGGTTTCGATTAGCGCGGCCGAAGCCTGGCGGGCCAGCTCTTGGCCCTTCTTCCAAAGCAAGAGCACAGGCGCGATTACATAGGTGTTGCGCACCTTTTTGAAATGCTTGTCGTAATGCTTGAGCGTTTCGATTAGGCCCAGGGCCTCAAGGTCGCGCAGATCGGTACGCAATGAGCGATCAGACTTGCCCAGGCGGGCCGCAATGAATTCTTGATCGGCGCGAACGCGCCCTTTGTTGTTCATGCCAATGAGGCAAAGCAGCGTAGAAGTGAGGCGGCCCATCGTTTGGGCGCTGATTGTTCGCGCACCTTCCGAAGTTGGCCAAATGCGCTTTACTGCCGCGTCAAGGCAATATTGCACATGACAGGCAGGAATAAAGGCGCGATGCTGCTTGGCTTGCGTCATTTGCTAACGCTTACTGATTGCTTGAGTGATGCGACTTGCTCGGCCTCGGCCTGCTTGGCGGCCTGGTATGCCGCTTCGAGTTCTTTCGCTTTTTGGTGGCTAGCGGTGATAACAACTGTGCTGCCTACCTGGCAAGAATCAAATTCGCTGTATTCCACTTCAATGGTTTTTTCCCAGTTCACCATTGATTCAGGGCCGTTACCGTATTGTTTGCGCGTCCAGTCCGAAACTGTGACGTTATTCACATTACTGAAGCCGAAGTAACTGGACATATAACCCCCTGAATGAATCGAACTTTTCCCGCCGCGTTTGGTCTGCGTTGGTTAAGTCGGATTCTATGTAAATACTCAAATCAGGGTTTCAGAGTGAAACGGATTTATAAGCGGGCCAGTAAGTGCTAATAAGTAAGCAATTACAAAATAAAACTATTGGGATATTAGGAAATGCTGGATTTTGAGACGCTACTTTTAGCAATGAAATCAAGGCTTAACACGGACTCTGCAACACAGGTTGCGATCAGTATTGGGGTCGATAGAACCTCAATTTCAAACATCGTCAATAAACGACGATCGGTCGGGCCAGATATAGCGCGGAAAATTTCATCATTTCTTAATGTACCCTTGCCAGTAATTTACTCGGCGATAATGTATTCAGATGCGCCGACACGGGAAGAAATGGCGGGTTGGCTGGCGGCCTATACGGCCTGCAAAGGCTTTGATTATGAAAAGGAAATAAGGGAAGAAATCGCAAAAAAGCCCCTACTGGCGGCCTAGAAAATACCCCATAAAAACCCGTCAGGAATGGCGGGTTTTTTGTTCACTCTCTGTATATTATGTAAAGTTAAATAGTCGCATTTGCATTAGTCATGGGTAATAGTTCCTTTTGTTCGATCCACCCTAAAAAATGCCAGTACCCCACCAACTCCTAGCTGCCCCATTCCCTTGCGCTCAGCAAGGCTTAGTTACGACTTGAAGTGAGTGTATCGGCGATTGATTGCGCCAGTAGATCAATGGAATGCAGCCCGCCATGCGTCCACACCGGCGGTAAAGTGTAAACTCGGTCGCGTCTCACAACTGGCAAGGCCTGCCAGATTGGGCTGCGCATTAACTCAGCCTCGCGTTCAAACGGCATTATTTTTAACAGTACTCCGTCGCCTATTACGGAGAGATCAGGCACTTTGTGCAGTTGCAAACCCCACATCGAACGCGCTTGCGGGCAAGCATTGCGTAGTCCCAGCTGGTTAAGTGCAGCTTCGGGCATTGAATTTTCACCATATGCCCAATACGTCGTTGGTGAAGCAAATCGAACCACACATACGGCCGGCGGCTGACTACCAAAACGTTGTGCAATGGATTGACGCAATTCAGCTTGTTTACGTCGGCTCGCCTCTAAAAAAGCTTCGTGTGCCGGCAGCCGATTTAGCCGAATTGCCAACTGCCGCTGCAGTTGCTCGGCCACAAGCGCATTATCGTGATCTGTGCGAAAGGCATCGAGCACGATGGTTGGCGCAATTTTGAGTAACTTCGATTGCATGCCACTTAAAGCAGGGCCAATCAGGATCAGATCGGGTTTGAGTGCATAGATGCGCTCAAGGTTGGGCTCAAAACGACTGCCCACATCGAGTACGTGCGCTGGTAGCGCAGGTTGTACCACCCATTTATCGTAATCGACCCGATCAGCAATGGCTTGCGGGGTGACACCAATGTTGAGCAGGTATTCGGTACTCTCCCAGCTTAATGCTATTACTTTGGGCCCCGCTTGCGCTGTACAAGCTAGCAGGCATGCCACGACTAAAATGAAACGATTGATCATGGCGCACCTCTGCGAGTAGTCAACAAGGCCAGTACCAATAACATGCCGCACGAGAGCGAACCCAGCGCACCGACTGGCAATTGCATAGGAAAAAATAATGTACGACTGGCAAAATCAGCCAGCGCCAACAGCGTCGCGCCCAACAGGCTGGCGAGTAGTAATTGCGTACTCACTTTGCGTGCGCCAAGCTGAATTGCCAATTGTGGCAACACCAGTCCAATAAAGGCTAGCGGCCCAAATTGACTGCTAATTGCCAGGCTCAATAACCCAGCCAGCAAAAACAATAGTGCGCGGGCACGGCGGACATTTAGCCCTGTTGCGCGAGCATGGCTTTCACCCAACCCCAACAATGCCAACACTCGGCTAGCGGGCAGAATCAACAACCCCAGTAGTGCCACCCAAGCGGCCAATGCCAGCGCATCACCCGCATTGGTATGATAAGTAGAGCCCGCCAGCCAGTTGAGCAGCTTGAAACTATCATTACTTCCCTGCGCGAGCACGAATTGCAGTACCGCCTCCAAGAGCGATGACAGCCCTACCCCCAGCAATACCAAGCGTGCGGGCGATTGGCGCGGCGCCAACCAACACAGAACCATTAGCACCAAAGCCGCGCCAGCGCTGGTCATTAACCAAGGCTGCGACACTCCCAATGCCATTCCTAGCAACATGCCCAGACTAGCGCCTGACGAAATCCCCAGTAGATCGGGGCTTGCCAAGGGATTGTTGAGTAAGCGCTGCAAAACTAAACCCGCCATTGCCAGCCCCACTCCAGCTGCACTTGCAGCCAGTAGTCGTGGCCAACGTAGCGCCCACAAGCCGGCATCGGGCCACTCCAGCGTCCAAGCGCCCTGCACGTCACGCCCAAGCACTGCGCAGAGCACCATCAGTGCCAACCCTAGGAATAAATACACAGGCAATGGTACTCGCCGCCGCACTTTCATCGCCGCCAGCGCCCCACCAACCCGATCAGGCATTTTCTGTCTCAAGCATAACCAGACCAGTACGGGCGCACCGAGCAAGCCTGCCGCCGCACTACTGGGTAAAAGCTCAGGAAGCAGGCTCGATACATACATCGCCAGGGTATCGGCTGCCAATAATGTGATAACGCCAAGTACGGCTGAATACATCAAGCATTGCGCAGGTTTGGCCGCGCCAAGCAAGCGCGCCAGCGCCGGCGCCAGCAAGCTAATAAATCCGATCATCCCTACCGCGCTAATTGCCAGTCCATTCAGCCACAGTGCCAGCAGGCTGGTAAGTATGGCGAAACGTGCAACATTCAGCCCTGCGGCAGTGGCAGCATCACTACCCAGCTGGATCAATTGCAGCGGGCGGCACAGCATAGGTAGCACCAATAGCGCAGGTAACAGCCGCGGCAGTACCCAGCCAACCCAATACCAGTCGTTCTGCGCCATATCGCCAGCGCCCCACACTAGTAACGAGCGACTGTATTGATCATTCATCATCACCGCGATCCCTGCCACGCTCCCTAACAGCAGGTTAACCGCAGTACCCGCTAATAAAGCGCCCAGTCCGTGTAGTTGTCGCCAGCCTGCCAGGGAAACCACGAGCAGCAGCGCGAATAAACTGCCGCCCATCGCCAACCATTCGATTGGCAAATGCCATGTCGCTGGCAACAGCAAACCACCCAACACAATGGCGCACCACGCGCCTGCAGAGGCGCCCAGCGTCATCGGCGAAGCTAGCGGGTTTTGCGTTAGCTGCTGCAATAGACTGCCCGATAGCGCCATCGCCACACCCAGAAAAATAGCCAATACAGTGCGTGGCAAATGGGCGTACTTAAATACGATCGAATCCATTCCCAGATCATCACTACCTATTGCACGCCATTGCGCCGCTAGCTCTAGCGGTGTCGCCATCTGCAAATGAAAAACAGCCAGCAGCAAGGCGAACGCTAGCAAGACGGGCAAAGTTAGATATTTCATACCACCGCCACCACCGCTGGCTTGCCGGCTCGATGCAATACCTCCAATTCAATGCCATACAACGCAGCAAGCTCCGGATGCGCTAGCAACTGGCTTGGTGAGCCATCAAACCAAATGCGCCCACGCTGCAACGCCACAATCCGATCAGCGTATTGCAGTGCCAAATTCAGGTCATGTAGTACCGCAATCACGCCGCAGTCAGGTAAATCAGCCTGTTGGCGCAGTAGCTGCATAAGCTGATACTGGTGCGCCAAATCCAGTGCCGAGCTGGGCTCATCGAGCAGTAATAGCGGCGCATTTTGCGCCAGCAACATTGCCAGCCATACTCGTTGGCGCTCGCCCCCCGATATTTCATCAACTGCATGCCCAGCTAGGTGAGCCACGCCGGCCTGCTGCAGCGCACGACTAACCCAACTCTGGTCATCGCTTTGCCAACGCGCCAACCAGCCGCGCCAAGCAAAACGCCCCAACTCGACCAACTCGCGCACCAGCAACAGCGCTGGCTGCGGAATCTGTTGCGGCATATATGCCACCCGCTTGGCCAACTCGCGCGGAATATAATGAGTCACCGACTTCCCCTGCAGCAATACCTCTCCTCGATCTGGCGCCATCTGCCCAGACAGCAATTTTAGTAAAGTCGATTTGCCCGAGCCATTGTGACCCAGAATCACGGTGAGCCCCGCTGCGGGCAGCTGCAATTGCGCAATATCGAGTAAAGCGCGCCCTTGCCGACTAACGTTGACATTGGCTAGGTGAAAACTAAGCGAATTTTTCATAGGTATATGAATAGAGATCTTATTTAATAATGATTAGATAAATATACCAAGCAGGGTATTTCGTGATTTGGTATGTACACCCAGCACAAGCACATCGGGCTTTAGGGTTGAATAGGTAAAACTGAGGGCTATCGATCGATATAAGCGAACTAATTTCACATACCCCTTTGATACCCCGTGCTTAGATCACCATTTCGCTCCGCATTATTTCAATGCGCTCATCCAGCGGCCTGCGTGGGCAATTACTGCAAGGCGCTTCACCCTGCAAACGAAAATGCTGGCAGCAGCCTTGCCGGAGCAGTGCCGGCACACGCCGGCCAGCCGGCAATTCGATCTGCATCAGTGCACCGTGTCGAGTCCACTGCAGCGCCGTTAGCCAACGCTCGGCCAATTGCACAAGCCTTTGCTCGGGCCAACGCTGTATTTGATTAGCAAGCAACAGCGCGGACAGCACACAGTCAACCGTAAGGCATGCAGCTAGACGCTCGGCATACGGCTGAACTGCATTTAACTGCGGATAATGCTGCTGGTGATAAATGCGCAGACTGTTTGCCGTGTAGGCAATCAACGCATCCGTTCCCCCGCACTGTAATTGCTGATTAGGCAAGGTAAAGCCAGAGGTCACTCCAGCACTCACACTTTGCTGCAATCCTGTCAAAGATAAAGCGCACTGAGCCTGATGTACTGCCAGCACAGCCAAATAAGCCGGCTGCCAGATCAACATACCCCAGCTACGTGCACTCCAATAATGCCGGCCAGCAGCGGGCTGCGCGGCCTGCCAATGGGCATACAACGCCTCTGCCAATCTGGGTTGCGCATTTGTCTGCGCGACTCGCCCACGCAAAGTAGGCAACACTGCCGCCACCTGATCGAGCGCTACTGTTAGCGTGTTTGGCGAGATATTCTGGTCATCAGCCTTCACTGCAAGCTGCTTAACATTCGACTTAAACGAGTTGAACTCTGGCCCACCATCAGTTGGTAGTTGCATCGTTTATCGGCCCTCATTAAATGATAATTATTATCATACCGGTGTAAATCGAAAGAATTCTACGTTATTATTACACACAAATGATAATCATTATCGTTTAATATTGTCCGTGCCCCGCAAAACGTCACCCTTTCCAAGGGGCACAATTTTTTCATTTAAAACACGTCTTACCTCGGATTTGCCATGCCCAATACTCGATCCACCTCACCTCTACACCAACCGCAACTTCGTTTGAAAATAAAGCCCATGAATCTAGCCGTTGCGCTGACTTTGTCGGCCACCACGCCAGTGCTAACACACGCCGCGGAGGTTACGCTCAATCAAGTGGAGGTTAGCGCCAATGCAACTCAACAGCCCAGCGAAAAAACGGGTCTCTATCGCGTCAGTAGCAGCAACTCCGCCACGTTGCTTGACCTGCCGTTAAGCGAAACACCGCAAACAGTATCAGTCGTCACTCGAGCCCAGATGGATGATTTCAAACTCGACAATATTGATGAAGTATTGGGCAATACCACAGGCGTCACCGTCGAAAAGGCAGAGACTGAGCGAACGTATTACACAGCACGAGGCTTTGACATTACGAATTTTAAAGTGGATGGCGTAGGCGTACCCTTCACCTCCGGTCACCAGATGGGTGATATGGATACTGCAATCTACGATCGGATCGATGTTGTTCTTGGCGCTAACGGTCTGACGTCTTCAACAGGCAATCCTTCGGCTACTATCGATTTTGTGCGCAAACGCCCCACGCCCGAGTTTGAGGCGTCAGCAGGTGTTTTATATGGATCTTGGAACACTCGTCGCATTGACGCCGATATTTCAAGCCCACTCAATAGCGAAGGCACTATCGCAGCGCGCGTGGTGATCGCACGGCAGGAGGGGGATTCATATTTAGATCGCTACGAACCTGCGAAAACTGTGTTCTATGGCGTGATCGAGGCCTATTTAAGCTATCAGACCGTATTAACCATGGGTTATAGCTACCAAAAGAATGATGCAGATGGTGCGATGTGGGGGGCTTTGCCGCTACTGCATAGCAATGGCACGCCGACCGATTACGCGGTGAATACCAACACAGCGGCCGATTGGTCGTACTGGGATTCTCAGGATCAGCGAGTTTTTGCTGAGCTCAATCACACCTTCAGTAATAACTGGCAATGGAAAACCACGCTGGGCTACAACCAGCTTAAATCTGATGGTGCGCTATTTTATGTATATGGGAATCCAGATCAACACACCGGTGAGGGGCTATTTAGCTACCCTTCCCTATATAACTCGAATAATCGGCAAGCTTTGATGGATAGCAATCTCAGCGGTCAATTTGCTTTAGCCGGTCGTGAGCATGAATTTATCGTTGGGGCCAGTGCTTCGCGCTCGACGCTGAGCGATATCTCACACTACGGACAAGGCATTGGCACCTCTCTGACGCCGAGCGGTGCGTTTGATGGTAGCTACCCTATGCCTAGTTTTGATGCTTCGACTGACGGCAGCGATTACACAGATGTGCGCAAGAGCATTTATGCAGCGACACGACTACATCTGGCGGACGATCTCAAGCTATTGCTTGGCGCCAACTACACCTATTCAGATAGCAGTGGCACCGCGTATGGCGTAAATCACCAAAGCAACGCCCACGCCACGACACCCTATATTGGCCTAGTGTATGACCTCAGCCAGAATCTCTCACTGTATGGCAGTTACACCGAGATATTTAACCCACAGTACAAAACTGACGCCAGCGGCACGGTATTGGAGCCAGTTGAGGGTAAAAGTTACGAGCTTGGCATTAAGGGTGACTTCTTTGCACAAAAACTGAATGCATCGGCTGCAGTCTTTAAGGTTGAGCAGAATAATTCGGCCGAGTTGGCAGGCTATATCGGAAGCCAAGCATATTACAAGGGGATCGATGCTGCCTCTCAAGGGCTTGAAATGCAACTAGCTGGAGAGTTGGCGGATGGGTGGCAAGCAAGCATGGGGGCTACTGCGCTCAGTATTAAAAATGAGCTCGGCGCCACAGTCAAAACCTATGTCCCCAAGCAAACCGTGCGCATCTCCACGACTTATCAGTTGCCACAACTGAAAGCATTAAAAATCGGCGCAAGTGTCAATTGGCAAAGCCAAACCAGCTACCATTCTGCCGACGGCAACTTTACACAGCCATCGTATGCAATCCTCAACCTGATGGCTCGCTATGACGTTAACAAACAGCTAAGCGTAACGGCCAACCTCAATAACGTGACCAATCAGAAATACATTTCCAGCTTGTACTGGGCACCACAAGCTTTTTACGGCGCACCAATCAATGGTAGCATTTCAGTGAACTGGAAATATTGAGGCAGATTCCTGAACTGACGCACGTTCCATCTGCGTTTTCGGAACCGAATGATGAATCTCATCGACAATGATGAGACTCAGATAGGCAGCAGCCCTTGGCTTGCTGCCTATTATTTTACAAATATAAATCCTCTCGTTCTTTACGAGACCAATCGGCTTCTAATGCCAATATCTGTGGCAATATTCCAATGAAATGGCGCACTAAGTTCGGATCAAAATGTTTTCCTGCTCCATTAGTTAAAGCCTCAATGACTTGTTCAAGTGGCCACGCTGCTTTGTAAGGTCGCACCATCCTAAGCGCATCAAAAACATCCGCAATTGCCACTATTCGTGCGACTTCCGGTATGGCCTCACCCACTAAGCCGCGTGGATACCCACTGCCATCCCATTTTTCATGATGGTGAAGCGCGATCATCGCTGCCATTTGTAAAATAGGAGCGTTGCTTTTGCTTAGAATCTTGAATCCAATTTCCGAATGGCGTTGCATGATGGATCGTTCTGAAGGATCTAGGGCTCCTGGTTTGCGCAAAATGATATCGGGAATACCTAATTTTCCGACATCATGCATGGGGGCAGCCAACTCTATGTGTTTACACTGTATTTCGTCATAACCAATAGCGGCAGCGAGTGCTCGGCTATAAGACGCCATTCTCCAAATGTGCACCCCGGTATCAATATCTTTGACCTCACTTGCCACCCCCAGCATCGATATTGCTTCAAGATAACTTCGCTCTAGTTGGATCGCGCTCACTAAGGAAAGGTGTGCACGCACACGCGCGCGCACCAATAAAGGGGTAACAGGCTTCAAAATAAAATCGACCGCTCCAACTTCAAACCCCGCAGCTTCATCTCCCACCTCAGATAGGCTAGTGATAAAAATTACAGGTATTCCATTCGTATTCACATCTTTCTTGAGTTCACGACAAACTTCATAGCCACTCATGTCAGGCATTTGAATATCAAGCAATATCAAGTCGGGGCGGTGCTTAGTTGCCATATGCAAAGCATCATGACCGCTGCGCGCAAAGACGAGTGCATACTCGGGTGACAGTATCTGGCGCAATGTTGCTAAGTTTGCGGGTTCATCATCAACTATTAATATCTGGGTTGTCATTGCAACTAGCTCTCCAATGTGAGGCTGAGCGCCATGGCCAGTTGCCGTGTGGCATTTTCGGCTGCTCTAAAATCAAAATCCTCTAATGCAGTTTGCACATTCAATAGTCGATCTGGTGAAATATATTGCTCCATTTTGGCCAACTCAGTTTCTGCCTCATCTGGATTATCAGTATCCAGCGCCTTCAATAAGGCAATGAGCATGGACGAAACTATGGCTCTCTGCTCTGGCTCTAGTGCAATTGTGGGGTTGCTAGATTTGACTTGATTGTCTGAATGCGCATATCGAGTTATCGAATCGATCGCTGTTATTAGCGCGCCATCCAGCTTCAACAACAACTGAGTTATTTCTGATGGCTCGTCAGCTACCGTAACTCTTTTTGTCAAAAGCTCGATTTCACTTGCAAGCCGTGTAACATCCGTCAAGGCAAGGGTCGCAGCAGCACCTTTTAGTTTGTGCGCCAAGGCATTAATGCTTTGAAGGTCGTTCTGCGACAAGGCTTGACTTAGTTTTTGTGCCGCATCTGAATATGAATGAGCAAATTTGACGAGAAATTTCTGATAGGACGCCACCTTTCCATCCCAGAGCGCTATGCCCTGATTTAGATCGAGTCCAGAAAACTCATCAACTACAGGACTAGTCGTCACTTCACTCGCATTGAAAGTTGCGGCGTTTGAAGAGGCGGCCAGCAAGGGTGATTTAGTTTCTTCAAATCCTCTGAGTAATGCATGTTGAGGCGTGATTTTGGCTAGCCAAAATGCCAGGGTTTGGAATAACTGCTCTGGTTCAATGGGTTTTGACAAAAAATCAACCATTCCAGCTTCCTCACACGCCCGGCGATCTTCGCCAAAGGCATTTGCCGTCATTGCAATAATGATGGGTTTTGTTGGCTGCAATTGTTTCAAAATAATCCGCGTTGCTTCTAAGCCATCCATCTCCGGCATTTGCATGTCCATCAAGACAATGGCATAGGAGTGACTAGATGCTTTGTTTACCGCATCTTTCCCATCTTTTGCTGTATCGATGACTAAGCCAGTCCCTTCAAGAAGCGAAATAACTAACTCTCGATTGACGTCCACATCATCGGCCAACAAAATACGAGTCCCCGAAAATTGATTGAGGCTTGTTTCTCCAACAATAGTTGCAAAAGGGTTTGCCTGCTTGTTACCGTCACTTGCCCCCTCTTGAGCTCGAGCCAATAAAGCAGTAAACCAGAAGGTTGAGCCCTTCCCTTGCACGCTAAATACCCCTGCATCGCCGCCCATTAGCCTAGCTAAACGTCGTGTTATTGCTAAACCAAGCCCAGTGCCCCCATATTTTCGGGTGGTGGAAACATCTGCCTGTTCGAATGCGTGAAAAAGCTTTGCTTGCTGCTCCTCGGAAATCCCTTCTCCACTGTCTTCCACTTCAAAGCGCAACAAGAGGCCCGATTCTGTTTCACTTACAACCCCAACCCGTAGCTCAATTTGACCACTTGGCGTGAATTTAATCGCATTGCTTAGATAATTAATCAAAGACTGACGAAGTCGAGTTGGATCACCATGTAACCAAAGGGGGGTGTTGCCCAGTGTGGAACGGAAAATCAACCCCTTTTTTCGGGCGGCTTCACTCATCATTGATGTGACATGATCAAACAACATCCCAAGATGGAAGTCGATGCATTCAAGCTGCAAGTGATTGGCTTCTATTTTAGATAGATCGAGAATGTCATTAATCAATGAGAGCAAATGTTGTGTTGCCTCCTCTATACGCTTGAGTCGTTCTAATTGTGTTGGGTTGCGTTCATCGCGATGCAATAAATATGTCATTCCCAAAATTGCATTCATTGGTGTGCGGATTTCATGACTCATATTGGCCAAAAAAGCACTCTTTGACATGTTTGCCGCATCAGCGGCGTCTTTGGCATTTCTCAGCGCTAACTCTAATTGTTTATGCTCAGTCAAATCTGTATGCGTTCCGACGACCCTCTCAGGCTTTCCAAATGAATCTCGTTTGGTTAGTTTTGCACGGCTTAAAATCCATTTGGTTTCTCCGAGTTTATTTTTCATCTGAAACTCAATTGCATAACCTTCCTGTTGCTCAAGCAATAGCATGACCTGTTTCACTGTTTCATTACGTGAATTCTCTGGAAGTAAATTAATCCATACATTAGTAACGTCATCTCCCAATTCTTCATGGGTATAGCCCAACATAGTGTAGTAAGCTTCATTACAAACGACCTTGCCACTCGGGACATCCCAATCCCAGAGTCCATCATTGGTCGCTGCAAGCGCAAACCCGAGTCTCTCTTCGCTATAATGTAGGGATTCCAATGCCTCATTAAGCTGGTGCGTTCTTTGCTTGACTAGCAATTCAAGTTCGCACCTATACCGATCAAGCTCTTCGGCCATTTGACGTTTTTCTGTGATGTCTTCTTTGACCGCAACGTAGTGAGTTACTTCTCCGTGACTGTTTCGCAGCGGAGTGATGTGAGCTGACTCTATCGAAATAACACCATCTTTTCTTTTGTTATGGAACTCCCCAGACCACGGGTGACCTTGCGCCAATTCAGACCACATCTGAGTGTATGTCTCGGCAGGGGTATCGCCAGACTTCAAGATGCGTGGATTTTGCCCAATCACTTCCTCACGTCGATAGCCTGTTGCGAGTACAAACGCATCATTAACATATTCTATATTTGCATGAATGTCGGTTATTACCACCGTGGATGTGCTTTGTTCCACGGCAAGCGAAACCTTGCTCAATTGTAATTCTGCCAATTTTCGCGTAGTGATGTTGATATGCGAAATGACCGCCCCACCTTCCTCCCGATGCAGTGGGGAAACGTACATGGAAAACCAACGCTGCTCAGTGGGGGAATGGCACGGATATTCCATTTCAAAATATGGGAGGTGTTTTGTGAGTACCCCTTCAATACCTTGCTTCGCAGTGTGTGCATCAGACGATTCATTGCCTGTTGCACCCTCACAAATTTCAAGGTAGTTGGTGCCGATTCCTGTTGCCGGTGCGGGCTCATCAAGAATAGATGAGTTCTCTTCTGAAAAAGTTTGCCAACGACGATTTGCTGCGATGATGATCCCATCATTATTCACCACAGCTATGTGAGCACTACTCGAATCGAGCACGTCCCGACCAAACGCTTCTGCCGCGATAATTTTAGCGGCTGCAATTTCACTTTGCGTAATGTCAGTAACAAACGTGAGGATGCATTGCTCCCCATCTAGTTCGATTAGGCCTGAAGAAATCCGAACCTGGCTAATTGATCCATCTTTTTTCTTGATCTGAGTTTTGAAGTCGATTAACCGTTCTTTGCTTAAAAGGCTGTCTACATATTCCCCCCTACGCTCAGCGTTATGCCAAAAACCGATTTCAAGGGTTATTTTGCCAATCAAATCCTCTTTCTCCCAACCGAAGTCGCGAGTAAAATTCACATTGGCCATAACAAGGCGTCCGCTCTCGGCTTTCGCAATAATCCCCGCAATTGGATTAAGTTCAAAACTTGAAAAAAAGCGCTCAGAAGACTGAATGAGTTTCTTTTCGATTATGGCTTGCCTAGCGATCTCATTCGCATGAAGCAACTGAGTACGCTGCTTCCAATATGCCCATAAAATCAATCCAAAAAAAATCACTGCCAGCAACGTTACTGCTACAACCCATAAAATTAATTGAAATAAAGACTCCATTACTTCCGCTTGATCTTCTTGTACTACGACATGCCAGTCAGTATTTGCAACAGGGCTAAATGCGGCAAGCACTTGGATGCCGCGATAATCTTTACCTAAAAGAGTTCCAGTACTTGAAGACAATACCGCTGCAGCTGCAGGTGACGTGGGATTTAATGGGAGCTTGAAGCTGAGGGCTGAATGTTTGCTATCACGAACATCATTAATAAATTCAACTTTATCGCCCTGTCGTCTAACTAAAATCAGCTCCCCTGATTTACTTGAGTTAGGCCATTTACTAATCTGCGGGTAAAGCAACTCTGAAATATTCATACGAAGAATTACGATGGCTAATGGCGGTGCCTTTTTGTTTTCTGTATATTGGACTTCATTTTTTTTGAGAGTGGGAAAACCTAATGGTAGCAACCAGTCTATATGTATGTCGTTTGTCTTGTCTCGGTATAGGTAGAAATTGTAATTGTTTTTATTGCTAAATTTAGTGGTTTGCAATGCATTGTGAAGCACTGCATCATCTAACGAGCAATCACCACTCGATTGTAGTTGTTTAGCTTCGGGGGTGATTAGGCAAATGCCATGTTAACCATATGTCGAACGCATTCGCTCAAATAATACTTGAGCATAGCCAGGCTTATTTGCGCTCTCTTTGCCTGAAAAAATAGCGTTAATTTGGGAGACTATTTTAGGGTCACTACTTAATAGAGCACCATCTGCTTGTATTCTACCAAGCCAAGTTTCAATCTGGGAGGATTTTAGTCGAGCTATTTCCGTCAAATTTACAAATGCATTTTTTTCAATCTGTGGCTGATAAATTGCAAATATAGCAATAGCGAGTATTGGAACTATCAGTATTAAAATAGCAAATAAAGAGGCTTGAATTCCAACCCCAGACTTGGCCGCTCGATTTAATATGGTTTCCAATGTAGCAGTCATCTTTGCTCTCGTCGCATGCCCTGCGACCAGCTGATTGGAAGTCATCAACAACGTCGCAGCAATCAACATATGCAAGCACTATTCGTCTTGCTTTCAATGTCTTGTACCAAAATTATTTGGCGCGGTTGTTATGAAATATAGGCAGTAAATGAGTGCAACAAAAGAATAATTTAAGTGAGTCTGACATCCATGTCAGCAGCCGCAGAATGTGAGTTACGTCAGACTCATTGATGCGCTAACAAAAAAGGGGTGAAATCTAGCAAATCAAGTCGAGCTTTGACTTCTGGCCCCCAGCTCTCGAGCACTGTCATCTAATGACAGTAACGCCCTCTTTCGAGCTTTGCTTTAGTTTCGTCTTTAGTTTATCAAGTAGTTCTTTGTCATGAAATTCAGGGGCGCATTCGTTTAAAGCCACGATGAGGCGAGCTAATTCTGCCTGACTAAATTCAAAGCTAACTATGCCATTTAAGCCTTTGCGCTTGCGTTCATTCGCTTTGCGTTGTGCGGCGGTGAGTGCTTTCCCTGAGATGGGCCGTCCGCGCTTTTTGGGTTCAGGGATTAAAGGTAGGGTGAGAAAGTCTTGAGGATGCTTGGCCATAGCTGATGCGGTTTTTGTGACAATCACATTTTACACTTTTTTTCGTGCATCGGTCACTTGATACATCCCAAACCCCGCCTCCTTTTTGTCTTGCAGACCGCAATGCAGCTAGATAAATCACGCTCTTGAATAAATTTAGCAAGGTCGGCAATTTAGTCCTTAGCTACACCCGCCGTACTGTTAAAATCTGTCGATTCACTCACACCATAAGCACTGCGCTATCTAAACAATGCCAGATTCAATTGACTTTGCGGCACACAAATTAAATCGCTATCCCAGTAAGCACGCCAAAGAGCTGCGTGCATGGGATGCTGCGGACGAATATCTTGCACAGATGATTTTGCCAAACGAGCCTGTGCTATTGGTGAATGACGGGTTTGGCGCCTTGCATTTGGCAGCAAAACACCATGCAGCAGCCGGTATATACCACCTCAATGATTCATGGTGCTCACTAAAAGCGATCGAGCTCAATATAGAGAATGAAGCGGCTCCAATCATGTACAAGGGGCAAGATATTACATATGCCTTAGTCAAGCTACCCAAGTCTATTTCATTGCTGCAGGCTCAGTTACAACTATTAGCGGGTAGTCTCAAGCGTCCGCTCAAACTTTTCTTCTCGGGCATGCAAAAGCATGTCAGCAATGGGCATTTGGATGTACTGAAAGCCATGTGCGGCGCTGTAGAGTACTTGCCAACACAGCGAAAAGCACGGCTTTATCAGGTAGTTTTATCGCCGCAGATTTTTGCTCAAAGCCCAATCGAAGTACCTGTTCCCGAACTTAATCTAAAGCTAATCAATTGCGCGGGCGTGTTTGCCGAGCAAAAAATCGATATCGGCTCGCGTTTTTTTATCGAAAATTTCACGCTATTACCCAAGGCCAAACGCGTTGCAGATGTTGGCTGCGGTAATGGTCTGCTGTCCTTAGCGTATTGCAACATGCATCCAGATTCTGAGCTTTTCCTGTATGACGAATCTTTGGCCGCCATTCAATCGGCGAAACTAAGCTTTCAAGCCAATTTCCCCAATCAGAAAGTCAGCATCACCCATCATGACGGATTAGCCGATATCGCCGAGCAATTTGATCTTATTCTGATCAACCCTCCATTTCATCAGCAAACCACCGTTATGACTGACATTGCGCTCAGCATGTTTGCGCAAGCCAAACAATGCATGACTAGTACGAGTGAGCTTTGGATCGTCGCTAATCGGCATTTGGAATATCAGCGCGATTTGAAAAAATGGTTCAAACGAGTGGAATGCATAGCGCAAAACACCAAATTCATCGTCATCAAAGCGATGTTGTGATGGATTAAGGTTTGCAGTGCTGACTGTATGGCGAGATAATCTTTAATTGTGACAAGTCACCATTCATCTTGTGGCGCGAGCACGCGCTGACAATGACTAGATGAACTTGAAAATCATCATTTAAAGTAACCAATCAATCAGCGCAGCATCATCGAGCTAAAGCTCGGCAATTTTGTGAGTAATTATCGACATGAGTGATAAAGAGCCAGCAAAGCGCCCTCGCGGCCGCCCCGCGCTTGCCAGCAAGGCGATGACGATGGCTGAACGTAAGCGCCGCTCGCGTGCGTTACAGCTTACCCGCGCCACGCAAGATCACCAGCAGCGGCTACCTAAAGCACTTTCGGTGGAAATCGACGCCAGCTTGCATCGCCGATTTAAGCGCTATTGTGAATCGCGTGGATTAACACAGGCACAAGGCATGGAGCAAATCCTATCGTCATTACCAACTTAAAGGCGGGTATATCTATGCAATCGCTATTTAACAAGGCGCCAGTAGATATACCTGCCGATTTTAATGAGATTTAATCAACGAGCCATTCGCATTATTTTTCATGCCCGAGTACCAAGGTCGGGAAGCCGGCCTCGATCTCTTCTGCAGTGTTTATAGTACGAATTTGTTGGAACAATTCACCCGCCTCGGGGTAATGACGGCGCAAATAATTTAGCCATTGTTTGAGCCTGCCCGCCTGATATTTTGGATAGCAATGAATCATTACTTGCTGCCAGAAAACCACAAATAATGGTGCCATCTCTTCCCATGAAAGTTTCTGACCCGTTTTGGCCTCTAGTGCCAAGCCAGGATTTGAAACAATACCGCGTCCAAGCATAATATCGTCGCAATTGGAAATTTCACGGCAACGATTAAATTCTTCGACCGTCCAAATTTCGCCATTGGCCACGACATTAAACTTAACATTCTCTTTAATCAGAGCAATCCATTCCCAGTATGCAGGCGGCTTATAGCCATCGGTTTTCGTTCGCGCATGCACCACGACCTCCGCAGCACCTGCCGCTTCGATTGCTTGAGCACAAGCAATGGCAGGCGAAGTATCTTCGTAACCAAGGCGCATTTTTGCGGTCACGGGGATATGAGTCGGCACCGCATCACGAACCGCTTTCACAATTTGATAAATGAGCTCTGGCTCTTTGAGGAGTACCGCGCCGCCGCGATGACGGTTAACCGTTTTTGCGGGGCAGCCAAAATTGAGATCGATGCCGTGCGGATTAAACGTTGCAAGGCGAGCGGCATTTTCTGCAAGGCACACAGCATCCGAACCCAATAGCTGGACGCGAACTGGCACACCTGTCGCCGTTTTGCTATCGGTGAGAATTTCGGGGGCGATCCGTTCAAAGGTGCGATTGGGTAGTAATGTGCCACTCACGCGGATGAATTCAGTCACGCATAAATCGATGCCACCGGCGCGGGTAATCACGTCCCGCAAAACACAATCAAGAAGCCCCTCCATAGGGGCCAAGAGAATTCTCACGACAGCTTCCAGATACAAGCAAATAGGCATTTTACCAGACAGCGAATCAGCATTGCGTTTTGCTTGACAAGGGAACGATCGTTCAATACGCTTACAGAACGAATGTTCAACGAGGTTAACCATGGCCAACCCAAATCGTGACCATGAATATCTAGGCAAGCTGCAAGATTACTACACCGACTATCGCAGCATCCCTTCTTACGCCGTTATTGGTGAACTGCTGGGTATGGCCTCAAAATCGGCGGTATCTGCGCTCGTAAAGCGACTTACCCTGGCAGGGTATATTGAAATGACGCCTGATAAGCGCCTGGCGCCCACCAAGCGCTTTTTTGAGCGTGAATTGGCTGACTTTAATGTTCCCGCAGGTATGCCAGCTGCGGCCAATGACGCCATGAGCGAATCTATTTCGCTCGATGAATATCTCATGCCACGCCCTTCAACCTCGATCATTATTAAAGTGCGTGGCGATTCCATGATGAATGCTGGAATTTACGATGGTGACCTCGCGGTCGTCGAGAAGCGTCATGCGGCACACGTCGGCGACCTGGTGGTTGCAATCGTTGATGGCGAGTACACCCTAAAAGAGTTGGGGCGTGACAATCAGGGGTATTTTTTGATCCCGCACAATCCGGATTTTTCGATTATCCGCCCTAGCGAGAGCTTAGAAATCTACGGCGTGATGGTTGGTTTGATGCGCAAATATCGCTAGCGACGCTATTAATCGAGTCATTCCCAAAGTCATTAGGGAAAAAGCCGCAGCAAAATTAAGCCCTCGACGGTAAAATCTAATCAACTAATATTAAGCACCAAAGGTCACCCCGTGTCAGATGTAGCCGCTTCCCCACTTGGAAAAACCGTTTCATACATCACTGAGTATGATCCAAGCCTGTTATTTCCCATTCCCCGCCAAGTCAAGCGCGAAGAGATCGGCATTGATGGGGTTTTGCCATTTATGGGCTTGGACATCTGGAATGCCTACGAAGTCTCTTGGCTCAACGCTCGTGGCAAACCACAAATTGCGCTGGTGACTTTTCAAATCCCAGCCGATAGCGACAACATTATCGAGTCAAAGTCTTTCAAGCTCTACCTAAATAGCTTCAATCAAACCAAGCTCGATAGCGTAGAGCAACTCACAGATATTTTGCGGCGCGATATTGGTCACGCAGTAAATGCATCGGTGCAGGTCAAAGTGAATTTACCGGATCAATTTGAGCAACTGCGTTTTGGAGAGCTAAAAGGGTTTTGCATCGACAACTTAGATATAGAAGTGGATGAATATTCCCCACAGCCGCAATTATTGCATTGCGATGAGTCCGACGGCACTACAACTGAAACCCTCACTTCAAATTTGCTGAAATCAAATTGCCTAGTGACAGGCCAACCTGACTGGGCCAGCGTGCAAATTCAATATGTTGGCAAACCGATTAATCGGGAAAGTCTCTTACGTTATCTGATTTCTTTTCGCAATCACAATGAGTTTCACGAGCAATGCGTAGAGCGTATTTTTGTTGACTTAATGCGAGCATGCCAACCAATGAAACTGGCGGTTTACGCTCGCTACACTCGTCGCGGTGGATTGGACATCAACCCATTTCGCAGCAATTTCAATGCCGATTTTCCAAGCAATTTGCGTGGCGCACGCCAATAAAGGATGCATATGACCGAGATAGCTACATTGGCTGGCGGGTGTTTTTGGTGTCTTGAGGCTATTTTTCAGCGCGTACGTGGCGTAAAAAAGGTGACCTCTGGCTATATAGGCGGGCACATCAGACACCCTCAGTATCGTCAAGTCTGTGATGGCAATACCGGGCACGCTGAGGCAGTACAAATCGAATATGACACCTCAATCATTTCGTTCGAGGGGTTGTTGGAAGTTTTTTTCGACATCCATAATCCAACCACGCGAAACCGACAAGGCAACGATGTTGGGTCGCAATACCGCTCTGCGATTTTTTATCACAATGAAAATCAGCGCCTAGCTAGTTTAGCAATACTTGAGAAAGTATCTTTGGCCTGGCCAATGCCAATCGTCACTGAATTATGCGCCGCTGATACCTTCTGGCCGGCAGAGCTTGAGCATCACGATTACTACAACCAGCACCCATCTCAGCCGTACTGCATGGCCGTCGTCGGCCCTAAAGTGCAAAAATTTATGCAGCACTTTGCTGGATTACTCAAGGAATGATCTGGCGGCAAGATAAAACCGCCAAGTTTGATAACGTAGCGCACACTCATGCGCCTATTTTTCCTCGGGCATGCAGCGCAATAAGCTGAACCATAGGCTATAATTGCCGTTTTCCCCAATTAGAACGTGTCATGTCGCCACGCTTAGATCTTCTCCACCCCTACCCATTTCAGAAGTTGCGTCAGTTATTTAGTGACCTAACTCCCAACTCGGCACTAGACCACATCAATCTATCAATTGGTGAGCCTAAACATCCTGCACCGCAGCTTGTTAAAGATGCATTGATGGCCAATCTGGCTGGATTATCGAGCTACCCCGCCACACTAGGCTCTGAAGATCTCCGACAAAGCATTAGCGACTGGATTGCACGTCGTTACAATATAGCGCCACCCGATGCGACTACAGAAGTGCTGCCGGTCAATGGAAGTCGCGAGGCACTATTTGCATTTGCCCAAGCGGTTATCGACCCCAGCGCAGAGCGCCCCACGGTACTCTCGCCAAATCCGTTTTACCAAATTTATGAAGGTGCTGCGCTTTTGGCAGGAGCCGAGCCGTGGTTTGTAAATTGTTTAGCAGAAAACCGTTTTCAACCCGATTGGGATAGCGTCCCCGAAGAAGTTTGGGCGCGCACCCAGTTGGTTTTTGTCTGCTCACCTGGCAATCCAACGGGCGCAGTAGCTTCCCTAGCGGATTGGGAACGGCTGTTTGCTTTGTCTGACCGATATGGGTTCGTAATCGCCTCAGATGAGTGCTACTCCGAAATCTATTTTGGCGAGGAAAAGCCTTTAGGTGGCCTTGAGGCGGCAGCAAAACTAGGGCGCGATTACACCCGTCTAGTCATGTTCTCTTCGCTATCAAAACGATCCAATGTACCGGGCATGCGATCTGGCTTTGTGGCTGGTGACGCCGCAATTATGGCGAAATTTTTACTGTATCGGACCTATCATGGTTGCGCTATGAGTCCGATGGTCATGGCTGCGAGCGCGGCGGCTTGGCGTGATGAAAGCCATGTCATTGAAAATCGTGAACAGTACACCGCAAAATTTAAAGCAGTGACAAATCAATTGGCCAGTGTACTTGAGGTTACTCTACCCGATGCTGCCTTTTACCTATGGGCAAAGACCCCCATCGATGATGAAGAGTTTGCCCGTCGCCTATTCACTCAAGAACACGTCACCGTTTTGCCGGGCTCATACTTGGCACGTGAAGCGCACGGCGTAAATCCTGGCAAAGGATATGTGCGCATCGCCTTGGTGGCGCCACTCAATGAATGCATTATCGCCGCAGAACGCATTGTTCGTTTCTGCAAAACCCTGTAATTTTGGGCCTTAGTTTTCTTTAGGAGTCATTATGAGTAATTTGCAATCAATTATCGAAACCGCATTTGAAAACCGTGCGGACATCACGCCGAGCAATGTTTCAGCAGAGTTGCGTGACGCTGTGAACGAAGTTATTAATGCGCTGGATAAAGGCCAATTGCGCGTTGCTGAAAAAACAAATGGCGACTGGGTGACCAATCAGTGGATCAAAAAGGCGGTATTGCTGTCTTTCCGTATCAATGACAACGTTGTTATGGATGGTGGCTGCACGAACTTCTTTGATAAAGTGCCAAGTAAATTTGGCGACTACACCGAAGCTGATTTCCGTGCCGGCGGTTTCCGCGTTGTACCCAATGCAATTGCTCGCAAAGGCTCTTACATCGGCAAAAACGTCGTACTAATGCCATCGTACGTCAATATTGGCGCTTTCGTGGACGAAGGCACCATGGTTGATACTTGGGCAACCGTCGGTTCTTGCGCCCAAATTGGTAAAAATGTTCACTTGTCTGGTGGTGTTGGCATCGGCGGCGTACTTGAGCCGCTGCAAGCAGGCCCAACAATTATTGAAGACAATTGCTTTATCGGCGCCCGCTCTGAAGTGGTTGAAGGCGTCATCGTTGAGGAAGGTTCGGTAATTTCGATGGGTGTTTATATCGGCCAATCTACCCGTATTTACGATCGCGAAACAGGCGAAGTCACTTATGGCCGCATCCCGGCAGGTTCAGTCGTTGTTTCTGGTAATTTGCCATCGGCAGATGGCAAATACAGCCTGTATTGTGCAGTGATCGTGAAAAAAGTTGACGCCAAAACCCGTTCGAAAGTGGGCATTAACGAATTGCTGCGCGGCATCTAAGTTCGGGGTATCCGCTCGAAACCATTTAAGTGTCAAATCATTCGAGCAATACCCACAAAAAAGCCAGTCATCGACTGGCTTTTTTACGTTGTCGTCTGGGTTATAAAACCACGTCTCTGGAAACGCCATAGCGACGCAGAATGCGCCGCAGTTGATCTAAGGCTTCGATCTGGATTTGGCGCACGCGCTCGCGGGTCAAGCTCAAATTCGCAGCCAAATCTTCCAGCGTACAGATCTCGTAGCCATTTAAGCCATAGCGGCGCTCAATAACCATGCGCTGCTTTTCATTTAGCTGCTTCATCCATTCACGCACGTAGCGTTCAACTTCAGCATTTTGCAAAATGGCTTCAGGGCCATCATGTTGGTCATCAGGAATAGACTCGCCAATGGTGAGCATTGGATCTATATCGAGCGGCGCATCTAAGGAGGCAACGCGCTCATTCAGCCCCATAACGCGGCGGACATCCTCGACATCTTTACCAACCAGATGTGCAATATCCTCAACGCTAGGGTCATGGCCCAGAGACGCCTCTAAATGGCGCTGAGCACGTAGATACACATTAAGCTCTTTGATGACATGCACAGGTAGGCGAATAGTGCGAGATTGATTCATGATCGAGCGCTCAATGCTCTGGCGAATCCACCAAGTAGCATAGGTTGAGAAGCGAAATCCACGCTCAGGGTCAAACTTTTCTAGTGCATGCATCAGACCGATATTGCCTTCTTCAATCAGATCAAGCAGCGTCATACCGCGATTGATGTAATGCTTTGCAATGTTCACAACCAGTCGAAGGTTGTGCTCAATCATTTTTTGACGTGCCGCAAAGTCGCCCTGCACTACGCGACGAGATAATGCTCGTTCTTCATCGGGAGTCAGCAATTTACACTGACCAATTTCATTTAAATAAATTTGGGTTACGTCACCAGTACTTTCGCTGACATATCGCTCCGGATCTTCTTTGGCTTCCGCATCGACGTCCTCGGCTTCATCTTCGAGGGCTGCTTCAGCATCGAGATCTTCTACGTCATCAGCAATGAGGTCTTGTTCAAGAATTTCTATTTGTTCGCTCATAGTCTATTCTGTCGCGATGAATTTGCTTGGGTCGATTGGCTTGCCGCCTTTGCGGATTTCAAAGTGGAGTTTTACTTGATCCGCGTCGCTATTGCCCATCTCTGCAATTTTTTCACCTTTTTTAACGACATCCCCCTCTTTGACTAACAATTTATCGTTATGCGCATAGGCGGTGAGATAGCCATTGTTATGTTGCAATATCACCATCTTGCCGTACCCTCGTAGCCCAGCACCGGCGTAAACTACCTTTCCTTGTGCTGACGCAACAATAGATTGCCCAAGTTTGCCTGCAATATCAATTCCTTTGCTCGCCTCGCTGAAGGAGCGAATTACTTTTCCACTAGTTGGCATACCAAATTCTGCCGAATTGGTATTGACTGACGCCGGCGATGATGCCACTGGAGTTGCTGTTTTATTGGGGTTTGCTGTTGATATGGAAGATGCTGTAGTGGCAACTGGCCTAGTTTCTAATGCTGTCGCCCGGCTTGCGATCGACTGTTGTTTTGTCGCAACTTTTTGCCCTTCGGCTGCCAATGCAATACTGGATGCAGATTGTTGACTGTACCCTTCTTTGACTGCCTTGGGCGTATTTTTCGTTTCAACAGAAGGATTTACAGTGCTCTGACCTTTTGCCACACCATCTGAAAGTGGGGTTACTGTTACCCCGTTGGCGCCAAGTGGCGGCGCCAGCAGCAAAACTTGGCCGATTTTAATGTTGGTATCTTGTAAGTTATTCCAGGCCATAAGATCGCGTGCTGCCACATGATTTTCTGCTGCAATCCGATATAAAGTATCGCCCTTTTTAACCATATAGGAGCCCGTCGTACTGGCAGCGATCGAGGGCGTTGGCGTAGCTAGAGGCGCAGGCTGAGGCGTAGCGGCTTGTGCTAATTGAGTACCATCAACAATGGGAGCAGGGGCATTGCGCGTACCGGCACAAGCCGCAACTAAACTGGCTGAGGCGATGAGTAACAAACGATAAGCGCGCACGCGAACTCTCCTATTGCAGACAAGTATAAATGGATCAGAAATTTAACTGGATACCCTAAAACGTGTATCCCAGAGGCAAAAAAAACTGGGCAAGCGGCGTCAGTTTACACGCGCCAGCGGTGTAATTTGAGGGAATTAATAGGACTTGCCTGATTGCGCGACAAGTTGTCGCACATTTAATTACAAGACACCCGTTAAGAGCGGGACAAAATTAACTTTTTCAAGGCGGGTTTCGAAATAGGATTCACCTTGCCGCTCAATCATTCTCAGCTCTTGATTTTGCGAGCCAACAGGAAAGATCAATCGGCCGCCATCAGAGAGCTGATTAATCAAATTCTCGGGTACGATGGGCGCCGCTGCTGTAATTAAGATCGCATCAAATGGCGCTAAATCTGGCAGGCCTAGACTGCCATCAGCATGCCGCAGCCTTGCGTTATGAACGCCCAAGCGACTGAGCCTGTCTCGTGTGTTGCGCACCAAGCCCCCAATTCGCTCGATGGTATGTACTGTTTTGAATAACTTGGCCAAGATGGCTGTCTGGTAACCACAGCCAGTACCGATTTCCAATACCTGCTTGCGCTCTGGTACCGTTGCAGCAAGCTCACTCATGCGGGCAACAATATAAGGCTGCGAAATAGTCTGCCCAAATCCGATTGGTAGCGATGTATCGTCATAGGCCTTGTGCGATAGCGCCTCATCGATAAACTCATGCCGTGGAATTTGCCCCATAATCTGCAGCACTAATTCATTTTGGATCCCTTGGCCCCGCAGCCGCTCTACCAGCCTAGCGCGTGTACGAGCAGAGGTCATGCCGCTACCACTACTCAGCATTTTGCAACTCCATCCACGACTGAACAAATTCCAACTGCGGATAGGCGGTCAGATCGACCGAGAGCGGTGTAATTGACACAAAGCCTCGCTCAATAGCATCAAAATCAGTACCTTCGCTAGCATCTGCAATTTCACCGATAGGTCCAACCCACCAAATTGTATCGCCACGAGGGTTTGCACTACGAATCACCGAAGCCGACTTATGCCGCCGGCCCAGCCGCGTTACCGCAAAGCCTTTCAGTTCGTGATAAGGCAGGTCGGGCACGTTCACATTCAATAGCACGGCACCACGAAAAGGTTCACGCTTAAAACGTTGCACCAATTCTCGAGCGACACGCGCAGCGGTTTCAAAATGAGTAGGATTGCGCGAAGCAAGTGAGATGGCAATCGAGGGTATGCCCAGCAAAAAACCTTCAGTTGCGGCGGCCACTGTGCCAGAGTAGATCGTATCGTCGCCCATGTTAGCGCCATGATTAATGCCCGAAACAACCATATCAGGTGGCGTTTCCATCAATCCCGTAGCAGCTAGGTGCACGCAGTCGGTGGGCGTGCCATTGACGTAATGAAAACCAGATGGCGAGGTTCGAACTTGAAGCGGTCGATCCAAGGTCAACGAGTTGCTTGCACCACTGCGATCCCGCTCGGGAGCACACACCAATGCATCACCCTCTTCACCCAAGGCCATCGCCAAGGCTGCGATGCCGGGTGCAAAGTAACCATCATCATTACTAATCAAAAAGCGCATTTTTTTCTCCGATCCGACCATTCTAACTTGAACCGAAGTCACGGCAAATATGCTTCTCAACTACGTTGCAGTCGTGTAGCACCAGCCCAAATGCCAGCCAATGCAATTAATAGCATTCCCACGAGCGAGAACAATGAAATTTGATCTCGCCAAATCACCCACGAGAACAGCGTTGAAAATAAAACCGTGAGGTAGGCCAAGCTAACGACCACCAGCGAGCGACCTTTGCGATAAGCTCGGGTCATGCTCAACTGAGCCAAGGTCGCTGCCACACCCATGCAAACTACGACCATCCAGCCTTGAAAATCCGGCCAATGCAGTGGCGTACTTTGTAGTAGCATCCAAGCCCCTGCCCCGATTGTTGATACCAAGGAAAAGTAAAAAACTGTTCGCCACTCAGGCTCCCCGACCTTCCCCAATTCACTGACATTGTAATAAGCAATACTGGCCAACATGCCCGAACCCAAACCCAATAGACCGGCTAGCCATTGTTCGCTAGAGATCGTTGGGCGAAGTAAAATTACCACGCCAATAAATCCAAGTAGCACGCTAAAAATTTGCCCTCGCCTCGGCCATTGTTTGCGCGCAAAAGTAAGAACAAGGACAAAAAAGATCGGCGAGGTGTAATTGAGGGTCACGGCAGTTGCGAGCGGCAAATGGCTGATGGCATAGAAGTACAGCATCAAGGCCACAAAACCGGAAACACTACGAGAGAGGTGCAGCTTGAGGCTGGCTCTATCTACGAGCAAAGATTTTCCTTGCGATAGCACAATCACGCCGATACCGATTAATCCGGCAGCGCAGCGGTAAAAAACCAACTCGGCCGTTGAAAAAACTTCGCTGCCTAATTTAACAAACACCCCCATGATCGCAAACATAAAGCCTGCCATCACCATCCAGAACGGCCCTGACTGTTTGCAACGTTCAATCCACGAAAACATTAATACCCCATTGCTGTATTTATTCTAAAACTCGATTTGAATTGACTCGCAAAGACATACCCCGCAAACAAAAAAGGCAGCGTTTGCTGCCTTTTTTCAAAACTACTTTTCAAGTCGCTCAATGGCGTCGCCCAACTCGCGGCGCAGGAACTGATGAAAATGCCTCATGCCGTCCTCCATTGGGCTTTGATAAGGACCAACTTCATTGCGTCCGGCCTTGTGCAGAGCAATGCGCCCTGCCTCCATTCGGTTGATGATTTCAACGTCTTCAACGGCTGTTTCGGCATACGCCGCCTGTTCTGCAGCCACAAAATCGGGCTCAAAATAAGCAATATCTTCAGGGTAATAAAATTCCACCACATTCTTATAGCTGCGAGGCCCGGTCGGAATAATGGTAGAGATCACCAAAGTATGCGGATACCATTCAACAGTGATATTCGGATAGTAGGTTAACCAGATCGCGCCATATTTTGGGATTTTACCGTGATCGTAGCGCTTTACCTGATTGGACCATTCCTCATACGTTTTCGAACCGGGTCGCGCTAAAGCATTGTGCACCCCAACCGTTTGCACCGAATACCAGTCGCCAAACTCCCAATTGAGCTCGTTGCACTCTACGAATTTGCCCAAACCGGGGTGAAATGGAACGACATGATAGTCCTCCAAGTAAACCTCGATAAAGGTCTTCCAGTTGCCCTCATATTCGTCAATGTGAACGCTGTGCAGTACATACTTTGAAAAATCGAGATCGGCTTTGACGCCGAGATTTTTCAAGTCGCCCTCAATATCATGGCCATTATCTTCAAATAGCAGGCCATTCCAATTTTTTAACTCGGTTTCAGGCAGATGCAAACAAGGGTTAACTGGAAAATGCGGCGCACCTTTGAGTTGCCCATGCTGATCATAGGTCCAGCGATGTAAAGGACAAACCGTGTGCGTAGCATTGCCACGTCCGGTCAGCATGCTGGCCTGGCGGTGACGACACACATTAGAAAAAACTTTAACGCCCTGATCGGTGCGTTTTAGGTAGCGAGCGCCATTATCGCCTTCGAGCACATGGTAATCGCCTTCATTGGGAACCATTAACTCGTGGCCGATATAGCGCGGCCCTTTGGCGAATAAGTGCTGCAGCTCCAGTTGATAGAGTTGCTCATCAAAATAAGCGCCAACTGGTAGTGGTGTAGTTAAATCCAGCTGACCCATGTCATTTATTGCGGCAGCAGCTGTAGCCAGATTGGACATGTCCAATACCCCCTGGGCTAGAAGGTCTTGCCACTTTGTGCGCCAACTTACAGCACAGCGATGGGTGGGCAAGCCATCAAACAATGAGTAACGCCAGCAAACTTAATCAGTTTGGCCGACCCGAAAAAAGCCGATGATTATCACAGAATATACATTTATTGGCAATCCGACCGCGCTTTTATTGATTAAATAGAATGACTTAGCCAAGATTTGATCGCAAAAAAACGCCACCCATAGGGTGGCGCTCTATTTAAGCCCAAATCAATTACACAGATGCGACCGGAATTTTACCAATGCGAGTCTGCCACTCTTTTGGCGCCGTCGCATGAACAGAAGTGCCGTTTGAATCAACCGCCACCGTGACTGGCATATCAACCACATCAAATTCGTAAATGGCTTCCATACCCAAATCAGCAAACCCCACCACTCGACTGGCTTTAATGGCCTTAGAAACCAAGTAGGCAGCGCCACCTACGGCCATCAAATACACCGATTTGTGTTTTTTGATCGACTCGCAAGCTGCAGGGCCGCGCTCAGCTTTGCCAATCATGCCCAGCAGACCTGTTTGCTCGAGCACTTGATCGGTAAATTTATCCATCCGCGTCGCGGTGGTTGGGCCGGCTGGGCCAACGACTTCTTCACGTACTGGGTCAACTGGGCCAACGTAGTAAATAAAGCGACCAGTAAAATCAACCGGCAATTGCTCACCCTTATTGAGCATCTCAACCATCCGCTTGTGCGCAGCATCGCGACCAGTCAACATTTTGCCATTGAGCAATAATGTTTGGCCTGGCTGCCAGCTCGCCACTTCTTCACGCGTGACATTATTCAGATCAACACGCGTCGCGGCTGCCGATGGCGTCCACGTTACATCTGGCCAATCTTCCAGCTTTGGTACTTCCAGCTCGGCAGGGCCAGAGCCATCTAGCGTGAAATGCACGTGGCGTGTTGCTGCACAATTTGGAATCATCGCCACTGGCAAGCTGGCCGCATGCGTTGGGTAGTCTTTGATTTTTACGTCGAGAACAGTTGCCAAGCCGCCCAAACCCTGTGCGCCAATACCGAGTGCATTTACTTTTTCGTACAGCTCAATACGCAGTTCTTCCACGCGACTTTGCGGGCCGCGCGCGATTAATTCGTGAATATCGATCTCTTCCATCAACGCTTCTTTGGCCATGACCATCGCTTTTTCAGCGGTGCCGCCAATACCGATGCCGAGCATACCTGGAGGACACCAGCCCGCACCCATCAATGGCACAGTTTTCAGCACCCAATCCACGATTGAGTCAGATGGGTTGAGCATGACGAATTTCGTTTTGTTTTCCGAGCCGCCGCCTTTGGCCGCGATATCGATATCCACCGTACAGCCTGGCACGATTTCGTAATGAATCACCGCAGGCGTATTGTCTTTGGTGTTTTTACGGCCACCCGCTGGGTCCATCAGAATGGAGGCGCGCAGTTTATTATCGGGGTGCAAGTACGCACGACGTACACCTTCGTTGATCATGTCGCTCACCGACATCGTCGCACCTTCCCACTGCACATCCATACCCACGCGCACGAACACCGTGACGATGCCGGTATCTTGGCAAATTGGGCGATGACCTTCGGCGCACATCCGACTATTGGTTAGAATTTGTGCAATCGCGTCTTTGGCTGCAGGGCTTTCTTCCAGCTCATAGGCCTTGCCCAGCGCTTGAATATAATCTTTTGGATGGTAGTAGCTGATATATTGCAGGCTGTCTGCAATACTGCTGATCAGATCGTCTTGGCGGATCTTGCTCATTGTGTCGACTCCGTGGGTGTGTTCCGCGCGATTGTAGCAAAAATGCCAGAACTACTGATACTTTCTACGTTTTCCAATCGAATCGTTGCCATGAATGCCATCACATCTTACCTAGATAGCCAACCGCTATTTTCTACTGACGGGCTGCTGCGCTTTAGTATTAATGACATCCCGCTAGGTTGGATCGAGCCTAAAGTTGCCCAACTACTGCAAAGCTTTAGCGCCCACTTTCAATCTTCAGCGCAACAAATTGAGCTAAGGATAGCCGCATCCGAGATTCAAGCTCAAATGGATGCGGCAGCGATGTATTTACGCACGCAGGGCTTCATCAAAGCTTGGCGTAACGAGCGCTATGCCGTACACCCATTTCATGCCAATGGCGAACTGAATACCGAGATCACGCTTTTCACCCTCGAACGCGGCGCTTTTCGGCGCTTTGGTTTGTGCAGTAAGGCCGTGCACATCAACGGCATCTGTACCGACGGCAGTTTATGGCTAGGCAAACGCGCAAGCACTAAGGGTATCGACCCCAACAGATTAGATAACCTAGCCGCTGGCGGTATACCCTACCAAGAAAGTGAATTTGATTGCGTAGTGCGAGAGCTCGCCGAAGAAGCTGGCATACACGCAGAGTTGGCAAAACAAGCCGTTTTTTGCGGAGAGTTGCGCACGCAACGCAATGAGATCGACGGCACGCACGATGAAGTTTTGTATTGCTACGATCTACTGCTACCCGACACCGTTGTTCCGTTTAATACCGATGGTGAAGTAGCAGGTTTTCAGCGCACATCAATTCAAGCTGTGATTACCCTACTCCCAAGCATGACTTGGGACGCGGGGCTGGTCACGGCAAAACTGTTACAAAAACAAGGCTATTGAGCTTTTGCCACATCGGTTTTGATTAACTGATCAACCGTCACAAAGCCATAGCCTTGGCTTTTAAGTTGCCCAATAAATAATTCCGTCGCCATCAACGTCGGCACTCGACCGCGGCCGCCCGCATCGTGCATGAGGATGATTGCTTCAGGATGGACATACTGATTGACGATGCCGGCGATTTTCTGACTTGCTTCAAGGTCGTTCTTGATCGTGTGGGTGTGATACCAATCAGCAGTATCAACCGACCATAAAATAGCTTTCATTTCATGCGCTTTAAGCGCCTCAATCTGAGCATCACGCAAAAAACCATACGGAGGACGCATCAACTTAGGCTGCACCCCCAATACTTTGCGGTAGACATCTTGGGTCTTTGCCAGTTGATCTGTCCACCAGGTATCTCCTTGTAGATCAGATAAATTGGGGTGATTGTAGCTATGGTTACCTAGGGTATGCCCTTCGGCCAAAGCGCGCTTGGCGATGTCTGGGTGCTTTTCGATATTGCTACCCAACCAGAAGAAAGTCGCTTTGACATTGTTTTTCTTTAAAACATCGAGCAGAGCTGGCGTGTCTTTACTTGGGCCATCATCATAAGTTAAAGCCACGACCTTGCTATTTCCTAGGCCTTCCAGATAGTAAGTGCCTTCGAATGTTTTTGCCTGTCGCTCCAGTGTTGCCAAGGGCACTTGACCCCAGTTTTCGACAAAAGGAGTACGAACGGTTTGTGGCGTAGCCGCTGAAACAAGCGACACACTGAATAGCAAAAAAGTAGTGGCGAGCATTTTGCAGTAGGACATAGTTAACACCTCAGTGATGAGGCCTTATCGTAATCAATTACACGGGTATGGGCTTGTAAATATTAAACAAATTGTATTGCAGCTGACTAAACAAGCAAAGTCCGCCACGCAAATTTGATCTAAATCAAATTTACCCTCCTTTCGATCCACCTCCGCATGCGGGGTCGATAAAATTGCGGTAATTACAACCTCGCCATTTAGGGCGGGGTTTTTTATTTGGGAATACAGCAACATGCTTAAAGCACCAGAATTATTACTGCCCGCCGGTACTTTGGACAAAATGCGCGCCGCCTATGATTTTGGCGCTGACGCAGTGTATGCCGGTCAACCGCGCTACAGCCTACGTGCACGCAACAATGAGTTCAAACTAGAACAAATTGGCATCGGCATCGAAGAAGCCCATGCGCGTGGTAAGCAATTTTTTGTTGCCAGCAACATCCTGCCGCATAACGCCAAAGTTAAAACCTACTTGGCGGATATGGAGCCGGTAATCGCAATGAAGCCAGATGCACTAATTATGGCCGACCCAGGCCTAATCATGATGGTGCGCGAAAAATGGCCTGAGCAGGTTATTCATCTCTCAGTTCAAGCCAATACCGTCAATTATGCGGCGATTAAATTCTGGAAAGCTCTGGGCTTGCAGCGCGTTATTTTGTCACGCGAACTGAGCCTGGATGAAGTCGAAGAAATTCGTCAACTCTGCCCAGACATGGAGCTGGAAGTGTTCGTGCATGGCGCATTGTGCATTGCCTATTCTGGTCGCTGTCTATTATCTGGCTACTTCAATCATCGTGACCCCAATCAAGGCACCTGCACCAATGCGTGCCGTTGGGATTATAAAACGCATGATACCGAAGAAGATGATGCGGGTGATGTACAACCGAAATCACAGGTCATTCAGTTTGACTTCCAAAATGCCATGAACGAAGCGAATCAAAATTTCGCAGCCTGTGGCGGCGCAGAGCGGCATCCTCTCGCCGACAAAACTTATCTGATTGAAGAAGCCAATCGCCCGGGTGAACTGATGCCGATCATCGAAGACGAGCATGGCACCTACATCATGAATAGCAAGGACCTGCGCGCAGTTCAACACATTGAGCGCCTCGTCAAAATTGGCGTTGACTCTCTGAAAATTGAAGGTCGTACCAAGTCACTGTATTACGTGGCGCGAACGGCACAGGTTTATCGCCAGGCCATTGACGATGCTGTCGCTGGCCGCCCATTCAATCCAGCCTTGCTTGCCGATCTGGATGGGCTTGCCAATCGCGGCTATACCGATGGTTTCTATCAGCGTCACTACACACACGAAGCGCAAAACTACTTGGATGGGCACTCTAAAGCGAAACGTAGCCAGTTTGTCGGCGAGATCATTGAGGTGGCTGATGGTTGGGCCAAAATCGAGGTTAAAAACAAATTCTCGATTGGCGACACCCTTGAAGTCATCCACCCAAGTGGCAATATCGAAGTGACATTAACGCAATTGCGTGACAAGCACGGCAAGGATATTTCTGTTGCGCCGGGCAACGGTATTCAAGTACACATTCCACTTGATGCAAAATACAGCAACGCTTTACTAGCACGTTTGTTCTAAAATCAATTGGTTTTAGCCAATAAAAAAGCCATCCGCTCGGATGGCTTTTTGTTTATACCCACCTGGGTATACACCTAAACGTTAAGCAATAAATAGATTTTTAGGCAATACCACGTGCACAATCAAACCATTTGGTTCAGCATCTAGCAATTCAACCGTACCACTATGGCGTTCAACGATTTCTCGTACAATCGCCATCCCTAAACCACAGCCGTTGCCGGTTTGCTCACGACGGAAAAAGCGCTCGAACACCCGTTGCTTGTCCGCATCTGGTATCCCAGGCCCGTTATCCTCAACGTCAACCACATACTGCGTAGCCGTTTCGGTCAAACGCACCGTAACACTGCCATCACGTGGGATATACTTAATCGCATTTTCCACCAGATTAATAAATAACTCGCGTAACAAGGCCGAATTTCCATCAATCCAAGCTTCCTGCACCAGGCAGTCACAACCCAAATCAATTCGGGCGGCCAAAGCTCGGGGTACTAATTCACCGGTAAGGTCACGAATCAGGCGAGCCAGATCCATTTTAACCTTGGGAATACCATTTGGACTGCCGGGCTCTGAACGAGCCAGCGTCAATAACTGGTTAACTAGGTGAATACTGCGTGTGGCGCTGGTGTGCACCATATTGAGCCGATCCCGCAAGCCTTCAGGATTGCTTTCACGCATCGCCAATTCAGTTTGCGACTTGAGCCCAGCCAGCGGCGTTCGCAACTGATGCGCCGCGTCGGCAATAAATCGGCGCTGACGATTGACACTGCCTTCGGTGCTAGCAAGCAATTGGTTTAGCGCATCTGACAGAGCATTGAGCTCTTCAGGCGCGTTTTCAAGCACCAAAGGCGATAAATCTTGCGCTTGGCGAGTTTCCACCATTTGTTTGAGCAAGACGAGCGGTTTTAAGCTGCTTTTTACCCCGAACCAGATAATCACGCTGATCAAAAGCATCATTGCAACCAGGGGCAAGGCCATACGCAACATATACTGATTTAGCGTTGCCGTTTGGGCACTTAGGTCTTTTGCCACTTCGACAATCACTTCAGGCTGATTTTCGGCGTGATTTGCTGCGTAATAGGCCGAAAGCAAGCGATATGGACGATTTTCGAGTGAAATATCACTAAAAATTTGTCGGTTTTGATCAGAAGGTGTTGTTTTGAACGGCGCAATTGCTGAGCCGATGACTGATTTTCTGTCGCCAAACTGAATGGCATAGTGCAACTGCCCTTCTGGGCCCGACTTTAGCAAGAGTTGCGCTGCTGCATTAATCGACTCAGCCGTGGAAGCACTTTCATGACGAGCCGCTTTGATGACTTGCGCCGCTAAAGTATCTGCCAGGCGGGATAAATGAGCATCATTATTTTCGCTCGCATAATGCAATGAAACCGCATAAATGATACCTGCCCCTGCTAGCCATAAGACCAGCAGGGGCAGGACGGTCCATAACAATAATTGACGCTGTAATGAACGTTTAGTTACCTGCATCCGTTGCCAATGGTTGTTGTTTTTCAAGTAAATAGCCCAAGCCACGGATTGTGCGGATTACCACACCACACGGCTCCAATTTTTTACGCAGACGGTGAACATATACCTCAATCGCGTTTAGGCCCACTTCCGCATTTTCATTGCCGAGCTCACCTACGATTTGCTCTTTGGTGACCACACGATCAATATTGGACATCAAAATTTCCAATACTGTGAGTTCACGCGCAGACAAATCAAGCGGCGAGTCGTTGCACCATGCACGCTGGCCCGCGCGATCAAGGCGTAAATTACCCAGCTGCTGAACCGATTGCGGCAAAATCTGGCTGCGGCGCAATAATGCACGCAAACGAGCTTCTAACTCAGAAAACTCGAAAGGCTTCGTCAGATAATCATCGGCACCGGCATCCAGACCCGCTACGCGCTCTTCCAGACCATCCATTGCAGTCAAAATCAAGATAGGCAATGAAGGCTTGTGCTGACGAACATTGCGTAATACCGTCAGGCCATCCATGTTTGGCAGACCGATATCCAATACAACTGCGTCATAATCATTGTGCAACAAGATTTGTAATGCTAGCGCGCCATCATTGACGCAATCACATTGAAAGTCAGCTTGCGACAAGCTCGTTTTTAGCGCATCAGCGAGGATCAGATCATCTTCTGCAAGAAATAGGCGAGTAGCCATCGGGATTCCCCTTTTTTGTAAGAATAAACTTACCGCAGAGTGTAGCGTCAATTTCGCCAAACCCCAAGATCATTTTTGTAAGCCAAAAGCTCTTGCGCGGCTATCCCTTTGTTCTAGCATAGATTTTTCATTTTTGGCACATTTACCGTTTGTCAGCCAGCCTGTCAGCTCGACAGAAACCAGCTCTGCAAGCCCCGAAATCCATAACGTGTGATCATTTAAACAGGGTATATAACGATACACGCCACCACCGGCCGCGTGATAATCCTCACGCCCTTCCATCGCGATTTCTTCTAAAGTTTCAAGACAGTCGGCTGCAAAGCCCGGGCAAATTACATCTAGCTTGCCCATTTTTTTGCCAGCCAACTGCACCAACACTTCCGAAGTATAGGGTTTAAGCCACTCCGCTTTACCAAAGCGCGACTGAAACGCCACGGTGTATTGCTCTTTTGTTAAGCCCAACTCCTCCGCCAGCAAACGTCCTGTTTTTTGCGCGTGGCAAAAATAGGGGTCACCCTTTTCCAGCGTATATTTAGGTACACCATGAAAGCTCATCAGTAAATGGTCACCGCGCCCATTATTCATCCAATCATCCCGAACACTCTGAGCTAAAGCCTTGATATAAGCGGGCTGATCAAAATAAGGCGACATGATTCGCAAGCCAGGCTGAAAACGCGTTTTTTGCATCACTCGCGCCACTTCGTCAAACACGCTCGCTGTTGTGCTGGCAGCGTATTGTGGGTACATCGGCACCACCAATAATTGCTGGCAATTTTGCTCTTTTAATTTGCGAATTTGCGACTCGATCGAAGGATTGCCATAACGCATGGCGTAATCAATGGTCAATTGCGAAGGATAGCGCTCCCCCAAATATCCCTTTAGTAATTTTGCTTGCTTTTCAGTCCAAACCCGCAGTGGAGAACCCTCTTTGGTCCAGATGCTGGCATATTTAGCGGCGCTTTTTTTTGGTCTTACATTCAAAATAATGCCGTTAAGAATCATCCACCAAATAGGTTTGGGTATTTCTACTACGCGGGGGTCAGATAAAAACTGCTTTAAATAAGGGCGCACAGCTTGCGCGGTTGGTGCGTCTGGCGAGCCTAAATTGACGAGTAACACCCCCACTTTGCTTGGCAATTGATGAGAAAAACTAGGTTCGGGATAAAAACGAGGCATCACACGACTCGGCAGTAAATTGGCAGGCGACTATGATAGAGTAATTTGCTTGCTTGTGAATAAAACCCTTATTTCTTGCAGATTCTCTGCAGAAACTTTAACCCGCGTCAGCTTCAATGCAAGCAGACACGGTACAATGTCATTTTGTTCAAACCACCATTTTTGGGGACCCTATGGCCAAGCTGTTTATTGAAGACCTCGATCTCGCAGGTAAACGTGTATTGATTCGTGTTGACTTTAACGTGCCAGTAAAAAATGGCGTGGTTGAAAGTGACAAACGTATTCGCGCAGCGTTACCAACTATTCGCTACGCCCTCGAACAAGGCGCGTCAGTGGTGTTGATGTCGCATTTGGGCCGCCCAAATGGTCAAAAAGTTGAAAAATATAGCCTTGCACCGGTCGCAAATCGTCTGAGTGAATTGCTAGGCAGTCCAGTAACCTTCCTTGCTGATTGTGTTGGCGCCGAAGTAGAAGCTGCATGCGCAAACCTCGCTGCTGGACAAGTTGTATTACTGGAAAACGTCCGCTTCCATATCGAAGAAGAAGGCAAAGCGAAAGATGCTGAAGGCAATTCAGTAAAAGCTGATCCAGCCAAAGTAGCAGCGTTCCGCGCCAGCCTGAGCAAGTTGGGCGATGTATTTGTCAATGATGCTTTTGGTACAGCTCACCGCGCGCACTCTTCAATGGTGGGTGTAGATTTGCCGCGTGCAGCAGGTTACCTGCTGAAAAAAGAACTCGATTTCCTTGGTGAAGCTGTAAATAAGCCAGTTCGCCCATTGGTTGCCATCATCGGCGGCTCAAAAATCTCTGGCAAAATCGATGTCATCCAAGCCTTGCTACCCAAAGTAGACAAATTGATCATCGGTGGCGGCATGGCATTTACTTTCTTGAAAGCGCAAGGCTTTGAGATCGGTAAATCACTGTGCGAAAACGATAAAGTTGATTTGGCACGTGATTTGATGGCGCAAGCTGGCGACAAACTGGTATTGCCAAGCGACACCATGGTGACACGTGCTTTGAATTTTGACGCTCGTACTTTGGATGGTTTGGTTGAAGTGCAATCGACAGCAATTCCAGCCGATCAAGAAGGTGTGGATATTGGCTCTGCAACTCGTGCGACCTACGCTGAAATCATCAAGTCGGCTAAAACAGTATTGTGGAATGGCCCGATGGGTGTTTTTGAGATCGATGCATCGGCAGAAGGCACATTCGCTGTTGCACACGCCTTGGTTGATGCCACAGCAAACGGCGCCATCACCATCGTGGGCGGTGGCGACTCAGTTGCTGCGGTTGAGAAAGCGGGTCTGGAAGATAAAGTCAGCCATGTTTCAACTGGCGGCGGCGCTTCACTTGAATTCCTGGAAGGCAAAGCATTACCAGGTGTAGATGCATTGAGCGACAAATAATCGACTTTGTTGCACCCAATAAAAAACCTCGCTGCGGCGAGGTTTTTTATTTTCATGGGTATATTCACCAGAGGCTTAAAATACCTAGATTTTAAGAAAATACCCAGGCCATTAGCAGCAAAAAATGCCTTTGGCACGAAATTGCTCGCGCACGCGATGGACAACTTCATTGCTGGGTGGCTTAGTGTCGCCCAGCTCATATTTCAAGCCGAGTTCCTCCCATTTATTTTCGCCCATTTTATGGAATGGCAAAACTTCTACACGTTCCAAGACTTCGGGGTAATCATGAGCCATTTTTGCGAGATAGTCGGCTAGCAATTGCACATCAGCTTCATCATCAGACCAGCCTGGCACCAGCACATAACGCAGCCAGATTTTTTTACCCATTTTAAACAGTCGCTCAGCAAAATCGAGTGTCGGCTGCAATGGCTTGCCGGTTAAAGCTTCGTATTTCTCTGGGTTCATTTGCTTAATATCGAGCAAGACCAGGTCAATATTGTCAAAATATTCATCTGGCAAATGCGCAGCCAAAAAGCCTTGCGTATCCAGTGCCGTATGGATTTTCAGTTCATTTTTGGCGCGACGGAAGATTTCGCCAATAAAATGCGCCTGCATCAACGGCTCGCCGCCCGAAATAGTGAGGCCACCCGCTATCCGAAGAAAACTAGCGTACTTCGCGATCTCGGCCACAATGGCATCGACTGTCCACGTTTTACCAGCATGCAGCTTCCACGTATCTGGATTGTGGCAGTACAGACAACGGAACTGACAGCCACTCACAAATAGTGCAAAGCGCATTCCAGGGCCATCCACCGCGGCGCCAGTTTCAATCGAGTGAATATAGCCAAATTGATTGCCATCAGCGTCAAAGGCGGCAGGAACGATTTCGCCTGCAGGTTTTGCTAAATCTTGTGCCATGGTTTTTCCAGAGAGTGTCATGCTGCTTCGCTTCACAGCGCATGGGTCAGCATCATACCGTTGTACAAAGAAAAACGGATCGCAGGCCAAGCCTTGCGATCCGTTTGCGTGAATTCTTGAGGCTTAATTAGCACTTCTCATGGAAAGTGCGATTAATGACATCCAATTGTTGCTCACGAGTGAGTTTAACAAAGTTCACGGCATAACCCGATACGCGGACGGTCAATTGCGGATATTTATCTGGATTTGCCATCGCGTCTTCCAGCGTTTCTTTATTCAAAACATTCATATTGAGGTGAAATAATTGCGCCATCTAGATTTCCTTTTGGGTATACGACTGCAGATCATTAAATAAAAGATCTACAGGGCAATACCCTTTTGAGGTATTGCCCTGCTCGCTTTAAATTAGCACTTCGCGTGGAATGTACGGTTAATGACGTCCATTTGTTGTTCGCGAGTCAATTTCACAAAATTCACAGCATAGCCTGAAACACGAATCGTCAATTGCGGATAGTTTTCTGGATGCTCCATCGCGTCCATCAAGGTGTCTTTATTCAACACATTCATGTTCAAGTGGAACAATTGATCTGGGCCTTCTTCGAGCTCTGCCAATTTTTGATCCACTTTGTCCGCGCTTTCACACATTGAACATTCGTCGCCGTGTGGGCCAAACAAGCCATCAATCGAAGCGGCCAGTGTTTTTACACGGTCAGCCGCATTGTGACCCAAAGCATCTGGCGTCATTGAAGCGGTCCAAGACACACCATCCAATGCTGACTCGTATGGGATCTTAGATACAGAAAAGCCTGCAGCGACAAAACCATTCGTATCACGGCCGTTCATTGGGTTTGCGCCCGGTGAGAATGGCGCGCCTGAACGACGACCGTCTGGTGTATTACCAGTTTTCTTGCCATAAACCACGTTTGATGTGATGGTCAGTACGGATTGCGTTGGCATTGAATCACGGTAGAACACCGGTTGCGCTTTGATTTTTTCCATAAACGCAGTTGAGAGCCATACCGCGATGTCATCGGCACGGTCATCATTGTTACCGTAGGCTGGGTACTCGCCCTCAATCACATAATCAACCGCTAAGCCAGCTTCATTGCGTTTGATATGGACTTTGGCGTGTTTAACTGCAGACAAAGAGTCCGCAGCGACAGACAAACCAGCAATACCACACGCCATCGTGCGCAAGATATCACGGTCATGCAATGCCATTTCAATGCGCTCGTAAGCGTATTTGTCGTGCATGTAGTGAATTGAATTGAGTGCTGTCACGTAGGTTTTAGCCAACCAGTCGAGCATTACATCGTACTTGCTCATCAATTCGTCGTATTCCAATACGTCGCCTTTGATTGGTTCAAAACCCTTGGCTACGACTTTACCGGTTTTCTCGTCCACGCCACCATTGATAGCGTACAACATTGCTTTGGCCAAGTTCACACGTGCACCAAAGAATTGCATTTGCTTACCAACGCGCATCGCAGATACGCAGCAGGCGATGGCGTAATCATCACCCCATTTTGGACGCATCAGGTCATCGTTTTCGTATTGAATCGCAGACGTGTCGATCGATACTTTAGCGCAGAATTCTTTAAAGCCTTGTGGGAAGGCAGTTGACCACAACACAGTCAAATTAGGCTCTGGTGCTGGACCGAGGTTATACAGCGTATTCAAGACGCGGAAGCTTGATTTAGTTACCAAGGTGCGGCCATCTTCACCCGTACCGCCGATAGATTCAGTCACCCAAGTTGGATCGCCTGAGAACAAATCATCGTATTCTGGCGTGCGCAGGAAGCGGACAATACGCAGTTTCATCACCAAATGGTCGATGTATTCTTGCGCTTGTGCTTCGTCGATACGGCCTTCTTTGATATCGCGCTCGAAATACACGTCAAGGAAGGTCGAAATACGACCAATCGACATCGCGGCACCGTTTTGCTCTTTCACCGCAGCCAGGTAGCCGAAGTACAGCCACTGCACGGCTTCTTGCGCTGTTGCCGCTGGACGGCTGATATCAAAGCCATATTTTTTGGCCATGATTTTCAATTCGTTCAGGGCTTTAATTTGTTCAGCCAATTCTTCACGCAGACGGATCACTGGCTCAGTAAATGGCACGTCATCCAATTCAATTTTTTCGCGCTTTTTGTCGGCGATCAGGAAGTCGATACCGTACAGTGCAACACGACGGTAGTCGCCGATAATACGACCACGGCCATATGAATCTGGCAGACCAGTAATCACACCAGAGCTACGGCACGCCATGATTTCTGGCGTATAGGCATCAAACACTGCGTTGTTATGGTCTTTACGGTATTTGGTATAGATTTCTTCGATTTGCGGATTCATTTCGAAGTGATATGCCGACAAACCGTTTTGAACCATGCGCAAACCACCGTTTGGCATAATCGCACGACGCAAAGGCGCGTCAGTTTGCAGACCGACGATGGTTTCGAGATTTTTATTGATATAGCCAGCATCATGCGCGGTAATTGTTGAGCCAAACTGGGCTGAAACTTCTAATACGCCACGTTTGCGCTCTTCTTTCAGTAATGCCGACAATTCAGTCCACAATTGAGTTGTGCGCTCAGTCGGGCCCGCCAAAAAGCTGTCATCACCTACGTAAGGTGTGTAGTTCGCTTGGATAAAATCACGTACTTCAACTTTGGATTGCCACTCACCGGCGGCAAAACCACGCCATGCATCCAGTTGTGATTGATCCAAAGATTTATCGATTGGGGCGTTCATGAGGTAATCTCCTAGTGGCGATGTCGGCTAGACATCATGAGCCAAAACAGCTTTTGGCATGTTTTACCGTTTATCAGCAGCGATAATATACATCGGCCAATATTAATAATGACATCCGTCTATCGTAACAACTTACATCGTAAAAAAATTGATATAAGTCAGATTCGAAAAAATGTTGTAACTCAATTTCAACTACATTCCTTGCCGCATTCAGAGCATTTCATTACAGCGCTCTGCCATACTTCATTTGATGTCATATGAATATGATATTCCTTCTTAACTGAACATGAAATCGCTAATAGTTACTTTCATCTGGTAAATATTCACTCGGAGAGAGTAAGACTAAAGAGCGCAACGGCTTTATTTTTAGACGCTAATAATTACAATCACACCAGCAAAGAATGCTTCTCAGTTTTAATTAACCGCAATAGACAAAGCAACGTCGCCTCAAACGATTGCTGAACATCATTTTAGAAGCAATGTGCTTTTTCGCGAGCACAACAGACAAACAATCAGACCAATGCAAGCCCCGATACTATTGGCCAGCATGTCATACAGATCGAACGATCGCCAACTTGTAAAAGACTGCGCAATTTCAACAGACACCCCCATTAAGGAAGCCGCCAGCCAAACATAAAAAAGCCGCGGCCAGTTGAGAAAGCCAAGCACCGCCAATACCGCATACCCTATAAAATGTTCAAACTTATCGCCATGACTTACAGGAGGTGCACTCAGGGGAATTAGCGACCCAATCCAAATCGCGCAAATCCACACAAACAAAGCCATTTTTCTAAAGAATGGCGTGAATATCTCTGCAGCTTTCATTTGTCTTTTTTTCCTGACTTTAACAATACCAACACAGCGCCTGCGCTGCCTTGAAATGGATTGGCCTGTGCAAAAGCAAGCACTTCATCACGCTGCGCAAGCCAGTTCTTGAGTTTAAGCTTCAAAATTGGTAGACCTTCTTTCGAGCTTAAGCCCTTGCCATGAATAATGCGGATGCAGCGACAATTTTTTTGTACCGATAGCGCAAGAAACTGCGCCACCTTAATTCTGGCTGTGTCGGTGTTTTCACCGTGCAAATCAAGCTCTGCATCGATCTGCCAATCTCCACGTTTAAGTTTGCGCAGCGTATCGAGTCGCAGGCCGGCCTTGACAAACAACAGTTGCTCGCCTTGCTCTAATTCATCCCAAGGCCAAAAGTCACTCATATCATCCGTGACAGTGACCATCTGCGCGGCACCTTGCCGTGGCCAAGGGCTCAACTCAAGACTTGGGTGCACATATTGATTGCGCGCCTTAAGCGGTTGAACGTCTTTCATGGCCAACTTCAATAAGGATCGCTCATCCACGATAGGTTTTGATTTGGGCAACGCAGGCTGAGCTTTCTGCTTTAGCTTCTTTTTCAGCTGTTTTAATTGTAAGAGTGCGGTTTTGTCCATGTGGAATCAGAAACGTATAGATATAATGTAATGATGGGTAGGAGAAAATGGCGATGTCAGACAAAGTACGCTTGGATAAATGGTTGTGGGCCGCGCGATTTTTCAAAACGCGCTCAATTGCGATTAGCGCAATTGACGCGGGTCATATTAACCTGAATGGCGAGCGGGCAAAACCGGCGCGCGCATTAAAGTCTGGTGACATGCTCCGCATTCACGCGCCCCATGGTGATTTTGAAGTTGAGGTTTTATTGCTCTCAGAGCAACGCCGTTCAGCCGAAGTTGCACAAACTCTTTATGCTGAAACACCAGAAAGCATCGCCAAACGAGCACGAGATCAATTTGCCAAGTCACTTCAGCCGCAGTTTGATCACCCACAAATTAAAGGACGCCCCACCAAAAAATGGCGGCGACAACTCACAGCTTTCGAACAACCTGACGCCTAATACGAAAGAGCGCTATGTCCATTTTCACTAAAAGACTTATCTACTTTGTAGCTCCAAATATTGAGCAATTTGCTGAAATTGGGCGGCAGCTACATTTTTTTGGGTTTGAATACAAAGCCTTTAATCGTAATAGCGCCTTGCTGGCGGCCATGCATAGCGAAAAACCATGCGCCATGGTCATTGATGAAACAGGCATGAGCGATATTTCTACACTTGAATGCCTGCCCTTACTTAAAAAGCTGTACGCTGGGCCCTTGTTTTTGGCCAATTTTGGGCTTGGTGTTGATGCCCAGCTTGCCTTCTTACGTGCAGGCATTACCGATTTCATTGCCCAGCCACTCAATCTGCAAGCATTCATTGATCGTATTGACCTCATTGATGAGCAAGATAACCCGTCCCCGTTTAAAGTGCTATTGGTTGATGACTCTGATACAGCGGCAAAGTGGACAGCTTCCGTGCTCAGCGGTGCTGGCATGGTCGTCAAACACATCGACAATCCGCTCACGGTGATGCCATACCTTGCCAACTTTAAACCTGACATTCTCTTGCTTGATGTCTACATGCCCGAATGCACTGGTGACGAAATTGCCAAGGTGATTAGGCAAACACCGCAGTTTGACTCTATTCCCATTGTATTTCTCTCGACTGAGACACATCGAGGGCGCCAACTGATGGCTCGCAGCATGGGGGGCGATGATTTTTTGGTGAAGAATATGGAGCCCGACGAGTTAATCGCGGCGGTAACCATTACAGCCGAACGCTATCGCAGAATTCGGCGCTGGATGACCCGCGATAGCTTGACTGGACTACTCAATCACACCCACGTTATTGAAGCTTTAAGCCGCGAAGTCACTCGAGCGCACAAAGAATCACGCCCCCTCTCCTATGCAATGGTCGATATCGATTTCTTCAAGCGAATTAATGATCAATACGGCCATTCAGTTGGAGATCGAGTCATAAAAAGTCTTTCACGGCTATTAAAGCAATCCATGCCCAACCCTGATGCAGTCGGCCGCTATGGCGGAGAAGAATTTGCTCTTATTTGGAGCGACCACACCCTCATTCGTGCGGCGCAGCGCACCGATGAGTTGCGGGTCTTATTTCAAGACCTAGCGCAATCCAATGCAGATGGACATTTTAATGCCAGCTTTAGTGCCGGCGTAGCGCAATTAAAAGATGGCATGACCGCACAACAATTGATTGACGCCGCCGATCAGGCGCTCTACCAAGCTAAAGCGGCCGGACGAAACCAAATTGGTTTGTCATCCAACCGCTAATATCAAATTTCAGGATTTTGCTTCACCCATGCCCATTCACTATTCAATTGAAATCGCTGATGCAGCAGCTCACCTCTTTGCTATTGAGCTAACGATAGACACCCCAGATCCAAAGGGGCAAATTCTAGAGTTGCCCGTCTGGATTCCTGGCAGCTATTTGATTCGTGAATTTGCCCGCAATATTGTACAAATTGCTGCATTTAGCAAACAAAAAACAATTCCAATTGAAAAGTTGAGCAAATCAAGCTGGCGCATCGCTCCAACTACAGGCCCTCTGACTATACGCTACGAGGTTTATGCCTTTGACCTGTCAGTGCGCGGCGCATATTTGGACCAGACTCGTGCGTTTTTTAATGGCACCAGCGTGTTTCTAGCAGCCAAAGGGTTTGAGACTCTGCCTTGTAGTGTTCAAATCAAAGCAGATTCTTTTTCAGCGATGTCAAAGCAATGGCAAGTGGCAACTGGCCTATGCGCTGCAGCGGTCAATGACAATGGATTTGGCCATTACACCGCGCAAAACTACGATGAGCTGATCGATTGCCCAGTCGAAATTAGCGATTTTTCAAAGATAGAGTTTGAGGCTTGCGGCGTACCCCATCAAATGGTCATTTCTGGCCGCCACCATGCAGACATGGAGCGATTGGCACATGATTTACGCTTGATTTGTGAATATCAGATTCGCTTGTTTGGAGAGCCTGCACCTTTTAATCGCTATGTTTTTATGACCATGGCGGTTGGTGATGGTTACGGGGGCTTAGAGCACCGCAATTCAACTGCGCTTATTTGCAAACGCACTGACTTACCTGAAATTGGCTCAGAACAGCAAAGCGATGGCTACCGCCAATTTTTAGGTTTGTGTAGTCATGAATATTTCCATAGCTGGAACGTCAAACGCATCAAGCCCGCCGCTTATGCGCCTTATGACTTGCAACAGGAAAATTATTCGCGCCTGTTGTGGGCTTTTGAAGGCATTACATCTTACTACGATGACCTCAGCTTATTGCGCTGCGGATTGATCACATTTGAACAATATCTTCACTTATTGGCGCAGACCGCAACTGCCGTTGAACGGGGGTATGGGCGTAAACGTCAGTCACTAGAAGAATCCAGCTTTGATACCTGGGTAAAGTATTATCGGCAAGATGAAAACACGCCCAATGAAGTTGTGAGCTACTACACCAAGGGCGCACTGGTGGCATTGTGCTTGGATCTACATATTCGAGCTGAGACGCAAAATCAAAAATCGCTTGATGATGTGATGCGAGCACTTTGGAATCAATTTGGCAGGCACTTCGACACACTCGGGCAAGGCATTAAAGAGCATGAGTGGGAAACCATTGCACAAGCGGTTACTGGCTTGGATTTAACTGCGTTTTTTGACATGGCTTTACGCTCAACCACGGATTTACCTTTATCCAACTTGCTGGAAAAAATAGGCGTGCAATCCCAGTTGCGCTTAGCCAGCAACCCCACCGACAAAGGGGGCTGGCAAGACAACCCAGTGCCGAGTGCATGCACCTGGGGCGTTCGCACCGCGGATGATCCACAAGGCGTGAAGCTCACCCATGTTTTGCGCCATGGCGCAGCCTGCGCAGCCGGTTTAGCTGCGGGCGACGTGGTCATTGCGATCAATGGACTCAAAGCAAGCGCAAGCCAGTTTGCCAGCCTTGCCAGTAATGCAAAATCAGGACAGTGCTATCAAGTGCACGCCTTTCGCCGTGATGAATTGATGCAGTTTGAATTAGTTGCACGAGATGCGATAGCTGACACTTGGGGCTTTTGCAAATCAAAAGACTCCTGTCAGGTAAACAAAGAGATGTTGGCCACATTCCTAAGGAATTAATTGCGCAGTGCACCATATTGGACTAAAAAAAAGTGCGAAATCACGAAGTAGCACACTATGTCCAGCCAGCGTTTTAAATTCGGACTGCAATATATTCGTAGTGCCAGAGCCAAAGTGCTGCTGGTATTGATTCTGCTTAACTGCGGGATTTGCATCTTTCTAAGTGCCAGCATTTATCGGGGTTTAACTCACTCGCTATATGCAGAAATTGATGGCCGCTTACAAACAGCGGCTAGCGCTATTCCGTATATTCTCCCCGATCACTACATCGATCAGGCACTTGGCAAACACCCCATTGTTTTGGGCGACTACATTGAGAATATGAATCGCCTCAATGAATACGCAAAACAAACTGGGATTCGCTATTTGTACGTGCTTGCCCTCAAACAAAATCGCGTCGTCTATCTGGCAGATAGCGCTTCAGAAACCGAAATTGCGGCTGATAATTATGGGCACTTTTATCAGCATTACGAAGATGAACAACAAACAACCCTCAATGCATTACGCCTACATCAAAGTCGCTTTGGCGAACTAAGTGACTCATATGGAAAATTCCGTTCCCTATCCATGATATTAAGTGCGAGAAATGGCGACCCTTACCTGCTAGGTGCAGACATTTCAATGACAACGGTAAACCAGCAGGAATGGCTCGTTCTCGCTCAAACACTGGGTTTTGCTGCTGTGATTATGCTGTTAGGCAGCCTAATTTCATGGTTACTTGCTTCCAAACTCACCGAGCCACTTCGCCGCTTTAGCAGCGCAGTACATCGTTTTACGCTGGGTGAATTTGATTTACGCATGAATGTACAATCTAAGGATGAATTGGGTAATCTAGCGACGGCATTCAATGCAATGGGCGATGCATTGAATGCCAGGGAAAGTCTATTGCGCCAACTGGCATTCGTGGATCGTATTACTGGCCTACCCAATCGGACGCGCTTTGCTGAACTCATCAACCAAGAAATCACGAATCATCGCGCCCCTTTTGCTGTAGTTATGATGAATTTGGCCGATTTTCACTATGTGAATGATTGTTTCGGCTTTGCAGAAGGCGATAATGTTTTGCGTGCGGTAGCAGATCGCTTGGCCGAATTGCAGCCTTACCCTGTTTTGGCGATTGGCCGCATGTCGGGCAATGACTTTTTGTTAATGATAAGTGCGGATCAACAGCAAGAATACGCTAGCAGCATTCTCAGAATTGAAGAGGCATTATCGAAGGCCATTGTTATCGATGATCATAAAGTTAATCTGGCCATGCGCTTTGGTGTAAGTTGTTATCCCGAGCACGCCACTGACCCAGAGAGCCTATTGCGGCAAGCTGAAATTAGTATTTTCTCAGCCAAAGAAGAATGCAAACTTTGTGTTACCTATGATCCAACCCGTGAAGTTGATCGGCAAAGTCAATTTACATTGATGGGCGATTTACGCGAAGCAATCGAAAACAACCAACTGGTCGTGCAATATCAGCCCAAAATATTCATTGCAGAGATGAAAGTAAATGCGGTTGAAGCGCTAGTACGCTGGCAACACCCCCGTCGAGGCTGGATTCCTCCCAGTGTTTTTATTGCATTCGCCGAACAATCAGGGAAATTGCGCAGTATTACTGAGTGGGTCGTGAAAGACGTGCTTCGCCAGCAGAGCCAATGGCAGGCCATAGGCATTGATGTTTGTGTTTCGGTTAATGTTGGCGTTGGTGATGTGGAAGATATTCAATTTGTTGATTTTATTGCGGAACAAATTCAAGCCCACAAAGGAAATCCAAATATTTGCCTGGAAATCACCGAAACCGGCGTAATGAAACAGCCTGATTTGATGGTAAAAAACTTAACTCGATTACGCGAGCTCAATATCGCGCTTTCGATTGATGATTTTGGTACTGGGTATTCGTCTTTTGCCTATCTGGCAAAAATGCCAATCAATGAGCTAAAAATTGACCAGACTTTTGTTATGGCGATGAATAGCACTTTTGAGAGCGTATCAATTGTACGTTCAATGATTGAATTGGGGCATATTCTAGGCTTAAAAGTCGTTGCGGAAGGCGTAGAAACTCAGGCTTGCTGGCAAGCATTGGCGATTATGGGGTGTGATGAAATTCAGGGTTATTTGATCTCTAAGCCATTAAATGCGAAAGACTTTGTAAAATGGCTAGAATCTGATTTCCAGCACCTAGAACTCCCCATTATGACAAACATGTCAAACAAACTATAAGCATTAAAAACTTAGCAATTAAAAAGCCAGATCAATATTCTGATCTGGCTTTTTTGATTTTATTTTTTTATTTTCAATTTTGTTCCAGCAAGGCTTCTACGTAACGCTTAACGCCTTCTTGCACCGTCAAGAATTTTTCCTGGTACCCTGCTTCACGCAATAAAGTTAAATCCGCCTCAGTGAAACATTGGTATTTCCCTTTGAGTGCTTCAGGAAAATCGGTGTACTCCAAAATACCCTGTGCCAACATCTCTTCTAGTGAAAGGACACTTTTGCCCTCTGCCAAACGGCAGGTATTTACCGCAGTGATGGCAATATCATTAAATGGCTGCGAATGCCCCGTGCCGACATTATAAATACCGCAAACCTCAGGGTTTTCTAAAAACCATAAATTCACTTTGACAATATCTTCAACCGAGACAAAATCTCGCGTATGACCACCTGCTGGATAGCCACCATATTCGCCAAATAACTTCACCTTGCCAGTAGCACGGTATTGGTTGAAATGATGAAAAGCGACTGAGGCCATCCGCTCTTTGTGCCATTCACGCGGACCATAAACATTGAAATAACGAAAGCCCGCTACTTGAGCCGTAATTTCACCTGCTGCGATGCGTTGGCGCAGCACTTGATCAAATAGCAATTTGGAGTAGCCATAGACATTTAGTGGTTTTTCGCAGTCAGGGCTTTCAATAAAGCCATGATCGCCATTGCCATAAGTTGCCGCAGAAGAGGCATATAAAAATTGCGCTTCTTCCGACTGACACCATTCAAACAAGCTGAGCGTGTACTGATAGTTATTGTCCATCATGTACTTGCCATTGTGCTCCATAGTGTCTGAGCAAGCACCTTGATGCAGCACTGCCGTGACCATGCCATCAAATGAGCCCGCGGCAAGTTCCTCAATAAAATCATGTTTATCAAGGTAATGCGCAATCTGCAAATCGGCTAAATTGCGAAATTTATCACCGCGAGTCAAATTGTCGACTGCAATAATATCGGTTTCACCGCGCTCATTAAGCGCCTTTACCAAGTTTGAGCCGATAAAGCCAGCCGCTCCAGTTACGATAATCGCCATCTTATTGTCCTTTATTCATACGTGCGCACAATGCTAAAAATAGCCAAGCAGCATGCGGCATCCACTGCTCGGTCCAGCGCCAACTATTTGCCATCGTGGCCTGCTCAGAAGGCCTGAAATCGATATCGGTTTCATCATCGAGCCCACTGGTAATGCCATTGCAAACACCGCCCGCGGCATTAAAAAACCCCGGCTCATAGCGGGGATTATTATGCCCCCAGCCTTGCAACATGCAGGCATCAAATGGATTATTACCCAGCACCCAATCTAAAGCCGCTTGCTCATAAACCGCCAGTTGCGCCACGAAGGCTGCGTCATCAGCAAACAATTTTTGAGCTCGGGCAGCGGCTGCCGCAATAGAGCCCAAGCGCGCATTTTCACCTTGCCACCAATAACCAGTACCATTGTCATGCGGAATGAAGAATTGGGTATTGCCAGCAACGCCATTCTGCATAACGTATTGACGAGGATACCCGAATGGGTTATTCACTTCGTCATAGGTAATTTTCAATTCATAAGCATACGCTTTACGCAGCGCAGCTTTGATACTGCCGATCAATTCACTACCTGGGCAAACCTCGATAAAGCGAATCAATGCAATATAGGGCAAGCCTGCTTCAGCAGCGTGGAAGAAACTACGTTGCGCCAAATGATCGGCAATGAACCAACCCTCAGCTTGTTGGCGCGCCAATAATTGCTGAACTCGCTGCTCCGCGGCAACTTGATACTGGGCATCACCACTGACTGCGAATAATTCGCTCGCGGCCAGCAAAGCGCAGTATTCATCAATGATATTTTCAACGCTGTCCTCAAGGTAGCTCAGATTATTCGCTTCTAGATCAGCAAATCCCTTTTGCGCTGCTTGCAAATAGTTTGCGCGGCTAAATTCACCATCGCGCTCCAACGTCGAGGCTCGCGCCAAGGCGGCAATCGCTGCGCCACCGCCTTGGCGATAAGCTGCTTGATAAGTTGCGTACTTATCGCCTTTTTGCGTTTTGTATTCACAAATATCACGGCGTGTAACATCTTTGCTCCACTGATCAAACACGGTCATGTAAAAATAACCCTGCTCGGCTTGCATGCGCACCAGAAAATCGGCGCCGTGACATGCTTCATCCGTAATCCGTTCATAAAACCATTTATTAAAGAACGCGATTTTTTCTGCGTCATCAGGGATCAAACCCTGTTGCACATAGTCCTCAAGCCAGACTGGGCGTGATGACAAACTTTGGAGACCATCAACCAGATTCCACACCACTTGTGGCGTTTGCTGCGGATTCATATATTGCGCAAATGACAGATGCGACAGGTACTTAGAAGCATCGCCCGAAGCATCATACCAGCCACCATGCACATCACGGCGAGTGTCGCCGCCGACGATGAGAGCCGCGTGATCTGCCGCATCAAAAATGCCCGTGCAACGCTGCCCTTTGATGTAATGTACGATATCGGACAATAGCAATTCACCCATTAAGTGATTGGCTATTTTAAATGACTGAGATGCCAAGGGCGGCGTCACTTCATCGATCGCGATAAAATACTCGCCAACCGTGTTTAACGCGGTAAATTCAGCTTGCCAGTAATGGCGCTTCACACCATTTTTGGTCCAGTTGCCGACTGTCCCCATTGCAACGATGGCGCCTCGGTGTACTGCCAAACGCATATTGGCGTCATAAACAGTAAAACTCTTACCTTTGAGCTGATCTGCCGCAGCTTCAATCAAAGCAGTTTTACGATTATTGGGCTCAAAACCCAAATGATTCAGAATGATTTTCAAAATTAGCTCGCTCGCAATTGCAATAAAAAATATGAATTACTCATCTATTTCGTTTGGTAAGTATTGAGCCAGTTTTTGCTCGCACCGATCATTCCGGCATGATTGCCAGCACTCGCCAATACGATTTGGGTCATTTCTTGGAAATCAGGCTGCAATTCAGTCTGCACCGCACTCGTCAATTCATGAAGAAATTGCGCTCCACGCGCGGTGATGCCGCCGCCGATCACGATACGCTCGGGGTTAAAGGCATAAATCAAATTCGCCAAGCCGCGAGCCAGTAGTTTAAACCATGCCTGCACAATCGCTTGAATTTGGGTATTGCCTTGATCATATAGGGCAAATATCGCCTTGCCGTCGAGTGGCTCGGCCGAATCAATTGATTGATTTACGCTATTTTGTAAGCCGCGCATAGACGCATGGTCTTCCCAGATCAATCCATCGATGCGCATATACCCCCATTCGCCCGCAGCGGCACGATGGCCACGATAAATTCGCTCATCAATGACGATACCGCCACCGATGCCAGTGCCTATTGCGACAGCGATGTAGTTGCCCACCCCTTTTGCGGCGCCCTGCCAACCTTCAGCCATCGCCACACAGTTGACGTCGTTATCTACGGCAACAGGCAGTTGCAGCGCAAGTTCAAGCTCAGCCTTTAGCTGTGTACCTGTGTAGCCATCGATTGCTTCTGCTGCGCCGATGATCACGCCGTTTTTAGCATCCACCAAGCCAAATGTACTGATGGCCACGCCCGCCACGGTATATTTCGCCATTAACTCACGGGCCAGGCGAATCAAAACGCTCACCAAGCCTGCTCCGCCGCTATATTTTGGCGTATCAAACAAGGCCGCCGATATAACCTCACCATTTTCGGTGACAATCCCGTATTTAATTTGTGTACCGCCAACATCAAAAGCGATTAAATTCATCTCTAAACCTTAAGCATTTGCCCAATCAATAGGGGTCTTTTGATGCAATTGTAAATATGCGTTAGCCTGTGAAAAATGGGCGCAACCAAAGAATCCGCGATAGGCCGATAAAGGCGAGGGATGCGCTGATTGCATAATGCAATGGCGGTGTGCATCAATAAGCTTAGCGCGTTTTTGCGCGTGAGCCCCCCAAAGCAAAAACACAATATTGGATTGCGTCCGTGAAAGATACTCAATCAGTGCATTGCTGATCAAATCCCAGCCCTGTTTTCCATGCGAACCGGCACAATCTGCTCGCACCGAAAAAGCAGTATTGAGCAATAACACGCCTTGCGCCGCCCAGCCAGCTAGATTGCCATGCGGTGGCGCAGTAATACCTTGATCTTGCGCCAACTCTTGCCAGATATTACGGAGTGAAGGCGGTGTTTTCACGCCCTTGGGTACTGAAAAGGCTAAGCCATGCGCTTCGCCAGCGCCGTGATATGGGTCTTGCCCTAAAATCACCACTTTTACGTCGTCTGGCGGCAGAGTTTCCAGCGCAAAAAACCACGATTGCGGCGGTGGAAAGACAGCGTGCTCGGCCACTTCAGCGCACAAAAATTTCTCTAACTCAGCAATTTTTGGCTCAGAGGCCAATCCAGTGACAGCGTCTTGCCAGGCGGCAGGAATAGATTTAATCAGATTCATAAATTGGTCTGCTTGGCGTTTTGAATTGCGCGGCGGTGATAGCGAAAAATAGTTTGCTCAATTTGATCCTGTACTACGGGGCTTAAATCGCAGAACTGAACGATAACGCGATGCCCAGCCTGCACTGGCGTACAAGCAATCACAATGACCTTGAGCTTAAGTAAAAATGGAAATAAGGCGGAAAAAGCAAATTGTATAGCGCCGGTACTACCCACCTCTATCGGTTCGTGATTCAACCAACTCACTTGCGATAGCCCCATCTGCACTTGCTGTGCGTTAGGCAATGAAATACTTTGATTTTTCGCCAGCCAGAGCAAAAGCAGGTCTTGCTTGGCCTGCGCCAACTCAATCGATACGGGCGTTTGCTCAAAATCAGCCAACACCATCAGATAGCGAACAATTTCCCACTCAGTGGCGCTTGACTTAAACACCCCAGCTTGCCACGCAAAGGGCAAAGTACTCTCAAAAGTTGGCCCTTCAATCTGCAACATCAGTTTTCCATCAAAACACAGGGTGAAAGGATTATATCGTCGATATGGCTCAATAAGTCGGTCAAATCACCAGAAAAAATTGGGTGTACACGTAAGTCCTGACTAAAATAGACAAACTAACATTGCAAGAGTACTCAGTATGCGCCCACCATCACGACCCGCCAATTTATGCGCCCTATTATTCCTTATCCTTTCACTGGCAGCCCAAGCCAACGACCCCCACAGTAGCAACAAAAAAACCAAACACGAAGCAGCGGCTCACGACCCATCACATTGGAGCTATGAAGGCAGCACGGGGCCCAACAATTGGGGCAATATGAAGCCTGAGTTTGCAACTTGTAAATCCGGCACTCAACAGTCGCCCATTAACATCACCGAAACCTATTCCCAATCGCTAGATCGGCTGCAGTTTAGCTATCAGCCGAGCAAGCTCAACATTCAAAACAATGGCCACACCATTCAGCTCAACTATGATTCGGGTAGCTTTTTAACGATCGGCTCAGACAAATACCAATTGCTGCAATTTCACTTTCATACGCCCAGTGAAGAAGCCATCGGCGGCAAGCGCTACCCAATGGTGGCGCATTTGGTACACAAAAATGAAGCTGGCCAATTGGCAGTTGTCGCCCTATTGATCAACCAAGGCAAGGAAGACAACCCACTATTTAATCAATTCTGGCAAAAGCTTCCGACCGAGCACAAAGAAACCCGCATTTTTGACGACATTCAATACAATGTGGCCAACTTGCTGCCGGGCAATCAAAGTTATTGGACCTTTATGGGTTCATTAACCACGCCGCCTTGCTCCGAAGGTGTGCGCTGGTTTGTATTGAAGCAGCCGCTGCAAATTTCGGCCAAACAAATTTCTCGCTTTAAACGTGAATTTGCGATGAATGCTCGGCCACTGCAATCTGTTTTTGAACGAGCCATCTTAGATAGCAACTAACATCTCGCCACCACACGACAGGTATTGCCCTAGAAACATTTTGTATATTGGATTTCAAAGCAATACCCAAGAAAACCCAGAGACAAGGCTTACGTGAGGCAATAAAAAACCCCGCCAATATTGACGGGGTTTTTCTTGGTGCTTAAATCACTACTACTTTAGATATTAGACCTGAACAGAGTCAGCTTCTGCTTGATAGGTATCGATTTGGTTGAAGTTCAGGTATTTATAAACTTCTGATGATTTGCTATCGAGCACGCCAACATCAGCCATGTACTCTTCAACAGTTGGGATGCGACCCAAACGTGAAGCAATCGCTGCCAATTCAGCCGATGACAAGAACACATTCGTGTTTTTGCCCAAGCGATTTGGGAAATTACGCGTTGACGTTGAAACCACTGTTGCGCCTTCACGAACTTGCGCTTGGTTACCCATGCACAAAGAGCAGCCCGGCATTTCAGTCCGCGCACCTGCTGCACCGAAGGTGCCGTAGTAGCCTTCTTCGGTCAGTTGCTGAGCGTCCATCTTCGTCGGTGGCGCGATCCACAATTTAGTTGGCAGATCACGCTTGCCTTCGAGCAATTTACCCGCAGCACGGAAGTGACCGATATTGGTCATGCAAGAACCGATGAATACTTCATCAATCTTCGTGCCGGCGACTTCAGACAATACCTTCACATCATCTGGATCGTTCGGGCATGCCAAGATTGGCTCTTTCACATCGGCCAAGTCGATTTCGATCACAGCTGCGTATTCTGCATCTGCATCAGGTTCGATCAGGCTTGGGTTAGCCAACCAGCTTTCCATGCTTTTCACGCGACGCGCCAATGTTTTCGCATCGCCGTACCCGTTTGCGATCATTGATTTGAGCAAGACGATATTTGATTGCAGATATTCAGCGATTGGCTCTTTGTTCAGGCGAACAGAGCAACCCGCAGCAGAACGTTCAGCAGACGCATCGGTCAACTCGAATGCTTGCTCAACTTTCAAGTCTGGCAAACCTTCGATTTCGAGGATACGGCCAGAGAAAATGTTTTTCTTGCCCGCTTTCGCTACGGTCAACAGACCTGCCTTAATCGCGTAAAGCGGAATTGCGTTGACCAAGTCACGCAAAGTGATGCCTGGTTGCAATTGGCCTTTGAAGCGAACTAGCACAGACTCAGGCATGTCGAGTGGCATCACGCCAGTTGCAGCAGCAAAGGCTACCAAGCCAGAACCCGCTGGGAATGAAATGCCGATAGGGAAACGAGTGTGCGAATCACCACCAGTGCCCACAGTATCTGGCATCAACATGCGGTTCAGCCATGAGTGAATCACGCCATCGCCTGGACGCAGAGAAACACCGCCACGATTGCGGATAAATTCTGGCAAGGTGTGGTGAGTTTTCACGTCTACAGGTTTTGGATAAGCCGCAGTATGGCAGAACGATTGCATTACCAAATCAGCTGAGAAACCCAAGCAAGCCAAGTCTTTCAGCTCGTCGCGGGTCATTGGGCCGGTGGTGTCTTGCGAACCAACCGACGTCATTTTTGGTTCGCAGTAAGTGCCTGGGCGCACACCTTGGCCTTCTGGCAAGCCACAAGCACGACCGACCATTTTTTGCGCCTGAGAGAAACCCTTAGTCGAAGCAGCTGGATCTTGCGGCAGACGGAAGATTGTTGAAGCTGGCAAGCCCAAAGCTTCACGCGCTTTTGACGTCAAACCTCGACCAATAATCAAATTAATACGGCCACCAGCACGTACTTCATCGAGCAAGACTTCAGTTTTCAGACTGAAAGTCGTTACAACTTGACCGTCTTTTTCAACTTTACCGTCGTATGGGTAGATCGTGATCACGTCGCCCATATTCAGATTAGTGACATCGAACTCGATTGGCAATGCGCCAGCGTCTTCCATGGTGTTAAAGAAGATCGGTGCGATCTTGCCGCCAACGCAGTAACCGCCAAAGCGTTTGTTTGGAACGAATGGGATGTCTTCACCGGTCCACCACAGCACTGAGTTAGTCGCTGATTTACGGCTAGAACCAGTACCTACCACGTCGCCCACGTAAGCGATTGGGTGACCTTTCTTCTGTAGCTCAACGATTTGTTTCATTGGGCCTACAGAACCTGGCTGATCAGCAACGATGCCTTCGCGTGGGTTCTTCAACATGGCCAAGGCGTGCAATGGAATGTCTGGGCGAGACCATGCGTCTGGCGCTGGCGACAAATCATCAGTGTTGGTTTCGCCAGTCACTTTAAATACGGTCACAGTCACTTGTGATGGCACTTCTGGGCGGCTAGTGAACCACTCAGCATCAGCCCAAGATTGCAGTACGGCTTTAGCGTTAGCATTGCCAGCATCTGCCAATTCTTTCACGTCATGGAAATAATCGAACATCAACAACGTTTTTTTCAGGCCTTCCGCAGCGATGCTGCCGACTTCTGCGTCGCCGAGCAAGTCGATCTGTGGCTTGATGTTAAAGCCGCCCAACATCGTACCGAGCAATTCAGTGGCTTTGGCGCGAGAAATCAAAGCACAGGTTTCTGTGCCTGCAGCTACAGCCGCCAGAAAAGCCGCTTTAACTTTGGCTGCGTCATCCACACCAGCAGGAACGCGGTGAGTCAACAATTCAACCAAAAATGCTTCTTCGCCAGCAGGCGGGTTTTGCAGCAATGAAATCAAATCAGCAGTTTGTTGTGCAGACAGTGGCAGTGGTGCAATGCCTTGCGCGGCGCGCTCGGCGACATGTTGACGGTAGGCTACTAACACGGCGATACCTTTTTAGGAGTGTGGAGGGTAGTAAATCTTTGCAGTTCTTATTGATATACAGCAAATCCTGTGCATTTTAACCCGATGTGACGATGCTGTGAATCAGCAAGGCGCATTGTTTGTAGCAAAAATGAAGTGACTACGAGGTCAAATAGCGGAAAGCCCGTACAAAGCGAACTCAGTACGGGCTAAATCTAATCAACAAATCAACAGGTATGTAGCTAAAAGCCTTTACAGATAAGGCCTAAAAAGAAATACCTAGATTTAGTTCACAACATCAACCAGTAGTGGATCACTCTCACCCGATAGACGCACCTGCTCGATCTCTATAAAACGTTTCGAGATTTTGTCGCTGGTAATGCTAACTTGCTGCACATCATCATGCGCTTGGCGAATATGCGTCGCCAATTTTTTCATCCTATCGTCAAAGCGGCTAAATTCTTGCGAGAGCTTGCCGAGTGCATCTTTGATAATGTGCACCTGCTTGCGCGTTTCAACGTCTTTAATTACCGCCCGCGCCGTATTAAGTACCGCCATCAACGTGGTTGGCGACACGATCCAGACGCGTCGCGCCATCGCATGTTGTACCAACTCGGGGTGGTAGGCGTGAATCTCGGCAAACACCGCTTCTGCGGGAATAAACATCACCGCACCATCGGCAGTAACATTCGGTACGATGTATTTATTCGCAATATCGTCGATGTGCTTTTTCACGTCAGCCTTAAATTGGCGGGTAGCGACGATCTTATCGACTTCATTACTGAACATGCGGTGATAATTTTCGAGCGGAAATTTCGAATCCACCGCAACCGTCCCCGTTGGCTCGGGCAATTTGAGCAAACAATCGACCCGCACACCGCCGGGCAGACTCACCTGCAATTCATACACTTGTGCTGGCAACACATTACTAATCAGGTGTTCCAACTGCACCTCGCCAAACGCCCCGCGACTGCGCTTATCACCGAGCAACTCCTGCAAACTCACCACATTGGTCGTCAACCCGTCGATTTTTTTCTGCGCTTCGTCAATCGTTGCTAACCGCGCCATCACATTGGCAAAGGTTTCGTTGGTTTTCTTAAAGCCTTCATCCAGTCGCTCGGTCACTTTGCCCGAAATCTCACCCAAACGAGTGTCCGTTGCTTTGGTCAACTCAGCCACGCTGGCGGTTAAGGTTTGTGAAGACTGCAGTAGTGCTGCTTGCAGCTGCTCCATTTCGCGCTTCGATTGCTCGGCCAGCATGGTCGATAATTTCAGCAACATATCTTCACGCAAGGCATCTTGTTTGGTCTGCAGTGAGGCGGAAATTTCGCCCAATTGCTTCAAAGTCTGCTCACGCGTCTCGCCCAGGCTCGTTACAAGGGACAATCGCAAATCCGCCAAAGCGGTGCCCTGCGCATTTTGCAAGCTCGCCATCGACTCACGACTGGCCTTCATTTCATTGCCAACCCCAGCGCGCAAACGCTCAAATGACTCACTCATCGTATCGCGCAAGCGATCACCTGAGCGATTTACCGCTTCATGCAGCAGGCTGCCGTGTTGGGTTAACCCTGCGTGCAGCGATTCGGCCTGCTTACTTAACCCCGCCTGCAAATCGGATAGCATTTCACGATGCTTGGTCTCCAAATCCTGCGTCAATGTATCAAGCACTTCGCGCTGATTGCTGGCAAGTTGATGCAACCGGGCAACAACCAAAACGCCGGTCAGCAGCACAACCAAGGTTGAAATTCCAAACAACAACTCCAGCATGATGTAAATCCGATTATTTCCAAAACAACGATTGTAGGCGATGCCAACAGATGCGCATATAATTTGCGCATGCAAAAATATATCTTCGCCCTCGCAGTTTCATTGCTCTGCACTATTTCATTGGCAGGTCCTGCCAAACAAGACTTGAATATCGTGCAAAAGGAAATCGAACAATGGCTAGAAGCTGCGCTGGCCAATAGCCCAGGCGTACCCTCCTATTCAGTCAATAAGCTCGACCCGAAACTTCAGCTCGATGCTTGTAACTTGATGGAGATTGGCTTACCGCAAGGTTATCGCCTGATCGGCAAAACCATGCTGCGCGTTAAATGCATCGAAGGGGCGAGCTGGAGCATTAATGCGCCGACTCAAATTAGCATGCAGGTGCAATACGTCACCGCAGCTCGTCCTATGGGCGCAAATCAAACCCTCGGCGAAGCTGATCTCATGGTGCAGCGCGGCGATCTAGGCACCCTGCCCGGCTCGGTGATTTTGGAGCCCAACCAAGCCATTGGTCGCACGCTCAATACCGCCGTCAGTGCTGGACAGCCCATTCGTAAAGAGCAACTACGCGCTGCCATCGTGATTCAGCAAAATCAAAGGGTCAAGGTAGTCTATCGCGAAGATGGACTCGAAATACACAACGAAGGTATAGCGCTCAGCAACGCAGCAGAAGGAGCTGTCGTGAGGGTACGGGTGGGGGGTAACTTGATCCTCAGTGGCACCGCGCAAGCAGGTGGACTTGTTGAAGTCGGGCCGTAATGTAACTCAAGCCCACATTAGAAAGCTGGGCGCTGGCAGATTAACTCCTGAGGCCGCGGGATATTTCTGACAAAAAACGCCGTGCAAGTTAGAATAACAACCCACTAAAGTGGCGTATTTATGCGCCATTTTTTCATTTTCTTGCCAAAAAAACAGACGACGCATGCATGTATTTCGCGGCACACCGCACCAACCTCTTCCGCAATCAGCCTTAACCATTGGCAATTTTGATGGCCTGCATCTCGGCCATCAAAGCATGCTGGCACGCCTCAATAGCGCAGCGAAAGAACGTGGCTTGGCCAGTGTTGTGATGACCTTTGAACCCCATCCGCGCGAGGTCTTTACCCCCGCCACCGCACCTGCACGACTGACCAGTTTGCGAGAAAAGATCGAACTTTTAAGTCTTGCGGGTGTTGATTACTTGATCGTACAGCGCTTTAACGCCAAGTTTGCGTCCTTCAGCGCCGAGCATTTTCGTGATCACATCATCAGCCAGCAAATCAATGCCAAATACGTACTGGTGGGGGATGATTTTCGCTTTGGCGCCAAACGAGCCGGTGATTTCGAATTACTCAAACAGCAAAATCAATTTGACTGCGACAGCCTGATCACGCACGAATTTCAAGGTGAACGTGTATCTTCCACCGCGGTGCGATTAGCCCTGCAAAATGGCGAGATGGCGCATGCGGCGCGTTTACTGGGCCACCCTTACTCGATCTCTGGCCGAGTGGTCGGCGGCGAGCAACTCGGCAGAAAATTCGGTTTCCCCACCGCCAATATCCAGCTAAAGCACAACCGACCGCCACTTCTTGGTATATTTGTTGTTGAAATACACGGTTTAGAGCGCACCTACCAAGGGGTGGCCAGCCTCGGATTTAGACCGACCATTCACGGCGGAGACTTAACGCCCAAGTTGGAAGTCCACATCTTTGATTTTGACCGTGTGATTTATCGTCAGCATTTACGTATCGATTTCTTAGCTAAATTGCGCGACGAAGAGAAATACCCCGATTTTGATACGCTGATTGCCCAAATCGGCGTGGACTGTGAGCAGGCTCGTGCTTGGTTCGCAGCAAACAAACCTAATTAATAAATACATTGAATAAAGAGATTGCGATGAGCGACAAGCCAGCGAATAAATACCCAGTCAACCTACTCGACACGCCATTCCCAATGCGTGGCGATTTGGCCAAACGTGAACCAGGCTTTTTGAAACAATGGCAAGACGGCCAGATTTACCAAAAATTGCGCGCCAAATCGAAAGCGCAAGGCCGTCCTAAATTTATTCTGCATGATGGTCCGCCGTACGCCAATGGCGACATCCATATCGGCCATGCGATGAATAAAGTCCTCAAAGACATCATCTTAAAATCAAAATCCCTCGCCGGTTTTGATGCACCTTACGTGCCCGGCTGGGATTGCCACGGCATGCCGATCGAACATCAGATCGAAAAACTGGTGAAATCGGACAAAGACGCGATCAAAGCCAACCCAGTGATTCACTCACGGATTGTTGAATATCGTAAAGCCAATGGTTTGGATGAAAAAGACATCCACTTGCCAAGCTCATTTATCCGCGAACTGTGCCGCGAATACGCCGCGATGCAAGTTGAGCGCCAGAAAGTTGACTTTATCCGTCTCGGTGTTTTAGGCGACTGGGATAATCCATACCTGACGATGAACTTCAAAACCGAAGCCGACATCGTTCGCACAATGGGCAAAATTCATCACAACGGCTATTTGGTGAAAGGCCAAAAACCAGTTCACTGGTGCGTGGACTGTGGCTCGGCGCTGGCCGAAGCTGAAGTTGAATACGAAGATAAAGTGTCTGCCGCGATCGACGTTGGTTTCCAAGTGGTCGATAAAGATGCACTCTCGAAAGCCTTTGGCGGTGTCAATGTTGGCGATCTCAGTGCGCAAGCGGTGATTTGGACTACCACGCCTTGGACACTGCCAGCTAACCAGGCGGTTTCAGTTCACCCAGAATTCACCTACGATTTGATCGCGACCGAAAAAGGCTTGCTAATCTTGGTTCGCGAATTGGCTGAAGCCGCACTCAAACGTTACGATATCGATGCCAATGAAGTTATCGCCCAAGCCAAAGGCGCGGCGCTCAATGGCCTGATGTTGCAACACCCGTTCTTGTCACGCCAAGTGCCGATTATTTGTGGCGAACACGTGACCGCTGAAGCCGGCACGGGCCTTGTTCACACTGCGCCAGCGCATGGCTTGGAAGACTATCAAGTCGGCCTGAAATATCACCTTCCAGTTGATAACCCAGTTGCCAACGATGGTCGCTATATTTCAACGACCGAACACTTCGCCGGCGAAACCGTCTGGAAAGCCAACCCGAAAGTTGTGGCTTTGCTTGAGGAACGCGGCGCGCTGCTGTCGAACAAAAAACTCGAACACAGCTACCCGCACTGCTGGCGCCACAAAACGCCACTGATTTTCCGTGCCACCACACAGTGGTTTATCGGCATGGATAAACAAGTGGGCTCTGAGACTTTGCGCGACAAAGCCAACCGCGCGGTTGATGCGACTGAGTTTTTCCCTGCCTGGGGCCGTGCGCGCCTGGAAGCAATGATCAAAAACAGCCCAGACTGGTGCGTTTCACGCCAGCGTACATGGGGCGTGCCGATGACATTCTTTATCCATAAAGAAACGGCCGAATTGCACCCACGTTCAACTGAATTGCTCGAACAAGTGGCGCAGCGTATCGAACAAGAAGGGATTGAGGCTTGGTTTAAGCTCGATGCCGCTGAATTGCTCGGCGATGACGCAGCGCATTACGAGAAATTAAAAGACACCATCGATGTATGGTTTGACTCAGGCTCGACGCACTTTGCGGTGGTGAAGCAGCGCGAAGACCTTAACCATGGCGACGACAGCCGCCCAGCTGCAGACCTATACCTTGAAGGCTCAGATCAACACCGCGGCTGGTTCCAGTCTTCACTGAAAACCGCTTGCGCCACCGTCGGCCACGCACCGTACAAGCAATTGCTGACCCATGGTTTTGTCGTAGATGGTAAAGGCATGAAAATGTCGAAATCCAAAGGCAATGTCGTTGCGCCACAGCAGGTCATCAACCAAATGGGCGCGGATATGTTGCGTCTGTGGACTGCAAGTACTGATTACTCCGGCGAAGTGTCAATTTCAGATGAAATCCTGAAACGCACTGCAGATAGCTATCGCCGCATCCGCAATACGTTGCGCTTCCTGCTGGCCAATCTGAGCGATTTCAGAGCTGAAAACGCAGTTGCCGTAGAAAACTTGACCACGCTAGATCGCTACGCTTTGGTGCAACTGGCCGCGTTCCAAGATCGCGTCACGGCTTTCTACGATAAATATGAATTCCATTTGGCGGTACAGGATATTACCGCTTACGCCTCGGAAGAATTGGGCTCGTTCTATCTGGACATCATCAAAGATCGCCTATACACCATGGGAGCAGATAGCCAAGGACGTCGCTCGGCACAAACCGTGCTGTGGCACATCACCCAAACCTTGGTGCGTTTGCTGGCACCCATCACTTCTTTCACCGCACATGAAGTATGGGAAGTACTCAATGGCAAAGATGACAGCGTATTCCTTGACGCTTGGTACGTCGTTCCAACCGTGAGCGATGCAGAGCAACTCAACCAGCAATTTGCGCTGGTACGTGAAGTGCGCGCCCAAGCACAAAAAGACATTGAAGTCCTCCGCGCCGCAGGTGATTTGGGCTCTAGCTTGCAGGCGGAAGTTGTGATTGCAGCCAATGGCGACAAACTCGCCGCACTGCAAGCACTGGGCGACGAGTTAAAATTTGTCTTGATCACCTCGAAAGCAGAATTGATTGAAGGCGAATTCAACATCAAGGTATCGACTTCAACACAAGAGAAATGCGAGCGTTGCTGGCATTACCACCCCACCGTATCGACGATTGCCGCACACCCAACACTGTGCGCACGTTGCGATGACAATTTGCATGGCGCAGGCGAGGTTCGTGCTCATGCTTAAGTCTTTATGCCCAAAGCGGTTTAGTGGCTATTTGGGCTTGGCGGCGCTAGTGCTGCTGATCGATCAGATCAGCAAGCACTGGATCGAAGCGATATTTGAAATGCACCAGATTAAATCCATTATTCCCGGTTTTTTTAATCTGACCCTTGCCTACAACCCCGGCGCGGCTTTTTCTTTCTTGGCCGACGCAGGTGGCTGGCAACGGCACTTCTTTACTGGCTTGGCCTTGATTGTGTCTGTGGTCATCGTGTTTTTGCTGAAAAAGCACCAAGCCGAACAACGCTACGCCACCGCTTTAGCCTTGATCTTGGGCGGGGCATTAGGCAATGCAATAGATCGAATGGTGTTTGGCCATGTGATCGACTTTATTCAGGTTCATTACCAAAGCATTTGGTTTTACCCCGCATTTAATATCGCGGACTCAGCGATATGTATTGGTGCAGCCTTGATGGTGATTGATAGCTTCAAAAAGGATAAACAGGCCAATCATGAATAAACCCATGAATATTATTCTTGCCCAACCTCGTGGCTTTTGCGCTGGTGTTGACCGCGCCATCGCCATCGTAGAAAAAGCGCTCGATAAATTTGGCGCTCCAATCTATGTGCGCCATGAAGTCGTGCACAATAAATTCGTCATTGAGGATCTAAAAGCTAAAGGCGCGATCTTTATTGAAGACTTGGCTGATGTACCTTCGGGAAACACACTGATTTTCTCGGCACACGGCGTTTCACAGGCTGTGCGTGCTGAAGCGGCTGAGCGCGGATTACATATTTTCGATGCCACTTGCCCGCTCGTGACCAAAGTGCACTCCGAAGTCAAACGTCTGCACGATCAGGGTTTTGAAATCATCATGATCGGCCACAAGGGACACCCCGAAGTGGAAGGCACGATGGGTCAGGCCACGGGCGGCATGTATTTGGTTGAAGATGAAAAAGACGTACTGGCGCTGACCGTAAAAGACGAAGCCAAGCTCTCTTACGTGACGCAGACCACCCTTTCAGTGGATGATGCGCAAGTCGTGATCAATGCACTGCGTGCGCGCTTCCCGCAAATTGTTGGCCCGAAAAAAGACGACATTTGCTATGCCACGCAAAATCGCCAAGATGCCGTTAAGCAATTAGCGAAAGACATTGATATTTTGGTCGTCGTCGGTTCGCCCAATAGCTCAAACTCTAACCGCCTACGCGAAGTGGGCGCAGGCTTGGGCATTGATGCTTATATGGTCGACAACGAAACCGAGCTTAAAGCCGAATGGTTTGCGAGCAAAGGCAAAGTCGGCATTACCGCAGGCGCATCCGCTCCCGATGTACTGGTTAAACGTGTCATTGCCAAAATCCAAGAATTTGGCGCGCAATCAGTTGAATCAATGTCAGGTGTAGAAGAAAACGTTATTTTTGCCCTACCGAAAGGCTTGGTGTAAACCGAGCACGCTAAAAAATAGAACGCCACTTTACGTGGCGTTCTTGCTTTTATCACGCTAAATTCAACCTATACTTTGGCAAACCAATCGCTTAAATCGAGCTATGGATAAACTAAGCAACCCCACCGATATTGCACGTGAAACGCTTAAGCAGCTTGCCATGCGTCGCATGGTGCCCTCGCCAGATCATTACGAAGCGATTTATCACGAGATCGCTCAGTCGAGCGACGAAGAAAAGCTGCACCCAGGCCTCAAAGAATTAGTCCAAAGCCTAGAAAGCACCAACTCCCAATCGCCCGAAGCGAAGCGGCAGATCGAGCAACTCAAACGGCTAATTAATCGTGAAGAATGGGCCTCCCTATTTGATCAGCTTATTCGCTGCATCAATAGTCAAGGCGGGAGTTCTGAATTAACGCGCGGCTGGGCTGACTTAATCAAAGACCTGATTTTGCAGTGGGATTTACGCAACCCAGGCTATCCGCCCAGCAGAAAAAAAGAAGCTTTAGATCGAGTCTTGCTTAACTTTGGCAATAATGCCAACGAGCTCAACAATAAACTCAGCAGCCTCATTAGCTCTTGGTCTGAAACTGGAATTGATGCTGCAACCATTACAAACGTTGATGCAGTCGGCGCCAACACCCCCAATACAACACCAACAGCCAACAGTACCAACTCAGAAGACAATATTGATTGGCGCGAATGGCGCGATTCGACGATTACGGCCCTTGAATTAGGCCTCGCTGCACGGCTACTCCATAACCCAGATTTACAGCAAGAAACCTTAGTCATCGCGGCAGAAGCCAAGGCCGTCAATACCCAAGCTGAAATGCAAAAATGGCTGCCACGCCTGCGTAAGTTCTGGCTCAAACTGGAACTACAAAACGATCAGGAAGATCGTCTTGCCGATGGTTTGATGCGCCTATTGCGTTTACTCACTGACAATATCGCAGAAATCGTGATTGACGATGACTGGGTACGTGGGCAAATTGCGGTTGTGCAAGCCATCATGGCGCAGCCACTCGACATGCGCGTGCTGTACGATGCGGAAGCGGGCTTAAAAGAAGTGATGTTCAAACAAAGCCAAGTAAAACACAGCTTGGTCGAAGCGCAATCGGTACTCAAAACGATGCTCGCGTCCTTTATCGATCGCCTGGGTTTAATGTCGCAAAGCACCGACAATTACCATAATAAAATCACGCAATATGCGAGCAAGATCGAAGAAGCCAACGATCTAACCAGTATCCGTCATGTCATGGAAGACTTGATGCAAGATACGCGCAGCATGCAAATCGACGTAATGCGCTCCCGAGATGACCTGCTTGAAGCTCGGCGCCAAGCCGACCAAGCCCATTCGCGCGTGATTGAACTAGAGAAAGAACTCACCAGCCTCAGCGATAAGGTTCGCGAAGATCAACTCACAGGCGCACTCAACCGTCGCGGATTGGAAGACGCCTACCAAGTCGAAATTGCCCGCGCTCAGCGCAGCGAAGCACCATTAGCCCTATCATTGCTCGATATCGACAACTTCAAAAAACTCAATGACAGCCTGGGGCATGCAGCGGGCGATAAAGCCTTGCAGCACCTGGTTAATGTTGTTAAAGAGCTACTGCGCCCAACCGATACCGTAGCGCGTTACGGCGGAGAAGAGTTTGTCATTTTGATGCCTGGCACGACGCTAGAAGAAGGCACAGTCGTCATGCAACGAGTCCAGCGCGAACTGACCAAACGCTTTTTTATGCATGAAAATGAAAAAGTGCTGATTACTTTTAGCGCTGGCATCACATTAGTGGGCCTAGATGAAGCGCGAGACGCGGTACTGAGCCGTGCTGATTCGGCGATGTATCGCGCGAAGAAAAATGGCAAAAATCGCGTTGAAATTGCGTAATTTCAAACAGGCATACAAAGCTTGCTCAAGGATTATGCAAATGAATTCGTTAACACCCTATCAGATGCCATCAATTAGGCTCTAGGCCAAAACGCAATGAATGCCATGGGGCTTACTGGGTCACGAGTGCTGGATTAACCCCTTTATTGCTTTGATACAAGCCATAAATGTCATCATACCAACGCACTTTCCCAGCTTCTATTTGTGCCGGCCAGTACACAAAGTAGACACGTACCGGCTCAGCCAAGGCTTCGGTGTAGGTACGGCCTTCGCTGATGCGTTTACCTATGATGGCGGGTTTGACATTGAGCACCCATGCTGCCAGCGCTTGCCATTCCTGCACTCGAACACACCCTGATGAGGCTGCACGATTTTCCTTGCCGAAAATGCCTTTGCTCGGCGTATCGTGCAGATATATACCATTGCTATTGCTGAGCTCAAACTTTAAGCGGCCCAGCGCATTTTTAGCACCCGCGTCTTGCGAATAACGATAGCGCGCAAAATTAGTTTCCCCTGACGCTGCAATTTCGGCGGGGTTTACTTCATTCCCATTGCTGTCGCTCATACGTAAATGATGCTTCTGAATTTTGCTCAGATTGAGTTTGCCATCCTTAATCAGATCATTTTGAATAACGACCGGTGGCACATGCCAATCGGGGTTGTATTTAATGGCCTGGATTTGCGTGCGAAGTAAAGGCGTCTCGCGATCACTTTTACCAATGATCACTTTAGATATTAAGACTGTCTTTTCATTTTCATAAGCAGTTAATGTGTAAGCTGGAATATTGACCACAATATATCGCACAGGCGCCTGTCGATTGAGGGCTTGCATCTGGGGTATCTGCCACAGCAGCAATTCACGGCGTCTTGCATCGGTTAAATTAAGATTGAAGCGGGTTTGCTTATCAATAATCCCATCTTCTTTCATATTCATACCCAGCTGGTATTCGCGCACATTCGCATCCAGCTCTGGATCAAACTGATCGTTCAGCGCCATCGGAAAACCAATTTCATTCATGCGCTGCTTAGCTTGCAATACGTCGGCACCACTCACTCCACGATGTAAAGGCCGAGCACCCGAAATCAAAGTGCCTTCCTTAGTTGCGCCAGATGCTAATTGCTCCGCATTCTGGATTAAAAATGAAATGCTGCTTTGCTCAATTGCAACAGCGGAGGTGATTGCTAAAAAACTTAGAGTTAGAGCCTGTGCGCGGCCAAACGACATATATTTTCCTGACGGGAATTTCGCGTTATTTGTTCGGCACAATATGCCATGAAACCCAAATTGATGATATTTCTATGTAAGCATTTAGCCACTCAAGCCACACCAACCCTTCCTATCAATGTCATCTAGCCATGAGTGCACGCACTTTCCCGCGCAAAGCAGAACAAAAGGTATAATTGGGCCATGCCTATGATTATTCGCCCTATTCAAGAAAAAGATCTTGTGCCAACACGTTTGCTCATCACCGCGGCGATTGAAGCGGCTGATATCCGTGATCACGCCGCTTTGCCCGAGCAAATTGATGCTTGTAATGAGTCAGCGCTGGCGCAACTGAATGAACCTGATGCCAATCATGCAATTACTCTAGTGTGCCAAATGGCGGATGAAGTGATTGGTACGGCACAATTTAACCAAGATGGGGAAGTGAAGTTGTTTTATGTCCAGCCTGAATGGCAGCGCCGCGGCATTGGTCGCGCCTTATTGGCTGAAATGGCATTGAATGCCCAATGCCTCGATATAACAACCCTGCAAGTCCATAGCACCTTGGGAGCAAAACTCTTTTTTATCGAACATGGCTTTCGCAGCCAAGACAGTGATTTTAGCGAGTGGCTAGTTGCTGATCTGACAAAATGGAAAATTAAATATGAAGCAACAACTACTCACTGACGACCAACTCGAGCAGCTCGATGGCTTTTTAATGTCACCGCGCACGCCAGCTGAAACCATGGACATCGAAATGCTCGATGGTTTTCTCGTGGCCTTGGCCATTGGCCCTGAAGAAGTACCGGAAGAAGAATGGCTACCTGCTATTTTTGCAGGTACGCCGCCCGAGTTTGACGATCATGCGGAAGCGGATGAGATTTTCGGCTTAATTCGCCAGCACGCAGCGAGCATCAAAGCGGCTTTTTCAGTCAATCGCCGTGACAATCCAGGTGAAAACCCACTGTATGTTCCGGTGATTTTGTCCGATGAGGATCAAGATGAAAAATGGCAGGAAACCAGCGGCGTTTACTGGGCCTCTGGCTTTTTTGCGGGCATCGAAGCTCGCTCTGAAGCTTGGGATGATTTACTCGAAGCCAATGCTGAGCTCGATAGCGCCGTGGAAAAAATCCTCGCCCTTGCAGCAAGTGAAGCCGATGATGCCGATCAAAGCCCAAGCGATGAAGTGGGCGCGGAACCATTAAAGTTATTGAGTACCAAAGAGCGTCAAGAACGTGTATCTGAATTGCCTTGGCATATTGAAGACGTGATGTATTACGTGCTCGAAGAGAAATTTGGCAAAGTAGAACAAGTTGTTCGCGAAGAGCCCAAAGTCGGCCGCAACGACCCATGCCATTGCGGCTCTGGCAAGAAATTTAAAAAGTGTCATGGCGCTTAATTCAGCCCGCACAAAATAAGTATGCCCAATTGGTTCTCGCTACTAAAACCGAGTCGCAACCCATTTCATCGTTCCCGTATGTTTTTGGGTGCACTCGCTTTTGGCTTGCCCTTGTGTTGGCTAATTTCTCAAGGCCATAGCAAACAGGCCGCATTTGCTGGCTTCGGCATAATTGTTAGTCTCTTTATGGACATCGGCAGCACACGTCGCCTACGCTTGGAAAGCATGCTAGTCGGCAATGTCCTCATCGTTTGCGCTGCCGCGCTAAGCATGGCCATCAATGACTTTTGGCTACCCTGGTTGATCGGCTTGGTGGTTTTATTGAGTTTTATTGGTAGCAGCTTAGCGGCTGGCTTTGCACTGGATTTAAAGCTGCGCATGCTGGCGGCTGCTTATCTGGTCGCCTACCCAGGCAGCTTAATTACCAGCGAAATATTGCCGATGTATCTAGCTGGGGCCAGCTGCACCATGCTACTTAGTACTGCATTTGCACCACGCATGAATAATCCAATTGCAGCCGCAATCACCCCGCATTGGCGAAATGACTGGCTGCAACTTCGTGCAGGACATAAAGCGGGCATCACCTTTGGCGTATTTTTAGGCTTTGCCTGCGTCAGTAGTTTTTTTGCCGCTCATAGTTTTCATTTGCTGGCACCGAATATCGCCGCAGTTACAACGCTGATGGTATTTAGGCCGGAGCCTGATCGCACCAGCTCAACGATCTGGCTGCGCTTGATTGGGGTATTGCTGGCGTCAATATTGGCATGGGCGTTGGTATTTCCTGCGGCATCGAGCTGGACACTGCTCGGATTAGCAATCGTCGCTGGCGCCTTTGTTCCTGTCGCATTCGCCAACGGCTTAATGTATGTTGCTGCTCTGATCACATTTATCATGTACGTGTTGTTGGCATTACTGGGTATACACGGACATACCGCACAACACGCGGCTGAAATGCGGGTCATTGAAACCTTATTAGGTGCGTTGATCGCCGCTTTTTTTGCCATGATTTACGAATTACTCAATTCCAAAACCACTCCTTAACTTTCATCTGAGAAATCCATGTACCGCCTTGTTATCCAAGCTCCGCATATTGAAACACAGCACCTGAAACAGCTTGCTCGCCTCGCGGGTGCGCATAGCATTGAAACCGTGCATCAACATTCTCAACACGCTTTTAAGCTGCACGGTGCGGAGCTAGAAAACACTGAGGCGGTTGCCGATTTTTGCGAATCCAATCAGCTCGATTACGCTTTTATTCCCGAAGACATCAGCGTTCGCGACATTGGCCTCATTGTGATGGACATGGATTCAACGCTGATCACGATCGAATGCATTGATGAAATCGCCGATATGTTTGGCATCAAACCTCAAGTTGCAGAAATTACTGCAGCGGCGATGCGAGGCGAACTCGACTTTAATGAAAGTCTGACCCGCCGTGTCGCCCTATTGGCCGGACTGGAAGAAACAGCGCTCAATCGCGTTTACGAAGAGCGCCTGCAATTGATGCCAGGCGCAGAAACCATGCTTAATGGCTTTAAAGCGGCAGGCGCCAAATCACTACTGATTTCGGGTGGCTTTACTTTCTTCACCGATAAATTAAAAGCTCGCCTCGGGCTTGATTATGCGATCGCGAATGTACTTGAAGTCGTTGATGGCAAGCTCACGGGTCGTGTCGTTGGCGACATCATCAATGCGGAACGCAAGCGCAATGAGCTGATCGCCCACCGTGAAGCCTTGGGCCTGCGCGAAAATCAAGTGGTGGCAATGGGTGATGGCGCAAATGATTTACCCATGCTGCATGCCGCGGGCTTTGGGGTCGCATTGCACGCCAAGCCTAAAGTGCAGGCCGAAGCGCCCTATGTCATCAATACGGTGGGCATGGAAGGCGTGCTCAATTATTTTTGCTAAATCTCACGGCCACTTCGGTGGCCTTTTTCTTGTCCGTTAATTTATTTTATTTTTAAAATCATAAAGATGGCCAACTTCTTCATCTTTTATTGAGTTTCGATGTAATAACCGTGATCAAGGTGCGACTACATCATTGTCTAGCGTAGACACTGATTTTCACATCATCGGAGAGACATCATGAATAAGAAACAACTAGTTCTAGCATCCGCCATGAGTGCCGTCTTGGCAATGGCTGCGCAGAGCACATTCGCTGCGGATATGAGCAATGAGAAATGCTATGGCATTGCCAAAGCAGGTGGTAATGATTGCGCTGGTAATGGGCACTCTTGCAAAGGTCAGGCGTCTAAAGACTTCGATGGCAAAGAATGGAAGCATGTCGCGGCAGGCACCTGCATGGAGATGAAGGGCACGCTCAAACCGATGTAATGAGCGCTGGCCTTGCCTTCTCTTCGTTTTAAGCACTTTTGTTCACATAACATAAAATCACTACCACTTAGGGGTACATCATGGAAAAAAAACAACTCATTCTCGCTTCAGCAATGGCCGCTGTTTTGGCTGTAGCTGCTCAACCCGCTAGCGCCAGCGATGCCGCCGGGAAAGAAAAATGCTACGGCATCGCCAAGGCCGCAGGTAACGATTGCGCCGGCAATGGTCACGCCTGTGCAGGGCAAGCCGCCAAAGACATGGATGGCAAAGAGTGGAAATATGTCGCCAAAGGCACGTGCGTTGAAATGAAGGGCAGCCTCAAGGCCATGTAAACATCGGGCGCGCGATCATATTGACCAACTTGATCGCGCACATACCCGGCAGCGTACCACCTCAAAACACTGATTAAACAATACATGCAAACCAATACCCTACCCCAAAAAGCCGGACTAGGCCTACGCACGCCCCATTTGCCCGAGGTGCTGGCGCAAATGCCTGAGGTGGCATGGTGGGAAGTGCACAGCGAAAATTACTTTGGCGGTGGCGCACCTATGGCCACTTTGCGCCATTTAAGATCGCATTATCCGATCAGCCTGCACGGCGTTGGTCTTGGGCTGGGCAATCAAACCATCTCGACGCGACATCTACAGCAGTTAGTCAATTTGGTCGACGAGATTGAACCTCAATCCGTATCTGAGCATTTGGCTTGGAATCGCTATGGCGCGCAGGTTTTTCCCGATCTACTACCCCTACCCCGGCTAGAAGGTGTACTTGAGAAGCTCGTTGAACACATCGACCACGTTCAAAACAAATTGCAGCGACGAATCTTGCTGGAAAATGTGTCGACCAGTATTCAATTCAAAGGGGAAATATATTCGGAAGCGGAATTACTAGCCCATCTGGTTCAAAAAACAGGCTGCGGCATTTTGCTCGATGTTAATAACCTCTATGTCAATCAAATCAATCTCGGGGTAGACCCGTATTCTGAAATTGCTAAATTACCGCTAGCGGCAGTCGGGGAAATCCATATTGCTGGATTTGAAATGATCGACGATGTCGCAATTGACACCCATGGTGCACCGCCTTGTGACGCTGTTTGGCAATTGCTGGCTGACGTCTTGAAAGTTTGTGGCCCACTTCCCGTGCTGCTAGAGCGAGACACGCATTTACCGAGCTGGCCCGAGCTGTATACCGACTATCAAAGCTTGGTACAGTTTTGCCAAGCACAATACGGCGAGCAAAATAGGTGTCCGCAATGAGTGCGCCCAAACAAGCTTATGAAACAGCACAAGCGCTCTTCGCGCAAGCAATCTCCCAAGCGATTACCCAAGACATCACTCAAGACATCGCCCAAGCCACGACCCAAGCGACGTTACACAGCAGTGCGTTGACGCAAAACACCCGCGGCAATATACGTTTTTATCAGCTCAATCATCGCTACAATCGTGTCGATGCGCTAGCGCTGGCTTATCCGACGATTTTGGCCTTGTTGGGGGATGATTTCTTTCGCGCCATGGCGCTCAGATATGTCGACATAACGCCCGCCCAAAGTGCCAACCTTAGCGAAGATGGCGCGACTTTTTCCGATTTTATAGCGCAATTTCCTCCCGCCGCGCCCTATCCCTATTTAGCCGATTGCGCCCGCCTCGATTGGGTCTTGCATTGCGCGCACTTTGCCGAAAACGTCGCTGCTCTAGATGCGCAGGCGCTGGTGCCTTATTTGAGCGATGCGGAACAACTCGGAGCGATTCGCTTAACCTTCCACCCCAGTTTGCATCTAGTGTCATCGAGCTGGGCGATTCAATCTATTTGGCAGATGCATCATGGTGCTGATACACCCACAGACTGGGCCAAAGCTGAATCTGTACTGGTCTGGCGCCAAGCCGCGCTAGGCGAGGCCACGCGATTGATTAAGCCACAAGACACCGCTTTTTTACAGAGCCTACAGGCAGGGCAAAGCTTGGGTGAGGCACTGAATATGGCGGATGACGATTTTGATTTAACAGACTATTTGCAATTTTGGCTGCAAGAGCAATTAATCACTGGCATCAGCAATTAATTGCATCGCATTCACAGCGCAATCTGGGCGGGTTCAAATTCACCGCGAGGCAATAAACGGCCGCGGGGTTGCGGATGAAAATAAGCCCAAGCCGAAATCACTTGCCCATCATCCGCAATAATCGATGTGAGCTCGCGACAATAATCGCTCGGATGCTGCTCAAGTACATCGACCTGCGCCAGGTCTTGCGCATCAATTAAATACAACTCCCCGCGAACTTGATAGCAGGCGGGGCTTTTGCTAAGAAATGGATACTCGATGGTATATAGCGCAAACCTTTGCTGCGTAATGCCCTGAGCAACATACCTGGCAGAGCCCAAATAATGATGATTACTCAAACCGCGCTTTAAAGTACCATACACAAATAAATACTGTTCAGTCATTCAGACTTTTCTCACTTGACTTCAACGCCCGGCACTTCAATCAAATCGCTGTCGGTACAACTTTTGGCTTTACACAATTTCACGCGCAGCGTGGCTGGACGCGATGGCGGCACACCTTGCCAACTGCCGCACCAAACACCCGAGCCACAATCCGCTTTAATCGGCTGACTAAACAAAACTTGCCGAGTTGTTTGATCAATCATCATCCAACGATCCGGCACGATGCCCGGCTCGTCCGTTTTCCAGCTCAGCAACACTTGGCTAGGCAGCAAGCCATCGCCCAAATCTGGATCATCAGGCGTAAAGAGTGCCACTTGTGGCTTCGCAGGTGACAATTCAGGCCCCAGCATTGCGTCAACTTTCAGAGTGTCCGACGTACTGCACGCCAGCTCGCGACACAAGCGCACCGACAAGCTATGCGCTCCATTGGCCAACGGCACATCCACCTGCCCAGCTTGGCTGTGATCATAGTTTTCGGTAAATTTATCCGAACGATAAACGATTTTACTGCCGTTCAAAACTTCCCAATGTGTGCCTGTATTGCCCCACCATAGATTCCAAGCCACAGTGACTTTCCCTTCGGTGGTCACTTGCGGTATCCAAGCTAAAGCGGGCGCATCGGGCTTTGCGGCTGCGCCATCCTGACCATCACTCGCATCGGTCCAAGTGCTGGCAGCCACTTCATTGCAAACTGGCTGCTCCAGCGAGCCATTGCACAACTTGATCAAAAATTGATGCTCACCCGCTTCTAACTTGGCAATCTGGAAGGTCCCGCTTTGCACCGACTGCATCCCACCATCGATCAATTGCTCGGGAGGGGTATTGGGCGGCGCATCTTTGATACGGCGCGTAAAATCTCGCCCTCGGTAGCGCAGCTGATCTTTATCCCACACCTCCCACCATAGCCCTGCCGTACCAAACCAGATATCCCAAGCCAAGGTTAGGGACCCCGCCTTAGTTCGGGTCGGTATTGCATCCAAGACAGGCAACATTGGCTGCTCTGTTTGTGGTACCGGAATCGATTCACCCGAATTTGGCACATAATCAGGCGCTTTGATTTCAGGGTCGTTACTTGGTGCCCGGGGTGGCGGTGCGAGTTGCTCGCACTCGAGCACGCCCAATATTGCCGTGGGCTGACAAGCGAGCTGCTCGCGGCGTGCGGCTTCACTGGCCGACAGCAATATGCCAGCCTGAGCTTGTACGCAGAGCAGAGCCAGACACCAAGGTATTAAACGCATCTCATTCCATCCCATGTGGGTTTATTCGAGCGAGGTCAAAACTGCTTTTGCCTGCCTCTATTTAGATCGCTTCACAATACTCTAACTGTAACTGCAAAATCCGCTCACCGCGAAATTCATTCACGCTGATTTTGTAAACCGCATTGATATCCCGAGGTATTGGCTCAGCATGGTTAAATTTCATTGCCTCCAGCAAGATACCCTCGCTAGAACTCAGCTTTAACTTGCTATGCTTTTCGCCCACGATACGTTGCTCAACGACGCGAAACTGCCCTTGAAACATCGGAGCGGGAAAACCTTGTCCCCAAACCTGCTTATCGAGCATTTCAGCTGTCGCGATTTGCATGGCATAACTCGGTAATTCACCATCCGTTTCGATAGTACGAGTTAAGTGAGCCTCATCGAGTAATTCGCGGCAAACCGACTCAAAAGCAGTTTCAAACTCTGCAAAATCGGCGCGCAGCAAAGTTAACCCCGCTGCCATTGCGTGGCCGCCAAATTTTTTGATCAGGTGTGGATGGCGCTTAGAAACTAGATCCAGCGCATCACGCAAATGCAAACCTGGAATCGATCGACCAGAACCTTTAATTTCATCACCAGAACCATCCGCAAAGACAATAGTCGGGCGATGAAATTGATCTTTGACCCGCGACGCAACAATGCCGACCACCCCCTGATGCCAATCGGCTTGATACAGGCTCAGGCTGTAACGATCTGCCACATCGACATTGATCAGCGCACGTTCTGCTTCTTCGCGCATGCCCTGCTCGATTTCACGGCGGGAGCGATTGAGTTGATCCAGCTCTTTGGCTTGCGGCAAGGCGACTTCCTCGCTACTTGCCAATAATGTATTGATCCCAAAGCTCATATCATCGAGCCGACCCGCCGCATTCAGCCGCGGCCCCAGCGTAAAGCCCAGATCAAAACAGCTCGCGCGGCCATAAAAGCGCCCTGCGGCCGTAAACAAGGCCATGATACCCGGGCAAGCTCGCCCAGCACGCATGCGTTTAAGACCTTGCTCAACCAAGATACGATTATTCGCATCGAGCTTTACCACATCCGCAACCGTACCGAGCGCGACAATATCGAGCCACTGCGCCAAATTGGGTTCGGGCTGATTGGCGAAAGCACCGCGATCACGCAGCACAGCGCGCAGCGCCATCAGCACATAAAACATTACGCCGACACCGGCGAGGCTTTTGCTCGGGAAGGTGCAGCCGCCCTGATTCGGGTTGACGATCAAAGCATCTGGCAAGGTATCGGCAGGCAAATGATGATCGGTAATTAATACTTCTATCCCATAGGATTTGGCAGTCTCAACCCCCGCATGGCTAGCGATACCGTTATCGACGGTAATAATAATATCGGGCGATTTTTCCCGCGCCAGCTCGACGATTTCGGGCGTTAAACCGTAACCATATTCAAAACGGTTTGGGACGATAAAATCGACTTTCGCACCTAGCGCAGCAAGACCTTTCATGCCTAAGGTGGTTGCAGTTGCGCCGTCAGCATCATAGTCACCCACGATCAACAGGCGTTTACCCTGCTCGATCGCATCGGCCAAACGCAGCCCCATTTCGGGTGCGTTTTTTAGCAGCTGAAATGGTAGTAAATGCTTGAGTTCGTGCTCTAGCTCTTGCGGGTTAGCGATGCCGCGCGCGGCATAGAGTCGAGCCTGCAATTCGCTAAAGCCTGCCGCGAGTAGGTTTTGCTCCAAGGCAGCAGGAACTGCGCGCGCCTTAATCTGCGACATGTGCCACCCCTTCGTGAGTTGGCAAAATTGCACGCCGCCAGAACCGCCATAAATCCGATTTGCGCACCGTAATTTGCTCGGCGACGTCAGTGAAGGTCAGCGTTAAGGATGTTAATGAACCTTCACGCAATGCATTCAGCGCCGGCGTAAACCAAGCCGATTCCCAGCTTTGCCACACTTGTTGCCATTCATAGCCAGCCCCATAAATCGCGTGCAACTGCAAATCGTCCAACACAACAACGGCATTATTCGTGACTAAATCACTATATTGTCGCGGCATAGCATGCGCTGCCGACAAAGCCTGCACTACGGCATGTTGCCCATGTACAGCGCGCCCTAATTTATCGTGACTTGTCACGCCACACTGCAAACCTGAAAACTCACCACCACCCCACAGCCACAAACTATTTATTAATAATTGGCCCGCTGCATCGCGCGCATCATTGACTGCGTGTGAATACAACAACATCTGCATCTCATTGAGCAGGGCATTAAACTTCAGCGCGCCCTCACCTTTGGGTAGTACATCATTCAAATTCCGCCCCAAGGCTTTTTCAAACGGCGTGAACTCAAGCTGCGGGTTACTGGGCAAGCGCACAAACCAGCGCTGTGGCGTCGGGGCAATAAAATGAAATCCATCGGGTTGATAAAGTTGATTTAAGGCGGCAACTAACGCATCTGCCTCATTTTGGCTTAGCTGCAGATACGGCTCACCCAGCACAGTCAGATGATCGCGATCGACGCGCAAAGTTATTGGATCAGCACACAGCCAAAAACCCGGCTCAAGCTCGGCCGAATATTGCTGGAGCATGAGTGGAGCGATTGCAAAATCATTCAACCCAAACAAGGACGCCAAATAATCTTCAACGCTAGTTTGACTTAGCTGCGACTTTCTACCTTTGCCATAAAGTTGCGCCAAGCTAGGCAAACTCACATCGCGCCAGATGGCCTCGCGACTATTTGCATCGGGCCAAAGGCTGGCTGGGATGATTAATTCGAGGTGTTTTTCAGTCTTCATAGTGGCAATTCTACACGCCTGGCGACTGATTCAGGAATGCAGTCCCTCACAAGCACCTCGCATTGTAAGTATTGTTCAAAATAAGAAACAATCTCAACCAAAAGCTAAGCGATTGATTTTCAACTCAAAAGGAAATTCACCCTGGCCGCCTAGCAGTAACCCGAAGTAATTTCAAACTTAGTAACTATAGTTGTTGCATTATCAACAACATCTAGGCATAATTCGCCCCCTTCGGTTGTGTGTGTTTCATTTCACACAAGCCACTCTATCGATCCCATCGCCTCTGACCTTATTCCCGCACTAGCACTTGTGATTAGCGGTTGTTCCTGGTTGGCGTCGATGACGTGCTGGTGAGTTTACCCAGCCATACAACAAGGACTGCCAACATGCCGCATACTGCTGCTACCGCTACAGACACGCCTAACGAATTCGTAACATTGGGCTTGGCGCCACAAATTACAGAGGTTTTGGAAGCTCAAGGCTTTACCAAACCAACCCCTATTCAAGCTGCAGCTATCCCAGAAATCCTCGCTGGCCACGACATCATGGCTTCAGCACAAACGGGTACTGGTAAAACTGCAGCCTTCTTACTGCCTGCCCTGCATCGCCTGACCAAAGAATCAACTCATCACGCTCGCGGCCCACGTATTTTAGTTTTGACGCCAACACGTGAATTGGCTGAGCAGGTTTCTAAAGTTGCCACTGAACTGTGTCGCAAAATCCCACGCTGCAAAGTAGTTACTGTTGTTGGTGGCGTACCATACCCAGTACAAAACAAAATGCTGGCTCAGCCGTACGAAGTTTTGGTGGCAACGCCAGGTCGCTTGACTGACTTGCTGCGCAGTGGACGCATCGACTTCCGTCGCATGGAATTGTTGGTGTTGGACGAAGCCGACCGTATGCTCGACATGGGCTTTATTGATGAAGTTGAAGCGATTGTTGATCAATTGCCAAAAGAGCGTCAAACCGCCCTATTCTCTGCGACATTAACTGAATCAGTTCAACGCTTCGCTGGCCCAATGCTGCGTTCACCCAAACTGGTTGAAATGGCACCACAAGCCACGATGCAAGCGCAAATTGCGCAATCAGTTCATTACGCAGATGGCTACGAGCACAAACAAAAACTCGTTGCTGCCCTGCTCAAGAAAAATGACGGCCAACAATCGATCATCTTTACCGCAACCAAAATCTCTGCTGACGAAGTAGCTGAATGGTTGAAAATGGAAGGCTTTAAAGCAGCAGCAATGCACGGTGACTTGGCGCAGCGTGATCGTCGCCGCACCTTGGATCGTCTGCGTCGCAGCGACATCGACATGATCGTCGCAACAGACGTTGCTGCGCGTGGCATTGACGTTGCTGGCATCAGCTTGGTGATTAACTTTGACTTGCCACGCTTCTCAGAAGACTACATCCACCGCATTGGCCGTACCGGCCGTGCCGGTCGCTCAGGCGAAGCCGTGTCTTTGGTAACAAAGAGCGACTTCACTTTGCTGACTAAAATTCGTCGTCAATACAATATTGACTTCACAACCCAAGAAATCGAAGGTCTGGAAGCTCGCTTCCAACCAGGTCGCGGCGGCCAAGGCGGCGATCGTGGTCGCCCAGGTAACGGCGGCGGCCGTGGTCGTGGCGGTTACGCAGGTAATGGCGGCAATGGCGGCGGTCGTGGTGGTTACGCGGGCAACCGTGACGGTGGTGGCTACAAAGGCAACCGCGAAGGCGGCAGCTACGGTGATCGCGCGCCACGCGGCGATCGTCCAGAAGGTCATCGCAGTGAAGCATCACGCGGCAGCTTTGGCGAACGCTCACACAGCAGCGAAGGCCGCGGCAGCTACGGCGATCGCGCACCACGTGACAGCGGCTATCAAGGCGCCCCACGCGAACGCAGCTTTGGTTCAGGCCAAGCGCGTGACAACAATGGCGGCAGCTACAACCGTGATTCAGCACCACGTGGTAATTTCGGCGGCAACCGTGACGGCGGCGCTCCACGCAGCGACCGTGGCGGCTACGCAGGCAACCGCGAAGGCGGCTCACGCGACGGCAATCGCGGCAGCTACGGCGGCAACCGTGAAGGCGGTGCTCCACGCGGCAACGGTGGCGGCTACGGCGGTAAACCAAGCGGCGGCAACCGCGGTGGCGGTCGCTTTAGCTAAGAGTTAATTACCACAATGAATAAAGGCAGCCTCGGCTGCCTTTATTCATTGTGGTTCAACATCGACCGCATCATCAGTGATCACCAGCAGAAAAGCCGATCGAAATCAAAACATGGATCACTCACTAACAGTCTCTAACGCTGGCAAGCCATGCCTAGCTCGAGCACGATTACAAGCTTCGCTAAACACGCCAATTTCCGCCAAAGCACCAAACTCCCTACAAGGAGATGGGCGTTCACGATAAATACCGCAAGACACATCAACCCCAATCGTGCCAATCAGTGCCAAACAACGCGGCTGGGCATAATCCGTCCCGCGCAATCGGGCGGTGTAAGCTGTTTCGTAATCTGCTAAACCGTCAGGTACAAGTCCACCTTCGCTACTTAACTCCGATCGATCAAAAGACACCCGATAAGCTGCGCAGCAAGCACCACAGCTCATACATGTATTTTTCACACTCACCCTGTTTACCGCCAATCCATTAAAATATCAGCCGCATTCAATCCAAATCCAAAGGCTCGGTCAAGTGTCCTTCCCTATTCGTCAGATACAAACAAAGGATTTACCCAGCATTTTAGACATACAGGCGGCATGCTACCCCATTGAATTGCATGAAGAATATGATACTTTTTTGGCCAAATTACAGGCTTCACCAGAGACCAACTGGTTGATCGAAGCTAACGGCAAGATTCTAGGCTATTTATTTTGTCACCCTTGGCGCGGTGACGCCGCACCTGAGCTCAATCGAGTCATAACATCGTGTCCCGAGATACCCGATCGCTTTTACCTGCACGACCTGGCCATTCATCCGCAAGCTCGCGGGCAAAATCTAAGCATTTCATTAGCGCACCAGGCCCTGCAGTGGGCTCAGCAAATGGAATATCAAAATGCGATGTTGGTTGCTGTTGAAGGTGCAGAGCAGTTTTGGCAGAAATTGGGGTTTGAAGTCAGTCAGCAGCAAAGTGCATCACTCAGTCAGTATGGCAACGCAAAACTGATGCTCAAAAAATTAGGGGTATGACCGTGTAATTCAATCAAATATTGGACTACAGCAGGATACCCATCAACAAAAACAATTGATAACTCGCCATCGCAATAACTACCAAACCACATAGTCTGCGTACCCAGCTTTTTTGTACGAGAGACTGAACGCGTTTGGCCAACAACCCCATAAGCATTAGATTGGGCAAAGTTCCCAAGCCAAAGGCCAGCATCACACCCGCACCACTCACTGGACTGGCGCTAGCCAAAGCAGAAAGACTAGCGGTATAGACCAGTCCACAGGGTATCCACCCCCAGAGTAAGCCAATTAATGGTGTTTGCCAGACACTGTGCACAGGCAGTAATTTTCGCATCACGGGTTGAACTGCGCGCCATATTGGCTGGCCGATCTTTTCGATGCGCGTCAAAGCTCGGCTCCAACCCGCAATATACAAACCCAGCATGATCAATAGGATGTTTGCAATGACAAACAGATATATTTTGATCGTTTGCAGTGAACCTAGAGTGGCAAAACTGCCCACGCCACCTAGGAATGCACCAATGAGCACATAACCCAGTAGCCGCCCAGCATTAAACCCTAATAAATAGGGCCAACGCGCGCCAGATGGCAGTTGTAAACTAAAGGCTGAAACGATCCCGCCGCACATGCCAATACAATGACCACCACCGAGCAGCCCAGCCAAAAACAAGGCGAGCAGATTAATTTCCAGCATAGGCCAACACACAAAATCAAATCAGGCGAGAATACCTTGCTTGCGTAGTTTTTGTCCGCAAATATTGATCGAATATCATTGCGATCGATCGAATCAGCAAGCGCCCTTTTGCGGTGACAAACAAGCCATCGGCCTCAATCGTGATTAAGCCGTCATCCATTAAAGGCTGTAGCAAAGTGATCTCTTCGGAAAAATAATCCAGAAAATCGATCATATAGCTCACTTCAATCGCCTGATAATACAATTCGAATTGGCACATTAAAGCCTGAATGACTGCGCGGCGAATCAAATCATCGCTATTCATTTGCAGGCCACGGACAACTGGAAACTCGTTGGCATCCAGTTTTTCGTAATACTCTTCAAGTGTTTTCACATTTTGCTGATAATGAGCGCCAATTTTGCCAATTGAAGAGACGCCAAAAGCAAGCAAATCACAGTCCGCATGCGTCGAATAGCCCTGGAAATTACGTTGCAGACGCCCCCGCCGTTGCGCAACAGCCAAATCATCATTCGGCAAGGCAAAGTGGTCCATGCCAATTAATACATACCCCGCCTCAATCAATTGCGTGATTGAGTTTTGCAAGATATCGAGCTTAACATCGGCACTCGGCAGCTCTGCCTCATTAATACGACGCTGCGGCATAAACCGCTCTGGCAAATGCGCATAATTGTATAAAGCAATACGATCAGGACGGAGCGTTAACACACGCTCAATGGTTTTCGCGAGCGATTCTGCCGTTTGCTTGGGTAAACCATAGATGAGATCCACACTCACAGACTTAAACCCATGCATGCGTGCGGCTTCAATCACCGAGCGTGTTTCTTGCTCAGATTGAATCCGATTGACAGCCTCTTGCACCGCTGGATTAAAATCTTGAATCCCGACACTCATGCGATTAAAGCCCAGCTCTGCCAAGGTTTTAATCATGGGCTCGCCCACTTTACGGGGGTCGATCTCGATAGAGAACTCGCCCGTGGGCAAGAGGTCAAAATGAGTACGCACGACATTCATTAAACGAGTAAGCTGCGCCTCCGACATAAACGTCGGCGTCCCGCCGCCTAAGTGCAGCTGCCCCACTTTCGGCCGATTGGGCAACTCAGCAGCGTGCATTTCAATTTCTTTTGTAAGATAATTGATATACAAATCAGCTTTGCCAGTGTCTTTTGTAATAATTTTGTTGCAGCCGCAGTAGTAACATACGGTATTACAGAAAGGAATGTGAAAATAAAGCGACAAAGGATTGAGCAAAGCACCAGGCGAGCGTTGCTGCAAAATACCTCGATATTGCTCAGACGAGATTGGGTGAGTAAAGCGGTCTGCAGTCGGATACGAAGTATAGCGAGGCCCTTTTCCGTCATAGCGGACAATCAATTCACGATCAAAATCAACCACCGCCGATCCAGGCAATTGAGCGCTGCTCAAACTATTCAAAATCGTCATTTTTACTCGTTCTCCATACTAGCAGCGGCAGCTTAAAAGCTAGTACAATGATCCAACTTGATTTATATCAAGTCAAATGCAATGACACTGGGGTATCTACCTCTTCAGAGAGTTACAATACTCCTCCTGCACGTTTATTATTCTTGTGAGATTTTCATGATTTCCCCCATTCAAGTACGCGATCTTTCACCTCGCCACCTGCGTAATTCATGCACCAATTGCAGCTTGCGTGAGTTGTGCCTGCCAATGGGATTATCACAAGATGAAATGCAAGAGCTGGACACCATCATCACTCAAGCCCGCCCGATCAAACGTGGTGAAGCGCTGTATCGTGCTGGCGAGCCATTCCGTTCTTTATATGCAATTCGCCTAGGCTTCTTCAAGGCCAGCGTGATTTCAGAAGATGGCCGCGAGCAAGTAACTGGTTTCCATATGTCAGGTGAACTAATGGGCATGGATGCCATCAGCACTGACGTCCACACTTGCGATGCAATTGCACTCGAAGACAGCGAAGTGTGCGAGTTGCCATTTAATGATATTGAAGATTTATCACGCGAAATCCCACTATTGCAACGCCATTTCCACAGAGTGATGAGTCGCGAGATTGTGCGTGACCATGGCGTAATGCTATTACTTGGCAATATGAAGGCTGAAGAGCGTTTGGCTGCGTTTTTATTGAATCTATCGCAACGGTTTGCAATTCGCGGCTATTCTTCAAGCAGCTTCCACTTACGAATGACTCGTGAGGAGATCGGCAGCTACCTCGGCCTCAAATTAGAAACGGTGAGCCGCACCTTATCTAAGTTTCAAGATCAAGGCTTTATCAAAGTACAGAATCGTTTAATTGAATTAGAAAATATTGATAGCCTGAAAAAGCTACTCAATACTTGCCACGATGAATAATTAAGCCCAACAGGGGGTATATTGATGCAAACCCATCTGATTGCCCCCTCTGAGCTCATACCCTCAATTAGCGCTAGACTCAATTTCAGCCCTCCAAGCGGCCAGTACAGTATTCATCCACTAGAGAGCCAAACAGATACACCCAGCCCAGGCTCGAATCTACTGCTCATCCAAGCTCCAAACGCAGCTTACGCCTGCGAATTAAAGCAGCGCTCACACAATTTAGTTGATGCATTTATTATCCCAGCGCCACTGGCACCCTACTATGGGTTTATTACCCTAGTCAGCGGCGATATTGCATCACTCAATTTACACGCTCCCATCTTAAATTCACTTTCACCCATCAGTAATGGCTGGCTACATTGCGGGAATATCGGTGCAGCAAGCTTTATGCATCAGCTATGGCAAGCACTGCTGACACCGCAAGGCACGAATGTTTTTTTAGCGTGGGATGGTGTAGCCCCCACGTCGACGGGCAATACAAATTTCACCTTAACTCAGCCTGATATTTTGGACCAGTTAGCCAAATTTTTGGCGCAGCAGCAATTACAAACCCAGACACTCGCGAGCCTAGCTCGCAGGTACTTGCTTGAGCATCCGCCTAGCCAATTCATCGCCCACCATCCGCAAACTACTCAGTTATTTCCATTTTTACCGCAAAATGAAGCATCACCCGTACATCAACTCGCCAGTCTGCTAGCCCAATACTGAGTTTGAATACTACTTTCACCTATTAAGCAAAAAAAACGCCACCCGAAGGTGGCGTTTTTGCTAACAGAATCAATTATTTTTGTTTGATCGTGTAGAGCGCGGTTTGCCCTGCAATCACGGAGCCAGATGCTAGCTCGGTCAGTGGTGCAAATTGATCCGCATTCGTAAGAACAATTGGGCTAATCATTGATTTGGCATTTGCACCCAAGTATTCAAGATCTAACTCAAGTACGGGTTGTCCTGCCTTCACGAAACTACCTTGTTCAGCCAGACGGGTAAATCCTTGCCCGCCGAGTTTCACAGTTTCGATACCAATGTGCACAATCAGTTCAACACCTGCATCGTTGATCAGAGCAAAAGCGTGATTGGTATTAAAAATCTTAACCAATTGCCCATCACACGGTGCCACTACCAAATTACCCGTTGGTAAAATGGCCACACCATCACCCACAGCTTTAGTTGCGAATGCCGCATCTGGCACATTCTCTAAAGCCACTACTTCACCCGTTAATGGTGAGAGCAGTACGATCTCGCCGGGGTTAGAGGACTTTGGCGCCACGTTAGACTGTGGCGCTGCCTCAATTACTTTTTTGAAGCTTGACCAGCCAGAACAGCACGCAACGAATCAGCAATCAGCTCAGCTTTAGGGCCAACGATGATTTGAACGCTTTGTTTGTTCAGTTTAATTACACCGCTCGCACCCAAGCTTTTGGCAGCCGCTTCGTTTACCAAATCAGCATCAACGACTGACAAACGCAAACGTGTAATGCACGCATCAACATTAGTTACGTTAGCCGCACCACCAACCACAGTTGCATAGGCCATCGCCAATTCAGCAGTGCTACCTGTTGCAGCAGCAGTTACTTCTGGAGTAGCAATCGATTCGATTACGTCATCTTCACGACCTGGTGTTTTCAGGTTCAATGCAGTAATGAATGCACGGAAACCGAAGTAGTACACAGCGAAGAATACAAAGCCTTGCAAGATCAGCATGAACCAATCTTTCGCAAGTGGATTGCGAGAAGACAAGACCATATCCACCAGGCCAGCACTAAAGCCGAAACCTGAAATCCATTGCATAGTTGCAGCAATGTACACAGAAACACCAGTCAGGAACGCATGGAATACATACAACAATGGCGCAACAAACATGAATGAGAATTCAAGTGGTTCTGTTACACCAGTGAAGAATGAAGTCAAAGCAGCAGCAAACATAATTGAAGCTACACGCGCTTTGTTAGCAGGTTTTGCAGTGTGGTAAATTGCCAAAGCAGCACCTGGCAAACCGAACATCATGATTGGGAAGAAACCAGCTTGATACATACCAGTTTTACCCAATACAGCAGTACCTTCAGCCAATGATTTAGCGCCACCCAAGAAGTTAGGGATGTCGTTAATGCCGGCAACGTTGAACCAGAACACTGAATTCAGTGCGTGGTGCAAACCAACTGGAATCAGCAGACGGTTGAAGAAGGCATAGATACCAGCACCTGCAGCGCCCATATCTTTGATGCTTTCACCGAAGTGTACCAAGCCGTTGAAAATCACAGGCCAAATAGCCATCAGCACAAATGCCACAATGATCATCACAAACGAGGTGATGATAGGCACCAGACGACGGCCACTGAAGAACGCCAAGGCTTTGTGCAACTCAACACCACTGAAGCGGTTGTAGAGTTCAGCAGCGATCACGCCCACCAAAATACCAACGAATTGGTTTTCGATTTTACCAAAGGCAGCAGGAACCGCTTTGATGTCGATGGATTGAATTTGAGCCACAGCACCTGGTGACAACAATGTAGTCAATACCAGATAACCAACCAAACCTGCCAACGCCGCAGCGCCGTCCTTGTCTTTAGACATACCATAAGCCACACCCACAGCAAACAAAATTGCCATGTGATCGATAATGGCTGCACCAGACTTAATCAAAAACGCTGCGGTTGCACTATCAGCACCCCAGCCATTTGGATCAATCCAGTAACCAATACCCATCATAATTGCGGCAGCTGGTAGCGTAGCCACCGGCACCATCAGCGCACGGCCGATTTTTTGTAGATAACCCAGAATATTCATCTTATTCACCTTTAGAAGTACAACGACCCTAAGATTTATTTGATCAGCTAAAGCTGACACTATTTACGACTCCATCCCAAGAAATTCCCATTGCTATCTGAGAAAATCCAAAAGGTAGTACGATTATTAACTGTCATTGCAACATTAAGCAACGTTTGCGTTACGACATGTGCGCGACAGAAAACAATTGAACTTAAGGAAAGATCGAACGCCCCTACAACAAACTTTTCCTTAATGGAGTGAGAATGTCACAAAGTGGATCGCCATAATCTTGAGATGGCTCAAGTTTTACAAGCCACTCGTCAGCTTCTTAATAATTTGAAACATAACTTTACATTTAGGGCTACCTAGGCCTGATTTTCAGCCTTAAAGGTACTAAAAACGTGAAAAGTGTTAGTCAACGCTGTTTCAAGGCTCTAACGCTTCGGTTAGAATGATCTTTTTTATGTGATTGGTTTTCCTACTTATGCTCAAAGGTAGCCTGGTTGCGCTCGTCACCCCAATGGATGTGAATGGCGAGATAGATTTCACAACACTCCGAAAACTCGTTGATTGGCATATCGAGCAAGGCACTAACGGCATTGTTGCCGTAGGAACAACGGGTGAATCCCCAACCGTCGATGTTGAAGAGCACATTGCCATTGTACGCACGGTTGTCGAGCAGGCTGCAGGCCGTGTTCCAGTCATTGCAGGCACAGGCGCCAATTCGACACGCGAAGCGATCCACCTGTCAAATCAGGCACTGGCTGTTGGCGCAAACTACGGCTTAAGCGTCGTACCGTACTACAACAAACCAACTCAAAGTGGGCTATACCAGCACTTTAAGGCCATCGCCGAAAACACAGCCCTACCCACCTTGCTTTACAACGTACCAGGTCGCACAGCTTGTGACTTAAGTAATGACACCGCCCTGCAATTAGCTCAATTGCCAAATATTGTCGGCATCAAAGACGCCACAGGCAATCTAGAAAGAGCTGCCGATTTAATCAAACGGGCACCTAAAGATTTTGCACTCTACAGTGGCGATGATGCATCGACTTTGCCATTTATTCTGATTGGTGGGCACGGTACAATTTCTGTCACCGCCAACGTTGCCCCTCAGGCCATGAGCAAGATGTGCGCTGCAGCTGCCAATGGCAACATAGACGAAGCCAAAGCCATCAATGACACCTTACAAGGCCTCCACCGCCACCTATTCATTGAAGCCAATCCCATCCCTGTAAAGTGGGCTCTTGAAACCATGGGGAAAATTCCAGCAGGCATACGCCTCCCCTTGACGCGATTGAGCCAAACAGCTCAACCCGTCTTGCTTGAAGCGATGCAGACCGCTGGTCTGATCTCACAATAATTTGTGCTTACTTGGGTTAGAACAATGCAACCGATTCACCTCAAAAAAATCACATTAGCTACCGCCGTACTTTGCCTGCTCAGCGCATGCTCATCGACAGAAACGTTCATGAATAGCAAAGTCGATTATCGCAGTGCCAGCGACAATCTAAACAAAAATCCACTTGAGATTCCACCGGACTTAACTACGGTCCAAGCCAACCCTCAGTACGCGTATAGTTCACCCAATACTGCGCTTGCAACTCAAAACGCAAACACCCAGCGTAATGATGAAGGCCAGAAAGTTCTGCCTGAATACAAAAATGCCCGTATTGTTAGTCACGATGGCATTCGTTACATTGAAGTCAATGGCTCGACGAGCAAAACCTGGGATGACATTAAGGATTTCTGGTTGGCCAATGGCTTTCTACTCACTATCGACAATCCAACAATTGGCGTAATGGAGACTGATTGGCTAGAAAATCGTGCCAATTTGCCTGTGGACTTGGCCACTCGCCTCTTTAGGAAGCTAGTCGATCAATTTGTTTCGACCAATAGCCTAGACAAATATCGTACGCGTATTGAACGCAGCGCAACACCGGGCGTAGTCAATATCTACGTTACACACCGCGGCATGACGGAAGTCTACAAAGAAGGTGGCGCGCAACAATCTGAAACCTGGAATGGCACAGCTTGGACCCCAAGCCCACCCAATCCAGAGCTTGAAGCTGAAATTATGGGCATGATGTTGCAAAACCTCGGCATGACCAAGGAAGAGGCCAAAGCAGCCTCAAGCAAACCCGAGATTAAAGTGCAGTCACGTGCAGCCCTAAGCGCATCGGGTCAAGAAATTGAAATCGTAGACAACTACGATCGCGCATGGCGTCGTGTTGGCCTCGCCTTCGATCGTATCGGCTACAACGTGCAAGATAAAAATCGCAGCACTGGAGTTTACACCGTGCAACGGGCGGCCACCGACATCGACAAAGAAAGTGAAAGCAACTATTTCAGTTCTTTAACTTTCTGGAAAAAGTCGAAGTCAGACAACCCAAGCGCCCCAACCTCACAAGTATTCGAAGTAACCTTGAGCGAAAAACTCAATCAAACTGTACTGAGCATTTCCAGCAAGGAAGGTGCGATTGATCCTGCAGTACAAAAGAAAATGCTGAACGATTTGCTCTTGCAACTCAAATAAGCACATCAAAAAAAAAAAAAAAAAAACAAAGGGTATTGCTCTACACATCAAGTAGTGCAACACCCTTTTTTGCATACCCACACCACGTATTCGACCCCACAAAAAAACGCCAATCCATGGATTGGCGTTTTTCATTTTCTTCAAACTAGCTTAGTTAGAAGAAGCCTTGTAGTTGCGTTTACGTTCGTTTTCAGTCAGGAAACGTTTACGGATGCGCACTGATTTTGGTGTAATTTCAACCAACTCATCATCCGCAATAAACTCAACCGCCGATTCGAGCGTCAATTTTACTGGAGGCGTCAAACGAACTGCTTCATCCGTACCAGAGGCACGAACGTTAGTCAGCTGCTTACCTTTGATAGGATTCACAACCAAGTCGTTATCACGGCTATGAATACCGATTACCATACCTTCGTACAGTTTATCGCCAGGGCTAACAAACATGCGACCGCGATCATCCAGTTTCCACAATGCGTAAGCAACGGCTTCACCATTGTCTTGGGAAATCAACACGCCATTGTGACGGCCTGGCATATCTGCTTTAGCAGGTGCGTAATCATCGAATACGTGGCTCATTAAGCCAGTACCGCGAGTCAGCGTCATAAAATCGCCTTGGAAACCGATCAAGCCACGTGCTGGCACATGGTATTCCAGACGCGTACGGCCTTGACCATCTGATACCATATTGGTCAATTCGCCACGGCGACGACCGATTTCTTCCATCACGCCACCTTGGTGCTCATCTTCCAAGTCGATGGTCAGATTTTCATATGGCTCACATTTCACACCGTTGATGTCTTTGTAAACAACACGTGGTTTTGCCACGGCCATCTCAAAGCCTTCACGACGCATATTTTCCAACAGAATCGTCAAGTGCAATTCACCACGACCGGAAACGCGGAAGACATCTGTGTCATCAGTATCTTCAACACGCAAAGCCACGTTAACGAGCAATTCTTTATTCAGACGATCACGGATTTGACGGCTAGTTACAAACTTGCCTTCAGTACCGGCCAATGGCGATGTATTCACCATGAAGTCCATCGTTAGCGTTGGCTCATCAACACCCAGCACTGGCAAACCAACCGGCGCGTCTTTATCACAGATTGTTACGCCGATACCGATCTCATCCAGACCGGAAATAATGATAATGTCGCCCGCTTCAGCTTGCTCAACCGGAATACGTTCCAGACCTTTAAAGCCCAAGACCTGATTAATACGGCCTGAAGATACTTGTTCGTCGTGATTCATCACCACAACTTGCTGACCTGGCTTGATGCGACCATTAATCACTTTACCTACGCCCAGACGGCCAGTAAATGTTGAGTAATCAAGCGCAGAGATTTGCAATTGCAATGGTGCATCCGCATCGCCGGGTGGGCTAGGAACAGCCGACACCAACAGGTCGAGCAATGGACGCATATTGTCTGATTCTTCTTCCAAAGTCAGTTTGGCAAAGCCATTCAGACCTGAAGCGTAAATCATTTGGAAGTCGAGCTGGTCGTCAGTTGCACCCAGTTTATCAAACAGATCAAATACTTGATCGTGAACCCAGTCAGGACGAGCACCAGGACGGTCGATTTTATTAATTACAACAATCGGTTTCAGACCCAAAGCCAAGGCTTTTTTCGTCACGAAACGTGTTTGTGGCATCGGGCCTTCAACGGCGTCAACCAGCAGCAAGACGCCGTCAACCATACCCAATACACGTTCAACTTCACCACCGAAGTCCGCGTGACCTGGGGTATCAACGATATTAATGTGAGTACCGTTGTACTCAATGGCGGTATTTTTGGCCAGAATGGTAATGCCACGCTCTTTTTCAAGATCGTTGCTGTCCATTACGCGCTCAGCGACTTGCTGGTTGGCACGGAAAGTACCGGCTTGTTGTAAAAGTTGGTCAACGAGGGTAGTTTTACCGTGGTCAACGTGGGCAATAATGGCGACGTTACGAAGTGCGCGAGTCATGGTCTCAAATTTTTTGGGATTTGCGAAAGGTCGGGATTGTATCACGCCTTAGTGACAATACAGCGTACTCGTCAAGCGAGGGGATGAATAAATCGCAGAAACATTAACAAGCAAATGACCAACGGCAAGAGCAGCATGGGACTCAGACTTGAAGATTGCCAGCAAAAATAATTAGAGTTTGCTACTAAAATCGCGTCACAAGAGCCAACAGTACTCAGCTCTCAGTCGTCTTATCTTCAGGTATACCTTCCAAACCCAATAAATGTGATAGTTGTAACAACATACCCGCAGTTGCACCCCACACAGTACGATCGGCATAATCTAGAAAATGCGTCGTTCCTCGAACGCCATTACGCTCAACCCACCGTTTCTGATAACGATTCGGATCAAGTAGAACGGAAAGAGGTAATTCAAATACTTCGGCCACCTCATTTGGATCGGGTTTAATCGGGTAACCAGGAGAAAGGCTAGCCAACACAGGGGTCACACAAAAGCCGCTGATGGTGTGATATTCACCCAAAGTGGCAATCGGGCGTATCCAATGCGCAGGAATCCCTACTTCTTCTTCCGTTTCACGCAATGCCGCAGCCACCAGATCAGCATCACTCTCTTCAAGCGCCCCGCCCGGAAAACTAACTTGCCCAGCATGCACACTCAAATGCAAGGCGCGTTGAGTCAATAGAACAGTGACCTCATCGGGGTGCAGCACCAGCCCGATTAGTACTGCTGCTGGCCGGTGAGCATTTGTTTGAACATCAGCGGCAACTATCTGCTCCACACCAGATAGCCGTTGATGCAACCACGCGAGTAGTGCCTCAGGTTGGGTCGGCAGCATGATCAGGCTTCACCTTCGGTAAACTTAAATCTCGCCAATGCGCCACTAGACGCAAACCCAAGCCCAGCAAAAACAAAAGCCAAACCCAAGGCGCGGCTTTCAAGCCCATTTCTTGCCCAAAGTAAAACAATACCGCCACTAAAATTGATACTGTGCCGTAAAAATCTTCGTGCAAAATAAAAGGCACATCGTTGACCATCATGTCTCGCACCAAGCCCCCACCCACAGCAGTTACAAAAGCCAGTACACAAACACCAAATAGATTTAAATCCATTGCCATCGCAACTTGAGCACCTGCAATGCTAAACGCCACCAAACCGACCGAGTCAGCAACAATAAAAAGCTTGCGTAACATGCCCTGGTTTTTCTGGTGCAACTTGATGACCCACGCCAGCGCCAAGGTTACGAAAATAGTTAAGAATGGGCCATTATCAATGAATACCCGTGGCACTTGATTCACCAGCACATCGCGAATCATCCCACCACCGATGGCGGTCAATAAGGCCAAAATGACTACGCCGAGAACATCATAATGTTTCTTGGCCCCGATTAAATAACCGGAAATCGTAAACGAAGCCGTGCCAATCAAATATAACCAAGTAAATTCAGGAAGTATCAAACCAAAACCTTTTCAGCATTATGCATGGGCAATCAAGGCGCCAAAGCTTTTACTACTGCGCCAGATAAGACTTTAAGCGCTGCAAATGTCTGCGGCATTGATTCAAATTCATTTTTCTTGGCACTAAGCTCAATTTCTTTGCTCATTTGCGAAATCTTAGCCGCCCCCAACTGCCCAGCGGCACCTTTCAGCTTATGAGCAAAACTCACTGTTTGTAAGGCATCTTGCGCAGGAATACTTAACTCAAGACCCGCCAGACACTCATCCAAAGTAGGATAAAACAGCGCCAATAATTCTTCGCGCATATCCATACCAACGGCTTGCTTCAGCTCATTAAACATTTTCTCAATATCAGCCAGCTCTTGCTCTACCACCAAAGGTAAATTTGCATCCATTACGGAAGACTCCTGTTGTTGATCTTTTTGAATAGCCCATTTCATTAATACACGCTGTAATTCTTCTGCGCGAACTGGCTTGGAAACAAAATCATTCATTCCCGATTGCATGCATAATTCAATATCAGACTGAAACACATTGGCTGTTAAAGCAACAATTGGCAAGTTCAGGAAATCGCCGCCCAACTCTCGAATAGCCTTAGTCGCGCCAAAGCCATCCATTTCAGGCATCTGACAATCCATCAGCACCATATCATAGCGATGATTTTGTACTGCCTCTAGCGCGACTTGCCCATTTGCCGCCACATCAATGCGGCACCCCAATTTCTCTAACATCAGCACAGCCACTTTTTGATTAATTGGATTATCTTCAGCCAAAAGCAAATAGGGCTTTTTCGCCGCGATTTGTTCCGCCAATACGTGCACCGTTACCAAGGGTTTTACATCTGCTGGCCAATGCCTCATCTTGAGGGCTTCTTCAATGGCATAGCACAGCTGAGTTTGGCGTATCGGCTTGGTTAAAAAGGCCGAATATCCCGCAGCTTTGGCTTCTATGGCCATGCCTTGCACAGCCATAGAAGTGAGCAAAATCAATGGCAATTGCGTAAAATCATCCATTGCATGCACCGCACGTGCAAAAGCCAAACCATCCATTTCTGGCAATTGCATATCAACCAAAGCCAGCACCAGCTCAGGCCGCCCCTGACTTAAATAATCGAGCGCCTGTAGTGGCGAGCTAAAACAAATGGCCTGCATACCAAAAGTACTAAGTTGCAAGGTCACCAACTCACGGTTAGCCGCAAAATCATCCACCACCAACACTTTTAAGCCTTGCAAACTAATCGGGCTCATCACTGGAGCTGGAAGATTTTCAACGACACCTAAATTGATTTCGAACCAGAACAGCGCCCCTTGCCCCACCTCGCTCTCAACGCCGATCTCACCACCCATAGCCTCGACCAAGCGTTTGCAAATAGACAGGCCTAATCCAGTCCCGCCAAAGCGACGCGTTGTGGAAGAATCCGCCTGTGTAAACGGCTTAAATAATTTGAGTTGATTTTCTGCACTCAAACCAATGCCGGAGTCTTTGACCGTCACTCTTAAACGGCACGTCTGATCGGCATTGATCTTAGCGCTAACGCGCGCCACCACTTCACCTTGGCTAGTAAATTTAATCGCATTATTGAGCAAATTGAGCATCACTTGCCGCAAGCGCCCTGGATCACCAATGAGCTTGCTGGGCACCAGCGGATCAATCAAGCACGCCAGGTCAATCATTTGCGTATTTGCTTTTTCTGAAACAATATCTACGGCCCCCTCTAGGGTGTGCCTTAAATCAAACTCGATATGCTCCAGCTCTAAGTGGCCAGCTTCGATTTTTGAAAAATCGAGTAGATCATTAATCAAGCTCAGCAAAGCATCGCCCGATTGCTGAATCGAAACGACAAAGTCCTGCTGCATTTTAGTTAGTTCGGTATCAGCCAGCAGACTCGAAAATCCAATCACAGCATTCATTGGAGTGCGGATTTCATGGCTCATATTGGCGAGAAAATCGCTTTTGGCCTGATTGGCCGACTCAGCCAATTCTTTAGCTTGAGCCATTGCCTGATTTAAGCGTTTTTGCTCGGTAATATTGTAAGCAACACCGAGATAACCCGTAATTTGTCCGGCATCATCCAAAATAGCGGTAACCGATAGGCGTACTTGTATATGACAACCGTCTTTACACACATACGTCCATTCATTGGTATCACTGCGACCCCGTTTGGCAAAATAGATAAAGACCTCAAAACCCGATACTTCATCGCCTGTTTGCGCCTTGATGATCTGCGCGCGTGCAACCACCTCATCAAGCAAATGAAATATCGCCGGGCTTTGCCGATTTATAATTTCATGCGCCGAGTATCCGAGCATTTTCTCGGCGCCGGGGCTAAATACCTGTATCACCCCTTCCGTATTGGTAGCGATAATGCTGACTTCGGTCGCGGCATTGACCACGCCACTGAGCTGACTCTGCAAACGAGCCAATTGAGCTTCACGACTCAGTAAAATTAATTCGTTTTGCTTACGCGCATCGATATCAAAATGAACCCCGGCAATCCGAAGCGCATGACCATGCTCATCCCATTCATAAATACGGCCAACGGCCAAAATCCATCGCCAGTGGCCACTCGCAGTTTTCATTCGAATTTCTGCGCTATATACGGTACTCTGCTTCGCTGAATGCGCGCTCAAGGCGGCTAGAGCCAAAGGCAAATCGTCTGGATGCACCAGACTCTTCCAAGTAGATAAGTCGGGTATAAGCTCAGAGGTTTTAAATCCAAGCATCTCACCCCACATACCCCCAAACATCGCAGAGTCATCCTGCAAATTTAGATCCCAAGTCCCCAAACCTGAGCATTCGATAATCATGCTCAACTGCCTTTGCTTTTCGAGTAGCGCTTTTTCGGCAGCATCACGCAGACTAATATCAGTAACCTGCGCGACTAAAAATTTCTCACCATCAAATTCAAATTGGTTTAAGTTGATTTCAACGGGGAACTCACCCCCATCTTGACGACGCCCCCTTAGCGCTCGACCACGCCCCATTAATCCAGAATTACCCGAATAATGGTATGCATCAACGTAGGCTTGATGCATCTGAGCGACCGATTCGGGCATCAACACTCGTACGTTGTGCCCAATCAAGTCTCCAGGTGGATAGCCAAATATACGAAGCAACGCTCGATTGGCGCTCAAGATTTCACCATGTTGATCGGCCAGAATAATGCAATCAGGCGTGCTATCGAGCACCGCATTCATTTGTAACTCGCGCTGCCGCGCCGTATGCGACATCTGCTCAGCCAAGCGCAAAGCTTGATTTCTCATCCGCACCAGACCGAGCAAAAACAAGACCATGAGAGCAGTAAAACCAATACCACTAATTAACAATACCTCGGGTAGCCACGCTTGAAGATCATTCGCCCTTTCTTCGTGCCCGCTCATCACCAAGGTCCAAGTCTGCCCCCCCAAATTTACTTTGGCCTGACGATGAAATTCGCGATCAAAAATAGAGAGTTTGCTTGCATGCGGATTAAAATCAAATAACAGTGTATCTTGCTTAATTTGCGTCCCAGAATACATCTTAAAATCAATATTCTTCGGCAAATATTGCACCAAACCTGCCATCATCTTGGAGACCAAAATAGGTGCATAAACCCAGCCGATTAAATGATCTTCCCTTTGATCTGGGCGAAGTGGTGCAGCCCCTTCCATGGGTGGCAAATAATATGGAAGGAATATTAAAAACCCGGGCTCTTTTTTGCCTACTTGAACTAACTGCAAGCCTTCCGACAAAGCGATACTGTCAGTTTGCATCGATTTTATTGCTGCGGCACGACGTTTTGCTTCAGTCGCGACATTCAAGCCCAGAGCCGACCGATTGCTCGCCAGCGGCTCGATATACTCAATAATGAAAAATTCTTCACTCTGGGAATTCTGAGTTGGCGAAAGAGTTTTGATAGCAAAATCGGGGCGGTAATGTTGTTGTTGCTGCACATATGCAGGCAAATCGGCAGCTGCAACCTTCCGAATAAAACCAAAACCCAAGGCGCCAGGAAATTCGACCTTTAGATCACGGCTTTCCATGTAGCGACGAAAATGATGGGGGAGCATTTCGCCATTGGTGAGAATGGGTACAGAACGCGCACCGCGCAATCCCAGCGTCAAACTATGAATCCGCAATTGCAGCGTAGTGATTAGCACATCTGTTTGCTGGGTAAATCGAACTTGCTCCTGATCATCTATCCGCGCTTGAGCCACGCGCCAGGCAATAAAGCTTGCCGTCACGCCCAGCACAATAATCAACACGATCACGGCGCGTATATTGACGAGAAATTGATTGATTAATTTATTCATGCGCGCAATAGCTACCGTTTTTATTTAAGCTAGGTGGCTTGGCCAATTTTGGGCTTTTTTTACTATAGCCCAATCAGCAAGCTTTGCGCCTGAACAGCCCAGGCCCAGTCTGAGTTATAATCGAGCCATTGTTTGCTTTCATTTGGCGTACTCATGACCACTACTAGTCCACGCAAGATCCTTGTTACTTCTGCCCTACCCTATGCCAACGGCGCGATTCATATTGGCCATCTGGTTGAATATATCCAAACCGATATTTGGGTACGTTTTCAAAAATCACGCGGCCACACTTGCCACTATGTGTGTGCAGACGATACTCACGGCACGCCGATCATGTTGCGGGCAGAAAAAGAAGGCATTACACCAGAAGCACTGATCGCTCGCGTGCATGGCGAGCATTCGCGTGACTTCGCAGGTTTTCATGTTGGCTTTGACAATTACTACAGCACCAATAGCGCTGAAAATCGCGAATTCGCCTGTGATATTTATAAAAAGCTCAAAGCCAACGGCAAAATCGCTAGTCGCACGATTAACCAGCTCTACGACCCAGTCAAAAGCATGTTCCTGCCCGATCGTTTCGTAAAAGGCGAATGCCCGAAATGCGGCGCGAAAGATCAATATGGCGATAACTGTGAATCTTGTGGCGCGACATACAGCCCGACCGAATTGAAGAACCCGTACTCTGCTGTATCAGGCGCAACACCCGAAATGCGCGAGTCAGAGCATTACTTCTTTAAACTCGGCGAATGTGAAGATTTCCTGAAAGGCTGGACCAATACGCCAGGTAAATTGCAAGCTGAAGCGGCCAATAAAATGCAGGAATGGTTTGAGTCTGGCTTGTCGGACTGGGATATTTCGCGCGACGCACCGTATTTCGGCTTTGAAATCCCTGATGCGCCGGGTAAATATTTCTACGTTTGGCTTGATGCGCCGGTTGGCTATATGGCCAGCCATAAAAACCTGTGCGACCGCCTTGGTATCGATTTTGATGAGTACTGGAAAAAGGATTCAACGACCGAGTTGTATCACTTCATCGGCAAGGACATCTTGTATTTCCACGCTCTATTCTGGCCAGCAATGCTCGAATACGCAGGCTATCGAACCCCAACAGCGATCAACACGCACGGTTTCTTGACAGTTGATGGCGCGAAAATGAGTAAATCGCGCGGCACTTTTATTACTGCCGAATCGTACCTCAATCACCTCAATCCTGAGTGGTTGCGCTACTACTTTGCCGCCAAGTTATCCAATACCTTTGAAGACATCGATCTGAATCTCGAAGACTTCACGGCGCGCGTGAACAGCGATCTAATCGGCAAATACATCAATATCGCCAGCCGTGCAGCAGGCTTTATTACTAAGCGATTTGAAGGGAAATTGGCGGCTGATTTATCGGGCGTTGAATTACTCAACAAATTGCAAGCCGCAAGCGAGGGCATCGCAGCGCATTATGATGCCCGCGAGTACAGCCGGGCAATTCGTGAAATCATGGCGCTGACTGATGAAGTAAATCAATTTGTCGATCAAAACAAACCGTGGGAAATGGCCAAGCAGGAAGGCCAGGAAGCCAACTTGCAACGCGTTTGCTCGATCCTGATTAATGCGTTCCGCCTACTAACGATATACCTCAAGCCAGTATTGCCCAAGCTATCCAATGATGTAGAGGCTTTCCTGAATATACCCCCACTACAATGGGCGGATGCGCAAAATCTATTGCTCGATCACAGCATTAATGCCTACAACCATTTGATGGTGCGTATCGATCCGAAAAACATCGAAGCCATGGTCGAAGAAAACAAGCAATCACTCGCGCCCATCGAAGCACCGGCCGCAGCCAAGGCAGCGCCAAGCTTTGAAATTGCACCGATTGCTGAGACCTGCAGCATTGATGACTTTATGAAAGTCGATCTGCGTATTGCGTTGATTGCCAATGCGCAACACGTCGAAGGTGCAGAGAAGCTGCTGCAACTGACCCTCGACTTAGGCAATGAAACTCGCAATGTATTTGCAGGGATTAAATCGGCGTACAAGCCCGAAGATTTGATCGGCAAACACACGGTAATGGTTGCTAATTTGGCGCCACGCAAGATGAAGTTTGGCATGTCCGAAGGCATGGTATTGGCGGCCGGCGGCGATGGTGGCTTGTATATCCTTGAGCCACACGCAGGTGCAAAACCGGGCATGCGGGTGAAATAAGCGCTTCAACTTAAAAACAACGGCACGTATAGCGTGCCGTTTTTTATGTTTGAGGCACTTTAAACTTTCCCCGCAGCCAGCGTATTGGCGCCCCAACCACGGGCAGTTTTTGCAGTAATTCTTCGGCCGCATCCCAATAATCCCGATGCAAGGTCACCAAACCATCGTCACCAAAAACAAAATGCGATCCGCCGACGATCGAATAGGCCTGGCCATTTAAATGAAAATGAAAGACCCAAGTTACGAAAGCCTGTTGACCTTGTTCAATGGTATTTTCAATCACAAAGCGTGGATTATCCGTAGTCGCAAACATATGCTCGAAAATCTTAGCAATCGCCGCTGGCCCAATCACATCATTAAATGGATCTTTAAAGCGCGCTTGCGCTTGATAATACGCCGGCAACTGAGCCAGAGTCTCAGGGCTAAGGCTGCCATACCAGGCAAGGATTTCATTTAATTGGGTCATGAGATTTTCAGGTAACGTTCAAACAGCGCAAATCGTAAACGATAGGGCATCAATTGCAGCAATTTTAGCCAACGGGTAAAACGGCGCGGAAAATGAATTTCAAACTCACCGGCACTGATACCTTGCCAAATCGCCATAGCGGCCTGCTGCGGCGTTTGCAGTGCAGGCATGGCGAAGGTATTTTTCGCCGTCAAGCCGGTTTTCACAAAGCCTGGATTGATCAGGTAGACATTGAGTCCCTTTGGGTGCAAATCACTATATAAAATTTCAGCCAAATTAATTAGCGCCGCTTTGCTCGGGCCATACACACTGGCATTGGGCAAGCCTAAATAGCCCGCCACACTAGCAATCAACGCCACGCCGCCCGTGCCGCGTGCCAACATTGCAGGCAAAACCTGTTCAATCGCGGCATAGGCGCTAAGCAGATTAATACGCAAGGTGCTTTCCGCCTGCGACACGTTCACTTCCCAACTACGCTCAGGGCGATAATCTGCAGCGCAAAATACCACCAAATCAGGCGTACCAATTCGATGCACAACCTGAGCATAGGCCGCGGCCCAAGCCGCTTGATCGCTCACATCGAGCGGCACAATATGGGCTTTTTGATAGTCAGCGGCCACTTGTTGCAATTGCGGCAAGCGCCGAGCACTAATCACCACTTCAGCACCTGCATTTAGCATCTGCTTGGCCAAAGCAGCGCCGATGCCGCTGGACGCGCCAATTAACCAGACCCTTTGCGCACCCCAATCTGCAATGGGGGTATTGAGCGATGAAAACATGATCAGTCCCTTTTCTTAAAGAACAGCGTTACCTGACCCAATTCAAAACCAAATTTGCTCATACTGGCGCGATTGATCATCGATTTGCGATCAATCAAAAACATCCAATCATCAAATTTCATTTCATAGGTTTTGCCATCAACGGGCAGTAGCAGCGTGTACTGCCAGTTAAGGGCATTGCCAGCCACTTTACCCACCGCTTCACCTTTGACATCATCGGCCGTGCCACGCCAACTGCCATCCGCTTGTTGCACCAAAGTCCACACCCGTTGCTGCGTACTACCATCGTCATACTTAAAACGTTCATCCAAAATCAACTTGCCCGCCTGCTGTGTGCCAGTAATTTCGACATGAAAACGCTTTACCACATCGCCATTGCGCTTTTGAAACATGCCCCAGGCATCGGTGGTGCCAAGGAAATACTCGGCCAGGTCGAGCTTGGGTTCCGATTTTTGATATTGCTGAACATCAGGCGAAGCGCAGCCCATTAGCGCGCCACAAAACGCACTCACAATGGCTGTTTTAATGTTTGATTTCATGATGATGCCTCACTAGATGGTTCGGTCCGATTTAACAGCAACAAAGCCAGCACTTTGAAAACGCAAGGAATACCAGCGTAAACCCATGCCAACTCAGCACCGGCTGGCAAACCTGGCTGATAGCCTAAAACCGCCAATAAGGGCAAAGACAAACCAGCCAAGGCCAGCGCCAATTTACCCAATAAGGTCCAGATGCCGTAGTACAAAGCTGGAGCTTGCTGCGCAGGGATGATGCTGGCCAAAGCCACGGGGGGCAGCGCTAAATCAGAACCTAGAGCCAGCCCCGCCGCAAAACACACCACGGCATAAGCTAAGTGATCACCAGGCCCAAGCAAGCTCGCGCTGCAAAATGCGAGTACTGCCAAGCACATGCCCCAACGCCAACTGGCCAATACGCCGATACGATTCGCCAGCGACACCCAAAGCGGCAAACCCATGGCTGCGGCAACAAAATACAGCGCCAGAAAAACACCGGCCAAATCGGGCGCCATGAGTCGGTCGTTGATAAAAAACAGCGCCAAAGTCGCAGGGACGGCCACTGAAATGGCGTTCAGAAAATAAGGCCACAGCAAGCGGACAAAGCGAGGGTTATTCCGCATTAAATTGGCCGCGTCGCGCCAGTGAGTTGACGGCGTTTCAACCCGGACCCAAGGCGGAGCAACTCGCAACAACGCCCACACGGCAAGCAATAGCAAAGTGGCAAAAGCGGCGCTATATAACATCAGCGCATTTGACATGCGTGCAGCTGGCAACGTCAGCATCCAACTCGGCAACACGCTGGCCACAATCACACCAAACAAGCCAGCTGCCTCTCGCCACGCGGCCCCACCGAGTACCGTTGATGAATTTGACTGAGGATGAAGACGTGCGCCCCAGGCAAGATAGGCAATATTGAGCATACTGTGCGCCGTATAAGCCACAACAAGCATCACGGCAAGCCATAGCATCAAATACCCCCCGGCCACCAGGGGCATCCACAAGCCAGCAAACGCGAAGGCGAGCACCCCGGCACCGGCAAGCAACCATCTGAACAAGGCCCGCCCATGCAGGCCGTCAATGCAACGCCCCAGCCAGGGGTCTTGCACAGTATCGATCAAACGCGCCAGAAACAGCACCCAGCCAGTCCCCGCCAGAGCCAACCCCAATTGGGTACTGTAATACGCAGGGATTTGCACATAAACCGGCAAAGCCGACATCGCCAAAGGCAAACCCAACAGCCCATACGCCGCTAAGGAGCGATGTTCAGCGAGGCGGCTCATTTGGCCACACCCATTAATTGCGCACGCAATTGGCTATCTTTGGTGCGTTCATCAAACCAAATCGCAAAAAAAGCCTTGGCAAACTCTGGGTCGCGAATGTCCGCCAGCAACTGGCTGCGATTATAAAAACGGCAGCCAACGCCGGGCAGATGCACGCCGATCAGCTGATCCCCGTCTTTGACATCGGTAAATGCACGGTTCATCTCCGCAGCCCAGCTTTTCAACTGTGCATCGTTGTAGCGCGCACCGAATAAACGCTTGATCTCATCAAGGCTGGTTTCTACAAACTGCTCGCGACTGATGCGGCGCTGATACGTTAGCTCCAAAGCATAGGGCGAATTAGGGTCAAAGGTTTTTTGTTCACTCCACAATTTGGCCGAGTACACCTTCAAGCCAAACCACGTTAACTCTCCGCTACCCAGCACTTTGGCTTGCGGCAATTCCGCTCGCCAAGGGTTAGCAAGCACCCACCCCTGGGGTATAGCTAGCAATAACAATATAAATAAGGCTTTTAGCGCGATACCCAATGCAATTGAATTAGTCTTTTTGTAGCGTAAATTGAATAACATCGGTACGCCCCTCATCAAAGCCCGCCTCGCAATAGCAAAGATACAAATGCCAAATGCGCATAAATGCTTCATCAAAACCTTGCTGACGGATTGGATCGCGTTGCTGCGTAAAACCATGATCCCAGCGACGCAACGTTTCGGCATAATCAGGCCCAAAGCGATATTGATCTTGCGTGCTCAGCCCAGCTTTGTTCGCCGCAGCGACAAAGCGCTCGGGACTGGGCAACATGCCGCCAGGGAAAATATATTGCTGAATAAAATCAGTGCTACTGCGGTAGCGCTCGAAATAGCGCTCGTCGATGGTGATCGTTTGAATCAGCGCCTTGCCGCCGGGTTTGAGGCGCGCAGCCACCGTCGTGAAATACTGCGGCCAGAATTTTTCGCCGACCGCTTCAAACATTTCGATCGACACAATGGCGTCGTACTGTCCGCGTAAATCGCGGTAGTCGCAGATTTCTAACTGCGCTAAAGCCGATAAATTCTGTGCCGCAATGCGTTCAGTCGCAATGGCCAATTGCGCGGGTGAAATCGTCACGCCATGCACGCGAATACCCAGCTTGGCGGCATGCTCGGCAAAGCCGCCCCAGCCACAGCCGATTTCTAATACTTGATCGCCAGCTTTTAAGCCTAATTCATCGACTATGCGCTGATATTTCTGGCTTTGAGCGCTGTGCAAGCTTTGTGCGTAATCGCCGGCAAAAATGGCGCTGGAATAGGTCCAGCTCGGATCGAGCCAGCGGCTATAAAATTCATTGCCAATATCGTAGTGCGCATGGATGTTTTTGCGGCTACCTTTGCGCGTATTGGGGCGCAATAGATGTTTGAGGCGATACCACAGCGTACTTAGTTTGCCGCCAAACACCATTTTATCGAGTACGCGGTCATTGCGTATCGCCAGCCGCAGCACAGCAGTGACATCTGGGCTATCAATCCAGCCCGCCTCATAGGCCTCGGCAAAGCCAATATCGCCCGCTTTGATGATCCGCGCGCAAGCTCGCCAATCGTGAACCTGCAAGGTCGCACTCGGCGGCTCACGCAAATCGCCAAACATCAGACATTCACCTTGCGGCGTCAACAGCTGCAAGTGGCCGATCTCAAGCCGTGACAGTAAATTGATAAAAATCCTCGCGGCAGCAGGCAAGCTACGCGATATAGCCGTAATGGCACGGACTTGGCTCATAATGTGCGCTCCTGTTGAAAGCTCAAACCTTGCTCAGGTGGTGCTGGTTTACGGAAAAAAGGGACTTTCTTCCACCATAATTTGGCGGCCTGCCAGTGAATCCGGCAAACCACGCCGAAGGTAAGAAATGGCTGCATCATCACAGCGTACCGCACGGCAGCGAGCGACCACGCTTGCCGGTAACCACCGATGGCGGTTTTGATCAGCAATCCACTCTCGTCGTAGTAGTCGATACCGACAAAACTAGTTTGCTCGGTATCCCGAAAACGAAATTGGTAATGCCCCTGCACTTCGCAAAAAGGCGAAACATGCATTAATTTTTTAATGATCAGCTGGGTATTTCCATCAATAGCAGCACCTGATTGGCCTTGCAGCAGATACCTATGGGTTTCACCAAAGGTATTGTTAACTTCAGCCAGCACCGCAATTAAATTGCCACCTGCATCATGGCAATACCAAAAGCTCACAGGGTTAAAAGCAAATCCCAATACGCGGGGGAACGTCTGTAGCCAGATTTCGCCATCACAAGTGATGTGTTGCGCAGCCAATAATTGGCGCATCCAGCGCTGCAAATTACTGCCGTCCCGCGGGCCATAATCGCGGGTACGGATCGAAACAATGCGAGTACGATCGACCCCAAACCATGCATTATCTAGCTCAGCCAAGCGGGCTAGATTGATACGAATACAGAACACGGGGTAGACAAAGCGATTTGCCGCGGGGCGCAAGCGCGCGTGCATGACCTGCCCTCGGATCACATAGCCTGTGGCATTCATGGTGTGATCTCCGCCCAATCGGGCAGGACACCAAAATCAGCCACTACCCGTAGCGCTGACTTCAGTCCATCCTCATGAAATCCGTACCCTGTCCAAGCGCCCGCGTACCAAATACGATCTACGCCCTGAATCGTCGGCAAAGCTTGCTGCGCATAGATCGCAGCTTGATCAAATACAGGGTGTTCATACTCAAAACGCGCCAGCACCTTTTCTGGCGCTGGGTCTTTAAACGGATTGAGCGTCACAACTACGTGGCTTGCAAATGGCAGATTCTGCAATTGATTGAGCAAATAACTCACACACACGGCGCGCTCACCATCGATTTGCTCCCCGCCCAAATAATTCCACGCCGACCACACCTTCCGCCGTAGAGGTAATTGCGCGGCATCCGTGTGTAAATAGGCGGTATTGGCTTGGTAGCGCACCGCACCTAAAATGGCTTGCTCTTGCGGGCTCGGCGATTGCAAAATCGCCAGCGTTTGCGGCGCATGTGTGGCGAAAATGACCGCATCAAAAGCCTCAACGCCATCGGCATGACGTAGCTCGACCCCATCTGCGATGCGGTTCACACTAAGCACCGGTGTATTGAGGCGGATATCAGCTAAGGTGGCCGCGATTTTGCGTACATACTCGCGCGCACCGCCCTTAACCGTCTGCCATTGCGGGCGATCATTTACCTGCAACAGCGCATGGTTAAGACAAAAACGCAAAAAGGTGGCCGCAGGAAATGCCAGAATATCTTTAGGCGAGCTAGACCAAATTGCCGCAGCCATAGGCAGCAGATAAGCATTGCGAAATGGGCTACCGTAGCCCCCTTCATCAAGTAGTTGCGCCAAAGTGGCGCCACTTTGCGAAGTTTTGACCAGATTTTCTTTTGCCGCCGCATTGAAGCGCAAAATATCACGGAGCATCAGTAAAAATGTAGGAGACGCTAAATTGCGTTTCTGTGCAAAGACCGTCGCTAGATTGGTTCCCGCCCATTCCAATTGGCCGTCATTGAGTGACACACCAAATGACATGTCCGTGGCGTAGCTTTCCACCCCCAACTCAGCAAATAAAGCGATCAGATTGGGGTAGGTTTGCTGGTTAAACACCAGAAAACCAGTATCAACCGCCTGCGTCTGCCCCTCTAAAGTCACATCGACCGTATTGGTATGCCCACCCAAGTAGCTCCCAGCCTCAAAAAGCACCACCTCGTGTTTGCGATTTAGCAAATAGGCACTGGCCAATCCAGAGATTCCTGCACCAATAATGGCAATGCGCTGCTTGGTCTGAGTCATATCGTTACCGTTTATCCAGTGTTGCAGTGTCAAAACTGCTGCTCTAGTGATAAGATTACTACTACTTTGAAATTAAATCTACCAGTCAGTAGCGAAATTATCTTATGAGTATACTTGCCAAGCTGAGCTTCAAAGATCAGGCCTTTAAATTGCGTGAAACGGCCATTTTGGACGCGACAACCAATATCCTGAAAGACAAAGGATACGATCTGATGACGATGGATGACGTCGCCAACGCGGTCGGCATTTCTAAGCCTAGCCTTTATAAGCACTTCAAATCCAAAGAAGATCTAGTTGGTGAGGCCATGGTGCGCCTGCTCGATGGCGCAAGTGATTTTCTCAGCGGGCTAGATCAGGGATTAAGCCCAATTGCAACGTTAACGGCCTTGTTAGAGTGGGCGCTGCGAGTGCGCCTAGAAGGTGGGATGCCTTTCCTGCCTTCTACTAGCGCGCATGTGCGCGATATGTTGATGCGCAATCTTAAATACGTCGCTCGGGTGATTAAACTTAATTATCAGTTAGAAAAATTGGTCGCCAAGGCGCAAAAAACGGGTGATTTAAACCCCGACTTACCCAGTGATGTGATTTTGTTTAGCTTTTATTCTAGAACCTGTGATCCCGCTGTCGAGTTTTTGCAGCGCTACAGCAAACTCGATAATGAGCAAATCATTCAACACATGCTCGCGGTTTGCATGTCGGGGATTAGCGGCTCAAATCAGTCTAGCTAATTGTTACGCCTGTATGGGGCATAAAGTGAGTTATTTCGCTTCTTTGTCGTGGCAGAAGAGGTTATAAAGAAGCTTCTTTCTGCCATCGTGTCGACCACATGCATCGCCGTATTTCTTTTGCTTCCATATTTGCTCTGATTGCAATGCTGATCTGCATTGATTATGCCGGTCTCAATTTCACTCAACTGCTCAACCTGCGCATGGGCGATGTCTTATTACGCAAAATAGCCCCCTCGCGGCTGGCCGACCCTGACATTGTTATCCTCGACATCGACCAAAAAAGTCTAGAGGAGATGAACGAGGTAGCCAGTAAATGGCCGTGGCCACGCTCGATACATGCCGAAATGATCGAATACCTTGCGGCGCAACACCCCAAAGCCATCGTATTTGATGTGATGTTTAATGAGCCCGACACTTTTGGCACAGAATCCGATACGCTTTTTCGTGACACGGTGGCCAAATATTCGAATATTTACTTCGCCCAGACGCAATTACAAGACGGCAACAGTACCGCCTTAAAAACTTTACCGCGCAGCGTCGGTTTAATCGCAACCGACAAGGCACGGGCCGATGCCAGAGCAATTCTGATGTTGCCTTCCGTGCTCGATCGGAATTCGTGGCGTGGCGGCTTGATCAACTTCAACGCCAATCAAGATGGCATTGGCCGACAATATTTGATTCATAGTGAAAATCAAGGCTGGCTCATCCCTTCACTACCTTGGCGATTAGCGCTTGATTTGAAATGGCCAGAAGTTAAAGCCGCACAAATTCGTATAAATTGGCAGCACCAGCGCCAACACATTTCATATTCCGATGTTTATTTAGATGCCAACCGCGAAAAGCCACTGCGCCCCAAACAGGAATTCAACAACAAAATCATCATCATTGGCACCGCTGCACCTGGCTTACAAGATCTACGCGCTACGCCACTGAGCTCCACCTACCCTGGCGTTGAGGTCTTAGCCACCGCGATTGATAATTTAAAAAATAATGATTGGCTGCGCGATACCGCGAAAGCGCCCTACGCTGCCATCGCACTGATCTTGTGCGCGCTTTTGCTAGTGGGTTTTCGCCGTGGCATTAATACCTTGTGGTTGGCCGCCAGCCTGATAATGTGCACCTTGATCGCAGCCCTCATCATGTGGCTAGGACTAAAACAGCACTATTTTCTATCTTTGGCGGCACCCATTGCTTGGGCATGGGTCTACTTTTGGCTGGCGGCCTTGATTTCGTATCTCGCGGAAAAAGCCAGTCGTGAACACGCAGTAGCGATGTTTTCTCGCTTTTTGGATTCGCGCGTGGTGGGCGAGCTGATTGCTAGCGGCGAAATTGATATGAATAAAAAGGCTGAATCACGCGAGCTGACCGTGCTTTTCTCTGATATTCGTGGCTTCACAACCTTGTCCGAAAGCCATCCTCCCGAATATATTGTTGAGCTACTGAATCGTTATTTTTCGATGCAGGTTGCCATTATTTTCAAACACGGCGGCACTTTGGACAAATTTATCGGTGACGCGATTATGGCTTTCTGGGGCGCGCCTGCGCACGATGAACATCACGCCCAACACGCCATTGCCGCCGCCATCGAGATGAGTGAAGCCTTGGTCAAATTCAAGGAAGAATTGAAGGATATAGGCGCTGAGTTTGACGTTGGGATTGGCATCCACAGCGGTCCAGCGGTGGTCGGTTTTATTGGCTCGGAAAGCCGACTGGACTACACCGTAATTGGCGACACCGTTAATCTGGCCTCGCGCATCGAAGGCTTAACCAAAGGCGTCGCACGCATTTTGGTCTCGCAAGCGAGTATGCAGCAATGCCAATCAACTTTTGAATTTATTGATCGCGGCACACATCACGTTAAAGGCCGCGAACAAACCGTGCAACTTTTTGAACCACAGGTGAAAGCATGAAAGCGTTGATTTATTCACTACTGCTGGTCAGTAGCTTTGCGCTGGCCGAATCCGGCACAGTGATCCGCAAAACGGATCTGCGGGATAAGCCATTTTTGGATGCCTCCATCTTGGCGAGCGTACCTGATGCAAGCCAGGTCGAGATTAAAAGCCGGAAAGGCGCGTGGATGGAAGTACGGCTTAGCGATGGAAAAACCGGCTGGATTAAATTACTCAATGTGCGCACCAGCAGCGGCACCACCAGCTCTAGCAACGCCTTAAGTAATGTTATCAAAACAGGTTCCTCCGGCAAAACCGTCACGACCGGGGTAAAAGGTCTCTCGGCAGAGCAAATTCATAACGCCAACCCCAACCCTGCTGAAGTAGAGAAAATGCAAAGTTATGCCACCAGCACTCAGGCGGCGACACAAGCGGCGCTGGCCAATGGATTAAGCCGTAAAAATACACCGACTTTTACCCCAAGCACGAACTCTGGCAGCAGCAACACCAAAAGCAACGCCACCGAAGGCCGGAGGAATTGAGCATGAAACACCGTATTTTGTTGGCTTTGACAGCCATCGCAATCCAAAACTCGGCCTACGCCATCGATTTAAGCAAATTGCTAACGACAGAAAACATCAATGCGGCAGGCTCAATTGTAAGTAATGTGCTCGAGTCGAATAAAACAATCACACCAGCGCAGGAACAAACCCTCGGCTATAGCGTCATGGCCAATTTGCTAGGCGCTGAACCTCTCGTCAAAGACCCAGCGCTGCAACGCTATGTCAATCAGGTTGGCATGTGGGTGGCGTCACAATCGTCCGAGCCTAACCTGCCTTGGCGCTTTGGCGTGATTGATAGCCCCAACATTAATAGCTTCGCTGCAGCCGGCGGATATATTTTGATTACACGTGGTTTATGGGATCGATTAACAAGCGAAGCAGAATTAGCTGGCGTGCTCGGTCATGAAATCAGCCATGTGATTCGCAAAGATCAAATCCGAGCCATGCAATCAGATCGCCTGCAACAGGCGACGGCACAAAGTATTAATCTGTACGCTGAAATTAAAAATGTGCAAGGCGGGCAAAAACTAGCCTCAACACTGGGCAAAGCGGGGTCTGAAGTGTTTGTGCGCGGACTAGACAAAAACGACGAATACAGCGCCGATATCAATGGCATGGTGCTGGCGGCACGCGCGGGCTACAACCCCTATGCATTGGTCAGCGTCCTGCAATTGCTCGGCGCAGTCAATCCCAGCGATGGCACGGTCGCTTTAATGTTTAGCACCCACCCTTCGCCCAAAGATCGGCTCGACAATATTGACCGCACGATAGGCGATCAGCTAGAGCCCTACGCCAATGGCGTTGAGAGCACCAAGCGCTTCAATCAAGTGAAGCGATAAGCTCAATTGGCGATATTCACTAGGCCGCAATTTCGATTGCGGCCTTATAATTTGGTACACCCCAACACATCAATTAAATCCGAGATCGGAGCACAGACATGCAACAAACCCAATTAATTAGCAGTTGTATTTCACGACGCGCACATCTCGCTAAGCAGCTATTGCCAGGGATTGTGATTATCCCAACGACGCAGGAAATTATCCGCAATGCCGACTCGACATATCCGTTTCGCTTTGACTCGAGCTTTTACTATCTAACAGGATTTACTGAGCCTGACGCCGTCTTGGTGCAAATCATTGGCGAAAATAAAACCGAAAATATTCTGTTCTGTCGTGCCAAAGACATGGAGCGCGAGATCTGGGACGGCTATCGCTACGGCCCCGAAGCGGCGGCAAGTACATTTGGTTTTGATGCCGCCTATCCCATCGACGAGCTCGATCGCCGCATGGTCGAGCTAATGAAAAACCAGCCGCGAATTTATTACCCCCTCGCCAAAGAAATGCGCTGGGATCGTCGCGTAAATCGTTGGCTGACCGATGTGCGAGCCTTAGTCCGCACGGGTATTTCAGCGCCAAGTGCAGTGATTGATGTGCGCAGCGTCGTCGATGAAATGCGCCTAATCAAAGATGATTTTGAAGTGGGTATCTTGCGCCAAGCAGGAAAAAACAACGCCCAGGCACATATACGTGCCATGCAATTTGCCAAACCGGGCCAGTTTGAATATCAAGTCGAAGCTGAAATACTGCATGATTACTACCGTCAAGGCAGCCGTTTCCCCGCCTATGGCAGCATTGTCGCCAGCGGCGCGAATGCTTGCGTGCTGCATTATGGTGAAAACAATTGCGTCCTGAATGAGGGCGATTTACTGCTCATCGACGCAGGTTGTGAAATACACGGCTACGCCAGCGATATTACTCGCACCTTCCCAGTGAATGGCCAATTTTCTGCAGAGCAAAAAGCAGTGTATGAGATCACCTTAGCCGCACAATATGCCGCGCTAGAGCAATGCCAGCCAGGTCGATTCTGGAATTCACCGCACGATGCGGCAACGCGGGTACTTGCACAAGGCATGCTCGATTTAGGTTTACTCAAGGGCACACTCGATGAAGTACTTGAGACTGAAAGCTACCGCCAGTTCTATATGCATCGCACGGGGCACTGGATGGGGCTGGATGTGCATGATGTGGGCGCTTATAAAGTAGATGGTCAGTGGCGTGAACTTAAAGCAGGCATGGTGATGACGGTTGAGCCCGGTTTTTACATTCGCCCGGCCGCAAACGTCCCCAAAGCTTTTGAGAACATTGGTATTCGCATTGAAGATGATGTGCTGATTACCGCAACAGGCCATGAAAACCTGACGGCTGACTGCCCCAAAACGGTTGCAGAGATTGAAGCGGTAATGAAGGACAGCTCATTGCGCTAATTAATTCGCGCCAAGGCGCACTCAAGCGGTAAAATCAAACCCGAATTGGCCACCGTGCCAATTCGGGTTTTTATTGCCAGATTTTTAATATTTTGCCCATCGAGATTGCGAATGCTGATTGAACGTCTACCGCTGCATATTGATATTTTGATTGTGGGCGGCGGCCCAGTTGGCGCCCTGCTGGCGCAGCGTCTGTGCAACACAGGGCATGACGTGCTCTTGGTCGAAGCCAAGCATGAAATCGGCAAAGACCCTCGCGCCCTAGCAATCGCTCAATCGAGCATTGCAGCACTGCAAAACGCCAAGCTTTGGCATGAGAGTCTTGGCGCGACCCCAATCAAAAAAGTACACGTCTCACAAGCAGGCACGCTAGGCCGCACAGTGCTAGACGCACAAGAACTAGATTTGGATTATTTGGGCTGTACCATCCCCTACCAAGCTTTGGCCCAACACGCACTCGATACCATGAAAAATGGTGCAGCGTCGATCGCACTAGGCGTCAAAGTGAGCCATATTCAGCAAATGGCCCGTTTTGCTCAAGTTAAAATGCAAACGGCGCTGGGTGAACATGAGATGACTTGCCGTTTGCTGGTTTTGGCTGATGGCGGGCAATTATTGGCTCAATTGCACGATGTCAAACAAAGCATCAAATCCTATGAGCAACATGCAGTGCTCGCCCAAATCAAGCCGCGACACCCCCATCAGGGTATAGCTTTCGAGCGCTTTGCAGACGATGGCCCGCTGGCATTACTCCCCAACGGTATAGACTACACGCTGGTATGGACACAAACTCCAGAACAAGCTGCGCAGCGCTTAGCACTAAGCGACGAGGCGTTTATTGCCGAAGTTGAGCTGCGCTTTGCCGATCGCATGACGGGATTTGCCGCTGTAGCCGAGCGAGCCAGTTGGCCGCTAGCCTTGAAAACACTGAATTCCGTTATTGGTCAACGCGTAGTTTTGATCGGTAATGCAGCGCAAACTTTGCACCCTGTCGCGGGGCAAGGTTTGAATCTGGGGCTGCGCGATGCAGAAACACTGGCCCAGGTGCTGGCTGCAACACCTAAATCACAATTAGGTGAGGCAACTTCATTGCAACGCTACAAACAATTACGCCAGCGCGATGCAGGCCTAGTTACCGCCTTTACCGATAGTTTGATCGGGATTTTCGATTCGCCGTCCATCCCAATCAAACATGCGCGTAGCTTAGGGCTACTGGCAATCGATCATGTCACATGGTTACGCAAGGGTTTTGCCAAACGCATGGTGTATGGCGCGCGTTAAGCCGCGCAGGATGCTACTGATTACGACCCAATCACACCCAACATCCACATTACATCGTCATCTGGGCGTGCTACATACTGGGAACATCGCCCCTTCTCGCCCATACAAGGCTGCCACTTGAATACGCTCTATCAATTATTCCAAATCATTGCCCCAGTTATCCTGATTATCGGGATCGGCTGGGCCTATGCTCGCCGCAAAGCGGTGGATATGACGGCGACCAATAAGCTCAATCTAGAGTTACTTTCGCCGCTACTGGTATTTAGCGCGATGGCCAATAAAAATGCCCAACTAGGGCAATACTGGCTTTTAATGCTCTTTGCCACGATCGTCTTACTGGGGTCGGGACTACTGGCTTATTTGGTCGCGGGCAAATTAAATTACAACCGCGCCGCTTTTGCAGTGCCGCAAATGTTCACCAATACCGGCAATATGGGTTTACCGCTCTGGCTGTTTGCCTTTGGCGAAGCCGCATTTCCGGGCGCGATTGCGATTTTTGTGCTGCTTAATTTATTACATTTCACCTTGGGAATTAAGCTATTCAATCGCCAAGCACCATTGACCGAGGTACTGAAAACCCCCATGGTGTGGGCTTTAATCGCGGGTCTGATCGTGCAATACACGCACATCGAATTGGCTAGCTGGTTACTTAAACCCATTAAAATGCTGGGGGATATGGCGATTCCTCTGATGCTATTTGCTTTGGGGGTGAGGATGGCGCAATTCAAAGTCACGCGCTGGCGCGCGGGGATGATAGGCGGGATCTTATGCCCGCTCACGGGGCTATTACTGGCCTGGCCGCTCGCGCAGTTACTGCCGAGTCAGCAAGCAGGGATTTTGCTCGTTTTTGGTGCTCTGCCACCAGCGGTACTCAATTATCTATTTGCCGATCAGTATCAACAAGACCCAGAGCTTGTCGCAGCTTTGGTAGTGGCTGGTACCTTGTGTTCACTGATTTTTATACCACTTGCTCTCTGGATTAGCCTGAATACACCACTAGGGTATTAACCCCAACACCTTTCAAAATAATTATTTTATGCCGATACCCGTTCGATAAATTGCCCCATTTCGATTTCAGAGAGCGGTTTGGCATAGTAATACCCCTGCATCATATCGCAACCCGCATCGCGCAAAGTCTGCATCTGCTCCAGCGTTTCTACCCCTTCGGCGACAACGCTAAGGCCTAACTTTTTCGCCATAGCAACGATACTTTGCGCAATGGCCGTGTCATCGGAGCTCGCTGGTAGGCCTTCAACAAAAGAGCGATCGATTTTTAAGATATCGAGTGGTAAATACTTTAATTGTGACAGGGATGAATATCCGGTTCCAAAGTCATCAATGGCTAAGCTGACCCCCATCGCTTTGAGGTCATTCATAATCTCAACCGCCTCATTAATACGGCGCATGATCAGGCTCTCAGTGACCTCCAATTCAAGCAAATACGGCGGCAGCCCTGTTTCAGCCAAGACCGTCGCGACTTGCTCAACCAAAATACCAGGCTTAAATTGGCGCACCGATAAGTTGACCGCAATTTTAGGTACTTGCAAACCTTGCTCGCGCCAGCCTTGCGCGACTTGGCAGGCACGCTGCAAAACCCAATGACCGATTTGTAGAATCATTCCCGTTTCTTCGGCGATGGGAATAAATTCCACAGGTGAAATCGCGCCCATTTCAGGGTGTTGCCAGCGTATTAAACACTCCATCCCGCACAATTGCCCCGTAGCCAAATTCATCTGCGGTTGAAACATCAAATAAAGTTGCTCACGCTCTAATGCAAAACGCAGCGCAGCCTGCACCGAAAACTGCTGCGTATTGGTGCTATTCATGTCTTGTGCAAAGAACTGGTAAGCATTTTTGCCCATGTCCTTGGCTCGGTACATGGCCAAATCGGCATTGCGCATTAATTGCGACGCCAAACCAGCATCATTGGGATATAGGCTAATGCCGATTGAGCCGGTCACAAACAACTCTTGCCCGTTAATCAAATAGCTTTCGGCAATGGTATGCAGCAATCGCTCGGCCACTTGGGCAATTTGCGCTGCCAGATGAACGTTTTCTAGCACTACAGTAAATTCATCACCGCCCAGTCTGGCAATAATGTCATCCTGTTTGAGTTGCTTTTTCAAGCGCTGAGCGACGATGCGCAATAATTGATCGCCCACGTCATGACCCAAGGTGTCATTGATGGATTTAAAGCGATCTAGATCAATAAAAAACACCGCCAAACCACGACGCTTGGTACCCGCCCGAATCAAAGCCTTGGCCAATTCTTCATGAAACCCATTGCGGTTAAATAGCTCGGTAAGGGAGTCATGCCTTGCCAGGTAATTGACACGCTGCTCAGCCTGCTTGCGTGTGGTGTAATCAGAAAATATACCGACATAGCGACTTAATCGGCCTTCATGATCATGCACCGCACTGATCGATAACCAAGCTGGATACACCTCGCCGCTTTTGCGTTTATCGAGCATTTCACCTTCCCAATGCCCTTTGGCATCGAGTTCGCGCAATAAGATGCTTTGATACTGATTTGGATTGCCCGGTCGGGTATCAAAAATACGTGATTGATGACCCAAAGCCTCTTCTTCGCTATACCCCGTAATCCGGCTAAAGGCGGGATTGACGGCAACGACCTGATGATCTGCCGAGATCATCATAATCCCCTCCGAAGCATGGTGAAACACCTGCTTGGCCAACCGAGCTTCAGACACAGCCAGCTCATTTTCTCGCCGTATCACAGCCAGAAAAATGCCCATTTGCTGCGCCATCGCTAACAAAATGCCCTGCATTAAAATTTCACTATTGGGCAATGTTTGATTGACCGTGGGGCTAGCCAGAATCAGCAATAACAATAAAGCCATCAAGCTATTACTGACTTGCCCCATTCTGAGTGCAGACCATACCATCAGAGGAAAACATAGATAAGTCCATTGCAAAGTCGAGGGGTTGAAATGCGCCAACTGCAACATACCGCCTGACGCAGCAATCGCCAGTAAAAACGTCGTCTCAATCAGCCAATTCGCTCGCAATACCAAGCGCTCATGCAATAAAGCCCAATACCCAGGCACAAGAATCAAAACACCCAAGAGATGACTTAAATAGAGCAACCACCAAGGATGGAGACCAGTTTGTGGCTGCATTTGCGCCATCATGCCAGGTAAAAGCAACATGATACTGGTCGAGCTCAAAAAGCCAGCGACACCCGCCCCCCAAACTAATAGACGGATCGCATCGCGAATTTTAAAAGGCTGTCGAAAAGCCCCTGCGCTAAACACCGAGTAAACGATGCTGGTGCTGCAGAGTTTTATTGTGCTGAGCAGTAATACCTGGGGGATTGAGAGTGGAAGATACAGGCACGGCAAAGCAATGGCGGCGGCTAGGTAAGGCAGAATGCGCCACCCATTTTGCATCAGGGCCAGCACGTATATACCACTCGATAAGCTGAGCAAACCAATCATTTGATCTGTCGGCAAAAAAGCCAGATCAAGAAAGGATGCCAGTACGCAGACGAGAAGCCAGATGCTCTCTGAGGCTTTGATTTTCACTATTTCAGAGTTCACTAATAAACGTAGGCTATATTTCTATGAATTGGGTTTTGCGTCCATTATTCCGGAAACAATGAGCACAAGAGCCAACAACTGCTAAAGTAATATTAATAGTTTGCGAGCGGTACGCATGAACGATGATCTGCTAATTTTTTCCAACGAAGACCAACCTTCAGGGCTTAACTTAGCTCCGTGGTCGATTTTGGTCGTCGATGATGATCACGACATTCATCTCAGTACGGCTTTGGTGCTCAAGAATGTGCAGCTACTCGGACGCCCGATTGTACTAACTCACGCCTACAGCGCCCATGAAGCGTTTGAACTATTACTCAAGCATCATGATTTTGCCATCATCTTACTCGACGTGGTGATGGAGAATGATTTCGCAGGGCTTGATCTGGTCGCGAAAATTCGGGGTATTTTAGGGCTGAAAGAAATACGCATTATCTTGCGCACCGGCCAACCAGGCCACGCCCCTGAGCCGGGTATTTTCAATCTGCATGACATCAATGACTACCGTTTAAAAACCGAGCTAACCAGTAATCGCCTTATTACCGCACTTTCTTCGGCTTTGCGCAGCTACGAACAAATTTGTGCTATTTCCGCAAACCGTCGTGGCCTTGAAATGATCGTCCATGCCGAAAGCCAATTGATGGAATGCACCCAATTTAGCGATTTTTGCCAGGTTATTTTAGTGAATGCCGCCAAGATTTTTGATCGAAGCTGCACAGGCTTTGTTGCAACGCTCACCGGATTGCCGCCCACCCCCCAAGATTTTGGAGCTTGTAGTCCGCAACTCGTCGCTGAATCACTTGAATTATTAAGAACGCGCCCAGCGTATAGCGTTAATCACTGCTTTGACTTACATGAAGCATGGCTATTTTTGCAGGCAGGTCTTGATCAAGCGGTAATTTATCTGCGCTTTGATTTACCGCTCAATGAATTTATCAATATTGGCCAGATTGCCAGCGTCTTTGCCGCCAATACTTCAGCCTGTTTAGGGCATTTACGTCAGTTAGAGCGTTTAAATTACCTCGCCTATCATGACGAACTCACCGGACTTGGCAACCGCACTTGGTTTATTGATCAATTAGGGCAATCATTATCCGCCCTTCGCCCACCACACGCGGTGGCCATTCTTGATTTATGTCGTTTCGCCGATATCAACGATGGTTTGGGCTATGAAGCTGGCAATGCATTACTGTGTTCGTTTGCGAAACGCTTGCAGCAACATTTTGCAGACAGCGAGACCTTATTGGCGCGACTGGGAAATGATGTATTCGGCTTATTCGGGCCACTGACACTGGTTAATCCAGATAGTTTATTTGAGCTATTCAAACCTCCGCTACAAGCACTGCAACATACCATTCCGGTGCAAATATCAGTCGGCATTCGCGCCATAAATGGCGAGCATGTCAATGGCTTGCAATTGTTAGAGCAAGCCAATATTGCGCTCAATCTAGCCAAGAGCAAACCTCATCCTCGCTGGGCCAGTTTTAGCCCTGCTATGGAGGCAAATACGCGCTGGCGGCACGAGGTAATCCGGCAATTACGCCTAGCATTTCAATCCAATATTCTTCAGGTCTGGTATCAACCGCAAATTGATTTGAACACAAAGGCAATTTGCGGAATGGAAGCGCTACTGCGTTGGCCCGGGGAAGTTGGATTTATCCAATCGCCAGCCGTCTTTATCCCCTTAGCGGAATATTCTGGCTTGATTGTCGAGATGGGTGAATGGGTAATGGATGAATCATGCCGCGCCTACAAAGAGCTTAGCAGTTTGCCTCACTCACCTGAACGAGTTGCAGTCAACGTGAGCATGCCGCAATTTCGAACCGGAAATCTACTCGAGCGTGTCCGCGCCATTCTGGCCAAGCATGACTTACCTGGCAGCGCTCTCGAATTAGAAATCACCGAAAGTATCGCCATGGATGAGCCGGAAAACGTACGCAGTACGCTGTTGGGCCTACGCGAGATTGGGGTGCAAATTGCGATTGACGATTTCGGCACCGGCTATTCTTCACTAGGGCAATTACGAGCCCTACCGATCGACTGCCTAAAAATCGACAAAAGCTTCGTCGATGACATAGATGCCGATAAATCCGGTTTATACGTTGAAATGATTGTCGGTTTGGCTCAAAGACTGGGCCTATCAACGGTAGCGGAAGGTGTCGAAACCCAGAGACAGGCAGAAAGATTACAGCATCTGGGCTGCACAATAGCGCAAGGCTATTTTTATGCCAAACCTATGCCACTTGCAACATTGAAAGAATGGTTGATGACTCGCCAAGCCAATTAGCTTTTTGAGTCACCCTTTGCCATTTGTCACGCAATTAATGCGCAGCACCAGGGGCAACACCTTGCGAACCCATTGCTTCAACACGCACTTTAACCTCGACCGTTCCCGCCTTGGCAAAAGTGAGTTTCAAAGGGATTTTCTCCCCTTCTTTTAAGGCTTGCTTCAAATTAATCAACATAATATGCAAGCCCCCCGGCGCAAGTTTAACTTCGCCACTTGCAGGTACATTGATACTGGGTACTTGGCGCATTTTCATGACGCCATCGACCATACTCATTTGATGCAGTTCAGCCTGTTCAGCCACTTCACTTTCGGCCTTTAGCAAAGTATCACCTTCCTTGCTCAAATTATTGACCGACAAAAATACGCCTCCCATTTTGGCTGCTGGTGGCGTCGCACGCGTCCAAGGATGGGCTATTTTCAGCTCCCCCACTTGGTAATCATGTGCCGCAGCCGTCCCCATTGCCAACATGAGCGCTAAACCTAACTTCATCCCTACTTTCATTTCGACCTCAGTGTAATGTCTTGCCTATGTGACTATTTGCGTGTGAAAAGTTCACATTTCAATAGCGCCACATTCTTTTTTCTCAAGCAGTGGGAACTGCGGCCAAAGCGGCTTGCAATAACTGCCAAAATTGCCCAACAGATTCAATCTCCACCCGCTCATCAGGTGAATGCGCACCACGGATCGTCGGGCCAAATGAAACCATTTCCAGTTGCGGATAAGCACGGCCAATCAAGCCGCATTCCAAGCCGGCATGAATCACTTTCACCGCAGCAGGCTGCCCATAGTGCGCCTGATAGACTTGCAATAAGAGCTGCAAAGCACGTGACTGAGGATTGGGCGCCCAGCCTGGATACTCCCCCGAGCTTTCAAAGCTTAATTTACCCAAACGGGAAATGGCTTCGATTTGACGGCTCAAATCCTGCAGACCTAAATCGGTGAGCGAGCGCAGCATTAAAACAGCCTCAAAGCGCCGCTCATCAATTTTGACCACGCCAAGATTATTTGAAGTCTCAACGACATCGGCTATTTCGCTGCTCCAGCGATGCACACCATGTGGTAAAGCCAACAGCATATCCACCACATAGAGGCTATCTGCCGCACTTAATGCGACGTTTGGTGTATCGCTACCTAGCAAGGATTGAGACAACAAACTTGCTTTAGGGTCTGTTTTTGCAATGGCTTGCGTCAGCTGCACCCGCACTTCGTCGAGTAGTTGATTAAATCGCGCTTCATCACAGGCCGGAATTGCAATTTGCGCAAACGCTTCGCGCGGCAAAGCATTGCGTAAAGTGCCACCACGAAAATGAACAACACGCGCATCAAACTGATGTATAGCCCTAGACATCAAGCCAGCCAATAGTTTGATGGCATTACCCCGCTGCAAATGAATATCTACGCCAGAGTGCCCACCCTGTAAACCCGTGACCGCAACTTCACGCAGCACATAGCCAGCAGGAATCGCCTCGTGATGCAAAGAGCGACTGAGTGTGATATCAACGCCACCCGCGCAACCGACATAAATCTCACCCCAATCCTCGGTATCAAGATTGAACAGAAGTTGTCCTTGCAGCAACCCTGCTTGCAACCCTTGCGCCCCGGTCATTCCAGCTTCTTCGTCTATCGTTAGCAACACTTCCAAGGGGCCATGTGCAATGTCGGTGCTTTCCAAGATTGCCAATGCGGCAGCCACGCCGATGCCGTTATCCGCTCCTAGCGTCGTACCGCTAGCCTTCACCCAGCCGTCATGTATTTGCGTCACAATCGGATCGGTCAAAAAATCATGCTGGGTTGCTTCATTCTTTTGGGCCACCATATCCAAATGGCCTTGCAAAATTACGCCAACTCGATCGGCCATGCCTGCGGTGGCGGGCTTGCGGATAATCAGATTGCCGACGGCATCCAATTCATTCTGTAATTGACGTGCTGTTGCCCAAGCCTGCAGGTGATCGCGCAATGCAGATTCGTGCTTTGACGGACGAGGAAACTGGCAGATTTGCGCAAAATGTTGCCAAAGCGGCTGGGGTTCTAATAAATCAATTGTCATTCGCAACTCAATATGCGTAATAATACGACGTAGTTTAGAAATATTAAGTAAGCATAACACTACTTAGTTCAGGTTGACATTAGAGATGCTGCTGATGGCTTTTATCGCATAAAACCTTGGGATAGAACAAAACTTGAGCCCGAATTACCCCTTACGATATACCTACTCTAATTCACACAGCTGAGCGCCATTATGAGCAAAAATCCTCCCGCACTCGCCAGCAACCCATACTACGAAGGCGTGCCTGAGTACATGACAGAGGTCTATGACTGGGCCTATGTCGACCCTAACTGGGTCAATGCGCTCGATCGCAATATTGTGGTGAAGGTTTTGCTATTTTTGAATGACCAACGACTGATGCGTCGTTACTTAAAACACATTCAGCCTGGCCAAAGGGTTTGGCAATTGGCGCATGTGTATGGTGACTTGGTGCAGCGTGCAGCAGAAAAGGTTGGGCCGCACGGAGAGTTTCACCTGACTGATGTAACACCCATTCAAATTGAACACGGCAGCGAGAAGCTAAAGCAGATGCCATGGGCGAAAGTCATTCGCAGCGATGCCGCTGAATTCACCCCTGAAGTCAGCTACGACGTCATTTGCAGCTTCTTCTTACTGCATGAAGTGCCTGACGACAAAAAACGTGAAATTGTCGATCATATGTTGGCTCATTTGCCCGAGAATGGCACCGCCGTTTTTGTCGACTATCACAACCCAAAACGTTGGCAGCCAATTCGCTACATTTTGAATGTGGTTAATCATTACCTAGAGCCATTTGCCAATGCGCTCTGGAAAAATGAAATCAGCCATTACGCCAGCAAGGCCAATGATTTCACCTGGGAAAAAGAGACTATTTTTGCAGGGGTATATCAATGTGTAACCGTAAAAAGAAAGTCTTCATAAACATACCCAGCACATTATTTACTTGATGAGTATAAAAAACGGCGCAATTTGCGCCGTTTTTTATCACCTAACTCTCACGTCAGCCATCGTCTTCGAGCACATCATCTGCTTCAGTATGCGGAATAATTTTCACCATCACGATTCGTGGGCCATTCATCTTTTTAACTACAACATCAAAGCCCTCAAACTCAATCCGCTCGCCCTCGGCCGGCAAATTACCCAACTTCCATTGCACCAAGCCCCCCACCGTCTCAGCCTCAGGATGATCAATATCCATCCCTAAAGCACGGCCTAAGGAAAACAGCGGCAGACTCCCTTTCCCAAGCAAAGAGCCATCATCTTGGCGCATCCAGTCATTACGGCTTTGGCGAAACTCATCACGAATTTCCCCCACCAAAGCGCCGAGCAAATTATCCAGCGTTAAAAAGCCGACTGGTGGTTCGTCGCCATAAGCGGCCACAGCAAAATGCGGCGCGCCTGCGCGAAAGCGGCGAAATAACTCCATCACGGGCGTATCAGGACTAACTTCTTCGACTGGGCGAACAAAAGCACTTAAATCACCCAACTCCGCATCCCGTAATTCAGCCAAAAATAAATTTTTGAGGTGAATTACACCCAATACTCGCCCTTCTTCATCAACATAGGGATAACGACTAAAACGCTGCTCAGCAATGGTTTGCAGGTTTTCATCCAAAGTGCGGTCGGTATGCAGCGCTGCTGCCTCATGAAACGGGCGCATTAAATCCGAGACTTTTAGCTTACTAAAATCAAGCGACTGGGCGACCACATTCCATTCTTGCGGGTGCATTTCTTCGCTGTCTTGATTGGCGCGCAGAATCAGTTTGAGCTCATCGTAGGAATAATGGCTATCGTGTCCGCCATGCCCATCGAGACCCGCGACGCGCAGTACCAGATTTGCGCTGCGATTCAGCAGCCAAATCGCGGGGTACATTATCCAGTAAAAGAAATACAGCGGGGTCGCAGTCCACAGTGCGATCACCTCAGGGCGGCGAATCGCCATCGATTTGGGGGCGAGTTCGCCCACCACAATGTGCAAAAAGGAAATCAGCGTAAAGGCAACGATAAAAGAGACGCTGTGTAAGAGCGCGGCTGATTCTATGCCGATCAGCGCAAAGATAGGCTCCAGCAAACCAACGAACGCCGGCTCACCAATCCAGCCCAAGCCCAATGAGGCGAGCGTAATGCCAAGCTGACAGGCCGATAAATAGGCATCTAATTGGCTGTGCACCTTCACCAAAATCTGACCACGCCAGCCGGTTTTGGCAATACTATGAACCCGAGTTTGCCGCAGCTTCACCAAACCAAATTCAGCAGCAACAAAAAATCCATTTAAGGCGACTAAAAACAGCGCCACAATCGTTAATAAAAAATTATCCATAATGCGGGCAGAACGCCCGTCCAGAACGACGACAAAGCTATTTTAGCGCGTCCATTGCAATTGAGCGAATTACGCGGCATTTCGCGGTAAAATTGCACGCAATGTCCGCCATCTTGCATCAATAGCACTCCAATTTAGATAAATAATGAAAAATCGCCCCAGCAATGTGCTTCAACGCAAGTCACGCCCCAGCCCGAGTCGCAATACAAACAGTGCCCGGGGCAATACAAACGCTCGCGCGGGCAAAGCGCATCCCGGTGTTAGTTTGGCGCGAGCGCTTTCCAAGTTGGGCTATTGTTCGCGCACCGAAGGGGAAAAACTAGTTCATGCTGGCGTCGTAGCAATTAACGGCCAACTTTGCCGTGACCCAGAGCAACGGATTAATCTGGAAAAAGATCAGCTCTCGGTAAATGGCATCGCCGTAGCCGCCCCACAGTTTATTTACCTGATGCTCAACAAACCGCGTGGGTTGATTACCAGCGCCAGCGATGATCAAGGTCGCGAAACGGTATTTAGCTGCTTTAGTGATGCTCAACTCCCGCACCTTGGACCAGTCGGGCGCCTCGATAAGGCCAGTGAAGGGTTATTATTGTTCACCAATGACACGCGTTGGGCGGCCCGCCTCACCGACCCGAAAAGCCACTTGGATAAGATTTATCACGTGCAAATCGATCAAGCGCCGAGCCCTGATTTATTTCAAGCGCTGCAACGCGGCATCAAACTCGACGATGGCACTGAATTGGCGGCCAAAAAAGTCAGCCTACTGCGAAGCGGCGAAAAAAATGCTTGGCTGGAAATCACACTGGATGAAGGGAAAAATCGCCATATCCGCCGCCTACTGGAAGCGCATGGCATCGCGACATTGCGTTTGATGCGGGTCGCGATTGGATCGCTATTGTTAGGCGACTTGGCCAAAGGTCAGTGGCGAGAATTACAGCCTGAAGAGGTCAAGCTTTTGAGTTAATACAAGGGGTATATCTATGAAAATCATTTCTGAAAACGACTTTAGCAATATACCCTGAAGACCAATCAAAAGACAGGTCGATCTACCGCGTATTCAACGAGTGTTTCCAAAGAGATCAAATCCAGAATTTCCTCATGGGTAGCCGCCAACACAATCTGCGGCGCAGCACCATTTTGCAATCCTCCAACCAGCGCAGCGCGCACAAACACCAGCGATCACCCGGCTTTAAGCCTGCAAACCCATACTCTGGACGTGGCGTGGATAAATCATTTCCTGCCAAAGTAGAAAACCGTAAAAATTGCTCGGTCATCACTGCACAGACAATATGCAACCCTGGGTCGTTTTCATCATGCTGGCAGCACCCATCCCGAAAAAATCCCGTTAATGGCTTAAAACTGCACGGTTGCAACGGCTGCCCTAGGACATTGCTATTCATTCAAATCCCCTCAGCTTAATCAATATCTCAAGCAATCAAATCAACTTAATAGCAGGTATCACTCTACAGTCATTCAGTTACAAGGCGCATACCATCATACCCCACCTCAACCCCAGCAGGCAGAATGGCGGAAAGCGAGTGATACTCAAGTTCATGCGTCATGTGGATTAGAACGGTACGCTTCGCGCCAATTCGTGCGGCCATTTGCAAGGCTTGTTCGAGCGACAAATGCGTTGGGTGGGGCTTAATTCGCAAGCAATCGAGAAACAAAACATCCAGGTTCAGCAAAAGCTCAAAACTTGAATCAGGGACTTCAGAAACATCGGTTAAATAAGCGGTATTGCCAATGCGCCAACCCAAAATAGGCCACTTGCCGTGAATCAAGGGGATGGGCTGGATCTGCACCCCACCAAATTCGATGAGGTCCGATTCAACCTCATGAATCGTGAGGACAGGTTTATCCCAAAACTCATTGGGCTTGAACAGAGTATATGGAAAGCGCTCGCGAATATGACTGATCATCAGCCGATTGCCATAGACCGGTAAAGCCGCTTTTTGCAACCAGCAAAAGGCACGTAAATCATCAATCCCATTGAGATGATCCGCATGCGGATGCGTGTAAAGTACCGCATCAACGCGCAATATTTGCTCGCGCAATGACTGCATACGCAAGTCAGGGCCAGTATCGATCAGAAACGTTTTGCCGCCGGCACGCATCAAGGCAGAAGCGCGGGTGCGATTGTTTTTGGGGTCTGTTGAGCTGCAAGTTGGACAAGAACAACCCAAGGCCGGAGAGCCGCCGCTAGAGCCGACGCCAAGTAAAACCGTTTCCACCGATACCGAGCTCATTAGGCAGCACCAGCACGTGCGAAAAGCTTGAAGAAATTCCCCGTCGTGGCATCGGCCACCTCTTGCAAAGCAATGCCTTTTAACTCCGCAATATGTTCCGCGACATGACGTACCCATGCCGGTTGATTTTGCTTGCCACGGTGCGGCATCGGTGCGAGATAGGGTGAGTCTGTTTCAATTAGCAGGCGATCAAGCGGCATTTTGCGCGCCACGTCTTTGAGCTCCTCAGCCTTTTTGAAGGTCACAATGCCTGAGAGTGAAATATAAAAGCCCAATTCCATCGCCTGTTGCGCCACTTCCCAGCTTTCAGTAAAGCAGTGCATTACTCCGCCGACCTCGTCCGCGCGCTCTTCACGCATGATACGGATCGTATCTTCCGAAGCCGAACGGGTATGAATAATCAAAGGCAAACCCGATTCACGTGCGGCACGAATATGGGTGCGAAAGCGTTCTCGCTGCCATTCCAGATCGCCAGTCAAACGAAAATAATCAAGCCCAGTTTCACCAATTGCCACCACTTTGGGGGTTTTAGCCAGCGCAACCAATTGCGACACCGTCGGCTCGGGCGTGTCTTCATAGTCAGGATGCACGCCAACTGAGGCAAAGATATTGTGATGTTCCGCCGCCAAGGCCAAAACACTGGGTAATTCAGGCAGATTGACGGCCACACACAGCGCATGGCTCACATCAAAGTTGTCCATACGACTAAGCAGACCGGCAATATCGGCCTGTAAATCGGGAAAATTAATATGGCAATGCGAATCAACAAACTTCATTTCTTAAATCCAAACGTAAAAAAAGCCGTACCAGCCGGTACGGCTATGATGCTGCGATGATACGCCAAAACAGCTTGTTTTGCGTCACGCCACCATTACATCGTGTGGGTGGTACGGCCAGATTGTAAATATCCGCCCAGCAAATTTTCAATTTTAACTTTGGCTTGATTACCCGCCTCATTACCTGAAAACTGCACACCGATCCCCTGCTGATGATTATTTTGAGCGCCTGGCGGCGTGATCCAAACAACATTGCCCGATACGGCAATTTTGGCAGGGTCATCGAGCAAAGAAAGCAGCATAAACACCTCATCACCCAAGGTATAGCCTTTATTGGTCGGGATAAAAATGCCGCCACCTTTAATAAAAGGCATATAGGACGCGTAAAGCGCAGCTTTTTCTTTGATATTTAATGACAAAACCCCAGGGCGAGACGAAGGGGCGCGTACAGTATCTTCACTCATAATTAACCTCGGCGATCCTGACCGCGTAGCGCGTCAAGATATCCAAATAATAATGCTTCCAGCACCAAGCGCTGGTTCAAAGGATGATGCGACAGTTTTTGCGCCTCAGTGAGCTGATTAGCAAAATTAAATAGTAAATTTGCCCGTGATGCGACACGTTCAAGACCATCTTTCCAGTCTGGATAATAGCGAATAACGCCCGCCAGCCCCAAGCTGATTACGTCATAAACCCATTTTTGTAGCCAATCGAGGAGCAAACTAGTGTCTAACTTCGCTTTTTCGAGCTCGGTGGCCAAAGCCAGTACATTCAAGGTGGCAGGTTCTGCCAATTTTTCCAGCATGCCAGTGCGTACCGACAGCCATTCAGCCCCAGCATCTTCCACCGCCGCCAGCGGTGCACCGCCAGTATGAGCTAAATGCAGCACAGGATTCACAATAGACAATCCAGCCAGCCATTGCATCGCCACTTTCTGCGACGGAATCGTCAATGGAAAAACACGGCAGCGACTACGTATCGTCGGCAATAAGCGCCGCCAATGATCAGAAATCAAAATAAATACCGCGCCAGAGGGCGGCTCTTCTAGCGTTTTCAAAAATGCATTGGCCGCAGCCGTATTCATTGCTTCCGCAGGCGCGACGATGGTGACCCGAGTACCACGCCGATGCGCACTCAGATTCACAAAATCGCTTAAATCACGCACATCGTCGACGCCGATCACCGCTGACTTCTTTTTCGGCTTTTTAGTCGATTCTGCTTCTTCAATACTATCATCCGCATCGGCAGGTTGTAGCATGCGAAAATCCGGATGATTACCCGCTAGAAACCAGCGGCATCCTTCGCACTCGCCACAAGGCTGGTGGGTTTTATGCTCGGATTCACACAATAAAAACTGCGCCAGATATTGCGCTAAAGCACGTTTACCAATCCCCGCCTCACCCGTAAACAGCAAGGCATGCGGAAAACGTTCGCGATCACGCATTAACTCTTGCCAAGGCTGCTCCAGCCAGGGATAGGGTAAATTACTCATGAAAGCCACTCGGTCATCAATTGCGCCAATTCCTGCTGGATCGCTTCGATCGAACGATTCGCGTCGATCACTTTGATGCGCTGCGGATTTTGCGCAGCGCGCGCTAAATAGGCTGCGCGTACATTGGCATGAAATTGAGCCTGCTCACGCTCAAATCGATCAAGTACCCGCGAATTGGCCATTCTTGCTTGGCTCACATCAAGAGGCACATCAAAAATTAGGGTTAAATCTGGCTCAATGAAACCTTCGCTACGACCTTGCACCCATTGCTCAAGCTGCGTAAATTTTTCAATCGATAAGCCACGGCCACCGCATTGATAAGCATAAGTTGCATCGCTAAATCGATCACACAGCACCCACTCACCCTGCGCCAAGCTCGGCAAGATGACTTGCTGCAAATGCTCGTTTCGCGCGGCAAACATCAGTAGTGCTTCGGTTTCTAGATGCATGGCGTCATTGAGCAATAACTCACGCAATTTTTCCCCCAATACGGTGCCCCCCGGTTCACGCGTTTGCCGTAGGCATATAGAGCGTGCGATGAGGAACTGGGCAAGCCACGCCAGATGCGTGCTTTTTCCAGCACCATCAATACCTTCCACCGAAATAAAACGACCGCGTTCTTGCATGTATTAGCTCAATCAGGACTCTATGTATGGCGCGAATTGTCTCACATGAAGCGACATTTCGCGTATGAAGTAGCGTCAATTATTGACTACGTTTGCAAGGCTAATTGTGGCAACTGCATTCGGGCCAACTGACCCAGCCGCTCAATGGCTTTTTCGTGCTTTGTAGTCCAAGCCTCAACACAACAAACGCGCAAACAATTTCGATAACTGTGACTGGGCGAAAATAATGAACCAGGTGTAAAGCTAATACCTTCCGCCAATGCATCTTGCAACAGGGTAATTGTATCAATAGCGCTATTTAGCTCAACCCAGAGCACATACCCCCCTTGCGGCACATTCAAACGGGTATCTGCCGGAAAGTAGCGCTGAATCGCATCTACCGCATAACTAACTTGTTCGGCACAACTTTTTCGTAAGCGACGTAAATGGTGATCATAACCACCGGTTTCCAAAAATTTAGCAATGGTTCGCTGCAACAACACCGGTGTGGAATACGTATTAATGAACTTCAACTGCTCGATTTGCTTATGCCATTTACCTGCCACCACCCAGCCGACCCGAAAACCAGGCGCCGCGATTTTGGTAAACGATGAGATCAACATAACATTGCCCGTTTTGTCATAGACTTTGGCCGGTTTCGGGCGATCGCCTTGATAACAAAACTCGCCGTAAATATCATCCTCAATCAATGGGATATTGCGCTCATCGAGCAATTTGACGACGCGTTGCTTATTCTCATCCGGCATTAGGCTACCCAAAGGATTGGAGAAATTAGGCAACAATACACAAGCTTTGACTTCTCCATTGCGCGTAGCAAATTCCAGCGCTTCAACCGATATACCGGTTTTCGGGTGGGTAGGAATCTCAAGCGCTTTGAGCTTGAAACTCTCCAAAATCTGCAACAATCCAAAATAGGCAGGTGATTCTATGGCCACGACATCGCCAGGTTTGGTTACTGCGCGCAAACACAAATTGAGCGCCTCGATCCCACCTTGCGTAATAATGATTTCATCTGCTTCAACTTGCCCACCCCACAGCAAGGAACGACGTGAAATTTGCCGACGCAATTCAATATCACCCTGTGATTCGCCATAATCGGAAATTAAATCAGGGTACTGGCGCGATACTTGCGACAACATTCTTTGCATTTGCTGATTGGGAAATAATTTAGGCGAGAGAATGGCCATCCCAAAATCAACGCTAATCTCTTTATTGATTCGCCACAATGCAGCAGGTGTGAGCAAGGGGTCAATAAACACATGGGATGGGTTTTTCGGCGGTGCGGTCAACTCTGGTGTAGCCAGATTGCGTTTTTGCCGCACGTAAAAACCAGACTGAGGTCTTGCCTCGATTAAGCCGCGATCTTCAAGCTCGCGATAAGCTTCCATCACGGTCGAGAGACTTAACTGACGCTGCCCAGACAGTTTACGAATCGAGGGCATTTTTTCGCCCACACGCAGCACACCGGATAAGATCGCCTGCGCCATTTCATCGGCCAGCTGAATGTACAAGGTCGTTTTCTTTTGGACGGGGGAATCAGTGATTTCGTGCACTTCACGCATGATGTACTCCTTATGTCAGCGTACTATAGCTGAACTAGAGACAACATAACAGATACAAGACAATGGCAGTTAATAGCCAAATGTTACGGTACAGTTTATGGATTAGTTACAGCTGTTACTGCACTGCTATTGGATGCTTTTATTTCTGGCAATTTCGTCGCGTTACGATCTAAGACTTGAAAAAAAACTTCTTCACTGCGAATCATGCCCAATTCATTTCGGGCACGTTCCTCGATAGCATCGGTGCCATTTTTCAAATCATTGACCTCGGCTTCAAGAGCAGTGTTGCGCTCTTTTAGTTTGGCATTTTCACTCTGACGTTGCGCCAATTGGGTATCCAGCTGCCAGACACGCATCCAGCTGCCCTTGCCTATCCACAACGGCCACTGCAGAGCAATGATCAATACCGCAAATACCAACGCTAAAATTCGCATCGAGCAACCAAAATTGAGTTCATGTAAAAACCGGAGCCTAAGCTCCGGTTTTGATCTTACTATAGCTTGCAGGCATCGTCGAAACGAGGCCTGCAATTGCTACTAGATAACAACGTTCAATTAACCTTTGAGCTGATAAAAAGCGCCGATACCTGGGTAAACAGCAGCATCACCCAACTCTTCTTCGATACGCAAGATTTGGTTGTACTTAGCGATACGATCAGAACGGCTCAATGAACCCGTTTTGATTTGCATGCAGTTAGTAGCAACAGCCAAGTCAGCAATCGTTGCATCTTCAGTTTCGCCTGAGCGGTGGCTCATTACAGAAGTGTAGCCACTACGTTTAGCCAACTCTACGGCAGCCAAAGTCTCAGTCAATGAACCGATTTGGTTTACTTTGATCAAGATTGAGTTGCAAATGCCTTTTTTGATACCTTCAGCCAAGATTTTGGTGTTAGTAACAAACAAATCATCGCCCACCAACTGAACACGTTTGCCCAGACGGTCAGTCAATACTTTCCAACCGTCCCAGTCACGCTCGCCCATACCATCTTCGATAGAGATGATTGGGTATTTGTTCACGAGGCTTTCGAGGTAGTCAACCATTTCGATTGAAGTGAAAGTACGGCCGCCTGATTTTTTGAATACGTAGTTGCCAGTGGCTTTGTCATAGTATTCAGAAGCCGCGCAATCCAAAGCGATGCGGAAATCAGTACCTGCTTTGTAACCTGCTTTCTCAATCGCAGCCATGATCATGTCCAGCGCTTCTTCTGGGCCAGCTACGTCAGGCGCGAAACCACCTTCGTCGCCCACTTGAGTTGGCATGCCTTTGTCGTGCAAGATTTTTTTCAGGTTGTGGAATACTTCAGCGCCGTAACGCAGCGCTTCACGGAAAGTTGGCGCGCCAACTGGCACAATCATCAACTCTTGGAAGTCCAAGCTGTTAGATGCGTGCTCACCACCGTTGACCACGTTCATCATTGGTACTGGCAATGCCATTGGGCCTGAGCCACCAACGTAACGGTACAGTGGCAAACCAGCTTCTTCCGCAGCGGCTTTAGCAACAGCCATAGACACGGCCAAGATCGCATTTGCGCCCATACGTGCTTTATCTTCAGTACCGTCCAAATCCAACATAGTTTGGTCGATGAAAGCTTGATCAGCAGCGTCAAGACCGATAATCGCTTCACAGATTTCAGTATTGATGTTTTCAACGGCTTTCAATACGCCTTTACCCAGGTAACGGGCTTTATCGCCGTCACGTAGTTCCAAGGCTTCACGTTCGCCAGTCGATGCGCCAGATGGCACAGCCGCACGGCCCATTACACCAGATTCCAACAAAACATCAGCTTCTACAGTCGGGTTGCCGCGAGAATCTAAAATTTCACGTGCAATAACTTCAACAATTGCGCTCATGGGCGTTACACCTTAAGTTGGTTTGAAGACAAAAAGAACTTAAATAATAAACCAAAAGCTCCCACGCTTCGTTGCTTTGCCTTGCCGTACTAGCTGTACTGTCTCCGGCTTTGCGCCTTGCGTGAAAACCTTTGTCCAATTACTTATATACAAACAATATGACATTGGCTGTCTATTGTTACTTTATTGACAGCCAAATACTGAAACTTTATTACAAAGTATGCTCAATCAAGGAGTGTGCCTTAATGACACGGTCGATGTCCTTGAGCGTAATCAGTAATTCTTTCATCCGACCCAATGGCATTGAGTTAGGGCCATCAGACAATGCTTCGCATGGATTTGGATGCGTTTCCATAAACAAGCCCGCAATGCCCGCAGCAACGGCGGCACGCGCCAGCACCGGTACCATTTCGCGCTGACCACCCGAGCGATCACCTTGACCACCAGGTTGTTGCACTGAATGGGTGGCATCAAAAACCACCGGGCAGCCGGTTTCGCGCATCGTCATCAGGCCACGCATGTCGCTTACCAGTGTATTGTAACCAAACGAAGTACCGCGATCACACACCATCAGATTATCCAAGCCACCATTGGCTTCTTTACCTTTGGCAATCACATGCTTCATATCCCAGGGCGCCATAAATTGGCCTTTTTTGATATTCACTGGCTTGCCCGTGGCACAAACAGCATGAATAAAGTCGGTTTGGCGCGCTAAAAAAGCGGGCGTTTGCAGCACATCAACCACCGAAGCCACAATCGGCGCTTCAGCTTCGGTATGTACATCGGTCAACACTGGCACGCCAAGTTGCTTTTTCACTTCAGATAAAATGCGCAAGCCTTCATCAATCCCTAAGCCACGGAATGACTTACCCGATGAGCGATTGGCTTTATCGAAGCTCGATTTATAGATAAACGGGATATTCAGTTCCGCGCAAATTTCTTTGAGTTGCCCAGCGGTATCGAGTGCCATTTGCTCGCTTTCGATAACGCATGGTCCGGCAATCAGAAAAAATGGCTGATCAATACCGACATCAAATCCACACAGTTTCATAACATACCCCGGTTAGTATTACTCTGGAGACAATAAAGGGTATTGCCTTATGAGCAATACCCCAAGATTTTAGCAGCTCAAACCTTCGCGACCGTTATCACGGGCGTACGCAATTGCCGCTTCAATGTAGGACTTGAACAATGGATGACCATCGCGTGGAGTAGAAGTAAATTCTGGGTGGAATTGACAAGCAAAGAACCAGCGATGCTCAGGCAACTCAATGGTTTCTACCAATTGCTCAGCACCAACAGATTTACCACTGATCTTCAAACCAGCCGCTTCAAGGCGCGCCAAGTAGTAGTTATTGACTTCATAACGATGACGATGACGCTCAGTAATCACGTCTGCACCATAGATTTTCGCAGCCAATGAGCCTTCGCCCAAACGACACTCTTGCGAACCTAGACGCATTGTGCCGCCCATGTTTGAGTTTTCATCACGTTTTTCGACTTTACCGTCGTGATTCACCCATTCATCAATTAAAGCGACAACCGGATATTCAGTTTCCAGATCAAACTCGGTTGAGTTAGCACCTGTCATGCCCGCAATATCACGCGCAAATTCGATCAACGCAATCTGCATACCCAAACAAATACCCATATAAGGGATATTGTTTTCCCGAGCAAAGCGCACGGCAACGATTTTACCTTCCACGCCGCGCTTACCAAAACCGCCCGGCACCAAAATCGCATCCATGTCTTTCAGACAATTTGCACCTTCGGTTTCCAGCGACTCAGAATCTACAAAGTGAATTTTCACTTCGGAACGAGTATGAATGCCGGCGTGACGCAAGGCTTCGATCAAGGATTTGTACGACTCGGTCAGATCAACATACTTACCCACCATCGCGACATTGACGGTTTGTTTTGGGTTTTGAATCGCATCAACGATGTTATCCCAAACGGTCAAATTCGCTTTTGGCAAATCTAGACCAAATTGTTTGCAGATAATGTCGTCAATACCTTGCTCTGACAGCACGCGAGGGATCTTGTAAATCGAATCCAGATCTGGACAAGAAATCACCGCACGCTCAGTTACATTGGTGAACAAAGCGATTTTACGACGTTCTTCATCCGGCACCATACGATCAGCACGACAGATCAACACATCAGGCTGAATACCGATTTCGCGCAATTCTTTGACGCTGTGCTGTGTCGGCTTGGTTTTGATCTCGCCAGCCGCCGCAATGTACGGCACATATGACAAATGAACAAAACAGGTGTTTTCTTTGCCCAGCAAGACGCCCATTTGGCGAATCGCTTCTAGGAAAGGGAGTGACTCGATATCACCCACCGTACCGCCAACCTCGATCACGGCGATTTCTGCATCGGCAGCGCCACGCTCTACGTAGAGGCGAATTTCGTCAGTAATATGTGGAATAACCTGTACGGTTTTACCAAGATAATCACCACGACGCTCTTTCTTAATCACTGAATCATAAATCTGGCCAGTCGTGAAGTTATTGCTTTTCTTCATTTTGGCAGTGATAAAGCGTTCGTAATGGCCCAAGTCCAAGTCAGTTTCGGCACCATCTTCGGTTACGAACACTTCACCATGTTGCATCGGGCTCATGGTACCTGGATCCACATTGATGTAGGGATCCAGCTTCATCATGGTCACTTTAAGACCGCGCGATTCGAGAATAGAGGCCAAAGAAGCGGCGGCAATGCCTTTACCGAGAGATGAAACGACACCACCGGTAACGAATATATACTTGGTCATGTTAAGAGCGCACAAGTTTGAATCCCCTATTCTACCTGAACCACAGCCTTGTCCTCAATTCTGGACAAATTAAAAATATTATGAAACGTACTATTTACCACGCTATTTTGACCTACGGCCGTAGCAAAAACCGGGCTCATCGCCTGATGCCGCAAGCAAAATACGGTCTAGCGCACGAGTAGGCAATAATCGTTTCAGATACCAAAAAATAATCGTTGGTGTAGTTACCCGATAGCGTGCGGCTGCTTTTTTAGCATTCAATGCCTTGAGCAACACATCCAACACGGCCTGCTCAGGCAAAGTAAATGGCGCCGCAGGGCCCTGCTTTTTCAAACGTTCATCCATGATCTGATAAGAAGGCCGATGAAAACTTGCCGTTGGATTGATCCATCGATAAAACTGAGTAGCCGCGTTTGCGCGAAAACGACTTTGAATCGGCCCCGGCTCGATCAAAGAAACCTGCACGCCTGAGCCGTGCAATTCTTGCCTCAAGGTATCGGCAAAGCCTTCAAGTGCAAATTTACTCGCATTATATGCACCCCGATATGGCATCGCCGCAAAGCCCAGCACCGAGCTATTGAAGATGAGTCGACCAAACCCTTGCTTTCGAAAAACCGGCAAAATCGCATTACTTAATTCAATTGCCCCAAAGACATTGGTTTCAAACTGGTGCCGCATTGCTTCACGACTCAAATCCTCCACCGCACCTGGCACACCAAAACCTGCGTTATTAAATAATGCATCCAAACGCCCATCAGTTCGCAGCAGTATTTCAGCTACACAAGCGCTAATCGAAGCACTATCAGCGACGTCCAACAACAATGCCTCTAGACCAAGCTCGGAGAGCATAGCGACATCTTCAGCCTTTCTCGCTGTTGCAAACACACGCCAGCCATGCTCTGCCATACGCTGAGCACACCACAGACCTATGCCACTTGAACAGCCTGAAATTAAGATTGAACCTATCTTTGCTGTCATATAAGTGTATCCATTCTGTCAACAAAACAAATAATTACATTTACATCGGGGATAACCCTTAGCTACGCTTTGCAAGCCTCACGAAGGCTCATCAGCGCAAAGTCTGCAAATAATACATATTTGTTCCAAATAATTAATCAACAAGGATATACAAGAATGGCAAAAGTAGCTCTAGTCACAGGCGGTATGGGGGGCATCGGAACCGCAATCTGTCGCAAATTGGCAGACGATGGTTTTACTGTAGTAACCACATACTCTCGCCCAGGCAAAGAAGCTGCATGGCTCGCCGATAATGAAGCGGCAGGCTATCAATTCAAGGCTTTCGAATGTGATGTAACCGACTTCGATGCCTGTGTTGCGCTAGGGGCGAAAGTGACCGAGAGCGTTGGACAAGTCGATGTATTGGTAAACAATGCTGGCATTACTCGCGATGCGAGCTTTAAAAAACTAGGCAAAACAGACTGGGATGCGGTCATTGGCACCAATCTGGATTCAGTTTTTAACGTTTCAAAACAATTTGTCGACGGCATGGTCGAGCGCAACTGGGGCCGCGTGATCAATATCTCATCGATCAACGGTCAGAAAGGTCAATTTGGCCAAACGAATTATTCTGCAGCAAAAGCCGGCATGCATGGTTTTACTATGGCACTGGCACAGGAAGTGGCCAAGAAAGGGGTTACCGTAAATACAATCTCGCCTGGCTACATTGCAACTGATATGGTCATGGCGGTACCAGAAGATGTGCGCAACAAAATCATTGCTCAAATTCCAGTTGCACGCCTTGGCAAACCGGAAGAAATTGCGGGCTTGATTAGCTACCTAGCTTCGGATCTGGCCGGTTTTATGACCGGTGCAAACTTAGCCATAAATGGCGGTCAGCATACCTGCTAATCAGCACTCACTCTTAAAATGTAAAAGGCCGCTTAATACAAACGGCCTTTTTTATTTGGTACATCATTTTGACTCAACTACCATGTGTAATATTACATTTAAATTATTGGTGGTTAAAAGTGATCATACTCGGCTAAACTAACAGTAATTTTCATGCAAACATCATGCCTCAATATACTAGCTGCAGTATGCAAGCAGAGGCCTTATAACCGATTGAATTGCAAAACATACCCCAAAGAACATGGAGAAGGCAATGCACCAGCCCAGTATGATCACCCCAAAATTGACAACACTATCCATTATTATTTCGGGCTTACTTCTGACAGCTTGCGGTCAAAAAACTGCCGCGCCGCCACCCCCTCCTGCACCTGTTAGCGTAATTAAAATCGAACCGACCTCAGCCCCCATGTCGTTCGAATTGGTCGGTGAAACAGCGGGATATCGCGACGTAGAAGTACGCTCACGTGTGAATGGCATTTTACTTAAACGCACTTATGTCGAAGGTCAATCGGTCAACGCAGGTCAAACATTGTTTGAAATTGATCCCGAGCCATACAAAGCAGCCCTTGATCAAGCTAAAGGTGGCCTCTCAATTGAAGTAGCTCGCCTTGAAAAAGCACGTGCAGATCGAGACCGCATCATTCCGCTGTTTAAGGAAAACGCGGTAAGTCGCAAAGATTACGATGACGCCATGACAGCTTATGCAGCAGCTGTAGCCAGCCAGCAATCGGCAGAAGCCAAGGTGCGCGAAGCAGAACTCAACCTAGGTTACACCAAAGTTGTAGCACCGATTTCAGGTATGACCAGCACAGTCGCGCAATCAGAAGGTAGCTTGGTTTCGACTGCGGGCGAATCGGGCAAACTGACAACCATTTCGCAACTTGATCCTATGTACGTGACTTTCTCTTACTCTGAAGAAGATCGCCAACGCTTAGAGCAAATGACGAAAGCGAAAACCATTTCAATGGGTGATTCGAAAAACATCAAAGCCTCAATCAATCTTTCGAATGGCGCAAAATATGAGCAAGTAGGCAAAATCGACTTCTCCGACAATCGAGTTGATCCAAAAACCGGCACAATTCGCGCCCGAGCGATTTTCAGCAATCCTCATTCACAGCTTTTACCAGGGCAGTTTGTTCGCCTTACCCTCGATATTGGCAAGATAAACAATGCAATCTTGATTCCTGAGCGCGCCATTGTTCAATCTCAAGCTGACAAACTGGTAATGACCGTCGACAAAGAGAATAAAGTTTCACCACGCACAATCAAAGTTGGGCGAGCAGACGCTCAAGGACAAGTGCGCGTTGAATCAGGACTTCAAGCGGGGGACGTCGTCATTGTCGAAGGCATTCTGAAAGTTAAGCCCGGTGCCATTGTCAAACCAATGCCTGCCAGCGCACCTCAAGCCAGTCAAGCCCAAGCCGCACAATAAGTTGCCGAGGAAAATATGTTTTCAAAATTCTTTATTGAACGGCCCATTTTTGCCAGTGTGATTTCGATCATCATTGTGCTGGCCGGTCTGGCAGCGATGCGCTCGCTACCAGTAGAGCAATACCCTGGCATTACACCGCCAGTCGTTTCCGTAACAGCCTTCTATCCTGGTGCAACACCAGACGTGATTGCCCAAACTGTTGCTGCGCCACTTGAACAGCAGATCAACGGCGTAGAAAAAATGATCTACGTGCAATCAGGCTCGGCATCCAATGGCCAAATGTCCTTGAATGTCTACTTTGAAATTGGCACTGACCCCGACCAAGCGACGATCAACGTCAACAATCGCGTGTCGGCCGCCATGGCTCAATTGCCAGAGGAAGTGAAGCGCCAAGGTGTTACTGTTAAGAAAAAATCAACCTCCATTCTTAATGTAATTACTTTGAGCTCGCCCAAAGGCTCTTATGATACGACCTACCTGTCTAACTACGCCCTTCTTAATATCGTCGATGAAATTAAGCGGATTCCAGGCGTAGGTGACCTTCAAATGTTTGGTGGAACTGACTACGCAATGCGTGTCTGGTTGCGCCCTGATCGTATCTCTCAACTTGGAATTACCACGTCCGATATTTTGAGCGCAATTCGCGAGCAAAATGCGCAATTTGCTGCAGGTAAAATTGGTGCCCAACCAACCACCAGCAAAGTTGACTTTACATTCACTGTAAATACTCAAGGCCGACTAAAGAGTGTTGAAGAGTTTGAAAACATCATCATCCGTTCAACGCCAGATGGCGCAAAAACACGTCTAAAGGACGTCGCACGGATTGAGATGGGTGGTAAAGATTACGATATTTTGGCGAATCTGAATGGCAAGCAAGCCGTAGCAATGGGCATCTATTTACAGCCCGGCGCCAATGCGGTTGCCGTAGCCAATGCAGTCACCGCGAAAATGGAGCAGCTCAAAGAGCGCTTCCCGAATGATATTGAATATACTATTCCTTACGATACAACCGAATTTGTCAAAGTATCAATCGAAAAAGTAATTCATACGCTGCTTGAAGCCATCGTACTGGTTTTCATTGTTGTATATTTATTTTTGCAAAACTTCCGCGCCACTTTGATCCCTTGCATTGCGGTGCCAATTTCCTTGATTGGTACCTTTGCTGGCATGTTACTCCTCGGTTTTTCAATTAACTTATTGACCCTTCTTGGCATGGTGCTTGCCATTGGTATCGTCGTAGATGATGCCATTGTGGTGTTGGAAAACGTCGAGCGGATTATGTCCGAGAAGAAATGCTCGGCAAAAGAAGCATCGATTTTAGCCATGCAAGAAGTGGCAGGCCCGGTAATGGCCATCGTATTTGTACTGTGTGCGGTATTCTTGCCTGTCGCCTTTATGGGCGGCATGACCGGCGTAATGTACAAACAATTTGCCATTACGATTGCAGTATCAGTAGCCATCTCAGGTTTGGTTGCATTAACACTAACGCCTGCTCTTTGCGCGATCTTACTTAAAAACAATCACCACAAACCGGGTAAATTCTTCACTTGGTTCAACAATAGTTTCGATCGCCTCACCAATGGATATGTAGGCGGCGTAGCTTTCCTTAATCGTCGCGTCGGCATCGCCTTTATCATTTTTGCGGCCATGCTGATATCACTTTTCGCCCTATTTAAAGCGGTACCAAGTTCACTGGTTCCTGATGAAGATCAGGGCTACTTACTCAGTGCGGTCATGCTACCTGATGCGGCATCACTAACTCGCACTCAAGCGGTTTCGGCACAGTACGACAAGATGCTGATGTCCAATAAAAACATCGAAAATGTAGTCTCTTTCGTTGGCTTTGACATGCTGTCCGGAGCGGTTTTGAGCAATAGCGGCATCTCATTTATCACCCTGAAAGACTGGAAAGAGCGCGCTGGTAAAGGTGATGACTCGTTCGCTCTAGCACAAACCTTTAAGGGCATGGCCTACATGGGTCTGCGTGACGGATTTGCTGCCACATTTAACCCTCCAGCCATTTCAGGCATGTCGACAACTGGCGGACTAGAAGGCTACTTGCAAAATCGAGGTACAGGTGACACGGCTCAGTTTTCAAAAGAAGTCGCTCGCTTTTTGGAAGAAGCCAAAAAACGGCCTGAGTTTGCATCTGTGACGACCACTTTCCGCGCCAATGTACCGCAAATTTATTTGGATCTTGACAGGGATAAAGCAAAAGCGCTCGGTGTTAGTATCAATACCGTGTTTGACACCATGCAAGCGACATTTGGCCAAGTATATGTCAATGACTTTAACCAATTTGGACGCACCTATCGCGTGCAAATGCAATCAGAAGCTGACTTCCGTGCACGCCCCGAAGATATTGCCAACGTTTATGTTCGTTCAAACAATGGCGATATGATTCCACTGACTAGTTTGGTTCATGTCAAAAGCTCTGTCGGCCCTGAATTAGCTGAACGTTTCAATATTTTCCAGGCTGCCAAGCTGATGATCCAACCAGCCCCAGGCGTGAGCTCTGGTCAGGCTATTGCAGCGATGGAGGAACTTGAGAAAGAAGTATTGGGCAAAGAATACAAACTTGAATGGACAGGTTCAGCTTACCAAGAAAAATCGGCGGGTTCGTCGTCTGTTATTGCCTTTGTATTCGGCATTATCATGGTATTCCTGATTTTGGCAGCTCAATATGAGCGCTGGAGCTTACCACTTGCGGTAATTACGGCAGTGCCATTTGCCTTGTTCGGTGCATTACTTGCCGTCTGGCTCGTCGGACTCACCAATAATGTCTACTTCCAAATCGGTATGGTGACCTTGATTGCGCTAGCCGCCAAGAATGCGATTTTGATCGTCGAATTTGCGGTAATGAAACATGAAGAAGGAATGAGCTTACTCGATTCGGCGCTGGAGGCGTCACGACTCCGCTTCCGCCCCATCGTCATGACTTCGCTCGCATTTATTCTGGGTTGTGTACCACTTGTAATTTCAAGTGGAGCAGGTGCAGCCAGCCGTAAAGCGCTTGGCACCCCAGTAATCGGCGGCATGTTGGCGGCGACATTTATTGCCATCTACTTTATTCCATTGTTCTTCCGTTTGATTATGAAAAGTAGCGAGAAGAAAGTAGCCACAGATACAGCGACGAGCAACCAAGTCGCCAAGGGAGATGAACATGCGTAAAACAATACTATCCCTGAGTATTGCCACGCTACTATCCGCTTGTGCTTTCACTCCGGACAACACCCTGCCCACGGTTGAAATTCCTGCTGTAGCAACTCAGGCAGATGCGGTAGCAATTGAAAATTGGTGGTCACAATTTAATGACCCGATACTTAATCAATTGATTGAGTACGCACTGATTAACAATCAAAATTTAGCTTTGGCTACTGCCAAAGTCGATGAAGCGCGTGCAGTACTGGGGATTGTTTCTTCTGACCAGCTTCCCAAATTAGGACTTGGAGCTGATGCTGGAACACAAAAATTCTCCAAAGAAGGCGGCACAGCACCAGGCAGCACAGTTAGTGACTATAAATTAGTTGGTCAAGCTAGCTGGGAAATCGACTTATGGGGAAGAATTCGCAATCTGTCTACTGCAGCTAAACAAGATTTATTGGCCACTGAGTTTAATCGTGAAGGGGTAAAACTTACCCTCACAGCTGAAGTGGCACAAAACTACTTCAATCTTCGCGCCCTTGATGCGCAATTAATCATCACAGATGAAACAATTAAATCACGGCAAGAAGCCTATGATTTGCGCGAAAAACGTTTTAAAGGTGGTATCACCTCTGAACTGGATGTGCGTCAAGCGCAAGCAGAGTTAGCTGCTGCACAGGCCAAGAAACCAGACTTAGAAATCTCAATCGCCAAAACTGAAGGTGCTTTGAGTGTTTTAGTTGGCCAGTCTCCACGCGCACTAGTAGAGTCTGGGGTAAGCCGTGGCCTAACAATTGATCAATTGACTACGCCACCAGTGATCCCTGCAGGACTGGATTCGTCATTATTACTTCGTCGACCAGATATTGCTCAGGCCGAGGCGGGCTTACTCGCTGCCCGTGCACGCATTCAATCTGCACGTGCCGCCTACTTCCCTCGATTGTCGCTAACAGGGCTACTTGGGTTAGAAAGCCTTGATTTTTCACGACTATTCCAAGGCTCGGCACAGACGTGGGCATTTGCGGGCAACCTCACAATGCCACTATTTGATGGTGGATTAACCGCCTCACAAATTGATCAGGCGAAGGCGCGTGATCGGCAGGCCGCAGCAATCTATCAACAAGCAATTCAAAACGCTTTTGTTGACACTCGCAACGTACTTGTTGCTAACAAAGTTATTAATGACCGCGTCGCAGCCGAACAAACTCAAGTCACATCGACACAGCGACAGCTTAAATTAGCAACGTTACGCTATGACAATGGATTTGCCAGCTATCTTGAAGTGCTGGATGCTCAACGTAATTTGTTTAGCAGCCAGCTTCAGTTAGTTAGCGCTCAACGTGATTTGCTCGATGCGCGAGTTAGCCTATACAAAGCTTTAGGCGGTGGCTGGAGCAAGAATTGATTTTGGCATTCCCAATAAAAAAACCCGCTTCGGCGGGTTTTTTTATTGTCTACCGTCATTGATCAAGGAAGATCAATTCCAACATACCAACACGTAATTTTTCTTACCACGACGAAGCAATGTGTAGCGATCAAACAAACGATCAGCAGCGCCAAAAACATATTCCAAGCTATCAACTTTTTGGCCATTCACGATAACGCCACCACCTTGAATAAAGGTGCGGGCTTCTGATTTTGATTTTGCCAAACCGCCGGCAACTAAAGTATCAATTAACTGATTAGCCGCTTTATCCAACTGGATACTTGGCATGCCATCTTGCGCCAATTGTTCGAAGTCATTTTCCGTCAATGCCGCCAAACTATCGCTAAATAGGTTATGACTAATACGTTGAGCGGCCTCTACAGCACCCTCACCGTGCACAATCGCAGTCACATGGTCGGCCAAAATACGCTGAGCTTCAGGTTTTTTGCCGCTGATTTTATCAGCCTCTTCAATTGCATCAATCTCAGCGGGGCTCAGGAAGGTAAAGTAGCGCAGGAATTGATAAACATCCGCATCGGCACTATTGAGCCAAAATTGATAAAAAGCGTATGGCGAAGTTTTCTTCGCATCAAGCCAAATCGTTCCAGTTTCTGTCTTGCCAAACTTAGTACCATCCGACTTGGTCACCAAAGGCAAAGTCAAACCAAACACCTGCTGCTGATTAAGGCGACGCGTCAAATCAGTACCTGCAGTGATATTGCCCCATTGATCTGAGCCACCAATCTGCAATTTGCAATCAAAGCGCTTATTGAGCTCGGTAAAGTCATAGCCTTGTAATAGGCTGTATGAAAATTCAGTATATGAAATGCCTTGATCTTCACGCGCGATACGTTGCTGCACCGCCTCTTTTTTGATCATTTGGTTAATCGAGAAATATTTCCCAATATCGCGCAAAAACTCCAATGCACCCATGCCGCCAAACCAATCGTAATTGTTTGACATAATCGCCGCATTATCGCCCTCGAAGCTCAAAAATGGTGAGACCTGAGCACGGATTTTTTCAACCCATGTCGCAATAATGTCAGGGGTATTGAGCTTGCGCTCAGTCGCTTTAAAGCTCGGGTCACCAATCATACCTGTCGCCCCGCCCACCAAAGCAATCGGCTTGTGACCAAACTGCTGGAAACGTTTCAGTACTAAAATGGGCACCAAGGAACCAATGTGTAAGCTATCTGCGGTTGGATCAAAGCCGCAATACAAGGTCACAGACTCTTTGGCCAATAGTTCAGTCAAGGCTGCTTGATCGGTACATTGGGCGATCAAGCCACGGGCTTGCAGATCTTGGATAAGGCTGGACGAATGCATTCGGAACTCCATAAGACTGAGCTGTAAAACATCAACAACAGCAATCAGCACATTGATAACAATTAAAGTCCACTATTCTAGCCCAAACTGGACTTAAGCCCAATCGCGAATATTTGCTATCAATAACACTCGATGCAGCTATACCCCGCCATATAAAGCTAAATTTAACATTCAGCTTGATCTAATTATTCGAGCGCGAGCATTCTTTATCTGATGGATATCACACAACATCTCCACGTAAAAATACCCTCTCCCGATCCAATACCAGCACCAGGTATATCTACAAAAGCAATTATTCATAAAACACCTATCGATATACATCGCAATACACCTAAATAGTGCCATCGCGCTCAGCTATGAAACAGAGCCTGATATAATCACAGCAAACCTTAACCTGATATTGCATGATGACGCTACCAGCCCTACCCCGCGCAACCGCCAATAATTCAGAACGCCTACAAATCGCTACGCCTCACGGCTCGGGTGATGCACGTTTACTGGCCGAATATGCAAGCCAAGTTAAGTTGCTGGTGGTCATTTCCGCCAGTGCGCAGGAAGCATCACGGATCAAAGATGAAATGGCTTTTTTCCTGCCCGAAAAAAATGTCATTCAACTTCCCGACTGGGAAACCCTGCCCTACGATCATTTTTCGCCCCACTCAGACCTGATTAGCGAACGACTCGCCGCGCTGTGGCAAGTAAGGCAAGGCGCGGCAGATGTCTTGGTCGTACCGCTACAAACCGTGATGGGCGTCTTGCCCCCTGTTGAATTTTTGACCGGCACCACCTTTTTCCTGAAAAAAGGCGAAAAACTCGACGCAGAGAAACTGCGCGCTGATATGGCTTTTGCGGGCTACAACCACGTTACACAAGTCTACGGGCCGGGTGAGTTTTCAATTCGCGGCGGATTGATAGATTTATTCCCGATGGGTAGCACGCTACCTTTCCGGATTGACCTCTTTGACGATCAAATCGAAACCATCCGCACCTTTGACGTCGACACCCAGCGCAGCCTGTATCCTGTACCCGAAATTCGCCTGCTGCCCGCACGCGAGTTTCCGACTGATGACGCCGGAAAAACCAAATTTCGCCAGCGTTTTCGCGAAGTTTTTGAAGGCGCACCAACGAATGCGCGGCTCTATAAAGACGTCAGCAATGGCATTATTCCAGCCGGGATTGAGTATTACCTGCCGCTATTTTTCGACGCGACTGCAACCCTCTTTGATTACCTCCCTACAGATGGGGTATTAGCCCTACATGGCGACTTAGCAAGCGCTGCAGAGCAATACTGGCAAGATATTGCCGATCGGCACAAGCTTAACATTGGCGATAAAGATCGCCCGCTCCTACCGCCACGGGATCTATTTCTGGCGCCCGATTTATTATTTGGCCACCTCAAGCAATATCGCCGGATTGAATTAACCCAAGGCACAAGCAGCATCACGCAGCCACTGCCCGCGCTGGACGTTGATCGCCGCAGTGACAATCCAATCACCAAGCTCACCGACTTTGCGACGCATTATCCGGGACGGATCTTGCTGGTCGCCGAAAGTCTCGGTCGACGCGAAACAATGTCGCAATTTTTCGCCGAATATGGTTTCAAACCTGAACTCGTCGACAACTGGCTTGACGCCAAAGATAGCAAACAGAAAATCCAGCTAATTGCTGCGCCCATTTTTCGTGGTTTTGTCTGGCAAGACGAGCAATTGGCCGTCATCACCGAGGCTGATCTTTACCCAGCGGTCATTCAGTCGCGCGGCAAAAAGCAGCAAAAACGCAGCAATACCGACGCCATGCTGCGCGATCTGTCAGAGCTCAAAATCGGCGACCCCGTCGTCCATGAAGCCCACGGCATTGGCCGTTATATGGGTTTAACGTCGATGGATTTGGGCGATGGCGACACTGAACTTTTGCTGATCGAATATGCAGGCGGCGACAAGCTCTATGTACCCGTCAGCCAATTACACGTTATTTCGCGCTATTCGGGCGGCTCAACTGAAGGTGTGACCGTCCACAAACTTGGCTCAGGTACATGGGAAAAAGCCAAACGTAAAGCGGCTGAACAAGTGCGCGATACTGCGGCCGAATTGCTCAATCTATACGCGCGCCGCGCAGCCCGTCAGGGCCATGCTTTTGAGTGGAGCCATCACGACTATCAGGCCTTTGCCGCTGGTTTTGGCTTTGAAGAAACCGCCGATCAAGCCGCCGCGATTGAAGCAGTCTTGATCGATATGCGCACCACACAACCGATGGATAGGCTGGTTTGCGGTGATGTGGGCTTTGGTAAAACCGAAGTCGCACTGCGCGCCGCGTTTTGCGCCGTCGCGGGCGGCAAACAAGTCGCCGTACTCGTGCCGACAACGCTATTGGCGGAACAACACTATCAAAACTTTGCTGATCGTTTTGCCGACTGGCCGATCAAAGTCGCCGAGCTGTCGCGTTTCCGCTCTGGCAAGGAAACTGCCGCGGCGCTCAAAGGCTTGGCCGACGGCTCGGTCGACATTGTGATTGGCACGCATAAACTCGTGCAGCCCGATGTTGAATTTGCCAAATTAGGGCTGGTGATTATCGACGAAGAGCACCGTTTTGGCGTACGCCAGAAAGAGCAGCTCAAAGCGCTGCGCGCCAATGTGGATGTACTCACCCTCACCGCTACGCCAATTCCGCGTACTTTGGCGATGAGTTTGGAAGGCTTGCGTGATTTCTCGGTCATTGCCACCGCGCCGAATAAGCGCCTGGCGGTAAAAACTTTCGTTGCTAAATTTTCTGACGGCATTATCCGCGAAGCGGTGTTGCGCGAACTCAAGCGCGGCGGGCAAGTATTCTTCTTGCACAATGAAGTCGAAACCATCGAAAACATGCGCGAAAAACTCGCGCTATTGCTGCCCGAAGCACGCATCGGCGTCGCCCATGGCCAGATGCGCCCGACTGATCTGGAGCATGTGATGCGCGACTTTAACCAGATGCGCTTTAACTTGCTGCTGTGTACCACCATCATCGAAAACGGCATCGACATCCCGAACGCCAATACCATTTTGATGAACCGCGCCGATAAATTTGGTCTGTCACAATTGCACCAGATGCGCGGACGCGTAGGCCGTAGTCATCACCAAGCTTATGCCTACCTGCTCGTTCCCGATGTGGACGGCATTTCAAAAGACGCGAAAAAACGCCTTGAAGCCATTCAGATGATGGAAGATTTGGGCTCGGGCTTTTATTTGGCGATGCATGACTTGGAAATTCGCGGTGCAGGTGAAGTACTGGGCGATTCTCAATCGGGCGAAATGCAGGAAATCGGTTTTGCGCTCTACTCGCAAATGCTCAAGCAAGCAGTTAAAGCGCTCAAAGCGGGCAAAGAGCCTGATTTGTCGCAACCATTGGGCGTGACAACCGAGATCAATCTGCACGCACCGGCGCTATTACCGAATGAATATTGCCCCGATGTGAACGAGCGTTTAAGCCTGTATAAACGCCTTGCCAGCGTAGAAAACACGGACGAGCTGAACGACATTCATCAAGAAATGATCGACCGCTTTGGTTTGCTGCCTGATGCGACCAAAGTGCTGCTCGACTGCCATCGCTTGCGTATGCTCGCTGGCCCCTTGGGTATTAGCAAAATCGACGCGGCAGATAACGCGATTATTGTGCATTTCCTGCCCAAAACGACGGTCGATCCAATGAAGATTATTTCGCTGATTCAGACCAAGAAAAATTACAAACTGGCCGGACAAGACAAATTGCGGATCGAGGGCAATTGGCCTGAGAGCGCGATGCGCGCAGTGCGAATTAAAGAATTGATTAACGAGTTACATTAATGAGCAATCCGATTGCGGGCATCAATGAAGTTGATTTAACAGCGATAGAAACCGAAGATTGGCCTTTGCTGGCGGCCTTTGCCTGCTATGGCATGGGCTTGGGGCAAACGCGATTATTTAGCATCGTTCACGACGCACAAGCGCCGTCTGATATTCATTTTGATATTGAATCGCTGAAAAATGGCATGGCGCGCTTGATGGTGAAAAAAGTCATCAAATCCGCCGCGATACAAGGCTTCGAGATTGATTCAGCATGGCTGTGGCCCGTGCTGTTACACCTCAAGCATGCAGGCACACTGCAAACTTGGCTCAATGTCACGCGCAAGCACCAGCCCACGATCCAGCCGTGGGAATCTGGCAGCCAGCGCGCTTGGGCTCATCGCGCACTGCAAGCAGTACTCAGCGACGATGTCCACGCCTGCGGGCAGGCACTGTATCAAATGAGCACGGTGGGCATGAGCCCAGAAGCCCTGCTACGCCACCCCGCTTACCAGCTATTTCAGCCGCAGGCTAAAAATCTATTTGAGCTGGCCAGCGCGCAAACGCAAACCGCACTGCTCACCGATTATCTGCACTATGCCTACAGCGGATTATTGCCCGCCAGCGCGCAATATAATTACGCACGCGCGCACTTTAATGATCGTTTTCAGCAATCGCCTGAGTTGGCCGAATACCTGTGCTGGCAGGCGATTTTCCGCGGCGATTTGGCGCATATTCAGTTGTTTTATCAGGCGATGGAAGTGGAGCCACAGGCCGAAATCGCGATTGTCCTTGCCGCAATTCAGGGCAATCACAACAAGTGCTTTCGCATCGGCCAAGAGCTCATCGCAGGGATTAAGAAAATCACCAATAAACGCAAAGTTGCCATCGGCGGCCTCGGCGGGGTTTTCTTCAGCGCGGCGCTATTTGCTGAACCGAATAACGGTGAATATCTAGCGGCTTTGCTCACGCAATTTGAAGCGGGCGATAAAGCGCGTTATTCGGCGATTTACGATATTCACCTACCCTGGGTAAAACAACTCGCCACGCAAATCCCCGCCTCGCCGCAAGTGCATCACCTCCCCCCCGCGGCCTTGGGGCTGCATGGCTTTTTCGATTTGCTACTGCTGTTTTGGCAAGAGCAAGAGCTCGATGCCCAATGGCAGGCCCCCTTGGAGCAATTACTGGCTCAATGGCAAGAATATCCATGGGTGCATGAAGAACTCGCGCAACTGCTCGATCGCGCCTATGGCACGAATTGGGCGACCCCCGATTGGCACAGTGAACGACAACTGAAGCCGCTAATCGATCTGGTCAAACTCGAGCCCGTCTGGCAACGTGCGCTGAGCGCTTTGAGTCAATTTAACAAAGCCCCCAGCGCCGCATCGGCGGCCAGCATTCGGCTGGCGTGGCAACTTACCGCTGGCGCTGGCGGCGTTTTGCTAGAGCCGCGTGAGCAAAAGATCAGCGCAAAAGGCGTTTGGAGCAAAGGCCGAGCCGTGGCCCTCAAGCGACTTATGCAGGGCGACCCGACGCTGACTTACCTGAGCGAGCAAGACCGCAAAATTTGCCGGTATATCGCTGTAGACTATAATTATTATGGCGATAGCGGCTATACCCTAGATGGTGAAGCCGCACTACCCGACCTGATCAACCACCCGCATGTGTACTGGAGCGATGCGCCCGATATACGGATCGACATTGTCGCTGGCGAAGTGACACTACACCTGAAAGAAAGCGCGGGCAAAATCTCGCTCAAGCTCGCCCCCCATATCACGCAGGGCGCGAACGTGATCTGGCAAAAGGAAACGCCAACGCGCCTCGCGGTGTATCAAGTCACGCCTGATGTGACGCAAATTGCGGGCATTTTGGGCAAAGGCCTTACCGTGCCTTCTGAGGCCAAACCGCAGCTCGTTGAAGCCATCACCGCCATTGCGCCGCATATTACGATCCATTCCGATTTACCCGAATTATCAGCCCACATCGACAGCATCGCGGCCAATCCGGTCATTTTTGCGCATTTATTGCCGATCGAAACCGGCTTGCGGCTGCAATTTTTGGTGCGCCCATTAGCAGAAAGTGGCTGGTTTATCCCCGGCAAAGGCGCGGCCAATGTATTGGGTGAACTCGACGGCAAAACAGTGCAGGCGCAACGCGATTTAGCAGCCGAAAAAGCGGCTCATCAACACGTGCTCAATTACTGCACGGCGCTGGCCGATGCCGAACGGGATATGAAGGATGGCAACGACTGGCAATTGGGCTCGCCCGAGCTCAGTTTGGAATTACTCGCCCAATTGCGCGACATGCCTGCCGGCATCGTCGAGCTGGTCTGGCCCGAGGGCGAGCGATTCCGCCTGAAAGGCTCGCGCACCATGGGTCAAATGAAGCTGGGCATCAAGCAGCAAGGCGATTGGTTTGTCGTTAACGGCGAAATCACGCTCGACGACGGTAAAGTACTGCAATTGCGTCAGTTGCTGTCTTTGCTCGATGATGCGCCGGGGCGATTTATTTCGCTGGGCGAGCACGATTATCTGGCGCTCACCGACAATCTGCGCCGTCGCCTCGAAGAACTGCGCGCCTTGGGCGAACCCAATGGCAGCGATGGGATCAAGCTCAATTTGCTCGCCAGCAGCGCCTTGGCCGATCTGGCCAGCGAAGCGGGCGAAGTCGAAACCGACCGCGCATGGCAAGCCCATTTGGCCAAGCTCGATAGTCTGGCACAACACCAGCCCAAAGTGCCCTCCACGCTGCAAGCCACGCTGCGCGATTACCAGCTCGAAGGCTTTCAATGGCTGTCGCGGCTGGCACATTGGGGCGTAGGCGCGTGTTTGGCCGACGATATGGGCTTGGGTAAAACAGTGCAAACGCTGGCGCTACTGCTCGAACGCGCGCCCAACGGCCCAGCCCTTGTCGTTGCCCCAACATCGGTAGCGATCAACTGGCAGGCTGAAACGGCCAAATTTGCGCCGACACTCAATATTCGCAATTTCCAAAGCGATCGCAATTTAAGTGACTTGTCACCATTTGATTTGGTCGTCGTGAGCTACGGCCTGTTTCAGCAAGAAGCCGAAAGCTTTGCCAACGTCCACTGGCATACCGTCGTGCTGGATGAAGCACAGGCGATTAAAAACAGCCAAACCCGTCGTAGCCAAAGCGCGATGGCGCTCAATGCCGATTTCAAAATGATCGCCACCGGCACGCCGATGGAAAATCATCTGGGCGAATTATGGAATCTATTTCGCTTTATCAACCCCGCCCTGCTCGGCTCGCAGGAACGCTTTAAAAAACGCTTCGCGCAGCCAATCGAAGACGGCCAAAGCGACGCGAAGCACGCCAAGCTGGCATTACGCAAATTGATCCAGCCCTTTATGCTGCGCCGAACCAAATCACAGGTGCTGACCGAGCTGCCAGCGCGCACCGAAATCACGCACAAAGTCGCGCTATCGAGTGAAGAGCTACATTTATACGAAGCGCTACGTCAGCAAGCGGTCGAGCGCATCGACAGTATGCGCCCCGATGAGGGCAATAAACCGCTGCAAGTACTCACCGAAATTACCAAATTGCGCCGCTTCTGCTGCAACCCACGCCTGGTGATGAAAGACAGCCAGCTAGCCGGTAGCAAGCTGATCGCCTTTGCCGAAATTGCCGAAGAGCTGCTCGACAACAATCACAAAGCCTTGGTGTTTAGCCAGTTTGTCGACCATCTCGCCATCGTGCGCGACTGGCTCGATAGCAAAGGCATTAGCTACCAATATCTAGATGGCAGCACGCCAATCAAGCAGCGGCAAAAAGCGGTGAATGATTTTCAGGCCGGTGTCGGCGATATTTTCCTGATTAGTCTGAAAGCAGGCGGCTCGGGGCTAAATCTAACCGCGGCTGACTATGTCATTCACCTCGACCCGTGGTGGAATCCTGCGGTCGAAGACCAAGCCTCGGATCGCGCACACCGCATGGGCCAGCAAAGACCCGTCACCATTTACCGCCTCGTCGCCGAAGGCACGATCGAAGAACAAATCGTCGCGCTGCACCACAATAAACGCGACCTGGCCGATTCACTCCTCGAAGGCGGCGACGCCAGCGGCAAATTGGATGCAGATGCCCTGCTTAATCTACTTAAAACTAGTCGCTAGGGTATATGGCCGAAGATCAATCAATCAATAGACTACATGCCAATACCCAGCAAAAAGCCGAATCGCATGATTCGGCTTTGCTAGCGTTGAAAATGACGAAGTTCGAGGGCAGCATTCGACCCAGACTGTGTAAAAACGCACCTTGTAGTATGATTTTGCCATGACTACGGTACGAGGTGTTTGTTTTGAAACGCTTTATCGAAGGCGAGAGCCGAACGCAGACTACCTTGCTCCCAGAATGCCTTGATGACTACATTTCCGAAGCGAATCCAGTGCGCGTGGTTGATGTTTTTGTCGATGAGCTCAATCTAGCTCAACTTGGTTTCGACGGTGTCGCGCCAGCCATTACGGGACGACCTGCATATCACCCCAGCGTGATGCTCAAGATTTACATTTACGGCTATTTGAACCGCATTCAATCGAGTCGTCGCTTGGAGCGCGAAGCCCAGCGCAACGTTGAACTGATGTGGCTCAGTGGCAAATTAACCCCCGACTTCAAAACCATCGCCAACTTCCGCAAAGACAATGGCAAGGCCATCATCAAAGTCTGCCGCCAATTCGTATTACTCTGCCAGCAACTCGGTTTATTCACCGAAGCCATCATCGCGGTCGATGGTAGTAAATTCAAAGCGGTCAACAATCGAGACCGCAACTTCACCAGCGCTAAACTACAACGTCGTAGGGAAGAAATTGAAAGCAGCATTCAGCGTTATCTTAACGCACTGGATACTGCAGACCGCCAAGAGCCCGCTACTGCGGCGGTAAACTCTGAACGCTTGCAGAATAAAATCGCGGCTTTAAAAACCAAGATGGCGGAGTTGCAAACGATTGAAGTAGCGCTGAACCAAACACCCGATAAGCAAATATCACAGACCGACCCTGATGCTCGCTCCATGAAATCGCGAGGGAATGGCATCGTTGGTTACAACGTGCAAACGGCGGTGGATACCAAAAACCATTTGATTGTTGCACATGATGTGAACAACGAGGGCTCAGACCGTTCGCAACTGAGCAAGATGGCGCAACAAGCCAAAACGGCAATGGCGGTTGAGACGCTCACCGCGATTGCAGACCGCGGTTATTTTAAAAGCGAAGAAATTCAGGCTTGCGATGAAGCCCAGATTAGCGCCATCGTTCCTAAATGCAAGACCTCCGGCGCGAATGCAGAAGGCCGATTTGATAAATCCGATTTCATTTATGACGCGCAGATCAATGAATATCAGTGCCCTGCAAATCAACGACTCATTTGGCGATTTACCACCGTTGAAAAGGGATTGACGCTGCATAGGTACTGGAGTTCAAACTGCCAAGGTTGTCATTTAAAGGCGCAATGCACACCAAGCAATAATCGGCGCGTCACCCGCTGGGAGCATGAAGATATTTTGGATGAGATGCAAACGCGACTGGACCAAATGCCCGATGCCATGCGAATCAGGAAATCAACGGTCGAGCATCCGTTTGGCACTTTAAAGGAATGGATGGGCGCAACACATTTCCTCACCAAAGGCTTGGAGCATGTCCGAACAGAGATGAGTTTGCATATCCTGGCGTACAACATGAAGCGGGTAATGAAGATTGTAGGAATAGAAAACCTGATGGTGGCAATGAGGGCCTGAAAGGCTTTTATTTGTCACTACCTGCGGCTAAGTTTGAGAAAAAAATGGCCGTGGGAACGCAAAAAACGGTAGCGTAGGTGAAGTAGGCTTTGCCTGTCTCCGCGTTTTTACACAGTCTGGACCCAAAGCAGTCGTTGGCCGTTTTGAATTGTAGACGCTAACCTACGAATTCATCTGCGCCGAAGGGCTTGGCCGGAATGACATACTCGGTGACTATAGTTACGTTGAACTTTTCTGCCACGGGGCAAGACTATTGAGTGCATCGATACTTAAGCTTGCCCAGAATTGCATGGATTCATCAGGGCTTAATAGCTCTTTTTCGAGAACATGGAGCACGGATAAATCTTCACACTCCCCCAGAAGTTCTATGAGCTTACCTCTTGTATATGAGTCTAAAGGGGCAGTTAGTGCCTGAAGTATTCTTGGCACAGCTTCATTCGCTGGTGGCCTTTCTCCCCAGTATGCCTCCTCAAACGTCATTGCATCCCTAGAGAGTATTTCATTTAACCATTCATCAACATTAACTGGACTCATAGCGCTCACCCGTATGATTATGACTGCTACTGGCCGTTCTCTGCCTATCAACATAATACATCAGCAACATAACTTACTAGTCATCTGTGCTGCTGATATTGCTGTTATGGCTTGAGCGGGAATAAGAATGATAAGCACAATACAGTGACGCAAATCCCGGTGATTGAGCCGATCGATTGCGTGGCAATAAACATCCTACGCCAGGTATTGCACTGTATCCTTTTCCAACTGCCAGTTCTGGCTGCATACCACAGCGCCGCGATATAGCCACCACCTGAGTCTTCGGCATCCCCAAAAGCCATGCTCATCTTTTGAGGCAATGCATCGTGATAGTTTTCACGCAAATGGTCATAAACCAGTCGGGCGCAAACAATATAAATCAGAAAACCCAGCAAGCTGGCGAGCACCAAGGTCGGCAATAACACGTCTAGGAAAAACAAATACCCAGCTTGGGTGATGTGAAATTCCATGTCTTTGGCAGGCAAAATAAGTGGAAACTCATTGTAATGTTTGGCGTAAAAAGAGCAAAACACGTGCTAAATCGTGTGCGGTTTGACGCTGCCCTTGTTGCCCAGTGTGCCCGCCTTGCTCGGCCTCATAAAACAGGACTTCGTGCCCCAAATCTTGCAGCTTGGCCGCCATTTTCCGCCCATGCGCGGGGTGGACTCGATCATCATTGAGATTGGTCGTAATCAATACCCTAGGGTAGTGTTGCTCACTATGTTTTTTAATATTTGCATAAGGTGAATATACCCCAAGGTAGGCGGCATCTTTCTCGACCTGCGGATTGCCATACTCCGCGATCCAGCTACTACCCGCCCCCAGTTGATCAAAGCGCAACATATCTAAAATAGGGACTTCACAGACGACGGCGGCAAATAGCTCGGGCGCTTGCACCATACAGCTGGCGACCAATAAGCCGCCGTTGCTACCCCCTTCAATCCCCAAGTGGGCTGCGCTGGTGATTTGTCGCGCGATCAAATCCTTCGCGACGGCGATAAAGTCAGCAAAGCTAGTTTGTCGCTTGGCGCCGCGCGCGGCTTCATGCCATGCGGGGCCAAATTCGCCGCCACCGCGAATATTTGCCAGCACATACACCCCACCAGCGCTAAGCCACTGACTGCCCAGATTATCCAAGTAATACGGCAAGATGGGCACGGCAAAGCCGCCATAGCCGTAGAGCAAGGTTGGATTTCTGCCATCAAAGCGCAGGTCTTTGCGGTGCACCACAAAATACGGAATCGCCGTACCATCTGTGCTGATCGCGCGATATTGCGCGACCGTGAGTTCATCCGCATTAAACGCATCAGGTTGCTGCCGCAAAGTCATTGGCGTGGTCTGCGCACCAAGTTCATAGCGCTGCAAGCGGGCTGGGCTCAGAAAATTGCTGAAATTAAAATACAGCACATCGCTGCGCCACGGCTGCGCCACAATTTCAATGACCCCATCACTGGCAATGGCATTTGGGATGTTTTGCCATGTATTGCCATCATGGATAAAACTTATTATGCGACTTGTCACATTATCTAGAATAATCAGAAGCACGCCATTGAGCGTCGCCTCGATCATTTGCAAGGACTGCGTCGCATTCGGTGCAAACAGCAACTCGGCACGGCCCAAGGCAGCAGAAACTGGATCACACGCCAAGGCTATCGCACTGCCGGCGGGGAATACTTGCTCGTGGTCTTGCTCGCCGTAGCGCCAGTCTGCGTGCAAATGAATAATCAAATCGCCATGACTGTAGGCTTCAATGCTGGCGCGGCTAGGGAGCGCCAGATACTGGGGCTCGGCCAGTTCGGCTTGATCAGCATTGAGATGAAAATAGCTTTTACGGTAAAAATCCTGCGAAACCTGCACCATATCCAATACACTGCGATCACCATCGAGAAAACGCCAAGCCGATACTTTGAACACGGTCTCGGGTAAAACCAGCATTGATGCCGCCTCTGCCCAGCTTTGCCCACGCCGCAGCAGCACCACCTCGCGCGAATACCCTGTGTGCGTCACTTGATCTTCATCCCACGCGGGGCAAACAAACACGCTATCGGGGTCGCGCCAGCTCACCTGTGTTTTGCTATATGGAAATGCAAACCCATCAGCAACAAAGCTTTGCGCGGCTAAATCGTATTCCCGAATCACACAAGCATCACCGCCGCCGATACTCAAACTGAGCAAACAGCGATGCGGTGCCAAAGTGCAATGATCGACGCCATTCAAAAACCAATCTACCTGCTCTTGCTGCGCCAGCGCGTCAAGATCAAGCAAAGTTTGCCACTGGGTATTGCCCGCAGTGTATTGATCAATATGGCAAGAGCGATAGATACCCCGAATATGCTGTGCATCTTGGTGAAAGTTAAAACAGACGTTGCCATGCATTGAAAAATAGGGGATCTGCCCTTGATCCTGCATATTGGCCAAGATGGATGCGGCCATAGTCGCAAAGCGCGGGTCATCGTCGAGCTGCGCGCTAGTCTTCGCGTTTTGCGCGGCTAGCCAGTGCTGTGCTTGCTCGCTGTGACTGTCTTCAAGAAAAAGGTAGGGATCGAGCGCGGGATTCATGAATAGGTAATATCGTAGGAAATGGCCGCAATTATAATCGTGACGGCGCGGGGCCGCTCATCTCCCGACTTCGACGCAGGCTTAGCGCTCAACGATCGGATTCGCCACGCGGATTGACATCAAAATTCACGCCCTGAGCCAGCGGCAAGGTTTGTGAGTAATTGATGGTATTGGTACTGCGTCGCATATAATTTTTCCACGCGTCCGAGCCCGATTCGCGCCCGCCGCCCGTCGCTTTTTCTCCACCAAAAGCCCCGCCGATTTCCGCCCCGCTGGTGCCCACATTTACATTAGCCAGTCCACAATCCGAGCCAACAGCACTCATAAATAACTCGGCTTCGCGCTGATCTTGGGTAAATATCGCCGACGACAAACCTTGCGGCACTGCATTATTGATTGCAATGGCCTCCATCAAATTGCTATACGGCACAATAAATAGCAAGGGCGCAAAGGTTTCCTCATACATCAGCGCGGTTTGCATTGGCATGCGTATCAGAGTGGGCTGCACATAATGCCCCACTGGCACCCCCACAATGACCTGCCCGCCCGACAGTAAAATACCCCCGGCAAGTATTGCCTCCTCAATCTTTTCTTTCATTGATTGCAGCGCAATACCATCGATAAGTGGGCCAAGCAAAGTGTCAGGCTCGCGCGGATCACCAATTTTCAGGCTGGCATAAATCTGCGGCAACCGCGAGCAGACCTCGTCCAGGAGCGACTCATGCACAATCAGGCGGCGTAAACTGGTGCAGCGCTGCCCACAGGTGCCTACCGCCGCAAACACAATGGCTCGCAATGCCATATCCAGCCGCGCACTGGGAGCCAAAATCAGTGCATTATTCCCACCCAATTCCAGCAGGCTGCGCCCCAATCTAGCGGCCACTTGCTGCGCGACCTGCTGCCCCATACGACAGGAGCCGGTAGCAGAAACCAGCGCTACCTTTTGATTTTTCACCAGCGCCTGCCCAACTTGATGATCGCCTTGCACTAATTGCATCAAGCCCAGCGGTGCATCCATACGCTTGAGCACGTCCAACACGATCTGCACACTGGCATGGGCGCACAGCGGTGTTTTTTCGGATGGTTTCCAAATCACTGCATTGCCGCAAACCAGGGCCAGCATGGCATTCCAAGCCCAAACTGCCACTGGAAAATTAAATGCACTAATGACCCCCACCACACCGAGCGGATGCCACTGTTCTAGCAACTGATGTTCAAAGCGCTCGCTCGCAATCACCAGCCCGTGCAATTGGCGTGACTGCCCTACGGCCAAATCGCATAAATCGATCCACTCCTGCACTTCACCCAAAGCTTCGGATTCAATTTTTCCTGCTTCTAGCACTATTAGCCGTGCCAATGCTTGCTTATGCTGCGTCACAGACTCAGCAATGGCCTTGATCACCTGCCCACGCTTGGGCGCAGGCCACAAACGCCATTCACGAAAGGCCGCGTGCGCAGCTGCTACGGCGTATTCCACATCCTGCTGATTTGCAAACCCTAGGCGACCATGCGAAACACAATCTATCGGGCTAGATAGCTCACGTTGACCATGCAAATGAAAATCCGAATGAAAGTTTGCCAACCCATTAATAATGCTACTGGCCCAAACCCCATCTCGACGAAGATCATTCAATTGCAGTGGTTTGAGCACATCATTTAATTGATAAGGGGGCGCATTTTCGGCCCGATGATTCGCATCCGTCATACGGGCACCTCCTGCGCATAGCGATCTATGGCGTAGTACTGCCCGAAGCGATTAGCGAGAAAATCAGGCAATTTAACGGTGTCATGGGCGACAAAGCCTTGCGTAGGCAACATCCCGCGGCAATGCATATCCAGCACCGCGGCAGCAGATGCAGCGGTGGTCAGTTGAATCGCACTCCATAATTCGCCAAAAAGTTCGCAGTGGTAAATTTTGCGCGCATCGGTGATCTGCCTAAATTGGCCGTTAATCTGGCCCGAAGCAGTGACAAAAATCAGCACCACATCCTGAAAAGTAATGGGTACAGACTCTTCCAGAATATATTTGAGCTGCTGTCTTTTTTCCGGTGTTGCCCCCATTTTCAGGCCATTGATCACAAAATCCATTAAATCGCGGTGCCCCACATAGCGCACGGTTTTGTAATCCATATTGGCAATCTGCCCGGCCCAGGTTTCACATAAAGTCCCTAGCCCGCCAGAAGTATTGAATGCCTCATATTCCAGCCCATCGAGCGAGAAATGCTCTAAGCCTTCCAGCGCTTGCACCAAGATTGCGCGGCCGTGTTTGATCGCCTCACACTGGTTGCAATATTCATTAATCAATCCATCAGTTGACCAAGTGAGGTTGTATTTCATTGCATTGCTGGGGTATTGCGGTAAGGCACCCACCCGCATTTTGACGGTATCGACCCGATCAAAACGCTGCGCCATATCGTGTGCAAGGATGCCGACAAAGCCCGGGGCCAATCCACATTGCGGCATAAAGATTTGCCCTGCTTTGGCTGATTTGGCAATTTTGCGGATGGCCAGCGTGGTCGCGACATCTTCGGTGAGGTCAAAATAGCTCACCCCAGCTTCAAGTGCGGCCAATGCAATGCTCGCATTTTGATCAAACGCCGTCGCAGCAATGACTGCGTGTTGGTCTAGCAACAAATCACGCAGTGAATCGTGCGGCGCAAGATGGTGAGTGATGACCGGCGCACAGCGTGATAAATGCTCAAGCGCGCTGAGCTGAGTATCTAGCACCGTGACTTGATAATCTTGGGTAAAGGCCAGTAATTTGGCGATACTGCCACCGATTTTCCCTGCGCCGATAATCGTGACGGGAGTTGCGCTTGTCATCGTGGCCTCCTCGCTGCAAAGATTTAACTCATCATGTCGTTGGTACGATGAGTTGATTCAAAAATTCGATTCGCATTATTGGCTACAAAACCTTGGAACAACTCGCCGCGTTCATCAACATAGCGCTGCGCAAATTCGTAATAACAACCCGGCACTGCCAAACATTGACCATCCGCCAGTTCAATCTCGATATTGGGAGCCATAGTGGCGGCCTGCACCAAGAGATCATCTGGCGTTCCTTTAATCAACCCACCAGCTTCATTCATAGGGTATCCCTCGCTAACAATTTTGCTAACGACATTCTGAATCGATACCCCTAGGGTGTGTACTGCAATGGTGAAATGATTCGCATGAAAACCATGCACCGCCAACCATGCTGCATACTCACTCACGCTCGCCAATGTTTGATATTGTTCGCGATTGAGCTGCGGCCAATGTCGCCCCGAATAAAACACCTCGGCGCCCGTTACGGTTGGGTGGCTTAAATGCGCTAATAGTTCTTCGATTATGTCGGCGGCAAGATTAGGCAACTGATCGTAATGCAATTGACTCAGGAAAATGAGCGGTTCGCCTGGCACCGCCGGCACATAACCCCATGCGCTCAAATGTTTGTCTGAAAATGAATACGGCGCATCACGCCGATAACCCATTTCGAGTAAGGGCTGCTCTAATACCGCAATACTGATTGCAGGATGCGCAAAGGTACGAAAAGCGACATGATCATTAACGACTCGTTCAGCGCCAAACAGCGCTCGAATAGCGTCTGCTTGTGGGGCAAGCATCACATAATCGCGCCATAGGGCCGCGAAGAATTCTTGGGTTTGCATGATTCACCTCTTTCATGCGCTATTGCTGACAACATAGGCACTAAAGAGATGTGCATCTGCAACATGCCGACTAGCGGCAAAATGCGCCATGGTTTTAAATACAATTCCCACAACAAAAGGTAGTCGCAAAGCAGACCATCGATTAGACTTTGCATCAATCGTTCAAGAGCTCATTTTATGCCGCATACCCACCAAGAAAATCAATTTGACCTGTTTAAGCAGCGCCGATTTTTGCCATTGTTTTTGACGCAATTTTTTGGCGCGTTCAACGATAATTTATTCAAAAATGCGTTTCTGGTCTTGGTGACTTTTCATGGTTTAACCATGCTAGGCATGAATGCACAAACGATTGTGAATTTAAGTGCTGGTATTTTTATGCTGCCCTTTTTTCTGTTCTCCGCTTTAGCGGGGCAACTGGCAGAAAAATACGATAAGGCGTTGCTAGCTCGCTGGATCAAAATATTAGAAATTGCCATTATGGTTACGGCGGGTCTGGGGTTTATCTGGCATAACGCAACCCTATTAATGAGCTGCTTATTTTTGATGGGAGTGCATTCAGCACTATTCGGTCCGCTCAAATATTCCGTCTTGCCACAATACCTCAAAGAGCAGGAGCTGCTCGGCGGCAATGGCCTTATTGAAATGGGCACCTTCATTGCGATTTTGCTGGGGCAAATTGCGGGTACTGTTATCGTTCAAATTGGCGACACAGGTGAAAACTTAATCGTATTTGCCTGCGTGGCTGTCGCAATCATTGGTTATTTCAGCAGTCGTGCCATGCCATCAGCGCCACCTACCGCGCCTGATCTGAAATTAAACTGGAATATTTTAGGCGAAACGTTTTCAATTATTCGGCATGTCAAACAGAACAAAACCGTGTTTAATTGCTTACTTGGTATATCTTGGTTCTGGTTTTTCGGTGCTATTTATTTAACGCAGTTTCCTGATTTTGCTAAATCAGTACTGCATGGCGATGCCGATGTTTACACGCTCATCATGGCGACTTTTTCACTGGGCGTAGGCTTGGGCTCAATGCTGTGTGAAAAATTATCGGGTCGCCAAATCGAATTAGGGCTAGTGCCTTTTGGCTCAATTGGGCTGTCGCTCTTTGGGATTGACCTTTACTTTGCAACTGCATCATTAGGTGCAATGAGCTATACCCTCCCAGGGTTCTTCTATGAATGGCAACACTGGCGGGTTCTAGCCGACATACTCCTGATTGGCGTTTTTGGCGGCTTTTTTATTGTGCCACTTTACGCACTAATCCAAGCCAGAACAGAACGCGAATTCACCTCACGCGCGATTGCTGCCAATAATATTTTGAATTCGCTGTTTATGGTTGTAGGCTCAATCATGAGCATTGTATTACTCAATAGCGGCGTATCACTTAGAGCTTTGTTATTGATCGTCGCCATCATGAATATTCTGGTCGCGATCTATATCTATACTTTAATTCCAGAGTTTTTGATGCGATTTATGGTTTGGATTATTACGCACACCCTCTATCGCGTAAATAAAACTGGGCTAGACAACATCCCAGCTACAGGCGCAAGCGTCATCGTTTCTAATCACGTGAGCTTCATGGATGCACTAGTGATTGCGGGCTCTATTCGTCGACCGGTGCGTTTTGTAATGGATTATCAATTCTACAATATCCCCCTGCTTAAATTTATTTTCCGCAGTACTCGCACCATTCCAATTGCCACGCAAAAAGAAGACCCACAGCTACTGGAAAAGGCTTTTGTAGATATTGCGGAAGGATTGCGCGCTGGCGATTTAATTGTGATATTCCCAGAAGGCCGCATTACCAAAAATGGTGAAATGAATAAATTCATGCCCGGGATCGAACGTATTTTACGCGACACCCCAGTACCAGTCATTCCGATGGCACTTCAAGGGTTATGGGGCAGCTTCTTTAGCCGAAAAGATGGCAAAGCCATGATGAAAATGCCGAAGCGCCTCTTCACCAAAATTGGCGTTATTATTGATCAACCCATTGAACCGAGCATGGCGGATCGTAAAATATTAGAAGCAAAAGTGCGGGAGTTACGAGGCAACTGGCAATAACTCAGATTAGTATGATTAATAAAAAAGGCGCTTAACATTAAGCACCTTTTTACATCTCGATTTTATTTACAGCTTTTCTCGATATAAGCCTTTTTCTCAGCGATCTCTTGCTTTTTCTTATCTTCAGGCAAAAACTCTACTTGGCCCTTATCATTGGGGAATTCCTTATAGAGTTTAGCATTTACCAAGAAAGAGAGTCGTTTTTCAGCTGCAGCACACGCAGCTTCATCGCGGGGAGGTTTAGCAGTCGCTACGGCAGAAGCTGGTTTCACTGCAACAGCCGAAGCCGTAGAAGCTTCCTGCTTTTTTGGGCTAGCTACGCTAGTCACTGCGGTATCTTTCACATTCACCGTCTTCGCTTTCCCGCTACCTGCTGGCGGGGGCTGATCGGAATAAACCACTCGGCCAGTACTATCAACCCACTTATAAACTTGAGCTTGTGCAGATAGGGAAAATGCAACAGCAGTCATTGCAACAATAAATAGCGAAATATTCCGCATAATTTGACCCACTAAATTAGACATTCATTAATTACAATAACACAAAATGAAGCAGATTTCTGCGTTGCCATTCATATCAAATATCGGGATTATGATTAAATTTCAGGCACCACAGCAAAAAGCCCAGCTCGATGGAGCTGGGCTTTCTTTAGGGGAGTCTGGCAATGACCTACTTTCACACGGGCTATCCGCACTATCATCGGCGCTGAGGCGTTTCACTGTCCTGTTCGGGATGGGAAGGAGTGGGACCACCTCGCTATGGTCACCAGACAAAACTGGGTGAGTTAACTGTGCGCTTTCGCTTCACAATCACTCGAAATAGAAGAAGTCTTAACAATCAGTTGACTCGCTACACTCATCAACTGATCTCATATCTCTTAACTTGTATTGGGTCGATTATACCATCAGTCGCTTAACGCGTCTCAGGTTATAGGATCAAGCCTCACGGGCAATTAGTATCGGTTAGCTTAACGCATTACTGCGCTTCCACACCCGACCTATCAACGTCCTGGTCTCGAACGATCCTTTAGAGGTCTTAAAGACCTAGGGAAGTCTCATCTTGAGGCTAGTTTCGCGCTTAGATGCTTTCAGCGCTTATCTATTCCCGACTTAGCTACCCGGCAATGCCACTGGCGTGACAACCGGTACACCAGAGGTCAGTCCACTCCGGTCCTCTCGTACTAGGAGCAGCCCCCCTCAAACTTCCAACGCCCACTGCAGATAGGGACCAAACTGTCTCACGACGTTTTGAACCCAGCTCACGTACCACTTTAAATGGCGAACAGCCATACCCTTGGGACCGGCTACAGCCCCAGGATGTGATGAGCCGACATCGAGGTGCCAAACTCCGCCGTCGATGTGAACTCTTGGGCGGAATCAGCCTGTTATCCCCGGAGTACCTTTTATCCGTTGAGCGATGGCCCTTCCATTCAGAACCACCGGATCACTATGTCCTGCTTTCGCACCTGCTCGACTTGTCGGTCTCGCAGTTAAGCCGCCTTTTGCCATTACACTATCAGTACGATGTCCGACCGTACCTAGGCGACCTTCGAGCTCCTCCGTTACAATTTGGGAGGAGACCGCCCCAGTCAAACTGCCTACCATGCACGGTCCCCGATCCGGATAACGGACCAAGGTTAGAACCTCAAAGGGGTCAGGGTGGTATTTCAAGGACGGCTCCACTGAAACTAGCGTTCCAGCTTCAAAGCCTCCCACCTATCCTACACAAACCACTTCAAAGTCCAATGCAAAGCTACAGTAAAGGTTCACGGGGTCTTTCCGTCTAGCAGCGGGGAGATTGCATCTTCACAAACACTTCAACTTCGCTGAGTCTCGGGAGGAGACAGTAGGGCCATCGTTACGCCATTCGTGCGGGTCGGAACTTACCCGACAAGGAATTTCGCTACCTTAGGACCGTTATAGTTACGGCCGCCGTTTACTGGGACTTCAATCAAGAGCTTGCACCCCATCATTTAATCTTCCAGCACCGGGCAGGCGTCACACCGTATACATCCACTTTCGTGTTAGCACAGTGCTGTGTTTTTGATAAACAGTCGCAGCCCTCATTTCTCTGCGGCCTCATTGGGCTCCGGTTGTACACCTTCACCTACTAGAGGCACACCTTCTCCCGAAGTTACGGTGTCAATTTGCCGAGTTCCTTCTCCCGAGTTCTCTCAAGCACCTTAGAATACTCTTCCTACCCACCTGTGTCGGTTTGCGGTACGGTTCAATATAAGCTGAAGCTTAGTGGCTTTTCTTGGAAGCAGGGTATCGCTCACTTCGTCTACAAGTAGACTCGTCATCACGCCTCAGTGTTAAAGCAGCCCGGATTTGCCTAAGCCACACACCTACACGCTTAAACCAACTCTTCCAACCGTTGGCTGAGGTAACCTTCTCCGTCCCCACATCGCACTTATACCAAGTACAGGAATATTAACCTGTTTCCCATCGACTACGCATTTCTGCCTCGCCTTAGGGGCCGACTCACCCTGCGCCGATGAACGTTGCGCAGGAAACCTTGGGTTTTCGGTGAGGGGGCTTTTCACCCCCTTTATCGCTACTCATGTCAGCATTCGCACTTCTGATACCTCCAGCATCCTTCTCAAGACACCTTCACAGGCTTACAGAACGCTCCTCTACCATATGTACATCGTACATATCCGCGTCTTCGGTTATCAATTTGAGCCCCGTTACATCTTCCGCGCAGGACGACTCGACCAGTGAGCTATTACGCTTTCTTTAAATGATGGCTGCTTCTAAGCCAACATCCTGGCTGTCTATGCCTTCCCACCTCGTTTTCCACTTAATTGATCATTTGGGACCTTAGACGGCGGTCTGGGTTGTTTCCCTCTTGTCCCAGGACGTTAGCACCCCAGGACTGTCTCCCATGCTCGCACTTGACGGTATTCAGAGTTTGCCATGGTTTGGTAAGTCGCGATGACCCCCTAGCCATAACAGTGCTTTACCCCCGTCAGTGATACATGAGGCACTACCTAAATAGTTTTCGAGGAGAACCAGCTATTTCCAAGTTTGTTTAGCCTTTCACCCCTATCCACAGCTCATCCCCTAACTTTGCAACGTTAGTGGGTTCGGACCTCCAGTGCGTGTTACCGCACCTTCATCCTGGCCATGGATAGATCACTTGGTTTCGGGTCTACGCCCAGCAACTATGCGCCCTATTCGGACTCGGTTTCCCTACGCCTCCCCTATTTGGTTAAGCTTGCTACTGAACGTAAGTCGCTGACCCATTATACAAAAGGTACGCAGTCACGGAACAAGTCCGCTCCCACTGTTTGTATGCATCCGGTTTCAGGTTCTATTTCACTCCCCTCCCGGGGTTCTTTTCGCCTTTCCCTCACGGTACTGGTTCACTATCGGTCGATGATGAGTATTTAGCCTTGGAGGATGGTCCCCCCATCTTCAAACAGGATTTCTCGTGTCCCGCCCTACTTGTCGTACGCTTAGTACCACAATTGTGTTTTCATATACGGGGCTATCACCCACTATGGCCGGACTTTCCATTCCGTTCTATTAACACGACTGCTATCACGTACAGGCTCTTCCCATTTCGCTCGCCACTACTTTGGGAATCTCGGTTGATTTCTTTTCCTGCGGTTACTTAGATGTTTCAGTTCACCGCGTTCGCTTCACATGACCTATGTATTCAGTCAAGGATGACCCAAAAGGGCCGGGTTTCCCCATTCGGAAATCGTGGGATCAAAGCACTTTGCCAGCTCCCCCACGCTTATCGCAGGCTATCACGTCCTTCGTCGCCTATCATCGCCAAGGCATCCACCAGATGCACTTATTCGCTTGATCCTATAACCTCAAACACGTTTTACCGTACTCTTGGTCAGAGTTTCGTATTTACGACTTGTTGAATAGTTTCTCACGCTATTCAACGGCTGACTTTTACATCAGCAGATACAATCAACCCAATTTATTACTGTAAAAACAAGTCACCCTGTTTTCACATTGTTTAATTAGGAGATATTACTTCTTCTATTTTGTTAAAGAACGATACAGTCACACATTGCTGTGTGGGTCTGATTTAAGAAACCAGAACAAAATCAACAACCCGAACCCCAACTACCGATCCGTCTATTGACTGAATTCTAAATTCTTGACAGTGACTTTTTTGCTGCACCACTGTTTGCACAGTGCTCGCCGCAAGGTGTGGTGGAGGATGACGGGATCGAACCGACGACCCCCTGCTTGCAAAGCAGGTGCTCTCCCAACTGAGCTAATCCCCCAATCTGGCATTACTAAGCTGTTTCCACTTACAGGTAAGTGGTGGGTCAAGCTGGAATCGAACCAGCGACCCCCGCCTTATCAAGACGGTGCTCTAACCGACTGAGCTACTGACCCAGCTTCCAACCAAGTCCGTAACCCTGAGATCAATTGCTTCATCTCGCAGTTACTTTCTCTGTATCTTCAAATTCTACAGCCGATGAGTGTGAGTACTTGACCCGCAGGTCTTTCTCTTGAAAGGAGGTGATCCAGCCGCAGGTTCCCCTACGGCTACCTTGTTACGACTTCACCCCAGTCATGAATCCCACCGTGGTAAGCGGCCTCCTTGCGGTTAGCCTACCTACTTCTGGTGAAACCCACTCCCATGGTGTGACGGGCGGTGTGTACAAGGCCCGGGAACGTATTCACCGCGACATGCTGATCCGCGATTACTAGCGATTCCGACTTCATGCACTCGAGTTGCAGAGTGCAATCCGGACTACGATCGGTTTTGTGAGATTGGCACCCCCTCGCGGGTTAGCGACCCTCTGTACCGACCATTGTATGACGTGTGAAGCCCTGGTCATAAGGGCCATGAGGACTTGACGTCATCCCCACCTTCCTCCGGTTTGTCACCGGCAGTCCCATTAAAGTGCTCAACTGAATGGTAGCAACTAATGGCAAGGGTTGCGCTCGTTGCGGGACTTAACCCAACATCTCACGACACGAGCTGACGACAGCCATGCAGCACCTGTGTTACGGTTCCCGAAGGCACTCCTCGATCTCTCAAGGATTCCGTACATGTCAAGACCAGGTAAGGTTTTTCGCGTTGCATCGAATTAATCCACATCATCCACCGCTTGTGCGGGCCCCCGTCAATTCCTTTGAGTTTTAGTCTTGCGACCGTACTCCCCAGGCGGTCAACTTCACGCGTTAGCTGCGTTACTAAGCTCCGAAAAGCCCAACAACTAGTTGACATCGTTTAGGGCGTGGACTACCAGGGTATCTAATCCTGTTTGCTCCCCACGCTTTCGTGCATGAGTGTCAGTATCAGCCCAGGGGGTTGCCTTCGCCATCGGTGTTCCTCCACATCTCTACGCATTTCACTGCTACACGTGGAATTCCACCCCCCTCTGCCGTACTCTAGTTAGCCAGTTCACAATGCAATTCCCAAGTTGAGCTCGGGGATTTCACATCGTGCTTAACAAACCACCTGCGCACGCTTTACGCCCAGTAATTCCGATTAACGCTTGGACCCTACGTATTACCGCGGCTGCTGGCACGTAGTTAGCCGGTCCTTATTCTTCTGGTACTCTCATCCCCGGTGGGTATTAGCCACAAGGATTTGCTCCCAGACAAAAGCGCTTTACAACCCGAAGGCCTTCTTCACGCACGCGGCATTGCTGGATCAGGCTTGCGCCCATTGTCCAAGATTCCCCACTGCTGCCTCCCGTAGGAGTCTGGACCGTGTCTCAGTTCCAGTGTGGCGGATCGTCCTCTAAGACCCGCTACTGATCGTCGCCTTGGTGAGCCTTTACCTCACCAACTAGCTAATCAGCCATCGGCCGCTCCAATAACAAGAGGTCTTGCGATCCCCCTCTTTCCCCCGTAGGGCGTATGCGGTATTAGCTATCCTTTCGGATAGTTATCCCCCATTACTGGGTACGTTCCGATGTATTACTCACCCGTTCGCCACTCGCCACCAGACCGAAGTCCGTGCTGCCGTTCGACTTGCATGTGTAAAGCATGCCGCCAGCGTTCAATCTGAGCCAGGATCAAACTCTTTCGTTTAATCGCTATGCTATTTTTACTACTTGGCTTGTACTTCAATACTCAAAAGAACATCCGAGTTTGAACCGAAGTTCAGACTACAAATATTACTTTTTCAATTGAGTGCAAGCACTTGTTTCGACTTACGAATCAAGCACTCACACTCATCGGCTGTATATTGTTAAAGATCGTTGCTGGGATCGCTTCGTTTCGTTGCGTCATCAGCAGAGAGGCCGAACTATACCCACCGCCTCGAAACCCGTCAACACCCATTAACACAAAAACTGCAATTAAGCCGACAAACTGTTGATTTCATAGGGTTATAAAAACAAACTCGTGGGGCACTTGCATCTTTGCAGGGCAAGCCCCACCTAAAGAGTTATGTTTAATTGCAATCCCGATTGATGAAATTGGGTATTACATTAGGAGCGTAAATGCCCAAAGTAGTAATGTATAGCACGGGTTATTGCCCGTATTGCGATCGCGCAGAGCGATTACTTACGCAGCGTGGTGTAACTAAGATAGAAAAGATCCGAGTCGATCTTGACCCTGCTGAGCGCGAGATAATGATGGAACGTACTCAGCGCCGTACTGTGCCTCAAATTTACATTGATGATTATCATGTAGGTGGATTCGATGACTTGGCTGCGCTTGATCATGCTGGCAAATTAATTCCTCTATTGAATGGTAATTAATTACATAGATCACTTTTGTAGCTTTTCATTGTGCGCAGATAGTCACCGCGCTTAGTTTTGTGCGATGATTTCAGCGCGCTGGTTCTGAAACCAAAGCAACACCTTATATACACTAACCGACTCACAAGGGATGGACCATGAGCGAAGAAAACCAAGAAGTTAAGCAACCTGTATTTGCGGTACAAAAACTGTATGTGACTGATATCTCTCTTGAGTCACCGACCGCGCCAAACTCGTTCATGGAACAAGAGCAGCCAGAATTCAATATCCAGTTCCGCAATCAAGCACGCAGCTTTGAAAACGGCTTTTTCGAAGCAAGCCTGACTGTAACTGCAACAGCAAAGACCGAAGATCGTACAACTTTCTTGGTTGAAGTAACTCAAGCCGGTCTGTTCCAAATCGAAAACGTACCAGAAACTGAATTGGATCCATTATTGGGCATTGGCTGCCCGAGCATCTTGTTCCCGTACCTGCGTGAAGCGGTTTCAGATTTGACGACGCGCGCTGGCTTCCCTCCGCTGGTATTGCAGCCAATCAATTTCGAAGCGATCTATCTGCAACAACGTCAGCAAGCTGCTGCAGCACAAGCCAATGAGCAAACCACTCATTAATCAGCTTCTGATTGCGACACTACTGGTAGCCACTACCAGTAGTGTGTATGCAATTGAATATCGCTCGACTGCCAAGCATGGTGTCATTCTTTACGACGCACCAGTCGAAACGAGCGATAAACGTTTTATTCTAAGCACTAATATTCCACTCGAATTTCTTGCTGAACAAGGCAACTGGATTCGAGTACGAGATCGGGACGGCACGTTAGCCTGGGCCCTGAAATCAGACATCAGCACAACGCGCTATGTACAGGTCAATCGCCTAGCGGAAGTTCGCAAAGACGCAAATACATCATCCACACTCTTATTCAAAGTCGACCGCAATGTCGTGCTGGAGCTACTCCAAGACACACGTACGGGCTGGCTTAAAATCAAACATCGTGATGGCGCCGTTGGCTACATCCGCATTGAAGACGTCTGGGGCGCTTAAGCTCACGACGGGGAGAATATTCCTTTGAAACTCGCTGTATTAGGTGCTGGCGCTTGGGGCACTGCCCTAGCAATTCGATTTGCAGATCGTCAATCGGTCACTCTTTGGTCGCGAGAAGTGGATCAAGTCGCGCATATGCAGAAAGATGGTCTCAATGAGCGCTATCTACCCAACGCCCCATTCCCGCCGCAACTGGCTGTTACCCACTCTTTAGCAGACGCAATCGACGGCGCGGGGCTAATCCTGATAGTAACGCCAATGTCTGGGCTGCGCGGCACGTTAAAATCACTCGCCGAGCTGGGAAATAGCGCACCAGTGCTTTGGGCTTGTAAAGGTTTGGAAGCAGGCACGATGCTGCTACCGCACCAAGTCGCAGAACAAGAAATGCCCGCCCACATCGCGCGCGGTATGCTATCTGGACCAAGTTTTGCACAAGAAGTTGCCAAAGGTCTGCCAGCAGCAGTGACGATTGCCGCCAGCGATGCCACTTTTGCGCAGCAAGTAGTTAATGATCTGAATACTAATATTCTGCGCTTATATGCATCTGATGACATTGTCGGTGTAGAAATCGGCGCTGCAGTCAAAAATGTGATGGCGATTGCCGCTGGCGTTGCCGATGGTCTCAATCTCGGCCTGAATGCTCGCGCCGCTTTGCTGACTCGTGGTTTAGCCGAAATGGCACGTTTTTGCGTAGCGCTTGGCGGCAAGCCCGAGACGATGATGGGCTTGGCCGGCATTGGCGATTTAATGCTGACTGCGACGGGTGACTTATCGCGTAACCGTCGGGTTGGTTTATTACTCGCACAAGGGCTGGATCTGGACGGCGTTTTGAAAAACCTCGGTCACGTGGCCGAAGGCGTTCCAACCGCGCGAGAAGTACTGCGCCAAGCACAGGAGCTTGGCATCGACATGCCAATCACGCGCTCAGTCTGCCAGGTGCTATTTGAAAACGTCGCCGTCAGCGACATTATTTCCGATCTAATGGGTCGCAGCCCCAAAATGGAAGCCGCCGTTTAATCAGCTTGTCGCTGATACACTATAAACTGACAGGTATTGTATAACTGCGTTCAGCGTTATACTTACCTGTCATTTTATTTTGAGCTACACCATGCGCCAAACCCTAAAAAAAATGTTGCTCGTCGCTTGGGCCTGCCTCGCAATCGTTTGCCTAATCGGGCTGGATTATTTCTTACCGGAAAAACAAATCGTCAAGATCACCGGCGTTGAAGTCAAACTCACCGACAAAGATGGGCCAATCAGCAAAACCAATCCCATGGATGGCCCCGTAAACGATGTGTATTACATCTACACCGAAAACCCCGCCCGAGACATTCGCGTCTTTCGCAATGAAGACACCGTCTGGAGTTTTCCGTTCTATTTCAAATTTAACTCAGCCGATCTGCAAGCTAAGGCCGCTTCGCTGCAAACGCATCAGCAAGATGCACTTATTACATCCTACGGTTGGCGGTTAAGCATGCTGTCGCAATTTCCGAATATCACCACCATTGAGCTAGCAGAAGCAAATGCCGCTACCTTTAGCTTTTGGCGCTGGTTTTGGTTTAGCGTCGTGGGACTGCTATTTATCTTGGGTTTTTACGGTATTCATCGCCTATTTAAAGTCAAACCTGCGCCGCTACCTGAAAATTAAGACTCAAAGAAACTGATGATCGCAAGCGGGAGCAAGCTGCGTTTAAAAAAGACGTATTCATATATTATTTGCCAGAAAAAGTTGCTTTGAGGCGTACAGTAATTGCAACGTATATAAAAAATCGAAACTATATTTTCATTTTTAATTGAGTAACTGGCCCAGTTGCGCCGTTAAGTCCTAATTGCTGCAGTTTGCTCCATTCACCTTCGGTGCGCACCAATTCGGCGATGGTCATAATGTTGAGTGCTTTGGTCACAGCCATGATGGCTTTAATCAGCTGTTGATTGTTCGACTGCTGATCGATGTCATGAATGTAACTGCTGTCGATTTTTAAGTACGACAGTGGCAAGTCATACAGTTTGGGCATGCTGCCGACTTGACGGCCAAAATGCTCAATTCCTACTTTGACGCCTAATTTGCGCATTTCGGTAATAAATGTCGAGAGCGATTCCAAGTCATCAATCAAGGCACTTTCATTCACTTCAAGCCACAAACGCATCAAAGATTCACGTGATTGTTGATTTAACAATGTAGCCAAATCCCGACGGAACTGCACATTCGATATGGATTGGGGCGCAATATTGATTGCAATATCGGCCGATTGCGTAGACAGCATTTTCAACCCCAGTTGCACCGCCGCTAAATCGAGCGCTGGTAGCAAATTAAATCGAGCGGCAAACGGCATAAACACACCTGCCGATTGTAATTCTCCCGTGGCAGGATCTGGGAGGCGAAGCACCATTTCTTGATGCAATGACTGACCATTAAAATCGAGCACGGCAAAGCTGGCTGCGACAAAGTGCTGTGCCTCGATCGCTTTTTGTAAAATCTGAAGCCATTCATCATTCGGACGGCTTGCTTTGATCGCCGCATATGCAGCAGCTGCGACATTGTTTTGCATTTGGGATTCAGCTTGCGCTAAGGCACCGTCGGTTCGGCTTAATACTGCGCCAATACCATCGCCTTGAGCGTAGGAGCTATATCCCAAGGCGATGAAATTGGACAGAGTGGGTGCCAGTGCAGCAATACTGCCCAATAGTTTCTCGGCAAAGTCCGCTTGCAATTCTTGTCCAGGTGCAAATAGGACAAAATCAGAACCATTTAGCCGCGCAGCTTGCCAGCCTTCGTTACTGTCCGCGTGATGAGCCAGTTCGGTCGCCAATTCGGTCAGAAGTTTATCGGTAGCTTGTCGGCCTAAATCGCGGTTAATCCCAGCCAGATCCTTCAAGCGCAGCATATACAGCACACCAAGCGGCAAACTTTCTTCACTGCTAAGTGCATCGGCTAGCCGGCCCATAAAAAAGCTGCGATTAGCAAGGCCGGTGACGGGGTCGCGATTGGCGTCACGTTTTAGTTCTTCGATATGCGCGGTTTGCTCGTCCAGCATGGCTTTCACTCGGTCGACCATGCTATTCATTGCGTCTGCCATTGGGCGTAATTCGATGTAACGTGGTTGCGGTACATTGATAAAGCGGCGCTCACTAATCGCGGCGGCTTGCGCCATGATTTGTAGTATTGGGGCACGTATGCGACGTAATACAATGTGCATCAAAGCCCCTGTAGCAATACCCCCTAGTAGCATCCAGATGAAAAGTTTTTGGGCACTTTTCCAAAGCGATTCATATGCAAAACGAGAATGCGCTTGAATTTCTACTTTGCCAGCCTGCTTCCAGCCATTCGTAATTAACGCCGTCCCTACACTGACACTAATTGGAAAGCGCGCAATAAACCAGCTTGGCACGTCGCTAGGCAAGTCTTTATTGTGCAATTCATTGATGATTTTGCCGTGCGGATCGGTAATGCGAATCAACTCAAAATGCCCAGAGTCAAACAGTGCGTTACTCATTAACTCGATCATTGCGGGGTCATTGGCCTGCTGTGATATTGATAGTGCGAGCGATGAGGCGTTGTCACTGCTTTGCGTGTAGAGCTGAGTTTGTAAATAGTCGCGCGCACTCAATGTACTAACGAGCAAAGCCACAATAAATGCCATGACGGCAGAGGCAATGATCATCAGCCAAACTTGGCGGAATAAAGACATATAATGTTTCCCTTAAAATTCAATGCCATCGGCTTGCATGCGCAGCAAAACATCTTTCCAGCGTGATAATCTATCAATCGAGCCAGAAGGCTGATTGCCGCTGCCAGCAAAAATACCTTCGCTGTTAAAACTAAACACGGGGACCAAGTCAGCTCGGCGGCTAGCAGGACGGATGTCGGTAATCAGATTATCTAAAATCAGTGGTTCGGCATCGGGCGTTGGGTAATAAGTGAGCACCATATGCGCCTGTGTTACGGTGCTACTAGCGCCACCAATTTTAGCTTTTACGTAGCTCATGCGCAGCTTTTCGGCCGCCACGCCCAACTCTTTGAGTGCAAAGTACTTGATAATGGCAAAGTCTTCGCAATCACCCGCACCTTTTCCCACCATTTCCAGTGGCGAAGCCCAGTAATCGGCTTGTTGCCAGATAGTCATATCATCCTGAAACTGAAAACGCCGGTTGAAAAACTCGTTTACTCGCTTGAGCTTATCGGGTTCAGCCAGGGTTTTACTGCTAGCAAGTAACTGCTGTGTCTCACTCATCAGCTTGCTTGCATTGGCACCGTAGCGCTGCTGAGCCATTTTGACGAGTTTATCAAAATCCCAGCCCGATCTGGCAGGCAAAGCCTGAATCAGCACACACAGCAGTGCTGCGAATATCAAGCGCCGAGCGGTGATCAATTGAAGCAATATGATGTGGGTTTTTCTTCTAACCATAAGGTGCGTCATCAGGCGAGATAGCTGGAAATATCAACTTCATCGATCTGCTCGGGCTTCATAAAGCGCTGAGCATATTCAAGATGCAGGCCTTCTTGCAAAAACAGCCGGAATAAATCCACGTCAATATGCTGGTCTTTCACCATAAAGCCCATGATTTTAATCGCCTCCGACAGCGTTTTACCTTTTTTATACGGCCTATCGACCGCGGTGAGTGCTTCAAAAATATCGGCAATCGCCATCATGCGGGCGGCTGGGCTCATTTCATCGCGCTTCAAACGTTTTGGGTAACCGCTGCCGTCCATTTTTTCATGGTGGCCGCCGGCGATTTCTGGCACACGTTGCAAATGGCGCGGGAAGGGAAGTTTTTCCAGCATGACAATGGTCTGAATAATGTGCTCATTAATCTTGTAGCGTTCTTCTTCTGAGAGGGTACCTCGCGCAACGCCAAGATTATAAAGCTCTCCACGGTTATACATGTGCTCAGGCACTTTCACCTTAAAGCCCCAAGGGTTGTCGTCACCCAGCTTGTCGCGCTCGGCGCGCAGCAAGATATGCTCAGGTTTATCAGCCAACAACAGCTCGGAAACAGGCAGGTCGGATTCGGGCGTGCGCTGTTTGCGCTCTTTTTCTTCATGCGCAATGCCAATACGATCAGATAAAGTGCGCTGCCAAGTACGGGCGGCGATTTGCTTAAGTCGCTCGATTTTATCGGGGGCCATAAATTCGCCACCTTCATTACAGGTCGCAATAAAAGCAAATTCTGCATCGAGTTCGGCCCATTCGCTAGCCAATTGCGCTTGTAGTTCATCAGTCTTGCCACCTGCGGCAATCGCCTGCCAGCAACGCACTTCGGCATCGCGTTTAAGCACTTCAAAGCGCATCCGTACTTCATGGATCCGATCATACAATGTTTCAAGTTTGGTGGCTTTATCTACCACGTATTCAGGTGTCGTCACCTTACCGCAATCGTGCAACCACGCGGCGATGTGCAGCTCTTCCCACTGGTCTTCGTTAAGCTTGAAGTCGGCAAACTGTCCTTCGGTTTGCTTTTCTGCTGCACGGGCGAGCATTTTGGTCAGTTCGGGCACGCGCTGACAATGACCGCCGGTGTATAGGCTTTTGGCATCAATTGCACCGGCAATCAGTTGAATAAAGGCTTCCAACAATACTTTTTGCTCATTCACCAAGCGTTGCGTATCAACGGCGACGGCAGCGGTGGCAGCAATGGTTTGTACAAAAGCGAGTAAATCTGCGCTCGGTTTCTTACTTTCATCAATCGCCAATGCCAACGCGCCAACCAGTACGCCGTCGCGATTGCTAAGCGGTAAAGTCAGTTGTGTGAGTGAGCGCTCAATGGGTGGCAAGAGCGGAAAATCCCGACTAAATTCGGCAGCACTCACGGTTTTCAGTATTTCTTGCGCACGCAAAGCCGTGGCAACCGTGTGATTGCTCGCCATATTGATGTTTTCAGCTCCCGGGTGCGCGGCTTGAGCTGGGCCATGCCAAAAAAACTGTGTTGATTCGAGCTCTATCGTGCCTTGCTGATTATGCGCAATATAAATTACGCCGCCGTTAGCTTGGCTGACTGCGCCCAATTCATCCAGAATTTTGGCCTGCAGGCGGCTGAAGTTTTTTTCTGCCGCCAGCGCTTGCGAGAGCGACATAAAGCGGGAAATGGTTTGTTTCATACCACCCAGACCATGAGCTAGGCGTGCAATTTCAGTGATATTGGTATTAACATCGACCGCCTCATCAAATTGAAATTGCTCAATTTTTTGCACTTCCTCTGTTAAAGCATTAATGGGTTTGGAGGCTTTGTGTGCCATCCAAATGGCCAGCACCACGCCAAATGCAATTAACAGCGCAGCAACCCAGATACTTTGATTGCGCTCGGCAATTGCTGCGCTAAGTAACTCTTGGTGGGGTGTCGCCATCAGTAGCGTTAGCTTTTTGCCATTGGGTAAATTAATTTGTGTTGTTAATCCTTCCCAATCTTCACCGCTGTCGGTCGCAAATGTACTGGCATTGCCCGCTTTACCTTGCGGTAAACCCAAGAGTTTTTTCAAAACAGGAGCGTCAAAACTCACTAATTTGGGTAGCCGCAGTTGACCATCGGCTTCTTTGATTAAATCTGGCGTACCTTTATGCGAAGAGATCACCCGCTGCTCCGAATCAATCAAAGCGAGGCGTGTATCAGGGGTGATGCGATGGCGCAGTAAAAAATCATTAATGCGCTCCAAGCGAACATCACTGCCAACCACGCCTTTTTGGTTTGCGGTTTGCTGTGAGAATGAAATACCAACCAGTCCACTAGCAGAAAAATAATATGGATCGGTAATTAATAATTGACCAGGAGTGCTTTTAGCCTTGTACCAATCACGCGTACGTGGATCGAAATCATATTTAGGATCAACGCGCCGTTCGATTAATTTGAGCGCTTGATCGTAAAATAGATATTCGCCAATGGCTTGACCCGTAGAGTGGCTAACGCTCTGTACGATCCACAGCGTATTTTTTGGCGGGTTAAAACGCTTAGTCATCGCCGGATGGCCACGGTAAATGCGAACCAGAAAGAAATCGCCCGTTTCGTAGCCAATGTAGTGTGCAATGACGGCCGGATTGTAACTGAGCGAGGTCGTTAGATATTTCAAGCTATCCAGCCGCTCATCCAGCGTCGTGGCATTCATTAAACGTTGCTCAGACAAGAGCTGCGCGGTGCGTGCGCCGCTTTGGTAAATCTGCTCAACTTCTTCTGCGGTTGATTTGGCCGCCAAGCCAAACTGCTGATCAGCCGCGGTTTTCAAAATTAAACTGCTGGAGCGATATTGATTCCAACCGCTTAACAAGGCAAACCCCACCAGTAGCGCAACAAAGAGGTAGGAAATATGAATGTAGAATGGAATTCGGTTTGTTATGTCGTTTTGCATATTAAATTTCTTTGCTGTAATGCATTTTTTTTGAATAGCGATAAAAAATAACGAATCGCATCATTCTACTAATATTCAATTGAGTTGCCACAAAACTTTGTGGCTGATGCTTGGATTTATTTAAATGGTGCGCAACCTAATCTTTGCAACTTTGATTTTTAACGAGAATATATGCCGTTCGATCTACACGGAAATTCCTACTAAAAATGATTTTACTTGCCCAAAGGTCGGCAAATCAAAATATACATTCAAAGCCTACCTACTGAGGTAGGTAGGCCTATCCTGATCAATCTAATACGGTGGGTTAACTACGATATAAGTAATATCTGGCCCGCTATATTGGGGCTGATACCATGTATTACCACACTGCAAAAAGCTCGTGCCACGATTAACAATTTGCACACAATTTGTTGGTAATTGATTGGCACGAATGATCGAACCGATTATTGCCGCAGTGGTGGTTACCGCTACGGTGGTCGCAACGGCCCGGCCTACATTCCAATCATCGTCATCATCCCAGCGATCATGGTGGTGGCCCCAGCCACCGCCGCGATCAACATTGATATCAATATCGTGGCTATTGTTGATATTAATATTGCGATGGCCATTGTTGGCATTCATATTGCGCTTATGATTTGCACGGTCTCGCTGATTGAGTTTTGCGCCCTGATTAACGGGACGCTGAATTGTTGGGCGTTCCGCTTTGGCCGGAGAAACTCGGCCAATACTTGGGCGAGCCTTGCCTGTAGCTTCGAGTCGCGCCTGCGCATTGGGCATCCCAATGACCATCAATGAAGTAGCCAATACGCCGCAGATTGTTAGCTTCGACCGATTATTGTTCATTTTTCTCCCCCTGTTCACCGACTTTTTTCAGCGGAATAGCTTGGTCATGTTTACCTGGTTTGAACTTGAAATCACTTTCTTTGAAAGTAGGTTTCATCTTCCAGTGATACTCAACTACATATTCAGGTTGCGCAGCTTCATCTGTACTGACAATCGACAGTTTGCAGGGTAACGCGGGTTTGCTGCGGCTGAGCCAAAGCTGCCAATCAACGCCTTCTTGGCGAAATGCCATATGGTCGCATAGCTGACCGTTAATCTGCGTTGGGCCTACATATGCCGCCACGGTTAATTTATCGAGCTGTTTAGCATCGCGTCCCAGTTGGAATAAGTCTTCGAGCGGTACTTGCAGTCCATATTCGCTTTCGAGTTGGTGTAATGCATCGTAAACATTATTACTTGCAGGCACTGTCGCAAAATAGCCTTGCTTCGGTGCATACTGGGTGATGCTTTTACCATCGTAATAAAATTTCCGATTAAGGCGGTCGCTTTCAATGCTGGAGCTGATTTGCTGAAGGTGATTGACCTTCATGCTGGTTTTGCCATGAATTTTGACCTTCTGGCCGTTATCGAGCACCAAATCCTGTGTTATATCAGCATCGACCTGAAAGCGCGTGAGCGAACGAAGGTAGTCCCCCGTCTCTACCAATTTACTTATCACGACAGGATTAATGTTTGAATCTACGGGGGCTTCGCCGGTTGCTCCTGATACGGCGGTGATTGGTAACAAGGCCATGCCAAGCAATTTGAACGGTAATTTCATCCAGTTCTCTCCTTGTGATGTTGCTACTCACTTTCACGCCATTTCAGGGCCCCATAGCATCATGATGTCGTAAAATGGCGAGTATTAATGATTAGAAGTTTATGCTAATTAGTGATCATGCTTATGTGATACCAAGGCGACTAAGGTTTGCGTGCTCTCTTGTTGCAAGTCGCTCGCTGCCGCTTGCGGTTTTAATGCCGGCAAAGTGGTCGGTTTGACTTTACCGGCAAACGTTTTATCGATCCGTGCTGAACTGCCCGCCAGGCGAGCGACTTCGGCTTGCGAGCCAATCGCGATAAATTTGCCATCGCGAACGGCAATGGCCTCGGCACGTGGTTGCAAAGGATTCATCGTAATGAAAGTGTTGGCTGTATAGATCGTGGTTTGCGCGACTGATTTGCAATTTCACCTGCTGCATCTTGCAAGGACAAGGTTTGAGCTTGTGCAGTCCCAGCAAGCAGGCTGGAGAAAATCAAAGTAAATATGGAGCGATACATATCAACTTCACCTAGATAGCAAAATAAGCTGCAGATCCCATAAAACCCCACATTCATATACATAATGCGATGCTTGAATTGGCTGCAAAGTTTGAATCAAATACTGCAAATTCTAAACGGATGACACGCAACAATGACCAATATAGATCCTCTTTGCGACTAGGAAAATGCTTAAATCGCAACATGAATAAAATAAAGTCAGCAAGCCGAGAATCATTGCGTAGGCGTACTTAAAAAAACAGGAAAGTGCAATTCAAGGCCTTATATGAACAACACTTTTGGGACATCCCAGCTTTCTATTGTCATATTGCTGCTACGTGTCAGATACCCGCTCACAACTTCATCTCATCGGCACAAACCAGCTGCTGCCATTTTGCTCTATTGCAGATACGGGATGATGGTATAGCCTGCTAAGCAATTTTGTATTTAATGTTTCAACCAATACCCCAGCACTCCACGTGCCATCACCGAATAATAGCAAGGCGTGTGTCGCCAGTTGTGCGGCGTGATTGGGGTCGTGGCTGACCATTACGATACTTCGGCCTGCGGCAAGCTCTTCGCGCAGCACCGCGAGTGCTTGTTGCTGATGGCGCAGATCGAGTTGCGAGAGCGGCTCGTCGAGCAACATCAATGGCGCTTGCTGGGTGAGTGCAGTCGCCAGCGAAACGCGGCGGCGCTCGCCGCCAGACAGGCTTGCCAGATCGCGCTCGGCAAAACCCTGCAAATCCAACCTTGCCAGTTGCTGCTGCGCCAGCGCCAGATCGGCCGCGCTTTCCCATTCCCAGCGGCTCAGATGCGGATGGCGACCGGTGAGCGTTTTTTCTAACACAGTCAAAGGAAATGGGCATTCATCTTGCTGTGTTTGCCACGCAAGCTGTTTCGCACGCTGAAGAGGTGCAACTTGCTGCATTGGCACACCTCCCAGTAGTACCTGCCCCGCACTTGGCTTAAACCAGCCCGCCAAGCTGGACAACAGCGTACTTTTGCCGCAGCCATTTTCACCGAGCACAATCCACGCCTCGCCTGCGCTAATTTGTAGATTCAAATTGCAAATCAGCTCACGATCGCCCTGCTTTAAGCTCAAATTTTGCGCTTGTAATAAGCTCATCGGCGGCCTCCCGCTTTGCGCGACAGCAGCCATAAAAACACCGGCACGCCGAGCAAGGCCATGACCACGCCGACGGGCAATTGCTGTGGCGCGATCAAGGTGCGCGCCAGAATATCGGCCAGCAGCAAAACAACACCACCCGCCATCGCAGCGGCAGGTAGCAAGAGACGTAAATCTTGCCCGATGATGAGTCGCAAAGCATGCGGCACGATGAGCCCAACAAAGCCAATCATCCCTGCGGTCGTAACCGCCAATGCGCAGGCCAGCGCTGCGGCAAAATACAATATCCACCGCAGGGTATTATGATTTAGCCCCAATGAAAACGCAGATTCTGAGCTCATACCCATGATATTGAGCTCACGCGCCAAGGGCCAAATGCCAATCAGTAGCACCAGCAACATCACCATGGCCGACTGCCAATGCGCCCCTGCCAAATCCCCCATCAGCCAGAAAATCATGCCGCGCAGCAGGCCATCGGGCGCCATGCTGAGCAACAATGAAGAAAGCGCACCGCAAAAAGCGGCCAAAGCGACGCCAGTCAGCAGCAATCGTGTTTGCGTCGCCGAGTGATCACGCCCCGCCAGCAAAAACACGATGATGATGCTGGCTAGCGCCCCACCACCTGCCGCCAGATTGACGCCCAAAGTACCCACCCCGAGTAATAGCGCCAACAGCGCGCCCACACTGGCCCCGCCAGAAGTACCCAGGATGTAGGGATCAGCCAATGGGTTGCGCAACAAGACTTGCTGCAATGTACCAGCCAGCGCCAGCAGACCGCCGACCGCCAGCGCCGCCAAGGTGCGCGGCAGGCGAAGCTCGAGCACCACATCGCGCGCCAGCGCAGCCTCATCAGCACTACTCCAAAGCTGCCATGGCCGGTAATTGGTCGAGCCAAAGCAAAGGCTCGCTGCGATAGCTAGCAGCATCAATAGCAAGAGCACCGCCATGGTCGCGCTGACTTTTTGCGGGGTTAAACGCGCAGACTTCATTGCCTCGCCTTTTCGAGCGCTTCGCACATGGCTTTGCCGCCTTCAACGAGGCGTGGCCCCATCCGATTGACGCTATCTTTAGGCAGCATATAAAACTGATTATTCTGCGTGGCTTTCAGATTTTTCCACTTTTTCCACGGCACCAGCCAATCGGTTTTCATGCCCGGCTCGCCGCTCGTCATGACGACATCCGGGTTGGCGGCCAGCACAGCCTCAACATCCACCTTGGGCGTTAGATCGACTTGGGTACCAAACACATTCACGCCGCCGCACACGCGCATCACATCCGAGATGATTTGTGTGTTGTTGATCGTCATTAGCGGTCTATCCCAAATCTGGTAAAACACCCGCACAGGTTTACGGCCGGCATAGGTTCTTTCCAACTGCGCCAATTGATCGCGATAGCTTTTCGCCGCCTTGGCCGCCCCCGCCTCATTGCCCGATAGCGTGCCAAGCCGTTCCAACACGGTAGGCACGTCGCTCATTTTTTTGGAAAACGTCAGAAACACTGGAATGCCCAAGGATTTAATCTGATCGAGTTGCCGCTCTGGGTTGCCTGTTGCCCAGCCAATAATCAGATCGGGCTTAAGCGCGCGGATGCGTTCCAAGTCAAAACCGTTATAGCCGCCAATGCGCTCAATTTGGTTCGCCTCAGGCGGGTAATCGCTATAATTGACCGCGCCAACAATCAATTTGCCGGCGCCAATCGCAAACAAATCTTCAGTCACATGCGGCGCAAGGCTGATGATGCGCTTAGCGGGCTGTGCCAATGCAATTGTCGCGCCAACATCATCTTTCACACTCACCGCAGCCAATACACTTGCGCTGGCCACGCTCATTGCAAGGGCAAAAATCAACTTCATACTACAACTCCAAACAATGCCGCGGTTGCGGATGGATGACTCATAAACCAGCTGTGAATATACGACGCTTTGATATACCCATGCTTGTATAGTGCCTCACCATTAGACCCCAAGCGGCATGGCGATCCATACCCAACGGGAGCTAATTCGGTCGTGAGCTTTGAATAATGGAAAGTATGCCCACGGATTTCGCCACGGCCAAGATTGAAACTTTGCGCTCCCAACGCAGCCAAACGCGTTTGCATCGCGGCCTGCGCGGGCAGCAAGCCCCACATGGGCTTCACGCTGCCATCGACCAAAGTCAAACTTTCACACAGCGCCAACATCCCACCGCACTCCGCCCAAATCGGTTTGTCCGCCGCCAAATGCGCAGCTAATTCAGCGCGAATAGTCGGATGCGCAGCTAAGGTATCGGCATGTAATTCGGGATAACCACCAGGTAACCAAACCGCATCACACTCGGGGAGCGACTCGTGCGCCAGCGGGGAGAAAAACCTCAACTCCGCACCCAGCAATTGAAGGCAGCGTAAATTGGCCGGATAAATAAAACAAAATGCCGCATCGCGCGCGATTGCAATCCGTTTTCCACGCAGTAAAGGCTGGATTTCAGGCTCAATGGGCGCGGCAAATTCAATCGGAGCGCCTAATTGCGCAATCGCTTGGCCAGCCAGCGCATCAGCTATGGCATCGAGCTTGGCAGCAAGATCGGGTATTTCCTCGGGCAGTGCCAAGCCTAAATGGCGTTCGGGTAAGGGTTCAACCCGACCGACCCAACCCATCCAAACGGAACGCGATTCCGCTACTGCGCCTTTCGCAGGCGGCGTCAAATCCTCGCGCAAACCTCGCTGTACGTCTTGTACTACCTCAGTTTTCGCTGCGGATTTTTCTTGCCCGCAAACGGCTCGCAACGCGGCCTCGCGCTCCTTGTTCTGGGGCTTTATTGACTCTTGCAGCATCTGCGCATGGCGCTCGCCCGCGACTTTATTGGCCAGCACACCATAAAATGGCAAATCAGCACGATAATGCGCCAAGCCAAACGCCAGCGCACCAAAGGTCTGCGCCATTGCGCCCGCATCGATTATCGCCAACACCGGCAGGCCAAATTTCACCGCCAGATCAGCCGTACTCGGCTCGCCATCAAACAGCCCCATCACCGATTCGATCAAGATCACATCGAAATCACGCGCCGCTTGCGCCAGCATCTGCCGACACAAATCCTCACCAACCAGCCATAAATCAAGATTATCAACCGGCTCGCCACTGGCAAAACAGAGCAACAGCGGATCGAGAAAATCAGGGCCGCATTTGAAAACTTTTACGAGCAGACCTTGGCGACGATACAGCCATGCCAGACCTGCGGTGATGGTGGTTTTGCCAGAGCCTGAGGATGGGGCTGCGATGAGGAGTACTGAAGCCAATTAATTTCCTTTATTCTTAACGTAGAGCACTTTTGGGCTACCAATCCGAATTTCTCGCTCATCAATTAAGAACTTATTTGCATGCGCCTTAATTAAATCACTTAGTTTTTTATGACCATATTTTCTTGAGTCAAAATCTGGCTGTTGACGAGTCAGATATGAACCTATATCTGAAATGCGGGTATACCCTTGATCATCTGAGATTTCGTCAATAGCCGATTTAAGTAGTGTAACTACGTCAAGATTTAGATTTGCAGTACCGATCACGGCAGGAGCTATTTCTTCTTTAACAATAATTGGTTCTTTTTTAATAATTGCCTTTTCGATGACTTTAGTTTCTTTAGGCAACTCAGCGTCAATACTCGCATCAGCAGCAAGATAATCTGTTTCAATAAATTTATCACACGCGGCTTTGAATGGCGTTGGGGTTGTTGCTCGGCCTATTCCGAACACTGTTAAACCTGATTCACGAATTCTTGCAGCCAATCTTGTAAAATCACTGTCACTAGAAACCAAACAGAACGCATCAAACCGTCCTGTGTGCAGCAAATCCATAGCATCGATAATCAACGCACTGTCAGTGGCATTTTTACCCGTTGTATATGCATATTGCTGCATAGGCAAAATTGAATGCTCTAATAGAACTGTTTTCCAAGAATTCAAATTAGGTTTTGTAAAATCGCCATAAATACGTTTGACCGTTGCAATACCAAATTTTCCAATTTCAGCCAAAATGGGTTTAACAAGTTTAGCCTGTGCATTATCCGCATCAATCAAGACAGCTATTCTTTGGTGATTATTTTCAGGCTCAAACTTGAATTCAAACTTTGGATTTAGTTTACTCATTATTATTCTCTCTTGATATTAATTATGAATCACATAATTCCCACTAAATTTCACCGCCACACCCTGCTGCGTCACGATTTCAACCGCCAAAGCAATCCGCCCTCGCCCTTTGCGCTCGAATAATTTCAGGCAGCGCGCAAATTCGTCGTCTTCCGCTAACTCACACCTTGCCGAGATAGTTTCAACCACGGGCAGCAGATACTCGATTTGCGCGTCTTGAATTACGATATGCGCATGAATCCCCGCCGCATGTAACCTAGCAAACACCATACTCCAACCCGCCAACACCGCAACGGCGTACAAGCTGCCGCCAAAGGCGGTGCATTTGTGGTTGATATTCGGCGACAACGGCGCTGCAAGCTCGACTAACTGAGTGCTGGCGCTGATGACTGAAATGCCGATTTCACGCGTCAGCGGGATTTCTACGTGCAGTGTTTTTTCTAACAAGTTTTTCAATTCAGACATTCACCGACTAACCCTCAAAAAATGCATCAAAAACGAGGTTGAGTCATAGCGAGCGAGCGTCAGCGCTGCGCGGCCGGAACGCAGAAACCGGAATTTACTTGCAGTACATGAGGCTTCATAACTATCGAGTACTGCCAGAGCGGCGATCACGGGATGCGCAGCATGACTCAAGCCGTTTTTACCACTCCAAGCCCTTTTGGGCTCTGATCCCCGCCTTGTACGCATGTTTTTCGTCGTTCAATTCGCTAATCGTGTCGGCAATCTCGCGCAGTTCTGGTACGGCGGCGCGGCCCGTCACGACGACATGTTGCATCTCGGGGCGCGATTCGATGTCGCGGATCACCGTCGCTTTATCCAAATAGCCGTACGATAGGCAATAGGTCAGCTCATCAAGTACGACCACATCGTAGCTGTCATCATTGAGCATTTTGGCTGCCATCGCCCACGCTTCTTCCGAACGCGCTTTGTCGGCTTCAAAGTTTTGCGTTTCCCACGTAAAACCGTCGCCCATCACATGCCATTCGCAGTGCTTACCCAAAAAGGCTTCTTCGCCGGTATCGGTGCGGTTTTTGATAAATTGCACGACGCCCACTTTCATGCCGTGACCAATCGCGCGCGCCACCATGCCAAAGGCCGATGATGATTTACCTTTGCCGTTGCCGGTGAGCAAAATCATGATGCCAGTGTCGATATTGGCCTCGGCAATGTGGGCGTCGATAATGGCTTTTTTGCGCGCCATGCGGGCGGCGTGGCGTTCATTGCGGGTGCTTTCTTGGCTCATTGGGCGATATTCCGAATAAAAGATTGAATCAACGGCAAGCCGCGCGTGATGGCGGTGATGCCGGGCACCAGCAAATCTTCGCTGGCAATATCAAAGACAACATTGTTTTGTACCGCAGGGATGCTTTGCCAGCCGGCACGCTGCTTCACCGCCTCGGTGTCAAATGTTTGGCCACACCAGCTACCCAAGATCAAATCGGGCGCAGCCGCGATAACTTGCTCTGGTGTGACAGTGCGATCTTTCGCTCGCGGGGCTTGCGAGATGGCATCAAACACATCTTCGCCACCTGCAATTGCGATCAGCTCAGACACCCAGCGAATGCCGCTATACAGCGGCGTGTGCCATTCTTCAAAATACACTTTGGGCCGCTGGGTAAAACTGGTGGCCTCCAGCTGTGCGGCGGCGATGTTTGCTTGCAGCTCGGCGATCAATTGCTCGGCTCGTTCACTGCAATCGAGCAAGCGCCCCAAGGTGGCGATCATATTGAAGATGCCAGCAAGCGATTTTTGATTGAAAAAATGCACTTCATAGCCAGCCAAAATGCATTCCTTAACGATCTCACCTTGCAAGCTCGAATACGCCAAAATTAAATCAGGCTCAATGGCAAAAATTTTCTCAGCTTTGGCAGTGGAAAATCCGCTAATAATCGGGTGATGTTTAGTCACGCCAGCCGGATGCCGCGCAAAGGCGGTGATGCCTGCGATACGATGCTGCTGACCCAGTGCATACAGCACTTCCACCGTTTCACTGCTTAAACACGCGATGCGTTGCGGGCCTTGAAGATGATTATCTTGCAAATAAATATCCTTTATTTTGCTGGCGATATTTGCTGCGCAGCAGCGCGTAAACGTCGCTCAAACTCGCCCCGATCATGGATGGCGACTGCGCCGAAGCGGATGGCATCCACGCCTATATCTTGGGTATTGAATGGGCGGCTATATATTCTATTACTTGCCAATGCATACCCCCATTGATCGATCTCTTTCACTGGGCAAAACTGCATCAAGGGATGCGAGCCGCGCGGCGGTAATCCTACGGAGCTGAGTAATTGCCCCAGCCAATCGGCATCGGCGTTAAGCCGCTCGCGCTGCGCGCTTTGCCATGCGCTATCGGCCAAAGCCAGCTCGCCCGCCCACAGCGCCGGGCCACTCACGCTCCACGGCCCCAGCAAGCTAGCGAGTTGCTCGCGCAGTTTTTTCTCGGCAAAGACAAAACCAAGGCGCAAACCCGCCAAACCAAAAAATTTCCCAACCGAGCGCAATACAATCAGCCCAGGCAAATGAGCATCGGCGCACAGGCTTTGCGTTGGCGTAATGCAATCCATAAAGGCTTCGTCGACAATCAGCCAGCCGCCCCGGCTAGCCATGCGTTGGTGCAAATTAAGCAGCGTGTCACTCGACCACATTTGACCATCAGGATTATTCGGGTTGACCAGCACCAGCACATCCAGTCGATCGACTGCATATTCGATTTCGTTGCTATTGAGTGGTACAACCGTGTGCCCTGCCATTTGCCAACGCCAAGCGTGCTCGGCATACGATGCGCGCAGTACGCCAACCTTACCCGCTGCGCGCAACATCGGGAGTGCGCAGATCGCCGCTTGCGAACCTGCCACCGGCAACACCTGCTCGCTGCCGTAATATTGCGCGGCGCAGCTTAAAAAGTGTGGGCTTGGATGCGGCAAACGCTGCACGACTTCCACCGGCAGCGGCGGTAAGGGGTAGGCATAGGGTGCAATACCCGTCGAGCAATCGATCCAATCGGCCAGCGTGCCGCCAAAATTGGCCATCAAAGTTTGCATATTGCCGCCGTGCCGTGGTGCGCTATTCATTACTGTTTCCTTGACTTAGAAGCTCATCGCAATTGTGAGCAGCGGTAAGGCTAACAAGCAAACTAGCCACAGAGCCAGCGTTTTTTTTACCAAATCGATACTGCGCTCAATATCGGCGGCGAGCGGCGCGGGGCCAAACCCCAGCCAAGTGCGTAGCTCGATTCGGCCGTGATAAATGGCATTGCCGCCCAAAGTTAGTCTCAGCGCCCCAGCCCCCGCCGCCATGACTGGCCCGGCGTTGGGGCTATCCCACAACGGCGCTTGCTCGCGCCATGCTTGCCAAGCCAGCCGTGTATCGCCCAACACGGCATAGCTCGCGGCGGTTAAACGGGCGGGGATAAAATTGAGTACATCGTCCAGCCGCGCTGCGCAACGGCCGAAGTAGATCAATCTTTCGGTGCGATAACCCCACATTGCATCCAGCGTATTGGCCAGGCGATGCACGATGGCACCCACTCCGCCCAGCAGCACAAACCAGAACAGCGTCGAGAAAATCGCATCGGCGCCGTTTTCTAGCGTCGACTCAATTGCACCCTTGGCAATATCGGTTTCGGATAATTGCGTGCAATCGCGGCTCACGATCATGCTCAGCGCATACCGCGCCGCAGGTAAATCTTGGGCAATGAGCGGTTTGGCAATCGCATCAACGTGGCGAAATAAGCTATTCGCGCCCAGCGCAAACCACAGCGCCATGCCATGCAGCAGCGCCAATAGCGCCAGCTGTAGCACCGCGTGATGATCGGTCAATTGCGTGACGATTTGTTCAACAGCCAGAAAAATAACAAGGGGTATTGCCAGCAAAATCAGTACTGAAAATGCACCTAGAGCAATACCCATACGACCTATATTAAATTGCTGCTCCATCCGCTTCACCCATCGACCGAAACCGACCAATGGGTGAAAACGCCGTGGCTCACCCACGCACCATTCCAGCACCAGCGCGATGGCCAGAGCAAGCAAGAGCGTGAGTGGGTGAAAGCACAGCAGCATGGCTTACTTCTGTGCCCACTTGACAGTGAGCATGCCGTTGGCGCCTAAAGTGCCGTAGTCTTTGGCCAACTCGTATTCCTGATCAAATACATTATTAATACGCAGCTCTAGCCCCCAGTCTTTGGCCACTTGCCATGTCGCCGCCAGATTGGTCAGTGCATAGCCAGCCAGCGATTTTTTATTCGCGGCATCATCAAAACGCTGGCCTTGTGCCTGCATTTCGACGCGGACTGTCCAATTGGCCTGACCATAAGCGGCGTAAGCGAAACCGGCATTTTTAGCGCGACGCGCGAGCTGCTTACCATTATTGGCGGTGCTGGAATCATCCGTCGCATCCAGGTAATCGTAACTACCGCCAAGGCTCACGCCATTGATTTGCCAATCCGCCGTCAGCGTTAAGCCTTGCAAATTCGCTTTCCCAATATTGGCTGTGCCACCTTTTGCGGCATCATATTGCAGCAGATCGGTCACCCGATTGCGGTAAATCGTAGCGCTCGCTTGCAGAGTTTTCTGCGCATAACGCAAAAATGCCTCGGCGTTTTTAGATTGCGCCGGTTTCAGATCCGGATTGCCGTAGCCTGGGTAGTACAGCTCATTGAAAGTTGGAGCTTGGAAACCTGTTGCATAGCTCGCGCCAACTTGCCAAGCATTGGCAAAGGCCCAGCTTGCACCGATCGTGCCGTTGGTATCGTTGCCAAATTGCGAGTTGTCATCGTTACGCAGATTTGCTTGCAGCGTTACATCGCCCAGATGCGCCAAGTAGCCGCCCCAAACGCTATTAATCCGGCGCGAATCCACATCGTATTGCGTCGTACCTGACACTGCTTGCAGCAAGGTTTCGGCGGCCAAAGTCAGTACGCCCGGGCCTGCTTTAATATCATTTTGCCAAGCAAACTGGCTTTGTTGTGTCTTGAATTGGCTCTTTTCAGGGCTATAGGACGTCGCTGGCGCATAGTTAAACGAATTATCAACGCTTAGCCCCGCTTGCAATTTGCTCGCCCAAATATCGGTCAGCTGGTTTTTGCTCCAGATCGTACCGCTACCATTGCTGCCTTCATCGCGATAATTGTAGGTGTTGGTGGCATACGCATTGTCGTATTGGTTTTTCACCTGCGCGATCAACACACTACCGCCAATTTCATTGCGCTCATTAAAGCTGTGGCTGGCCGATGCTGAAACGCTCAGGTTTTTGTAGCCGTCTTTATCGCTACTGTATTTTTGATATTTGGGTACCGCCAAGGCGCTGATGCCGTCTGTTTGGCTGTACGCTACGCCTAAAGCGTAATGGGTTTGCTCGTTGCCACCGCTGACATTGGCGCTCATATCCCAGCTATTTTCAGTGCCGTAACCAAGTTTGGCACTAGGTTGAAAGCCTTTGCCGCCTTGCTTGGTAAAAATCTGAATCACGCCACCAATGGCGTCTGCGCCGTACAAGCTGGCGGCTGTGCCGCGCAAAATCTCGATGCGATCGATTTGTTCAAGCGGTAAATGCTGCAAAGCCGCCTGACCCGTCGTTGCCGAGCCATAACGGACGCCATCAATCAACACCACGGTTTGCTGCGCGTTCGCGCCACGAATATAGATCGCGCCCGATTTTCCTGCGCCACCGTTGCTGGCCACCTGAATACCGGGCTGGCGAGCGAGCAATTCGGGGAGCGTCGTATTGTTTTGGTTTTCTAATTCGGCCGCATCAATCACGGTCACATCGCCCACCACTTCACGTGCAGGCTGAGCGATACGGGCGGCCGTCACCACCACTTCATCGAGTTGAGTCACTTCGGCATGAGCGGTTGCGGCTAGGGTAGATAAAACAACGAGGTATAACTTGGAAAAGCGCGTATTCATTTAAGTCTCCGGCAATACACCCACAGCGTATTGCATCAATAAAGCGGCAGGAGACTTAAATGGCATCAACAGGAATGTCGCCGGCAATGCGGCTAGAAATCTGTCGCCACGGCCACCCTGCCGTACGTCACAGCTATTGCGCCTGAGCGTAATAACTCGCAAGGCCGGTATCCGGACTCAACAGACTTAATCGATCGCCTTCCCATCGTTGGCATTGCGCCATCATTCCGACAGTGGCTGCGTATTCAAACGCCAGACCGATTCACACTGTTTTACCGTTGCAGGGGCAGTACAGGCATTGAACCTGTTTCCCGTTTAAAGGCGACTTTTAGGATTATCCATACGCCGCCTCACCTTTGCTGGCGCGCATTGTAGCGCAAAGCACTCGCGCCTACCTGTCGCGAATATGACAAATCGATTTAAGTTGCGACTTAGGTTTTTTCAATCGAATACATAGCTAAATACAATCGCCAGCTAAACCGCCGCTGCATTGCTATGTGCTGGGAGTAAGAATATGATTTGGATCAAATTTCACAAATTACTGAAAATTCAAAACTTCCATGAACCTCACTCCACTTATCCAATCTTTCGTGCTGCACTTTGGCGAAATGGGCAGCCATTGGGGCATTAACCGCACCGTCGGCCAGATGTATGCGCTGCTGTTTGTGAGTGAAAAGCCGCTCAACGCCGACGAAATGGCCGAAGCGCTGGGCTTTTCGCGTTCCAATATCAGCATGGGGCTCAAGGAGCTGGTGTCATGGCGTTTGGTGAAATTGCAGCATTTACCGGGCGATCGCCGCGAGTATTACTCCACGCCTGAAGACGTCTGGGTGATTTTCCAAACGCTGGCCGAAGAGCGCAAAAAACGCGAAGTGGACCCAACGCTAACGATGCTGCGCGGTGCGCTGCTTGAATCACCGAGCAACGAGGCCGACCGCCACGCGCAAGCGCGAATGGAACAAATGCACGATTTGATCGACCTGACGACCAGTTGGTTCAGCGATATTCAACGCCTTGACGTTGAAACACTGCAAAAGCTAATGAAACTGGGCTCGCAAGTACAGAAATTTCTCGAATTCAAACAAAAGCTACCTGCCTTTATGGGTGGTAGCGATGCCAATCCGACCAAGGAATAATCATGCTTCCCGATGCCCTACTCGACCCCGTGATACTGGCGCGGATTCAGTTTGCCGCTAATATCACCTTCCACATTTTATTTCCCACCATCAGTATCGCGATGGGCTGGGTACTGCTGTTTTTCAAGCTGCGCTTTAATTCAACGGGTGACGCCAAATGGATGGAGGCGTATGGCTTTTGGGTCAAAATCTTCGCGCTGACCTTTGCGCTGGGCGTCGTGTCCGGCATCACGATGAGTTTTCAGTTTGGCACCAACTGGCCGGGCTTTATGAATACCGTCGGCAATATCGCCGGGCCGCTACTGGCGTATGAAGTATTGACGGCGTTTTTCCTTGAAGCGACCTTCCTCGGCATCATGCTGTTTGGCCAGAAAAAAGTGAGCAATCGCATGCACACGCTGGCGACCGTGTTGGTGGCCGGCGGGACGACCTTGTCGGCGTTCTGGATTATTGTGCTCAATTCTTGGATGCAAACGCCGACTGGCTTTGAAATGATCAATGGTCAGGCGCATGTAACAAGCTGGTTTGAAGTGGTGTTTAATCCTTCGATGCCGTATCGACTCACGCACATGCTGATCGCGTCGGGCTTAACCGTCGCGTTCTTGATTGCAGGCGTGTCGGCGTATCGCTGGCTCAAAGGCCAGCGCATACCCAGTGTGCTGTCCGCGCTCAAAACTGGCGTCGTATTGGCCGCAGCATTGATTCCTTTACAGATTTTTGTCGGCGATATGCATGGCCTGAATACACTCAAACATCAACCGGCCAAAATCGCCGCCGTCGAAGGCATTTGGCATACCGAACACGGCGCGCCATTGATGCTATTCGCGCTGCCGAATGAAGAAACACGCAGCAACGATTACGCGATTGGTATTCCCAAAGTTGCCAGCCTGATTTTGACGCACGATATCAATGGCGAAATCAAAGGCCTCAATGAATTTGCCGAGCATCCGCCCGTGGCAAAAGTATTTTGGGCTTTCCGCATTATGGCAGGGGTGGGTATGTTGATGCTACTGGCGAGCTGGCTGGCGGTGTGGCAGATACGTCGCCAAGGTGAACCAACACCGTTAGTGAGCAAACTGCTGATCGCCATGACCTTTAGCGGTTGGGTCGCCACAGTGGCAGGTTGGTACGTCACCGAAATCGGCCGCCAGCCGTGGCTGGTGCAAGGCGTACTCAAAACCGCCGACGCGGCATCCCATGTACCGGGCGGAATGATTTTATCGACGCTGATTATGTATCTGGCGCTGTATGTCTTCTTGCTGATTTCGTATATCTCAGTCGTGTTTTATCTGGCCAAAAAGGCCGGGGCGGCGGAACAGGAGAATCAATAATGCTCAATACCATTGATCTAGCCTACTGGCTGCCCGTCATCTTCGCCGCACTGATGGTGATTTCGATGTTCGCCTATGTCATTCTCGACGGGTATGACCTTGGCGTTGGCATATTGCTTGAATTTGAGAAAGATACCCAAGAGAAAGACAAAATGATCGCGTCGATTGGCCCTTTTTGGGATGCCAATGAAACGTGGCTGGTGCTTGGCGTGGGCTTATTGTTGGTCGCCTTCCCGCTGGCGCATGGCGTGATTCTGGGGGCGCTGTACTTGCCCGTCGCATTGATGCTGCTGGGCTTGATTTTGCGCGGTGTCGCTTTTGATTTTCGCGTCAAAGCCAAAGCGCATCATCAGGCGATGTGGAATACCTTGTTTTTTGCCGGTTCGTTGCTCGCCGCCGTCTCGCAAGGCGTGATGCTTGGACGTTATATCACTGGCTTTGCCCCCGGCTGGGGCGCTTGGGGCTTTGCCCTGCTGGTGGGCGCCAGTTTAGCCGCGGCGTATGCATTGCTCGGCGCGGGTTGGCTGATGATGAAATCGACTGGCCCATTGCAACAGCGCGCAGTGCGCTGGGCACAAGGCAGTTTGTGGCTAGCGGCTTTGGCTACCATTTTGGTATCGATCGCGACACCATGGATCAGCCCGCGCGTATTTGCGCTGTGGTTTAGCATGCCCAATATTGTCTTGCTCGCACCAGTACCGATTTTCACCGCGGCACTCTTTGCGGTCATAGCGTATGCACTACCCAAATTGGCTGCGCGCCAGCAGCAAGGCAACGATAATTTTTGTTGGCTGCCTTTTGCCGCAACCGTTGGGATTGTGGTGTTGGCGTTTTTTGGTCTGGTTTACAGCATCTTCCCGCACTTGGTGATCGACCAGCTCACGATCTGGCAAGCCGCCAGCAGCCCTGAAGCGCTACTGATCATGCTGTTTGGCGCGGCTTTGGTGCTGCCGACAATCATTGGCTATACGATTTATTCGTACCGCGTGTTCTGGGGAAAAGCGAGCGAGCTGAGTTACCAATAAACTTCAGTCAAACAAAAGGCGACTTCCTTGAGTCGCCTTTTTAACACGCCAGCAATTTATTGTTTTACGTCTGACTTTGGTTTTAACTTGTCAAAATTGATGTCGTTCGTGCAGTTAAATGCGCCACTAGTCCAGCGGCTTGGCCCCAGCCAATTGTTCAAGTAATAAAACAAAGTGTCTGCCGAGTAACTTTGTGGCTCAAGTTGAGCGGGCAGCTTATCCGCCCATTGCCATGCTCGGGCCAGCTCAAATGCGTACTCAAGTGGTTGCTGCTTTTCATCGTGCCATTTTTTGGCTGTATTTTCATTTGCAGCCGCCGCCTGTGCCTCGGTTGGCGGCTTGAGATACAGGCTCGATAGGGTACGCTCAACCGCGCTGGCGATTTCTTTACACTTGTCATCATTATGCTTGAACTCAAAATTGAGAAGCAGTCCTTGCGAGGGTGATACAGTCGAAGAATAGGCAATGTTATATATTTCGCCGCTTACTTCCCTTAGTTCCTGATTTAGGCGGGCGTGGATAAGCTCCGCCAAGGCATCACCGATTTGGTTAGATTCAACACTTGCAGCAATAGGCATATTCGCCTGCAAAATACGCCAAGCCACATCTGACTTAACCCTCTGCATTTGCTGGGAGGGCACGATGTTGCTAAGTTTCTTCGCAGTCAAAGGCTTTGCTTTACTTGGCCATTGTAAATTTCCTAAATATTGCTCAATTACAGGCAAGGCCTGTGTGGGTTCAACACCAGTTAGTACATATTTAAAGTCAGCTGGATTACTGAGTAATTGTTTGCGCACTTCAATAATGTCAGCGAGTGTGGCGTCAAAATCACTCCGTTGCCAATATGTTGGCATCGGCCATTCTTCGCCATAGCGCAATGAATTTAAGCCTAGATAAAGCGTATTAATCGACGCCAGTTCCTGCTGATACGCTTTGTCGCTACTAATCTTGACCTCGCTGGCCTGATCACGCGGCGCAATTAAAGTTAGGTACAACAGCTGAAGTACGGTATCGAGCTCATCTCGATTCGCCTTCCCAATCAACAGCGTGTTATCAATTCCAATAATTTGATAAAACGTCGCAGGATGATTTTCAAGATATTGATTTACTTCGCTGCCGTTGCTGTCGCCCATACCTGCGCGTACCGCATAACCTGGCAATATCCGAGCTGCAGGTAAGTATCTTTTATCGCTTAAATTAATCATCCCTAGCGGTGAAGACGCAATTAAAGCAATCTTTTCACTCGCGGATTGCGGCGGCACCACTAAAATCTGCAGGCCATTACTAAGGGTATAAATTATACCGCCCGTGGCTAAGTCTTTTTGCTGCTTAGCAATTGGCTGCCGATCAAGTTTAGCCATCACCAGAGATGTTGTTTGATTGATCACTGTCGGCGTCAATGGCTCGGCTTTAATCTCCTCAATCATGGAGCTCAAAGAAGAAAGGGTATATGGTGTTAAGCTATATAAATTATAAGGTTGAAGAACATACACCACCTGATCTGGAGCATTTAGCAACTCACCCATCCGTTTTTGAAGCACACTACTGTTGATGCTTTTGCTGTAAATCGCTCGCCGCGACATCGATTCCTGCGGAGTATTAAGATAATAACCATGGCGCACATGAGCTAGCATCCTGCCGATCCACTGCCGATTACTCAGTACTTTTGATCTCCCTTTATTGTTGGAGTCAATCGCCATAGCAATTTCACCGTCGGAAAAGCCAAAACGCTCAGCGCGGACAAACTCGCGGTATAGCTCGCGCAGTCCATCTTTGAGCTGATTGTCTTTCACTTCCACCTGAAAAAGAATTTCAATATCTCGCGTAGGCCAATTAAAACCAGTTTCTTGATCTGCTGAAACCGCTTGCAGCACGCTACCTACCGTGCGTGATTTTGCATTCAACCGCTGACGCAATAAATTGATGAGCACTTCATCTTGGTAATCTTTGACCAAGGAATCAGCATTATTTTGGTCAATCTGACCTACGCGCCATGACCAGCGCAAGGTAGACTGGGCAATTGACATATCCCGATTCACATACTCGCGCAATGGTTTGGATGAAACGGTTATAGTTTGCTCACGGGGCTTATCCCCCTTGGAAACAGAGCTAAAGTAGTCTTGGATTAGTTGTTCAACTTGCTGTGGCTCTACGTCACCCACAACCATCACCGTCATCCTTTGAGCTTGATATTCCCGAAGATAAAAACGTCGCAATTGATCAGGATTAGCGCGGTCAATGTTTGCCTTCTTACCGATTGGCATCCGTTTTGCATAAACCGAGTCGGGCAAAATCACATCATAAACAGATTGCCAATACGTCTGGCTTTCGCTGCGTTGCAGTCCTTCAGCCAAAACAATTTTCTTTTCAATCGACAAGTTTTCAGCGTCCAACGCAATTTGCCCGCCTGCCCAATCAGCCAGCAAGCGCAAGCCATCTTTTACTTGCCCAGAATGAAGGCCAAGTTCATAGCGCGTGTATTCATGGAAAGTAAATGCATTGGTGTCGTTCCCCAAACGGGCACCTTGTAACTCGATCAGGTTTTTAATCTGGTTCACAGAAAACTGGCGAGTACCACGGAATGCCATATGTTCGAGCAAATGGGCATAGCCTAATTCCTCGTCAGTTTCATTGATCGAGCCGACATTCACCAGCAATCTAAGCTCGACTTGATCACTCGGCTCTTTGTTGGCTTTAATCAGATATCGCAAGCCATTGCTTAACTCACCATGCCGAACTTGCGGCGAAATCATTGCCGGTTTTTCAAACTGGTGTTCAACACCGAACAGTTGACTAGACAGGAAAACAAAAAAGATTGTTCGTAGAATGAAATTCACTGCAAAATCCAAATAAAGCTGACACGTTGCAAGCATGATACGCACGCCAGTTGTTACCGTCCATCGCCAAACAAGGCTGGTATGATGCCGTTTTCCCTAGATCAAATTCGTCATGGACAACGAAATCATTGCGCAAATTTTGCAGCAGCATCCAAATATGAATGTGCGGTTTTTGCTCAGTAAAATGATTAAATTCCAGCAATATTGCGAGCGAAAAAGTCGGCGGCTGAAACGCAGTACTTATTTTTTCAAATTCAGCATGCTGATTTTGGCCACGATTAGCACGATCGTGCTGGGGCTAGATGCCGCTGGCCTGCAACCCTATGCCAAAAATATTGCCTTGGTGTTGGGGGCATTGATCACGTTATTGGGCGGCATTGCCAGTTTTTTGAATATTGAAGAATACTGGATGCGCAATAACGCGATCCACTTACGCCTTAAAGCCCTGCGTGATCGATTGATTTATCTCACCGCCGATTTGCAGGCTATTGAAGAGAACATTCTGCAAAGCATTATCAATGATTATCAAGCCATCACCGAAAGCAATATCAATTACTGGTATGACGCAATCGCTGAACGCAACGCGACATAAGCATGACGATTTGGTATAAAAAACGCCGGAATTACAAATACATTCTGGAGTCAAATTTAGTCTTTGATACAGGCTGGCAGTTGGCGCGGACCATCCAATGTCAATTCATCACCCTGACTGAACAAGGCAAGCTCAGTATTGCCCAGCGTTATGCCTGGGATGGCGCTAGCGGGCCAATGCCTGATTTCCCAAGCATTATGCGGGCCTCATTAATTCACGATGCGCTGTACCAGCTAATGCGTGAAGCACATCTGGATGCGAAACAATATCGACATGCGGCCGATCAGATTTTGTTGCGCGTGTGTTTGGCTGATGGCATGAACCGGCTGCTGGCTTATTGGGTATATTTTTGTGTACGTTGTTTTGGCGAGCGAGCATCGGCCAGTGAATTATTGCGCTTCAAATCCTAAATGGGGTATACCAAGCAAGATCTCTATTTAAAAAGATTTCACTCAGTTACCCCATCCATGTATCTTGCTGCCAGCTCTTTTTCGAGCGGTCGGCTAAACCAATACCCTTGCGCATACTGTACGCCTTGCTCAGCCAGCCACAAGGCTTCGGCTTGCGTTTCCACCCCTTCGGCGACGACCTCTAATTGCAAGGCATGTGCCAAATCGAGTAATGCACGGCAAACCTGCTGATGGGCGTGGTTATCCGGAATATTCTGAATCAAGCTGCGGTCAAATTTTAATTTAGACAGCGACATGCGTGACAGCATGGCCAAATTGGAATAACCCGTGCCAAAGTCATCCATATGTACCGCAATATCCGCTTGCGTTAATTGGCGGATGCTCTGGATGGAAGGCGCTTGCATCAGGGTTGATTCGGTCAATTCTAGCTGGATCAGACACTGCAAAAACACCGGCAAACGCTTGATGCGCGCAATCACTGAATCAGCAAAGCCCAAATTTGCCAATTGCAAGGCCGACACATTGACCGCAATTGGCACCACGGCTAGCCCTGCCTGTGCCCAGCTTTCTAGCTGACGGATCGCTTCATCAAGCGCCCAATCGCCAATACTGGCAATGATCCCCGTTTGCTCGGCAAACGGAATGAAATCAACTGGGCTAACCTCACCGCGCTGCGCCTGATTCCAACGGATTAACGCTTCATAGCCAATCAGGCGGTTATCCGCGAGGCGAATTTGTGGCTGATAAACCAGCCGAAACTCATTCAGTAACAAGGCCTGGCGTAGCTCACGCTCTAGCTCAAGCTGCAACACAGCGTGTTTGGCCATTGCACTGGCAAAAACACTCACGACGCCGCGCCCCGCCGATTTACCGCGATAGAGCGCAATATCAGCGTGTTTCAGCAATTGGCTGGCAGTTTGACCATCTTCAGGAAACTGCACTCGACCAGCGGTGAAGCCCAATTGAAAATCGAGGTCTTCAATTTGGATGGTTTGGTTTAAGATCGTATGCAGTAAATCATCAATACGCTCAATGTCTTGCAATGGCGCCAGGACCACAAATTCATCCCCACCCAGCCGAAATACCTGATCACTCAAGGTCTGCAAACGTTTGGCCACTTGCAGCAAGGCCGCATCACCCGCGCCATGCCCTAGCGCGTCATTAATTCGTTTGAAATGATCCAAATCGATCAGCCATAAGCTAAACGATAAGCCACTGTCGATCCAGATCGACAGTTGTCGCTCCAAATAACTGCGATTGAGCAGCTGAGTGAGTGGATCATGCCAAGCCAGCCATTCCAATTGTTCCTGCGCTTGCTTGCGCTCACTGATATCGCGCGCGATCCCGGCGGTGCCAATGATGGTTTTGCCCTCATACACGGGCACTTTGATCAACTCCATCCAGCGTTGACCATCAATGGCATGATCAAAAGGGTTTTCACTGCGGATCGCAACCCCAGTGCGGATGACTTTGAGATCATCAGCCTGATATTCCGCGGCTAGATTCGGCGGCGATAGATAAAAATCGTCCTTTCCGAGTAACTCGTGGGGATCTTTGATCTGCCAAATATCGCGAAATGCCTGATTAACGACGACAAATCGCCCCTGCGCATCTTTCACCCAAGCCAAGTCAGGCACGCTATCGAGTAAAGCCTGATAACGATCTCGCAGACGACGAGCATGAAAAGCATACGCCAGCAAAACAAGGCAAAATGCAGTTAATCCGACAAGCAACCAAATCATAGTGCTCCTTGCTGCAATCACTTGAGAATGCGAAAGGATCAAATTGAGCGCCGCCATCGCGCCCATTCGCTCAATACTCTAGCCAATTTAGTCAGCGTAATATCAAAATCATTCCCTCATCAGCAATAAAAACGACATATTACTTACAGCATAGTTGATTTCACGTCCGACGCCGGCGAGATACCGCTTCCCCCTGATCGGTGAAGGCCAACGCGCTCACAAGCCAGCTCTGAATGATGGGTTTACGGTTACAATAGCGCATTGAGTTCAGGATCAAATCATGCTGAGTTACCGCCACGCCTTTCACGCCGGCAATCACGCAGACGTGTTAAAACACGCTGTTGAAGTGTTGCTACTCGACTACCTCAACCAAAAAGAAAAACCGTGGTGGTATATCGATACGCATGCAGGCGCAGGGGTGTATTCGCTGACTGAAGGTTATGCGACCAAAAATGCCGAGTTTGAAACCGGCATTGCCCGTTTGTGGCAGCGCAGCGATTTACCCGAAGCACTTAAACCTTATATTGAGCTGGTTAAAACGCTGAATGCCGGTCAAGACCATCTGATATTCTACCCCGGCTCGCCCTATGTAGCGCAAGCTCTGCAACGCTTTGACGATAAATTGCGCTTGTTTGAGTTACACACCAACGATGCCAAAATCCTGAGCGATAATTTTGCTTCTGCGGGCAAACGCGCTCAGGTGGTACACGCCGATGGCTTTGCCAGCATCAAGGGTGTACTGCCACCGCCACCACGCCGCGCATTGATGCTGATCGATCCACCGTACGAAGATAAACACGATTACGTTCGCGTTGCCGATACGATGAAAATCGCGCTCGAGCGGTTCCCGACGGGCGTGTATGCGATTTGGTATCCGCAATTATCGCGCGTCGAAGTCAAACAAATGCTCGATAAGCTGAAAAAGCTGCCTGCCACCAAATGGAACGGTAGCTGGCTACACGTGGCGCTCACCGTCCAGACCCCAAGTCCAGATGGCTTTGGCATGCATGGCAGCGGGATGTTTGTGATCAACCCACCGTGGACACTGGCCAATCAACTAGAAAGTATCATGCCGTATCTGGTTAAACACCTTGGTATTGATAGCGGAGCGAAATATACCCTGGAGTTTCAAACCGTTTAAATACAAAAAAGCCCCGAAATTCGGGGCTTTTTTAATGGGCAACAGCGATACTGAGGCAATTAAAGCACTTACACCAAAGCCAACAATAAAGCCAAAGCACGCGCAGGTAAACGCGCATTATCAGCGACCAACCAAATCGTCGCACTGCGGCCATCGCTAGACAACTGCAATTGATTCGCCCAGATTTTATCGCCACCGATGGCATCTTGCGGCGTCGCAATACCGGCTGCGCCTTCTGCTTGCAAGAAATACAAAGCAGGCGCGTCTTTCAACGCGGCGCTCACTGCTTCCAATGTTTGTGCCGAATTAAATTGCACCGCCAAACTCACCGCATGGCCAAAAAAGACCGGCACGCGGCTTACGGTTAAGCTATTCACCGCGTGCCCTGCCGCAGCCAATTCACCCTGAATCCGCGCCTCTTCACCTCGATTTGCAGTGGGCAGCAGATTAAACGCCAAGCGTTTTGGGTAGCCCGCTAACTCAACTTCTTGCTGCGCAAATAACTGGCGGGTTTGCATCGACAGCGCTTCGATGGCTGATTTGCCATCTTCCGATACCGATACCATCGCAGTCGCGGCGGCAAAATCCAGCGTTGATAGTGATTTAAATGCGGCCAGCGCAGCAGAAATCATCGAAGTCAGTACATGCGGCAAGCTCACGACTTGCCCAGGTTTTGGCTGGCCGACTTTACTTTGGGTCGCGCCAGTCAAATCGATCACGGCAGCATTACATTCAGCAGCCACCGCGGCATATTTTGCCGCCAATTCAGGCGAGCCGACAAAAACAACGGCATCTGCAGATTTCCAGTCGAAAAGCTCTACGTCAATAATCGGCAACACATGCTCGCGCAGCTCAACAGTACCTGCCTCTTCGTCATCAGCTAAAGGATACAGCGCAGAAATCGCGAGCAGATTATCTGTCAGCATTTCGCCCAATACATCCAACACGGTTTGAGCTGCAGGGGTATCTGCACCAACGAGCGCAACCGAAATAGCTTTAGACATATACTTACTCCAGGTATAAATAAAAACAACCGCCAACAGCATAACGCTGGGGCGGCGAAGCGCGTATTTTACTCGGTAACGCGCGATAAAACGAGGGCAGGATTTACCTAATTAGCCTGATTAATCTCGCGTCGCGTTGATTCAATCAGGCGCGGCAATTGACCTGACTCACTCAAAGCGCGTAATCCAGCATTAAATTGGCTGGCCCAGCGTTCGGCTTTGGGATTTTTACGATCGAACACCACATGCAATGGTGCATTCCAATAGGCCTGATTTTGACAGGTCAATTTATTTTGCTCACCAGCACTTAGGTTTTTGGCCATCACATAAGGGCCAACTTCAGCGTCAATTGGGAACACATCGATATAGCCAGCCCCAAGCTTTTTAAAGTTAGCAACGTCGCTATTGCTCACATCGGTTTTTAATACGCCTGATTTCACTAATTTATCAAAATCGTCCGAATAAAAATTCCCCGCCGTTACGCCGATTTTATACGGCGCTAAATCATTCAATTTTTTCCATTCAATTACACGGCCTTTTTGTAGGCAAAATACCATCCGTAATGATAAAACTGGGTCGCTATACACTAGGTCTTTTTCACGCTCGGGATTTTTCGCCCAACCAAAGCCACCCTCGTAATAACCCAGCCGAACGCCTTCAATCGCCCGATTATTAGGAACGGACTCCAATTTAACCGAGATTTTTTGCTGTTCAAACGCCGCGACGACCACTCGAGTCAGCAGCCCTTTATATGCTAACTTCTCGCCCATATAGGGCGGATATTCTTGCAAAGTCAGTGTAATTTGCTCGGCAAAAGCATTTGCGGCACTGGCACCGATAAGCAATGAAGCGAACAATTTTATGCGCATGATCAGCTCTCGTTTTATATCATTTTTATTCATCATAGCAGTGCGCATTTTGCGCACATAAAAAAAGAGCCTTTACGGCTCTTTTTTTATGAATCTCAATTCGATCGAGGTCATTACAGTGCGGCAACCACCGCATCGCCCATCGCTGAGCAAGTGACTTTCGTCGTACCTGCTTCGTAGATATCAGCAGTGCGTAAACCTTGCGCCAAGACGGATTTCACTGCGTTTTCCACGCGTTGCGCAGCCGCTTCGTTATTGAAGGTATAACGCAGCATCATTGCCACCGACAAAATCGTTGCTAATGGGTTCGCAATGTCTTTGCCCGCGATGTCTGGTGCTGAACCATGACTTGGCTCGTACAAGCCTTTGTTGTTGGCGTCGAGCGAAGCCGATGGCAACATGCCGATTGAGCCCGTCAGCATGGACGCTTCATCCGACAGAATATCGCCAAAGATATTACCCGTTACCACTACGTCGAATTGTTTTGGTGCTTTGACCAATTGCATCGCTGCGTTATCGACCAGCATGTGACTCAATTCAACGTCTGGGTATTCTTTCGCCAGATCAGTCATGATCTCTTTCCAGAATTCAGTCGTTTCCAACACATTGGCCTTATCCACTGAACACAGTTTTTTACCGCGTTTTTGTGCGGCTTGGAAAGCCACGTGGCCGATACGGCGGATTTCTGATTCAGCGTACAGCATGGTGTTAAAGCCTTCGCGCTCGCCCGCTTCGTTGACGCGGATGCCACGTGGCTGGCCGAAATAAATGTCGCCAGTCAATTCGCGCACGATCAGGATGTCCAGACCCGATACCACTTCAGGCTTCAGCGTCGAAGCGTTCGCCAATTCTGGATACAAAATCGCTGGGCGCAGATTAGCGAACAGGTTCAAATCTTTACGAATCGCGAGCAGGCCGCGCTCTGGGCGCAATGGGCGATCGAGCTTGTCATATTGCGGGCCACCGACTGCACCCAGCAAAATCGCATCGGCTTCGCGGGCCAATTTTTGCGTGAATTCTGGATACGGCGCGCCGTATTGATCATATGCAGCACCGCCCAATGGCGCTTCTTGCAACTCTAAAGCTAGGCCGTCGTTTTTTAATACTTCGAGCACTTTTTTAGCTTGCGCAACAATTTCAGGGCCAATGCCATCACCGGGCAGAATCAATACTTTCATGTTTATCTCGTGGTCGTTGTGTGTTTCATAAACTGCATGGGTATTGCCAGAAAAACCTTTGAAATAAAGATTCACAGCGCTATACCCAGCAAATGCCAAGCTGTCTGTGCAACTATTGCAGCACTTAAACGTAGAAAAAGAGGGGCATGCCCCTCTTTTGATCGAATGATAATCCGATTAGAACGATACTTTGTAGTCTACATCGCAATCAGTCATCACAATCACGCGTGGGTGCGTTTGCAGCAATGAAGCTGGCACTTGCGTCGTGATTGGGCCATTGAGCGTCGCATCCAAGATCGCCGCTTTTTCCGCGCCTTTAACTACGAGCAGGATTGTTTTAGCTTGCATGATGGTACCCATACCCATCGTTACGGCGTGCGTTGGCACTTCGTCGATGTGGTTGAAGAAGCGTTTGTTGGCTTCGCGAGTGTCTTGCTTGAGCGTTACTTTATAAGTACCACGTGACAGGTGCTCATCTGGCTCGTTAAAACCGATGTGACCATTGCCGCCAATACCGAGCAATTGCAAATCAACTGGGCCTTGTTCAAACATCATGCGATCGTAGCTGCGGCACTCAGCATCAACGTCCGCAGCATTGCCATCAGGCACATGGGTGTTTTCGCGTTTGATATCAATGTGATCAAACAGATTGCGTTGCATAAAATTGCGATAGCTTTCTTGGTGCGTTACTGGCAGACCAACATACTCATCCAAATTGAATGTTTTGGCTTGCGCAAAGCTCACCAAACCTGCTTGGTATGTTTTAACGATTTCTTGATACAAACCAACTGGCGTACCACCAGTAGCCATACCCAAAATCGCGTTTGGTTTAGCACGAACCATAGAAATAATCAGGTCAGCGGCGGCACGATCTAGATCGCTTTGATTTTTAAATTTATGCAGGATCATCGGTTTACTTTCCAAGAAATTGAATTCGACCGTAAAAGGATACGACAAAATTCAGAGAATAATATTGATAAAGCCTAAAAAAACGAGCCCCAATGATAAAAAAGGGGCTCATTAACTTATTTTGCAAACAGCCAAGGTTGCTCAGCTCGACGCTTGGCCTCAAAGGCGCTAATTTCATCGCGATGCGCCAAAGTTAAACCAATTTCATCCAAGCCATTGAGTAAACAATGTTTGCGATGTTCAGTAATCTCAAATTTAAATACTTCACCGCTCGGTGTCGTAATGGATTGAGTTTCCAGATCAATTTTCAGACGATAGCCTTCCGTTTTTGCTTCGGCAAAAAGCTGATCAACTACTGCGGCTGGCTGCACAATCGGTAGCAAACCATTTTTAAAGCAGTTGTTAAAAAAGATATCGGCAAAACTTGGCGCGATCAGCGCGCGAAAGCCAAAATCTTCAATCGCCCATGGCGCGTGTTCGCGCGAGCTGCCGCAGCCAAAGTTGTCACGCGCCAATAACACTTGAGCACCTTGATTACGAGGCAAGTTAAGCTCGAAATCAGGATTGAGCTGGCGCAGGCTGTTGTCCATACCCGGCTCACCGTGATCGAGATAGCGCCATTCATCAAACAGATTTGGGCCAAAGCCTGAGCGTTTGATCGACTTCAAAAACTGTTTCGGAATGATGGCATCCGTATCGACGTTTGCACGATCCATCGCGCAAACCAGACCGTCTAATTGCACAAAAGGTTTCATTTCGCTGCCTTTTCGATGGCTTCGCCACCCTTTTTAATGTCCTTGCCAATACCCGACATGGTATTGCAGGCACTTAATACCAGAACCAATACGCCGAGAATCAATGTACGCATCGTGATCACCTTTGCTTAGGCAAACGTACGGACGTCGACAAAATGACCCGCGATCGCTGCCGCAGCCGCCATTTCTGGGCTCACCAAATGCGTACGGCCACCTTGACCTTGACGACCTTCGAAGTTGCGATTTGACGTTGAAGCACAACGCTCACCCGGCTCTAAGCGGTCGGCATTCATTGCCAGACACATTGAGCAACCTGGCTCGCGCCATTCAAAGCCCGCTTCAATAAAGACTTTATCGAGGCCTTCGGCTTCTGCCTGCGCTTTAACCAAACCAGAGCCAGGTACGATCAAGACCAATTTAACGTTAGCGGCTTTCTTTTTACCCTTCACTACACCCGCCGCAGCACGCAAATCTTCGATACGGCTATTGGTACAGGAGCCGATAAAGACTTTATCTACCGCGATATCAGTCAATGGGGTATCTGCCGCCAAGCCCATATATTGCAAGGCGCGCTCGTAACTACCCTTCTTCACTGGATCAGCTTCATTCGCTGGGTTAGGCACTTTGCCTGATACACCCAAGACTTGCTCTGGCGATGTGCCCCACGTGATTTGCGGCTCAATGTCTTCTGCGCGCAACTCAACAACGGCATCAAATACCGCGCCTTCATCTGAAACCAGCTCTTTCCAGCTAGCAACAGCAGCATCCCATTGCTCGGCACTTGGCGAGAATGGACGACCTTTGAGGTATTCGATGGTTTTATCATCAACGGCCACCATGCCCGCGCGTGCACCGCCTTCGATTGCCATATTGCACAAAGTCATACGGCCTTCGATACTCAGGCTACGAATCGCTTCACCACCAAATTCAATCGCATAGCCTGTACCGCCCGCAGTACCGATCTTGCCGATAATCGCCAGTGCGACATCTTTCGCAGTAACGCCAGTACCGAGTTTGCCATCTACGCGCACCAGCATCGCTTTGGATTTTTTGGCCACCAAAGTTTGTGTTGCCAACACGTGCTCAACTTCGGAGGTACCAATACCATGCGCCAGTGCAGCAAATGCACCATGCGTAGAAGTATGGCTATCACCACACACTACCGTCATGCCCGGCAAGGTGGCACCATTTTCAGGGCCAACCACGTGCACGATACCTTGACGTTGATCTTTAAATGGGAAATAAGCCAGCGCGCCAAATTCTTTGATATTGGCGTCCAGCGTTTCAACCTGAAGACGAGAAATAGGGTCTTGAATCCCTTTTTCCCATTCATTCGTTGGCGTGTTGTGGTCTGCCGTCGCCACCACAGATGAATTACGCCAAGGCAAACGATGCGCCAGTTTCAAGCCTTCAAAGGCCTGAGGGCTAGTCACTTCATGCACCAAGTGACGGTCAATATAAATTAAGCATGTACCATCAGCTTCTTCGCGTACTACGTGCGAATGCCAAAGTTTATCGTACAGAGTTTTAGCGGACAGGATTTGAGCCATAACAGGGATCGCCATTCGGTACAATCGGGAAACCCCTGATAGTAGCGGATTCGACCTTCTGCGACAACCAAGGAAGCCGCTTCGCGACTTGGATAAGTCGATTAAATCACTCGCGTCTTGCGCAACAAATGCAAAACCAAATAAATTGCGCTTCAAGCCTTCCCAACAAGTGAGTCACCGATGAAATTAATACCCAGCCTCATTGTGCTACTGACCCTAAGCTGGAGTGGCGTCAATCACGCTGCCTTACCAAGTTGCCAGCAAATAGCGCGCGATATCGCTCAGCAAAAACACGTGCCAGCCAAAGAGTTGCAAGACATCTTAGTGAGCCTGAATCAAAACAATCGATTACCTGATCAATTTGTCACCAAAAAAACGGCGCAACAGGCTGGCTGGAAACCTGGTAGCAGCCTCTGGGACTCTCTGCCAGGCAAATCAATTGGTGGGGACAAATTTAGCAATCGGGAACGTCGACTGCCTGATGGCAAATATTTCGAAGCCGATTTGGACTATCAAGGCTACAAGCGCAATGCAAAGCGGATTGTCTTTCAAGTCAAAGGCCCGCGCTATATTACGGTCGATCACTACAATACTTTTACGGAGATTTCCGCATGTCAGTAGGCACCCAAATAGTATTAAGCCAAATTAAATCGCTCGACGAGGCCTACCAGCAGATCGCCACGCAAGCCAATTTACCCGCCGACTTTGGCCGTAATTTGGACGCGCTTTATGATGTACTCACGACAGATTTGGCAGGTCCAGTACAAATCATGTGGCGGGGATTTATGCAATCAGAAAAAATCATGCCGGGTACGCAATTTCATGACTTGATGACAGTATTGAATGATGCCGCCGGTGAGCGTGATGACTTAGAGGTTGGACTTTGCTAATACCCACCAACCTATAGGCCAAAAGGCATTACCCAATAAGGCTTTTAAGAACATACCCCACAAACGCCACTCGTTCACTGCAATCGAGTGGCATTTTTACTTTTGCAGTTGTATCAATAAAATTAAAAGCTACGAATCTGCGCTTTGCCCATTCAGCAAGAGAAAAAGTTCCCCCGCTCGATTGTCAATATTCAACATGGATAAGGTGTAATAGTTCCGTGTCTCCGCAAGCCAAAATTCTTATGATGACATCAACATTATCAATTTGGCATGCCTTTGACTGGCATATTCTTCAGGAGCCCACCATGAATACGACCTTCAATCCCAAAGCAATTCGCAAACAACTAGGTATGAACCAACAAGAATTTTGGAGCCAGATTGGGGTAACCCAAAGCGGCGGCTCGCGTTACGAAAGTGGTCGTAGCATGCCTAAGCCCGTGCGCGAATTACTCCGCGTCGTACACATTGAGGGAATAGATTTGGCGACACTCAAGCGCGAAGAAATCAAAGCGCTGAATTATCTGCGCGAACAGCAACCTAACTTGCTTGATGATTTAATCAAAAAAGCAGCCAAAGCAGAGGCTTAACAGGCTTTTACTGCCCAACTAGGTACTGAGCTTCACCTCAAGCCCTATCGCCCTAATCCGCTCAGCCAGCGCTTGCATCCAGTCAGTCGGTGCAGCGCTGAGGCGATTTGCTTCTGTCTGCAATGAAGGTCTAGCCAGGCCATACAGCAAAACACCGGCCAAATTGACACCTGCAGCCATTTGCTCAGCCAGAAAATCCACATAGGCAACAAGCTCTGCTTCGCTTGGGAGCTGCCCATCAGTTGCAAACATACAGGTTTGAATCCAGGTGGGGCAGCATTGCGCTGACATGGCCAGACGACGCTCCACTTGTGCGCGCTTTAGTGCGATTTGATTGACAAACTCAAATCCATCGACGGGTGCACGATCTAATTTAAACCAAACCTCTCCCCGAATTTGCGCCAAGCGCCGTAGCCCTTCCTGCACAAACGCTTTATCTAGCTGACTACCATTGGTAATCAATACCGTTTTTAGCGCCAAATCAAACCGCTGCTGCGCAGCAGCGACTAGCTCAATAGCCTCTAAAAATTGCGGCGATGTGGTTGGCTCGCCATTACCTGAAAAGGCAATATCATTCAGCCGTCTTGCCTCCACGGGCACTGCGGTTTGCATAAAGTCGCCAGTCACAATTTGATTGAGCATCTGATCAAGCTCAGACGCAAGCAAGGCCAGATCAATCGTAGGGCCACTGCCGCGCACTAAATCTGGCACTTGGCAGTACACGCAGCGCCAATTGCACGCATTGTTTGGGTTGAGATTAATGCCGATAGAAACCCCACCCGCGCGCCTTGAGACCACGGGATAAACGTATTTTAAGCCTGCAATATCACGACGATGATCCACCACAGACAATGGCGCTGCTACCTTGATTGTCATTCCAAAAAAACCTAATTCAGACGTAAAGAAAATACTTAAACCGCAGGGCGATCATCCGCTTTGACCAGCAAGACAGGAATGTGGGTATGCCTCATAACCCCTTCTGCCACACTGCCTAGCAGCATATGCGTCAAGCCACCGTAGCCATGGGTTCCCATCACCAGCAAATGAGCCTCCCATTTACTCGATTCATCTACGATAGTGCGCGCAATTTGTCCGCCCCAGATTTCCACCAAAGCCGATTCAACCTTTATCCCTTGGCTTTCCAGTAGTGCAACACGCTCTTGGAGTAATTTTTCACCGCCCTCTTTGAGCGATGCCTGTAATTGCGGCACATCCAGAAACTCATTTGCACTCCAAGCAAACTGCGCCAAATCGATAACGTGAATCAGGCGAACAACGGCATGCTGCTCTGTCGCTAGCTTGCTGGCCTCAGCCAAAGCGGCAGCACTCGTATCACTATGGTCAACTGGCACTAATATCCGGCTATACATGATGAGTTCTCCTAGCTAAGTAAGGTTTTTCTTCAGTCTAGCAGGCTAGCTCCTGTTTGGGCTATTGCGGCATGGCAAAGGCGGGAATACACTCAAGACATCGAAACTTAAGCATTTACTGATCTAGCATGGCACGTTTACAGCTTGAATTGCCCAGTTGCGATTTATTTACTCTTGAATTGCCAGTACGGATCAGAGATATTAATTACGGTCAGCATTTAAGCAATGACGCCCTGATGGCGCTATTGCACGAAGCCCGTTTGCAATGGTTGCAACACTTGGGCTTTGGCTCGGAGACGGATGTTGGAGGCAAAGGCCTGATTATGGCCGACGCTGCCATTGTATTTAAGAACGAGGCTTTTCACGGTGATGTGTTGCAGATTCGTTTAGGTATTGATGAAATCAGCCGCGCCAGCTTTGAACTTTACTATGATGTCACTCACCAAACGCAAACCATCGCTCAAGCAAAAACAACCATGGTTGCGTACGATTACCAACTAAAAAAAACAAGCAAATTACCGCCTGCTTTACGCGCGGCAATTGAACCACATGGAATATAGAACATGAAAAAATACGCTAATAACAGCCCTGAAGCCATGGCTCGCATCTTGGTACTGCAAATGATTTGCGACGGCAATTTTGACCCAGAAGAAATCGATGAACTGGAACACCTGCATGTATATGACGTGCTGGGCATCAGTCGCAAAGGTTTCATTCAAGTGCTGCAGGACTATTGCAACGATATTGGCGACGAAGCTGATGAAGCGGGTACCGTACATTTAGTCGATAAAGATCGTATTGATCAACTACTCGAAACAGTGGATGAACCGAAAAAACGCCTGCAGCTGGCGGCTCTGTCGCTCGACTTGGCTAAATCAGACCAAGAAATTAATGATGCAGAATTGGCAGTATTTAGCCGCATGTTGAAAAAATGGCATTTGAACTTAGACGATTTACAACTCGCTTTTGATCATTAATTAGTCTTAACTGAATGAATTAGGCTATTAACCAAGTAAGCGAGTATTAAAGTATGGCATGGCTGGCAGATTTTCATCGCTCGTTTGAGCAGCACTTCATCCCAACTTTGGGGCGTAAATTTGCCTTCATTGCCTTACTCTCGTTTTTTCCATTGCTGATGCTATTGCTCGTTTATGGCGCGCAAGACTCTGTTTTACAGATCAGTCAAAGCTTGGCAAACCCAGAACGGCTTAAAATTCAGCAAGTTTTCTCAGACCTCATATTCTGGGCATGGTTCATCAGCGCCCTCGCTATTATTCTAGCCGCCATTGAGATCACCTATTTTTACTTCTGGATAACCAAGCCCGTCATCCAGATCAATCAAGTATTTGCCGATGCGGCAGACCATGATGGTGATTTATCGCGCAATATTCCCGCACCCTATAGCGATGAAATTAGCCAGTTGGCCATCACCTGCAATCGTTTTCTAAACAAGCAGCGTGAAATCATTGCCAATGTCCAAACCATGACAATAGGCATGGCTTTGGAAGCCGCTAAATCACAAAAACATATCCGTGAATCAGCTCAAGCCAGCGAGCAGCAAGACTTGCTGGCACAAAAAGTGGTTAATGCCAGTAATAGTACGACCATTGGAATTAATAATGTCTCTCGGCAAACTGGCGACATTTCCCAAACGACGTCAAACAATCTGGAGATGGCACATGCGTCTTATGCTGAACTGCAGGATGTGGTCGAGCGCATCAACGCCATTAATGGAAAAATTTCCAACTTTAATCATACCGTTGACGGGCTCAACAAGCGCTCTGCCAGCATTAAAACCATCGTCGATTTAATTAAGGAAATTGCGGGTCAAACCAACCTACTGGCCTTAAATGCTGCCATCGAAGCCGCTCGAGCGGGGGAACACGGTCGTGGATTTGCTATTGTGGCTGATGAAGTCCGCAAACTAGCGGAAAAAGTGGGCGTTGCGACCGATGAAATTTCCAGCGATATCGATAACATGCTGACTCAGGTTTCTGAAACTTTGAATGAAACCCAGTTGATTACCCAAGATGCCAATAAAACGCGTGATGTCGTAGAAAAGACTGCAGCTCAATTTTCACATCTGGTTGGCGACTTCGAAAATACCGCTGCGGCATTAAGTGGCATTGCCAACACGCTGGAAGAATTTACCGCTGCAAATAACATTGTTAATTCCAATGTCTCAGAAATTCACCAGCTATCTCTCAGCGTGAATGAAAAAATGCTCCGCTCTGCTGAATCGTCTAAAGATGTTGCCAAAGCCACAGAAGAAGTTCAAGCCATGGTCGGCCGCTTTGTTATTGGTCATGGTCCACTAGATGCAACAATTGCGTTGTGTGCTGACTTTAGAGATCAAGTGGCCAGCAAGATCAAAGCCATGCATGATCGCGGCATCAATGTATTTGATCAAAACTATCAAGCGATACCGAACACTCAACCGCAGAAATACAAAACCAATTATAACAAGTTATTTGAAGCGGAAATCCAGCCCTTGTACGATCAACTGGCAAAAACTGCAATTGGAGGCAAGTTTTCTTTAGCCGTCGATAACAAAGGTTACGGCCCAACGCACAATAGTTGGTATTCAAAAGCAATGACGGGGGAGCGAGCTGTTGATTTAATCAACAGCCGCAACGAGCGCATTTTCAATGACCCAGCCGGCCTACGTGCCGCGCAAAATACCGAGCGTTTCCTACTGCAAAACTATGTTCGTGATACCGGTGAGATCATGACTGAGCTTGATTTGCCGATTTTCATCGATGGCCGTCACTGGGGTAATTTGCGACTGGGTTTTGATGGCGCAGCAATGCTTCATTAATTCTTTTTTTATCCGCCTCAAACTAATGCCTATATTTTGATTGCGACAGAAACCAACTCAGCAAGGTTCAAAACGTCATTTGAGCCGGTTGCCAACACCGATTGCACGATACTGATTTTGGGCAGTTTGCCGGGGGATGCGTCGCTGGTACAGGGGCATTATTACGCGCACCCGCGAAATGCGTTCTGGGGCATCATGAGCCAGGCGACGTGCACCGACCTGAATGCCCTACCCTTTGAAGAACGCTACCCCATTTTACTCGCTCATCAGATCGCACTATGGGATGTGGTACAGAGTGCCATTCGGCCTGGCAGCCTCGATTCGGCATTGGCTCATATCAACCCGAACGCATTATCCGAACTGATTTTTTCCTTGCCAAATTTAAGCCACATTATTTTTAATGGGCAAACTGCGGCCAAACACGGCAGCAAACTAATCCCGGGGTATATCAAGCAAAGCATTGCACCATCAACTAGCCCAGCCCATACCCTCAGTTTCGACAAGAAACTTCAGGCCTGGCTGCAATTACTTGCTCACAAAAATTAACGTTCTTCTTTACTTGAAATCCAAATAGCAAACATCAGCCAAATTGCATTCAACAAGGCAACGACAAAGCCCAAAAAGCCCAACAAAGGCATGCCAAAAATCGTAGGCCCCACTTTGATGGTCATTGCGATGGATGAGCCAATAATCAGCGCGCCCGTCACTATACCCATCGTTAAACGGTTGGCACTCTTTGCTAGTTGATAGCCAAATTGATCTAGTCGCTTTAAATCCAAATCAATCCGCAAATTGCCTCGCCGCGCTTGCTTGATCAGCTTACCAATATCACGTGGCAACCCTGAAATAACAGAGAATGCTTCAAACAAATTTTCCCTGCCCCGCTTCAAAACGGTTTTGGGATTATAGCGAGCCAGAATGACTTCTTTTACAAACGGCGTTAGATGCGGAACCATTTGAAATTCGGGATCTAGTTGGCGACCTAAACCTTCCAGCGTAATCAGGGCTTTAAATAGCAAAGTCAGATCTGCAGGCAAGGTAATTTCATGCTCGCGCATAATCATGGCGACATCATTCAACAAATGCCCAAACTGAATATCTTTGAGGGATAAATTCTCATAATTGAACATAAAATCGGCTATATCGGCAGAGAGCTTATCCTCATCGACCACCGTTTCCCCGGTCCATTCGAGCAAGACATTCAAAATACCGTGTTCATCTCTTTGCGCTAAAGCGGCGAGCAAATCAACGATGTGATCACGCCGCGGATGCGGCAAGCGGCCCACCATGCCAAAATCAAGAAACGCAACGCGATTGCCCTCTAGGTATTTCACATTACCTGGATGGGGATCGGCATGAAAATAGCCATCAATTAACACCATCTTCAATACTGCATCAGCCCCGCGTGCGGCTAACACTTTGCGATCCAGACCCGCATTATCCAATGCCGCTAAATCATTCCCTGCCACACCCGCGATATAGTCCTGAACAATCAATATGTCAGAAGTCCATTCCCACCAAATTTTCGGGATAACAATCTCGTCATGCCCATTAAAGTTGGTAACAAAGCGCTCCAGATTTCTAGCTTCAATAGATAAATTGAGTTCACGGTGCAAGGATTTAGCGAATTCATCGACCATTCGTACCGGCTGATAACGGCGCAAATCGGGGAATTCAAACATCGCCAAACCCGCGATATGGCGCAAAATGCGTAAATCGGCTTCTATTTTCGGAATAATATTCGGGCGGCGAATTTTGAGTACGACCTCAGTACCATCTTGCAGTTTGGCACGATGCACCTGCGCAATTGAAGCTGACCCAATGGGTTTGGGGTCTAGCTCGACAAACACTTCATGCGGATCACGCCCAAGTGCCGCCAATAAAATAGGCTCTAGGTCAGAAAATGGCAGTGGTGGTACATCGCTTTGCAATTTCTCAAATTCAGAAATCCACTCCGGCGGAAACATATCGACCCGCGTGGCCAGAACCTGGCCAAGCTTAATAAATGTGGGCCCTAACTCCTCCAGAGCACGACGCACACGCACTGGCGGTTCAAGCAATTCCACTTCATGGTCACCGGGCCAATGTAATAGGTCTCCAGCACGTTCAACGCCCTTCGCCAAGCCCAATCTTTGTACCAAATTACCCAAGCCATGACGCATTAAAATTGCAATAATCTCGCGTACGCGCGGTAAGTCGCGCATCACGGTGAACGTTTCTTTTAACATCGAGTCTGTCCATTTGGGCCTATTTAGCCAATTATCTGAATTTTAGGCTTTACAGCCGTTTTCTACACCCGTAAAGTTCCTGCCCATGAAATGGATCATCATTCTTGCCACACTACTGAGCTGTTCAGCGCCTTTTGCCCTAGCAGACGAAGACATGCCGCTTGGCGACACCACGCCCTCCATCCAAGGCGGCTGGGGCTCGTCAAATGCCGACACCAGTACCGCTACACCCAAATCCCGAGCAAAAAGCAAATCCACTGCAACGATGCCTAAAGGCACAGACTACGCGCCTGCGCAGGATTTGCTACTCTCAGCGATGAGTTTGATTGGCGTAAAGTACACTTGGGGCGGAAACTCGCCTGAGTCGGGGCTAGACTGTTCTGGCTTTATCAAATACGTTTTCCAGAACTCGATGAATATTACGCTACCGCGCACAGCCTTTGGCATGGCACAAACGGGGCAAAACATCGATAAAACTGAATTAAAACCGGGCGACCTCGTATTTTTTAATACACTAGGCCGCACATTCTCGCACGTCGGCATCTACCTCGGTGACAACCGCTTTATTCACTCGCCACGTGCCGGGCGCAGCGTTGAAGTAGCCAATATGAATCAAAGCTATTGGCAAAATCGCTTTAATGGTGCTCGCCGGATCGCCGAGGGCGGTGGCCAAGGGCTGAATGTAAATGCGATGCTTGCTGCCACCAACAATAATGCTCGCTCAGCCACGGCAGCAAAATCAAGCAATGACGCGCCGCAGGCATCTGCGCGCCAATGCAAGAAAGTCACAACAGGCAAAGGCAAAAAGAGAAAAACGGTACTGCAATGCAACACTGCGCCGGCAAATCAAGATCAGGCCAAACCTAGCAGTGGCAAAAAACCTGCAAATAGCAGTAAAACGGCCACGTCGAGTAAGCCCGCTAAAACAGCAACCGCCAAGTCTTCAACGCGCAGCACGGCAAAATCGAGCAGCAATAAAAAGCCTGTGGCAAAATCAAGTAGCAAAAAACCGACTGCCGCAACAAGCACAAAAAAGAAGTGAGTCGGCTGTAGCCAATAAAAAAGCCTAAGCAATCGCTTAGGCTTTTTTATTATGTTCGCCCAAATTAAACTTGGGCAAGAAAATCACGCGCGGGCACAATGACCAAACCGGCTCGTTGTCCGGGGGGAACTTCTGGATTGGGAAAGATAATCCGCGCATCATCCTCGGTAATTACAAACGGAACACCCGCATCTACGGCAAGCGTAAGTCCCTTCGCTAAAGGGGTAAAGTTATCGGTTTTACCATCAATGGCAAACTTGAAGTCATGCGATGTTTTGGGGATTTCTCGTGACACGCGGAAAATCTGCACTTGCGGCGGAACCAACTCGGGCACAGGTAATTCGCCCTGAATCAAGGCGCTTAAATAAGCATCCATCTTACTCAGATCAATCGACTGGTTTTGCCCAAAAGGTCGCGCACTACCCAACTCGATCGTAAAGGCCTGCGCATCGTAGCGATGATTGGATGAAAATGAAAACGTACTCGACTGAGTCGATTGCAATAAAACAGTATCAACCCCCGCCAAACTCAAGCGCGCGATTTCAGTTGCACTAAACGAGCAACCCGGTTTGGGCAAAGGGTAAATCGCAAACTTCTCAATCAATGAGCCATGAATCGCAGTATGAAGATCATAATGAAAACGTGGCTTACACTGCGCGTCGCTAGAAGAAAAAAAGCGGCCAACATGCATTTCCAACATCATGGCACGTCGTTTTTCCATGCCATCGTCAACCTCTGGGCTGCGATTAAATAGCCGATTCATATCCTCTTCGACAAAACGCTGCCCCATCCGTAATGCAGCAACATTACCAAAAATAAATAAGACGCGTGATTTCACCCGCAATTGATGTGCAAAAATCCGCTCAATCAATTGCTCGACCAACTCAACGGGCGCTGTTTCATTGCCATGAATACCGCATGAGATCACTAAATCGAGCACGCTTTGCGTGGCATCACTCGGCTCAAAGCGAATCACACCTTCATCCAAGACCTGCACGGCGGTGCCATGGGACAAACAATAAGGCAAGCCCATAGCTGTTTCGCCAGCGAGCGTTTTTTGTAAAAAAGTGGTATCCGACATATTACAACCTCGTTTTAATGCTAATCCTGCCGCAAATTGCAGGCGCAAATTGGTGAACCGTAGTTTAGCAGCCTTCCAACTTTAATAAACCGCAAAACTTACAACTCAGTTTGCCTTACGCATAATTGCAACGTCTTTGAGGCATCCATTGACACCCTCAATTACATTACAAGTCACTACCATGCCGCTGGAATGGATAAATTGCGCCTAAATGCAGGATATGCGTAAGCTCATCTAGTGCGGTGCGTACTTCATCGACCAAATGTGGGTCTAGCAAATCAGTCTCTTGTAAACGATCACGATAATGACGTTTAACCCAATCCGTTAAACGCTCAAACAATCCATTATTCATCCACACGGCAGGATTCACTGCCGCCGCCTCCTGAGCAGAAAGCGCAACTCGCAGCCGCAAGCATGCAGGCCCACCTCCGTTTTGCATACTTTGCTTCAAATCGAACACCAGCAGCTCATCAATGCCACGCCCTTCACTTAATAATTGCTGCAAATAAGCCCACACCGTCGGCGTATTGCGACATTCCTCCGGCACGAGCAAGCGCTGCTTGCCATTCTCTTTGGCCAATAATTGGCTATTGAATAAATACGATTTCACCGCATCGGCCACACTCACAGCGGAGCTGGGCACTTCGATTAACTCGAAATCAGCGCCCAGCTTGCCCTGTAAATCGGCGTATACATACTGAGCATTCAAAAATGCCTGTTCATGACAAAACAGTACATTTTGATTACCTACCGCAATCACATCATTATGAAACACGCCGGCATCAATCACGGCTGGATTTTGCTGGGCATATACTGTGTGGCTCGCACGCAGTCCATGGCGGCGCGCAACGGCTTGGCTCGCCTCGAGCGTATGGCGTGCTGGAAATCGTTGCGGCTCGACCTGTCCACCCCAATGCTGGCGACCGTACACGAAGAACTCGACCCCTTGCTCGGCATAATGACGACAGAATCGGGTGTGATTGGCGGCACCCTCGTCGCCAAAGGCCGCCATCATTGGCAACGCTGAATGCACGCTAAAATGCTGTTCATTACTGAAAATTGCTTTTAGCGTACGCTCAGTTTGGCGATGCTCGATGGCTCGATGAAACTTATTCTGTAAGTTAGCGACCGAAAAATGCACCCGACCATCGCTCGTGTCACCAGATGGGCTCACGGTGGCCGCATTGGCTGTCCACATCGATGAAGCAGAGCACATTGCCGACAAATACCCAGGGTGCGTATTGCCAACAGCGGCAATTATTTCTTTGTCGCTACCCGTATACCCCAACTCACGCATCAACCATGTGGCGGGGCGCTCTTGGGGTGGCAACACGCCTTGCGCATAGCCCATATCCGCCAGCGCTTTCATTTTGGCCAAGCCCTGCAATGCAGCTTCGCGCGGATTAGCCACTAATTTGGCATTCCCGGTCGAGGCGACATTGCCAAATGAATGGCCGCCATAATGATGGGTTGGCCCCACCAAACCATCAAAATTGGCTTCTAGGCCGTGTGGATTGTGCATTTGGCTCATTACAACGTCATCCCTGGTGATAATTGACTTGGGCAGCTCAACTGCTCGGCTTCGATGGAGGCCACGGGGTAGGCACAATAATCGGCGGCATAATATGCGCTCGCGCGATGATTACCCGATGCACCTACGCCACCAAAAGGTGCGGCACTCGAGGCTCCGGTGAGTGGTTTATTCCAGTTCACGATCCCTGCGCGCGAATCGCGCCAGAAGCGTTCATACTGCTCACGCTTATCGCTTAAAATGCCCGCAGCTAAACCAAAACGAGTGGCATTGGCTAAACGCATTGCTTCGTCAAATGAGTCATAGCGCTGTACTTGCAACAGTGGTCCGAAATACTCTTCATCGGGCAAGTCAGTCACCGCAGTCACATCCAAAATCCCTGCTGACAGCAAGGCCGTATCTGCGAGAACATTTTTCATTTCCAGCAAACTAGTCGCACCCGCAGCGATTAATCGTGACTGCGCAGCTAACAGGCCTTGCGCCGCAGCGACCGACACCACGGCGCCCATAAATGGTTGCGGTTCAGCATCCCAAGCCCCCACTTGCAATGCCGAGGCAGCGATGGCGAGCCGCGCTAAAAATGCATCGCCCCACTCGCCTTTAGGCACGAGCAAGCGCCGTGAGCAAGTACAGCGTTGCCCTGCAGAAATAAAGGCGGATTGAATCACATGATGCAAGGCCGCCTTAATGTCACTGACTTCTTCGACCAGCAAAGGGTTATTCCCCCCCATTTCAAGGGCGAGAATTTTATCTGGCTGACCCGCAAACTGCTGGTGCAATGCATAACCAGTCCCAGCGCTGCCCGTGAAATACAAACCATCGATTTGGGGGTGGCTGGCCAATGCAATGCCCGTCTCACGCGCGCCTTGCACCACGTTAAGCACGCCCGCCGGTAAGCCAGCAGCCAACCAGAGCTCGGCAGTTTTGTGCGCCGTCATCGGTGCCAATTCTGAAGGCTTGAACACGACACAATTACCTGCCAACAGCGCTGGCACAATATGACCATTCGGTAAATGGCCAGGGAAATTGTATGGGCCAAAAACGGCGACGACGCCATGTGGGCGATGACGTAATACGGCCATGGCATCGCCTTGCGCCGCTTCTTTCGTGCCAGTGCGTTCTTCATAACTTTTGATCGAAATGTCGATCTTATTGATCATGGTGGTGACTTCAGTCAGCGCTTCCCAACGCGGCTTGCCCGTTTCCACCCCGATCGTTGCAGCCAAATCGGCTTGATTGGCTTTTAATAACTCACCAAAATTGCGGATGATGGCCACGCGAGCGGCAAATTCCAAATCACGCCAAGCCTGAAATGCTGAACGCGCACTCAAAATCGCAGCATCTACATCCTGCGCAGCAGCACTTTGCCCTTCCCACACGACCGCTTGAGTAACGGGGTTTTTGGAGCAAAAAGTCGCGCCTAATCCAGCTTGCCATTGACCGTGAATCAAATTCATTGCTTACCCCTTCGCAGAAAGTAGGACAGCGCGAACATTCGCACCATCTTCAAGATTTAATCGTTGCAAAACATCAACCGTGAGCGGCAAGCTATCTTCAAGCGGGCGGGTATAGGCAATCGTGGCGCGAAAATTGGCCACATTCCCATTACTCACAAGCCAAGCAGCGCCATTTTTAGGCTCTTGAGCCACCGCCAAACTTTGGTAGATGCGGCTATCGCGGATCGCACGAATATTGTCGCGTGGACACTCAAGACTTGGGCCTGCGTCAAAAATGTCGATAAAGCCCTGATAGCGAAAGCCTTCTGATTCAAGCATGGCCCGGGCAGGCATCGTCGCGGGATGCACATGACCGATGGCGGCTTGCGCTTCATCGGATAAAAAACAGGTATAAATCGGGTATTTGGGCATTAATTCGGCAATAAATGATTTGCTGCCGATGTAGGACAAGAAATCGGCGCGGGCAAAATCCATTTTGAAAAAATGGCGCCCCAAGCTTTCCCAAAATGGCGATCGGCCAGCCTCGTCGGACACACCACGCATTTCTGCGATCACCTGCTCACTAAATCGCTCAGGACTCGCCGCCATAAACAGAAAACGAGATTTCGATAGCAAAGCGCCATTGCCATCTTTGCGATATTCCGGCGCCAAAAACAGCGTACAAAGCTCGCTGGCGCCCGTTAAATCTGACGTCAAAAAGAGCGTTGGTAATTGCTTATAAATATCAAGCTCACGCGAGGCATGCACCGACAAACCAACGCGGTAGTTATACCAAGTATCATCAAGCCCGACGGCACTCTCAATGCCACAAATACCCGCCAGTTGCCCTGTTTCATCATCTTCCAAAGCGAATAGATAACTGGCCTGACCTAATTCAGGTAAGCCATTGAGACTATCGATACTGGCTTGAATGCGCTTGATAAATCGCTCTGGATTAGCCTGCAAGGTCGTCACACCAACCCCTGCACTGCTGGCCAGCGCCAGAATGGCATCAAGATCGGAAAGTTGCGTAGGACGAATCAACATTGAAAAGCCTTGGTCTATAGGGCGTAAACGACTTATTCAATGTAGCAAAGGGAATTCACAAAGCGTATTGGGTCTATCCCCAGCAGGGGCTATGCGGTCATCGGGTGAATTTTGAAGGGGAGCGGCAGTTTGATGCGCTCAGAAATGCCTATTGATTGGCCATTAAACTGCGTCCGCCCTCAAAGCGGGCAGAAAAATAACTATTACTTAATGACTCAATCCGAACCTTACCTTTACTCGATGGCGCATGAATAAACTGCCCATCACCCAGATAAATGCCGACGTGCGAAAACGAATGGCCTAAGGTATTAAAAAACACCAAATCTCCCGCTTGCAGCTTGCTGCTATCCACGGGTCTGGCAACCTGCGCCATCTCGGCGGCGGTACGGGGCAGATCAACTTGCAAAGCATTTTTGTAAACGTATTTCACCAAACCGCTGCAATCGAGGCCAGCCTCGGGGTTATTCCCGCCAAATTGATAACCCGTATCCAGCAAGCCCAGCGCCACCATTACCACTTCGCGAGCATCCCCATCGACCTCAATCTTGCTGAGACTTGGCTTGGCAGGTATTGGCCTCACTACCTTAGCAGGCGGAGCTTTTGTAGTAGTACACCCCCCTAGTATTAGGACAAGCAGCAGGGCATAGCCCATCAAGCGATTAAACATCGGCCAACACTTTAATGTGCTCAGTCACACTGCGCGCCAATGACGAAAGATCATAGCCACCCTCGAGCAGAGAAACGATGCGTTGATTAGCATGCGTCTGCGCGACTTTCATCAACTGCTTGGTGACCCAAGCATAATCAGCCTCAACCAAGCCCATCGAGCCCATATCATCTTCCAAATGCGCATCAAAACCGGCGGAAATCAGAATCAGCTGCGGGGCAAAATCATTAAGCGCTGGCAACCACTTTTCGGTTACAACGTCACGAAATTCGGCGCCGCGACTGGCACGCGGCATCGAGACATTCAACATATTGGGCCCTTTGGGCACATCGCCGCTGTAGGGAAAAAACGGATGCTGAAAGATGCTAACCATTAGCACTTTGGGCTCGTCATAAAAAGCATCCTCAGTGCCATTGCCGTGGTGAACATCGAAATCCACAATTGCAACTCGCTCAACGCCATATTCTGCAATGGCATGCCGCGCCGCAATCGCTATATTATTGAGAAAGCAAAAGCCCATCCCGCGCTCACGTTCGGCATGATGCCCGGGTGGGCGTATCAAACAAAAGGCATTTTGCGCTTTGCCCGTCATCACCATATCCACCGCCTGCACCCCCGCGCCAGCAGCGTAATAAGCGGCATTTAAGGAATAAGGGTTCATCGCAGTATCAGGCTCTAGATGGACATGACCTTGCCCCGGCGACATCATGGCTAGCTTATCGAGATAAGATTCAGGGTGAACGCGCGCAATTTGCTCACGCGTCGCTGGATGTGCATTAGTATGTAATAAGTAATCCCAAATCCCGGCGGCCATCAGGCGATCTTGAATCGCAGCAATCCGCTCCGGGCACTCAGGATGCCCCTTACCCATTTCGTGCAAACTACATGCCGAATGCCCAATCAATGCTGTTGCGCCGCTAGAACCGTACAATGGCTTTACCTATTCGCTAATCGATTTATATTTAATAAAGTGTACGCTTCAGGCGCAGCGAGGAAAAGAATGACACCCCAAAGTCGTGAATTGATGCAACGGTTGCATGAAGTTGAACAGCAACTCAACCAAATTATCTTGGGCAAACAAAGCGCCATGCGTCTGGCTTTAATTGGCATTCTGGCCCAAGGCCACTTATTGCTGGAAGATGTGCCAGGGGTGGGCAAAACCACGATGGCACATGCTCTGGCTACGGTATTGGGTTTGCAATTTGCACGGGTTCAATTTACCAGCGATTTGCTACCCGCAGACCTGTTGGGGGTCTCGGTTTATGAGCGAAATATCGAAGCATTTCGATTTCATCCCGGCCCCATTTTCACTCAGGTTTTACTCGCGGACGAGATCAATCGCGCCACCCCCAAAACCCAGTCTGCCCTGCTTGAAGCAATGGCGGAGCAACAAGTCACAATCGACGGCGAAACCAATGTTTTGCCAGATCCATTTTTCGTTATTGCCACCCAAAATCCACAGGCACAAATTGGTACGTTTGAATTACCAGAATCCCAGCTCGATCGGTTTTTATTGCGACTCGAATTAGGCTACCCCGATAGCAAAGCCGAGCGAGCGCTACTTCAGGGCATAAGTCGGCGCGACATTCTGGCTCAACTTACGCCGGTATTGACGCCAGAAGCGCTCAAAGCCGCTCAAGCTCAAATCAAACTCGTTAAATTAGCCGAACCTTTGCTCGATTATATCCAGGCTCTAATCGCAGCCACACGCGAAGATCAGCGATTTAGTTGCGGCCTTTCACCCCGAGCAGCTTTAGGTTTGGTTCGCGCCTGCCAGGCCAGTGCATGGCTGGAAGATCGCAGCATGGTCATCCCTGAAGATGTGCAGCGTGTATTCCCAGCGCTTGCAGGTCACCGGCTGATATTGCGGCAAAGCGGCCGCTCTGACCCACAGATCGCCTTGCAACTGATGCGCAGCGTAGCGATTCCTTAAGATGAGAATACCCAGCGCGCTCGATCGCTATTGGCAGCAATTTCTCGCCAAACGCCACCCCAGCGAAAGCGGAAAGATTCGCCTGCGCCACCAACGCTTATACATAGTGCCCACGGTATATGGTTTAGGCTTTGCCATGGTCGCGATCATTATGTTGGTGGGCGCAATTAACTATCAGTTGAGCCTAGGGTTTTTCTTCGCTTTTTTACTCATTGGCATTGCACATGCCATCCTGCTGCGCACCTATGCCAATCTCTTAGGTTTAGAAGTCAGTAGCGGGCCCGCCGTTTCTGTTTATGCGGGGGAAAACGCTTACTTTCCAATCACCCTCCACAATGAAAGATCGCAAGCTCGCTTCGGAATCATTTTGAGTAGTAAGGGAGAGCCCGAACAGTTTTGCGCTCAAGTTTCAGGACAAGACCACGCCATCATCACCCTAGGCATTGCCAGTCATCAGCGCGGAAAACTAAAACTACCTCGATTACAAGTAGCCAGCACGATGCCGTTGGGCTTATTCCGCTGCTGGACCTATGTTGATCTGGCCAACGAAGTATTGATCTACCCTCAACCAGAACTCAATCCCCCGCCTTTTCCTGAGCTAGGGCAACTCAGTGATGGCAAGAAAAAACGCACCCAAGGCAATGATGATTTTGCCGGTTTACGTAACTTTCAGCGCGGCGACGCCATGCATGACATTGCCTGGAAACAAAGCGCCCGCACAGACAATATTTTGGTGAAACTGCAACAATCTCCGGTTGGCTCAACGCTCTGGCTCAATTTTGACGAACTGACTGGCTTAAGCTTAGAAGCTAAACTCTCCAGACTCACCGCCTGGCTCTTGCAGGCCGAAGCCATCAGCCGTCCATACGGGCTTGCCTTGCCACAACAAAAAATCCCCCCCGCGCTGGGGCATGATCATTTGCATCGCTGCCTCATGGCCTTGGCCCTATTCTGATGAGTCAAAACATGAAAAAGGCCCACTCTCGCAGCAGAATCCTTCACCCGAAAGAACAACAAAAACTAGCGATTACGCTGGCGGCGATCAGCTTACCTCATTTGCTAGAGCAAGTTTGGTGGCTAGGACTGAGTCTCGCCTTGATCTTGTTGCTGCTGGGTAGCTTAAGCGCAGACACGAGAACGCGAATGCCCCGTTATCTTGGCATCTTCCTGGGTGTGATTGTCGGCGGCTTGGTCTATTTAGCGCACCAAACCTTGGTCGGCCGCGAAGGCGGTGTGGCCGTATTACTTGGCTTAACCATAGTCAAACTGATCGAAACACGAACATTACGCGATGCGCGAGCTTTAATCCTGTTGATGTTTTTGTTGACTGGCGTTGCATTTTTACACGGACAAGAGCCTTGGCACGCGGCCTACGCATTGCTCAGCACCTTCGCCATCATTTACACCGCACAAAAAATAGAACAAGAAATACTCCCCAATAGTACCAATACCAAAACCACCGCCAGATTAGTGTTCGAAGGCATACCCATTGCATTACTGTTGTTTTTACTTTTCCCTCGGCTGCCTGGGCCGCTTTGGGCTGTACCAGACAGTAATACTGGCAGCAGTGGTTTATCGGGCGAAGAAATGAGGCCGGGCACGATTTCGAAAATGATTCAGGACGATAGCCCGGCCTTTCGTGTCACCTTTCAGGGCCAACCACCCTTGCCAGCCCAAATGTATTGGCGCGGCCCTGTGTTTGAAGAGTTCGATGGCCTACGTTGGCGCTCGGCGCAAACGCAACAAGATTTCTTGGCTGCCCGCCAATTTAGCAAAGTGCCGCGCATCGTTGGTCTGAGTCCGGCAATTAACTACACCATGACGCTTGAACCGCACAATCAAAATTGGCTCCTGGCGCTCGATATGCCAGCCCTCACGCCGATCGACAGCAGCATGAGCAATCGATTGCAAGTAATCAATAACATCCCTGTCGTCGAGCGAAAACGCTTTGATTTTTCGGCCTATCTGACTTGGCGAACAGAAGGTGATAGTGCCACTCAAATTGAGCGAAATTTGAACCTGCCCGATGAGATTAATCCACAAAGCCGTGCTTTGGCTGAAAGCTGGCGCAATTTAGCACCCGAACAACGGGTTGCAACGGGTTTGCATTGGTTAGAGCAAAATCACTTTAGCTACACACTTTCGCCACCACTGCTCACCAGCCAAAATCGAATCGACGAATTTTTATTCAAAAACAAACAAGGTTTTTGTGAGCATTATGCCAGCGCCTTTGCATTTTTAATGCGCGCGGCCGGCGTGCCGGCTCGCGTAATCACGGGCTACCAAGGCGCGTCACAAAATGCCAACTACTGGATTGTGCGGCAGGCCGATGCCCACGCCTGGGTTGAAGTCTGGTACGAAAACCAAGGCTGGCAACGAGTAGACCCGACTTTTGTCATTGCCCCTACTCGCATCAATGAGGGCTTGGCCAGTAGTATCAATAGCGCACAGTTGCCCTTTATGATGCGCAATGACAGCGCATGGCTACGCGCTTTGCGGCTTAAACTCGATATTATGGTCAATGGCTGGAATCAATGGGTCGTGGGTTACGATCAACAAAAGCAAATTGATTTATTAAAAAAACTAGGAATTGACGACTTTGCTTCAAGCGCATTCTTGCTGTGGCTGATTGCTGGGTTTGTCACCACTTTGGGCGGTTTTGCAGCCTGGCTACTGTATAAAAACCGTGCCCCAGCCCCTGATCCAGCAAGTCGACTGTATCGGCGATTTATTCATAAACTCAGTCCACTGCAAAAAGCACCGTCACAAACGCCAGCGTCTTTTGCCGAACTGGCCTCACTCACCTTCCCTCGCAACACTGAAGCAATCAACACGATTACGGCGCTATATTTACGCGCTCGCTATGCCGAAGATCAGGCCGCACTGCAGGCTTTACGCAAGGAAGTCGCTACTTTTCAATGCGATAAAACAAAGTGAAACTTATCGCTTTTTATCGCGTCTGAAGCCCTTCACCTTTATTTCAAATCAAGCCCAGATCACATTGGACGGACAAAAGGCCGTAATTCGGTAGATTTTAATAGCTCCAAAGGCTAGAATGATCCGCCTTTGTTGGGCTTACAAACGGAAACTATTTATTTATGTTTATCACACCTGCATTCGCATCTGCTGCGCCTGGCGCAGAAGCTAGTTTTATGTCTTTCCTGCCAATGATCGTGATCTTCGTGATTTTCTGGTTTTTGATGATTCGTCCACAACAGAAAAAAGCCAAAGAACACCAAGCTATGCTTGGCGCCTTGCAAAAAGGTGATGAAGTAACGACTAGCGGTGGTTTATTGGGTCGCATTGCCAAATTGAATGAGCAGTATGTGACACTCGAAATCGCGGAAGGCGTAGAGATCGTTATTCAGCGTGCTGCCATTGGCCAGCGCCTGGAAAAAGGCACTTTGAAGTCAAATAAGTAATTTAAAACAATAAATTAACCGAGTAGGCGACGAAAATCGCCTCTCAGGGGCTCAGCATGAATCGCTATCCGCTGTGGAAATATATCCTCCTGATTATCTGTCTGGTTTTGGCTGCTTTGTATGCCTTACCTAATCTCTTTGGCGAAAGCCCTGCCGTTCAAGTTTCAAGCGGCCGTGTTACGGTCAAAGTCACCGAAGCGATGGTCACCCAAGCTAGTCAAATTGCGACTGCGGCGGGTGTAACGCCAATTGACGCTTATTTTGAAGCGGGCTCTGTCAAACTTCGCTTTAAAGACACTGACAGTCAAATCAAGGCTAAAGATGCGATTCAAGCTGCCCTAGGCACTGACTATGTCATCGCCTTAAATTTGCTCTCTGACACCCCACCTTGGTTGAGCAAATTGCACGCTAAGCCTATGGTTTTGGGCTTGGATTTACGCGGTGGTGTGCACTTCCTGCTAGAAGTTGACATGAAAGCGGCGGTCGACAAAGCATTGGAAAAAACCGCTGGCGATGTCCGCCGCGAGCTAAAAGACAAAAAAATTCGTTACGGCAAAATCAGCAAAGAACGTGATCGCGTAGAAGTACAATTACGCGACGCAGAAACGCTGGCTGCCGCTGATAAGGCTATTCGCCAATTACTGGTAAATCTGAAAGTTGACTCTGTTAGCACCGACGGCAACTTCAAACTACTGATTACCTATCCAGAAACTGCCTTGCTGCAACTGAAAAATGACGCAGTAAAACAAAACATCACCACCCTGCACAATCGTGTCAATGAGTTGGGTGTGGCAGAGCCTGTGATTCAACAGCAAGGTGAAGGCCGTATTGTTGTCCAATTGCCTGGTGTGCAAGACACTGCAAAAGCCAAAGACATTCTCGGTCGTACTGCGACCCTTGAAGTCCGCCTGGTTGAAGATGACCAAGCTAAGCTGACTGAAGCGATGAATGGCAATGTTCCAGCTGGCTATGAGTTGATGACAGAGCGTCGCGCCGATGGTCGCAGTGTGCCTATCTTGCTGCGCAAAGAAGTGGAATTAACGGGCGAAAACATCAATGATGCGCAAGCAGGTTTTGATGATCACAATGCACCTGCGGTTCACTTGGGTCTGGATGCCACTGGCGCTACGATTTTCAAAGACCTGACTCGCGAAAATGTGAACAAACGCATTGCGATGATCTTGGTCGAAAAAGGTAAAGGCGAAGTCGTTACTGCCCCAGTCGTTCGTGGTGAGATTGGCGGTGGCCGAGTTCAAATTTCGGGCTCAATGGGCGTAGCTGAAGCCAATGATACTGCCTTGCTATTGCGCGCTGGCTCCCTTGCCGCACCAATGAATATCGTTGAGGAACGTACTATTGGCCCATCATTGGGTAAAGAAAACATCAGTAAAGGCTTTAACTCAACGCTGTATGGTTTTGCTGCGATTGCCATCTTTATGATGATTTACTACCGTGTGTTTGGTGTGGTTTCGACGCTGGCTCTGGGTGCGAACTTGCTGTTCTTGATTGCCTTGCTATCTCTGCTTGGCATCACACTAACCCTACCCGGTATTGCTGCGATTGCACTGACGCTCGGTATGGCAATTGACTCGAATGTACTGATTAATGAGCGTGTCCGTGAAGAGCTCCGTGAAGGCATGAGTCCGCATATGGCGATTCAAAATGGTTATAAGCATGCTTTTGACACCATTCTTGACTCAAACATCACCACCCTGATTGCTGGTTTAGCCCTGTTGATTTTCGGTTCAGGTGCGGTGCGCGGTTTTGCTTGGGTGCATTGCCTCGGGATTATGACGTCAATGTTTAGCGCCGTATTTGTTTCACGCGCTTTGATTAACCTGATTTATGGCCGTCGTCGTCACCTGACCACGTTGTCAGTGTAAGAAGCGGGAGAAAATAATGATCGAATTTTTCCATGTAAAACGCGACATCCCGTTTATGAGCTATGGCAAGCTCACGACAGCGATTTCTTTGGCCACATTTGTACTTGCCATCTTCTTTCTGATCACCAAAGGCCTGAACTTTGGTGTCGAATTTACTGGCGGCACGGTGATGGAGTTGCGCTACGGCCAGTCGGTTGAAATCAACCAAGTACGTCATGGCGTTGAAAACCTGAAGTACGGCGAGGTACAAGTACAGTCTTTGGGTACAACGCGTGACATCATGGTGCGCATTCCCAATATTCAAGGCAAAACAAGTGCTCAGCTTTCCAATGAAGTGCTGGATTCTTTGAAAAAAGAACGCGCTGATGTTGAGTTGCGCAAAGTGGAGTTTATTGGTCCATCCGTAGGTGATGAGCTGTTTACCCACGGTATCACCGCCTTAATCCTAGTTTGTGTTGGTATCGTAGCTTACTTAATGCTGCGCTTTGAATGGCGCTTCGCACTGTCCGCTATTATCGCCAATATGCACGACGTCATCATCATCTTGGGTGTCTTTGCACTATTCCAATGGGAGTTTAGCTTAACGGTTCTGGCAGGTATCTTGGCAGTATTGGGCTATTCAGTGAATGAATCAGTGGTGGTATTCGACCGAATTCGTGAAAATTTCCGGAAGCCGAACTTGCGCGGTAAAACAGTACCCGAAGTAATCGACAATGCAATTACTGCCACGATGAGCCGTACCATCATTACTCACGGCTCAACCGAAGCCATGGTATTGGCCATGTTGATTTTTGGTGGTGCCGCATTGCATGGGTTTGCAATGGCACTCACCATCGGTATTGTGTTCGGTATTTATTCATCGGTATTGGTTGCGTCTCCGCTGCTACTGATGTTTGGTGTAACACGCGACAGCATGATCAAACCGGTTAAGATTAAAGAAGAAGCGGTCGTTTAATATCCTAAGCGGCCTCTACCCTCAACACGCCGACCCCAAGTCGGCGTTTTCTTTGCGAGCGATATATGGAATTCAATCCGATTGATATTTTCCTTCACCTCGACGTTTATCTTGCCCAATTGGTGCAAAACTACGGGGTTTGGATCTACGCCATTCTGTTTGCGGTGATATTTTGTGAAACGGGTCTGATTGTGACGCCGTTCCTGCCAGGCGATTCGCTACTCTTTGTTGCAGGTGCAGTTGCAGCCCTCGGCGGTATGGATCCATGGCTACTTGCGGCTACACTGATGAGTGCGGCTATTTTGGGCGATAGCACCAATTACATCATCGGCCGCACGGTGGGTGAAAAGCTATTTACCAATCCGAACTCCAAAGTTTTCCGTCGTGATTACCTCGATCGCACCCACGCTTTTTATGACAAGCATGGCGGCAAAACAGTGACACTGGCTCGCTTTATCCCTATCGTGCGCACCTTTGCGCCTTTTGTCGCGGGTGTCGGAAAAATGCCTTATGCACGCTTTTTGTCATTTAGCGTCTTAGGCACGGTGTTATGGGTGGGTAGCTTAGTCACTCTGGGCTTTTTCTTTGGTAACGTTGAATTCATCAAGAAAAATCTCTCCATCATGGTCATTGGTATTGTTGGCATTTCATTTATTCCTGTATTCATGGAATTTATTCGTCATAAATTTAAGAAGGCACCGGCATGAGCGAGCAGTTTCATACGCTTAAAACGGCCATTCGCACTTCTTTTGAAAACGCAGCACATAGCTATGATGCTGCAGCCGTTTTGCAACGTGAAATCATTGATCGGATGTTTGAGCGACTATCCTTAATTCGCGTCACACCCCAACGAGTGCTCGATGCGGGTAGCGGCACGGGCTATGCCGTTCCTAAATTACAAGCACGTTTTCCGCAAGCCCAAATCATTGAACTGGATTTGGCGCACACGATGCTTCAGGTTTCCCGTGCCAAGCAGGCTGGCTTTGGGCTTAAAAAACTACTACGCACATTAAGTAATCAGCAGCCTGCGCAAGTATGCAGCGATATTGAACAACTCCCTTTCGCCGATAACTCGCTGGATGTAATCTGGTCTAGCCTTACGCTGCAGTGGTGTAATACCCCAGATGCCGCTTTTGCCGAGTTTCAACGAGTCTTAAAGCCTGGTGGTCTCTTAATGTTCGCAACCTTAGGGCCCGACACCCTCAAGGAACTGCGCACAGCGTTTGCGGGCGTTGATGGCTATGAGCACGTGAACCGCTTTATCGATATGCACGACCTTGGTGATTCATTGGTGCAACATGGCTTTGCCACCCCCGTCATGGACATGGAATACCTGACCTTGACCTATGAGGACACAAAATCGGTCATGCAGGACTTAAAAGGCATCGGTGCGCACAACAATATGCAAGGTCGTCGTGCCGGCATGTTTGGCAAACGAGCATGGCTCCAAGTTCAGGCGCAATATGAAGCTTTGCGCAGCAATGGTAAATTACCCTGCACCTATGAAGTGGTTTATGGTCACGCGTGGAAATCGGAAGGAAAGAAAAATACGCCCCGAGCAGATGGCAGTCAGATCATTGAATTCCGACCAAGAGCTAAACCGTAATGCCTATTGCTCCCCGCTATTTCGTCACCGGTACGGATACTGAAGTCGGTAAGACAGTCGCCACCGTGCAACTGATCCGCTTACTCAACCAGCAAAAAATACCCACCATAGGTATGAAGCCAGCAGCCTCTGGTTGTTTGAATAGCAACGGCATACTCATCAATGATGATGTAGTCGCCCATCAAAATGCAACGCCAATTGCTGCGCCACTGGCACTAGTTAGCCCGTATCGATTTGAACCTGCAATCTCTCCGCATATCGCTGCGCGAGAGGCCGATATTGAAATTAAACTGCCGCATATTCTTAGCTGCGCCGAACAATTATCTGAACACGCCAATACCGTGGTAGTTGAAGGCGCAGGCGGCTGGTTCGCACCGCTCAGTGATACGCACACCATTGCAGATCTGGCCATCGCGTTAGAAGCGCCCGTTATTTTGGTAGTTGGAATGCGGCTAGGTTGTATTAACCACGCTATGCTCACCGCTCAGGCGATCAAATTTGCGGGGCTTCCTATTGCGGGCTGGATCGCCAATCAGATCGATCCCCACATGTCCCGCTACGCAGAAAACTTAGCCTATTTGCAAACCCATTTAAGCGCACCTTTTCTGGCAGAAATTCCACATAGCAGCAATGCTCTTAATAGCTGTCTCAATATACAGGCTTTCGAAACGCTTAAATTGCGCAATAATTAAACCTATCTTACTATTTAATTAACCATCATTTAGCAGCAAACCATGTCGAAATTGATACGCCTCGCGTTTATTTCATTCATTTGCACCTTATTGCTGGCGTGTTCAAAACCCGCATTTCAAGGCACAGATATTAGCCAAAGCCAAATTGGCGGTGGTTTTTCATTAATCGATCATCATGGCCAATTAAAAACTCTAGCTGACTATCAAGGGAAAGTTGTCGTGTTATTTTTCGGTTACACGTCCTGTCCCGATGTTTGCCCCACCACCATGGCGGAACTACGGAACACCATGAGCGAACTTGGCGAGGCAGCCAAAGACGTCCAAGTGCTATTCATTAGTGTCGATCCAGAACGCGACACTACACAGTTGCTCAGCCAATATGTCCCCGCCTTTCACCCTAGTTTTATTGGTTTAACGGGCAATAAAAGCCAAATAGATGCTGCAACTAAAAATTATCGTGCTATTTATCAAAAACAGGGTCAAGGAAATAATTATTTGGTCGATCATACGGCTGGAAGTTATTTAATTGACCGCAAAGGGAATACCCGCGTATTGGTCAATTATGGAGCAGGTGCAGCAACCTTTACCCATGATATTCAATTACTGCTGGCCGACTAGATGAGAATGATGAGCGAAGAAGAAATCCACGGCGTCAGCCCGATTCACGATGCACAAGATATTGCGCCGTATCTATTAAAAACGCCGCTTGAAATTGCCTATGTACTCAAAATGCTAGAGCAAACGCACACTAATGTCGCCGTCTACTTTAATGCTGGCCACGACATGATGCTAACGCGCGTGCTGCAAGTTGATAGTAAAAATAAGCAATTTTTTATTGATATTGGTGGTCATGAACCCACTAACGCCAGTTTACTTTTGGCCGATAAGGCGCTGTATGTTACCGCATTAGATGGCGTGAAGATTCAATTTTCAACGCTAACCCCAAGCCGTAGTTCGCTCGATGGTAAGCCTGCATTTTTGGTTCAATTTCCCAATGATTTAGTCAAACTACAACGCCGTGAGTTTTTCCGACTCACCACCCCGATAACTACGCCCTACACAATTAGCCTGAAACTAGCGAACAATAGCAGCATATCGCTAGATCTCCATGACATTTCACTTGGCGGCGTGGGCATCTGGCTTAAAGCAGAGCAGCACAAACTCTTTGAATTGGGTACGATCATTCACAAGGCAACGCTGGAACTCGGTGGCGTTGGCAGAATGCAAGTTGATCTAGAAATACGCAACGTGCATCTGATTCACTTGAAACAAGATATGTCCCGCTGGATGTTGGGTGTAAAGTTTGTTGACTTGTCACGCAGTAATGAATCGATCTTACAGCGATTAATGGTACAGTTGGAACGTGATAAAAAAGCATTAACTGGCTAACCAGCAATACCCTACTGGGTATTGCCAAAGACAATATTAATTCAAATGCATTCAGATCAATACCCTATTGATTCCGGTTTAGCCGTGGCGTAAGCAGAGCAATCATCAGTGATGCCAATGCCACTAGCGCCATCCCCCAGGCTAAGTTGCTTTCATGCGCGACAAAGCCAATCAGCGGTGGCCCCATCAAAGCACCTATCGACCCCATAGTCGTTACGGCAGCCAAGGCTACAGCACCGTGTTTGGCTGCCGCAGCATATACGCACGGGGAAACGGCGGCCAAACCAAGTCCTACCAAAGCAAAACCGAAAAACGCAGGAATCAGCCCGCCAACCAGTAAGGCTAATAGCAGGCCGCCACCCGCAATAAGCCCACCGCCAAGCAACAACTGCCGAGCCCCCAATTGAACTCGCCAACTGTCACCAAACCAGCGGGCGATAAACATCGTAATCGAAAAACAAGCGATACCAAGCGGAGCCAATTGAGCGCTTGCGCCTGTCATTTCCTTTAAATACAAAGCAGACCAATCGGACATCGAACCTTCGGCAATCGTCCCACACAACGCGATTAAACCCAGCCACAGCGCGGCGCCTTTTGGCAAAGCAAAACGTAGCCCATCGGTTTTTGCCTGCGGCTGATCAGCCAACAAATGGGGCACAGAAATAGCAACCGCCCCCCACAAAGCCGTAGCAGCAAGTAGAAAATGCACCCAGATTTGCTCCGACAGAAAGGTCATTCCTGATGCAACAAGTGCGGCAGCCAATCCACCCAAACTAAAAACCGCATGCAGCCGTGACATAATTGCCTGTTTACCTGCTACCTCAGTTAAAACGCCCTGTGCGTTCATACCGACATTGAGCAAACTAGCCAGTACACCTTCAAGCAGCATCACAGCAATTGCGGTTGGATAATTCGGAGCGAAGGCCAAAGCCACCAGCACTAATGGGATCAATGCCCCACTGACTAAGCAGGCCGTTATCGAACCAAATTTTTGCAAAATGCTTGCAGTGATTGGAAACGAAAACACAGCTCCTAAACCACTCGCCAGCAACAGAAACCCAACCTCAGCTGTTGATAAATGTAGCTGAAACTTTAATGCTGGAATTCGCGAGGCCCAAGTACCAAAATTAAAACCCAATACCAAAAATAACGTTGCTACAGCCAATTGAGTGCGGACAATGTGGGACTGGTTTGGAGTTGACTCTTGTTCTGACTGAAGTTTGATCGCTGAAGTGTTCACAAGGAATCCGGAGTATCAGCAGCAGGTAACTGATCCAGCTGCTCTGATAAATAACTAAAATCGGGCGCAGTAATCTCATCACCACGTTCGAGCATATAAATAAAGGCGAGTAATTCTGCCACAGCCCGATACAATTGGGGCGGGATTTGGCTGTCCAGATCAACTTGCATCAGCAATGCCACCATTTCGGGTGAGTCGTGCACGAAAATGCCTGCTTCTTTGGCCTTTTCGATGATGCGCTCGGCCATCTGCCCTTTGCCTTTGGCAACAACGCGCGGAGCAGCACTCCCCTCACGATAGGCTAAGGCGATAGCCTGAGCACGCTTGGGTTTAATGTTCATCACTCTCGACCCTGCTCGCAACCAATTTCAAGCCCGCGGCATCAAAGCGGCGCATCAATTCCGGCTGCTGCTCGCGTAACAACTGCAATGTGGCCTCACTCCCAGCTTGAAAGCGGAGTTTGAATTGCCCATCCTGCAACTGAGCGAGCACCCCAATTGACCCGAGCTTTGGCAAATCAAGATTCAAGCGAGTCTGCCATTGCTGCTGAACATGCTCATTTTCAGCATTGGCATCACGATCAACATCGGTCTCAAGCTCCCAGCGCAGAGCTTGCCCCGGCCAAGCCTGACCTTGCCAAATTAATGGCTTGTTTTCCAGCAAATCAATTTGCTGCCGAACAATCTGATGCAAGCCCTGCTCATCGAGAATTTGCGAAGTGGACGCATTCTGCAACTGAGAATCGACTGCCAATTTAGCTGCATTTTGAGCCATTTGATTAGCATTTGTATTGCTAATTACGGAATTTGTGTTTGTATCCGATACGTCATAATTTCGCATTTGCGGCATTGGAGTTGCAGCCAGCTCGGTTTTGCTTGAAGTCATCGATGCAGTGCCTGCAGGCAATGACGAAGCCTTATTTCCATGTATTAAGGCTTGCGGTTCCGAAAGTAAAGTTTGTAATGTGCGCTGACCCGTAGCCCATTCAGCTTGATGCGATTCGTAAAACAAGCCACTTTGCGCTAACCGGCCCGCTAATTGGCTCGCTAATTGGGCAGGATCAGGTTTACCCGCAAATAAGGGTTGAGATTGCTGCAATGTAGACGCACTCGCCGTCTTTTCATCTTGTTTTAGTAGCTCACCAATTAAAGTGGCACCTTTGCTTAATGCCACATTTGCATCTTTGCTAATCGATTCAGTGCTTAAAGCTTGAGGTAAATTTGTTGGCGACAAATTAGGATTGAGCCGGAAAGTGAGTTGCGGCTCTTTGCTCAGCACTGTGAGCTCAAATTGATCACCAGGCTGGGTATTTCGAGGCAGATTTAGATCGAGCAATTGATCTTTGATAAGTACCGCAAAACGACCATTATTGAGTTGATTGGTCACCACTGCCTGTACTTTTTCACCGACCGTTAGGCGCAAATCATCAGGTGAAATCCGTACCGTATCAATCACGCTTTGTTGAGCGCGAATATAGTTTCCAACTAAAGTACTGGAAGTATTGCCGGGTAACATGATTACCCCTTGTACACGCCGTGGTAAATTGCGACGATTAAATCAGCTTCAGCCCGCGAAAGCCCGCATTCATCAACTAGTTTGGGTGCATCTGCGCCGCTTTGCGCCATACGAATTGCTTGTGCATACAAAGAATCGCCAGATTCAGCTGCATCAGAAAGCTCGTCAATTTGACTCGATGACGGATTATTTACACGAGGCATAGCAGAAATTGCGGCCACCCTAATTTTAAGTAGTTCAATTTCCTGCTCTAATGCCTCAATTCTTGCAGAAGAGTCTTGAACAATATGCGGCGGTGTATTTTTTCTATGCCGAAACCACATAAACAGTAATTCAGCGACATAAAACAACACCAGCACAACGCCAATATAGAGGAGTTGTGCCCAAGTCAAAAACAAACCGGCTTTATCCACGCCCCCTCCTATATATTTCGATACCTGTTTAGCGATATTTTTCGTCTAATTTTCGAGCTTGCACTTCGTTCTGCAGTAATGCCTGTAATTCACTATGCCAAGCCTGCGTTAATGGAAGCAATTGCAGATGTAGTTCTTGAATTGTAAGTAACAAACTTTTGATCCTACTTTGCATGGTAGCATCATACTTTGACCAAGTAATGCTCGGCAGATCTTGGCTTAAAGCATCATACTTAGCCGATTCAATTTCAAAATCATCCCATGCTTCATCTTTTGCTAAACTCAAAAGATGCTCAGAAGCCTGTAATAACTGCTGCAACTGATCGATCATCTTAAATTCGACCATAATTGAGCACACCCGCAACGACAGGCGAATCAACTTGTGTAGTATTAGCCGCACCCAAAACGGGATCAATGCTCAGCCAAGACTCTCGCAAATCATTCATCAACGCTAAAATCTGATCCAAAATAAGTTTATCATTTTTCATATTAGCCATTAACAACTGGTAAGCCGCATACTCGTACAATGCATCTAAGTTCTCCGCCAATTCTCCACCAGCAGTTTTATCGAGTGAAAGCCGTAACCCCTCCTCAATAATCGCGACAGCTTTACTAATTGACTTTCCTTTCTCAGCAATATTGCCTTGACCCATCTGGAATTTTGCCGCATTGATTGACTTGATAACACCGTCAAACAACATCACTACCAACCGATGAGGGCTAGCTGACTCAAGTTGATGTTCAAGGCTTGCACTGCCATAGGCATTAAGTGCTTTTCTATTTGCATTCATAATTATGCCTTAGGCAGATTCGCCAGTTGTTTAGACAACCAGTCACTGGTACTTTGCATTTTTGTCACGGCTAAATCTAGCGCTGTATATTGCTTTCGATAACGTTGCTCAATATCTACCAATCGACGGTTAAAGCGATCTGTTTGCTGTGAGATTCTCTTTGCTTCTTGATTCATTCCATCGATACGTGATGCAACTTGACCCGTAGACGAAAGCATATCACCTACTACAGAGTCTAATTGATAGCCTAAACCACGCGAAAAATTAATTGTTCCTCGGTCAGCTCCATCAGGAGAACTAGCAGCACCGCCCAATACCGAAAACTTCAATCCATTATCTAAAGTTACTTGCTGCCCTACCCCAGTTTTAATGCTATTTCCAACCTTCACCTTAACATCGAGCCCAGGTGTAGCAACAGTTTGTGCTGTACCTAATAAACTACCCGTGAGACTCAATGTGGCATCAGCACCATAGCGTGCATTTGTAATTTGTACTTTATTATCAGTCCCTATTGAAACATTAACCTTGGCACCGATATTTTGTAATGTTGAATCCGAATTGATGCGGGTCTGTAATTCAGCAGCCAACTGTGCTGGAGTATAGCTTCCTACTGTTAATGTAATGGATGCGCTTGTACCGTTTACATTAATTCCAAATGTATTATTATTTCCATCAACAACAAAAGGACCACCTGCGGGGGTTAACGCGTCACTGCTTAAGGTTGCTTGTGTCGCATTATTAATTACTGACACGGCTAAATCATCTAAGGAAGTAGTATTTTTATCAAAAGTATCAATTCGGATTAATGAGTCACTAGCCCTTGAGTTACTAGCAAATAAACTGATGACACCTTGTGGGTCCTTTGACATGGCAGCATTAAATTTGGTCGTATCGACTGATAACACGCCATTTTTATCAAAAGATACACCGACACGAGATAACGAATTGTAATCGCCACCTGTTCCGGAAATCATTTGCGTCATCGCTTTACGTAGCGAATTTTGCATCGACCGAACAGCTACATCACCATTTAATAAGCCAGAATTTTGCGTTTTTGGATCATAGGAGGTCAGATCGCCTAGCATTTTTGATAAATCATTATAGGCTTTAACAAAATCTTGAACATTTTTGGTGATTGCCCCGGTATTCTGGCTGACACTCATATTTACCGCTGAAGTAGTAATTTTATTGAGTGTCAACGTAACTCCATCGACAGCATCACTCACTGTATTTGTGGACTTACTAATTGCAATGCCATCGATTTTCAAATTGGCGTTTTGTGCTGCTTGCGTCTGAGCAAGATTACTTGCACCTCCGGTCGCAGCATTAAAGGCTAACATAGACAGACCGGATGTATCCGAATTGTCACCATCACTATCTGTAGTCGTAATTTTTAATGCATTGGACTCCCCCGTATCGGTAGAAACCATAGCCAACTTATAACCGCTACCGTCATTCACGATACTCGCAGTCACTCCTACGCCTGCCTTATTTATAGCATCTCGCAAACCAGTAAGCGTATTATTACTAGCATCAATTGTTATTGTTTTTGAAACTTTGTCTGGGTTAGCGGTAAAGCTCGTGGTAGTGCCACTCGTTGTATATTTGCCAAATTCAATTGAAATCGTACCTGTACCCACAATTGATGTGGGTGCCGTTAGGGCTTTAGACGCTAGTTTTTGATTTTGCGCTAACTGTGAAACCTCGACAGAAAAATTACTTTTTGCTGCGGTTTTGCTGGCCGATATTCCAACAAAATCACTAGCGGATGATGTTGCGGAGATAGTCGTAAAATTATCCGCATTAGCTAACTTTTGAGCAGAGCCTTGAAAAGTAGCCAACGCGCCCTTAATGGTTCCATAAGCACTAATCCGTTGCTTAATACCGACATTTCTAACGTCGAATTTTTGCAATGGCTGCTTTTCAATTGCCATTAACTGACTAACAATTGAATTCACATCGATCGTGCCCATGATTTAATCCCCTCAGAACTTTAACTAGACCCAACTTAGGCTTTATCTCTGACAAGAAGCCCTTGCAGTCGATCAAGCGCCTTAGCAATGCTAATCACTTCAGCACTAGGTATTTGGCGCAAAATTTCTTTTGACTTTGTATCAATTAGGCGTACTAGTTGAATCTTCGTATCCTGATCGGTACTAAATTCAAGACCCACATTTTGATTTAATGCTTGTACGGTTTCGTTGATTTTTTTGACGGCATCTTCAACATCTTTGGCTTGCTGCTTTGGATCAATAGCCTGAACAGCCGTTGGCCCAGCCTGAACCGGGGCAACGGCCTGCTCCGCCTTAATTGTTCCATTCTGGTGGAGAGTTTCATTCTGCGTCTGCGATGAAAGCGCAGGCGTTACATTCACTGATTGAATTTGCATGATGCACCTCTTCTTGCAAAGATGCCCCAGTACGTGTTTCGCACCGGGGCATACTTAGTTTACCTCAATTCACTGCTAATTAGCCGCGGAGCAAACTCAACACTTGGTTAGGCAATGCATTCGCTTGCGCCAGCATCGCAGTACCCGCTTGTTGCAAGACCTGAGCTTTCGCCAAGTTCGCTGTTTCGTTTGCATAATCAGTATCACGAATACGGCTACGTGATGCAGACAAATTTTCTGAGCTGGTTGACAAGTTAGAGATCGTGTTTTCAAAACGCGATTGCAAGGCACCCAAATCTGCGCGTGAGCTACTCACCTTTGAAATCGCAGCATCAATCGTTTTCAGAGCATCCTGTGCACCACTAAAGGTTGAAATATCGATGCCAGATACCGCTTTTAATGATGATGTTGCTGACGCAACAGCATTCGTCGTAGTTGGAACGATAGAGAACGCACTTGCTGAGTCAAAAGTCAAAGTCCCGCTTGCTGTTGCTGACGCCGCGGCTGACCCCCCTGAAGCCAGGGTCTGGCCTGCACCAACTGCGGCAAGGGAAGTATCTAATTTGCCAACAGTAACACTACCAGCATTAGTATTACCTGAAGCTGCAGTTACAGTTATATCATTGCCGTTTGAGTTTGTTAATACGATAGCTGTACCACCCGAATTCAACTGAGCAGTAACTCCAGTCTTTGAGGTCTGGTCATTAATAGCCGATAAGGCCGTTGCCAATCCAGCAGAACCTGTTGCCGCACCCAAAGTAAAGTTAATCGTTTGGCCTGCAGAACCATTATCAGAGGCCAAATTGATCGTATACGCACCAGCAGCAGTAAAGCCCAAAGCAACATTTGTTGTTGCTGTAGCAGTCACACCAGTAGCAGATGTTTGGTCATTGATATTTTTAGCCATGGTCTGCGCGGTATCGCTGGCAGTAACGGTAATGTTTTTAGTGCCAGCAGAACCAGATACGGCGATCGTACCACCAGTAACACCATTGGAACCAAAAGCACCGCTTGAAGCTGCGGGACCTGAACCTGCAGTAGAAATTTGGTTATTTCCATACTGATTGGTGCGGAAGTTACCAGTTGACGCCTGAATGGTTTGACCTGCATTGGCCCCGACTTGGAAATTGGCTGTACCAAAGGTACCATCCAGCAAGTTTTGTCCATTGAACTGCGTTGTTGTTGAAATGCGATCTAACTCAGAACTTAGCTGTGCAACCTCTGCCTGCAAGGCTTTACGGTCGCTTGAAGTATTGGTTGAGTTAGAAGATTGAACCGCCAACTCACGCATCCGCTGCAGCAAATCAGAGCTAGTTGACAATGCCCCCTCAGATGTTTGTGCCAATGAAATACCGTCATTTGCATTGCGCCGCGCCTGATCAAGACCGCGAATCTGGCTGGTCATACGATCTGAAATCGCCAAGCCCGCAGCATCATCTTTGGCACTATTAATCCGCAAACCTGAAGACAAGCGCTGCAGAGAAGTACTCAGCATGCTTTGCGATTTATTTAAGTTATTCTGTGAATTTAACGATGGAACGTTAGTATTAATGACTTGAGCCATGATGAGTATCTCCTAGAACAATTGATTGTAGAACCGGCGGGTCACAACCTTGTTCACACCGCCTACAGGAAAGTTATCGACTTTTGTTTGTGCAACTTTAGGCTCGACCATAAATAAAATTATTTGCGGCTAACTTCGCAAGTGATCTATAACCACCTACAATAAACGCTCGCAACCTTACAAAAAGCAAACTATGCGCAAAGTAAAAACGCACCTCCAACGTCAATTCCACGCTGAAAAAACCGTTGCGGATACAGCATATCAAGCAGGTGATGCGACAAAACTCAAACAATTATGCCAACGTATTTTAGTGTCCGATCCTTGCAATGAATATGCCACTTGCAACCTTGGACACATACTTGCGACTGAGGGCAAGATTCAAGAAGCCATACAAATTACAGAACGTGGCTTAGAAAAATCTCCCGATAGTGGCCAGCTCAATCTTAATCTAGCCTCCCTTTATGCTTCGATGAATCGTTTCAGCGAAGCAAGTAAACATATTGAAATTTCACTGCAAAAAAATCAACGTGATGCAAATGCATGGGTATGCAAGTCATATATTTCTAAAAACCTCTGCAATCAAGAGGACGTTTTTCTCTCATGCAACAAAGCCCTTGAGCTTGAACCTAATAACATTACAGCGCTAAACAACTTAGCCACGTATTACCTTGAAAATGGGCGGCCAAGAGAAGCCGTACTTAGGTATCGTGACATCATTGAAAAAACACCAAATAACATTGACATGGCCAGAACAAATTTATTGTTTGCCATGCAATATGACGAAGAGAGCACTTTAGATGAGATCGTTTATGAAAGTAAAAAATATGCAAATCTAATTGAAAAAGCAGCCACTGTTACAGTGAACCACAAAAATAAACCTTTGCCATGGAGAAAATTACGAATAGGTTTTTTATCTGCTGACATAAAAAGCCATCCAGTCGCTTATATTTTGGAACCTTTACTAGCACGACTAGATAGAACTCAATACTCAGTATATGCTTATCACACAATTAGTAATGGAGATGCATTAACTGAAAGACTCGTAAAATACTTCGATTCATTTAAATCTATTGCATTCAAAACTATAGATGAACAATGCAAAACAATTCAAGCAGATGAAATTGATATTTTAATTGATCTCTCTGGTCATACGGCTGGTAATGCGATGCGTGTACTAGCCGAAAAACCAGCTCCTGTGCAAGTTACTTGGCTAGGATACCCTGGTACAACGGGGCTATCTAATATTGACATTCGCATAACAGATGAAATTATTGACGAAAATGCGACTGATGAAGAGTATTCTGAAAAATTATATATTTTGCCCGCACCTTTTTGTGTCTATCGCCCTTGTGCAAAAAATCCAATTCAACGCTACTGGCCGGAGTACCAAGTCAAACCAACGCCAGCACTAACCAACGGCTATATTACATTTGGCACATGCAATAATCTTTCAAAAATAAATAGTCGTACGCTCAATGCATGGGCTGATATATTAAGGCTAGTCCCAAACTCGAAAATATTGTTTGAAGCTTGGGGCATGGATGATTCTGAGAGCAAAAATGCGCTTATTGCAAAATGCAATTCACATGGAATCGCAACTGAATGTCTTATTCTGGAACCAAGGACTGCAAATAATCAATACCTTACCTATCATAAAATTGACATCAGCCTAGACACTTTCCCATTAACAGGGGGAAATAGCACCTTTGATGCCCTCTGGATGGGAGTGCCTGTAATCACCCTAGCAGGAAGGTCATATCGGGAGCGGATTTCGACTTCGATTCTTACAGCACTTAATCAAGTAGATTGGATTGCCAATGACATCAACTCATATACTGAAAAAGCATTCAATCTAGCAAACGACATTGTGACACTTAATCAAATAAGACAAGGGCTTCGAATCAAACTAGAAAAAAGCCTTGCAATGGATGAAGTAAGATTCAGTATTTATTTTGATAATGCACTTCGCCAAGCTTGGATCCATTGGTGCGAAAAACAAAATGTAACAATTGAAAATTCACCAGAAATTCCAAAGCATAAAACACAAGTATTTATCGGCAGTGGCCAAACTAAAGACTTAGCTGAAATGTTGACTCAGCTTCAAGTGACAATCAGCGCAAAAGAATGGAACAAGGTTTACTATCAGGCCAACCTGATACTTGAATCAGTACCGCAGCAAGCGGAAGCACTAGCAGCATTTGCGGAAGCTGACTTTGCGAACGGCTACTCAATGGCTATTTCGTACATGAGCCATGCATTAGATAACGCACCGAACAACCCAAATTACTACATTCGATTAACTGAGATGCTTATTGCTAACGGTGATAACATTTCGGCACAGAAAATTCTTAAACTACTAGAACTCCGGATTAGTCAGAGCATAATAAAACAATAAATTCACATTCTAAATATATCAGCCAACACATTGTGTTTTGCTTTTTTTAGCAGCAATTGACCTGAACCAGAAAATACTAACGAGTCAGCTGGTATATTTTGATTAACAACACCAACCCCTTGTGAAATCACGGCATTCTTGCCAATATGACTACGCCCAATGATTGCTGTATTCGGATACATTACTACCCCAGACTCCAATACTGGCGCAATACCGTGATTTTTTCCGACAGTAGAATTTTGATACAGCACAAGATAATTACTATAGCTTGCTTTTGCCAATACAATACCAACCGAGTGTCCGATAAAGAATACCTCAGGCATTTCCACCTCAAAAAACAAATCAATCCCATTCAGCATTTTATTTAAGCCGAATAGCTTTTCACATACCTGGCGCGAGCCACCGCTCCGCCAAATTTGATTAGACAGATAGTATAAAAATATACAATATTGACTCGAATGAAGGTAGTTGAATTTATTAGGTTCCCATAGCTTAACTTCATTAATACATCGCATCAATCGAAGCTTAGCTGGGGCAATATGAGAAGCGACCTCTGCAACACAGTGATCACCATCAGGATACACAGCTTCAAGCTGCCGATTAACATATGCTGCAAGTTCAGAATCAAGCATGTGCATAACGCATATAAACTAAAAAAGGAGCAATATGACCTTCTCGCTCTGACCATATGAGCGTGCTGTCAACTTGACTCGCCATAATACTGACCCGTTTATACTCAACAAAGCCTGATTTTCTGTAAAAATCAATTGCCGTATTATCTGAACGAACTCGGACACAAACTTCTTCCAAGCCCAATTCAGATTTAGCCCATTTAATCAAGGTTTGTAGAGCTTCTTTCATCAGCCCTTTTGGAGCAGGATTACCACGTACAATCGCATCTGCTTCACCATATTTTGCATCCCAATTAATAAACCCCAACCCCAAATGCCCAATAGAATTTCCATTCAAATCTTCAAGCATGAACAATATTTTACCTAGATCAGCATCGACAGAATTGACTAGCCATCTTCTTGTCTGCTCTCGGGTAGCGTCAAACTCAGTCAAAAATGATTTCACAAATCGATTTCGCCACTCGCTTAAATTATCCAAGTCTTGATCACTAAGGGCATCGCCTTTGGTAACAATCGGCCTTAATAAGGCAACAACTGGCTTTCCGACTGGCAAACAGAGTGAGCCCTCTTGCCAGCCCCTATTAGACTTTAACAATCTCAGCAGATTTAGACCATCTGGTTCAATCATTTTTATCTCCAAAGAACGCTCTAATTTTCTCACAAATAAATTTGATATCATTTATTGCCATCTTAGAATGCAACGGCAGAGTTATTAATTCTTTTGCCAATAAAGAAGTCACAGTCAAATCACCAGCTTTACATTGTTTCCATAATGTAAAGGTATGCCCAGGCAACCAATGAATCCCCGTATCCACCCCCTGCTCTTTTAGATATTCACGTAAATTATCGCGATACTGACTATCAACGCGGATATAATAAATAAACGGATTCATTCCGTAAAAATCACCCTTCGGAATTTTTACCGCATCAAAATTGGCGAGTTGTTTACTGTATTCAAGACACCCCAGACGGCGAGTATCCCTAATCACATCTAATTTATTAATTTGTGCCATTCCAATTGCGGCGTGCATATTAAGCATGTGATATCGAAAACCAACAGATGCAACATCAAAAGTCCATGCACGCTGATTTTTATACATTACTGTTGAAGGCTGCTGCATACCAAGTAAGCGGAGCTCATGCAACCGTTTCAATTCAGCCTCTGATTTTACAACGACAACACCACCATCAAGACACGTCACCGTTTTTACTGGGTCAAAACTAAAGACTGTAATGTCTGAAAAAGAACCAATTTTTTTCCCTTGATAGGATGATCCAAAAGAATGAGAGGCATCATGGATAATGCGAACCTGGTTTTTCTCAGCAAAGATGCGGACTTTTTCGTGATCCATTACGCCACAAGCATAGTCCATCACAATAACGGCCTTGGTCTTTTCCGTAACAAGTAATTGGGCTTTATCAAGATCAATGCCTAAACCATCATCAATGCAATCACAAAAAACTAACTCCGCCCCTACCCATGATACAACTTGAAAGTCTGCCGAACAATTAAATGAGGCAACAATAACCTCATCCCCAGCGCCTACCTCAGCCAATAAAAGAGCCAAGTGCAGCCCCGCTGTTGCAGTACTTACGGCTGCTACATAACGATCACCTCCAATTTCTTTCGCAACGGCTTCTTCAAACTGAGAAACATAACTTCCCATGCCGAGCCAGCCCATTTCTAAAGACTCTTTACTTGCATTAATTTCTTCAGCTTCAATCAAAGGTTTAAAAACGGGAATCATAACTCACCTCGAATATCAAAATTGAATAAATATATAAAATTCGTGCGAAAAATTAGCTTTCACGTACCCATAACGGCCAACTTTTATCTTGCGCTGACATTAATAGATCCACTGCCTGAGGCCACTCAATACCAAAAACAGGATCATCCCAACGTACTCCTCGCGCCGCGGTTGGATCATAAAATGCGGTCATTTGATAGATGACTTCGCAATGATCCGATAATGTCAAAAACCCATGAGCCACGCCTGGTGGGATATAGATATGCATTCGATTAATAGCCGAAAGCTCAACAGAATACCATTGCAAATAAGTAGATTCTTGATCCCTCAGATCAAGCAGCACGTCATAGATAGATCCAGCTGCTACTCGCACCAGTTTTGCTTCTTTGCGCTCTTGAACTTGGTAATGCATCCCACGCAAAGTTCCTTGTTGCTCATTCCACGACAGACTTTGCTGTACAAATTCTGCATTAAGCCCGTGCTCGGCAAACTCTTTACGACAAACCGTGCGGGCAAAAAAACCACGCTGATCGCGAATAGGTTCGGGCTCGATTAAAAAAGCACCTGCAAGCGGTAAGGGATGAAAAATCATGACAGAATTTTCACCTCAGGGATGGCACAAACAAATTGACCACCCCATTCACGAATTGTGCTCATTTCAGCCATGATCTCATCCTGAATATTCCAAGGGAGTATCAATAAATAATCAGGCCGATGCTCGAAAATCGCATCGGGTGCATAAACAGGAATACGACTACCGGGCAAATATCGGCCTTGTTTTAAGTGATTTCGATCTGCTACAAACGTCAGTAAATCAGGCTTGATACCACAATAATTAAGTAAGGTATTACCCTTGGCAGCCGCACCATATGCGGCGACTCGTTTGCCGCCCTGGCGTGCAGCAATCAAAAAGGTAATTAATTGGTATTTGATTTTCTGCATCTGTGCAGAAAAATCCGAGTATGTTTGAAGATCCTGCAACCCTGCTAGATCTTCAGCCCGCAATATCTCATCTACAGCCGTGTTGAATGGATGAATTGCTGCTTGATGGCAAGCAAATATCCGCAAGCTACCACCATGAGTTGGCAATTGCTGAACGTCAAATATCCGTAACCCAGCGCGATTAAACACGGGGATTAAAGCTGTTAGAGATAAATATGAATAGTGCTCGTGATAAATCGTATCAAACTGATTATTGGCGATTAATTGTTGCAGATGCGGAAATTCCAGCGTGATAACCCCTTCAGCACCTAGTAACATTTTCAATGCTATTACAAAACCTTGTAAGTCAGGGACATGCGCCAACACATTATTCCCTAGCAGCAAATCCGCCTTGACACCTTTAGCAATTAATTTAGTTGCTGTCTCAATATTGAAAAAAGCTTGAAGCGTGTCTATTCCTCGTTCTAATGCAATCCGTGCCGTATTCGCCGAAGGCTCAATGCCAAGACAAGGAATTCCCGCCTGTTGAAAGTATTGAAGCAAATAGCCATCATTGCTTGCTATTTCAACCACTTGGCTAAGATCACCAAGTTTGAATCGTTGAGTCATGTTCTCAACATATTGGCGGGCATGTGCCAGCCACGATGAAGAATAAGATGAGAAATAGACGTAATCGTCATGGAAATGGGTACTTACATCCAGTACATCATTTAACTGCACCAGCCAACACTGACCACAGACTTGAACATGCAGTGGGTAATACATTTCACCACGCTGCAAATCAGCTTCACGAATAAAGGCGTTGGAAACTGGCGACAGGCCAAGATCAGCAAAAGTGTGTTCTAGCGTTGCACCACAGGATCGGCATTGGCTCATTATGCAAGGTACTCCTCTATCTGAGCTAGGGTATAGCTCTGCATATCAAGACGATTAGAGTATGCAGCCTGATACCAGGCTGCAGTATGTTCAATTGACTGACTTAACAACCAACGGGGCCGCCAAGCCAATTCGTTGAGTGCTTTACTTGAATCCAAGTAAAGCAATTGAGCCTCATGAGCTTGATTGTTATTGTTAGCAAGTTCCAATTGCAGCTGTGGCCAATGTATTTTCAACTGTTCAAACACATTAGCGACAGTGAGATTATCTTGTGACGGCGGGCCAAAATTGAAGGCGCAGCCTACCTCGGCCTGACCGCACAACAGTGCCTTTCCAAGTAATAGGTAACCATGCAAAGGGGCAAGTACATGTTGCCATGGGCGGCTGGCCGTTGGGTTACGAATTTGCAACGTTTGCCCTGCGGCAATGGCACGGACAGCATCAGGAATTAGCCGATCAGCAGCCCAATCCCCACCTCCAATCACATTGCCAGCTCTGGCGCTGGCTATACGCACGCCTGAAGCATTAAAAAAAGAAGCACGATAACTGTTCACCACTAATTCGCACGCAGCTTTGCTGGCCGAATAGGGGTCGTGTCCACCAAGACGGTCGTTCTCACGATAGCCCCAATACCACTCCTGATTTTCATAACATTTATCGGTCGTAATAATCACTACAGCACGTACTGATGGACATTGCCGCACACATTCAAGCAGATTCACCGTGCCTTGCACATTCGTTTGCCACGTTATCGCAGGCTCTAAATAGCTGCGCCGCACCAGTGGCTGGGCAGCGAGGTGAAAGATGATTTCAGGCTGAGCAGCGCGCATTGCAGCCAGCATCACAGTCGAATCCGCCAAATCTGCCAACGTGTGCGACGACAAGAATGATTGAATATCGGCTACTTCAAATAGATTAGGCTGGGTATCTGGCACTAAGGCATACCCATGAACATTCGCACCAAGATACCTCAATGTAGCGGTCAACCAGCCACCTTTAAAACCGGTGTGACCAGTCAGGAATACTGACTTTCCTGCATAGAGCGATAATTCGGGAAAACTGTTTGCCGATTCATCGGCATTACCTAGTGTCAATGCATCCTTGTGGTTAGGCAACATTACCAAACCTTCCACGGCGCTTTACCAGAATCCCATAATGATTCCAGCAAATTTTTATCGCGCAGCGTATCCATCGGCTGCCAGAAACCGAGGTGATCAAATGCCATCAACTCCCCATCGTGAGCTAAACGCTGCATTGGTTCTAGCTCCCAACTTGTTTCATCATCAAAAATATATTCTAGACAGCGCTTGTCGAGAATAAAAAAACCACCATTGATACTGCCGCCATCGCCTTGTGGTTTTTCGACAAAACCAGAAACTTGGCCAGTATCACCACGCAGTAGGGCGCCGTATCGTCCCGGCGGCTGCACCGCAGCGACCGTAGCCAGTTTGCCGTGCTGTTGATGGAAAGCAATTTCAGCACTGATATCGATATCCGCTACACCATCACCATAGGTAAAGCAAAACGGTTCATTCTCATCAAGATATCGTGCAACTCGTTTTAAGCGACCACCAGTCATCGAATGTTCACCTGTTTCAACCAAAGTTACTCGCCATGGCTCGCTTTTTCTTTCGTGAACTTCGATACTGTTGTTGGCAATATCAATAGTCACGTCCGACATATGCAGGAAATAATTACTAAAATACTCTTTAATCAAATACCCTTTATACCCAAGGCAAATAATAAAATCGTTGATTCCATGCGCAGAATAGATTTTCATAATGTGCCACAGCATCGGATGGCCACCAATTTGGATCATCGGTTTTGGCTTTAAGTGGCTTTCCTCTAGGATCCTGGTTCCAAGTCCACCAGCAAGAATTACAGCTTTCATATTGCCCCCATATAAACCAAAGCCGTTACAACAATTCGCAAAGTATTTGTAAGATACTTTATGAAGGAAAGTGCTACAAGTTAAGGCAGCACATCTGGCAAAAATTGAACAAATTTACTAATTAATGTAAACCCTAAGGGTTTTCCCCAGTCTTTTTCTACTTGACGCATCGCAACAACAAGCGCCAGAATTGTAACCATGAACACGAACCTCCAAACCCTTTCAGTTGCGTATTACTACTGGTGGCGCCTTTAGGCGGCACTAGGGTTTGTTCGTTCAAAACAAAACCTGCTGCCGGATACGGTGACAGGTTTTTTTATTTCCCCTTCCCCAAAATCCGGTGGCTCCCAAGTTTCCAAGGAGCAGGATCATGTCTCACACAGACTCACAAACCGTCGTAGTTACCGGCGATCGTACGACCGGCCCGCTGCACCTCGGCCATTTTGCGGGTTCTTTGCAAACGCGTTTAAATTTGCAACAAAATCACAACCCATTTATTTTGCTAGCCGATACACAAGCCCTCGCCGATCACCAAGGTGATTACTGCAAAGTGCGTCAAGCGGTGATTGATGTGGCACTCGATTATCTTGCGGTTGGAATTGATCCAAAGAAATCGACGATTTTGATTCAATCAATGGTGCCAGAGCTCGCCGAATTGTCGTTTTACATGATGAATCTGGTGTCAGTCGCTCGCCTGGAGCGCAATCCAACGGTGAAATCTGAATTACGTGCGAAAGGCCAAGAGCGCGACGTTGCGGCAGGTTTTCTCACCTACCCAGTGAGTCAGGCCGCCGACATTACCGCCCTGCGCGGCACTTTGATTCCAGTGGGTGAAGATCAATTGCCGATGATTGAGCAAACCAATGAAATCGTGCGCCGCTTTAACCGCATGGTGGGTGAAAATATCCTCAATGAATGCGAGGCGCTACTCTCGAACACCACACGATTACCCGGCATCGATGGCAAAGGCAAAATGAGCCGTAGCGCTGGCAACCATATTGCCTTATCGGCCAGCAGCGATGACATCACCGCCGCGGTCAATAAAATGTACACCGATGCCAATCACCTCACGATCGGCAGCCCTGGGCAAGTCGAAGGTAATGTGGTTTTTAGCTTTTTGGATGCCTTTGATCCTGACTCAGCAAAAATCGCCGAATTAAAAGCGCAATACCAGCATGGCGGTTTGGCCGATAGCGTCATCAAAGCGCGCCTCAATGAGGTGCTACAAGCCTTAATTGGCCCCATCCGCGAGCGCCGTGCTGAGTTTGCGAAAGACCCTGATGCCGTGCTCTCGATGCTATTGTGCGGATCGGCCAAAGCACGCCAAACTGCAGTCTTGACGCTGCATAAAGTCAAAACCGCGATGGGCATGTACTACTTTTAATTCAACATTACACCGCAACCCGCCAATGCCGAACAAGGAAAAGCCAAATGTCCGCCAAGCTCTTTACGACTTTATTTGAACATAAAGCTTGGGCCAATCAGGAGCTACTCGCGCAACTGATTGCGCATCAAAGCGTAGAGAACGCCAAGAGCTGGCGGCTGGCGACGCGGCTGATGAATCATCTGTATGTGGTCGATCGCATTTTTATCGGCCATTTAACCGGAATTGCGCACGGCTATCCCGCCACCAATACCCCCGAAACGCCTGAGCTGGCCGATTTGCTGCGCAACACCAGCGAGACTGATCGTGAATTAATCAATTTCATCGCTCAATGCCCCAAGGCGCGATTTGATGAAGTGATTGATTTTGTCTTTACCGACGGCAAAGCCGGTCGGATGAGTGTCGCAGAAATCCTGATGCATTTGATCACACACGCCAGCTACCATCGCGGGCAAATCGGCCGTGTGATTGCCGAAGCTAAGGTCAAAATTCCAGCCGATATTTTGACTGGATTTTTGCATCGCAACCGAGAAGACCAATCTGCCTCATAAGCCATCAAGCACAACACACAGCATATTTTGTCGCCCAACTTTGGGCTATTTGCAACATTAAATTGTTGCGCTGCGCCATATTGTATTTCAGCAATACTCAAAGCAGTTTCAGCGTCTAGAATGAATCATCTGCACAAGCAGCACAACAGGGGCGCAGCATGGACGAAGAATTACGCAAGAAAGCACTCGAGTATCATCGTTTTCCAAAGCCGGGCAAGATTCAGGTCGTACCCACCAAGGGGCTAGCCAGCCAGCGCGACCTAGCTCTGGCTTATTCCCCCGGTGTAGCTGCGGCCTGTGATGCTATTGTGGAAGACCCTGCTGAAGCGCGCAATCTCACATCCCGCGGTAATCTGGTTGCCGTCATCACCAACGGCACAGCCGTACTCGGTTTGGGCGATATTGGCCCACTCGCCAGCAAACCCGTCATGGAAGGCAAAGGCGTCTTATTCAAAAAATTCGCCGGCATTGATGTTTTTGACATCGAAATCGAACAAAAAGACCCAGATAAACTCGTCGAAATTATTGCCTCGCTAGAGCCAACATTTGGCGGCATCAATCTGGAAGACATCAAAGCGCCTGAATGCTTTTATGTGGAACGCAAATTACGCGAGCGGATGAAAATCCCCGTTTTTCACGACGATCAACACGGCACAGCCATTATCGTGGGCGCAGCGGTGAAAAACGCGCTGCATTTAATTGGTAAACAGCTCTCTGAAGTTAAACTCGTCGCCTCTGGCGCAGGTGCAGCTGCGATTGCTTGCCTCGATTTGCTGGTGTCTTTGGGCGTGCAGCGCAGCAATATCATGGTGTGCGACTCCAAAGGCGTGATTCATACCGAACGCGGGCCGCTCGATGAAACCAAGCAACGCTATGCGCGCGACACCGATTTGCGCACACTGAGCCAAGCTTTAGTCGGCGCAGACATTTTCCTCGGACTGTCAGGGCAAGGTTTGGTAACGGGCGAGATGCTACAAACCATGGCCGCCTGCCCGCTAGTGTTGGCGCTTGCCAATCCCAACCCAGAAATTACCCCACCCGAAGCACAGGCGGCACGCAGTGATGCGATTATTTGTACGGGTCGCTCTGATTACCCCAATCAGGTCAATAACGTGCTGTGTTTCCCCTTTATGTTCCGCGGCGCGCTCGATGTGGGCGCAACCACGATCAATGAAGCGATGAAACACGCCGCCGTCAATGCGATTGCCGAATTGGCGCATGCCGAGCAATCGGATGTAGTGGCCGATGCGTATGGCGGGCAAGAGTTGTCATTCGGCCCGGAATACCTGATTCCAAAACCATTCGATCCACGCCTGATTATCAAAATCGCACCCGCCGTGGCCAAGGCAGCCATGGATAGCGGCGTTGCAACGCGCCCTATAACTGACTTCCATGCTTATATTGATGAGCTGACGCAGTTTGTTTACAAAACGAACTTATTTATGCGCCCCGTATTTGCTGCCGCCAAAAAAGCGCAAAAACGCGTTGTCTTCTGCGAAGGTGAGGACGAGCGCGTACTGCATGCGGTGCAAGAAATACTCGATATGAAATTGTGTCAGCCCATCCTCGTCGGCCGACCACAGGTATTGCAAGCCCGTATCGACAAACTAGGCCTACGCATTCGCCCCGGCATCGATTTTGAAGTGTGTAATCCAGAAAATGATCCGCGCTATCGCGAATATTGGCAGCTGTATTACAGCATCATGATGCGCAAAGGCGTGTCAGAAAACCTTGCCAAAGCTGAAGTGCGCCGTAAAACCACCTTGATTGGCGCGCTGATGGTCAAACGCGGCGAGGCCGACGCGATGATCTGCGGCACCTATGGGCTGTACCACAATCACCATCATCATTTAATGAATGTGCTGGGGCAAAAAGAAGGCAGCAAGGTCACCGCCGCGATGAATATTGTGCTGCTACAAACGGGCAATATGTTTATTTGCGATACCTACGTCAATCAAGAACCCAGCGCCGAGCAGTTGGCCGACATCACCATCATGGCGAGCGAGACCGTGCGCAAATTTGGTATCGTCCCCAAAGTCGCCTTGCTCAGTCATTCGAGCTTTGGCAGCTATGAAAGCCCATCGGCATTAAAAATGCAGCAAACATTGCAATTGGTGAACGAGCGCGCGCCTGAGCTCGAAATCGACGGTGAAATGCATGGCGATGCCGCGTTGTCGGTCGCGGTGCGGCAGCAAGTGTTTCCGCATTCTCGGCTCAAAGGCGAGGCCAATATTTTGGTCATGCCGAATCTGGATGCCGCCAATATTTCGTTTAATTTGCTCAAAACCACCTCGGTTGACGGCGTGACCATCGGCCCGATTTTGATGGGTTTGGCCAAACCGGCCCATATTTTGACGCCAACGGCATCGGTACGTCGTATCATTAATATGGCCGCACTGGCCGCGGTCGAAGCCGCCGCCCTACACACAGGAGAGCATAATGAGTGAGTTTAACCCTGCCGACCCATTCGCTTTTTTTTCGCAAATGATGAAACCGGGCAGCAACCCTTTTCTGCCGCCCTTGTCTGAAGAAGAAATCGAACGCAAAATTGTCGAATGTCGCACCGTTGAGCAATGGCTCAGCCTGCAAGTGGGCATGCTGCAAATGACGATCAAAACTTTAGAAATGCAAAAAGCGGGGCTAGCGGCGTTTAAACAAGGGCTAGATCCCAAATCATCGGAAAACCCGTAAATGAAGATTCGTAGCACACTACTCACAACGGCCAGTGTACTGGCCGTTTTTTTATCTGGCTGTAGCACGACGCAAAATACCCAGCCTAGTACCCCAGCTAAACCAAAGCCAACTATAGCCCCTAGCCCTATACCCTCGAGTGCACCAGTCGCCCCTCGTTATGCGGAGCGCACCTGGCAAGAAGTACCGGCTTGGAATCAAGATCAGCTAGTCAATGGCTGGCAAGCATGGCTCAAAGGCTGCGCCAAACCGCGCACTGTGTGGAGCAAAATCTGCGCAGACGCCAAATCAGTGCCAGTGCAAAGCGCTGCGATTCGGCAATTTATCGAAACCAGACTCACGCCGTATCAGCTAATCAACCCCGATGGCAATGAAACGGGGCTAATCACTGGCTACTACGAGCCCGTTTATCCCGGGAGCCTAACGCGCACCGCCACCGCCAATCAACCTGTGTACGCGCCGCCGAAAGACATGATTACCGTAGCGCTGGATGAGGTTTACCCTGAACTCAAAGGCAAGCGGCTGCGTGGCCGCATTGTCGGCAACAAGCTCGTTCCCTACCCTGATCGTGCCGAAATCGTCGCCAAAGGGCTCGATGCGCCCGTATTGGCATGGCTAACTGACCCGATGAATGTGCAATTTTTGCAAATTCAGGGCTCAGGCCGAGTGCAATTGCCCAATGGCCAGCAATTACGCTTGGGCTACGCCGATCAAAATGGTCGTCCGTACAAACCAGTGGGGCGTTGGCTGGTCGAGCAAGGCTTGATGCCAGCCAGTGAAGTATCAATGCAGTCGATTAACGCGTGGGCCAAAGCCAATCCGAAACGCATCGACGAGCTGCTCAATAGCAACCCAAGTTATGTCTTTTTCCGCACCTTGCCACCGAGCAACGATGGCCGGACTGGTTCGAATGGGGCCGATGGCCCCATTGGCTCACTAAACGTCCCACTCACGGCGGGTTACAGTATTGCGGTCGATCCCAACACCGTGCCTTTGGGTAGCCTCGCGTTTATTGCGACCACGCGCCCGGATAACGATGGCGGCATTCACCGCATGGTGGCGGCACAAGACACGGGCGGCGCGATTCGTGGCACGGTGCGAGCTGACTTTTTCTGGGGCACGGGCGATGCCGCAGGCGAGCTGGCCGGCAAGATGAAGCAAGATGGCAAATTGTGGCTGCTGTGGCCCAAAGGAACGGCACTGCCGAATTAAGCCGCTCAACGAGTAAAAAGGCCGCGATCAAGCGGCCTTTTAAATATACACCCTGGATGTATAATCATAAAAACCAATCAAAATAATAACTTCAGACAAATACCCTTCATTTTCGCCGATAGATAACAAAGGCATAGTCTATGTCTTTGGCCGAGCGATGCGCCTCGCGGCTGGTTTCTTGCCACAAGCTGCGATCAAACTCGGGAAAATAAGCATCGCCCTCTGGGCTAAGGTTCACCTCAGTCAGATACAGCGTATCAGCGTAGGCAAACGCCTGACGATAGATTTCCCCGCCACCGATCACGAATAATTTATCCAGATCAGCACACGCCGAACAGGCTGCGATGGCCGCCTCGATACTTGGGAACACCTCAGCGCCGTCCGCTTTCCAATCGGCATTGCGGCTCACCACCAAATGCCGACGCCCGGGCAACAGTCCGGGCAGCGATTCAAAGGTTTTGCGCCCCATCAACATCGGGCTACCCATGGTGAGGGCTTTGAAATATTGCAAATCTTCCGGCAAACGCCATGGCAAGCGGTTTTCAATCCCGATCACACCATTGGCACCCACCGCAGAAATAATGGCTAATTGCATACGACCTCAAAATATAGATGGTGATAATTTGCGAGATGGTTTGGCTGGACACGACCCAAAGCGGAAGTCATTTCAGCATTAACTTTACGCCAACAAACACTTTTCTGACGATGACTACGTTTAACCCAAACCCAATTGAAGTAAGCAAATTCAACAAAATTTGTGAACTATATTTTCCAAAAATATTAAGTCCTTCGAAGTAGCTTTGAGCAGAAAACAAAACTTCTGACCACGGCCAAGAAAGCAGAAGAAGGAAAAAACCTGGGATGTTGTATGAGTTATGCCATGGCCAACTCATGTATCTAAATAAATACCAAATTAAATAATAAATAAACATTACAGCAAAAGCAGTAAAGAAAGCCATGTAATCTCGGATGGTTAAGTTCATTTAGCACCAAGTTAAAATGATATAGTTTCGTTCCTTTGATTCTGAATAAAGCAACTACGAGAGGCTGCTCTTGGCCGAAATTAGCCACTAATTTCGACCCAACATTAGGCATAAATATTGTTGATGTGAAACTACAGCCGGCAAAGGTGATCAATGAAAAAATAAATACAATAGGTATGTCCAGCCCCAAAAAACTGCTGAACCAGATAAAACATAATAAATACATATTTCAATCGGGCTTGTGAATTCACCATAATTTTTTATTTTCTTGATGGTTTCAAAGAAAAACGCAGTGGTTAGTGCGCACATAAAAATAAGAACGAACCATGGCATCCTATTTTCTTTGAGAAGTGACGTTAAAACAATCACCCAGCAAATATATGGATTTATTAAGTAAAGAATAATGTATATAGGTATTTTATTTTTCATTTGCAAAGTTGTTATTAATGATTTATGCAAAGTATTTTACTTTTTGGACGTATATGTTATTCATGTAGTAAATAAAAAGACACAAAACTGTCCGCAGTTGGCCGAGAACCGAATACTCAATCATCCCGCGTCAGCACTTCGAGCAACTCGATTTCAAAGACTAAGTTGGAGTTTGGCTTGATATGCTCGCCGATTTGGCGCTCGCCGTAGGCCAGATGTGCTGGCACAAACAGTTTGCGCTTGCCGCCGACCTTCATTCCCATCAGCCCTTGATCCCAGCCCTTGATCACGCGACCCGTGCCGATCACACATTGAAATGGTTTGCCCTTGGCGTAGGATGAATCAAACACCGTGCCGTCTTCGAGGCAGCCCTGATATTGCGTGGTAATCAAAGCGCCGCGCACGGCTTCTTTGCCAGTGCCGACTTCGAGATCAATAATTTGTAATTCTGCACTCATCATAGTTTCCATCAAATTTCATCAGACTATCGCCTACTGGCGATCCTTGCCCCAGCGCCAGCGCGGTGGTTCGCCTTTGAGCCAGCAAATCGCCGTTAAAATCAGGCTTGCAATACTGACCCACACGACGAACATCAACGGGTTTTGCTCATAATATCGCGACAATGCCAAGGCCAAAACGACGGCCATATAGATCGCTTGCACCACCCAGCCCTGCCAGCAGCTTGGGAAACCCCAACCCCAGCCATAGCGTTTCGCTGGAAACCAATACTTTTTCTGCTCAGTCATTGTGCATCCTCTTTAGGCATGAATCCTACGGCATTAACGATCTGGCAAGGGGCCGATCGGGTCAATCGGTTGGCCTTTATAACGCACTTCAAAATGCAGCTTCACACTATCAGTACCCGTTTTGCCCATTTTCGCCACCGGCTGACCTTGCTTGACCTGCGCCCCTTCGGTGACGAGCAAGGTTTGATTATGCGCATAGGTCGTTAAGTAATCGTCATTGTGGCGAATAATCAGCAAATTGCCATAGGCTCGGATGCCATCCCCGGCGTATACCACCTTGCCATCGGCGGCGGCAACAATCGTATCGCCTTCATTACCCGCAATATCAATGCCTTTATTACGCGGCGGCGCGTACTTTTGCACGATATTGCCAGCATTAGGCCAGATTAGATTAATACTGGCCCGAGGCGCAGCAGTCGGCTTGGGCGTGGCGGGCTTCGCTGCTGGCGAGCTGGGTTTAGCAGGTACGCTTGCAGACGAGGCACTCACCCGCAATAGCTGGCCCACCTCAATATCGTTGCTGCTTAATTTATTCCACGCTTTGATATTTTCAACGCTTTGGTTGTTGTTTTTGGCAATGCGATACAGGGTGTCGCCTGCTTTCACCCGATAAAAACCAGCTGGCGCGCCATCGGCATTGCCAGTCGGCGTACTACTACAGGCTGCCAAGAGTGACAGGAAAAAAATCGCCCATAGCAATTTCAACCGCTGGACAAGCTTGGCGATCAAGCGGCATCCCCTGCTTTGGACTGCTGCAATCCTAGCGCTAGCCAGCCTGCCAAACCAAGCTTTTCCAAGGTTTCGATATTGCGCTCGAATATGGCTTCTGGATTGGGAAACGCGGCGACCGCTCGCGCAATACTTTCTTCACGCAACAAATGTAAGGTGGGATATGGCGCGCGATTGGTGTAATTGCTGATGTCAGCGATTTCGGTTTCGGCAAACTGAAAATCGGGGTGAAAGCTGGCGATTTGCAAAATGCCTTCGAGTTCATGCTCGGCCACTACTTCATCCGCGATGGTTAAAAAGTCGTTAAACACTTCAAAATCGGGAAAAAGTGAGGGGTGAATCAACAGTGTCGTATCGATTTCATCGGGATTGCTTTGTGCCAGCAGATCTAACTCGCGATCCAGATCATCCAAAAAGCCATCGAGGTGCTTGGCGTGCGATACCACAAAGCGAATCTGGTTTTTGACATACACCGACTTGGCAAACGGGCATAAATTAAGCCCAATAACGGCTTGCTCCAGCCAATGTCGGGTTTGATTAATGATCACTTCATCAGACATCGGGCGGCTCTTATGCAATGGAATGGGCTCAATTTTACCGAGCTTTAGCCGCTGATGCATGTCAATAATCATAAAAAAACGGGGAAATACGCTGTGAATTCAGCACATTTCCCCGCTTTATTACTTGGGTATTGAATCAGCTAATTACTTAGCTAGCAGCGCAGGCGTTTTTTCAATTTCGCCAACAACCACTCGGGCCATGTCTTGCAACATTTCAATTTCTGTCGGCGTTAGCATTTTGGGCTCTCGATCGATCAAGCACAAAGTCCCAACATTAACTCCATTACTCGCTTTGAGTGGAGCACCAGCGTAAAAGCGAATTTTTGGCTCGCCAGTGACGAGTGGATTATCCGCAAAGCGTGGGTCAAGTAATGCATCGTGAACGAGCATCACATCATCTTGCAAAATAGCATGACCGCAAAATGAGATATCACGGGGCGTTTCCTTCGCATCTAGTCCGCAAGTCGATTTAAACCATTGGCGATTGACATCCACCAAGCTGACTACCGCAATTTGCACCCGGAAAAAGCTCGCTGCTGCGCGTGTCAGATTATCGAATCGCTCTTCGGGGGGCGTATCTAAAATCAAAAACTGGCGCAGAGTTTCAATGCGTAATGCTTCATTACTGGGATTGGCAGGTGCTTGCATAATGGGTGGCCTAAATATACTAAGCCGAATTATAGCTAAGCCCCGCCGTGCAGCAATATATTAATGGCAAGCACATCCAGAATGTTGGCTGGTATTGCCCGTTTTAGCCGCATCGACCACCAATTGGCGCCCTTCATCGATCGCTGCGCGCGCTTCTTTGGTCGCTTTCAGCATATTGGCCAAAGCGGCCTCAGTTTCTGGCCAGCCACGCGTTTTCAATCCGCAATCAGGGTTAATCCACAATCGCTCAGCGGGAACGACTTCCAGTGCTTTGGCGATCAGCCGTAGCATTTCATTAACCTGTGGCACACGCGGGCTGTGAATGTCATACACACCAGGGCCAATTTCATTTGGATAGATAAAGGCACTGCCATTTTTACCAGCGAAGGCCTCAAGCAAATCCATATCCGAGCGACTGGTCTCGATTGTGATCACGTCCGCATCCATCGCCGCGATCGCGGGCAGAATGTCGTTAAATTCCGAATAGCACATATGCGTGTGAATCTGCGTGCCATTGGCCACACCTGAAGCAGAGAGGCGAAACGCTCGACCCGCCCACGCCAAATATTGTGCCCAGTCACGTTGTTTGAGCGGCAAACCTTCACGAAAAGCGGGCTCGTCGATCTGAATAATGCCGATGCCTGCTTCTTCCAAATCGACCACCTCATCCCGAATTGCCAGCGCAATTTGCTCGCAAGTGAGCGAACGTGGCTGATCGTCGCGCACAAATGACCATTGCAATATCGTCACCGGCCCGGTCAGCATGCCCTTCATCGGCTTTTGCGTCAGGCTTTGCGCATAACTTGACCACGCCACCGTCATCGGATTCGGCCGCGAAACATCGCCAAATAACACAGGCGGTTTCACGCAGCGGCTACCATAGCTTTGCACCCAACCAAATTGGGTAAAGGCAAAACCCGCCAATTGCTCGCCAAAATATTCGACCATATCGTTGCGTTCGGCCTCACCATGCACCGGCACGTCTATGCCCAAGTCTTCTTGCTTTTGCACGACCAAAGCAATTTCCGCCTTCATTGCTGTTTCATACTGCTCGGCAGTGATTTCACCTTTTTTAAATGCAGCTCGCGCTGCGCGAATTTCCTTGGTTTGCGGGAAAGAGCCTATCGTCGTGGTCGGCAAGATCGGCAAATTGAAACGCGCCCGTTGCGCTGCTTGGCGCGTAGCAAAATCAGCCCAACGTTGATCGGCTGTGGGTGCTAAAGCAGCCAAGCGAGCGGCTACTGCTGAGTTATGAATCCGTTTTGAGGTACGGCGCGCATGGTGCGCGTCTTGGTTTTTGTCCAGCTCAGCTTGCACATCTTTGCCGTTGAGTGCTTGCTTGAGAATATTCAATTCCGCCAGTTTTTGTTTGGCAAACGCCAGCCAAGATTTCAGCTCGACATCGAGTTGTTCTTCCTTCGTCTCTTGTTCCAGATCGACTGGCGTATGAAGTAAAGAGCAGCTTGGCGCTATCCACAACTGCGCGCCCAATTTGGCATGCCACGGTTTCAAGCTACCCAATACTTTAGTTAAATCAGCGGCCCAAATATTGCGCCCATCAATCACGCCCAGCGAGAGTGTTTTATTGGCTGGCCAAATGGCGGCGAAAATATCGAGTTGCTCCGGCGCGCGAACACCGTCGAGATGCAAGGCCGCAATGGGTAAATCAGCCAAAAGTTGCGCGTGCTCGGCCACCGAGTCGAAGTAGGTCGCCAGCAAGATTTTTACACCCTGATCAGCCAAGGTACGGTAAGTGGGCTCAAAGGCATTAACCCATTCCGCTGGCAGCGTCAGCGCCAGAATCGGCTCGTCGAGCTGTACGTAGCCAACCCCCAATGCGGATAGCTTGTCTAACACACGGGTATATGCTGCAACAATAGATGGTAAAAGATCTAGCCTGCTATACCCATCTTGCTTAGATTTCGACAACCACAGAAATGTTAATGGCCCTGGTAATACCGCTTTCACTGCGTGGCCTTGGGTGATCGCATCCTCGATTTCATGGAAGAACCATTCCACCCCGCCATCAAATGTGGTTTGGCTGCTGATTTCGGGCACCAGATAGTGGTAATTGGTGTCGAAATACTTGGTCATTTCCATCGCAAATTGCTCGGTATTGCCACGCGCCAATTCAAAATACTGTGGCAAGCTGAGCCGTTTAGCGTCAAAACCAAACCGTGCTGGCAGCGCCCCCAGTAAAGCGGCTGCATTCAAAATCTGGTCATACCAAGCAAAATCACCGACCGTCACAAAATCCAGCCCAGCCTCGGCCTGCCATTGCCAATGGCGGCGACGCAGCGTTTGACCCACCTGCGCCAACTCTCCTTCGCCGATTTCTCCGCGCCAGAATTTTTCGAGTGCAAACTTCAATTCGCGCTGCGCACCGATGCGGGGAAAACCTAAAACGTGGGCTTTAACACTAACTTCATTAACAGCGTTCATCACTAAGATCCTTATCCATGAAAGTGATTTGCATACTACGCCGCCACACGTTATGATTACAGCTCATTATTTTTGCAATCGTCATGAAAATTATTAATCATACGATTGCACATGGAAAAGCACATGCAATCTCTACTCGAACTGCGCCATTTAAAAACCATCACCGCCATTGCCGAGGCTGGTAGCCTGACGCGCGCGGCTGAACGACTGCATCTGACGCAATCAGCGTTATCGCATCAGGTGCGATTACTGGAAGATCATTATGGTTTGCCGCTGTTTGCGCGCAAATCCAACCCACTTAAACTCACTGCCGCAGGCGAAAAACTGGCAGCGCTGGCAGCGGATGTTTTACCCGCGATTGCAGCGACCGAGCGCGATATTGCGCGATTGCGCGAAGGGCAAGCAGGGCAATTGCGTATCGCAGTGGAATGCCATACGTGTTTTGACTGGCTGATGCCAGCAATGGATCAATTTCGCACCCACTGGCCTGAGGTTGAGCTGGATATTGTGTCGGGCTTTCACGCCGACCCGGTGCAACTGCTGTACGAAGATCGCGCCGATATTGCGATCGTGTCCGAAGTAGAAAATCAGCCTGAGTTAACGCATTTGCCGCTATTTAGCTACGACATGGTGGCGCTGATCGCGACTGATCATGCACTGGCCGATAAGCCCTATTTGGAAGCCGCAGATTTCGCGACCGACACGCTGATTACGTATCCAGTACCCGATGAAATGCTGGATTTACTGCGCAAAGTGCTTAAACCAGCCGGCATTAACCCGAAACGCCGCCCTACTGAGCTGACAGTCGCGATGTTGCAACTCGTGGCCAGCCGCCGTGGCATTGCCGCGCTGCCGCGCTGGAGTGTGCAAGGCTATTTAGATCGGGGCTATGTATTGGCCAAGCCCATCACCGCTCATGGACTTAAAAGCGAATTGCATGCGGCGATGCATAGCGAACGCAATCAGGCGGCATATTTGAGCGATTTTGTCGAAACGATGCGTACGGTCAGCGTACAGACACTGACCGATGTTGTGCTGCTTTAAGCCGTTTTGCTCCCCTAAAGCGATTGAGGGCAGATTCGCAGATAGTGACGCAAAATCGACTGCTCGACCTTGGCGCGTTGCCCGAGTGGTACGGGCAATTGCAATTGGAAGGCGATCGCGTCGATGTCTTCCAAATCAATCCGCACCCGCGGCTCAACATTGATGCTATTGAGTACCTGCTGCTGGGCTTGCTCCAAAACATGGACCGATAATTCATCCGCATATCCGGCAATGGCTTCATTACCTGCTTGCAAGAGGATTTCTTCAACCCGCTGCCAATCTGCATCACGCGGTACATGCAAATGCACCGTGTGCATTACAAATTGGCCAAGTCGCGTTTCATTAAAAACCGGATTTCCCAGCAAAAGACTATTTGGGATCGTGACAACCCGCCCTACCGTGCCTTGCTGAGCGCTGGCATAGCTTGACTCGGTTAAGGTAAACGACAAGACATTGGTATCAATTACCTGCCCTTTGAGCTTGTTAAACTCAATGCGATCTCCAACGCTAAACGCATGGGTACTAGTGCGATAGATTGAGCCCATCATGCACAAAATCATTTCTTTGGTTGCCAAGACAATAGCAGCCGCAATTGCGACCATCGACACAGCCAAGGTTTGCAGCTCGCGACCCCAAATCATCATCAAGCCGCTAACGAATAATACAAACCATATATTGCGCAGAGTGACCAACCAGCGACGCTTGACCTCCAGGCTGAGATCCGTACGCTGAATGACCGCACGCTTTACCAACATGCGGGTCACAATCAGAAACACGATGAACAGCAAGGACGCGAGCACATCGTGCTGCGTGGGTTTATCAACCGCCGATGGGAAAATATCGACCAGCCAGCTCGGCATCAAAGACATCTAGTATTCTCCAGTTGGTAAATCACCCATTGAAGTATGGGCCGCGTCGATTTCGCTGGATTTTTCCAGCATAAAATGTGAAAAAGCCCAGCTCCCAGAAGGGAAGCAGGGCTTTCACATGCGACTATTCTGATCAGGATTTGATCAAGATTTCGTTGTAGCGCACAGAAACAGCAGCTTCGAGCTGATCACCAGTTGGCAAGGCTTTATTCGTGATGAGCAAATTTTGCAGCACTTTTTCTGCCTCACGCAGCAGGTAGCGTTTTTGTTGGCGTTTGCTTAGACGTTTGATTTTTGCATTCATGGTTTGGCCTCACTGGTCATCAATCTTTGAGATTATACGCCTGATACGGTCGCGACGTTCAAGGTTCAAAGTCGCAAAATCATACGCAAGCTATCTCGGGAGAGTCACAACGTAGGAAATAAAAAAGCCACCTTCAATGAAGGTGGCTTTGATCTAGCAATGATCAACTTAGGCTGATTTTGAAGCACGCGTTACAGTTTCAACCGTTTTTACGCCAGATTCAACCGCAGCAACAGTCGCTTGCGTCAGATCATTGGCAATGCGTTGGCTAGTTTTTTGCACTGTTTCAAATGCAGTATTAGCGCTTTCAACCGCATTTTTGAACATATTTACCGCTGCGCCAGAAGCAGGAGCTTGTTGAGCGGCTTGTTCCAAAGAAGACACCAAGTTTTTGTTGAATTCCAAAACTTGCTCTTCGATCAGTTTGTTCAATTCAGCTTGAGTGCTGCTTGCTGCTTCGTAAATAGTACGGGCAACTGCGATATTTTTCTCAACACTAGGTTGAGTCAGTGTTTTTTGCAGATCAACCAATTCTTGCACGTTCTTAACTTGAGCAAGAGATTTAGCAGTTTCTGCATTTTCAGCCAACAAATCGCGGGCGATGCCCACTTGCAACTGGAACAAACGCTCAGCACCCGCTAAAGCGATATTCGTCAGACGCAAAGATTTCTCAAGATTAGCTTGGCTCAGTTCTGCAAATTGTTTTTGTGCGTTAAACATGGCGTTTCTCCGTTAAATTGTGCGCTGCAATAACGCCATTTTTATCCTGATCTATCGCCATGTCAAGCACTATTTGTGCGCCGCACAATAAATTATGAGTTGCCTCACTCAGCCCCCCATTTGTTTTTGTCGGATCGCCAGAATCGCTTGATTACGCAGGGTTTTTAGCAGATTGAGCTGCTCATGCGGCAGATGCAAAGAATGTGCAGCAAAGCGATCGGCATAAAATAAACCGATGGGTTTTTTATCGACTACCACCGGAAAAACGACTAGCGTTTTAGCTTGCGAGAGTGTGCGATACCAATCAGGGATACGCTGTGCAATACTTTCTGCGTCGACATCCTCAATAAACACATCGGCGTTTCTCGCCAACACGAGTTGGAACACATCTGCTAAGGGGCTAACTGGAAAACTGAATTTTGGCAAAATCGCATCCACCTCTTTGCCAAAACCAAATCGCGCAACCATAGTGCCTTTTTTGACATCCCGAGTACAAAACAGCACGCGATCAAAACCCACGCTGCGGAACATCGTTTCCAAAATCATCCGCAATACATCATTGAGATTAAAATCACCAACCAAGGTATTGGTAATGTCTTGAATTCCCGCCGAGAGCATTGCAGCAGGATTGGTAATGGTTGGAGGGACAGTTAATCCCGACTCGGCGACCAGCGACGACGTGTCTTGCCCTCCCGCACCCAGCTCTGGCTTAAGTCCTGCAAGCGCACGAAGTTGATTTGCAAAAGTTGCGCTGCCCAATTCGATTTGCAACACAGATAGATAGGCCAAATATTGCTTGGCTGCTTCTTGCAGTATCTCGCGAAATTCACGCTCGGACCATGGCACCACTGAAATATAGTGCTGCATTAGTTTTTGCATATGCGGCACACTTTCCTGTGCCTTCATCGCAATCACCGGCAATAAATCAGAAGCCAAATTGGCAAAAACTCGGAGTCTCTCGCTTTGATTGGCGGGCTCTTTAACCTTGGTTTCAGGTAAAGGGCGCATACTAATGACGATGCGATCAGGGAAATTCCATTCTTTGGCAATGGCCACGCCTAATTCGGCATAGCTCACACCTAAAATGGCCTCAGCCGCAATTGATTCGCGCTCACCCGTTTGAGTTTTGCGCTTTATGATCTCTAGGCTTTCTTCATTAAAGTAAAAATGAGTCAGCAATCGGCCTAGATGCTGGAACATGCCGCAAATTAATGCTTCCTCGACATCACGCCAGCCACTTTTTTCCGCCAGCTTGCGGCACAAAACGCCGCCGAAAAAAATCTCAAGCACCACATCACGCAGCCGAGCAGCATGGCCTTTATTTTGCATATGCTCAAATAGCAAAATCGTGACCGCCAAACTGCGGATTCGATCAAAACCCAAAATCACAATCGCACGCGATACCGTACTGATCGAGCCGCCAAATTGCCCGAAACTCGCCGAATTCACAATTTTAAGTAATTTATTCGTGAGCGAAAAATCCTGCAAAATCACGCCTGATAGGCTTTGGACTTTTTCTGCATTGGATTCATCCACCCGATTAATCGCTGCGATGGTTTGTGACAAAGCGGGAAAATCGGCGGAATGGCGCAGACGGCGTAACAAAAACTCGATGGTGCTATGTCGAGCATCACTCGACTCAGCCCCATTTTCACCGCCTGCAGTATCGAGCCAATCGAGCAAAGCCACGCGCATTTCCCCTGCATCGCTATAGCGCGCTTCAGGGTTTTTGAACAAAGCGGCCATCACCAGATGGTCGAGTTGCTCATCAATCTGATCGTTAAAATTAGAAGGCGGATCAAACGCCTCATGCGCGGTGCGATACAAAATAGCCATTACGCTTTCGCCGTCAGCGACCAGCTTGCCCGTGAGCATTTGATACAAAATCACGCCACAAGCAAACACATCCGCCTGCGCATCGACGGGGAGATTGTTGATCATCTCGGGGGAGATAAATCCTGCCGTTCCTTGCAGCCCTTCATAACTTTGGCCGCGCTGGCTGGCAACGCCAAAATCCATAATTCGCGGCTGTTTTTCATCATCCAGAATGATATTTTGCGGCTTCATATCACGATGAATCACGCCTTTTTCGTGCGCAGCATGCAAGCCGGCCAAAATCGCAATCATCATTTTGACAGCCGCCACGGGCTGCATTTTTTTCTCACGGCGCAAATAATCGCCCAGTGTTTCACCGGCGACATATTCAAACACTAAACAGGGATGGGCATGATCAGCAAATGCGTCGTACAAGGTCACAATATTGGGATGCTGGATACGACTGACAAGTTGCGCTTCATTCAGCGCTTGCAAGGGCTGACTGTGCAGTACTTTGATCGCCACCGCACGGTCTAAATGCGTATCACGCGCCAGATAAACCAAGCCCTGAGCCCCTTGCCCGAGCTTTTTTTCCACCTGAAAACGACCATCACCAAACGATTTCATTACCAGCCTTCCGCTCTATTTACTGCAATATAGCTTGCTATAGCAGTGCTGCGAGATTGCAGAGTCGAATCCGTGCCAAACCGAACAATTTAGAGACGAAATTTCATAAAAAAAACCGGCATAAAGCCGGTTTTCTTATCTGATGAACAAAATTCACTCAATCATTGGACGGTGCCAATACCGTGCGATTGCCGTTACTTTCCATCCCGCTAACAATTCCTGCGCTTTCCATTTGCTCGATCAAGCGTGCCGCGCGGTTGTAACCAATTCTAAATTGCCGCTGCACTGCAGAAATTGACGCCCGACGGCTGCGCAAGACATGCGCCACCGCTTCGTCATAGAGCGGATCATTCTCTTCGGCATCGCCCGGAATACCCGACCAATTACCACCCGCTTCAGCCTCAGTCGCTGGATACAGCACGCCTTCGATGTAGTTCGGCTCGCCCAATTGCTTGAGGTATTCCACCACACAATGGACTTCAGCATCATCGACAAAGGCACCGTGAATCCGCTGCGGATAGCCCGTACCCGGCGGCAAGAACAACATATCACCCTGCCCCAGTAACGCCTCGGCGCCCATTTGATCAAGAATCGTACGGCTATCAATTTTGCTCGACACCTGGAAGGCCAAACGCGTTGGAATATTCGCCTTAATCAAACCCGTAATCACATCCACCGATGGACGCTGCGTCGCCAAAATAAGGTGAATACCCGCCGCGCGCGCTTTTTGCGCAAGGCGAGCAATCAATTCCTCGATTTTCTTTCCCGCCACCATCATCAAATCAGCAAACTCATCGACCACCACCACAATCATCGGCAGGTGCTCCAGCGGCTCTGGATCATCTGGCGTGAGCGTAAACGGATTGGTCAGCTTGCGCCCAGCGGCCTCGGCTTCAGCCACTTTCTGATTAAAGCCCGCCAAGTTACGCACGCCCATCGCGCTCATTAGCCGGTAGCGTTTTTCCATCTCGCCGACGCACCAGTTCAATGCATTCGCGGCGAGCTTCATATCGGTTACAACGGGTGCGAGCAAGTGCGGAATGCCTTCATACACCGACAATTCCAGCATTTTTGGGTCGATCATAATAAAGCGCACTTCATCGGGCGTGGCTTTAAACAAAATAGACAAGATCATCGCGTTCACGCCGACCGATTTACCCGAGCCGGTCGTACCTGCCACCAGCATATGCGGTGTTTTAGCCAGATCGGTGGCAACGGGTATACCACTAATATCCTTGCCAAGTGCGATGGTCAGGGGGGATACCTGCCCATGGTATTCGGGCGCAGAGAGGATTTCAGACAGACGAATCATTTGCCGCGTTGGATTGGGCAATTCCAATCCCATACAAGTTTTACCCGGAATCGTTTCAACAACACGCACTGAGGCCAACCCCAGCGAGCGTGCCAAGTCTTTGGCCAAATTCACCACCTGCGCGCCGCGAATCCCCGTCGCAGGCTCAACTTCAAAGCGCGTAATTACTGGCCCTGCGTAGGCGTCTAGCACGCTGACCTTGACTTTGAATTCATTGAGCTTTTCTTCGATCAGAATACTGCGCTCCAGCAAGTCTTCTTGCGTGACGGTGATCGCTTGTACCGTCGCAGGGCGCAATAATTCCAGCGGCAAACACAAGCCATCTTCACCACGCCACGCAGGATTGGGGGCTGGGCGTGCTGCAGGAGCAATCGTATCTGGCCGTAAAAACTGCTGCGGCCTTTGTGGTACTTCAGGTGGCGCGAACTCCAGCTGCTGTGTACCATGGGTATAACCCTGAACAGCATTACCAGAAAGACCTGCGGCAACATACCCAAAGGAAGACACTGGTTCGCTGGCTTTACTTTGCGCGGCTGAAGCACTGCTGCCAACATGTAGTGAAACGGCAGAGTCAAATTCAGCGGAATGCGGCACAGCATAATAGGCATCCGCGTCGTGAACGATCGTTGGGCTATTTGGCGAGCTAGCAATCGCGGTAGTAACTTGCTCCGCTGCGATGACCGCCGCGCTATCTACGATCCGTGTCCGAGCGTCATCCGCGTGACTCAGTGGGTTTGCGCCTGTTGGCAACATAGTCGCAGCATTCTGGGCTGGGTTTGCTGCTTGAAATACGCGTATGACTTCAGGTGAGCTCACTCGTAACGCTTCAGTCTGCGGCTTAGCGGCCGTACCTGCGGCCGGCGGGCGTACAGGCTGACTATGTGTTAATGGAGTTCGTGCCGAATGCGCTGGCGTAATTTTCGGGCTGGGTTGTTTGCCGCTGCGAATATCCTGCAAGCGTTCACGCACTTCAGATGGATCAATCACCGGCAAAGGCTCAGGCACTTTGCGTTCCGGCATTTTCGCGCCTTCAATCGCTAATTTGCGCTGACTGCGCTCCAAATTGCGCTGAATATGGCTCATATCGAGCACTGGCAAATCCCGTTTTGCTTTGCGTGGCGGCGGTAAAGGTTGGCTGGGCGTTTTAACTTGTTCCGCCGACAAAATAGGCGGGCTGGGTGGCGACATCTGGGCTGGGCTGGGCGTTGTTATAGGGTCGGCCACCACGGCGCTGTGTTGCTCCGAGCGCTCTGGCTTAACGCTGTGCACCTCTGGCGTAGGCTGAGCAAAAGCTGCGGCAGTCGGCTTAGCATTAAAGCGCTCAATTAACTGCGGCGATGCTGTCGATTTGGCCGCTTCATTGCAAGCGAATTGATTAGCGAGTGGCTGAGCGGCATCAATTTGCTGTGTGCGTATATCAGATGGTAGGCCAGCATCAAATTCGCCATCATCAGCAAGGGTATCCGCCGCCAAATCATATTCAGATTGTTGTGTAGACTGATACCCAGCAGTACGAATTAATGGTGCTGATGGATTTTCTTGTGGAGAAACGCGCTTTGGCGGCAAATCATGCTGAGGTGCAGCGACCTTGGTTTGGCGAGGCGCAAACAAGGGATCAAATTGGGGCTCTATTCTTTGCCCACGCGGTGCATCTGGCTGGCTATTGCCTGATTTTTCAGTAGCATGATGCAGCACATCAGCCACTTTCGCGCCAATTTTGCTCGTGACGGGGCTAATCATCGACTTGAGCGAGCCCAAGCCTTTCGCGGCGGCGTTGGCCATGGGTGATAAAGGCAATTCAAACATTGCATCGAGCTTCGAAGCACTCCTCTCTTGTGCTTCGTGCTCAGATGGCGCTGGGGCTTGGGGTAAGGCTGGCTGATCTTTGAGCGGATCAAGCTGCGATAAATCACCTTCTAATTTTTGATTCAAAGAATCAAACAACTGCTGTATTTTTTTCATGCCCTAATCACTGAACGATCTAACACTACAAAATATTTACGCACGGCTTCAAGCACTTCAAAGCGCCCAACAAACCCTGCGGGAATGACCGCCGCTTCACCTGCACTCACGATAACGCCTTGCTCTTGCTCATCAACTAGCCGCACTTTCCCGCTAATCACGCAAAAAAACTCTTCTTTATCCGAGGCAAAACGAATATTCCAGCTACCCACTTTGCAAGCCCAGATACCGCATGAAAGCATTTGGTCGTTTGAGGTGTAATGCGTCCAAGTCGTCCGATTGGGATTCCCAGACACCAAACGATCTGGGCGCGGGCGGTCAAAACTCACTTCGACTTCGCGGGAAAAATGAGTAATGGCAGGGCTATTCATTGTTATCTCGGTGCATCCATTCAGGCCGTTATTCCAGATCACTATTCCAATCATCTGGCCGCATCAAGGCATTATCAAAACGGGAATACATACCTTGGAACACCAACGGAATCCGGCCAACCGGGCCGTTACGGTGTTTACCGAGAATACACTCGGCCAAACCTTTGTGCGGGCTATCGGGGTTGTAGTACTCGTCGCGGTACATAAACATAATCAAATCCGCATCCTGCTCGATCGCGCCAGATTCACGCAAATCGGACATCATCGGGCGTTTATCGGTACGCTGCTCGACCGAACGCGATAACTGCGAGAGCGCGATAATCGGGCATTTCAATTCACGCGCCAAGCCTTTGAGCGAGCGCGAAATCTCGCCCAACTCGCTGGCGCGATTTTGATCTTTACCGCCTGGGCGCCCCGCCATCAATTGCAAATAGTCGATCACGATCAAGCCCAGCTGGCCGCCACATTGGCGCGCCAAACGGCGCGAGCGAGTACGAACATCCAGCGCAGTCAATGCGCCAGCCTCTTCAATAAAGATCGGCGCTTCGGATAATTTGCCGACCGCATGCGTGAGTTTGAGCCAATCTTCATCCTCAAAACGACCTGTTTTGAGTTTATGCATATCGATCTTGCCAACTGAGCCAACCATACGCATACCGAGCTGAGCCGCGCCCATCTCAAGCGAGAAAATCGCCACTGGCAATTTACTATTGATCGCGACATTCTCAGCAATATTGACCGAGAACGCCGTTTTACCCATCGAAGGACGACCTGCAACGATAATTAAATCCCCGCCCTGTAGGCCAGATGTCATCTTATCGAGATCAATAAATCCAGTCGGTGTACCTGTGACTTCAGACGGATTATCTTGCTGGTACAAATAATCAATGCGCTCGACAATTTCTTTCAAAATCGGCGGCATCGCATGAAAACCTTGCGTGCCTTTCGCCGATTGTTCAGCGATTTGGAATACCCGTGATTCGGCCTCGTCGAGAATCTGCTTCGCATCACGGCCATTAGGGAAAAAAGTAGCATCTACAATTTCAGTCGCAACACCTGATAATTGGCGCAGTACCGACTTCTCGCGCACGATCTCGGCATAACGACGAATATTGGCCGCAGACGGCGTGTTTTGTACCAAAGAGCCCAAATAAGCCAGGCCGCCCACATAGGAAAGATCATTGGTGATATCCAGTGATTCCTTCACCGTAATCACATCAGCGGGGCGATTATGTTCAATCAGCTTTAACACCGCCTGATAGATCCGGCGATGGTCTTCACGATAGAAATCCTGATCGCCAATAATGTCAGCCACGCGGTCAAATGCCGAGTTATCCAGCATCAAACCACCCAGCACCGATTGCTCGGCCTCCACCGAATGGGGCGGGATGCGGTACGCCGCAGTCTCATCGACTTGCGCTGCGGCGTTGTATTCGGCTTGCATGTCGCGAACTAGCTCGGTAGGATATTCGTTCATTTTCACTTTTTGGCGGATGTTTTCGGCGGACTTTAATCTGTCGCAACGATGGTTTTCAAGCAAGGGCGTAAAGTAGTCCTTCGCAAGCGGACCATTTTACCCCGCCTACCCATTGATGACCATGCAGTCCATCCGCAAATCTGTACTTGTGCCCCACTCCGCCGCCAAAATGTATGAATTGGTCGATCGTGTCGAAGATTACCAACGTTTTTTGCCCTGGTGCGGCGGCGTTGAAGTGCACGAACGATCTGAGACCATCTTGGATGTCACCATCAAAATTGAATTTTTGAAAGTCAGCACTTTCTTTCGCACACGTGACACAAAATCGGACAACGAAATCATTATGCATTTTGTCGATGGCCCTTTTCAGGCGCTAACAGGCACTTGGCGTTTTACGCCATTAATGGAAGATGCCTGCAAAATCGAATTCGAACTTGATTACGAATTTTCCAGCCGCACCCTCGATGCCGTGATCGGGCCCGTGTTTGGCAAAATCACGTCAACTTTTGTCGATGCCTTCGTCAAAGAAGCCGATCGTAAATACGGATAAGACACACACCATGAACAAGCCAGCCCACAACGAATCACTGATTAATGTTGAAGTTGTTTATGCGACGGCAGCCAAACAAAAGCTCTTACGCGTAAAGGTAGCCAGCGGCAGCACCGCTCAACAGGCCATTGAAAAATCAGGCATTCTGGCTGAATTTCCAGAAATTGATCTGGCTACGCAGAAAATTGGCATCTTTGCCAAAGCAGTCAAACTCGATACCGTTTTACGCGAAAAAGATCGAGTTGAAATCTATCGCCCCCTCATCGCAGACCCCAAAGAAGTCCGTCGCCAGCGTGCGGCTGAAGGCAAAATCATGAAGAAAGGTGGCGGCGAAGCTTAATAAAGACACAAGAAAGACCATCAATTGTATTAATTATTTATTTCACTCTACACATAATTTAAGATGCCGCTTGGTTACGAAAAATTACAGCGAAACCAAGAAAATTCTGACAACTTGTCCAAAAGTATTTACGCAGAGAGTGAAATGAACACCACCATCAAGACCTTAGTTGTTCTAGTAGCAGCTCTATTACTCGCCTTTACGCTAGGCAAATCTATCTACGAAAAAGAGCAACTGAATCAAGCACGCACCGTAGCAAATATGGTTGAACATATTGGGCAATGGGCTTCGCAATATCGCGGTGTTTGGATTAAAGAAGGCAAAGGTCAAGCCGTCGATCTAGGTTCCCACCTAGATACATTGACTGTCACGTTAGCTAATAACGACAACTCCGTGACTAGCCAAGAGCAAGTAGAAACCACACTCGATTTTCACTTAAAAAACCCAGCATTAATTCAGCGTGAAATATCTGATTTAATGCAGAAAAATCAGAACAATACGTCATATCGGATTACATCCGATAAATACATGAACCCCAAAAATAGCCCGACAGTTTTCGAAACAGATTCAATCGAAAATATGCGAAAAAATAATACGCTCGAATACAGTGAAGTCAAAAATGGGACATTACATTATGCTCGCGCCCTAATCGCCACTGAAGCGTGTATGCGTTGTCACGCCTCTGCTGAAAAAGCGCCAAACTCGGTGCGCAATTTATACCCCACTCAGGGTTATGGTTATGAGTTAGGCAAAGTAGCTGGCGTTATTTCTGTCACGGTTCCAACGACTTATTCTGCCACGTCGATCTTCAGTGCATTTGACTTACTCAGCCTGCTTACACTGCTTGGAGTGGGACTTATAAGCTTTTGGGTAATGCGTAAACGATAATAAAAAAGGGACTACAATTTGTAGTCCCTTTTTTATTGCTTAACTCAATTAGCCCAATCGCCCTTCCTGAGCAAGCTGCTTAATCAAGCGTATCGTATCGATATCGGCCTCTTGCCATGCAGACTTGAGGTAGCTGAGGTATTTATCGAGCTCAGGATCTGCATCCTCTGGATGAGGCGTTTCGTAGATGAAACGCACGAACAGCGCCATCTCTTGCGGCTCTTCGATTTTCATCCATAATTTGCCACCCAAATGCAAATCACTGGGTTGGGTATCGTAATGCACCGCTGATTCATATTCGTAATAGATATGATCAATGACTTCCAGTTTACCCATAATCACCCGGCGATGAATGCCTTGCTCATGGCGATGCAAAATATAAGCTTCATCGATATGCTCAACGAACTCTTTGGGCGACTCAGCCCGATAAACCAAGCCTTGCCACACTTGATTGCGCGTCAACGGCGGGGCTGTAGGGCTGAGTAAGTCATTAATTTGGACTAAGTGCTCAAATTTCATACGAAACGCTCGCGGCGCAAAGGCCGAATGTTTTAATTGCCGTAATTATAACGATTTGAAATCAATTTCCCCAACATGATTAAAGACATAATCAGGCTTATACGGGAAATCATTGAGCATCGCGGTGGTCGTGACCCCCGACAGCACCAGTGCAGTTTTCATTCCCGCTTCCATACCGCCCACAATATCGGTATCCATCCGATCGCCAACCATTACACAATCTTCGGGATGCATGCCCAACTTGCGGCTCGCCAGCATCATCATTAGCGCATTGGGTTTGCCGACAATATAGGGTTTTTTGCCTGTAGCGGCCGAAATCGCGGCCAATATCGTCCCGGCGGCGGGCTCATTTCCCCCTTCAATCGGGTCGATCATATCGGGATTCGTGCCAATAAATTTCGCGCCATGATCAATAAAACGAACCGCTTTTTTAAGTTGCTCAAAACTAAAGGTCGACGATTTGGCCACCACCACATAATCAGGGTTGGATTCGGAAATCGAAAAACCCACGTTATACAGCTCGTTAATCAGACCGCCGCCGCCAATCACATAGACCTTTGCCCGCTCTTTTTGCTGGCGCAGAAACATTGCAGTGGCCATGGCACTGGTAATGAAATTATCTTCTGTCAGATCGTGAATACCGAGTGATTCCAGTTTTAGTTTCAAATCAAGAGGCGTTTGCTCGGCGTTATTGGTTAAGAATAAAAATGGGGTTTTATCAGCATGCAGCTTTTGCACAAACTCGTTGGCACCAGGTATGAGTTGCTTACCTCGGTAGATCACACCATCCATATCAGAAATTACACACTTAACCATAACAAACTCCAATAAATTTAATGGGTATAGCCATAAAAACCAGATACCAATTGATTTTCAGCGATATACATCGAATTATTTTACAGGGTATTTCTGTGCATTGAGTGTCATCTTATGCAAAATGGCATCTTCAATATCGACCCCCAACTCATCGGCCAGCCGTAGCATATACAGCATGACATCAGCCATTTCTTGCGCAATGGGCGATTGCTCATCGACTTCCAAGTGTGAGGCTTCTTCGGGAGTGAGCCATTGATAATGTTCAACGAGTTCGGCCATTTCAACCGACATCGCCATCACTAGATTTTTCGGATTATGATATTTGCGCCAATCGCGCTCGTCGGCAAATTGCCGGACTTTGATCGAGAGTTCAGCCAGATTCATCGTTTTTTTAGGACTTTATGGACAGTAATCCGTAGAATACGCCTCCTAGATTAAGGAAAACCATCATGCCAATGAAAAAATACGAATTGGAAAAACGCAAAGCAGAAAAACTACACAACGATCTGCAGGGCACAAGCACGCCAGACCGTTTTGGCACGGCCAGTGCTCAGGATAAAAAACGCAAGGCGGGCATGAATAATCTGATGAGCAAATTGCTCGGAAAAACTCAGGCCAAATAATGCAACGCACGATTTTCGATACGCCGATATTGCGGCATATTCTCCCCGCCTTTGGCCGGCTGATATTACGGATTTTCGGTTGGAAAATTGAGGGTGAGTTTCCCAATTTGCCCAAGTACGTATTGATCGGCGCGCCGCATACCAGCAATTGGGATTTTCCGATCGGGATGGCCATTTGCTTTGCCCGGGAACAGAAAGTCTACTGGATGGGTAAACATACGCTGTTTGCTGGGCCGCTCGGCCCGCTATCACGCTGGTTAGGCGGCATCCCCGTCGATCGCCGTAAATCGAATTCACTGGTCGAGCAGATGGTGCAAGTCTTTGGCGAGCATGAGCAATTAGTTGTTGCGATTCCTCCCGAGGGCACACGCAAAAAAGTCGAAAAGTGGAAAACCGGCTTTTATTACATCGCGCTCGGTAGTCAATTGCCGATTGTGTTGGGCTACATCGACTTTGGCCGCAAAATGGGTGGCTGTGGTGAGGTGTTCTATCCGACCGGTGATATTGAGGCAGATATGGCTAAAATACGCGCTTTTTATACCCCCATCGTCGGCAAACGGCCAGAAAATCAATAAGCCGAAATGACAGACAACAAAAAACCCAGCAGCGCTGGGTTTTTTTCAAGCTAACTATCCGCTCTGAATTACAGAGGTTGGATGTTAGAAGCTTGTTTGCCTTTAGGGCCAGTAGTTACTTCGAAAGAAACTTTTTGACCTTCAGCCAAGGTTTTGAAACCTTTAGACACGATTTGTGAGAAGTGAGCAAACAGATCTTCGCCGCCTTCGTCTGGAGTAATAAAGCCGAAGCCTTTAGAGTCGTTGAACCACTTAACGGTACCTTGTGCCATTTTTCGTATCCTAAAATGCGGAATAAATAAAAGATGCACGAAAATCAAGGGAAAGCACTGCGGTACGGCCTAGCCACTACAACATACATCCACTGCTTGAAGATCCTGCGGTTGATATATTCGCCGAGCGCGGCAGCGCTGGCAAGCATTTTTTACATAAAAAGAGCAAAAATTGAGCAAAACGGCATAATTACGACGACTTTTTTACTCAAGCCGCCTTTTTTATGCGCCTAACTGCGTTTTTAACGCCACAAACTCACTTTTCAGCTCGGCCAATTGCGCCTCTAGCTCTTCGATTCTTGTCAGTAATCCAAGCTGATTTTCACTGCTTGGCAAATGGCTTGCGATAGGCAATTCCACATCTCCCGCCAGCAAATGCGCCCATCGCGGCTCACGCGAACCAGGCTGGCGAGGTAATAATTTAACCAATGCGCCACTCGGTCGCTCAGCCAATTCTTGTAAGAAAGCCTCAATCGCAGAGATATCAGCAAAGCGATGGAGTCGTTCACAATTATTGCGTAACTCACCCGCTGTTTGTGGGCCTCGCAGCATCAAAACCGCCAAGGCCGCCACCGATTGGCTGGGTATTTGCAATACTTTGCCAAATTGATGACTGTACTTAGCGACACGTGCGCTCAAGTGATCAATGACCCAGCCATTTTGCTTGAGTGCATCAATTGCAGCGATGATGTCCCCTTCGGTCAATTCCATCACCGGTTCACGACTACTTTTTTGATTGCATCCCGCGAGTAAACCATTGATCGATAATGGATAGGTATCGGGCACGGTACGCTCTTTTTCGATTAATACGCCCAGCACCCGAATTTGTACTGCATCTAATTGCCCCATATCCATTGCCAATTCCTTTCATACGTTAATTCAGATTTTGCCTGTGACACACATCGGCTCTGTCAGGATGCCACATTCAGCGCTCAATGCGCACCACAATCTAATCCAAACTTGCCCATTCACATGGTCAAGCATGAATCAAGCCGCCTATACTGAGATATCACTTGGCCAGCCCCACCCTCGGTTACCGCCCTTATGAATAACATCCCCGACCAAATTACCGCGAGTCTGATCAATCCGCAAATTGAAGACTGGAATAGTTTTAATGATTTTCGCGACGGGCTGGCCGACAATGCACCAAAAATTGAAAGCCTGCTGGCTGAATTAAAGCGTAGCCCTGATGATGGCGCAAAAATCACCAGCCTATTTCGGCTGTTTCATAATATCAAAGGTGATGCAGGTTTATGCCGCCTAAACTTTGTCATCCCGCTAGTGCATGGCGTTGAAACCTTGCTATCGCGCATGCGCGCGGGTGAAGTTGCTTTAACGGATTTCCTAGGTGATGTCATTTTGCTCACCTTGGATCGACTTGAGCAATGCATCGCCATGCTGGCAGAGGGGCAGAACGTCAGCGCCCTTGCGCTACCAGCGCTAGCTGATGGGCTAAATGCCTTATCGCAGCAAGAACCACAATTAATTAATGCCGCAGCAGCGCGGCTGATTGAGGCCGTCACGGGCTTTAAACCTAGCGCAGCGCGGATGGCGGCTCGCCATCAACCCGAAATGGAACGCAGCATCGCGGAAACGCATCAGGATTTGCGTTTTTTTCGCGAGCTATCTCTGCAACTCGATCAACGCTCGCCTTTGTATCAAGGCCGCACGACTCGCAAGCTTGAGCTCGCTTTGGCGACGAATTTGGCCGCTGGCAACCGCGTTGATCCGCAACAACTTGAAGCGGCGGTTTACCTTCATGATATTGGCATGATGTTTTTGCCCGAATCAATGTGGCTAAAAACAGAAAAACTCAGTGATGAGGCCCGCCAACAAATGGCTCGCCACCCCGCTTGGTCCGCAGAATGGGCCAATCGGATTGCAGGCTGGCAAGATGCTGCGCAGATGATTTTGCAGCATCACGAACAAATCAATGGCAGTGGCTATCCAAACGGGCTCACGGCCAATGAGATTTGTGATGGCGCCAAAATTTTGGCGCTGGTCGATGCTTTTGATGCGATTTTGCTGCGCCATAGCCATCGTGGCCAGCAAAAATCGACCTTACGCGCCATTGCTGAAATTAACGCCGGTGATCGACAATTTGCGGCAGACTGGATTGCCGCATTCAATCGCGTCATCCGCACCCAGCTTGAAGCGGGGCATCGCGCATAGATATATAGCGATGTATAGGCATGAAGACTTTATAAATAAAAGCCTTCACCCATATACCCTACACTTTTTCGTTTGGCAGTAAATAGCGCCACTGCCCGACTTCAAGCGAGCCCAGCGGCAGACGGCCGATCCGGTTGCGCTTGTAGGCAGTCACTGTCAAACCAGCTACATCGCAAAGATCAGGCACCACGCCCTCAGCATTCGCACGTATCACCATGCGCAATTGCTGCTCGCTTTGACGACTGGTTTTCCAGCCCTTGATTGGCTGCTCGTCAAACATTTTGACGGCATTCATGGCATCAATTTGCTCGGCACTGGCGACTTGATCGAGCCAGACCAAATATTCCTGCTCATAGTCATTGATCTGTGCGAGCTTTTGGGCCAAACGAACGTCCTGCGTTAACAGCACCAAACCCGTTGCATCGGCATCTAGCCCTAGTGGCGTAACCAAACGTGAGCGGTGTTTCTTGATCCAGACTATCCCAGATCGATCGTCAGCAGCGCGATTTTCCGGTACAAAAAACTGCGTATATTCTTCCCCAGGCCAAGCTGCAACACCGGCAGGTTTATGCCAAAGCAAAGTCACCTTATCGCTGGGTGCCAGCATGCTACTGAGCATATCGGTTTCAAGGATTTTAATGTCCTGATGCGGCAGAACACGGCTACCTAGGACGTCGACAATCTGACCATCCACTTGAACGCGCCCTTCGGCGATCAATACATCGGCTTGCGTGCGCGAGCAAAGTCCAAGCTCCGCCATGCGTTTGGAGAGGCGAATTGCTTCGGGGCCTTTTTGGCTATCTGTGCTCATGGCGCGTTTCTCTTTGCTAAAACGCTATTGTACGCGCCGCAGCGCCAATTAATCGATGCGAACTTTCCCGCGCAGCGATTTAATTGAGCCACGCAGGTTTTTCTTGTCCATGCGAGTTTGCTGCGATCCCCAACTTGGCTTGGTGGCACGCCTGGCTTTGGGGCGATGAGCGACTTGATCGATTAACGCTTGCAGGCGTTGCATTGCCTCGTAGCGATTGGCCTCCAGACTGCGTGAGGCTTGGGCTTTGATGATGATCACGCCCTCTTTGCTAATGCGCTGATCTGGCCAATGCAATAAGCGCTCTTTGAGATCATCGCTCAAACGCGATTGGCGAATATCAAAGCGCAGATGGATGGCATTCGACACTTTGTTTACATTTTGCCCGCCAGCGCCTTGCGCTCGAATCGCAGAAAACACCACATCAGATTCATCAACTTGATAATTCATGCGAACTCCAGATTCCCGCCATAAAAAAACAGCCGGCAATCAGCCGGCTGTTTGATGTGCTGTCATGACATACGCTTACACGCGTTGGCCTTGACCAATTTGGATAATACGCATGGTGTTGGCACCAGAATTTGGGCCGTTTTTGTGTGACGCAAAAGTCACGACCACGCGATCGCCTGGTACAACTTTACCGGTGCGCAGCAATTCCAATTGTGCGTAGGCCACGTGATCTTCACGATCAGCACCGATTTTCGCGTCCACCATAATTGGGGTTACATGACGGTAAAGCGCCAATTTACGATAAGTGTTGATCTCTTGTGTGAATACATAGATAGGCACACCAGTGATATAACGTGACAACCACAACGCTGAAGCGCCCGAATGAGAAATGCACATGATCGCTTTCACATTCATATTGCTGCTGGCGTAAACCGCAGCCATCGTTACCGCTTGGTCGATGCGCTCAAAATCGCTGACATTATCGAATTCGCCTTCGATTTTGCCTTCGCCTGAACGTTCAGCTTCCAGACACGTCCGTGCCATCGCTTGAACTGCTTCCAGCGGGTATTTACCCGCAGCAGATTCAGCCGACAGCATGACTGCATCGGTGCCATCCAATACCGCATTGGCGCAATCCGAAACTTCGGCGCGTGTCGGCACTGGGCTAGTAATCATTGATTCCATCATTTGCGTCGCAGTGATGGTCAATTTGTGTTTCTTACGAGCCAGTTTGATCATGCGTTTTTGCAAGGCAGGAACAGCGGCATCGCCCACTTCAACCGCCAAGTCACCACGCGCAACCATGATACCGTCAGAAGCATCGAGGATTTCTTCGAGGTTAGTAATGGCTTCAGTACGCTCGATTTTGGCAATCAGCAAAGCGTGACCGCCCGCAGCGCGCACCAAAGTGCGTGCCATATACATATCAGCAGCTGATTTTGGGAATGAAACGGCAATGTAATCGGCTTCCAAAACTGCAGCAGTTTTGATGTCTTCCATGTCTTTGGCAGTCAACGCCGGAGCAGTCAAGCCGCCGCCTTGGCGATTAATACCTTTATTATTGGACAGCGGGCCGCCCACAGTCACGGTGGTAAATACTTTGGCGCCAACGACAGAATCAACCACCAATTGGATTTTACCGTCGTCCAATAGCAGCACAACGCCTGGCTCAACGTCATTTGGCAATTCTTTATAATCCAGACCTACGGTGTCTTGGTTACCCAATTCACACTCAGCATCCAGCACAAACTTAGCGCCTTTCACCAATTCGATTTTGTTTTTTTCGAATTTACCAACGCGGATTTTTGGGCCTTGCAAGTCAGCCAACACCGCCACTGATTTACCCAGCTTTTTAGCGATACCACGAACCGTGGCGGCGCGATCGATATGGTCTTGCGCCGTACCGTGAGAGAAGTTCAGACGAACTGTATTAACACCTGCCTGAATCAGGCTTTCCAATACCACTGGGTCAGTTGAAGCTGGGCCAAGCGTGGCTACAATTTTTGTACCGCAATGCATAGAACGAAGTCTCCGAAAGAAAAAGCTGGGTTGTTCAGGCAGAACAATACGCCAGTTAGCGACTGAAAGACATGACTTAAAACAGGTAAAAAGCTAAACCTGTATTTTTTTTCAACATTTTTTTAGTAATTTTTAGTAATTTTTTGCGAATCGCAAGCGCACTACTCACGTAGTTTTATTACAAACACTACAGATTTGGGGCGCAATACGTGTTTTAGCCCCAAACCAGCAACTTAATGCATTAATTATCCGTCGCTTTTTTTTGTTTGCCTGTTACCTTTTCGGCGGCTTGATACGCGAGATACAAGCGATTGACCGTTGAAACATAATCAACCATGCCTTTACTAACCGAGTGAAGGGCCATTTGCTCCACATTACCGACCCATACGTTTGGATCTAAGCCTTTTTTCTGGGTTTGATTGCGCAATTGTTGTAAACGCCCCTCTCCTGCGTTGTAGGCTGCAATCATGAAATAGAGTTGATTTTCTTCTGTCACGCCCTGCTTGCTAAACATTTTTCGCAGATAGCCCAAGTAAATCGCAGCCGCCGAAATATTACCTTCATTGCCATGCGGATCACTCACCCCCATGGCGCGAGCCGTAGAAGGATTAATCTGCATCACCCCTGTCGGGCCTTTCTTTCGGATAACAGCGCTCAATTTCGATTCTTTCTGACCAATCGCAGCAAGCAATAGCCAATCGACATTATTTGCAGCTGCTGCGGTTTGAAAAATGGGCGCAAAGATAGCTAGTTTATCCATCGACGAAATTTTGTCAGTGCTTTCAACTTTGCCTCCCGCAATCAAAAAACGCCGTGTTTGCTCAATCGCCTTTTCAATGGTTACGCTATTTTTGCTATTGATATAAGCATTCAAATCCTCGGCAAGTGCGTGATTTTCTTTGCGCACCCCCCATACCCATGACACATTAGTACTAAGGCATTCTGCCTGTTTGAGATTGGCGTAGTTTGGGGACCATAATTTAAAAATATGCTTGCTGGCCAAGGTTTGCATAGCGGGGGTGCTATCAATCTCGCGTAAAACCATTTCTGCATTAAACCCTGTTGCTGGTTCTTCAATCACCAGATCCGTTTTACCTTCCGTAGCCAGGAGGCGACGACCCAAGCTACCACTGCCCAAGCTCAGAGGTTTTTGACTGATATTCTCAAAGGTGATGGGATTACTTGTGTGACTGACCAAACACCACTCATCTTTGGCATAAGGCTCGGTTACGGCAATGAGCGATTTTAGGCCTTCACTATATGGGATCATGCCCGCGGCAATATCACCTCGACCTTCGCGCAAGGCGGGAATTAATTCGCCGGCATCAATAGGAATATATTGAAAACGAATAGGTGGGCGGTTTTTGGCTCGGCGGCGATTTAACTCGGCTTCAAAACCTTGTAAGAATGCATATTCCAATCCGTGCGGTTTACCATATTTAATAAAATAGGTCGATGGGCCAAGAGCCACGAGTACCCTGAGGCGGGCAGGCGGGTTACTAGAGTCATATTGCCCATCCTGCGCCAGCTCGCTGGCCTGTTGTAATACAGGGTGGGCTCGGTCAACCGCAGCAGCCTTCGGTTTGGCCTTGCTAGCGGCCATGCTTTGCACGGCCATTAAGCTAGCCACTAGACAGAAAAAAACACGGAAAAACAAGGACAAAGCTCGCTTCATGCGGCCTGCTCCAAAATTCAATTGCATTGATTCTATATCGCAGCATGTCATTGTCCAAACGCACGACGTATAATTGCGGCTTATAAAATCATCTCTTAAGTTTATTCATGCCACTGCTCATTGTTGAAAATGCCCATCTTGCCTTCGGTCACTGGCCTCTACTCGATGGAGCAAATCTGGTTTTAGAACCAGGCGAACGCGTAGGTTTGATTGGTCGCAATGGCGCGGGTAAATCATCGTTACTAAAGACAATTGCAGGCGTCAATAAACTTGATGAGGGTGCAATTCGACTGATTAATAATGCCAAAATGGCATTTGTCCCCCAAGAACCCGTGTTTGATCCAAGCCATACTGTTTATGAAGCAGTCGCCGAAGGCTTGGGCAATGTGCGCCAGTTATTGGTCGATTACCATGCGGCAATTCATGATTTAGACGACTCTGATGAAGGCATGCAAAAACTCGCAGATTTGCAGCATGAATTAGAAAACCAAGATGGCTGGCGTTTAGATTCGCTCATTGCCAATACGATGTCGATTTTGAATTTACCACCCGACACGCTGGTCAGTTCATTGTCTGGCGGCTGGAAAAAACGTGTGGCACTCGCACGCGCCTTGGTCACGGAGCCCGATATTCTGCTGCTTGATGAGCCGACCAACCATTTGGACGTCAGTGCAATTGAATGGCTGGAAACCTTACTTAAAGGTTTTGCTGGCAGCGTACTGTTTATTACCCACGATCGTAGCTTCCTCGATAATGTCAGCACGCGAATAGTCGAACTGGATCGCGGCAATATCGTGAGCTTCCCTGGTAATTTTTCGGCGTATGAAACCAAAAAAGCCGAATTACTTGCGATTGAAGAAACGGCCAATCGTCAGTTTGATAAAGTCCTCGCACAAGAAGAAGTTTGGATCCGCCAAGGGATTAAAGCGCGTCGCACCCGTAACGAAGGTCGCGTTCGCCGACTCGAACAATTACGTCGTGAGCGTGCTGCCCGCCGCGAGCGCGTTGGTAATGTCTCATTTCAACTGGATGCAGGTGAACGAAGTGGCAAACTCGTTGCTGAATTGGAAAACGTTAGCAAGTCCTACACCAATCCAGATGGTAGCGAAAAAGTTCTAATTAAGAATTTCACCACTCGCCTTTTACGTGGTGACAAGATCGGTTTGATCGGCCCCAATGGTGCAGGCAAGACGACATTATTGAAAATGATTCTGGGCGACTTGCAACCTGATACAGGTAGCGTCAAACAGGGTACAAATTTGCAAGTTGCCTATTTTGACCAATTCCGCGAGCAACTCGATGAAGAGCAATCCGTGGCCGACACTGTCGGACAAGGCAACGACTATGTCGAAATTGGCGGACAGCGCAAACACATCATTGGCTATCTGGAAGAGTTTTTATTCCCTGCTGAACGTGCGCGCAGCCCAGTCAAGTCCTTATCAGGTGGCGAGCGCAATCGCTTGCTCTTGGCTCGCCTCTTTACTAAGCCAGCCAACATTCTGGTATTGGACGAGCCGACGAATGACTTGGACATCGATACTTTAGAGCTCTTGGAAGAATTACTTTCAAGTTATACCGGCACCGTTTTCGTCGTGAGCCACGACCGCGCGTTTCTAGATAATGTGGTCACTCAAACTATCGTTTTTGAGCCAAACGGCCAACTACTTGAAAATGCAGGTGGCTATGCCGATTGGATTAGCGCCCGCTCACGCATGCAGGCTAGCCAAGCAGAGTTGAAAAAGGCAACAACCACTACTGCAACAGCGCCAGCAGTTAAACCTGCCGCTGAGGACAAGTCGAAAAACAATCGCAATAAATTAAGTTTCAATGAAAATCGGGAACTAGAGCGATTGCCAGCTGACTTGGAAGCATTAGAAGCCGAGCAAGCACAATTACAACAGTCTTTACTCGATCCTACAATTTATCGCACCGCCCCCGACAAAGCGCGTGAAATGCAAGCTAGAATTGAAGCGATTGAATTACTGACCCTAGAAAAGCTTGAGCGCTGGGAAGCGCTGGAGGCCAAGAAAAATCTTTGATTTAGGTATTTTTGACGGTACAAAAACGCCAAATACCAACACCCGGCATACCTTGCGCGCGTTGCGCACGGGTTTGCTGGGTTTTTATGGCGTGATGGTGTTATTGGTGCTGCTGACGCTGGCATGGATTACCGTGCGTGATTATCACCAAGCGATTGCTGAAGCAGAACGCAGCGATCAATCGCTAGCGCGGGCGCTCGATGAAAATGCGACTCGTGCTTTTTTATCGGCCGAGCAAGGAATGCAAAATATTGCCGAAGATCTTGATCGGCAAGGCGGGGTTGAGCATGCCGATGAATATCTGATGCACCTGCTGCTCAAAGATAAAGTCCGCCTTACGCCGCAAATTCGCGGCATTATCACCATCGGCCCCAATGGCATTATTCATAGCCATGGATTGGAATTTCCAGCCAGGAAAATAGACCTTTCCGATCGTAGTTATTTTCAATATCACAGCAAATACTCAACCACGCAAAACTTCATCAGCGAACCAGTTATTTCGCGCACCGATGGTAAATGGCTTATCCCATTAACGCGTCGAATCGATTTACCAAGTGGTGAATTTGGCGGGGTATTGCTCTCGGGCATGGAGCCCTCCTATTTTCTAAAATTCTACGAATCACTAACACTGCCCAAAGGGGTCAAGATTCAGGTCTTGCGTAGTGATGGCGTGGTGTTGGTTAATTATCCTTTTGACGAAAACAAACTCGCGAGCAATTTACGTCAGCACGACTCGCTGCGTTTTGAACAATTACGCCTCAAGCGCAGTAGCTCCTTCATTACCAAAACACCACAGGGTGCAGATCAGTTGGTGACCTTTATGGTCAATCAAAGTGATTTACCGCTCATCATTGTCATCACCCACGAGCTAGACACCCTACTCGCGACCTTCCAAACTCAAACAATCACCCGCATTTTGGCTGGACTGGGCTTAATGGCCGTAGTTTCGATCTTGTTGTACTTACTATTGCGTCAAATTCGCCGTGTTGAAGACATTGAAGGCCGAATATTTTTAACACAACATACCGTTGATGAATCCCCCGATTTAACCCTTTGGTGCGATCATAGCGGCCTAATTCGTTATGCCAATAAGAGTCTGGCGGCGATGTCTGGTTTAAGCCGGCGTGAATTGATGAATCAACATTTTGGCGACCTTTTTGCCGACATTAACGATCAAGCGTGGCTGGCTTATTGGCAACAATTACAAAATGAAAAGCAAGTCAGCCTCGAAAGTGCTTTGCACGACAATAATGGCAATACCACCCCGATGGAGCTCACGCTCTCGCTGATTAAATTCCAGCGTGAAGCGTATATCTGCTGTACTGCTCGTGACATCTCACAGCGACGTCAAGCCGAACAGGAACTGCGCCAGCACCGTGACCAACTACATGAAATGGTGCAAGAACGTACGGCGGAAATCCGTACGGTACTTGATGCCAGCCCACTGGCCATCATGCTGTCGATGAATAATGTGGTGCGCTTGGTCAACCCTGCGTTTGAATTACTGTTTGGCTACGCCAGCAGTGACATCATCGGCACCTCGACGCAGCATATTTTTCAGTCTTCTGATCAATTTGATGAAACTCGGCAAAAAATCTGGTCGCGCATTGCTACTGGTGGGGTTTACCGTGGAGAGACCGAGCTATATCGACGTGACCATACGCCATTCTGGGCGATGATCTATGCCAAAGCCTTGGTTGCGGGTGATATGAGCAAGGGCATGATTGCCGTAATTGAAGATATTACTGCGCAGCGTATTGCTGCTCAGGCATTGCGCCAATCTGAACGACTGAACCGTACGATTATTGACCAAACTGCTGACGGCTTTTTGCTCATCGATACGCAACACCGTATTTGCGATGTAAACCATTCGTTTTCTCGCCTCTTAGGCTTTAGCCGGGAAACCTTAATTGGCTTAAATCCACAATCACTCTGGGGTGATACCTGTACCCCGTTCTTCCCGCAAGACCTTATGGACCTTGCTCTGCAAGAGCATACTACCAAGGATATTGAATTAGCCGATCAACACGGACGCATTCGACCTTTCCTGATCAATAGTGGTGTAGTCCTCGATGAAAATGAAAACATCGAATATGCCTACGCCTTCTTTACCGACATTGCCCAGCTCAAAGAAATCGAAAAACGCTTGGTCGAAGCCAAAGATGCCGCCGAAAGTGCCAACTTTGCCAAATCATCATTCTTGGCCAATATGAGTCATGAGTTGCGCACGCCGATGCATGCGATTTTATCCTTCTCGGAAATGGGACTCGCCAAAACGAGCAAACTCGATCTGCCTGAAAATGCCCACCTCAATCGCTATTACGAGCGCATTAATGCCTCAGGCAAACGCCTTCTGGTGTTATTAAATGATCTGCTCGATATGTCACGCCTCGAAGCCAATAAAATGAGCTACGACAAAGGGCGACACAGTCTGCAGCTGATCGTGCGCATGGCCAGCGCAGAAATGGGCTCATTGATCAGCGGTAAGCAATTGCAAATCAAAATGGACGATGGGCAAGAAGAAATTCTGGCCATTTTTGACAAAGCCCGCATCACCCAAGTCATGGTTAATTTACTATCAAATGCCATCAAATTTAGCCCTGTCGGCAGCAATATTGATATCCAATTTTTGCCCGAAGTCACCCTCGATGATGGTAGCCCTGCCGTAGGGGTTGAAGTGCATGATCATGGCCCAGGCATTCCACCTGAAGAGCTAGAAACGATATTTGATAAATTTATCCAAAGCAGCCGTGTCAAAGTCGGTGGTGGCACCGGGCTCGGCCTCGCCATTAGCCGACAGATTATGCTTGATCATGGCGGGCAGATTAGCGCTCAAAATCATCCTGACGGTGGTGCCATCTTCCAAATCAGCTTGCCTGTTCAAAGCAAGCAACACGCCAGCACATCCTAATTTTGTTTTTATTTTCTGCCGCTTAGCCCAAGGGGCTTTTAGCCCCTGCTCTATTCGAAAATAGGCAATTGGCGTACAATCGCGCGTTTTTCCCCAGCTTTCGCCAAAGACCAAGACCATGCCGGATATTCGCAGCGAAGTGGCGCGTCGTCGTACGTTTGCCATCATTTCCCACCCTGACGCGGGTAAAACCACGCTGACCGAAAAATTATTGTATTTTTCGGGCACGATTCAGGCTGCCGGTACGGTCAAAGGTAAAAAAGGCGGCAAGTTTGCGACATCCGACTGGATGGACATCGAAAAGCAACGGGGTATCTCGGTCGCTTCATCGGTGATGCAGTTCGATTACCGCGATCACGTCGTGAACTTGCTCGACACTCCTGGCCACCAGGACTTCTCGGAAGACACCTACCGCGTACTGACCGCCGTTGACTCAGCCTTGATGGTGATTGACGCGGCCAAGGGTGTGGAAGCGCAAACGATCAAATTGCTGAACGTCTGCCGCATGCGCCACACGCCGATTATCACCTTCATGAATAAGTACGACCGTGAAGTGCGGGACAACCTCGAATTACTCGACGAGGTCGAAAGTGTGTTGGAAATCCGCTGTGCGCCAATCACTTGGCCAATCGGGATGGGTAAAACCTTCCGCGGCGTGTACAGCATTTTGTCGGATGAGATTATCATCTTCACGCCAGGCCAAGGCCCGCTCGATGAAGTGGAAATCATCAAAGGCATCGACAACCCGCGTCTGGATGAACTATTCCCGCTCGAAATCGAAAACACCCGCATGGAGCTTGAGCTAGTGCGTGGCGCTTCGCACCCGTTTGATCTGGAAGAATTTCTCGCTGGTACTTTGACGCCGGTATTCTTTGGCTCGGCGATTAATAACTTCGGTATTCGTGAAATTTTGAATGCACTGGTTGACTGGGCGCCACAACCATCCGAAACGCATGCGATTCAGCGCGATGTGGAGCCAACCGAAGAAAAATTCTCGGCTTTCGTGTTCAAGATTCAAGCCAATATGGATCCGAAACACCGCGACCGGATTGCCTTCCTGCGCGTGTGCTCGGGTGAATTTACCCGTGGCATGAAGTTCAAGCACCTGCGCCTGAACCGCGAAATCGCTGCCAACTCGGTGGTGACTTTTATGGCGCAAGGTCGTGAGCAGGTGGAAGAAGCCTACGCGGGCGACATTATCGGCTTGCCCAATCACGGTAATATCCAGATTGGTGACTCTTTCTCTGAGGGCGAATTGCTGTCGTTCACCGGTATTCCGTACTTCGCGCCGGAAATGTTCCGTATTGTGCGGATCAAAAACCCACTGAAGATCAAGCAATTGCAAAAAGGCTTGCAACAGCTCGGCGAAGAAGGCGCAGTGCAGGTGTTCAAACCACTGAACGGTGGCGATTTGATCTTGGGTGCAGTGGGTGTGCTGCAGTTTGAAGTCGTGGCATCCCGCTTGCTGAACGAATACGGCGTCGAAGCGATGTTTGAATCAACGCCGATTTACACTGCGCGCTGGGTCTCTTGCGATGATGCGAAAAAACTCGCTGACTTCGAAAAAAATCTGGTCAACAATCTCGGTCGCGATGCGGCCGACAGCTTGGCTTATTTGGCCACCAGCCGTGTCAATCTGGATTTGACGATGGAACGTTGGCCAGAGCTGAAATTCCACGCGACACGCGAGCATGCTGTAACGCTGTAATTAGCAGCCAAAAAAACCAAGGGTATTGCCTTGTAGATCATGATTTAATTGATCTACAAGGCAATACCCTTTTTTTCACTCGCAATCAGCTACACAAGCAAAGCTTACACACCAACCACGAACGGATAATCCACTTCCGGCTTGCGATGAGAAATCAAGTCGGTAATTGCTTTGGCTGAGCCACAACACTCAGTCCACCCTAAAGTACCGTGCCCCGTATTGAGCCACAAACTGGCATACCTTGTTTGCCCAATGTAGGGCAAGTTTCCCGGCGTCGCGGGGCGTAAACCGGTCCAGAATTCAGCACGCGTGTAATCCATACCTTGCGGGAAAATTTGACTGGTTCGCTCGATCAGAGCCTTGCAGCGAATTTCATTGAGATCGAGGTTGTAGCCATTAAATTCGGCGGTTCCCGCCACGCGGAGCCGATCGCCCAAGCGAGAAAACACCAATTTATAGCCGTCATCGGTCAAACTCACCGTCGGCGCAAACTCAGGATCAACCACCGGAATCGTCGCTGAATATCCCTTGGCAGGGTAAATATCGAGCGTAATCCCCAGCGGCTGCAAATACAGTGGGCTGTAGCTACCCAGGCAGACGACGATCTGATCCGCATTCAAGCGCTCAACGTCATTCTCTGCGCTGCGTACGCGTACCGTCTTCACATCATCGCCGATTCGCTCTAACGCCTCAATGGCACAGTCATAGCGAAATTGCACGCCCATTGCTGCGCAACGATCTGCCAATTCATTGGTAAATTGGCGCGCATCGCCTGATTCATCGCTCGGCGTATAGGTGCCACCAACGATGGGGCGGCGCGATTGTGCCAGAGCAGGTTCGATCATCAAGCATTCGGCAGCAGTTTTAACTTGCCGATCTAAACCCACTTCGCGCATCAGCGCTGCAGCAGGAATGGCCGCTTCATATTCAGCTTGCTCAGTGTAGTAATGCAAGATGCCTTCAGTACGCTGATCGTAACGCACCCCAGTTTGCGCTCGCACGCTTTGCAAAGTGTCGCGGCTATATAAGCCCAGGCGGACTAAATTTTGTAAATTGGACTTGGCTTTGGCCTTGGTGCATTGCTGTAAAAAACGTAAACCCCAGCGCCATTGATTCCAATCGAGTTTAAGGCGAAACAATAAGGGGGCGTCTTCTTCACCCAGCCATTGCAGGGTTTTCCATGGCGCCTTAGGGTTGGCCCATGGCTCGGCATGACACACCGAGATTTGCCCACCATTGGCATAGCTGGTTTCACGTGCCGGCTCTTGTGCGCGCTCGATCACTGTCACATCATGACCTTCTTGCGCCAAAAACCACGCGGTAGTAACACCAATGACCCCTGCACCTAAGACGATGATTTTCATTTTTTGAGCTCCCCTTACTGGTGACGCTATTATGCCGTGCAGATTCTCACGCCCGAAGCAGATTCTGCCCCGAAGCTGCGACAAATCAAATCTTGCGAAAATCCGTCGTTTTTCTTCTGCTTTACAACACCCCATAGCCGTTCATTGACCAGCAACAGCGAATCCATAGTCGGAATAATTAAACTCGATTAGACTCACCCTATTGTCAGCTAATGCTAATGAACCACTGAATGAATCTGTCTCTACGCCCTGCCGTGATTTTGGCAATTTTGCTCGGTTTGCTCTTACCAGCCACCATTAACGGCTATATGAGCATACGTTCGGATTTGGCGCAGGCGGAGCAAAGTATCCGCGAAGACCACGAACGTCTGCTGGATATTCTGGTCTTGGGGATGCAAGAGCCGCTGTGGAATCTCGCCCCCGAATCAGGCAAGCCGCTACTTGACTCGGTCATGAGCGATGCACGGGTCGTGCGCATTTTGGTCAACGACGCCTCGCTGGGTATTTTTCTATCCAAAAACAAACCAGATCGTCGCTTGGGCAAAATTCTGTCGCTTTCACATCTGGTGAGTAAACAAGGCAATGTGATTGGCAACGTCACCCTTGAGCTTGACGATGGGATAGCCAAACAGAATATTGAACGTAAACAGCAGCAATATTTAATCGCCGTCGCCATTCAGGTGTGCTTTAGCCTTGGCCTGATTTTGTTCCTATTGAATTCTCGTGTATTGCGACCCTTAGAAACGCTGACCAAGCAATCGCAGCAACTGGCCAATAATCAGCTCGATCGTGAATTTATCTGGCTACGCCCCGATGAAATTGGCCAATTAGGCCGCTCACTCGAACAAACTCGGCAATCGTTAAAACAGCTGATTGGCACGCTCGAACAAAAAAACCTGCAACTTGAAGCCGACTTAATGAGTCGCCAACAAATCGAGCTCGCACTCAGGGTCAGTGAAGATCGAATGCGCCGCCTGGTTGAATCTACCCGCTTAATTCCTTGGGACGCTCGTCCCGAAGAGTGGCGCTTTACTTATGTTGGCCCGCAAGCTGAGCAACTACTCAACTATCCGCTCTCGGTCTGGTACAGCGAGGGCTTTTTAAGTAGCTATCTGCACCCCGACGATCGACATTTTGCCTATCCCTTGTTTGCCGATGTGCATGAGCCTGGCCAAGTTTACGAATTTGAATGTCGTCTGCTCGCAGCCAATGGCAAGGAAGTCTGGGTGCAAATTATGGCGACTTGTGACCTCGACCAAACTGGTCGCCCGCACCTACAAGGTTATTTATTTGATATCAGTAATCGCAAGTTCAATGAATCGCAACTCGAAGATTACCGCCACCACCTCGAAGAAGTCGTGGAAGAGCGCAGCCGTGAATTAGCCAATAGTACGCATGAGTTAGAAATCTTGACCAATATTCTGGCCCAAGATTTGCGCAATCCTCTGCGCACGATTGATGGATTTAGCCAAGTGCTCATCGATGACTATCAGGACCATCTCGATAATAATGCCCGCAATTACCTGCAGCGTATTCGCAGCAGTATTAACGGCATGGCGAGCCGAATTGATGACTTATTGATGCTGCAACAGCTCTCCCGCGCGGAGTTGCGACCACAAACACTTGATTTGAGTGTGATGGCACATGACATCGCGGAAGAAATCACCATTTTGCAGCCCAATCGTAGTCACCACATCGACATCAGCCCCGATCTACTGGCAGATGCCGATCCTCGCCTGATTCGGATTGCGCTGTTTAATTTAATTGAAAATGCTTGGAAATACTCGCAAAGCAAAGAAACCATCAAAATCACGTTTGCCAGCACCCATGTGAATGGCCAACTCGTGTTTTATATTGCAGATGAGGGGATAGGCTTTAATATGATTCAGGCTAAAAACCTATTCACGCCTTTTTATCGCCTGCATTCACAAGCGCAATACAGCGGCAATGGCATTGGCCTCACAGTGACCCAGCGGATCATCAGTCGCCACGGAGGCCGAATCTGGGCCAAGTCAGCCCCCGATGAAGGTACGATTTTTTACTTCACCCTCCCTTCGCACCACGGCCAACCGCTACAAAATTGATGATCACGCTCAAGAACGCTTGCAAAACAGAACGAATGTTCTATAATCACATCACCCAAACAAAATAGCTCAGGATCACATCATGGATGACAACAAAAGCAAAGCACTCGCTGCCGCATTAGCCCAGATTGAACGCCAATTCGGTAAAGGCGCCATTATGAAAATGGGCGAAAACCAAGCTGAAAACGACCTGCAAGTCGTATCAACTGGCTCGCTCGGTTTGGATTTGGCGCTGGGCGTTGGTGGTTTGCCGCGTGGTCGTATTGTTGAGATTTTCGGGCCAGAGTCATCGGGTAAAACAACCTTGTGCTTGCACGTCGTCGCAGAAATCCAAAAGCTCGGTGGTGTAGCCGCCTACATTGATGCGGAAAATGCACTTGATCCAATCTACGCCCAAAAACTGGGTGTCAATGTATCCGACATGTTGATCTCTCAGCCTGATACTGGCGAGCAAGGTCTGGAAATTGCTGACATGCTGGTTCGTTCTGGCGGCGTAGATATTATCGTCGTTGACTCGGTTGCTGCGCTGACTCCAAAGGCCGAAATTGAAGGTGAAATGGGTGACGTACACGTCGGCTTGCAAGCCCGTTTGATGAGCCAAGCCCTGCGTAAATTAACCGGTAATATCAAGCGTACCAATACGCTGGTGATCTTTATTAATCAGTTACGCATGAAGATTGGCGCCATGATGCCAGGGCAAAGCCCTGAAACCACCACGGGTGGTAATGCACTGAAATTCTACGCTTCAGTACGCCTCGACATTCGCCGCATCGGTGCAGTCAAAAAAGGCGAAGAGATTATTGGCAACCAAACCAAAGTTAAAGTTGCCAAAAACAAAGTTGCCCCACCGTTCCGCGTAATTACATTTGATATCTTGTACGGCGAAGGCATTTCTCGCGAAGGTGAGATTATCGAGCAAGGCGTTGCTAACAAGATCGTAGAAAAATCAGGCGCTTGGTACAGCTACAACGGCAATAAGATTGGCCAAGGTTTGGAAAACTCTCGTCAATTCTTGAAAGACAATCCAGAGCTGGCCGAAGAGATCATCAAAAAAGTACGCGATAAATTGATTGGTAGCAGCCTGCCTATTGAAATGGGCGCGGAAAACGACGACGCAGCTGAGTAATTTCAGCAAGTGTAAAAACGCGAAAGGCTCTCATTTGAGAGCCTTTTTTCATCAATCCAAATTCAAATGGAATTTGCATCATGATTTCATTGCGCAATAAAGCACTGCAAATGCTCGGGCGTCGCGATCATTCTCGCGCAGAGTTGGCGCAAAAACTTCAAGCATTTACCGAAACGCCCGAAGAAATCCCCGCGCTACTGGATGATTTTGAAGCCCGAGGCTGGTTATCAGATAGCCGCTTTGCTGAGCAGTGGACGCATTACCGTAGTCAACGCTATGGCCTCAGCCGTTTAAAACAAGAATTGCGGCAACGCGGCGTTGCCAGCGAAATCATCGACAGCAGCATCGAAGCCGTTGCCGAGCAAGAAGAGGCTACTGCTCGCCGCTTGTGGCTAAAAAAATTCGGCAGCCCCCCTAAGGATCAGAAAGAACGCGCCAAACAAATGCGCTTTTTAGCCAGTCGCGGCTTTAGCACCGCTGTTATCTATCGTGTGGTGAGTGGCAATAGCGATGATTTTATCGATGACATGGAATTTGATTAAGATACATTACCTATGTATAAACCTGAAAACTAATAAATAAAATAATCATAGCAATATACCCACACATCCAACGCATTCAAATGGCAAACTGTGCTAATCAGGACCAATTTTGACCAAATGTGAGGGAAAAGATCGATTCTGATCGCGACGCCACACAAATCCCCTTCCCGCCTACCCGCCCAAGCCGCTTTGCTTTAGAATCGATACCCTTGAATTTAAACTGCGCGCGCGTGAACCGTCTTATGAAATCATCCCAGATTCGCCAAAAGTTCTTGGACTTTTTTGCTAGCAAAAGCCACCAAGTCGTGGCCTCATCATCGCTGATTCCGGCTAACGATCCAACGATCTTGTTTACCAATGCCGGTATGAACCAATTTAAAGACGTGTTCTTGGGCTTTGACAAACGCCCTTACTCGCGCGCCACCACCAGCCAGAAATGCGTACGCGCTGGCGGTAAACACAATGACTTGGAAAACGTTGGCTACACCGCCCGTCACCATACTTTTTTTGAAATGCTCGGCAATTTCTCGTTTGGCGACTACTTCAAACGCGAAGCAATTTTGTACGCGTGGGAATTTCTGACCAGCCCTGAATGGCTCGGCATCCCAAAAGAAAAATTGATGGTCACTGTGTATGCCACGGACGACGAAGCTTTTGATATCTGGAATAAAGAAGTTGGCGTTCCAGCGGAAAAAATCGTTCGCATTGGCGACAACAAAGGCGCGCCTTATGCGTCAGATAACTTCTGGCAAATGGGTGACACCGGTCCATGTGGCCCATGTTCTGAGATTTTCTACGATCACGGCGACCATATCTGGGGCGGCCCTCCAGGATCACCAGAAGAAGACGGCGATCGCTTCATCGAGATCTGGAACAACGTCTTTATGCAATTTAACCGTGACGAAGCGGGCGTCTTGCATCCACTGCCAAAGCCATCGGTGGATACCGGCATGGGCTTGGAACGTATTTCTGCCGTAATGCAGAACGTGCACGCCAACTACGAAATCGACTTGTTCCAGCATTTACTCGCCGCAGCACAGCGCGAAACAGGCGCCACGGATGCTAATTCGCCGTCACTTAAAGTCATCGCCGACCACATCCGCTCTTGCGCCTTCCTGATCGCTGATGGCGCATTGCCAGCGAACGATGGTCGCGGTTATGTATTGCGCCGCATTATTCGCCGCGCGATTCGTCACGGCTACAAACTGGGCCAAAAAGGGTACTTCTTCCACAAACTCGTTGCGCCATTGGCCGACGTCATGGGCGATGCTTACCCAGAATTGCGTCAACGCAAAGAACACATCATTGACGCACTCAAAACTGAAGAAGAAATCTTCGGTCGCACGCTGGAAAACGGCATGACCTTGCTCGACACCGTATTGGGTGGCGGCAAACAAGTGCTCGATGGCGATGTGGCGTTCAAACTGTCAGACACTTACGGCTTCCCGATTGACCTGACCGCCGACGTTTGTCGCGAACGCAATGTCACTGTCGATATCGCAGGCTTTGAGGCCGCGCTGGAAGCGCAGCGCAAACAATCGAAAGCCGCTGGCACATTCAAAATGACCGCAGGCTTGGCCTACGAAGGTGAAGCATCCTGCTTCCACGGCTACACCGAGAGCAGCCGCGCAGCCAAAGTGATTGCGCTCTACAAAGGCAGCGAACAAGTTCAGCAATTGGCTGACGGTGATGAAGGCGTCATCGTGCTTGATCACACACCGTTCTACGCGGAATCAGGCGGCCAGGGCGGAGATGTCGGCGTGATTGCAGGTAGTGGCGTATTCAACGTTACCGACACGCAAAAAATTAAAGCCGATGTATTTGGTCACCAAGGTCAAATCATCAGCGGCACATTGAAAGTGGGCGATGCAGTGACTGCGAGCATCGACATTGCAAAACGCCAAGCCAGCCAGCGTAATCATTCGGCAACGCACTTGCTGCACGCCGCTTTGCGCGAAGTTTTGGGCACGCACGTGGAGCAAAAAGGCTCGCTGGTGAATCACGAACGCACGCGTTTTGACTTCTCACACCCCAAAGCATTGACCAGCGACGAGATCGCCAAAGTCGAAGACTTGGTCAATCAAGTTATCATGGCCAATGAAGAAGCGGTTGCGCGCCTGATGAGCTATGACGACGCGATCAAATTTGGCGCAATGGCGCTGTTTGGCGAGAAATATGGCGACGAAGTGCGCGTCCTGAAAATGGGTGATTTCTCGACTGAGTTGTGTGGTGGTACGCACGTCAATCGCACTGGCGATATCGGCCTGTTCAAAATCGTTTCTGAAGGTGGCGTCGCAGCGGGCATCCGTCGTATCGAAGCCATTACTGGTACTGCAGCATTGTCTGCCGTCCAAGCGCAAGATGCTGAATTGAAAGCGGCAGCGGCCATCGCAGGCGCGCAATCGGGCGAATTACTGGCCAAACTGGAAAAGCTGCAAGCTGATCTGAAAGCGGCGCAAAAAGAAGTGTCGTCATTGAAAGGCCAAATGGCATTCACACAGCTGGATCAATTGATCGGCGTGGGCATGCGCACCATTAATGGTGTGAAATGCATTGGCAGCGTCGTTGAAGGTGTTGAAGCGGGTATGTTGCGTGAAATGAGCGACAAACTGATGGATCGCGTCGACAGCGGCGTCGCCCTGCTCGCGTGCATCAACGACGACAAAGTCAGTTTGATTGCCCGTGTTTCTAAAGACCTCACCGGCAAAGTGAAAGCGGGTGAATTGGTCAATGTGGCGGCACAAATCGTCGGTGGTAAAGGTGGTGGCCGCCCAGATATGGCGCAAGCGGGTGGCACCGAAGTTGCCAAACTGAGTGAAGCCATGGAAGCTGCGACAGCTTGGCTGGAAGGCAAGCTCTAAGCGCTCAAGCAATTGAAACTCAAATGGCCGCCTTCGGGCGGCCATTTTTACTATAGGTATAGCCCTGAAAGGCGATTGATAAAAAGCTTTTAGAGGCATACTCAGCAAGGTATCTATGAACAAGCCCCAACTCGACACTGGCCTCTACCGCCATTATAAAGGTCAGCTGTATGAAGTCATTGACCTGGCCCAACACTCCGAAACCGAAGAATGGCTGGTCGTATATCGGCCGCAATATGGCGAACGTGGTTTGTGGGTACGACCGCTGGCCATGTTTATCGAAGAAGTCGAAGTCAACGGCACACGCCAAGCGCGATTTGCCAAAGTTAAAAACTAACAGCAAACTGACGAAATTGAGCCCCTACACGGCTGCACACTAAAAAACCAATAAAGGAATGAACACCATGGCTGGAGCCAGTTTACTTGCCCTGATCGACGATATCGCATCGGTACTCGATGATGTGGCCTTAATGACCAAAGTCGCCGCCAAGAAAACCGCCGGGGTGCTGGGTGATGATTTAGCACTCAATGCGGAGCAAGTGAACGGCGTACGAGCCGAGCGCGAGTTACCGGTGGTGTGGGCGGTGGCCGTGGGTTCATTGAAAAACAAGCTGATTTTAGTTCCAGCGGCATTAGCCATTAGCGCCATTTTGCCGCAAGCAATTGTGCCGCTGCTGATGATTGGCGGTTTGTATTTATGCTTTGAAGGCGTAGAAAAACTCGCGCATAAATTTTTGCACTCAGCCGATGAAGATCACGCCCATGAAGCCGAGCTGATTCAAGCCGTTAGTGACGAAAACATCGATCTGGTGGCGCTGGAAAAAGAAAAAATCACCGGCGCGATCCGCACTGATTTTGTCCTGTCAGCAGAAATCATCGTCATTGCGCTGGGCACCGTTAATGGACAGCCATTTATGACGCAGTTGGCCGTACTCGCGGGGATTGGCATGATTATGACTGTTGGCGTGTATGGCATTGTGGCGGGCATCGTCAAACTTGATGACATTGGCTTTTACTTGATGAAAAAAAGCAATTCATTGCTCACCCGCCTAGGTCGTGGCTTGGTTGCTGCCGCCCCAAAATTAATGAAAGCCTTAACGGTGATCGGTACAGCCGCAATGTTTTTGGTCGGTGGCGGGATCTTGACGCATGGTTTGCCATTTTTACATCACGGCATTGAAGGTTTAACACAAGAAAGCGCGGCAATTGCTGGACTTGGCCCAATTTTGCATGCCCTTGTACCGAGCCTAGCAGACTTGATCGTGGGCGTTATAGCCGGGACCCTTTGCCTAGTAGTCGTGCAATTGGGATCAAAAATACTGCAGAAAAATAACTAAATCAATCTATTCAGACACACTCAAAAAAGGCCCCTAATGGGCCTTTATTTTTCAATTGGCGATAGTTCTCGCAGAGCATTTTCACCATATTGACACATCACACCCGATTAACTTTCGTATAAAAAACAAAGCCCTACCAACACAATAAGATTTGCTTAGTGTGCAAATTTACATCGCAGAATTTTCTACATGCGCGCAAAATTACTCAAATATAACGAAAACGGGTCGTAAAGAGAGGACGCCTGCCACTACTAAATACCAAGGAAAAAACTATGCCCCTGAATTATCCAGAACATCGCTTAGCTAGATTAGAGAATAGGTTGTTTCATTCCTATGATCAGAAAGACCGAGCAACTCTACTGGAAGCAATAACGCTATTGCGTAATGTGGTCAATGCAAATCGCCCGCGTTGCCATTCATGCCTTGAAGACTGCCTAAAGTGTGAAACCACATTCGCTTGAAATGAGTCACCTACTGTATCAAGTTTGACCAATGATAGTTGCTAACTAAGCTGGCGAGAATGCTAATCATTGATTAATAGATTGAATGGGCAGCTTACTGGCCAACACTTTATCAATCCGCCGCCCATCCATATCGACAATTTCCAGCGACCAATTTTCCCATTGAGCGATATCGCCGGTACGGGGCATACGGCCCAATAACAACATCACCAAACCACTCAGGGTGTGGTAACTGTTTTTTTCCTCGTCAGGTACGCTAGAGAAAGACAGTCGATCCTTGAGCTCAGGGATTGGAATTAAACCATCGAGTAACCAAGAGCCATCTGCGCGCTGAATCGCCCAAGCGTCATCGATATTTTGTGGCTTAAATTCGCCGGTTAACACTTCCAGCACGTCCTGCAAAGTCACCAACCCTTGCAACTCGCCGTACTCATCAACCAGAAACACCATTTCAACGCCGGACGAGCGCATTTGCTCCAGCAACTCCAGCCCGGTCAGCGTTTCAGGAACAAATACACAAGGCTGCAAATGCGCTGATAAATCGACCGCTTCACCTTTGAGCACCTTTTTCAAAATATCTTTGGTGCTCAGCACCCCCAACATATTCTCAAGCCCGTCGCGGCAGATCGGGAAGCGAGAATAATCAGCCTGCGCCACACGATGCAGATTTTCATCCAAGGGATCATCCAGATCCAGATACACCATATCGCCGCGCGGAATCATCAAGGACGTGACCATGCGATCGTCCAGACGCAACACATTGCGCACCATGGTGTGCTCGTGTTCTTCGATCAGGCCAGCCTCAGAGCCTTCGATCAGCATGGCGTCGATTTCGTCTTGCGTCACACTGTGTGCCGCGTGCTGATTCGCCCCCAATAATTTGAGGATATAGCTGGTACTGAAAGTCAATAAACGCACAAATGGGCGCGACACCAAGGCCAAAATCTGAATCGGTCGCGCCACGAGGCAAGCGATGGTTTCCGGAGAAATTTGCCCTAAACGCTTGGGCACCAATTCGCCGAGCACAATCGAGAAATACGTAACCGAGGCCACCACGCAGACGGTGGCGCTGCTATTACTCAGGTGCGCAGGTAAGCCAAGGCTAATCAGCCAATCGGCAAACGGCGCAGCCAAGACTGACTCACCGACAATACCGCTTAATACACCAATCGACGTAATGCCAATTTGCACGGTAGACATAAACTTCGTTGGCTCAGCGCCCAATTTGAGGGCGATTTCAGCGCCCGCATTGCCGCCCTCAGCCATTTTCGTAAGCCGTGCTTTTTTTGCTGTCACCAGGGCGATTTCAGACATGGCAAACAGGCCATTGAGCAAAATCAGCCCCAGTAGTATGAAGATTTCCATTTTCGCTTCAAAAGAAAGAGACCCGCTTATTGTGTCACAAAGTAGCGCTTAACCGCATAGCTGTTTAGGCTGCACGCCTGATTTCGGCCTTATTAACACAATGAGGCCGATTGGAGCGAAATCATACCAACCCGACAACAATTGCGATGTATATCAATAGAATCAATACTAAATAAAGCCTTTATGCACATACCCTACCAGGAGAAACAGAGACTGACTAGATCTCGCCCCACTTGCGCAGTAAATTATGATAAACCCCAGTGAGTTGCACCGCGGTGGGGGTATCGCCCAATTCACCGCGAATCTGGCGAATACTGGTATCCAGATCAAACAATAGGCCACGCTCGCCAACATCTTTAATCATGCTTTGCATCCACATAAACGAAGCGACGCGAGTACCCCGCGTAATGGGCTCGACGCGATGCAAACTACTCGATGGGTACAAAATCATATCGCCTGCGGCCAGCTTAACTTCGTGCAAGCCAAACGTGTCTTCAATAATCAATTCGCCACCATCGTATTCCTCGGGAGCCGAAAAAAACAACGTCGCCGATAAATCCGATCGAACCCATTCACCCGTTTCAGTGATACGGCGCACCGCATTATCAACATGATTACCAAAGGTCATGCCTTCGCTATAGCGATTGAATAAAGGTGGAAAAATACGCTTGGGTAGGGCCGCTGAGAAAAACAGCTCATTCTTTTCCAGCGCCGCCAAGATCACCTTCCTCACCGCGATGGCTTCTCTATCATCATTAGGCAATTGTTCATTGTTTTTTACTTTGGCCGACTGACTACCCGCAGTAATTCGACCATCAAGCCATTCGGTCCGATCAAGGCGGGCGCGGCACGCTGCGACGGTTTGCTGATCGAGCACTTGGGGAATATGCAATAACATGGTTTTCTCACTTCGCTAATACTGAATTAAAACTGCAATGCCGATGGCCGGGAATATACCCGGCCACGTATTTACTCAAACATCATTTTTTTAAAAGGCTTTAGAACTTATACCCCACCGTTACGCGTGCAGCGCGCGTTGTACCCGGCACTGCAAAGCCTTGGTATAGGCCTTCGTAATACTTGGTATTAAACAGGTTATAAATATTTAGCTGCACGCTCAGATCGCGATGTGACCATTCAGCCATCGCGTCCCAACGCACATAACTTGGCAGGTAAACGATATTGTCGAGATTGGTGTAACGTTTACCCATTGCGTTCATTCCGCCACCCACCTTCCAATTGCCGTCGATCTGGTAAGTGCTCCAGAGATTACCGGTATAGGTCGGTGCATTGTCAGGTCGATTGCCTTCCTGATATTTGCGTGCTGGATTGGCCACATCGTCAATCACTGGGTCCATCACGGCAATACCGGCAAAAATCTGCCATTTATCGGTCAACTGACCTGCACCTTCAATCTCGATCCCATCGGTATGGCGTTTACCCGATAGCAAGTAAGGCTTCACCTCGCCTGGCTCAATGTCGGTTTGGCGTTCATTCGTTTTTTCGGTGCGGAACAGCGCCGTGCGCAGCGCGAGTTTGCCATCGAGTAAATTCCATTTCGCGCCAATTTCATAGTTGGCGTTTTTCTCTGGATCGGTCAGCGCGCCTTTCGGGTCGGTTGAATAGGCTTCAGCCGATGGGTTAAACGAGGTGCCGTACGAAATGTAATAAGATTGCTGCTGATCAGGCTGGTAGATCACACCCGTACGCCAGCTCCAGACATTGTCGGTACGGCTGACGTTTTGCGCGGCGGCAGCCTTAGTGAACGACTGATTTTCCGTACTGGCAGAAAAACGGTCGTACCTCGCACCAAGCAATACTTTCCACTGAGTATTAAGCTCAATCATATCCTGAGCGTAAAAACCCACCGTGTCGGCAGTCGAATCAGCGACGACAGTCTTAACTGGGGCCGAACAATTTGCCGGCACGCCGCTGGTATTTGGATTACCGACCGTAGTGGTTGGCAACACGCACCCCGCAAGACCATTGCTACCCGGCTTCACTTTCCCAGTGGTATCGAGTTGCATACGGCCAGTACTGCGCAAGGTTTCGCGCGTCAGCTCAACACCCGCTAGCACATTATGGCGCACTGTGCCGGTATCAAAATCCCACAGCAAATCAGTCACATTGGATAAGATTTCCTGATTGCGTTCGCGTAATTTACGGCCGCGTGTCACCGTGGTGCTGTCCGTCAATGGATCATTGCTGTTGGCAAAGAGCAGGCCTGGAGCGCTAGCGCGCAGATCAAGGTCATACTGACCATAACGCGTTGCGTTCTTGATCAGCATATTGGGCTTAATCTGATGCTGGACGTTGACCGAGAACACGTCGGCTTGCGTTTTTTCGCTGTCAAAGTCTTTCAAACCATAAAACGTATCAACGCGATCAAGTGGCGTATTGCTGCCATAGATGGAGCTACTGGTGTTTTTCACATTGGGAACGGCCGTTTTACGGTAATAAGGCACGCCATAATCGGGGACATTGTTTTCTTCATAATGCAGGTAAGACAAGGTCGCTTCGGTTTGCTCGCCAATGCCGAAGCTCACGCTAGGCGCTACGCCCCAGCGATTCATTTCCGCACCTTCGCGGAAGCTACCGGCATCCTGACCCATGACATTCAAACGGATCGCACTGGTTTCACCGATCTGTTTGTTAAAATCACCTTCTGCGCGGTAGTAGGCATCAGTGCCCACCGTCGCCGAGAGCTGGTTCAACTCGCCCAAAAACGGTTTTTTGCTAACCTGATTCACAATCCCGCCCGTCGAGCCACGGCCATACAACATTGAAGATGGGCCACGCAAAACTTCCAGCGTATCGGTATTGAACGTGTCGCGATTATATTGTGCCGAGTCACGGAAATTATCCAGATACAAATCATTAGACGCAGCAAAGCCACGAATACGAATCCCGTCGCCGCTCGCGCCACCTTCTGCGGCGTTAAATGTCACCCCAACCGCATTGCGCAGCGCTTCTTTGAGCGTATTGGCATCCTGATCATGCATCACTTCCTGCGTGATACTGGTGATGGATTGCGGCACATCGCGGGCTTCTTCGGTCGTGCGGCCCACACTCACAGTCGGCGCATTGTAGGTATTGGCAGTCCCGTTTTGCGATGTGGCGGTCGCTTTAACTTCAACTGGCGCCAATACCGTTTCAGCGGCTGCATCCGCCGCTTGAGCGCCACCGGCCACCACCCCAAAAAGGGCGGCAGCTGCGGGATATTTAGCCAAATGGCGTACCCCAGATTTTTTCTTATGAATCTCACGCATGGTCTTGAACACTTTTCTATATTTTTGAGACAAAAAAAGGCGGGATTAACCCGCCGTCGCTTGGATAATCACAGTCTGACGCTATGAATGAATGAGTCGCTCGTGTCGACAGCAGGCCGCAGCCCAAAGCTGCGCCAGCCAAAAACTACAATTCAGTGCTGATTGAATGCTCATTGCCCTGCCCCCTGTCCATTGGTCATTAAGCCAATTCGCGTCAGACCCGCCTGCTGCGCTTGCGCCATCGTTTGGGCAATCCGCTCGTATTGCACGGTTTTGTCGGCGTATAGATGCACTTCTGTGAGCGGATCTTGCGCAAATGCCGCGCTAAATCTTGCGCTCAAGCTGGCCGGATCAATTGGCGTTTTCTCATCGAGCAATGCCCCATCGGCCTGTAAACTCAAACGAATGACGGCTTTTTGCTGTTGCACTACTTCAGCGCTCGCCTTTGGCAACTCAACTTTGACGGCATGCGTCATGACCGGCGCGGTCACGATAAAGACCACCAACAGCACCAGCATCACATCCACCAGTGGCGTGGTATTGATTTCCGCCATTGGCGCGGCGTCTTGCTGCCCAAAACTACCGAATGCCATGATTCATCCCCATCCACAAACCCGTATTGATTTCTGCGATTAACACAATTTCTTGCGCTGAAAAATTACCGAATGCCATGACCACCCTCCGTCAAGAGTTGTGCGTGTAAATCATGCGTAAAGCCATCGAGCTCTTGCGCAAAGCGGCGGTTGCTGCGAATAAACGCGTTGTAGGCAATCACCGCCGGAATCGCGACCGCCAAACCCGCCGCCGTCGCCACCAAAGCCTCACCAATCGGTGCCGCCACCGTTGTCAGCGAGGCATTACCACTAGTCGCAATACCGACCAAGGCGTGATAAATCCCCCAGACCGTGCCAAACAAGCCAATAAATGGCGCGACCGAGCCTGTGGTGGCCAGCCACGTCAAGCCGCGCTCCATCTTGGCGGTTTCTTGGCTTAATTTGGTGCGTAGATTGCGAACCAGATAATCATCCAGCGAAACAGCTTTACCCAAGCCGCCGCCCTCATGAGCCCGATAATGGCGCAAACCATCAGCCCCCGCGCGCGCCAATTTGGCCGCTGGCGCTTTATGTTTGAGCGCTAAACTGAGTGCCTCTTGCCAATCACTGGCCTCCCAAAAAGAGCTCATAAACTTTTGCTGGTGGCGCTTCATAATCCAAAGCAGGCGAGAGCGTGCGATGATCACCACCCAGCTCACGATCGACATCAAGACCAAAAGCCCAAAAACCGATTGCAATATCGGGTCACCTGAGTGCAAAACCAAAGACAAATCCATGACGAATCCTTAAGACTTCTTGATTGAAAAATTAACCGGTACTACAACGGTGCCAGCCACCGCTTCATCGCCCCGCTTGGCCGGCACAAAGCGCCATTTCAGCACGGTGCTTTGCGCCACCGCATCCAGGCGCGAATAGCCACTGCTTTTGGCCAAATCGATTTTTTCAGGCAAACCCGCCGGGCTCACTGCAACGCGCAACATCACGACGCCTTGCTCACCGAGCGCCAGTGACGCGGGAGGATAAGGCGGCTTGGGGTTGCTTAGATAATTGGCATGAAAGCTGGGCGCGCTAACCGTCGGCTCTACCTGCTTGCTCACGCCTTCTTGCCCGCCTGCTGCGGCGTGCTCAGTGGCATCGCGACTTTTGCTCACAGTCGGCTCAGCGTTATCTGCATTTTGATTGGCTTTTGCAGCCGCGACTTCCAGCGTTGCGCTGCGCTCTGGCGTTTGCGTCTGCGCTTCGGTCTTGGCTACCTGCGCAGGTCGAACAACGCGCTCTTGCACTTTCTGTTTGACCGTCTTCATTTTTTGCTTGGGCTGAGCAAGCGGCTTTTGCGCTTCGGGCTTAGGCTCGGGAGCCAAGTCGCCCATCGCCAAAGGGATGGCCTGCATCATCAGGGGCTCAGCTTGCGACTGCGGCCGTACCGACTGACTCAGCTGATAAAACATAGCCGCGTGAAGGACGACGACACCGCAAAGAATTTTTTTGTTATCGAGAATCATTCGCATATGCTACTAGCAACCATTCTCATTTGCAATACGTATTTAACTTCGATTCTGCTTTAATGACTTGCGAAGTCGTCGCTTACCTCACTCAAAGGCCTACAAAATACCGTGCAGGGTATAGTCATCAATACATTGACTTGACTAATCCTTGGGCAAATACATCAGAAATTCTGACGGGCATTGTCTATGGAACAAGCGAAAATCACATTAGCGGCAATCAATACAACACTGATTACGCAAATTGATATGGCCGGCGAGCAGGCTATGTGGGATTTACAGCAAGGCTTGGCTGAACGCGGCATACCACTCGCGCTCGCGGGGCGCAAAAGCCAGATTGAGGCCCGCGTGGCGCAGTCGGCTCAAACAGAACACGTCCAAAACAGCTTTATGCTGTTTTCAACTCTGAAACAAGCGCGAAGCGCGTTTGAAAAACACCGGCAAGCACAAGCTGCAACAGCCATTAATCAAGCCGAGTCAGCAAAGTCTGCCGCGCCGCCTCAACCAAGCGACGCGAAAGTCGCTCCAAGCGTGGAGACTGCACTTTCCAATGGTGCCAATACAGCACGACATCGGTGGGCTTTTGCGGCGCAACGTCGATGAGCTCACCACGGGCGATGTATTCATCTGCTTGCAGGTGCGGCACCATGCCGTAACCTAAGCTGAGCAAAATCGATTGCAAATAGGGCTCGCTCGCCGGCACGTGATGCTCGGGATAACTACCGGGGCGCAATCCAAATAACTGCTGCAAAAACCCTGCCTGCAGGGCATCTTTGCGGTTAAACACCATCACGGGCGCCACCCGTGCCGCTTCGCGGTGATAGCCCTTGCCAAACCAGCGCGCGTGAAATACGGGTGAAGCCAACATCCGATACCGCAGCACGCCCAGCTCATGCACCATACAGCCTTGCATTGGATTGGGCTCGGCGGACACGCATGCCAGCGCCTGACCTTCCTGCATCAGGCTATAGGTATGATCCTGATCATCGACAGTGAGGCTAATCAGGACATTTTCGCTAATCAAAAAATCACTCAGCGCCGGTAACAGCCATGTGCTCAGCGTATCGGCATTGACCGCCAATGGCACACTCAAAGGCATTGATTGCTCACCGGAAAAGCTGGCAAAAAAATCTTGCTCCAGCAGCCGCGCGCGACGCAGGTATTGCAATAATTGTTGCCCAGCCATCGTTGCTCGGCATGGCCGCGAGCGCACCAACAGCGGCGTACCCAATTGCGTTTCCAATTGCCGCACGCGCTGCGAAATCGCCGATGCAGTTAAATGCAACTCATGGGCGGCCTGTTCAAAGCTCCCCGTATCAATGACCGCCAATAAGGCTTCGGCCTGTTTATGATCGAATTGCATCGCCGCCTCTAAATTAAGATATTTTAAGTATTCACAAGATAAATTAAATATTCTTTATCAAGCAAGCGTTTCTTAGCACAATGCCTTTATTCCAAAAATAATTCGAACAGGGTTGAAACAATGAATAGCAGTGTGTTTTTCCAAGGCATGGCTTTGTGTGCCAGCCTGATTATGGCGATTGGCGCGCAGAATGCTTTTATCTTGCGCCAAGGCATCACGCGCCAACATCTTTTTGTTGCGGCGATCACTTGTGTGACCTGCGATATGTTGCTGATGTCGGCAGGCGTACTGGGCATGGGCAAAATGCTGCAGACCTTACCGCAACTCGAAGTCTGGATGGCTTTAGCCGGTGCGGCCTTTGTATTTTGGTTTGGCTGGCAATCGCTGAAAAAAGCCATTCGCCCAGCAGCGCTGGTACTGGATGCGCAAAGTCAGGGCATTAAAACCGCGAAAGGCGTGGCATTGGCAGCGCTGGGTTTTTCGGTACTCAATCCGCATGCGATTTTGGATACGGTGGTGTTAGTCGGCGGGATCGGTGCGCAGCAAGATCCGGCCAATCAACCGATGTTTTTATTAGGTGCCGTGAGTTTTTCGGGTTTGTGGTTTTTTTCCTTGGCCTTTGGTGCCAGCAAACTTGCGCCTTTGTTCGCCAAACCCGTGGCTTGGCGCGTGCTGGATGGCTTGATTGCGTTAATGATGGCCGCAATTGGCGTGTCACTATTGAAGATGAGCGGGCTTGTTTTTGCTTAAAAATTAAGCAGCGATGATTATGTAATTCAAAACAGCCACTTAGCTCACTCATCCACAGCTTACCCCCGCAGCTATGCCAGTAATGCGGGGAAAAGCCTTTCTCGCTGCCACTTTTTGCATCAATCTAGCAGCAGCACATTAGTTCAAGGACTTAGCGCACTTATCCACAGCGCAGCGCCGGTTTTATCCACCTTGCGCGTGGATAAGCTCAGCGGCGGCAAAATGCACTTGAACTCGGCAGTGGACTACGCCACAATCAATTCAATATGTATATCCCTGCACAGCCATTACAGCGGCTTTACAACGATATACCCCTGCATGTATCTACCCACTAGGCTGGCATCATGAATATTGAAAAAGTGATTTTTGGTTTTTTCATCCTGCTCGCGTTCACGCTCAATTTCGGCTTTGTCTTGGGCCAAATCGATGTGGCGCACCAGCATGATGTGTTTGAGCTATTTGCCGCGATTGTGATTAATCTGATTGCGACCACACTCAAATTTGGCGATCGTACCCAAGTTGGTGCGCTGCATTTGGCCACTAGCCTGGTCGCTGATTTGCAATTAGTCACTGCGGCCTTGATCTGGGGGCATGCCGAATATGTTTCTGGCTTAGGCATGACACCGGGTATTACCTCGATGGTGGTGTCATTTGCCGCCGGCGCACTGGCCGCTAATTTGGTTTCGGTGGTGCTGCTGATTGGTGAAACGCTGCAACATCGGCGCTAAGCATGGACGGCATCTTCTTCCTCATGCTGCGGCGCTTGCGCGCGCCGATTGTCATGCTGATCAGCGTGTATGCGATCGCCGTACTCGGTCTGGTCTTGATTCCGGGGATAGACGGCGATGGCAAGCCGTATCACATCGATTTTTTCCACGCCTTTTATTTCATTAGTTATACCGCCACCTCGATTGGCTTTGGCGAGATCCCCCACCCTTTTACCTATCAGCAACGCTTATGGGTCTTGGTGTGCATTTATTTGGCCGTCACAGGCTGGGCGTACACGATAGGCTCGATTTTTGGCTTGATGCGCGATGAATCGCTACGCAAAGCGATTGCCCATGCCCGATTCCGACGTAAAGTGCGGCGCATTAGCGAGCCTTTTTATCTGATTTGCGGTTACGGGCAAAGCGCACGGCTACTGTGCAAGGTGCTCGATGATCTTGATATGCGCTTTGTGATTGTGGAATTGCGTGAAGAGCGCATTAACGACATTGCCTTGGCTGATTTTCATTACGACACCCCCTGCATTGCGGGCGATGCCGCCAATCCCGAATTACTCAAAGTCGCAGGCATAGAGCATCCACAATGCATCGGCATTATCGGTATCACTGGCAACGAAGAAGTCAATTTAGCGATCGCAATCAGTGCCTATGTATTGCGCCCAAAATTACTGTCGATTTGCCGCAGCCGCAATCGATCAGTCGCCGAAAATATGGCCTCGTTTGGCACGAATAAGGTCATCAATCTATTTGAAACTGTAGGCCGCAAATTTGCGCGCCGATTGCAGCAACCCACGGTTGCCCAGCTATGTGATGTCTTGGCCGACTTCCCGGGCAATCTTATCAGCAATGATCCACCACCACCGATTGGGCACTGGGTTATTGTCGGCTACGGACGCTTTGGCGGCGCAGTGTATACCGCACTGATACAGGCAGGATGTACTGTCACGGTCATTGATCCAGAGCCGCAAGCGCAGTTACCCGAGTCTGATTTTATTTTGGCGCTGGGCGTAGATGCAGCCTCCTTGCGTCAAGCGCGGATTGAACAGGCCGTCGGCTTGCTGGTTAGCCATGACCATGACGCCAATAATCTGTCGGCACTGGCCACTGCGCGGGAAATAAACCCGCATCTATATACCGTGGCGCGGCAAAATTTAACGCATAACCACATCTTATTTCAGGCCTTTAAACCCAATATCACCTCGATTCGGGCTCAGATTATTGCGCACGAATGTCTGCGCGCGATGGAAAACCCTTTACTCGCCGATGCCATGAGCTTGATTCAGCAGCAATCGGAAGATTGGGCCGCGCAATTGCTGCCTCAACTCAATCAACTGTGCGCAGGCCATGTCCCCGAAATTTGGCGCGTTCAATTTAATGCCAAAAATGCGTCAGCAGTCCACGCCATGCTGGCCCAACCGCAACCACCACTGCGCATTGATCACTACACCCACGATGCATTAAATCATGGCAATACGTTGCAATGCCTCGCCCTACTCCATCGTCACGCGGGGTGTGACACGCTCCTACCATCGGGCGAGACGCTGCTGCAGTTTGGCGATGAACTGCTTTTTGCCGGCGATCATCATGCGCGGATCGCGCATAACGCAGTACAAGAGAGCATCGCGCTACTCGACTACATTCGCACCGGAGTGGAACAGCCGCAAAGCTGGATTTTCCGCAAATTAGCTCAACGCAAAACAGACCAACTCGCCGCACATTGATTAAATTTTAATCAATCAATAATATGGCTAATTAAACAAGCACTTAATCCGCTTATCCACATCTTACCCAAGCAACTATTCGGCGAATTCGGGCATAAGTGGGAAAACTCGGCACTATAGTTAATAAATCGCCAGAGACAAGCAAATTGAAACCTAATGGGCAAAAAATGGCATCAAAATGTCACATTGATACCGTTTTAGGCTGAATAATTGCCTATTTTTTAATCTCAAAACAAAAACACCACTAAAACAGCAACTTAAATCACTTACCCACACCTTACCCAAGTAACTATCCTGCCATAACGGGCATAAGCAGGGATAAGTCGGCACAATAGACTAAAAAATAGGCAGAGCAAGAAAAGCCTATTGCGCCAGTGACTTAATTCACTTACTCACAGCCTATACATTTTCTTATTCACGATTGATGTGAATGAAGTTGCACAATGCCTTATTGATTTACACAGCCACAAAAAAAGCGCGGATCTCCACGCTTTTTCTTAATAACTTTGCAAATGGCAATTTCACAGTCTTAGAGTAAATTACGCGGCTGACCTTGTAAAAATCCATCCACATTATCGATCAATTGATCTGCCAGCGTTTGCATCGTCTCGACACTCGCCCAAGCCACATGCGGCGTGATGATTAGATTGGGTAGCTCAATATCAAGCAAAGCATTGCCAGCACGAGGCGGCTCGGTGATCAGCACATCGAGCCCAGCACCCGCGATTTGCCCCTGTTGCAGCGCCTGGAGTAAAGCGGCTTCATCAATCAAGCCGCCGCGCGAGGTATTGATCACAATGGCGCTGGTTTTCATTTGCGCCAGTTCAGCAGCACCGATCAAATTGCGAGTTTGATCATTCAGCGGGCAATGCAGGCTGATCACATCGGCGGTTTGAATAGCCTCATCCCAAGCCAGATAGCCAACGCGGACCTGTGCAGCCCCTTTGCGCTCGACAAAATAAGTTTGCATCCCAAAGGCCTGCGCCAATTTTGCCGTCGCCTGCCCAAGCGCGCCCGAACCAATGATCGCCATGCGGCTGCCCGCCAGATCATGTGATGCGGTGGCTGCGCTTTCAGGAAATAAGCAAAAGCCTGCTGCCTTTTGCCATTCACCTGCCAACAAGCGCGCGCGGTAAGCGAGTAATTGTCGGCGCAGCGCCAGCATCAGCATCAGGGTATGCTCTGCAACGCCATGTATTGCATAGTCTCGGATATTACACACCCCTACCGTATGCTCACGCGCTGCGGCGACATCGATAATGTTAAAGCCCGTTGCAGCAACCGCAATCAAACGCAGCTCAGGTAGCGCTGCGATCATCTCGCGCGTGATCACGACTTTATTCGTAATGACCACACTCGCCCCTTGCAGCCGCTCGATCACTTGCTCGGGGGTGCTGTGAGGGAAACTTTGCCAACGGTGCGGCGAGCTAATGGGTTTGAGCGGCACCGGCAAAGTGTCGCGATCTAAAAATACGACTATGGGAGCGCTGTTCATATGTTGGACGGGCCTAAATGAGTTGAAGCAAAAGACATTAATGCTTGGCTAAATAATTGAGCTGGCCGCGTTTGGCGCGACCAGTGATGCCAAAATAGTGGCACCTCATGGGAAAAGGCCGCAATTTCGACCAACTCGCCAGATGCCAAGGCCACTTGCGCCTGCTGACGCGGCACAACGGCATAAGCAAAACCAGCCAGCGCGGCAGCAAATAGCGCATTGCTTTCAGGAATCACATGGCAAGGATATTGCCCTTCCAACAAACCCCAACGCTCGCGCAGCAGGCGACGATGCAGGCTTTCCTTATAACCAAACACCGCAGCCGGTGCATTGCCCAAGCGCTCAGCATCCAGTTTTTCGCCCAAATGCAGCGCAGCAAACTGCGGCGATGCAACGCCAATATACTGCATACTCCCCAATGGTAATACGCCACAGCCCGCCACCAAATTAGATTGCGTACTAATACACCCAGATACTTCACCAGTCCGCAGCAAATCAAGCGTATAGGCTTCGTCATCCACCACGCATTCAAGCAATAATCTTTGCGCGGACAATAAACCCGATAGTGCGGGCATTAAGCCCAGCGCCAAGCTATCGGCATTCACGCCAATGCGCAGCGTACGCCATGCTTGTGTTGCGCCTTGTTCATCGAGATCTTCCGCCAATTGCTCGCCCAATTCAGCCTCCAGCGCGCGCACCTGACGCACATGCGCTAGCAGCTTTTCACCGCTGGGGGTCGCGCAAATTGGATTTTCACGCCGCAGTAGCACTTCACCATGCCGCTCTTCAAGCTGACGGATGCGCTGCGAAATGGCCGACGGCGTTAAATGCAGTCGCTTGGCCGCCGCATCAAAGCTGCCACAACGCAAAACCATATCGAGTGCTTCGAGTAATTTGTAATCAAACATAAGCCAAATTGCTGTAGGGCAAGAATTTATCGTTTTACCATGTTTGCCCGCTCTGTTTGAATAGCAACATCAAATTCACAATAGAAAATAAATCAGGATCACTATGAAACCCATCAACGGCTCACAAATCGCGCAGATCGCCCAACAATACGGCACCCCAGTCTGGACTTATGATGCTGCGACCATTCGCGAGCGCATTAGCCAGCTCAAAATGTTCGACACCATTCGTTTTGCGCAAAAAGCGAACTCAAACATCCACATTTTGCGTTTGATGCGCGAGCAAGGCGTGAAGGTAGATTCGGTATCCTTGGGCGAAATCGAGCGAGCGCTGGCGGCAGGTTTTCAAACTGGCCTCCATTGTGATGACATCGTTTACACCGCCGATCTGCTGGATCACGCCACCTTGGCGCGCGTGGTTGAGCTCGATATTCAAGTCAATTGCGGTAGCCCGCAAATGCTGGAACAACTCGGTGAAGCACATCGTGGCCATCGCGTATGGTTGCGGGTTAACCCCGGGTTCGGCCACGGCCACAGCCAAAAAACCAATACGGGCGGCGAGCAAAGTAAACACGGCATCTGGCATGAGCAATTGCCTGAAGCGCTAGCGCTGATCGCCAAATACGAGCTCGACTTGGTTGGTCTGCATATGCACATCGGCTCGGGCGTGGATTACAGCCACTTACAAGATGTGTGCGCCGCAATGGTGGCGCAGGTGAAAGAATCTGGCCGCGATATCCGTGCGATTTCCGCCGGTGGTGGCTTGTCGATTCCGTATCGCGTCGGCGGTGAGACCATCGACACCGCGCATTACTTTAGCTTGTGGGACGCAGCGCGCAATGAAATTGCCGCGCATTTAGGCCACCCTGTTCATCTTGAAATCGAGCCGGGCCGTTTCCTGGTGGCAGAAAGTGGCAAATTGATCGCCGAAGTCCGCGCAAAAAAAGACGTTGGCAATAATCATTTTGTCCTCGTTGATGCCGGTTTTAGCGATCTGATGCGCCCAGCCATGTACGGCAGCTATCACGAAGTCAGCTTGTTGCGTGCCAATGGTGCCGCAGCCGAAGGCGAAACGCGCGGCACGGTTTTGGCTGGCCCATTGTGTGAATCAGGCGATGTATTTACCCAAGAAGAAGGCGGCGTGGTGACGCCACGTGAATTGCCAAGCGCGGAAATTGGCGATTGGTTGGTCTTGCACGACACCGGCGCGTATGGTGCCAGTATGTCGAGTAACTACAATACTCGACCGCTGATTGCCGAAGTGATGATCGATGGCGAGCTCATTTCGCAAATCCGTCGTCGTCAAACTGTGGCGGAATTGCTGGCTTTAGAGGCATAAACCTCGGCAATTGAATAATATTCGCCGTCACAAGCCAATTATTTAACAGCTTAGTTTTACTCATTTAACCTAAAATGGCTTGCACAATGCGCAAGCCATTTTTTATTGTTTCATACTAGAAGTGGACATCATCAAACACCGCTCACCGGAGAACGTATGAGCACCAACCTCATCACCATAGGCACCTACGGCACACTGGTTGCCGCCTCACTCGTTTTACTCTTTGGTCGAGTTCTGGTCGATAAAACCGCACCATTGAAGGCATTTACTATTCCGGAGCCGGTGGCTGGCGGCCTAGTGGTTGCACTGATGATGCTGTTCGCTCAGCAAGTGGCTGGGGTTAGCGTCAAATTTGACACCAGCATCCAGACCCCTTTGATGCTGGCCTTTTTTGCCACGATTGGCCTTTCCGCCAACCTCGCCAGCCTGCGCGCCGGTGGCAATATCATGATTAAGTTCCTGTTTGTCGTGCTGGGGCTTTTGCTCATGCAAAACGTCATTGGCATTAGCTTGGCCAAATTGCTTGGGCTTGAAAATCATTTAGGTTTACTCGCCGGCTCAATTACCCTGTCTGGCGGTCATGGCACAGGTGCTGCGTGGAGCAAAGTATTTAGTGAGCAGTTTGGCATAGCGGGCGCGACCGAATTGGCGATGGCCTGCGCGACTTTTGGCTTGGTATTGGGTGGCTTAATTGGTGGCCCGGTAGCGAAAATTTTGCTCAAAAAAGTAGCCGCACCCGGTGCTGAGCATAATCAAGATCAAGCACCGAGCATGTTTGAAGAGCCGCAAGCGACCCGCTTGATTACGGTAAATTCCTTTATCGAATCGCTCGCATTGATCGTACTGAGTCTGGCTGGCGGCCATATGCTGGCAGAAACGCTGGCGGGAACCATGTTTGAGCTGCCGACCTTTGTATGCGTGTTATTTAATGGTGTTTTATTGCGCAACGTGCTGTCGGTACTGGGCTGGTACGAAGTTTTTGATCGCGAAATTTCAGTTTTGGGTAATGTGAGTTTGGCGCTCTTTCTGGCGATGGCGCTGATGAGTTTACGGCTGTGGGAGCTGGCCAATTTGGCACTGCCGATGTTGCTGATTTTAGTGGTACAAGCAACGGCCATGGCGGCCTACGCCATCTTTGTGACTTTCCGCGTCATGGGCAAAAACTACGATGCCGTGGTATTGGCCGCAGGTCATTGCGGCTTTGGCTTGGGTGCAACGCCGACGGCCATCGCCAATATGCAGGCGGTCACGCATCGCTTTGGCCCTTCACACTTGGCGTTTATCGTGGTACCGATGGTCGGCGCTTTCTTTATTGATATCGCCAACGCGATTGTGATTAAGCTATTTATGGCTTTACCCATCTATTAAGTCGAACCCATACCCCATGTTGGTATTAGCGCGTAATTTAGTATGAATATTAATTTCGTGACTATACCCACCATGCATTAGGAGAGAATCATGACTGTTCATGTTTATGTCGCCCCCGGCTTTGAAGAAGTCGAGCTCATCACCATCGTTGATGTACTTCGCCGCGCCGACATCGATACGGTAATGGTTTCTCTGACTGCGGGCACACAAATTCAAGGCGCACATCAAATTTCCGTTCATGCTGACGCGCCATTTCATCAAGTTGCAGGCCAAACGCCCGAGCTGATCGTCTTGCCAGGCGGCGGCCCTGGCACGCAGGCTTTACTCGCACATATCGATCTACATGCTCGGCTACAAGCGCAAATCAGTGCGGGCAAACGGGTCGCAGCGATCTGCGCCGCGCCCATGGTGCTAGCAAAAATCGGCTTATTGCAGGATAAAAACGCCTGTTGCTTTCCTGGCTGCGAAAACACGCTACTCGACGGTGGCGCCAACATCACCGCTTACAACGTCGTCACCGACGGACTCATTACCACTTCACGCGGCGCCGGCACCGCCGGCTTATTTGCGCTGGAGCTGGTCGCTTTACTCAAAAATGAGGCGATCGCCAAAGAGGTGGGCCGAACGATGCTCTACCTCTAAACCGTCCACCATCAACACACTCACTGGGTATATGCTTAAAATCTAAACAAAATATAGATTTCAAGCACATACCCATCATATTTTGATCTATAAAATCAGCCACACAGACTCGATCACGGCATGCAGGCCATGCAATGTTATAATTGCCTGCTAAATCAATCAGTTTTGCCGTCAACGATGAATCCAAGCCGCTCACCTGCCATGACCACCGAACAAATCAACACCGCGCTGAACCTATTGCGTGCTGGCGAACTCGTTGGGATTCCGACCGAAACCGTGTACGGCCTAGCTGCTGACGCGAGCCAGCCCGCTGCCGTCGCCAAAATCTTCGCCGCCAAGGGCCGCCCTGCCGACCATCCAGTCATTGTGCATATTGCAGGTGCTGAGCAACTGGCCGATTGGGCGCAAAATATCCCCGACGAGGCGTATTTACTGGCCGAGCACTTCTGGCCCGGCCCGCTCACGCTGATTTTAGAGCGCCAGCCGCATGTATCAGACTCGGTCACCGGCGGGCAAAACACGGTGGGTCTGCGTGCGCCAGCGCACCCGATCACGCATGAATTACTGCAGCAATTTGGCGGTGGACTTGCCGCGCCGAGCGCCAATCAATTCGGCCATGTCAGTCCGACCACGTTTGATCATGTGCGCAGCGAATTTAGCCCCGAAGTACTGCAATTAATCCTTGATGGCGGCGCTTGCGATGTGGGCGTTGAATCGACGATTGTGAGCCTGGTGGGCGACAAACCCAAATTACTTCGCCCCGGTGGCGTGTCGCGAGAAGCCATCGAAGCGGTACTGGGCGATAGCCTAGAACATCACACCAATCAGCACAGTGCCAAACAACGTGTTTCTGGCTTACTTGACTCGCACTATGCTCCAAGAACTCAACTTATTACAGGCGATTTGCTTGCACTTCATGCACTAGCTCAACAACGTCTGGCCCAAGGACAAAACATCGCATTACTACATTACCAGTCAATAGAACACGAGCAGACCAATTGGCTCAATGCACAATGCTATGCCATGCCACAAAACGCTGAATCATATGCACAAACACTCTATGCCACCCTCCGTCATCTTGACCTAGCAGGATTTAATGTACTTCTCTTGGAATTACCCCCCACAAGTAAGGAATGGCTTGCGGTGCATGATCGACTACATCGAGCCGCTCACCTGAAACTCGGCTCAAATAGGATACCAATTTAAACCTCAAAAACAACCGCTTATCTGCGCATAGCGACCGCTCTGCTGAAGAAGGACATTCAGACTTGCTCAATGTAAGGAATGAACCTTACGATAGCGAAAATTAGAAATATATAAGGATGGAAAGAGATATGCAGCACAAACACCAAGGCTTCACTCTAATTGAACTGATGGTCGTCGTCGCAATCATCGGCATACTTGCAGCGATTGCAATCCCGTCATATCAGGATTATGTACGCAAATCCCGCCGGACAGACGCAACGACAAAATTAGCTCAAATTCAGCAGCAAATGGAAAAATTCAGAGCCAACAACACCTGTTATACCGATCGATTTGATAGCAAATCGGGAGATGCAACTTGTGCAAATAATGGTCTTGCCATGATTACTGGTAATACCTCGACTAAAACTATCAAATCAGACAATCAATATTACGACATCACAATTGTAGGTTTTAATGGTACCAATTGCACTGGTACACCAGATGGGACTAGCTATTGTATTGAAGCGGTCGCTGATACAAGCAAATCTCAAGCCAATGATACGAATTGCACAACATTATCAATTGGGGTTACGAATGGCAATACGACATACTCCCCTGCATCTGGCTGCTGGAGCAAATAAGTGACTAAAACCACAATATCTGGCTTTACCTTGACTGAATTGATGATCACGATTGCGTTATTGAGTATTGTTCTTGCCATAGCAATTCCGAATCTCACATTATTCCTTAATCAGACTCGACTAAAGGGAATCGCTGAGAATCTCGCACAAGATCTTGTTTTTGCCAGGTCTGAAGCTATTCGTACTAATAAAATGGTTAGACTACACGTTGAATCTACATGCTATGGATTAAGTAACAAAACGACTATTTGTGACTGCACAAAAACATCTCCGAGTGATGCTAATTTTTGTGAGATTAAAAGAGTAGGCAGCCCTAGTAATGTTAGTTTCACCAAAACATCAACAAGTTTCGATGAAATTGCATTTGACCCAGTACGAGGCCTACCTTTAAACAAAGATGGAGTTTCATCACTAACTACGACACAAATTTTAGATATTGAGCAAAGTAATGTAGGCAAAATAAAAACTTCTCTCTCAGTAATCGGCAGTGTTTGTTTAAGCTCATCTGGCACAAGTAAAATAGCAGGTTATCCAAATGCATGTTAGACACCAGAAAAACCAAGGTGGCTTCACCTTGGTGGAAATTCTAGTTTCCTTAGCTTTAGGTCTATTAATAATAGGTGGAGCATTTACTTTTTTTCTCGGCAATCTAAAAACCTCTAGCAACATGCTATCTCAAAGCAAATTACAGCAAGAAATAAAATCAACAGCCGATTTTATTCAACGCGATCTGCGGCGCGCTGGTTACAAACCTTATGGGAGTGCCGCAACCGTTTCCAATATTTATACTGGAAAAACTAATGGGACACTGAGCAAGGAGAATTGCGTTCTTTATAGCTACATCGACGAGAGAGGATTATTACGTGTCGGTGGATTTCTTCTAGATAACAATAGATTGTATATGTATACCAATAAATCCACGGCAATCACCACCTGCCCCGCAGATGCAGCGACAAATTCAAATTGGGCAGTACTTACGATGGATTCGAACAATAAAATAACCGTATTTGAGCCAAGCATTGAAGACGACGCCAACCGCCCACTACTCCGGATAACAATTCAAGGCGAATTAAATAATGATGCAAAAATTACTTTTGCACTAGAAGAGCAAATCGTCCTGCAAAATATGCCGACTAAAACAACTGCGAATTCGGGCTCTTAAATTATGAACGCTAAATCAATACCAATTCGAGTACATACACAACGTGGTGTAGCAACGCTATTAGTTTCTATTGTAATTTTGATTGTATTGGGTTTGATGACTCTTTACACTAATCGCTCTATCATTATAGAACAAAAAACCAGCGCAAATGCATACAAGAAATCACTCGCATTAGAAGCAGCACAATCTGGCCTAGAAAATTTCATGGGAATCATTTCAAGTTCAGACGACACAAAAAATTATAAAATCTATTTTGACCCTCCCACAGGAGGAGGAAGCGACTGGACCCTTAAATCTGCATTTGACAACAAAGCAAAAATTAATAACAAAGGGTATTTAAACAATACCAATGATACATATGTACACAACTTTAGCTTAAGCGGCCTAATCCCAGTTAAAAGCGAAGCGTTGGCTTTGGCAAAAGCAAGCGATGGTACAGACCTAAATGGACAAAAACAAGAATACTCTGTGTATTTATATTCAATAACCTCCGCAACGCCTGGTGTCCCTCCACGCTTTGTATTGATTAGTCGTGGCTGCGCCGACTCATGTACTTATTCTGATGCATTTGTAATGACCGAATTTACAATTGGCCAGCGCAAAATTTGTCCGATGGAGATCAATGGTAAATTTGAAGGTGTGAATGGCCCTAGTATTCATGGCACCACCAATATTTCAGGAAACCCTGCAAATAGTGTATTCAATTGCGGTTTAAGTTTGGGAAGTGTACCTACCAATAGTGGCGTAGGTACTACCGACGATATAACAGGCTGCCAAACAGGTACTGGTTGCTCTAGTAATGGCAGCGCGGATCGCTACAACCCAAAATACAATATTCAAAGCGACCCTAGCAAAGACAATCACTTTAAGAAATACTTCAATAAAAGCATGTCTGACTTCAAAGCTGAAGCAACAACTTGCGTACTGACTGGAGATAAAGACCAGGTTGATCTAAACACGGCTTTAGCTGGAGGTGGAGTCTGTGCAGGCAAAACGACGGTAGTTATCAGCGGTAATTTCAGTATCAATGCGTCACCATCGCCCGCCTTAGGCGCAGATCCAGTTAAATACCCCAATGGACTTACCCTAGTTGTAGAAGGTGACTTAAACATGAGTTGGGGAACTTCAACTTTTGACGGTTTTTTATATGTTTATGGGAATGCAAAATCAACAGCGGCCGGCTCAATGAAAATTATCGGCTCTGCAGCATTCGCTGGAGATGTTGTTGGTCAATTGTCTTGGGATGTAGTGGCTGATGCGAAAAAGGCTAGACTTCCAAGTGGTTCAACTCTCACCGCCAATTTTAGTAGCGGCACCTGGAGAGACTTCTAATGCCAAGCAAAACTGATCAACAAGGAATTAGCCTAATTGAAGTGCTTGTATCCGTTGCCATTTTATCGATAGGCTTATTGGGACTTTCTGGATTTACTGGCAATTTATATCGTAGTGTCAATCATGCGGGAGATCGTTCAAAAGCACTTGCTATCGCACAACGATATATTGAAAATGCCAGAACTAAAGGCGCTGCAACACTTACAAGTGGTGCAGTGACAACACCAAGCGATTGCTCCACAAGTGCGTTTTACACCTACTGGAAAGCAAACGACATAGCAGGTTCAAATGGCGTAAAACATTATTCAGTCAATGTATGCTGGACTAATGCACTTGGTGAGAAGCAATTACTAACTACAAGCACATACATAGGTACAGGAAGTACTTCACTTGGCTTAGGGGCTCCGGTAAGTACGCCAGCACCAACTAAATGCGTTGGCATTCCATATGTTGATAAAACCCCAGCTTATTCGGCAGGGCAAGTGGTAACACTTAATAGCAAAGACTATACCTGCGTGACAGGTCCCAATAGTGGTTTTTGTGGGCAAGCCGGCTTTAAACCTGGAACCTTATATGGTGCGATGGCATGGGGAGATGGGGTCACATGTGTGCCATAGAATAGGAAAATCAAGTCAACGCTGCAATATTGTTTGAGATAAAATAGGCCAAGGACAATGAAACATTTTCATTGTCCTTTCCTTTTGGTTATTTAAATTGAGATTGAAACCACCATGCGCTTTTACTTCCCCCTCGTCATCATCGACGAAGACTTCCGCTCGGAGAACACCAGCGGTTCCGGTATCCGTGAATTGGCAGCCGCGATTGAGGCCGAGGGTACGGATGTGGTGGGCTACACCAGCTATGGTGACCTAACCTCTTTTGCGCAGCAGCAAAGCCGTGCTTGTGGCTTTATCATGTCGATCGACGATGAAGAATTTGGCGGTGGTTCGGTTGAAGAAACCCAAAATGCGCTGGAACATTTGCGAACTTTTGTGGCCGAAATTCGCCGCCGCAACCCTGATATTCCTATCTATTTGTATGGTGAAACCCGTACCGCACGTCATATACCCAATGACGTATTGCGTGAGCTGCACGGTTTCATTCACATGCACGAAGATACCCCCGAGTTTGTGGCGCGCCACATTATTCGTGAAGCAAAATCTTACCTCGATAGCTTAGCGCCACCATTCTTCCGTGCGTTGACCAATTACGCGCAAGATGGCTCGTATTCATGGCACTGCCCGGGTCACTCGGGTGGCGTGGCGTTTTTGAAATCGCCTGTCGGCCAGATGTTCCACCAGTTCTTCGGCGAAAATATGCTGCGCGCTGACGTGTGTAACGCGGTGGAAGAGCTCGGCCAGTTACTCGATCACACCGGACCAGTGGCGGCGTCTGAGCGCAATGCGGCGCGCATTTTTAACGCTGATCATTTGTACTTCGTGACCAACGGCACCTCAACATCGAACAAGATCGTTTGGAACTCAACGGTTGCGCCGGGCGATATCGTCGTGGTCGATCGCAACTGCCATAAATCGATCTTGCACGCCATTATGATGACGGGCGCGGTGCCGATTTTCCTGATGCCGACGCGCAATCACTACGGCATTATCGGCCCGATTCCACGCAGCGAATTCGAGCCAGAATCAATCCGCCAAAAAATGCTAGCCAACCCATTCTGCCGTGAAAAATTGGCCGAAAACCCAAATATCAAGCCACGCGTTTTGACGATTACCCAGTCAACTTACGATGGCGTGCTGTACAACGTCGAAGAAATCAAAGGCCTGCTCGATGGCGTGATTGAAACGCTGCACTTTGACGAAGCTTGGTTGCCGCACGCGGCATTCCACGACTTTTACGGCGATTACCATGCGATCGGCGAAGATCGCCCACGTTGTAAAGACTCGATGATTTTCTCGACGCAATCGACACATAAATTGCTGGCTGGCATTTCGCAAGCCTCGCAAATCTTGGTGCAAGATGCGACCGATAATAAGCTGGACCGCGACATTTTCAATGAAGCATATTTGATGCATACGTCAACCAGCCCGCAATACGCGATTATTGCCTCGTGTGACGTGGCGGCGGCGATGATGGAAGCGCCTGGCGGTACAGCGCTAGTTGAAGAGTCGCTGTCTGAAGCGCTGGAATTCCGTCGTGCAATGCGTAAAGTCGATGAAGAATACGGCAGCGACTGGTGGTTCAAAGTGTGGGGCCCCGATGATTTGACCGATGAAGGTCTGGATCACCGCGATGCGTGGATGCTCAAAGCGGGTGAAAATTGGCACGGTTTCGGCGACATCGCCGAAGGCTTTAACTTGCTAGACCCAATCAAGGCTACCATTCTGACCCCAGGTTTGAATGTGGACGGCGACTTTACCGATCAGGGTATTCCAGCGGCGATCGTAGCGAAGTATCTGGCTGAACACGGCGTGGTGATTGAGAAAACCGGCCTATACTCCTTCTTTATCATGTTCACGATCGGTATTACCAAAGGTCGCTGGAACACGATGGTAACGGCCTTGCAGCAGTTCAAAGACGACTACGACAAGAATGCACCGCTGTGGCGCGTATTGCCGGAATTCGTTGTGCAATTCCCTCAATACGAGCGCATCGGCTTGCGTGACCTTTGCCAGCAAATTCACGGCATCTACCGCGAAAACAACGTGGCCAAATTGACGACCGAGATGTATTTATCAGGCATCGTGCCAGCGATGAAACCATCGAAAGCATTTGCAAAAATGGCACACAAAGAAATCGAGCGCGTACCACTCGATGAACTCGAAGGCCGTATCACCGCCGTCATGTTGACCCCCTATCCACCGGGCATTCCGCTCTTGGTGCCTGGTGAAGTATTCAACAAAACCATCGTTGACTACCTCAAATTTGTCCGCGCCTTTAACGGCAAATTCCCAGGCTTTGAGACCTACACTCACGGCTTGGTTGCGGAAAAAGGAACTGGCGGCACCCTCTACTATGTAGATTGCGTAAAAGTATAAGCAATAAAAAAGCCCGCGAGCAATTGCGGGCTTTTTTCAGGGTATCAATCCAAACCCTAATAAAATAAAAGCACAGAACGCTATACCCTATTTTACTACCCAATCGCTTACCCCATAGGATTGTAGTATTTGCTTTAGCTGCCCACTCTTGCGCAGTGCATTTACCCCCTCATCCAGCAATTGCGCCAACTCCCTCGCATCCCGTCGCTTTGGTGAAAAACCGATATACAACGAATCATTGGTCCGCCCGCAGCCTGCATTGCGCAATTGCGTTTTGGCTTGGTGAAATTGGTATTGAGCGACCAGCTCATATTCGACGATTGCATCCAGATGATTGACCATCAATTTGCTGACATTGCGTTTGAATGCATCAATTCCTCCGACTTCATCGACATTACTCAGAGCCAATTTTTGATCAATTTCAGCGCCATAACTGTAACCACGGATCGTACCCAAGCTAAGTTTATGCAGAGATTTGTCCCCTGAGTAAGTCCAGCTATCGGAAGGACGCGTATAAAAGCAGACACGGGATGTGGCTTGCGCAGAGGCAGGAAATACCCAGTGTTGACGCTTTGGCAACTTTAAAACCCCGAGAAAACCTGCCGCCTCGCCGTTGTTAATCATCATTTCGGCTCGGGCAAAAGGAACGACCTGATAGTCAACCCGATAACCAGCCGGCTCGAAAACAGCTTTAGCTATTTCAACCATATATCCTGGTCGCGGCGCAGAAGCTGCGCACGCTACTGGACACCATGGATCGCTAACCAGTACCAGATTTTGTGCCGCCCAGGCACTGGCAGGCATGAATAAGTACGCCAATAATAAATAACGGTACATATCTCTACTTCAAAGTGATCCGATGCTTCAATATAAGCATTCAAAGCAGGCTAGGCTGAAAAATTAAACTTATCACGGCTAAATCCATACCGCCAAAAACAAAATAGAAACAAAAAGCCATGAGCGTGCTCATGGCTTTATTTTTGCGCTAACTAGATCAGGGGCGCTGCATCGGCAGGATGTTTACTCCTGCTCAGGCAATTGCTTAACCGTACGCGATTGCTGCGCACGCTCCCAAGGTTTGGGCGGAGGCTCCGCAATTTTATTTGAACGCGCCAATAGCATTAATAATCCACATAAAATCAAAAGCAAAGGGATCTGCACCGAGCGGGCCAAATCATACTGTTGCTGAAAAAAAGTCGTCACTCCACCAGCAATGAGCATGGGGCCAATCACGATGCTCGATTTATTGATCCCTTCAAGCAAAAGCACCGCAAAACCAGACACCAGCAGCGCCAAGATCACAATCCAATTTACGCTGGGGAATATCTCCAAGCGGTGCATTAACCAGCCCGAGCCAATGACAATCAAGGCTACCGGCAACCAGACTCCACCACGTCCCTTATCACTCATCACACGCCCCTTTATGATTTAACTCACAACACCAATTGGATAAAACCCATCACCAGATGCATAAACGGAGCCAAGATTTTGCCGAGCAAGCCAGTCGCCAACAAGGCAATCAAGATAAAAAACCCATAAGGCTCAACGCGAGATACTTTATACGCCAAATGGTTGGGCAATACTGAAACCAAAATACGCCCGCCATCGAGCGGCGGAATCGGCAATAAATTCAACACCATCAGCACCACATTAATCTGAATACCCGCTTGCGCCATTAAGGCCAAAGGCAATTGAAAGGCATTGCCATCCAAAGCACCAGTTGCAAAGCGGAATATCAAAGCCCAGATAATGGCCATCGCTAAATTTGCCAATGGCCCCGCTGCGGCCACCCAACGCATATCGCGCTTAGGATTGCGCAGGGCTTCAAAATTAACGGGGACCGGCTTGGCGTAGCCAAACAAAAAACCACCGGGCAATAGCACACAGAGCAGCGGCAATACAATGGTGCCGATCGGATCAATGTGTTTGATGGGGTTAAATGTCATACGTCCCAGCAAAAACGCAGTCGGATCGCCAAATTTCTTGGCTGCATACGCGTGAGCCGCTTCATGGGCGGTAATCGCGAATAACACGGGCAAAGCCCAGATTGCGATATTTTGAATCAGATTCAGTTCCATTACTTCCTTTTCATGCTTGCGCTATGTTCGCTATCGGCGAATTATTATTAATTTTTCAAAGTGAACAATCTAATAGTCATCATAAACCGAATGGGCTTAATGGGCCCTTGCCCTCGCGCAACACTACTGGATAATCATCCGACAAATCCACCACCGTCGTTGGATCAGTACCGCAGTAGCCCCCCTCTATCACCAAATCAACATCATGCTCGAGTCGATCGCGAATTTCCCACGCGTCGGTCATTGGGTATTCTTCATTTGGCAACATCAGCGTGGTGGAGAGCATTGGTTCGCCCAATTCTTCCAGCAGCGCCAACGCGACGGGATGATCAGGTACACGCAGGCCCACCGTTTGCTTTTTCGGGTGCCACACACGACGCGGCACTTCTTTGGTTGCTTGCAAAATAAAAGTATAGCTACCCGGCGTGGCGGCTTTGAGCATACGGAAAGTGCGATTATCCACCTTGGCGTAGCTACCCAATTGCGACAAATCGCTACAGGCCAGCGTGAAATGGTGCTTTTCATCGAGTTGGCGGATTTTGCGAATCCGCTCAAGCCCATCTTTATTATCAAGCGAGCAGCCCATCGCATAGCATGAATCGGTCGGATACACGATCAATCCGCCCTTGCGAATAATATCGGCCGCCTGTTTGATCAAACGCGCTTGCGGTGTTTCAGCATGAATCGAGAAAAACTGCGACATAGTGATTTTTCTAGTAAATAGATCGATTGATTAAACAGGGCTGGCAACCACGGGCCCCAAATCAGGCGCCCAGCGCGCCCAGACTGGCTCGCAACCAATAGGCAAGTCGGCATTTAAACCTGGCTCACGTGCGCCTTCACCAGTGGCGTGATAATCGCTGCCACTCGAGCAAAGATAGCCAAATTCTTTGGCCAAATGATTAAAACGCCCCACATCAGCATGTCCGTGACTACCGGAGACCACTTCAATCGCTTCGCCACCCAAGCGTTTAAACTCGGTGAGCAAAACGCGCATCGTTTCATTGCCCATATCGTAGCGCCCCGGATGCGCCAACACCGCGACGCCACCCGCGCCCCGGATCCAATCAATGGCATCGTGCAGTCGCGCCCATTCATGCTCGACAAAGCCAGGCTTGCCGCGCACCATGAATTTTTTAAATACCGCTTTCATGTCTTTGCAGCGGCCCGTTTCGATTAGAAAACGAGCAAAGTGTGAGCGGCTAATCATTTCAGGGTTGTCGGCATGGCGGCGTGCGCCTGCCAAAATACCTTCAATCCCCAGTTTTTCCAGTGCCGCCGCCATACGCTCCGCACGCTCGGCTCGACCTGAACGCACGTGCGCCAAACCGGCGAGCAGTGTTTCATTTTCAGCATCAAAGCCCAGTCCAACGACATGCAGCGTGTGTTTACCCCAGCTCACCGATATTTCAACGCCATTGATAAAGGGCATCCCCAATTCATCGGCTGTCGCTTTGGCCAGCGCCAAGCCGCGCGTATCGTCGTGATCTGTTAGTGCAAACAATTGGCAGCCTCGAGCGTGCGCTTTGCGCACCACTTGATCAGGCGGCAACAACCCATCGGAAATATTGGAATGGCAATGCAAATCAACGGGTGTCATTGCTGATCCTGTGGTGGCTTTTGGCGGTCTCGGCGATCAAAGATAACTTTCATCACCAACACAGCTCCGGCCAAGATTAAAGTGATGGTATTGGCCAGATAGACAGGCGCAGAGCCGACTAGCAAGCCATACCCCAGCCACATTGCAACACCCAGCACAAATAAACTATACATGCCCAGACTAATATCTTTAGCAGATTTGCTTTTCCAGACCTGCCAGACCTGGGGCGCGAACGAGATCGTGGTTAAGGTGCCAGCCAGCAGGCCTAAAATCTCTATCGATGCAGGGCTCATGCGGGAAAAACCCCAGTCGAAAGATAGCGGTCACCACGATCACACACAATACTTACAATCACCGCGTTTTCTACCGTAGCAGACAGTGCCAAAGCGGCTGCCAATGCCCCGCCAGATGAAATACCTGCAAAAATACCTTCCTCGCGCGCCAAACGACGTGTCATTTCTTCGGCATCGGCTTGGTTCACTTCCATCACTTGATCAATCAGCGAGAAATCGCAAATCTTTGGCAAGTACTCTGGCGCCCATTTCCGGATGCCCGGAATTTGCGCACCATCGCAAGGCTGAACGCCAATAATTTTCACATCTGGGTTTTGCTGCTTCAAATAGCGGCGCGTCCCCATAATCGTACCGGTCGTACCCATGCTGGAGACAAAATGCGTAATCGTTCCGGCGGTATCGCGCCAGATTTCTGGGCCGGTGGTTTCAAAATGCGCCAGTGGATTATCAGGGTTGGCAAATTGATCCAAAATCAGACCCTCACCCGCCTTGGCCATGGCGTCAGCACGATCACGCGCGTCTTCCATACCTTCAGTCAAGATGACTTCAGCCCCGTAGGCTTTCATCGTTTGAATCCGTTCAACGCTAGAGTTTTTAGGCAACAGCAGCACCATGCGGTAACCCATCATCGCGGCAGCCATCGCCAAGGCAATGCCTGTATTGCCACTAGTGGCTTCGATCAAGGTATCACCGGGTTTGATATCGCCGCGCGCCTCGGCGTGGCGAATCATCGACAGCGCGGGTCGATCTTTGACCGAACCGGCGGGATTATTGCCTTCAAGCTTTAACAGAATGGTATTGGTAGTTTGGCCCGGCAGCCGTTTTAGCTTAACAAGCGGGGTATTTCCGACGAAATCTTCTAGATATTTGAACATGCAACATTCACTCCATGGGTCGCATGATTATACGCAAGCCCACGGTGTTCGGTTTATTTGTTACGCATCATCCGTGCAACGGCCAGCAAAACGCCAATCAGCTTCATGCCTTGCGCCAATCGACCCAAAGCAGGGTGAATCTTGCCCAGATTGCCCGCCAGTTTGCTCAACATACTCCAAGATGCCACACCGCCCATAAACGAGCTGGCCAGATTGATTGGACGTCGCGACTCCAGCAAACGGGTTTCCAGTTGCAATCGATGCAATTGCGATCGATACACTAGCTGCATTTTCTTTTGTTCGCGGGTTTGATTGGCCATTTATTCGGCCTCCGAATTACGACTAGGCGTGGTAAACGCCGCTTCAATCAACTTGCGATCATTAGCAAACTCTTCACTCGTAAATGGAAAAGGATCGGCCGCTGCATTCATCAATTGGCGCACTTTGAGCCAGGTAAGAGCCCCAATGCCCAAAAAAACAACCGCCACAATCGCGCACACCCATATCCGGTAAGCCCAAAAGCCAAACAAGATAGAAAGACTTAGAAAACTCAGCGCCATCACCAAGGAAAAAGCCGCGGCAATGGCCAAGCCCACCATCATCGCCACTCGGTCAAGCTCATCACGCAATTCAAGGCCAAATAACGAGAAACGGGTGGCGATTAAGCCACCCAATGCTTCTCTCATGGAAGAACCCATACTCATTAACGGCGCGCCACCAAAAAGCCAACGAGCAAGCCTACTGCGGCACCAATGCCTACGGCCTGCCATGGGTGAGTGTGAACATATTCATCCGTCTGTTTGGCCGCCACTTTAGCTTTTTCAAGTGCATTGCCCTCAAGCTCGACCAAGCGATGCTTAGCAGTACGCAAATTTTCGGCAATTTTGGCATACAGCGCAGTTGCTTCTTCACCGTTGGCATTGGCTGCAGCCTCGATCAACTGTGCAGTTTCTTTTAATGCATCTTTCGTTTCATCAATCAGTAGCGAATCAATTTGATTAGACATCAGTTTGCTCCTTGCCAGTAAATAAACAGTACAGAAATCTCTCGCGATAAGTCGTAAGGACTATGACATCAAGATATCAAATTCATCTTAACAAGGCATTCTACAATTGCACAGTAAATACTTTACAGGCTCATAAACTAAAAAGGCCCGAAACATTTATCCGCTTGTATTTGTTCAATACACGGCATCAATTTCAGGCCCTTTCACGTCTAAATAATAGTCTTAAAACGTTTTGCAGAAGTCTTTCATATAAGCAGTAAATTCAGCACCCACTTCATGATGCTTCAAACCCAATTCAACGGTTGCTTTCAAAAAGCCGATTTTGCTACCGCAGTCGTAGCGCGTGCCTTCGAGCTTGTGCGCCAAAATATGCTGCTCTTGCATCAAGGCAAAGATACCGTCGGTCAATTGAATCTCGCCGCCTTTACCTGGCTGCACGTGCTGCAAGTGATGGAACACGCGTGGCGTTAAGATGTAACGGCCGACCACGGCCAGATTGGATGGCGCCTCTTCTGGCTTTGGTTTCTCAACAATATTGCCAACGCGCAAACGGCCCGCATTTTCGCTTACTTCGACAATACCGTAGCTGCCGGTATCTTCATGAGCGACTTCTTCCACGCCGAGCACCGAGCAATGTGTATCGCCAAACACATCCACCATGCGTTTCATTTCTGACACGCCATGGCCATCGATCAAGTCATCGGCCAAAATAACGGCGAAAGGCTCGTCACCCACGACAGGCTTCGCGCACAATACCGCATGACCCAAACCCAATGCCTCAGGCTGACGAATGTAAATGCAGGTTACCGATTTAGGAATAATGCCGCGCAATACTTCGAGCAACTTGGTTTTTTGTTTCGCTTCCAGATCCGCTTCCAGCTCGCCCGCTTTGTCGAAGTGGTCTTCGATGCTGCGCTTGTGGCGACCGGTAATAAAAATCATCTCGGTAATACCTGCCGCCAAAGCCTCTTCAACCGCGTATTGAATCAGCGGTTTGTCGACAATCGACATCATTTCTTTTGGGCTGGCTTTGGTGGCGGGCAGGAATCGAGTGCCCATCCCTGCGACGGGGAACACGGCTTTACGGATTTTTTGCATGGTATTTCCTTGGAGAGATGAGGATTCAGTCAACAGACCCAAGCGCATGGCCGCGCCCATCACCTGATCAGTTTGTTTCAAACTCAACTCATCAGGCCACTGGGACACAGCAGAGCGCCCCAAGCCTAGCGCATCGGCTAAGCGGGTTTGACTGCCAAATAAACGGAGTGCTTCAGACTTTCGCATAACTTGCATGTTCAATGAAATGAACACGCAAGTCAATGGCAGAAATATTAAATTTTGTGTTTAATTTATTAAACAAGTGGCGATTTTCACAAATAGTGCGGCGCTATCAGCGCTGAGGTTGACACCCAACAAATACTCCTTGCAGGTATAAAAGCACCGACCACTAATTTATTGAACCACAACCATATACCCACCTAAAAACTTAACTCCCCAGCAATGCCAGCAAAGCTGCTTCATCCAAAACAGCAATACCCAGCTCAGTAGCTTTATCCAATTTACTACCCGCCGCTTCGCCCGCCACGACATAATCGGTCTTCTTCGACACACTGCCCGACACCTTGCCGCCAGCGGCTTCAATCAAAGCTTTGGCCTCATCTCGCCCCAAGGTTGGCAGCGTCCCCGTTAGCACCAGCGTTTTCCCCGTCAACACCCCCTGCGCAGCGGCGCTTTCGGCTGGGATTTCACTCAGCCATGCCTCACGCAAGCGATCAAGCTGCGCCAAAGTGCTTGGATTTGCTAGCAGCCAAGCGTGCAGCGATTGCGCCAACTCCAAAGGCAAGCCTGCGTCTAGCAGGCGGCCTAGGCTAAATTCATACAACGCGGCTAATTGATTAATCCCGCTGACAATCTGTGTGCAACGGGTCAGCGTCAATTTAGGAATATCCAGCGCGGCCAATATCGCCGCCAACGTCAACCGCTCGCGCAACGCTGGATGCGGTGCACGCTCACCTTGCGGCACCACACCACTGGCGAGCAATTGTGCGATCACCGTGCGGTTATGTTCTTCGGCAAAAAAATCCGCAATTGCAATTGCAACCGTCGCGCCAATATCAGGCAACAAACGCAGAATCGCGGCGGGTGCCGTTTGGATTTTTTCGAGACTACCCAAATAGTCCGCCAAGGTTTTTGATGTCGACTCGCCAACATGACGAATCCCGAGCGAGAACACCAAGCGCGCCAATGGCGGCTTGCGGCTTGCCTCAATCGCCGCTAACAAGTTTTCGGCCCATTTGGTCGTGACCTGCCCAGCTTTCACCGTTTCTGGCACTGTCCCATCGCGCTCATCGGCTTGACGCTTCATTTCCAGAAAATCGTGCAAGGTCAAACGATACAAATCAGCGGGGTTATGCACGAAATCGAGCTCAACCAACTGATCGATATAGCGCTCACCCAAGCCATCAATATCCATCATGCGGCGACCGGCAAAGTGTTTTAGCGCCTCTTTGCGCTGCGCCGAGCAAAACAGCCCGCCCGTACAACGCACGCGCGCCTCATCGGGCTCGCGCACTGTTTTGCTGCCGCAGACTGGGCAAACGGGGTGCAACTCGAGTATGCGATACGGCCCAAATTGCGGCGTCTCATTGGGCGTAAACAAATCAGCCCCAGGCACAGACACCATCGGGCGGCGCTCTAGCACCACCGAAACCACTTCGGGAATCACATCGCCCGCGCGACGCACAACCACCGTATCGCCCACGCGCACGTCTTTGCGGTCGATTTCATCTTGGTTGTGCAGTGTCGCGTTCGTGACCGTAACACCACCGACAAAAACTGGCGCAAGTCGCGCGACCGGCGTGAGTGAACCGGTGCGCCCCACTTGAATATCAATGGCTTCAACCGTGGTTAAGGCCTCTTGCGCGGGATATTTATGCGCCACAGCCCAGCGCGGCTCGCGGGTGCGAAAACCCAACTCAGCCTGCAAAGCGAGCGAATTAACCTTGTAAACGACACCGTCAATATCAAATGGCAATTCATCACGCAATGCACCAACTTTGGCATGAAATTGCGCCAAGCCATCGCCACCAGTCACCACGGCACGCACGTCGCAAATTGGAAAACCAAATTCAGCCAAGCTATCCAAGATACCCGCATGGGTATCAGGCGCAGCATCCCATGCAGATACGTCCCCAAGCCCATACCCAAAAAAAGATAAAGGGCGCTGCGCAGCGATTGCAGGGTCAAGCTGACGCACTGCGCCTGCTGCCGTATTGCGCGGATTCACAAAAGTTTTCTCGCCTGCAGCAAGTTGCTTTTCATTGAGGCGCTGAAAATCATCCCGGCGCATATACACTTCACCGCGCACTTCGAGCAATGGCGGCGGAGCGCCCTTCAAACGCAAAGGAATCTGACCAATCGTGCGAATATTTTGCGTCACATCTTCACCGGTCGCGCCATCTCCGCGCGTTGCGGCCTGCACCAGCACGCCATTTTCGTAGCGCAGATTGATTGCCAAGCCATCAAATTTCAACTCAGCGGCATACTCAACGGGCGGCTCGATCGCAAGCAAATCCAGCTCTTTGCGCACCGACGCATCAAAGGAGAGTGCGCCCTGCTCACTCACATCGGTTTCGGTGCGGATCGAGAGCATCGGCACTGCATGCACCACAGCATCAAATTGCGGCAATGGCTGACCACCCACGCGCAAAGTGGGCGAATCGGCTGTTTGCAACTCAGGATGCGCCAGCTCCAAAGCTTGCAATTCGCGAAACAAGCGATCGTACTCAGCATCGGGCACGCTGGGCGCATCGAGGACATAGTATTCATGCGCGTAGCGATTTAAGAGCTCACGCAATTGTGCGGCTTGAGTTTGAATATCGGCCATCGAGATTATCCTGCGCCGCACTGCACGGCGAAATGTTCAAATACACTTTTCAAAGTTTCAAATACAAACGCCGCTTCAAAGAAGCGGCGCTATCAACGGCCTGCGAGCTTGATTAGGCAAACAAACGCAATGCCGCCACGGAGCCAGGCGCGATACCACGATCATCCATGCTGGCATACAAATCAGCCAGTTGCCGACGGATATTGGCCAAGCTTTGCGCATTAAGCGCTTTGCCATTGTCATCGACCAAATCAAGCGCCAAGGCTTGCGACAGACTTTGGGCAAATTCGGTCAAATAATCAAACACGGCAATGCCACCTGCCACGCGCGGCACATCAAACAATAAGGTCAGCCCTTTCGATGTCGCCATCAAAGGCGTTTGATCCTGATTGGCCAGCACAAACAGTGTTTTGCCTGAATCACTACGGTATTGGAAAGTACCATCGTTGGCGCGCACCATGCCGGCGTTTTCCGCATGCAGGCGCACTTTTTCCATCGGGATCGGGCGAACACCAGCGGGGATATTCAAACCGATCAATACATCCACCGATGCACAGAAATCATCCAGCTCACGCGCAGCACTTAATTTGCTAGAGCGCTGCGGGAAAGTCACCAAGGCCTCATGATCATCGGCAAACTGCTGCACAGCCATGCAAAAGGCGTTGAGCGATTCTTGAGTAATCGGCCCTTGACGATCGGCCATTTGCATCCCAACTCGCAACTCAAGATAACGATTGCGACTGGTCGAATTGACCGCCTCCCACTGATCAAGCTGATTCAAGCCAATCACTTGAATACGCTTAGTCGCCGGAAATGGTGGCACTTCAGCGGCAGCAATGGCCTGCCCCGCATGAACTTCCGCAATAAAATCGAGCGCAGGATCGATCAGGCTAGAAACGAGTAAATTATCATCTTCAGCTTCAAATACGGGCTTACTGATCGCAGCATCCACAGTGGCCGCTGACATTTTTGGCTCACTAGCAACAAAGCGCGGAGCTTCTTCTACCTCACGCACTGCTGTTGGGGTATAGGCTGTAGATTGAGGTGATTCTTGCGGTTTAGATGCATACGCCATGCGGTATGAAGGCGGCAGATCAGGAATATCATCTGGCATGTCTTCGTCATAGCGCACCGCTGGCGCTGCGGGTGGCGCAAACTCGGGCACATCATATTCAGGCGTTGATGCACTTACTGCGTCTTCCAGCGTTGCCGGGCCCGCGGTCACATCCACTTTAGGGGCATCAAATACCGGTTCCAAACGCTGCGCATCGCCTTTGCGAACCATGTTTTTTGGCGCATTAATCAGTACATCGTCCTGATTACGGGCAAAGGCCTTATTGGCCTGCTTTTTATAACGGTATTCCTGCCACCAGTTATAAACGCTTACTGCACCAACAAAAACGCCGGCAGCGATCAACGAACCTAATTGAAACTCGGTCATCGTAATCTATGTCTCTACTAAACTCATGATTGAGTATGTCTTATTCTTCCTTGCCATTTCACAGCAAGGCGCTCGCTCCAAGCATACCAGACTTGGAGCATACAGTGCTTTTCTTGAATATTACACACAATGAAATCAAGTATTTTGGATCACAATTTTTGGAAATTTGCTGGAAAAATCCTGTGATTTGGCAGCCACTTTAACGGCAACCTTACGCGCGATGGCTTTATAAATCGCCGCAATTTCGCCATCAGGCTCGGCCACCACACTGGGTTTGCCAGCATCCGTATTCAAACGAATGGACAAGTCCAAGGGTAATTTACCAATTAATTCAGTACCATAGTCGGCACTCATCTTGGCACCGCCGCCCTCACCAAAGATCGGCTCGATATGGCCGCAATTACTGCACACATGCATGCTCATATTTTCAACAATCCCCAAAATGGGCACGCCGACCTTCTCAAACATTTTCAGACCTTTGCGTGCATCGAGCAGCGCAATATCCTGTGGCGTTGTTACAATAACCGCCCCCGTCACAGGCACTTTTTGCGACAAGGTCAGTTGAATATCACCCGTGCCAGGTGGCAGATCGATCACCAAGTAATCCAATTCACCCCATAAAGTGTCATTGAGTAATTGGGTCAAAGCCTGCGTGACCATCGGGCCGCGCCACACCATCGGTTGCTCTGGGTCGATCAAAAAACCAATCGACATATTCATCACACCGTACTTTTCAATCGGTTTGATGTATTTATTGTCGATGGATTCTGGATGAAGATCGGCCACGCCCATCATCGTGGGCTGGCTTGGGCCGTAAATATCAGCATCGAGCAAACCCACTTTTGCGCCTTCCGCAGCCAAAGCCAGCGCCAAATTAACCGAAGTCGTAGATTTACCCACGCCACCTTTGCCTGAAGCGACAGCAATAATATTTTTGACTCCTTTTTGCAAAGGAATGCCTCGCGCCACTGCGTGCGCAGTAATGACGCTACTCACCTTCACCGCCACTGATTTCACACCAGATATTTGCGACAATGCGGCAACAATCTGCGCCTCACGCGCAGCAAACTGGCTTTGGGCCGGATAACCTAAAATCAAATCAAGGCTAATTGCACCGTCTGAATTGACGAGGTTTTTGACGTTTTTACTAGTCAAATAATCTTTTCCAGTATCGGGATCAATCAAAGCAGCCAAAACATTTTTTACTTCATCCAGCAAGAGATCAACCACGGCATCATTTCCTAATTTTTCTTGTTTGGACTCTACGCCAAACAGTTTACCAAATAGCTTCATCAACAATAACTCAATACAATCTATCAATTAATAGAATTAATTAAAACTGTTTCCCCAACATAAAATACGCACTCCACGTTTCATTATTACCGTACGATGCCCCCAGATAAATAGGACCGAGATAACTATCGTAGGCAATATAAGCAGTCGCAGACAAATTAATATCTTGATATTGAGCCGTATTTAACTTATCAAATACCTTCCCTGCTTCAAGTGCAACACCCCAATAACCACTCGAGAGCCACGCCATGGTCTGATAATATTGTGCGGACGCATACAAATATTTATCCGTCAGTAATTCCTGATATTTAAAACTAGATAAATTCAAAAACCCACCGAGCCATTTAACATCTGCATAAAATGGAATATCGCCGGTATAAACTTGGCCACGCACGGTAAACAGCGACGTCCCCGAACTTGTTGGCACTGCAGCTTTAAACTCACCCGATATACGCCCATACTCGTTAATCTGCTTGTCATTTGCAATCGAGGCATAGGCATCTAATTTGAGATATTGCCCTTCTTTCGGAAAGAAATAATTATCTAGCTGATCAAACAGCAAAGCCGCATTAACACCATAATCAGTCGCATTGCCTGTACTGAGCACCGGAGGCCCAACATCTTGAGTCATTTTATATTTATTAGCGCTAACACCAACTCGCAATTCACCAAATTTGCTTACTGTAGAACCAAGATCGACTCCCAAGGAAGATGTCGCATATTTGAATGTTGCATACTGCGTCTTGTCAAACCAAAGCGAAAGCGGCTCTTCATTATAAGAAAGATAAGGCGCAATAAAGAGCAAACCATCTAATCGTAGTGGTTGATAAAATTCTGTTTTAAATTCTTGTGAAGAACCAATCGTCAAATTAGTTTTCCATTCCGCACCTAAGCTATTTATCCAGGTACGGCGATACAGAGCACTAATATTCCAAGGCGTAGAGCCTTCAAAATCTGTACCAAAACTGAGACCTAAATTTAGATAATTAGGCCCCCATGATTTCTCAATGGGTCGCACGATTAAATCAGATGAGTGATCATTGCGAATCAATTCATAATCAAGTTGGCTAAAATCGCCCCCTGCATATACTTTTTCGAGTTTTTGATGAAATTGCGGTAAATCAAGCGGTTTGCCCGTTGAAACATCTAGGACACTTTCAATGACTTCTGGATTGACCCGCTTAACGCCCACAATCGCTTCAGTGGCAATCGGCAAATTGACTAAATGTTTTTCGGTTCTCGATTTGCTCCATTGTGCAAATTGTTCAGGTGTCACGGCATATCGTTGTAGTTTGGGCAGGATGGCCAAAGCCGCTTCTTGCCCCAATTGGATAAATTCTTCCGATTTTTTGAAATCAGCCGACGAGAGATCACCTAGTTTAGGCGTAATTAAAACGTCTTTTTCTGTTAGACTCTCCAATTGCGGCTTGACGTTTTGAATCATCATCAGCCGGGTATATTGATCAGCTACGGCAAAAATATTACTGATCTGATCTTTTTTGAGCGGAGGCGATCCCACATCGATAGCGATGACAACATCCGCACAAGTTTCTCGGGCCACATCAACCGGTACATTTCGCACCAAGCCGCCATCAACGAGAATATGATCACCTTGAATGACTGCGGGAAAAAGTCCAGGCACGGCCATACTTGAACGCATCGCGGTGACCAAATCACCATCCTTGAACACGACCATTTCGCCATTTACCAGATCGGTCGATACCGCACGATAAGGTAATGCCAACTGATCAAAATCTTTCACCGTACCGGCATACGTCAAGTCACGTAAGAAAAATTCGATTTTCTGCGTGCTAATCGCGGCATCAGGAAATTTGATCGCAAAATTATCACTCAGGCCTAATTCCAGTTTCATCAAGGCTAATTGATCGTCACTTTTACGACGAATTGAATTAACCTGCCGGGGCAATGAAGACGATAGCAAATCATCCCAATTGGCCGCTTTAATCCGCGCAGCCATATCGGCAGTGGTGCGGCCTGAAGCATATGCCGCACCAACAAGTGAACCAATACTTGTCCCCACGACGCAATCGACAGGAATATTGTTTTCTTCGAGCACCTTCAGCACGCCAATATGCGCAAAACCGCGAGCGCCACCACCACCGAGGACCAAACCAACGCGCGGCCGAGGCTTCACTTCTTCAGCGTGAGTGAGCCCCAGTGAAAATGCCAGCAGTGAGATTATTGCAGTGCGTAAAAATGGGTACCGAGAGCGCATGTTTTGTCTCTAAAATGAGTGTGTATTTGATATAGCAACCATCAACCGAAGTGTACCCGAAAACTATGCACCTGATTGCGCACCGTGGGCTCCACCATCAGCATCCAGAAAATACGATTGCCGCTTTTGCTGCGGCTAAAACAATTGGTTTTCATGGTTTTGAAACCGATGTCCGTATCGATCTGAATCATACGGCGATCCTTTTTCATGATCGTGTTGCCAAAAATGGTGTTGCAGTACAACAACTGAGCCGGGAGGCGCTTAGCCAAATTCAAGGTTATGAAGTGCCGACGCTGGCCGAAGCACTTCTCGCCTTTCCAGATGCGTATTGGAATATCGAACTCAAATCGCGTGATTGTCTCGCCGAAGCAATGCGCGTATTGCAGGCTTTACCGCAGTTAGCTAATGCGCTGATTAGTTCATTCCATCATCCACTCGCACTCGCTGCGTCGCAACAATCAGCCTACGATTGCGCATTACTTTTGGCGCACACGCCCCATTCATTGGCGTTTCTAGAGCGCCTGCGCCAAGATGCAAGGCAATTGAATCATCTGGTTTTGGATTATGAAATTTGCCATCCCGAATTGATCGAGCAATGCACCCAACTGGGATTCAAAATTTGGATCTATGGCGCTAGCAACCACGCCGAACATCAACAGCTGATTACGTGGGGAATCGACGGCGTAATTTCGGATCACCCCCAGCACTTGGGGTTAAGCGTCTAACCCCGACCTCATACATCAAGGGTGTATTGCCATCAAATCAATTTAAATATTGAACTTCATGGCAATACCCCTTGGTTTCTTTATTTCTTTTTATTTCTTTAGCTTCAAGCCGGCAAAAGCATTTGCCATAGCACTGGGCTCGCTCGGCTTTTGTTGCGTAGCATGCCGCGCTACTTGCGGCTTAGGCGCGGCCGCTTTGACGGGTGTTTCATCATTCAAACGCATCGTCAGCGCAATGCGCTTGCGCGGCACATCGACTTCAAGCACTTTGACCTTCACCACTTGCCCAGCTTTCACCACTGAATGTGGGTCTTTGACGAAGGTATTGGCCAACATCGAAATATGCACCAAGCCATCCTGATGCACGCCAACATCAACAAAGGCGCCAAAATTAGTGACATTACTCACCACGCCTTCTAATACCATCCCGATTTGCAGATCGTTGATTTTTTCGATGCCCGCGGCAAAAGTCGCTGTTTTAAACTCAGGGCGCGGGTCGCGACCGGGCTTTTCCAATTCCGCCAAAATATCTTTTACCGTCGGCAAACCAAATTGCGCATCGACTAGTACTTCAGGTTGCACCGCTTGCAATGCCGCGCGATCACCCATTGTGCTGCGCAAATCTTTGCCTAATGTTTGCAGTAGCTTTTCTACCACCGGATATGCTTCAGGGTGTACCGCTGAGGCGTCGAGTGGATTATCGCCATTCATAATCCGCAAAAAACCCGCTGCCAGCTCGAAAGTTTTACCGCCCAAGCGCGGCACTTTCAGCAAAGCTTTGCGGTTTTTGAACGCGCCATACTCATCACGGTATGCAACTACATTGATTGCTAATACTGGGCTTAGGCCCGATACCCTTGATAGCAATGCGGCTGAGGCGGTATTGACATCCACGCCGACGGCATTGACGCAATCTTCCACCACTGCATCAAGCATACGCGCCAGCTCATTCTGATTTACATCGTGCTGGTATTGGCCGACACCGATCGATTTAGGGTCGATTTTGACCAACTCGGCCAGCGGGTCTTGTAGCCGACGTGCAATCGACACGGCGCCGCGAATCGACACATCCAGCTCGGGAAACTCTTTGGCCGCCAATTCCGACGCCGAATACACCGAAGCCCCCGCCTCAGACACGACGACTTTCGTTGGTTTTTTATTCTCAATCATCGTAATCAGCTCGGTCGCGAGCTGTTCGGTTTCACGGCTGGCCGTGCCATTGCCAATCGCGATTAACTCAACGCCATGCTGATCGCACAGCATTTTGAGCGTATGCAGCGACTTATCCCAATCGCGTCGCGGTTCGTGCGGGTAGATCGTATCAGTGGCCAGCAATTTACCCGTCGCGTCGACCACCGCCACTTTCACACCCGTACGCAAGCCCGGATCAAGCCCCAAGGTGCAACGTGGGCCAGCCGGAGCGGCCAATAGCAGATCTTTAAGGTTGCGCGAGAACACTTTGATCGCATCGAGCTCAGCGCGCTCGCGTGCGCTGCTCAGTAATTCATTTTCCAGCGACACGCCCAATTTGCTTCGCCATGCAGCGCGGACGGCATCGCCGAGCCAGCCTTCCGAGTGATTGGCGCTAATTCCGACGTGCCGCGCTATCTTCTCTTCGGCCGTGCTCCAGATTTTACTGCGAGCACCGTTTTCGATTTCTTCGGGCAATTGAATGCCAATGCTTAAGAATTTTTCATTCGCGCCGCGCAACACAGCCAGCACGCGATGTGATGGCATCGCCGCCCATTTTTCGCTGAAATCAAAATAATCGCTAAATTTGGCCCCAGCGTTTTCCTGCCCTTTCACCACTTTACTGGTGACTAAACCATTACTTTGCAAATGGCTGCGTAGCTGACCAATCAGCGCCGCATCTTCGCCCCAGCTTTCGAGCAAGATGGCTTTCACGCCTTCCAACACGGCCTTGGTATCGGCAAAACCTTCGCAGACAAAATTCGCGGCGAGTTTTTCTGGGTCTTGTTGAGGATTTTTTAACAATGACTCAGCCAGCACGGCTAAGCCCGCCTCACGTGCAATTTGCGCCTTGGTACGGCGTTTTTGTTTATACGGCAAGTACAGGTCTTCCAGCGCCTGTTTATTATCGGCCCCAGCCAATTGAGCACGCAGCGCAGCGGTCAGCTGACCTTGCTCGTCAATCGCCGCAATAATCGCAGCACGTCGATCGTCTAATTCTCGCAGGTAGCGCAGGCGTTCGTTAAGCAGCCGCAATTGCCCATCATCCAGACCGCCTGTCACCTCTTTACGATAGCGGGCAATAAACGGTACGGTCGCACCTTCATCGAGCAAAGCAATGGCAGCGTTGACTTGCGCGGGTTTGCATTGCAGCTCTTGGGCTAGGCGGAGGCTGATATTGGTCATGGACTGTACTCACAATAAAACGGTGGGGCATTGTACTCATACCATCGCCAGCACGTCATGGCATAATCGTTGTCCGCAGTAGGAAATAAAGACGGTGTTCAGATGACGGTAATTGCAGTGTTTAACCAAAAAGGCGGTGTGGGTAAAACCACGGTCACTGCCAACCTGGCCGCCACGCTGGTACAAAATGGCATTGCGCCACTGGTGATTGACCTTGATCCCCAAGCTCACCTGACCGCCACCTGGGGGCTCACCCCCAAAGCCAGCCAAACGATGTATCGCTTTTATCAAGGTACAGCGCCACTCACCGATCTGATTCAAACCTCGGGCCCAGGCATTCACTTTATTCCCTCGCATCTGGAATTAGCGCGGGTCGATTCGCAATTGGTACGCCATCGCGATCACCTCTGGCGCTTAAAGCTCGCACTAGAAGCCGAAATGCTGGCCGGTAGTGGCACGCCTATCATCATCGATTGCAGCCCAATGTTAGGGGTATTGTCGTTTTCAGCCTTGCTGGCTGCGGACTTGGTGCTGATACCCGTCGCTGCAGAATATCTGGCGCTCAATGGCGCGTGCATGTTGGAGCGCACTTTATTTGGGCTGGAAAAATTTGATCGTCGCCGCGAGCGGCGCTACTTGGTCAATCGCTTCAAAGCCGGCCATGAAACGCACGAAAAAGTCCACGCTCAACTGCAAAAGCACTTTCCCCGCGAATTGCTCAACACCATCATTCATGAAAATGACGACATCATGGCCGCCGTTGGCGACAACCTCGATGTATTCAGTTACGCGCCCGATAGCTCAGCCGGTACCGACTTTAGCTTTTTGCTCGATGAACTGATTGAAAAAGGCCTGATCGCCATCGAAGAATAATGCCTGCCCAGCTGGTCTAAAATTTGCTTTAATGACATGACGACCCAGCGGGAGCAAGCTGATGAGTATCAATACGCACGATCTCAAGCAACTGGCGCAGCAAATCGCGCTATTCAAAACCCAAACTGTCAGCGCGCTAGCAAAACCACAGCAAGCCTTTGACATTGCCAGCTTGGCCAGTGGGTATCTGGCTACACAGCAATCAGGTCAAGTTGCCGCAAGCAATACCACCACCGGTATATCGGCGACCAGCACAATCAACTCAATAGGCCGTAATCTCGCGCTGCCCGACCCCGAAAGCGCCTATCAAATGATGTCGTATATCAATCAGCTGGGCGTGATTTACCCCGCGCAGTCGGCGCGCTTGAGCGATATGCAAACCGGTGTGGACGAGCTGGCACAGGCGGCAACATCACTCAGTAAAATCGACGCGACGGCAGACTTTGCCAGCGTGAAGACGCAATTACAAAATCTGGCCGATCAATACAATCAATGGCGACGCAATTTTGACGCCGACCTGCAAGACCCCGAGATACTGGCGAGCACGCAAGCGGCGCAAGTGGCCCGCTATGAACTGGCCCAAAGCATCGCCAGCCCGTTTCACGGCGCGCAGCAAGGCATTCAGGGTATGGCAGTGCTGGGGCTAACGATTGACCCTGTCACCAATATGGCGCAGCTTGATACACAAAAATTAAGCGCGCTCTGGCAGCAACAACCCGCCGCCGCAGCCGCAGCGGTCAGCGACTTTGCCAGCCATTTTGCCCACAGTGCCACACTACTCACCGAGCAAAATAATTTCTTCGCCAAGCAGCAAGCCAATCTGGCCAAGGTGATTAACTATATGGACAGCAACAAAACCAAATTGCAGCAGGAATTTGGATTAGGCGATCCGCCACAAGTATCAGCCAAGCTCGCGCAAGCGTTCGCAGATTATCAACGTCGACAACAGCACACTCAGTAAGGCTTAAATTTAATCCAGCCTTCGATTACGGCATAATTGCAACATTTCTTACTCAATCCCTTTGATGTTATGACTAGATTGGTCGGCATTGGCCGCGCTGTGGGCGTACTATTTTTCAGCGCCGTACTGGCGGGCTGCGTCAATTACGGTGAGTTTCAGCGCTTCAAGCAGCTCAATTATGGCTATGGCTACTACACCGGCTACTCAGTGAAGGCGGTTACGACTGAAGGGACGAACCGCTACGTGATTTACTACTTGGGCGGCACGATGGCCACGGGGCGCAATTGGCTGGATTTTTATACGCTCGTGGGCGCATTTGAAACCGGACAGCGTCTTGGGTTTCAGTGCATGGATGTGCGCTGGAAAGGTGGCTACCAGCCCTTGCAACTCGCAGACGGCCCACCTACGGCTTGGCGCACGATTGAATATCGCACTGAACCTTGCCTGAGTAATCCAGCGCAAAAAGTCTACGCGATCAGTGATTTACCCCAAATTCTGCGCCAAGGTGTGCGCACTGTTGATATTGAAGCGAGCCAAACATGGGACTAAATATCATGCTGGTCAGTATGCTGCTGACCGTATCTAGCGTGGCCTCAGCGGGGCTCTTGAATGCTTTTCGCGGTGATCCACCAGTGCCTAAAGGTGTACTCAAGGTGGTCGACTTTCCGCGAGATGGACTTTGTTTCTGGCTGGATGATCAAACGATACTGTGTAGCCATCAGCGCAGGCATATGAATTTAGCTGGTGATCCTTTCGAACGCGTGTTAGTTGAACATAGGCTTAATGAAGGCAAAGAGATACTGCATGAAAATATCACAGGGGCAATAACTTGCCTCGATCCACGCTCGCGTTGGGTGCAAATCGACCTTGAGAGAAAAGGAATCAAGGGTTATTACGGCGATTTTTATGCTATGGGTATTTGGGGCCAACCGTTGCAGGAATATCAACCTTTTCGCAAGGAAGAACGCCCAGGGTGGATTTCAACTGAATGGGGCTACATCAATCCGTTTTCTTGCCAGTACTATGCAGATCTCCCCAAGTCAGGCTTGGAATACGAGCCCGGTCGGTTTGGTTTGATGCTCTATGAAGATGATGGCGTCTTGTCTAAGGGCGAATGGACAGAGGCTCGCAATTATAAAAAATGGAAGGAAGAAAATCCAAATCCGAAACGGGGCTACACCAAAGTGATGCTGGAAGATGAGCGGGTGAGTAATTCTGCCGCAATTTTCCCGATGCGCTGGCTCAAGCAAGGCTATTTGGTTTTCAATCGTCCTTCAGCAGGCGCCCTTTGGGCCAAAGATAGTCCCCAGCAAGTCTGGTTACTCTCAGAGGGCAAACTGCAGAAACAATTTCCGAGCTCATATCCCGGTAGACCTGAGGGATGGACTCCGGCACAAGGGGGTTATGAGCATTCAGGGAGTCGTTTTCAGCCGATACGAACAGGGATGTTGGAGTCGGTAAATTACCCCCCTTCAAATGGCATGGGCTTTATTTAGCACCGTTTGGTGAAGCCGAGAAAGCCATCAAACTCAGCGATGCGGTAACCAGTAAGATGCTGGTGTCGCCCAACGGCTGCCGCGTGTTATTGGGTATGCAATGGCCCGATTTGGCAGGCAAGCAAGAATATGCAACGGTCAAACTCAAAGTAGTGGATTTTTGTGAGGGTGACGAGCCACCCAAGCAATAGCAGGTATATCTCCACAAGCCGGATACAACATGAGATTCAGCCATATACATCAAGAAAAAAGCCACCCGAAGGTGGCTTTTTATTTAGATCAATTCAGCTAATGAATTAGATCATGCCTTTTGATTTCAGCAATTCAAACATCGTTTTGCCGATTTCAGCTGGGCTGCGTGTGTACGCGATGCCTGCGTTTTCGAAGGCTTTGAATTTCTCTTCAGCAGTACCTTTACCGCCAGAGATGATCGCGCCTGCGTGGCCCATACGTTTGCCTTTAGGCGCAGTAACACCAGCGATGTAACCAACAACAGGCTTAGTCACGTAAGACTTAGCAAATTCAGCCGCTTCTTCTTCGGCAGAACCACCAATCTCACCGATCATTACGATCGCGTCAGTATCAGGATCGTCTTGGAACAGTTTCAGTGCGTCGATGTGGCTCAAACCTGGGATTGGGTCGCCGCCGATACCGATACACGTTGATTGACCCAGACCCAAAGCAGTCGTTTGTGCTACCGCTTCGTAAGTCAATGTACCAGAGCGTGAAACGATACCGATACGACCTGGGTTGTGGATGTGCCAAGGCATAATACCGATCTTGCATTCGCCCGGAGTGATAATACCTGGGCAGTTAGGGCCGATCAGACGGATGCCGGCTTCATCAACCGCTTTTTTCACGTACAGCATGTCAATCGTTGGCACGCCTTCAGTGATACATACGATCAATTTAACGCCTGAATCAACCGCTTCCAAGATTGAGTCTTTTGCGAAGGCAGCAGGTACGTAGATCACAGAAGTGTCAGCTTGAGTCTGAGCGACTGCATCACGCATGGTGTTGAATACTGGCAGGCCAAGGTGCTCTGAGCCGCCTTTACCTGGCGTCACACCGCCAACTACTTTTGTGCCTACTTTCAACGCTTGTTCAGCGTGGAAAGTACCGTTTTTGCCAGTGAAACCTTGCACCAGCACTTTGGTGTCTTTATTTACTAAAACGCTCATTTTTTTTCCTTTGTGCTGAGATTACAAAGCAGCGACCGCAGCTACGATTTTCTCGGCTGCGTCGTTCAGGCCTTGGGCTGAAGTCAGTTTCAGACCTGATTCGTCGAGGATCTTCGCGCCCAATTCGGCATTATTACCTTCCAGACGAACTACCACAGGTACTGTTACGTTGACTTCTTTCACTGCAGCGATGATCGCTTCAGCAATCATGTCGCAACGAACGATACCACCGAAGATATTGATCAACACGCCTTGTACTGATGAATCAGCCAAGATCAGTTTGAACGCTTCGATTACACGCTCTTTGGTTGCGCCGCCACCAACGTCCAAGAAGTTAGCTGGTTGGCCACCTTTGAGTTTGATGATGTCCATAGTGGCCATCGCCAAGCCAGCGCCGTTCACCATACAACCGATATTGCCTTCCAAAGCCACGTAGTTCAGTTCGAACTCAGAAGCTTTTACTTCGCGCTCGTTCTCTTGTGATTTGTCGCGCTGCGCCAGCAATTCTGGGTGACGGAACAGTGCGTTTGAGTCGAGGTTGATTTTGCCGTCAACACAAGCCAATTCGCCGTTTTCACGCAATGCCAATGGGTTTACCTCAAACAAGGCAAAGTCGTTTTCAACGAATGCTTTGTAAGAACCCAAGATCAGGTTAGTAAACGCTGTAACTTGTTTGCCTTCCAGACCCAAAGCAAAAGCGGCTTGACGGCCTTGGAATGGCTGCATGCCTACCAATGGATCAACTTCGATTTTGATGATTTTTTCTGGCGTTTCTTCAGCAACTTTCTCGATCTCAACACCACCTTCAGTTGAAACCATAAATACGATGCGTTGTGAGCTGCGATCTACGACTGCGCCAAGGTACAACTCGCGCTGTACTGGGTACATGTCTTCACATACCAATACGCTGTGAACTGGCTGGCCATCTGCATCAGTTTGATAAGTAACCAAGTTGGTACCGATCAAACGAGTCGCTTCAGCGGCAGCTTCTTCGCGGCTTTTCACCACTTTAACGCCACCCGCTTTACCACGGCCACCGGCGTGAACTTGGGCTTTAACTACGGCAAATTTGCCGCCCAAAGTGTCATAAGCAGCAGCAGCTTCTTCACCAGATGCAGCCAAAATGCCGCGTTGTACTGGCAGACCATATTTAGCCAGCAATTCCTTGGCTTGATACTCGTGCAGATTCATCTCTATTTATCCTTTGTGAGGAGAGTGTTGTAGGGTGGGCAACGAAGTCGCCCACCAATTGGTACCGCATGATGAGTGAGAGCATACACCCTCACCCGCCCTACAAATTTTTACTTTAAGCCGCAAAGATGTTCACGCTAGGCACCGCGCCGCAGACAGTACACCAAGTACGGCAAGGCGCGGTAACGCCGCAGACAGTACACCAAGTACGGCAAGGCGCGGTAACGCCGCGTGGGCATTTTTGCTTAAAACTTAAGAGTGCAGACCGCGTTTATCGCAACCTAGCGCTGCTTCGTGCATCGCTTCAGCCAATGAAGGATGAGCGTGAACGATACGTGCAATGTCTTCAGCCGAAGCGTTAAATTCCATCGCAACCACAGCTTCAGTAATCAACTCAGACGCAAATGGGCCAATGATGTGTACGCCCAAGATACGATCAGTTTTCGCGCAAGCGAGCATTTTAACGAAACCCGCGGTTTCACCCAAGCCAAGCGCACGGCCATTCGGGCCAAATGGGAATTGACCTTTCTTATACTCAACGCCTTCCGCTTTCAATGCCTGCTCGGTTTTACCAACCCAAGCCATTTCTGGGCTGGTGTAGATAACCCAAGGCACGTTGTTAAAGTCGATGTGAGGATGCTGACCTGCGATACGCTCAGCCACAGCCACGCCTTCTTCCGACGCTTTGTGCGCCAGCATCGGACCACGTACTACGTCACCGACCGCCCACAAGTTTGGCAAGCTAGTACGGCAATCGCCGTCCACAATCACATAGCCGCGCTCATCGAGTGGCAAGCCCACTGATTCCGCCGCCAGATTCCAAGTGTTGGGCAAACGACCAATCGACACGATCAGCTTGTCATACACTTCGGTAAAGGCATTGCCTTCCGCGTCGGTGTATTCAACGGTAACGTCGTTTTCACCTTTGGTGATGTTGCCAATTTTCAAACTAGTCTTGATGACCAAGCCCAAATCTTTGGTGAAGATCTTGTGCGCTTCTTTGGCGATCGCTTCGTCAGCGGCCATCAGGAAACCTGGCGCACCTTCCAAAATAGTCACTTCAGAACCCAGACGTTTCCATACCGAGCCCATTTCCAAGCCGATAACGCCCGCGCCGATCACGCCCAAGCGTTTTGGTACGGCAGGAATCGACAGCGCGCCTTCGTTATCGAGAACGAGCACGTTATCAACGGGAGCTTGTGGCAATTGGCGTGGCGTTGAGCCGGTTGCCAAGATGATGTGCGTGGTTTCAACGACTTCAACTTTATCGCCGTCCGCTACTTCAACTTGCCATTTATCACCGTTGCGACCCAAGATCTTGCCGTGGCCGTGCAGGCTGGCGACTTTGTTCTTTTTGAACAGGTAGCCGATACCTTGCGTCAGCTTACTCACGATGCCTTCTTTGCGCGCCAGCATCGTGCCAACATCAAATTTCATGCCTTCAACGGTAATACCGTGTGAAGCAAATTTATGCTCAACACGCTCTACGTTTTCAGATGATTCGAGCAAGGCTTTGGATGGGATACAACCCACGTTCAAGCAAGTACCGCCGAGTGAGGCTTTGCCTTCTTTGTTTTTGAATTCGTCGATACACGCGGTGTTAAAACCCAGCTGTGCTGCGCGAATCGCCGCAACGTAGCCGCCAGGGCCCGCGCCAATTACGATAACGTCAAAAGATTGTGACATTTTAAGTCCTATCTCAACCCACCAACCATGCAATCAATGGGTATATTCATGCAAACAAATGGGTATATGGATTTTATCCACATACCCCACCGTCAATTAGATATCCAACAACAGACGAGCTGGGTCTTCGATCGCGTCTTTGATTGCAACCAGCGACAATACTGCTTCACGGCCGTCGATGATGCGGTGATCGTAAGACTGCGCCAGATACATGATTGGACGAGCAACCACTTGACCGTTTTCAACCACTGCGCGCTCTTTAGTGGCGTGCATACCCAAGATCGCAGCTTGTGGTGGGTTGATAATTGGCGTAGACATCATTGAGCCGAAAGTACCGCCGTTTGATATCGTGTAAGTACCGCCCGTCAACTCTTCAACGCCCAATTTACCTTCTTGCGCGCGTTTACCAAAATCTGCAATCGTTTTCTCGATTTCAGCCAAAGACAATTGGTCTGCGTTACGGATGATAGGTACTACCAAACCGCGTGGGCTACCAACCGCTACGCCGATGTCGAAGTAGCCGTGGTAAACGATGTCGTTGCCATCAACCGATGCGTTCACGATTGGGTATTTTTTCAACGCAGCTACTGCAGCTTTCACGAAGAAGCCCATGAAGCCCAATTTCACGCCGTGGTCTTTCTCGAATTTGTCTTTGTACTTGTTGCGCAAGTCCATCAACGGCTTCATGTTTACTTCGTTGAATGTGGTCAAGATCGCGTTTTGTTGCTGAGATTGCAACAGACGTTCAGCTACACGAGCGCGCAGACGGCTCATTGGAACGCGTTGTTCTGGACGATCGCCCGTTGGCGTTGGTGCAACTGGCGCAGCTGGTTTCGCCAAGTGGTTTTGCACGTCTTCTTTCAATACACGACCACCACGGCCTGTACCAGCGACGTCGTTCACGTTTACACCAGCGTCAGCCGCGATTTTCTTCGCAGCAGGCATCGCGTTCGCGCCACCCGCTGGTGCCGCTTGAACCGCAGCAGCGGCTGGCGCAGCAACTGCTGCAGGAGCGGCTTGTGCTGGCGCAGCGCTGGCTACAGCAGCAGTGTCAATTTTTGCAATCACATCCAAGCTACCCACGGTCGCGCCGTCAGCTTGTACGATTTCAACCAATACGCCGGCTTGTGGCGCTGGGATTTCCAACACGACTTTGTCGGTTTCCAAATCGATCAGGTTTTCGTCGCGAGCAACTGCTTCGCCGACTTTTTTACGCCAAGAAATCAAGGTGGCTTCGGAAACAGATTCTGGCAGCTGAGGTACTAAAACTTCGATGATCATTGAGTTCACTCCAGTCAATTTTAAATTCTTTGTTTTCGTGTGCCCGCTTCAAAAAGCGGCGGCAAAACGCTAAAAAACGCGGCACTCCACCGGGAGGCCGCGTCGTGATTACAGAGTCATTGCTTCTTCTACAAAGGCTTTGAGCTGCGCGTTGTGTTTGCTCATATATCCAACCGCAGGTGAAGCCGAAGATGGGCGACCCGCGAAGGTCAAAACCTGTTTGGGCTCCAGCACCGCTTCGAGGCGGTGACGGATCTGATGCCATGCACCTTGATTACGTGGCTCTTCTTGTACCCACATAATTTCTTTGGCATTTGGATATTTTTGCAATTCCGCTTGCAGCTCTTCAGCTGGGAACGGATACAACTGTTCAACACGCACGATCGCGATTTCTTTCATTTCGCGTTCGGTGCGGCCAGCGAGCAGATCGTAGTAAACCTGACCTGAGCAGCAGATCACGCGTTTCACTTTCTTCGCATCCAATTCTTGTGCTTCGCCAATCACTGGGCGGAATTCGCCGCTGGTGAAGTGCTCGATTGGGCTGCACGCGTTTTTCGCTTTCAACAGCTTTTTGCTCATGATGATGATCAAAGGCTTGCGATATGGACGCAGCATCTGACGACGCAAGGCGTGGAACATTTGCGCTGATTCAGACAACATCAATACTTGCACATTGTGCTCAGCACACAATTGCAGGTAACGCTCAACACGCGCAGATGAATGCTCTGGACCTTGACCATCGTAGCCGTGCGGCAAGATCATCGTCAGACCACACAAACGGCCCCATTTAGTTTCGCCAGAAGTAATAAACTGGTCGATCACTACCTGCGCACCGTTGGCGAAGTCACCAAACTGCGCTTCCCAGATCGTCAATTCATCGGGCGCTGAACATGCGTAGCCGTATTCAAAAGCCAATACCGCTTCTTCATTCAAAATCGAGTCGATCACCAAGAAATGGCCTTGGTTTTCTGACAGATTTTGCAGCGGAACATGAACGCCATGATCCCATTTTTCACGGTTTTGATCGTGCAATACGGCGTGACGGTGGTTAAACGTACCGCGACCTGAGTCCTCACCCGAAATGCGTACGCCCATGCCTTCAGTCAACAGTGTTGAGTAAGCCAAATGCTCAGCCATACCCCAATCCACTGGCGCCTCACCATTGGCCATCAAAGTGCGTTCTTTAACGATCTTTTCAACGTTGCCGCGCAATTTGAAATCCGCTGGATACTGAGTAAATTTCTCAGTCAATCGCACCAAATCGGCTTGTGGCACTGAAGTCGTTACTGGATGACGCCAGTGCGTACCCAAGTATTTGGTCCAATCCACTGCGTATGAGCGTTTGTAATCGGTCAGCGTCGTTTGTTCAACGTGTTCGCCACGATCGAGCGCATCGCGGTAAGCCTGAATCATGCCATCGGCTTCAGCTTGCGTTACCACACCTTGAGCGATCAATTGATCAGCGTAAACTTTACGTGGGCCAGGGTGAGCGGCAACCTTTTTGTACATCATTGGCTGAGTTACAAACGGATCATCTGCTTCGTTGTGGCCGTGTTTGCGGTAGCAAACCAGATCAATCACCACGTCTTTGTGGAATTTCTGACGGTATTGCAGCGCCGCTTCAGTCACCAAACACACCGCTTCAGGATCATCACCGTTCACGTGGAAAATCGGTGCTTCAACCATTTTGGCGATGTCGGTGCTAAACAAGCTTGAACGGTTATCGCGAATATCCGAAGTCGTGAAACCAACTTGGTTATTGATTACCAAGTGAACCGTACCACCAGTGCCGTAACCACGCGTTTGCGACAGATTGAACGTACCTTGGTTGGTACCCAAACCGATGAACGCAGAATCACCATGTATCAACAGTGGCAATACTTGATCACCAGTCAGATCTTTACGACGGTGTTGACGCGCGCGTACCGAGCCTTCAACTACTGGATTCACGATCTCAAGGTGAGAAGGATTAAATGCCAGAGTCAAATGCAATGGGCCACCCGGAGTCGGAATATCTGAGCTAAAGCCCATGTGATATTTCACGTCACCGGAAGCCAATTGCGTGTTGTAACGGCCTTCGAATTCGCCAAACAAATCGCGTGGCAATTTACCGAGGATGTTCACCAGCATGTTCAAGCGACCGCGGTGCGCCATACCGATCACGATTTCTTGCACGCCAACTGCACCCGCTGCTTGTGCGAGGTAGTCAACCGCTGGAATCATGCTATCGCCGCCTTCAAGCGAGAAGCGTTTTTGACCGACGTATTTCTTGTGCAAGTACTGCTCCAGCGTTTCCGCGGCAGTTACTTGTTTCAAAATGCGTTTTTTCTGGTCAACATTAAAGCTTGGCTGTGAGCGGCGGCTCTCGAAAAAGTCTTGCACCCACTTGCGCTCTTCGCCAGTGGTGATGTGCATGTATTCCAGACCGATATTGCCGCAGTAGGTTTGCTGCAAAAAGCCCAATACTTCAGTAGGCGTTGCGCGCTCTAGGCCGACAATATTGGTGCCGAGTTTGATCGCCATATCGCTATCAGTCAGACCGTGCGATTTAGGTTCCAACTCAGCGATTGGGCCTTTTTCCATACGCTTGAGCGGATCAAGCTTGGCAGCGCGGCTACCCATAATGCGGTAAGCTGAAATCATGCGCAGCAAGTTAACTTGGCGCTCAGTCGCCGCCTCATCCACTACACCGACGGCACGCACAGACTGCTTGGCCAATTGGCGGAATGACTCTTCAATCGGCGCGCGCACCACATCACGGGCTACTGAACCCGGCGTTTGCTGCAACTGATCGAAATAAGTACGCCATTGCGCGTCAACTGAAGACGCATCAATCAAATATTGTTCGTAGAGTTCTTCTACAAACGGAGCATTCCCGCCGAACAGCTGAGAATTAGTTTCGAGTTCTTTCATCATTGCCGTGTATCCAGTTTTTATCCGCCCTGCTTGCAAGCTGATGCCCATAGGCAAACGCAGCAAGGCCGGTCAATGCAGCTACGCCCTTATGCACTCACAAAAGGGCGCAGGAACCGCGGGGATTAGCCGCGTTTGTCCATTGGTACGTAATCGCGTTTTTCCGCGCCAGTGTATTGCTGACGTGGACGACCGATCTTCATACCTGGATCAGAGATCATTTCGTTCCAGTGGCTAATCCAGCCCACAGTACGAGCCAACGCAAAGATCACAGTGAACATAGGTACTGGAATACCCAAGGCCGATTGAACGATACCTGAGTAGAAGTCCACGTTTGGATACAGCTTACGCTCGATGAAGTACGGATCTTCCAGCGCGATTTTTTCCAATTCCATCGCCAGTTTGAATTTCGGATCATCTTGCAGACCGAGCTCATTCAATACTTCGTGACAGATGCGACGCATTACATTGGCGCGTGGGTCCATGTTTTTGTAAACGCGGTGACCAAAGCCCATCAGTTTATGCGTTTTCGCTTTCACACCTTCCATGAAGGCTGGAACGGCTTCCACTGAACCGATTTCGTCCAGCATCAACAATACGGCTTCGTTAGCGCCACCGTGCGATGGGCCCCACAAGCAAGCGATACCGGCAGCGATACATGCAAATGGATTTGCACCCGACGAGCCAGCCAGACGTACAGTTGACGTTGAAGCATTTTGCTCATGGTCTGCGTGCAGCGTGAAGATCACGTCCAGCGCGCGAACCAGTACTGGATTTGGTTCGTATTTTTCACATGGAGTAGAGAACATCATGTGCATGAAGTTCGCGGTGTAGCTCAAATCGTTACGTGGGTAAACGAATGGCAAACCTTGGTTGTAGCGGTAGCACATCGCAGCAATCGTTGGGATCTTAGAGATCAAACGGAACATTGCTACTTTGCGGTGTTCTGGATTATTGATATCCAGGCTGTCTTGGTAGAACGCAGACAAGGCACCCACCACACCGACCATCATTGCCATTGGGTGAGAATCACGACGGAAGCCTTTGAAGAACGCCGTCAACTGCTCGTGAATCATCGTGTGGCTCATCACGGTTTTTTGAAACTCAGCTTTTTGCGCTGCAGTTGGCAATTCACCATTGATCAACAGGTAGCACACTTCGAGGTAGTCAGACTCTTCAGCCAACTGCTCGATAGGGTAACCACGATAGTAAAGCTGACCCAAATCACCATCAATAAAAGTGATTTTCGATTCGCAGCTTGAAGTTGCCAAAAAGCCGGGGTCAAAAGTAAACATGCCAGTTTTAGAAAAACTACGGATGTCGACTACATCTGGACCCAATGTTGATTTCAAAACAGGCATTTCCAGCGTGTTTTGGCCATCGTTATAAGTCAGCGTGACTTTCTTTTCCATCGTGTTGCTCCTGTTAAAGCGCTTCTGTAGTGCGCTCGGCAATGCCGGCTGCGTTATTGTTTGCTGCGCTGATTCGCGCAATCATCACGGCAAGTTCGGGGTCTGGACAGACCGATTTGCCGTTCACATACTCTAAGAAATCCCAGTCTGGCAGCATCAAAATTTGCTCGTACACCGCCAGTTCTTGCTCGTTCAATGTCGGTAGAACTTCATTCACAAAACGTTCAAGCTGTAAATCTAGCTCCAACAAACCGCGGCGCGAACGCCAGATAATGCGCTTGAGTTCTACTTCATCCATCGTGCCCCCCTACATGGGTATTGGCCTGCAAATCAATAGCTAGAAGATTTACAGGCACATACCCACTTTATTAGCTAATACGTTTAACCATCAGATCTTTGATCTTACCGATGGCTTTAGTTGGATTGAGCTCTTTCGGGCACACATCCACGCAGTTCATGATGCTGTGGCAGCGGAACAGGCGATATGGGTCTTCCAGATTATCCAAACGCTGGTTTGTTGCTTCGTCACGGGTATCCGCAATAAAGCGATACGCTGCGAGCAGACCAGCTGGGCCAACGAACTTATCAGGATTCCACCAGAACGATGGGCAAGACGTCGAACAGCAAGCGCACAAGATACATTCGTACAAGCCATCGAGCTCTTTACGATCTTCTTGGCTTTGCAGACGTTCACGATCCGGCGCTGGGCTGTCGTTAATTACGTAAGGCTTGATCGAGTGATATTGCTTGAAGAACTGCGTCATATCGACGATCAGGTCGCGAATCACAGGCAAGCCTGGCAGCGGGCGCACTTCGATTGGCTGTTTGAGCGTGTCGATGTCAGTAATACAGGCCAGACCATTTTTGCCATTAATGTTCATCGCGTCCGAGCCACACACACCTTCACGGCAAGAGCGACGGAATGACAATGATTCATCCACGACTTTCAATTTCACCAAGGCATCGAGCAATTTGCGTTCAGTCGTAGTATCGACTTCTACGCTGATGTCTTGCATATACGGTTTAGCGTCTTTATCTGGATCGTAGCGATAAACACGGAATTTGACGGTTTGAGTAGTCATATTCGATCCTCTTAGTACGAACGCGTTTTCAACGCGATCGTGTCAACAGTCAAAGGCTTCATATTGACTGGTTTGTATTCAAGTTGATTGCCTTCACGGTGCCACAAGGTATGTTTCAACCAGTTTGCATCGTCACGGCCATTTGGACGCTCAGCAGTGTCTTCTGCATCATCACGCACATGGGCGCCACGCGATTCTTTACGCGCTTCAGCAGAGATCATCGTGGCTTTGGCCACTTCGATCAGGTTTTCCAACTCGAGCGCTTCAAGGCGTGCGGTATTGAAAGTCTTGGATTTGTCGGCAATCACGGTGTTTTTCACCATTTGCTCAACTTCCAGAATCTTCGAAACGCCTTGTTTAAGCATGTCGTTAAAGCGGAATACACCACAATGCGCTTGCATCGTGCGCTGCATCGCCAAACGCGCTTCGTTCACATTGGTACCGCTAGTTTGGTTATCCAAACGCGCCACCCGTGCTACCGAACGCTCAACGTCTTTCATCGCCACTTCTGGCAAGTCTTTTGGCGCTGACTTGATAAAGTCAATCATGCTATTACCTGATGATTTACCAAACACCAACAAGTCCAGCAATGAGTTCGTACCCAAGCGGTTAGCGCCGTGGACAGAAGCACATGCGCACTCACCCGCCGCGTAGAAACCTTTTACAGTTTGCTCGCCCAACACCACTTCACCTTTGTAATTGGTCGGGATACCGCCCATCTGGTAGTGGCAAGTTGGTACAACAGGGATTGGCGCTTTAATTGGGTCAACACCGGCAAACTTGATCGAAATTTCACGAATACCTGGCAATTTCGACATGATCACGTCTGGATCAAGGTGGGTAATGTCGAGCAAAACGTGGTCTTTATTTGGACCACAGCCACGGCCTTCGTTAATTTCGGTCACCATCGCACGTGATACAACGTCACGTGAGGCCAAGTCTTTGGCGTTGGGCGCGTAGCGTTCCATGAAACGCTCGCCTTCCGAGTTACGCAAAATGCCGCCTTCGCCGCGTACACCTTCGGTGATCAATACACCTGCACCAGCTACGCCAGTTGGGTGGAATTGCCAGAATTCCATGTCTTCGAGCGGAATGCCTGCACGCGCAGCCATACCCAGACCATCGCCAGTATTGATAAAGGCATTGGTCGAAGACGAGAAAATACGGCCAGCGCCGCCCGTGGCAAACAAGGTTGCTTTAGCTTGGAAAATCACGACTTCAGATGTTTCCATCTCCATCGCCACAACACCTTGTACATTGCCTTCTTCGTCACGAATCAGATCGAGCGCCATCCACTCAACGAAGAATTGAGTATTTGCGCGTACATTGCGCTGGTACAAAGCGTGCAACATGGCATGACCAGTACGGTCAGCGGCAGCACAGGCACGGCGAACTGGTTTTTCACCAAAGTTGCTCATGTGGCCGCCAAATGGACGCTGATAGATCGTGCCATCAGAGTTACGGTCAAACGGCATACCGAAATGTTCAAGCTCGATCACCACGTTTGGTGCTTCACGACACATGAATTCGATCGCGTCTTGGTCACCCAACCAATCCGAACCTTTTACTGTGTCATACATATGCCAGTGCCAATGATCTGGCTCTGAATTACCCAAAGAGGCCGAAACACCACCTTGCGCAGCAACTGTGTGCGAACGCGTTGGGAATACTTTCGACAGTACTGCGGTTTTCATACCCGCTTCAGAGAGTTGCAATGCGGCACGCAGACCTGCACCACCCGCGCCAACAATAATGGCGTCAAACTTGCGAACTGGAATAGCCTTGGTCATGCAACACCCCACACTACTTTAACCATATAAATCAAGCTGCCGAGCAACCATAGCAGCGTCAGTACGTGCATTGTCAAACGCACGCCTACGTGCTGGATGTAATCCATCCAGATATCACGCACACCAACCCATGCATGCCACAACAAAGCCGTAATCGCGATCGTCGTACCCACTTTCACCCAAGTACAGGCGAACAATTGTTGCCACGCTTCAAATGAAGCGCCATTCGCCAACAAAATGAACGCCACCACACCGATGGTGAACGCCAGCATAATCACCGCAGTTACGCGCTGCACCAGCCAATCGCGCAAACCGTAATGCGCACCCACAACATGACGCTTTACCATGTCAACGCTCCAATAATGACGGTTAATGTGATGCTCACAGCCATAACGATTTTTGCCGTCAAGCGAGCAGGTTTTAAATCAACGCCTTTATGAATGTCCATCATCAAAAAGCGGATACCCGCACAGGCGTGGTGCAAATAAGCCCACAGCACGACCAGCAAAAATAATTTGATCACTGGATGAGCGATGCATTCTTTGAATGCAGCAAAACGCTCGGCACTCGATAAAGACCCTTCCAAGGCATAAAGCATGAAAGGGATTGATAAAGCCAACAATGCACCGCTAATGCGGTGTAAGCCTGAAACTATAGCGGGCAACGGAAACTTGATGACCGCTAAATTCAGATGCTTAGGGCGTGCTTTTTGCATGCGCTCATTTCCTCTGTATTAACCAAATGAAGTTTTGATACTACTTTTTACAATCTGACCCAAATCAATGCGCCAGTCTCATAAACCCTAGAAAATAACCATACTGCCCGATCATCTACGCAGAGACTGAGGGTTCAAAAGCCAGCTCCTCAGTTTTCAGCCAAGCCACACTCCACACCTGTGGTTTTCCTGAAAAATCTTTAGCCAAGCGCACTAGTTGCAACAAAGGCTCATTCAGCTCCACTTGCAACAACCTAGCTTCAGCAGATCCTGCACACACTGCTCGGTAACGCGTTTCTCCATCCTGCAGGCGCACACCAAAGTCACGCCAACATAATTCCCGCAAATTGCCTTTTAGCTCACGAATCCGGCGCATTTCCAATTCGGGGAAATTCGCCTCAGGCAATAGCAACTCTTCCAAACCTACAATTTGCCCTGCAACCCGTAATAATCGACGTACTTGCCAAAGTGCGGCACCGCGGCGCAAACCTAAAATTTCAGCCAACTGCTCGCCTGCGTGTATCTTGACGCAACCGAGCAACTCAATCTTTGGTACCTCACCTTTGGGGTCAGTGAGTAGCGCAAAACGACCACGCATCAGAAAGTCGCTCATCCCAGCGACAAAAGTGCCAACGCCTTGGCGTCGATACAACACTGATTCGGCCACCAAAGCATCTAAGGCTTTACGCACAGTACCTTGGCTAACCCCAAATCGCTGCCCCAACTCCACTTCGCTCGGAAGACTTTCATCTTCCTGCCATTCGCCAGCTTCGACCGCAGCCATCACTTCGCGAATCACTTGCTTATACAAAGGCTGTGCAGCTAATTTTTTCATTCCATGCGCTTTTTATCATGTTGTCGGCGCAGAGTCTACTACAGTCTTATATAAGACAAAAGATACAATACATTTTAACCAGCAAAACCGTCACTTTTTTCCCAAAAAAGTCTCATCGTGCTAAACTTGTTTTGCTAAACATCAAAGCCTTGTTGCTTAAGTTGTGCAGTTACAAGCACTGATCTATTTTGTCGCTGGCGTATTTGCCGCTAATCGGAGTCGTTCAAAAATGAAAAAACCTGTACGCGTTGCCGTCACTGGTGCTGCTGGTCAAATTGGCTACAGCCTCTTATTCCGTATTGCTTCTGGCGCGATGCTCGGCCCAGATCAGCCTGTTATCTTGCAATTGCTTGATATCACACCTTCATTGCCAGCATTGAACGGCGTAGTGATGGAATTGGATGACTGCGCATTCCCATTACTGCAAGGTATCGTACAAAGCGATGATCCTGAAGTTGCCTTTAAAGATGTAGACATCGCCTTGCTGGTTGGCGCACGTCCACGTGGCCCAGGCATGGAGCGCAAAGACTTGCTCGAAGCCAACGGCGCAATCTTTACCACTCAAGGTAAAGCACTCAATAAAGTAGCTAGCCGTGACGTTAAAGTATTGGTAGTTGGCAATCCAGCGAACACCAACGCTTACATTGCAATGAAAAACGCGCCGGATCTGAACCCAGCCAATTTCACTGCCATGATGCGTCTGGACCATAACCGCGCCTTGACTCAAATCGCGCAGAAAACCGGCACAGCTGTGACTGATGTAAGCAAAATGATCATCTGGGGCAATCACTCTGCGACACAGTACCCAGATTTGTTCCACGCTGAAGTGAAAGGCGCGAGTGCAGCTACTTTGATCAACGATCAAAAATGGCTCGAAACTGAATTCATCCCAACTGTGCAACAACGTGGTGCAGCCATTATTAAAGCACGCGGTTTGTCTTCTGCGGCTTCTGCAGCCAATGCAGCGATCGACCATATCCGCAACTGGGTATTGGGCACTCCGGAAGGCGATTGGGTTACCATGGGCGTGCCAGCAAATGGCGAATATGGCTATGAAGACCTGATCTACGGTTACCCAGTAACTTGTAAAGATGGTAAATACACCATCATCCAAGGTTTGGAAATCAGCGAATTTAGCCGTGCTCGTATGGATGCAACGGCAAAAGAATTGTCTGAAGAGCGTGATGCGGTAAAACACCTACTCGCTTAATTTGCTCATTCCCAAGAAAAAGCCCATCATCTGATGGGCTTTTTTTATTTAATCTAAAAAAAAACTAGAAATGGCTTACTTTTCAGCGCCGCCTTGCAAAGCCAATACCCCGCTTCGGCCCGCAATCTCCCCCATCAAAACTTGATGGCGCGGCAATTGCTTCATATCCAGCGATTCAAACGCTGCTTTACAACTGACCAATTGATAGCCTTGATTTTGCCACCCAAGCAACAATTTCTCGAATGTATCTGCCAGACGCTGTCCTTCTAATTCAGCATGCAGCGTATACACATGAGGGGTATTAATTTTAGACTCGGTCAGCATGAGCAAATGCTCGTGTACATTAGCCTCAGTCCATCCATCCAAGCCAATCAATTCATCCAGCGTTGGCAAGGTACTAGGTAATTGCGGGACGCCGATTAACTTACCTTCAGTAGAAACGGGTTGAAATGGATGTGTACCTCGACCATCTGACGCATAAATTAAGCCTAACTCCGCCTCAAATGCGTAAGCCGCTTCATTCATTTGCCAGCCCGCAGCACCGTGCGTTTTTGCAGGCTCGCCAAAAATCTCAACAAAGCGCTCAGCAGCCAGCTGCATTTCATTTTGCGTCCATTGAGCATCTTTATCAGCAACATAATCTTGCCAGCGGATATGATCCCAGCAATGAATGCCGACTTCAAAACCCGCATCGCGCACCGAGCGCAACAAGGCTACTTCGCGCCGACCGATATCTGGGCCTGGCAGTAATGTACCGTATAAAAGAGTTCGTATTCCGTAGTGCTCAACAACAGAAGTGCGTGACACTTTATTCAAAAAACCTGGGCGAAATACCCGTTTGATGGCGCGGCCCGTATGATCGGGGCCCAAACTGAATAAAAACGTCGCTCCTGCATTGTATTTCTTGAGCAGAGCCATGAGCCGTGGCACCCCCTCACGAGTGCCACGCCAAGTATCAACGTCAATTTTCAAAGCTAACAGCGGTTTCATACGTCTGCCAAATCTCGGACTGCCGCCGCTTGATCGCGGTAAAACTCAAAAATGCCTTTTAATGCATCTTCCATGCTCGTGCTTGGCGCCCAATCCAAATCTGTCATGGTGTTGTCAATTTTTGGTACACGATTTTGTACGTCCTGATAGCCCTTGCCATAGTATTCACCTGACGTCGTTTCTACCACATTAACTTTAGCTACGCCTTCTGCATATTCAGGGTATTGCTTGGCCAGAGACAACATCATTTCGGACAATTCGCGCACTGAGTAATTGTTTTTTGGATTGCCAATATTGTAGATCTGGCGTGTCGCTTTACCGTCTTTGTTCTTAATAATTTTAACCAGCGCAGCAATACCATCATCGATATAGGTAAACGCACGTTTTTGGCTACCGCCATCCACCAGTTTAATCGTCTCGCCACGAACAATATGACCAAGGAACTGGGTAATCACGCGGCTAGAGCCTTCCTTGGGCGTATGAATACTATCGAGGCCCGCACCGATCCAGTTAAATGGACGGAATAACGTGTAATCAAGCCCTTCTTGCTGACCATACGCGGCAATGACGCGATCCATCAATTGTTTTGAGCAGGCGTAAATCCAGCGTGGCTTGTTAATTGGGCCATACACGAGGTTTGAGTTTTCTGGATCAAACTCTTCATCAGCACACATGCCATAGACTTCGGACGTGGATGGGAAGACCACGCGTTTTTTGTATTTCACGCACCATTTAATAATGGGCAGGTTAGCTTCAAAATCGAGTTCAAATACACGCAGCGGCGCTTGCACATAGGTCGCTGGCGTTGCAATTGCGACCAAAGGGAGAACGACATCACATTTTTTTACATGATATTCAATCCACTCTTGGTTGATCGTGATGTCACCCTCAAAGAAGTGGAAGCGTGGATTTGCGCTAAATTCACTCACCTTATCAGCATACATATCCATGCCGAAGACTTCCCAGTCCGTGGTTTCCAAAATGCGCTTAGTCAGATGATGACCAATAAAACCATTCACACCGAGAATAAGTACTTTTTTCATGTTAACCCGCCCTAGTTCAATTGTGTTTTGACTCAGAATTACAACTTAATTCGACCATTCAGATAGCGGGCCACATTTGCCACATCCAATTTGATACCGCCAATTTCGCCGTCTAAGACTTGCAACAAACCGCCATCGGCGGTGTAAATCACCAAGCGCTGTTGCTCATCGAGCTGCATACAGCATGGCTGCGGCGCAAGCCCTGATTCGGTCAGCACGCGAGTACGCCATAAGATCAAGCGGCCAAGCGGTGTATCACTAAAAGCCCCCGGATAGGGGCGAGTAACGGCACGAACCAGATTATGAATTTGACGCACACTGTGCGACCAATCGATTCGACCATCTTCGGCTTTGCGCCCACCGAAATATGCGCCCTGGCTAAGATCCTGCGGGGTCAATGTTGCAAGACCTGCTACCAGCTGCGGAATAGCGCGCATTAGACATATCTCTGCCGCGACCACGACTTTGCCAAATACCTCATCAGCAGTGTCATCGGGCAAAATGGGGACCGCTTGCTGATCGACAATGGCGCCATTATCCGGCTTTAAATTCATCTGATGCAGCGTTACGCCCGTTTCAGTCTCGCCATGAATAATGGCCCAGTTAATCGGCACTCGGCCACGGTATTTTGGCAGTAATGAGCCATGTAAATTGAAAGCACCAGAACGCGGCGCCGCCAAAAGCGGGGCTTGAAGCATATTGCGATAGTAAAAGCTAAACAAAAAATCAGGAGCTAAAACTGTGATTTTTTGTTCAATTTCAGGTGTATTGGGATCGTCAGGCGTAATGCATTCGATCTGATATTCTGCACACACATCACGTACAGATTCAAACCAGATATTTTCATTCGGGTTGTCTTGATGGGTAACCACCAATTTGATCTCAAGCCCCAAGGCCAGCAGAGACTTTAAGCTGCGGACGCCGACGTTATGGTAGGCAAAAACTACGGCGCTTTTCATACTGGATCGGCCTGTTCTGTATCGATACTTGCCTTTTTCTCCAACACTGCAGCGATTAGATAGCGTGGGCGCTCTCTCACTTCTTGATAAATACGCCCAATATATTCACCCAAGAGGCCAATCCCAAACAGGGCAATCCCTACCAGAAAAAACACCAGCGCAAATAAAGTAAAAATACCCCCCTCTTCAGGCCCAACGATCAGCCGGCGACCCAATAGATAAGCAAACAATAGTCCTGAACCAATGGATACCAACATGCCTAGCATGGAGAAAAACTGAAGCGGCACCAAGGAAAAGCCCGTCATCAAATCAAAATTGAGGCGAATCAGACTGTACAGCGAATATTTAGATTCACCAGCATGACGCTCTTCATGCCCGATCACGACTTCAGTGGGTTTTTGGGAAAATGAATAGGCTAAAGCGGGAATAAAGGTGTGCATTTCATTGCACTGGTTGATCGTGTCGATGATGCGCCGACTGTAGGCTCGCATCATGCAGCCTTGGTCGGTCATCTTGATACGGGTGATTTTTTCTCGTAAACGATTCATTGCTCGACTAGCCCAATGACGCCATAAACTATCATTGCGCTGACGGCGGATGGAGCCGACATAGTCGTGCCCTTTATCCATTTCAACTAACAAAGTAGCAATGTCTTCGGGTGGATTTTGTAAATCGGCGTCCAACGTCACAATTTGTTGGCCACGGACATGCTCAAACCCGGCCAAAATAGCGCGGTGCTGACCGAAATTGCCATTAAATAAAATGACGCGAGTGACATCTGGGCGTAAATGAAACTGCTCAGTCAAAATTCCTGCAGATCGATCACGGCTACCATCATTGATAAAAATCACTTCATAGGGCTTAGCTAATGCATCCAATGCAGGATAAAGCCTTGCAAACAAAGCGGCGAGGCTATCTTCTTCGTTGTAAACCGGAATAACGACAGATAAAACAGGGAGACTCATAGTTGGCTCATCACGTGAGTTAATGTGCTGCAAACACGTTCGATATCACTTTTTTGCATTGCGGGGAATAAAGGTAGCGTCAGAATCCTGGCTGCGATCGCTTCGGTATGAGGCAGCTGCCCTTCATGCCAACCCAATTGACGATAGAGAGAGGTTGTATGGATTGCGGGGTAATGAACCCCGACGGCAATGCCAGCCTCTTTCATCATGGCAATCAATTTGGGGCGTTGCGCAGCAAGGCGCTCTGGCAACACAATCTGAAACATATGCCAGTTACTTTGTTCAAACTCGGCAGGCGGCAAGCCTAGCCCCAGCTTATCAAGGCTAGTGCAATACAACTTCGCCAATTCACGGCGACGAGCATTAAACTCATCCAGTCGAGCCAATTGCCCCAAACCAATCGCGGCTGCAATGTCGGTCAAATTGGCTTTACCGCCAAGCACATCACAATCATAAGTGCCGTCAGGTGCTCTAGTAACACCCTGCAGGCGCAACTTCTCGAAAAGTCGAGCTTCATCCTCGTTATTCATCACCAGACACCCACCTTCACCTGTGGTCATGTTTTTATTGGGATGAAAACTAAACGCCACTAAATCACCAAAACTACCTAGCTCGCGGCCTTGCCAATTCGCACCTTGCGACTGGGCAGCATCTTCCACAACACGAATGCCATATTGGTTTGCAAGGCGATACACCCCCTCCCTATCTACGGGAAAGCCAGCCAGATCAACAGGAATTATTGCTTTTGTTTTAGCGCTAATCGCCTGCTCGACCAACTTCAGATCGATCAAGCGCGTCAACGGGTCAATATCTACAAACACTGGCGTTGCGCCCACCGCCAAAATCACATTGGCGGTCGCCACCCAAGAGAGCGACGTTGTAATTACCTCATCACCCGCGCTGACACCCGCAATACGTAATGCAAATTCAAGTGCCGCGGTGGCCGAATTAACCAGCCGCACAGGACGCCCGCCAGCGCGAACTGACAGTGCAGCTTCAAGCTCGCGACATTTTGGCCCTGTCGTTAGCCAACCGGAACGCAACACATCCGCAACACTGGCAATAGTGGCTTCATCGATGTCTGGACGAGTAAATGGTAAAAAATCAGTCATAAGTTTCAATTTGAATGTGTTGACGGCTTGATCACAACCATACGGCGTACATCTTGGTAAACCACTTGCATCGGCAAGCCTTGCTGCTGCAATTGTGCATAGGTTTGCTTATTGAGCATGGCCATCGCACGCGGCGCGGCCTGCCATTGTGGAATAAACTCTGCAATCGTAGGAATCCAGACTTTCGGCTCAGTCGTTTCGCCATATTCAAATTCATCGACGTATTGCACCAAAGTCACTGGTCGCTGCAAGTAATAGGGAAAGGTTTGCTCGTAAGTAGCGACCGAATATATCTGCATATCAGGGGTGATATATTTCTTCACTTGCTCGACAACACCGCTACTGCTTTTAAGCTGACCGTATGAATTGTGACCCGCACTGGCAATGCCGATCCCTAGTACCGTTGCCATTGCAATCGCCATGACCGCAAATTCATTTTTTCCTTGACTCAACATCCGCCAAGCGATCGCCGCCCCCATCAAAAAGAGGGTTGCAGCGCCTGCTAAATACCAAGCAAAGTGAATTAAAACTTCACGCGGTGAGTTCTCGGATGACCAATGATGAACAAAAGGGCTCGCTACCAATATCAAAGCCCAGATCGCAATCGGTAAATACAAATGTTTTTTGATGCTATTTGTCGAAGATCGAGCCAAATATGGCGCTAATAGCAAGGCCATAGCGGGGAACATCGGCAAAATATACGAGGGTAATTTCGAGCCTGACTTGCTAAAAAAAGCAAAGATAAACACACACCAAATCAGCACGAAGCGCTCTAGCTGGAAGCGACTACCGCGTTTTTTCCACGCATCCCGCGTTAAGGCTGGAATCCAAGCCGTCCACGGTAAAAAGCCGGCAAATAAAATCGGAATAAAATAATAAATAGGGCCTTCACGACGATGTTCGGTCGTCAGAAAACGTTCAAAATGCTCACGGATAAAGAAGAAATGCGCAAAGCCTGGATTTTTGGCCGAAACCAGATAAAACCATGGTGCAGTTAGCAAGAGAAAAATCGACAAGCCAGTAACCCAGTGCATTTTTCGCCAGCAAGACCACTGCCAATTGATCAGGCTGTATAAAAACAAGGTCATACCTGGAATGAGAATACCGATCAGCCCCTTCGATAAGGTTGCACCAGCCATCCCAGCCCACGCGAGCCACATCCAATTGCGCTGCTCCGAGCTGTTTGCCTCATCACGTTGCGCCAACACAAAGCTGCACAGCGTCACCGTCAGAAAGAAAGTAACGCCCATATCCAAGGTTAAGAAATGGCTATTGCCAAAGATCCAAGTCGTACCCGCACAAACCAAAGCGGCAAGGTGACCGACTTGCGTGCCCCATAATTTTCGAGCAGTAAAACCAACGGCCAGCACCGACAATATACCCGACAGGCCTGGCCAGAACCGGGCGGCAAAATCAGTAAACCCAAAAATATAGAAACTGAAGCTGCTAATCCAATATTGCAAAATCGGTTTTTCAAAATATAGGATGCCATTTAGTCGGGGAGTTAACCAATCTCCGGTTTGCAACATCCCCATTGCAATCGACGCATAACGACCTTCATCTGGATGAATCAGGTCTCGAAAAGAAAGGGATATAAACCAGAAAATAGTGAGGAGAAACCAGAAGATGGTGATTGGCTGAAACAACCAATGGGTAGTTTTTACTTGTTCTTTCAATGACATTCGGGCTTTACTCGGCAGGCGCTAAATGGCGCGAATTTTGATCACGCAATCAATTTGAAAGCCAAAACCAGCAGCAAATTGCTCGGGTTTTAGCAAGCCTGACTATTAAAGCAGAGAAGTATTATTTTTTCGTGATATTTCCCAAGTAAATCTTAGCTTCGAATCAAATAAACATCACCAAGCATGTGCCGATTGAGCGGCAGCTATGCACTTCTGGCTGTTGACGCTAGTTTTTGCGCAGCAGCCGTCGCGGTGATGTGGTCGTTATGCCAAAATTCGTACACCACCTCGATCAATGCTTTTTTCAAGCTGTCTTGCACTGCCATATTGTGCGCCCATGATGGCACCAAGGTGTTTTTTTGTGCAGACTGGGCAAAGTCAGCGGCGGAAGCTTTGCCATATGCATCGAGTAAATTCCGGTCAATATCAGTTCGCGCCGGGATGGAGCCTTTATGATGGTTATAGGCAACTTGGCATTCGCTTGTCATTAGCAACTCAGCAAAATCCGTTTGTGCTTGAGCTCGTACTGGATCTTCTTGACGGAACATTGTGAGCGTATCGGCGGCAAAGCTATATTCACCATCAAGATTAGGCGCGGCCCAGAATACATAATCGATATCTGGTTTTTTACCCGCAGTATCAAATTCACCTTTCACCCAATCCCCCATTAACTGCATGGCTGCCCGCCCATTAATAATGTCGGCGGCAACCAAGTTCCAATCGCGCCCAACGGGATCTTCGCTGCAAAACGGTTTAATTCGGCGGAACATTTCCAACGCTCGAATAGTCTGCGGTCCAGACAATGTGGCTTGATCCAGTTTACTAAAAGCATCAACATAATATCTCGCGCCACAAAGACCTAAAGATACCGCCTCAAACAGCGTAGCAACCTGCCATTTCACTTCACTGTGTGCGATTGGAGTAATGCCGGCCGCTTTCAATTTTTCACACAAGCTGATGAACTCATCCCAGCTGCGCGGAGCTTGGCTCACGTTCACGCGACGCAATAGCGCCACATTGGCCCAGATGACATTCACACGCGCAACGCCTAGAGGCACCGCAACATAATGGCCATCAGCATGCATTTGGTCATCAATCACCTTAGGTAATATCTGCGCCCAACCCTGTTTACTGGCAATCCCATCAAGATTGGCGAGTACGTTTTTCCCTGCCCATGCCTGAATTTTGACCCCACCAATAGCGGCTGCAGTGGGTAAATCACCGTCTTCAACTGCTTTTTTCAGCATACCGGGTACGTCTTTACCACTGTGATTATCTGACCAGTGATGGCCTATTTTATTTAGTCGCGCTTTCACATCAGCGACGGCACGAAAACCACTGGCAGCAAACCAGCCATGCAAAACACTAATGTCTTCCAGTCTGAATCGCCCTACTGCGCTCATCAATTCACGCGCGCGATTATCCAGCGTTTCCAGTGCTTTCTTGGTTTGTTGCAACGCCGAATCGCTCGATTGCGTCATGGCGTTAATTTGCTCAGATGATTGAGCCATGGTGTGACTCGCGGCGGTTTGTTCTCGAGTGGCATAAGCGATTCCCCGCACCACTTCCACCGCGTTTTCCATCCGCTGGCCGATGGTATTCATCAGCGCACTGGCTTCATTGGCGCGCTGAACACTTGCACTCACCCCGCTCGAGGCTTTATCCATATTCTTTAAAGCAATTTGCGTATCTTTGCCGACCGAATTAATCCGCTCGGTAATTTCCACCGTGGCTTTTGCGCTGCGTTCGGCCAATTTACGTACTTCATCAGCCACTACGGCAAAACCGCGCCCTTGTTCGCCAGCTCGCGCAGCTTCAATCGCGGCATTAAGTGCCAACAAATTAGTTTGCTCAGCAATATCTTTGATGACACTCACGATGCTGCCAATTTCTTGGGAACGATGCCCCAAATCGGCCATAGCAACACTCAACGATGAGATAGATTCCTGCATTTTCCCGACTTCTTCGGAAACGCTATGAACGGTGTGTGCACCATCGATTGAGAGCTGCTGTGTATCACCGACAGCTTGGTCAACTTCAAACGCGCTGTCCGCAATATGCGTAATACTCACAGAGATTTCTTCCACCGCTGCGGCTGAAACAGCGACGAAATCCGCTTGAGTGTGGCTATCTTTGACAAGCTGGCCAGTGACGACGGTGATTTCCTTTAAACCCAAAGACAGGCCTTCCATATCGCGCTGCACTTCACGAAATGTACTTTGCAGATCGGCGGCAAAATGATTAAAGCCATCGGCCGCTTGCCCAATTTCATCATTACCTGTAGTGGCGATCCGGACGTTTAAATTGCCGCCATCGTGTTGTAATTGTTTCATCGCGGCAAAAAATCGCAGCATGGGTTTACAGAGCCACTGCAACATGGCCCACTGCACGACCGCGGCTAAGCCCAACCCCAACACCATGGCAATGCTCACATGCCATCCTAAGCCTAGATTCAGTCCAGCGGCCAATAACAGACCCAGCAAGGTACTGAGCAAAGAAGACAGGATCATTCGCGTTTGAAAAGGCATTTTCGCCTCCGGCTAGATGGGATGAGCAAATCAGCAGCAATACTAACAAGACTGAAGACCTTACTTCAGCATAGTCAGCTTGGCACAAAATCGGTAAAAATTCATTGCGCTAAATTCATTAGTACCGCAAAAGAATGGGCTGTGGGAGTGGTGATTCACTGTATAGCGCTCTAAGGCTAAACAAAATGACGGCTAAATTAGGCTTAGGCTAGGAATTATCGTGCAACGATATGGTCAAATTGATTTTGCTTAATGGGTATAACCATCAAATCTATGCAAATCAAGACGTACAAGCCTATACCTCTATCGGATCCACATCCAAAGTCCAACGACCCTTGCCACATTTGATTACCTCGATATGAGGCATGGCTTGATGCAGCGCTCGTTGCAATTGAGCACGCTGCTCCGCCGCAATTAATAATTGGGCGCGCTCCACCCCCGCTTTTTTAACCATCGTAGCGGCAACAGGATGATTCAAAGTGAGCGGCAGCAAGAACTCCGGCGCTAAACGCTCAAAACAAGCTCGGATTAATTGCAAAATCTGCAGCGCATGCTCGATATCTGGCGCCTCGGCGCGAAATAGCACCCACGCTGCAGCTGGCGGCAACAACATTTCTGTGCGCTCAATTAACGTCCGGTTGGCAAAGGGAGCATAATCCCGGCCCAGTAATTGATGATAAAAAGGATGGTCGGCAAACGCAGTTTGTATCATGACCTCGCCCGGTGTCTCGCGTCGCCCTGCGCGGCCGGCGACTTGAGTCAGCAAGGCAAACAAACGCTCTTCAGCGCGAAAATCAACGCTAAATAAGCCAGTATCGGCATTCAGGGCAATCACTAGATTGAGCCGATCAAAATCATGCCCTTTTGCCAGCATTTGCGTGCCAATGAGAATATCAGCCTCCCCCGAATGCACCTGCGCCAAGGCGGCATCCATTTCGCCTTTACGCCGTGTGCTATCACGATCAATCCGTAAGATTGTTTTGCCCGGAAAATGGGTCGCCAGCGACTCCTCAAGGCGCTGGGTACCTTGCCCAACAGGTTTTAAATCTTGATTACCGCAATCGGGGCAGGCGTGAGTGATGGGCTCTTCGAAGCCACAATGATGGCAACGCAGACTGCGATCGCGCAAATGCAGCACCAAACGTGCCGAACAGTGCTTGCACGAAGCCATCCAACCGCATTCACCACATTGCAGCACCGGTGAATAACCACGGCGATTGATAAATACTAAAACCTGTTCACCGCGCGCTAGCGCCTCATGCATTGCGGCAAAAGCCATGCGGTTAAAGCCATCAATTAAGCCAGCTTTTTTAACTGGCAAGAGCGTGATTTTGGGTAATACCGCCCCGGGGACGGCACGCTCAGCCAAAGTGAGCATCTGATAGCGGCCAGCTTTAGCATTGGCCCAACTTTCGATGCTAGGCGTCGCAGACCCGAGCACAATCGGCACTTGGGCCGACCGCGCGCGATACACCGCCACATCCCGCGCTGAGTAGCGCAGGCCTTCTTGCTGCTTAAACGAAGGATCGTGTTCTTCATCAACTACAATCATGCCCAAATGCGGAAGCGGCGTAAAAATTGCTAGGCGTGTGCCCAGCACAATTTTCGCCTCGCCCGACAAGGCCGCAAGCCAATTAACTGCGCGTTCGGTGTCATTCAATCCACTATGCAGGCACGACATTTGCACGCCCGGAAAACGGGCGCGAAAACGGCCTTCCAATTGTGGCGTTAAATTGATTTCGGGGATCAATACCAAGACTTGTTCACCACGCCCCAAGACGGCCGCGATGGTTTGCAAGTACACCTCGGTCTTGCCACTGCCTGTAATGCCATAAAGTAAAAATGGCGCAAAGCCATGCGCAGCACTCAAGGCGGCGACCGCCGTTGCCTGTTCAGCATTGAGCGGTAAATTGGGGGTTGGCTCAGCCAAGACCGTCGATTCGGCGGCCGTTTGCACCCAGCCTTTTTCCGCCCACAGTTTGGCCCATTTCAAACCACTATCATGCAGTCGACGCAATGCGGCGGGGGTATAGGGCTGCTCTAATGCTTGCGCAACGCGCCGTTGTGCATGTGCGCGCGCGCTAATCTGCGCCAACAAAATGGCAACATCAGGTGCGTAATACACACAAGCGGGCGCGGGCGACTTAAATGCAGGAACATTACGAAAAACGGTAGGTAAGGCACTGCTAAGTACCGCCCCCAAAGGATGGTGATAATAGTCCGCCACAAACTGGCACAAGGCGAGGGTTTCAGGCGGTAATGCTGGCAGATCATCACGTATGGCCAAAATATTGCGGGTCTTACCCACAAATTCGCCCGCATCACTCCGGCGCTCAATCACGATGCCCGACAGTTGCCGCGGGCCAAATGGCACGATAACCCGCTGCCCGACATGCGGATCAAGATTGCCAATGGCATAGCCGAACAAACGATTCAGCGGCACATCGAGCGCCACCATCACAAAGTTACCGCTCACGTCATCCTCGGGAAAACACTCAAACTCAAAATAAACTCAAAGTTCTGCCGGTAAAAACAGCTCAATCAATGTAGAAAAATATTCCAAATCGGTTATGCACAGTTTCTGTGGATAATTTTGTGGACTAAGTGCTTAAAACCAGAAAAAACCCAATGGAGACTTGATGATGTTTAGATTGCACAAAAATTAAGCGAAAGAAAAATTACCAATATATTCAAAGACTTATTTTTTGACACGGATTTGCAACTTTCTTTTGATCCCCTATTGACAAGCAAAAAACAAGGGGATTTTTTGTGTGCATAACTTGGCGCAAGTTTGCGGACAAACACTTCAACACAATGCGCCAAGTCTATGATTTATAATCACATTACAAAATAAAGACACCTTGTAAGGTTTGTTATTTCTTGCCAGAAAAACGATGCACTGCCGCCACCAAAGCCCCCGCATGGTCTGGGTTGGTGTACTGCGAAATGCCATGCCCCAAATTAAACACATGACCCGTGCCACCACCATAACTGTTCAGGATGCGCTCTACCTCAGCCTCGATCGCAGCTGGTGGTGCAAATAGCGCCACTGGATCAAAATTGCCCTGCAGCGCCACTTTATCGCCAACACGACGACGCGCCTCGCCAATATCTGTCGTCCAATCTAAGCCAATCGCATCACAACCTGTCGCCGCGATATCCTCCAGCCATTGCCCACCACCTTTGGTGAACACAATCACGGGCACTTTGCGGCCATCATTTTCACGCTTCAAGCCTGCGACAATGCGCGCCATATATTGCAGCGAGAATTCCTGATATTTACCAAATGGCAATGAGCCACCCCAACTATCAAAAATCTGCACCGCTTGCGCACCCGCTTCGATCTGCGCATTCAGATAATCGATCACTGTGAGGGTATTGACTTCCAAGATACGGTGCAACAGGTCTGGACGCGCATACATCATGGTTTTGATATTGCGGTAATCGCTCGAGCTGCCGCCTTCAATCATGTAGCAAGCCAGCGTGTAGGGGCTGCCCGAAAAACCAATCAGTGGCACACGATTATCCAGCGCCTTGCGAATCGAGCTCACCGCATCGGTGACGTATTTCAGCTCGGTGCCAACATCGGGCACGTAAAGCTTTGCCACGTCCTCTTCAGTACGAACGGTACGTTCAAACTTCGGGCCTTCGCCCTCGGCAAAATACAGCCCTAAGCCCATCGCATCGGGCACGGTCAAAATATCAGAGAACAAAATCGCCGCATCGAGCGGGAAACGATCCAGCGGCTGGAGCGTCACCTCAGTCGCCAACTCGGTGTTTTTGCACAATTGCAAAAACGAGCCCGCATTTTTGCGCGTCGCGCAGTACTCAGGCAAATAGCGGCCAGCCTGGCGCATCATCCACACAGGCGTGTATTCAACAGGCTCACGCAATAAGGCGCGCAGGAAAGTATCATTTTTTAACATTTTCAAATCCAATCAGCCCCGACAATGGGGTTTTATCCATATTTTAAAGCGGGGAAAGCGCCCAAGCGCCCTGCCCTTGGCATTCCAATACTTGCTCGTGATATTCAACGAGGCCGGCACGATGCCCAACGCTGACCATCACGCCCTCTTTCATACATTCGGCAACCGCTCGGTAAAGCCGATCTTCTCCCTCGGCATCGAGCGCCGACGTCGACTCATCCATAAATAGGAAGTCGGGCTTAACCAACATCGCGCGCAGCAAGGCGATGCGTTGTTGCTCGCCCAAGCTCAGTACATGCGACCACGCATCGACCTCATCCAGACGCGGCATTAAATGACTTAAACCCGCCAAAGTCAGTAGACCACTAATTTGACTGTCATCTTGTTCCGCTTCATGTGGGTAATACAAAGCAGCTCGCAAGCTGCCCAGTGGCATATACGGCTTTTGCGACAGAAATAGAGTTCGGGTATTGCTCTGTACACCATACTGACCTTGGGCATAGGGCCATATACCCGCCATTGCACGCAATAGTGTCGATTTCCCCGCGCCCGATTTACCACGAATCAGCAGCGCATCACCCGCCTTCAGCGTCAAATTCACATCGCTCAGCAGTACTTCACCATTAGGCTTGCTGACCGACAGCGCAGTTAGCTGCAAACCCTGCGCAATCGGCTGTGGCTCAATGCGTGGCAAATCTTGTGCGTTGACTATGCTCGCTTCGAAGGTGGTTAAACGATCGATGACCGCTTTCCAATTGGCTAAGGTGCTAAAGCTGCCAATAATAAAATCGAGCGCGCCATAGACTTGTCCAAAAGCCGAATTAATTTGCATCAGGCCACCGAGTGGGATCTCTTTGGCAAAAAAACGCGGTGCGGCAACGATCAGCGGAAAAATAATCGCTAACTGCCCCCAAAATGAGGTAAACCAAGTCAGACGTTTGTTCATCCGCATCACCGACCAGAAATTTGTCACAACATTAACAAAGCGATAACCCAAACGCTCTTGCTCATCTTTAGCGCCATTGTAAAGCGCAATCGATTCGGCATTTTCCCGTACGCGCACCAAGCCAAAACGGAAATCAGCTTCATAGCGCTGTTGCATAAAGTTCAGTCCAACCAGTGGACGCCCCAGCAAAATCGTAATACCCGTACCAATCAGCGCATAAATAATCGCCACCCAAACCATATAGCCAGGAATTGACACTGCCGTGCTACCCAGCATCAATTTGAACGGACCAGAAAGCGACCACAAAATACCGATGAACGAGACCAGTGTCACCACCGAGCGCAATAAGCCTAAAGAGAGAGACAAAGAGATCGAGACAAATTGCCCAACATCTTCAGCGATACGCTGATCTGGGTTATCGGTAGCCTTATCGGTCAGTTGCAAACGGTAAAAGGTATTTTCTGATAGCCACCGCTGGGTGAAATGTAGGGTAGCCCAACGACGCCAGCGGATCTCCAGCATTTGCTGAAACCAGATCGCGTAAACCGCAATCACGATATAGGCAAAAGCCAGGTAGCCAAATTTATACAGCGCGGATTTAAAGCCCTTGGCATCCAGATTTTGCAGCGTATTGTAAAACTCGTTGTACCAGCTATTGAACTGGACATTCATATACACCAAGCCCAGCGATAAACTAATCACCAGCGCCAATAAACCCCAGGCGCGGTATTTATCTTCGGACACCCAATAGGGCTTGGCCAACTGCCAGAAATTGTGAAATAAATGGCGCACCGTGGGCGCTTTTTCAGAGCTGTTCGACATGCAGGTTAATCCATCGGGTCAGGGTGGAAATAGACGAAAAATGGCTGAAAAAGAAAAACGAGCGCGCTGCGCTCGTTGGCTTTCGCATCACGCATTATTTACAAGGCTTTTGCGTCCACGCCTTGCTATTGCCGCGACGGCATTGCCATTCCTGTTTCACACTTTTGATCTGCCAAACGTGGGTATCGTCGGTAAAGTTCATTACAAAACGATAGCGCTGCGTAGCAACTGAATCATCAGCCAGACCAGACTTAATCACTTCAAGCGTGACATTTTGGTAGTCTTCGGCTTTGGGGGATTTTTGGTTGATTTGCAGTGTTTGATAATCAGCCAGACCGTTCTCATCGCTAATGCGGTCAACTAAATAGTCATATACAACCTGCACTGGCGCTTGGCCGACTTTGCCTTTGGCAATCGTAATATCTGTGCCTTTGGCAATCGTCACATCCGCTTTCGCCGCCGCACTGGCAGTCTCTTCTGCCATCGCGGAGCCAGCCATCAGAACACTGGCGCTCAATACCGCTAATTTCAACAACTGCTTCATTCAATTTGCCCCAATTACACGCTATGAGATGAAAAACGCAGGCTTGGCCTCACCAAGCCTGGCGATTTACTTAGCCCAACTATCTTTCAAAGTCACCGTACGATTAAATACCGGTTTGCCACCCGCTTGGTGATCATGACGGTCGGTCACGAAATAGCCCAGACGCTCAAACTGATAGCGCGTTTCAGGCGCGGCGTCTTTTACGCAGGCTTCCACGTAGGCGGTGATGGTTTTGAGCGATTCAGTATTAATGAATTGCTTAAAGTCGAGATACTGACCATCGTCGCCACGAATCGCATCTGGGCGCGGCTCGGTAAACAGACGCTCATACAGGCGCACTTCAGCTTCGATCGCATGCTCGGCAGAAATCCAGTGGATCACGCCTTTGACTTTGCGACCTTCTGGATTTTGACCCAGTGTTTTCGGATCAATCGAGCATTTGAGCTCGACGATTTCACCGTTGGCATCTTTGATCACTTCATCGCACTTAATCACATACGAGTAGCGCAGACGCACTTCACCGCCCAAGGTCAGACGTTGCCAGCCCTTTGGCGGTTCTTCGGCAAAGTCATCACGCTCGATCCACAAGGTTGGTGAAATAGGAATATCACGCTCGCCCATTTCTTCGTGATGCGGATGGAAAGGCGCGCTGCGGCTGCCAGTAACGCCGGCTTCAAAATTGGTCAGAGTGACTTTAATTGGGTTGAGCACCGCAATCACACGTGGGCTTTCGGTTTCCAGCGTTTCCCGTACCGCACCTTCCAGAATTGAAAAGTCGATGATGTTTTCGCCCTTGCTCACGCCAATGCGCTGCGCAAACAAGCGAATCCCCGCTGGACTATAGCCACGGCGACGCATACCGCTAATCGTCGTTAACCGAGGATCATCCCAACCGCTGACCAGATTTTCCGTCACCAGTTGGTTTAATTTGCGTTTCGACGTGATCGAATACAGCAATTCGAGGCGTGAAAACTCGATCTGTTGCGGGTGAGCCGCAATCGTAATGTTGTCGAGTACCCAGTCGTATAGCGGGCGATGGTCTTCAAACTCCAACGTACACAAGCTATGCGTGATGCCTTCCAAAGCGTCGGAAATACAGTGCGAATAGTCATACATCGGGTAGATGCACCATTTATCGCCGGTCTTGATGTGCGTTGCGCGCTTGATGCGGTAGAACACTGGGTCGCGCAAATTCAGATTGGGCGAGCCCATATCAATTTTCAGGCGCAGCGTTTTGCTGCCATCGGCAAATTCACCGTTTTTCATCCGCTCGAATAAATCGAGGTTTTCTTCCACCGAGCGATCGCGGAACGGGCTATTGCGGCCGGGCTTTTGGAAGTCGCCACGGTGCTCACGCATTTCTTCAGCGTTCAGGTCGCAGACAAAGGCCTTGCCTGCCTTGATCAATTCGATTGCGTAGCCATGCAGTTGGTCAAAATAATCCGAAGTGTGGCGCACTTTGCCATTCCACTGAAAACCCAGCCAGCTCACATCGGCTTCAATCGCGGCGGCGTATTCGTCTTCTTCTTTTTCAGGATTGGTGTCGTCCATGCGCAAATTGCACAGGCCATTGTAATCGCCAGCAAGGCCGAAATTCAGGCAAATCGATTTAGCGTGACCAATATGCAAATAGCCATTGGGCTCGGGCGGAAAGCGCGTCTGGACTGCTTGATGTTTACCACTTGCCAGATCGGCATCAATGATTTGACGGACAAAATTACTGGTAGGTAGCGCTGCGTTTTCTTGGCTCATAACACTCGGTCTGGCAATAAAAGTGATTTAGCCGCCAATTCTACCAAACCTGAGCGCTTTCCGCGCTCTAATGGCAAAACTGTGGCTCAGTTTCAAATGTGTAAACAATAAAAAATGGCGAGACTCGCTCGCCATTGAATACTACGCCTGGGTATTAAGCTATAGACTTCATCGAAATTAGTCTACAGCTCAATACCCATCTATCAAATTTCAGCAGCTGAATCTGCGGGTGGATTGGGCAATAGTAAATTGAGTGCAATCGCCAAAATACTCACCAAGCCGACACCGACCAAGTTGAAATTACCTACTTGCACCATCAGGCCGCCAATCCCGCAGGTCAGCACCACCGATACAATCACCAGATTACGCGGCAACATCAGATCGACTTTGCTATCGATCAGCGTTTTCAGGCCAATTGACGCAATCGTACCAAACAGCAAGACCATAATCCCGCCCATCACCGGCATCGGGATCGATACCAAAATGGCGTTAAATTTGCCAAAGAAGGCCAAGATCACCGCCAACACAGCCGCGTAAGTCATGATCACGGGATTGAAATTGCGTGTAATCATCAGCGCGCCGGTCACTTCGGCGTAGGTTGTGATTGGAGGACCACCGATCAGGCCCGCAAAGCAGACGCCCAAGCCATCGCCGCCCAAGGTGCGGTGCAGGCCAGGGCTCACGGTGTAATCGCTACCTGTCACTTTACCCAAAGCCATGACACCCCCGATATGCTCAATCGTTGGCGCAATCGCCACTGGCAACATAAACAGCGCAGCAGCCCAGTTAATTTCAGGCGTTACAAAATGCGGCATCGCAAACCAAGGCGCATTGGCAATGCCAGATAAATCAACCACGCCCAAAAATACCGCCGCGATATAACCGGCAACGACGCCTGACAAAATCGGGACTAAGCGCAACATACCGCCCGCAAAAACCGAAACGATAATCGTCGTCGTCAGCGAAATCGTTGCCAGCAATAGCGAAACACCATACGGCACCAACTGCTTGCCGCCGCCCTGCCCCATCGCCATGCCCGATGCCGCCACGGCCACCGACAAACCAATTACCATAATCACCGGGCCGATTACCACTGGCGGCAGCAATTTATGGATAAAACCCATGCCGCGCCATTTGATCAGGCCAGCGATGATGAAATACATCAAACCGGCAAAAAACAGACCAAATTGCGTCGCAGCTTGGCCCCAAGTGTGCATGGAGAAAATAATCGGGCCGATAAAGGCAAACGATGAGCCCAGGAAAATTGGCACTTGGCGTTTGGTGATCACCTGAAACATCAATGTACCAACGCCAGCACCCAGCAGCGCCATCGCAGGGTTTAAGCCCGTCAGCAGCGGCACCAGCACCAGCGCGCCAAAGGCGACAAATAAAATCTGCGCGCCCGATATGAATTGTTTAATTTCGTGAAACATCATGACCTCTAGCAGAGCGCTTTATTTATTAATCGTGCCGAAAATTTTATCGCCAGCATCGCCAAGACCCGGAATGATGTAGCCCTGCTCATTCAGATGCGAATCAAGCGAAGCCGATACGATTTGCACGTCAGGATGTTTTTCATTCATTAGCTTCACACCTTCAGGTGCAGCCACCATCACGATCGCAATGATTTCCTTGCAACCATTGCGTTTGAGCATATCCACCGTCGCCACCAGCGAGCCACCGGTCGCCAACATCGGGTCAATAATCAAAGCCAGACGATCACCCAAATCACCGACGAATTTTTCAAAATACGGCACAGGCTGCAGTGTTTCTTCATCACGCGCCAAACCCACCACGCTGATTTTGGCCGAAGGCACTAAATCGAGTACGCCATTGAGCATGCCCAAGCCAGCCCGCAAAATGGGCACTACGGTCAACTTTTTACCTTTGATTTTTTTAACTTGCACTTCGCCGCACCAGCCATCAATGCAGACATCTTCCAGAGGCAGATCGCGTGTCGCCTCATACGCCAGCAAGCGAGCCAATTCTTCGGTAAGGAGGCGAAATTTATTAGTCGAGACATCGGCCTCGCGCAATAAAGCCAATTTATGCTGAACCAGAGGGTGGTTAACGACGGTAATTTGCATGGGATAATTTTCCGCAAAATGTTGAACTTGAGCCAATTGTAGACAGAAGTACCAAATTCACCATTGCGGAAAGTGCGCAGAAGCCAGTTTTATCGGGCGAAATTTGATATTGGGCAAGGCTGAAGCCTCGCACAATCATTCACCAAATCGACACGATGCTTTCATAATTTGACATCACAATCATTTTCATCAATAAATGACGTTCAAATAAATCAAACACTTGCCTGCACCAAGGCAATGCAGAGGAAAAGACGATGATTGATCACACCGGCGTCGTTGTTAGCGACTTTGCCAAAAGCCGCACTTTTTACGAAGCCACTCTCGGTGCAATTGGCTATGAAAAATTGATGGAATTTTCCAAAGCCATTACGGGCAGTACGGATGTGGCAGGTTTTGGCGAGCCACCCAAACCTGATTTCTGGATCAGCGCTGGTCAGCCCAATCAGCCTGTCGTCCATGTCGCATTTCGCGTCAATAACCGTGCCTTAGTCGATGCTTTTTATGCTGCAGCCCTCGCTGCAGGTGGTCGCGACAATGGGGCTCCAGGCTTGCGGCTACACTATCACCCGAATTATTACGGCGCTTTTGTGCTCGATCCTGACGGCCACAATATCGAAGCCGTTTGCCATGACCCCGTTTGAACGGCAATAAAAAAGCCACAAAAGCAAAACGGGGCAATCGGCCCCGTTTATTTATTCAAGCGATAAAGCTGCTATATAGAAAAATTAAAAAGCCCAAGGCCGTGGACGTGGAACAGGTCTCTGCTCCTCCGCCTCAGCCACTGTCAGCAAGCGCAACTGGCATTGGGCATGAAGCTCTGCTGGGATTTGTGGTGCAGCTGATTTTGCTGTTGCAGTAATAGCGTCGTTTTCAACTTCGCCCAGTGACATATCAAAGATGTGCAGCATGATGTGGCCCTCCCAAGTCATTCAAAGTCCGCGATTCGCGACGGAGACCCTTACAATTTTTTCCTTACAACTTGAATATCGGCCTGATTTGTCAGAATTTCAATCCCTTTATACTGTTTTATTAAAAAATATTCTGGGCGGTATAAAAAAGGAGCCCGAAGGCTCCTTTGCAGCAAACAAGACTACACACGCAATGTAGTGCTTGCAGCCCTTGTACCTACCCCCCTTTCAGAGAGGGGCATAGGGGATGACTAACTATAGTTATCCATACTTGGGCATGAACAAATCAGATTACGGTCGCCATATACATCGTCAATCCGGTTCACCGATGGCCAGAATTTATTATCCAGCACGTACGGCAATGGGAAGAACGCCGTGTCGCGGCTATAAGCGCGGTTCCACTCGCCGCTGATGTCGCCTTTACTGTGCGGCGCATTTTTCAGCGGATTATCTTCCAAGGTCCACTCCGCCGCTTCGACCTTCGCAATCTCGCCGCGAATTGAAATCATCGCCGCAATAAAGCGATCTAGCTCTGGCTTGGCTTCTGATTCAGTCGGCTCGATCATCAGCGTGCCCGCCACTGGGAAGCTCATCGTCGGTGCATGGAAACCGTAGTCCATCAGGCGCTTGGCGATATCCACTTCAGTGATGCCGCTCGCAGCTTTCAATGGGCGAATGTCGATAATGCATTCGTGCGCCACGCGACCATTGGCACCGCTATACAGCACTGGATAATGCGCGCCGAGTTTTTTGGCGACGTAGTTCGCGTTCAGCAAAGCAATTTCGGTCGCATTTTTCATGCCCGCCGCACCCATCATCGTGATATACATCCACGAAATTGGCAAAATCGACGCCGAGCCAAATTGCGCAGCAGAGACTGCGCCTTGGCCTTGCGCTACGCTCGCATCACCGACCGTAATCGGTGCCACGGCGTGATTGCTCATAAATGGTGCCAAGTGCGCCGCCAAGCCGATTGGGCCCATACCTGGGCCGCCGCCGCCGTGTGGGATGCAGAAGGTTTTGTGCAGATTCATGTGGCTCACATCCGCACCGATATCGGCAGGGCGAGTCAGCCCCACCTGCGCGTTCAAGTTCGCGCCGTCCATATACACCTGACCGCCAAACTGGTGAATCGTTGCGCAGATTTCCTTCACCGCAGCTTCAAATACACCGTGCGTCGATGGATATGTCAGCATCAGCGCCGCGAGGTTGTCTTTGTGCAATTCAGCTTTAGCCTTCAGATCGGCCACATCGACGTTACCGCTCTCGTCGCAATCAACGACGACAACTTTCATATTCATCATCTGCGCGGTAGCCGGATTAGTACCGTGCGCGGATTTTGGAATCAGGCAGATATTGCGGTGCGCATCGCCACGGCTTTCGTGGTAGCGGCTAATCGCCAGCAAACCAGCGTATTCGCCCTGCGCGCCCGAGTTAGGCTGCATACAAATCGCGGCAAAACCAGTGATGGCTTTCAATTGGTCAGCCAAAGTGTCGACCAAGATTTGGTAGCCTTGCGTTTGCTCGGCAGGTGCGAATGGGTGGATATTGCCAAATTCGGGCCAAGTCACCGGAATCATTTCGCTGGTGGCGTTGAGCTTCATAGTGCAGCTGCCCAATGAAATCATTGAGTGGTTCAGCGCCAGATCACGGTTTTCCAAGCGTTTCAGGTAACGCAGCATTTCGTGTTCGGTGTGGTAGCTATTGAACACGGGGTGCGTCAGGTAAGCTGAAGTACGCACCAATTCAGCCGGAATCGCATCGCCAGTTGCCGCATCGAGCGCACCCAGATCAACGTCTTTACCCGCAAACAGTTTGAGCAAGGTGGCTAGATCTTCAGCCGAAGCCGCTTCGTGAAAAGCCACGCCCAATACGCTATCGCTGACTAGTCTTAGGTTGTAACCCGCTTCTTGCGCTGCTTGGTACACGGCTGCTGCGTTGCTCAATTCAACTTGCACAGTATCGAAGAACGCGTTGTGAACGACCTTGCCGCCATTCTGAATCACACCCGCAGCAAACAGTGCCGCCAAGCGGTGCACGCGTTGCGCAATGCGTTTTACGCCCAACGGGCCGTGGTACACGGCGTACATGCCGGCCATATTCGCCAGCAGCACTTGCGAGGTACAAATATTCGAGTTCGCTTTTTCGCGGCGAATATGTTGCTCGCGCGTTTGCAGTGCCATACGTAGCGCAGTTTTGCCTTTGGCATCGATCGACACGCCGATAATCCGGCCCGGAGCCGAGCGCTTCATCTCGTCTTTAAACGCAAAATACGCAGCGTGTGGGCCACCAAAGCCCATCGGCACGCCGAAGCGTTGCGTGTTACCGACGGCAACGTCCGCGCCCAATTCAGCAGGCGATTTGAGCACCGCCAACGACAGCAAATCAGCCGCGACAATCGCGACGCCGCCCTTGGCTTTCAACGCTGCAATCGGGCCTGACAAATCAACCACGACCCCATCGGCACCCGGATACTGGAACAGTGCGCCAAAATAATCGCCAGCGCCAGCCTGATCGGCTGCGCCCACAACAACTTCAAAACCGAAGTATTTAGCGCGAGTCCTTACTACATCTAGCGTCTGAGGCAATACCTGCGCATCAACAAAGAATACATCTGCTTTCACTTTAGAAACGCGGCGCGCCATGGCCATCGCTTCAGCAGCTGCGGTGGCTTCGTCGAGCAAGGAAGCATTGGCCAATTCCAGACCAGTAAAGTCGATGACCATTTGCTGGTAATTCAGCAATGCTTCGAGGCGGCCTTGGGCGATTTCGGCTTGGTATGGCGTGTACGCGGTGTACCAGCCCGGGTTTTCCAGCACATTGCGCAAAATCACGCCCGGCGTCAGATTGGGGTAGTAACCCAAGCCGATGAAGGATTTTTTGATGATGTTTTTGCTGGCGATCGATTTCAATTTCGCCAACGCTTCGTGTTCTGGCAAAGCATCTGGCAGTGCCAGCGCTTGGTTAAAGCGGATATCAGCAGGGATGGTTTGGCCAACCAGATCATCCAAAGACGTTGCGCCGATTTCGGACAGCATCGCAGCTTGGTCGGCACTATTTGGGCCGATGTGGCGAGCCACAAACTCGTCACGATTAAACAAAGTAGAAAGCGTCATGGTGTACCTACAGGGTCATTCTTTGAACCAGTACAAAACGCAGCGAAGCGCTGCGTTTTACAAACTGATTTATTTTTTATATTCAGTCACTAAGCAGCCAATCAAGCTGCGAGCGAAAAGTTCAAGGACAAGGCAAGTGAGGCCGAAAAACCGGAATTTACTGAAGTAAATGAGGATTTTGAGGCTGAACTTAACGCAGTCATTGAGCTTTGCAGCCGCTGCGAATTAGGCGCCGATTTCTTTGGTGTATTCTGCTGCCGTGAGACATGCATCCAGATCCGCCACATTCGCTGGCTTCACACGGAAGAACCAAGCCGCACCGTATGGGTCGCTATTGGCCAATTCAGGTGATGCTTCGAGCTCAACGTTCACTTCCACCACTTCACCAGCAATCGGCGCGTACACGTCTGAAGCGGCTTTCACCGACTCAACCACACCGGCAGTTGCGTCTGCGTCCAGCACATCACCCACGCTTGGCAATTCAACAAAAACCACATCGCCGAGTAATTCTTGCGCGTGATCGGTAATACCAATCGTTACGGTACCGTCTTCTTCCAGACGCAACCATTCATGGCTGTTTACGTATTTTAATTCTGCTGGAACATTGCTCATGACTCTATCCTTTTTAGGGTATTTAATTGGAAATCTTTATTTAAAAGGTGTACAGGGATATACCCCTACGACAACTAAACTATTATAGGGTGCAATCAGCGAAGCGCTTTGCACCGATTTACGACAAGGAGCAATGCGGCGTTTCCTTATTGCACCCTACGGTTTTATTCAAATACTTTTTTGCCGTTGCGCACAAAAGGCATTTTCACCACGCGCACATCGGTCAAAGTGCCGCGAAGATCAACTTGCGCTGTCGCACCAGTCCCTGCCGGAACGCGCGCGATCGCCACCGAATGCTTGAGTGTCGGCGAGAAAGTACCGCTGGTGATGATGCCTTCGCCGATATCTTCAACAACGACCTTCTGACCTTCGCGCAACACGCCACGGCCTTCAAGCACCAAGCCAACTTGCTTCATGGCTACACCAGCGGCGCGTTCGGCCTCGAGCGCTGCGCGACCGATAAAGTTGCGATCGGCGGGTTCCCACGCAATCGTCCAGCCCATGCCGGCTTGCAATGGTGAAATGGTTTCGTCCATATCGTGGCCGTACAAATTCATGCCCGCTTCCAGACGCAGCGTGTCGCGCGCGCCCAAACCAATTGGCGCAACGCCAGCACCGAGCAAGGCTTTCCAGAATAATGGCGCTTCGTCGGCAGGCAACATGATTTCAAGGCCGTCTTCGCCGGTGTAACCCGTGCGCGCGATAAACCAGCCCTCTTCAACCGAGCCAAACGGGAAACCTTGGAATACTTTCAGGCTTGTGATCGTGCTTTCCCACTCTTCGTGCAGCACTTTGCAGGCTTTTTCGATGGCATTGGGGCCTTGGACGGCGATCATCGCCAGCTCGCGGCGCACAGTCAGCACCACATTGCGACCTTCGGCTTGCTTGAGCATCCAAGCGATGTCTTTGTCAGCCGTACCCGCGTTCACGACCATGCGGTAGCCGTAATGCGTGAGATATACGATCAAATCGTCAATCACGCTGCCGTCAGCCGTCAGCATGCCTGAATACAGCGCCTTGCCTTCAAAGCCGAGCTTTTCAACGTCATTCGCGATCAGCGTGCGCAGCCATTCTTTGGCCTCACCACCGGTGATATCGATGACGCACATGTGCGAAACATCAAACATGCCCGCGTCAGTGCGGACGATTTCGTGTTCTTTAAGTTGTGAGCCGTAATGGATCGGCATCGCCCAGCCAGCGAAATCAACGATTTTCGCGCCAGCAGCAACGTGCGAGTCGTAAAGGGGAGTAGTTTTGGGTGCAGCTTCAGTATGGGTCGTTGCGGTCATGAGACTTTCCTAGGGTATAACCTCATAGGCCGCCAGTTTCTTCGCCTGGCGGGCAACACCCCTCTGTCCTGTCACCTGAGATTTTCCAATCATGCTGTGATTGTTGAGCCCTTCGGTGGATGCTGCGGGCGCTTGATCGCCGAGCATCGCTCTCCAGAGTATTTGAGCCAACTTCGGCTCGAATTAAGCAGTCCTGATACCTGAGCGATTCGCGGGTGCCATTGCGCCTTCGGTGGTATTTTGTCACTAGACAAATACACTCTCCTGCTTAATGGGCTGGATTATCGGGGGAAGTTGTGACCTTGGCAAGCAAAGTTGCAGCGCTTTTTTACCAACGGCGAGCCTAAGCCGCAATTTATGCCAACATGCTCGACGCACGTTCAATTCTTTTCCCCAGCACGTCTTGCTCATCGAGCTTGAAACCCAAGGTCTGATAAAAATCTTTCGCCGGCACATGCGAGCCCGTGTATAAAAACACAGCCTGATAATCTTGCGCCAGCAGGCGAGACTCCAGCTCACGCATCAGCATCTTGCCCAAGCCACGGCCTTGCAGCTCATTGGCGACGCACATTTCCTTGATTTGAAAATGCCAGCTTTGTATCCAACGCTCGCCCCAGCCCAGCACCAGCGCGACGGGCACTTCATCGATCACGAGGCCCAAACCATAAAACCTTGGAAAATCGCCGAATGAGCACAATCTCTCTGTGACCGCTTCAATGATCCAGCCATCATGCCACGGTGCGGCATTAAAAACGCGCAAATACAAATCGCAAAATGGCGCGATATTGTCCGGATTGATTTCAATAAATTGAGGTGATGACAAAATTTGCCCTTGGTATTTTGATAATGCCTGGTTATTTTGCGCAAAAAGCAGAGTCAATCGGCCTTCATCAACTAAATAATGAGTTGATGCAGGCCATACAGCAATAGACCGATCAGCCCACCCACCAGCGTACCGTTCAGGCGCACAAATTGCAGATCGACCCCGACATTCACTTCGAGGCGCTCAACCATCACTTCGTCGTCCCACGCTTTCAGTTGCTCGGCGATAAAGAGGCCGATTTGATGGCGGTAGCGTTTCACTAATTGCCCCGCCGCAATCCGGGCATGACGATTGAGCCAGTCGGATAAACTCGGATCGAGCTCAAGCCGCTGCGCCAGATGCGATAAGCCCGAGGCCAATTTGCTATGCAGCATGGAGTCGGGCGCTTTTAATTCTGCCGCCAAAGCACTCACCACATTCGCCCAAATGGCATCAAGGCCATTCATCACCGCGGGCTCGGCCAGCATTTTGTGCTGCGCGGCGGCTAGACGCGCTTGCAGCTCGGGTTCATTTTTTAGCCGCTCTTGCAGTTGAGCCAAGGTGTCATCAAAGTGAACTCGCAACGCATGCCTATCATTGTCACGCATGCCCTGCACCTCACGCGCTGCGGCATGAACCAGTTTGCGCGCTAGATAGCGCCCGCCCGCCTCATCGAGCGCGATCCATTTGAGGTAATCGAGCTCGGCGGCGATGATGCCGGCCAAATGCTGTTGCAGCTCAGGCTTTTGCAATTGTTCATCGAGGTGCGAGAGGACTGCGTCGAGTAGCTGTTGATGTTGCCCACTTTGCCGAATAAAGCCCAAAATTTGCCCCGCTGGCGCGGCAAGGTCGAGCTTACTCAGCTGGGTGTGCAAAAGCTGGCGCAGGCGCGCTTGCATCACCGGCTCGGTCAGGCTTTGCAAGATGTAATGAAATAAATTGCTGATTTGTTCGGCGCTTTGCCGCGCATTAGTCGGGTTTTGCAACCAACGCGAGAGCTGCAACGCGGGGTTAAATTCGCCCACCTTGGCCATAATGCGCTCGGTCGAGAGAAAATGCGCTTCGATAAATTCGCCCAGGCTATCGGCGATGCGGTGTTTGTTTTTGGGGATAATCGCCGTGTGCGGAATCGGCAAATTGAGCGGCTGGCGAAAAAGCGCGGTGACGGCAAACCAGTCGGCCAAACCGCCCACCAGCGCGGCCTCGGCAAAAGCTTCAACAAAGCCCAACCAGCCCCATGCTGGATATTGCGTACGTAGCCAAATCACCCACACCAACAGCAGCGCCATGGCGATCAGCAAACCCGTGGCGCGACGCTTCATCATCCGCAGGCGTTCAGATTTAGCAGCAAATCCAGAATGCGTCGCCGACATGGCGCTCTCCTTTCGAAGTCGTAATGATCTTTGATTGAAGTTTAGGCATAAAGTCGCCAAACCGTCTTGCGACAGATTAAATCCAAGGCCAAAAACAACAAAGGGTATGCAAGCAAAGATCAATCCAATATTAATCTTCAGTCACATACCCCAGCATAGATATCAGCTAGCCGCTTAAATCATCCGCACTTTCACGGCTTTGCCTTTCAATTTGCCTTTGTCATTACCTAAGCGTTTAATCACTTGCATCGCATGGCGACGATCAACGGCGACGTAGGTTTGAAACTCAAACAAATCGATTTTACCGATGGCTTCAAATTCCAAGCCGCCATCGCCCGTCAGTGCGCCGACGATATCGCCCGGGCGCACTTTTTGTTTGCGCCCCGCGTCAAAGCACAGCGTCGCCATTTTGGCGGGCAGCGCAAAATCGCCTTCTACGGTGAGGTTTTCTTCGCGCCCTTTGGGCAATTCGTTATCGAGATATTCCTCGATCAGGCGTTGGCGCTTCACTTGGCTAGGTGATACCAGACTCACCGCGTGGCCTTTATTGCCGGCGCGGCCAGTACGACCGATACGGTGCACATACACCTCAGGATCGTACGGCAACTCGTAATTCACCACCAATGACAACTCTTTAATATCCAAGCCGCGCGCGGCCATATCGGTCGCGACCAAAATCGGGCAACTGCCATTGGCAAAACGGACCAGCATCAAATCGCGGTCGCGCTGATCGAGCTCGCCATGCAGCGCAATCGCGTCAAAACCATCTTCAACCAGCGAATCGGCCAGCGCCATACAATCAGCACGGGTATTACAAAACACCACGCTCGATACTGGCTGATAATGCGCGAAAATGCGCTTCATCAGATCGGGTTTATCGGCGTTGTCCTTCACCGCAAAGATCGCCTGCTCGATATACGATTGATCGTGCAACGCCTCGACCGTCACTTCGACCGGGCTGCGCTGAATGCTGGCCGACAATTTGCGAATCCCCTCGGGGTAGGTCGCCGAGAACAACAAAGTCTGACGCCATTTGGGCAAAAAGCTGATCACGTCTTGCACTTCGCCACCAAAGCCCATATCGAGCATACGATCAGCTTCATCGAGCACCAGCGTGCTCACTTGCTTTACGATCAGCGTTTCTTTGTGCAAATGATCCTGAATCCGACCCGGCGTCCCCACCACAACATGCGCGCCGTGTGCCAGCGATGCAGCCTGCGGCGCCAGCGGCGTACCACCGCACAAGGTCAGAATCTTCAGATTCGGTAAATGGCGACCCAAGCGACGCAGATCTTTACTCACCTGATCGGCCAGCTCGCGCGTCGGGCACAAAATCAGCGCCTGTGGGCGAAAGAGCGTCAGATTGAGCTTATGCAACACGCCAATACCAAATGCCGCTGTTTTGCCACTGCCCGTTTTGGCTTTGGCAATCAGATCTCGGCCATCGAGCACCAGCGGCAAGCTGGCGGCCTGAATCGGCGTCATAAACTCATAACCGAGCGAATCTAGATTATCGTGCCAATCGATAGAAAGCTGCTCTAGGGTGGTAAATGGCGTTTTTTGTGACATAGATGGATGCGGCCTTTTTGAATGACGGTCAGTATTCAGCTCAGCCCATAGGGCTCGGTCTAGCGCGCTCAAAGCGCGAATTTCGACATTTTGCCCGAGTATTGTACTGACAACTGAACACAAACGGCCTTGCTTAGGATTGATCCCCTAACAGCAAAGCCGTTGAATAATTGAATGAATTTAGCCTATTTTACCTGATCCGCCCCCATACCTGTCAGGATTTATTCCCCAATACGCAGCACCCTAGTAGCCAAACAGACTGCGTAGCGCGAAATACACCATCATCCCGACTCCAATCGCCAGCAAGAGGCGCTTGCTTTTCCACATCACGCAAGCCGTTGCCAGCATGCCCCACAGCGCTGGATTTTGCCACTGGGCATTCAATTGCCCCTGCGCGATAAATACTTCCGGCACAATAATCGCCGTTAAAACCGCCACTGGCACATAGGCCATGGCCTGCCGTAAACGGGGTGGCAAACGATCGCCGACGCCAGGCAAGAAAAACACCACTCGCACGCCGTAGGTCACCAGCGCCATTCCTGCCAGCATGAGAATTAAGTTGGGTATATCCATCTACGCATTTACCTTATTTATCTTTATTAATATACCCATACCAACTGCAACACAATCGGCTTCAAGATGCGACTCAAAAGCATGCAATCAGCGCGGCTGAGAAACCCAGCGATCGGCATATAGCCCGGCACTTACGCCAGCAAACACGGCCAACAGCAAGCCTAATTTATAGGGCAATCCATTACACAGCAGCGCAGTGAGCCCCGCCAGCAAGGCCGCACATATTTGCGCACGCGACACCAGCATGGGTACGACGATGCCGGTAAAAGTCGCCACCATCGCAAACTCCAAGCCCCAGTGTTGAATTTCAGGAATCGCTTGACCAAGCCCAATCCCGATGGCGGTAAACAACAGCCACGTTCCGCCATTACACACGCCTGAGCCCAACATATACGCACCGATGGGGGCGATCTGCTGATTAATCCCGCCCTGCACGGCGGCAAAGGTTTCATCCGTTAGGAAATAAGCCAATCCAGCGCGCCGCCAAAAGGGCAAATAGGCCAACGGCCCCTGCAAAGTCGCGCTATACAAGGCATGACGGACATTCACAACCAAGGTAGTCAGCACAATCACCGGCCAGCTCGCGCTCGCCGCCAGCAGCGTCAAGGCCAAAAACTGCGCTGAGCCTGCATAGACACACAGCGACATCGCCAACGCCGCCCACGGCGGCAATCCGGATGGCGCAGCCAAAGTACCAAAAATCAGCCCAAATGGCGCAACGCCCAATTGCATCGGCAAGGTCGCCAAAAAACCAGCGCGAAATGCGGTCATTTGCGGCGTTGTTGGGCGAAAAATTGAAGATTTCATCATGCCAACATGCTAAGTGAGATCAGCGCTGCACTCCAGCACAATCACCTGCTCAATACAGCGCAACAGTTTGCCGCGACGCAGGCCTAGTTTGAAACTAAACCCAAGTACACCGGTCTTATGCTCTGATAGCGAGCGAAACCGTCAGTCACCCATAATCGCTAAAGCATTGATTCAGTGCTATTTTTAAGCTGTATATTTTGATCACTACCCCAGCGGAGGCTCAAAATGATGGTCACTCCCAATACCAATCTGCCCTCTCTATCAGCGCAGCGTTTTACCAATAGCGCGCAAGAGGCGCAAAACAAAAACCTGACGGCGCTTTCATCTGGCAAGCGGATTAATTCTGCCGCCGATGATGCCGCAGGCTCGGCGATTGTTGAGCGCTTCGCCGCCCAGATTTTAGGCAATAGCCAAGGGATTCGTAATCTAAACGACGCCGTGTCCTTATCGCAAACGGCCGAAGGCGCGCTTTCCTCAATTTCAGACAATACCGCCCGCATTCGCGAGCTAACTGTGGCGGCGGGCAATAGCACTTTGTCGGCGAGCGATCGGCAGGCGATGCAAGCCGAAGTCAATCAACTGAGCCAAAGCAATCAGGACATCATAAAAAATACCGAATTTAATGGGCAGGCCATTTTGCAAGGCGGTAATTTCAACTTTCAAGGCGGGGCCAACGCTGATCAACAACTGAGTCTGAACACCAGCAACCTCGCTAGCAACAATGCCTTGGGTACAACTTCAGGCCAAATTGATTTATCCAGCAGCGCGTCCGCCAGCGCCAGCTTGTCGCTGTTGGATCAAAATCTGCAAACGATTAGTGGTGAACGCAGTAATTTAGGCGCGTTCCAAAATCGCATTGAGTCGAGCATCAATAATTTACAAACCAGTGTCGAGAACCAATCCGCCGCCAAAAGCCGCATTGCCGATACTGATTACGCCTCTCAAACCGCCGCTCTGGCACAAAATGCGATTCGCGCCGAGGCCGGTCTGGCGATGCAAGCGCTAGCCAATGCATCGAGCAAGCAAGTCTTGAGCTTATTAGGATCATAATGCATGGGTATATCAATCCAGATGTTTATTTAAATGGCCTTTATTGATATACCCAGATCATATTTATAACAATTACCGTTAGCAAATCAGCATCTGCACAGCAGCAAGTGCACGAGTAAAACGGCAAGGCGCGCTTGTGGCATAATCGCGGCATTGCCGACTGAAGCTATCTGTATGCCCCACACCGCCTTTTGGCGCACCCCGCTCGTTCGCGCGCCGCGCGATTTACGCCCCTGGCTTAGCGAGCGAGGCTCATTGACGCGACGTTTAATCTCCCATTTTCCGCAGTTCTCTGTCCGTGTCTTGCGGCAAGGTTTTTATCCGCCACACCAAGATGAACGCGCGATACTCGGCCTCACGAATGCATTAGTGGCGACGCGCGAGGTCTTATTGTGTTCAGCTGGCCAAGCCGTGATCTACGCGCATAGCATTACCCAGCGTGGCAGCTTAAAGCGTGGGTTTCATTTGTTTGGCCGCACCGGGAGTCGGCCACTCGGTGCGCTATTATTTGCCGACCCAACGATCAAACGCTCAGCACTGGCGTGGCGACAGCTCAATCGCCGTCATCCGCTCTGGCAACAAGCGGTGGCCGCCGCAGGGCCACAGGCACGCACTTTATGGGCCAGAAGGTCGATCTTTTATGCGGGCCAAGATCAATTGCTGGTCACCGAAGTCTTTTTATCACCGCCATTTCATTCTGCGCCATGACACTTCAGCACCGACTTTCGATTTACTACCGCCTCGCCCGAATGGACAAGCCCATTGGCACCTTGCTGCTACTGTGGCCCACCCTATGGGGGCTGTGGATTGCAGGCACTGGCCGGCCAGATTGGTCTTTGGTCGTCATATTTTGCTTGGGTACTTTTTTGATGCGCTCAGCCGGATGCGTCATCAATGACTGGGCTGATCGAGACTTTGATGGGCATGTAGCCCGCACGCAAGCACGCCCTTTGGCCGCGGGTGAAATTCGTTCACGCGAAGCTTTATACTTGGCCGCAGCAATGGCTTTGCTCGCCCTGCTGATTGCTTTACCGCTCAATACGCTAGCTCTGAGCCTGACGATCCCAGCGCTATTTCTGGCCGCCAGCTATCCATTTACCAAGCGTTTTTTACCGGTGCCTCAAGCCTACCTAGGCATCGCATTCAGTTTTGGCATTCCGATGGCCTTTGCCGCGCAGCGCGGGGAAATCCCTCTGCTTGCTTGGGCGATGATGTTGGCCAATTTACTGTGGACCGTCGCCTACGACACCGAATACGCCATCGTTGACAAACCCGATGATCTAAAAATCGGCATCAAAACATCTGCCATTACTTTCGGCCAATACGATGTGGCTGCCGTAATGCTATGCCACGCCGGATTTATTGCCGTAATGTATTTGATCGGTCAATGGGTGCCGATGGGAACGATTTATTATCTGGGACTTGGACTGGCGAGCGCGTTGATATTGTTGCAGTACCCGCAAATTCGTCATCGCGATCGCTCAGCTTGTTTTGCCGCATTTTTGAGCAACAATCGCGTGGGCGCGGTCATATTTGCCGCAATCGCGCTGGATTTTTGGATTCGATAATGAGTCTCTTCAAGCCACTGAGTGACGCAGAGCAATGCTGGCTGATTTTATTATTATCGGACCTTGAATCCGGCCATGCACGCCAATGGTATTGGTTGGAAATAGCACAAACGCTAGCCCCCGCCACCCGCACCCCACGAGTACATGCACTAGGTATGGTCGTAAGAACCATTGGCATTAATGCTTGCAGCAATATACTCATCAGACTAAAAATCAAAGGTGCGCATCTTTATCAGCAAGCTGCGAATTGTCAGACTGAGTTTTTCCAGCAAAAACTCAATGATGCCTTACTTTTCTCTGGGTCACTGATGGCATTGCTGGCGGGTGTACAACGCTTAGCGGCGAGTCAACAATTTGCAGCGTGGTGCTTGGGGCTAGGTGGTGCGGCCTGGCAAATATGGCAAGTCATCCGCAAAAACCCAGCTCGCAACACCGCAGACACATTAGATGCAGAAAACGCACTCCCGGGATCAGAAGCGAGTTTAGGCTTGCCCAGCATCTTATTGGCGGCAGGAATCAAACCGGAAGTCAGCCTCACCTTAGTCAAAGGCTTAAAAAATGATTGCGATGCTTTTTTGCCGCCATTACTCCATAATTTACCGGCTTTAGCCCCCACTACTGAGTTCAGCCCCTTCCAGAAGGCCGGCGTAGCTGCAGCACCTTGGCTACTACTGGCGTATATCAATAGCTGGATTATTGGGCACTTGCCCCACTATTGGGGTGTAGCAGGAGGATTTGCGTGGATGGCGGGGATCGCGATTGTTTCAGCAAAGACGCCAAAAGCATGGCATTTGCTATTTGCGAGCTGGCTAGGTTGTTTTGGGCTAGCCAGTCTGAGTCATTATATTTGAGCAATTAAGTTGCTTTGGGTGGCATGTAATACACTTCAACTTCGTTCCCCAAGCCTATATATTGCACCTTCATCGCTAGGGCACGAACTAAAGTGACACCTCGTCCAAAGCTATCCGATGGAATCGCACTTTTATCGTTAGCATTGTAGGTATCAGCCCAATCAAAGCCGAGGCCACTGTCTTTGAGGCGGATTTTTAAAACTTCAGAATCTTTATATTTCAAACCCATCAAATCAATTTCAATCTTGCCTTCTTGCAAATTCGCTAATCGTTCAGCTCTTTGTGCCAAATAGCTTTCCATACCATCAGGATCGGATTTCATTTTTGAATCCATCAACAATAAACCATGATCCAGCGCATTCACAAAAAGCTCAGTTAAAATCAAAAAGACATCTGATTGAACATGCGTTAAGGTTTTGATTTCCTTCACAAAGGACATCATAAACGGAATGGTATTGAGGTAGCGCAGCTCTTGCGCACTCAAAATCAAGCTATAGCGCCAATTACAATCGGCCGTTTGACTAAATTGCGGCGAGATATCTTCAAATTTTTCAACATTAGTTTCAACAGGGGCCGCTTTGTTAAGCTCTAAACCATCGACTCCGAATTGCGCCACCACCAGTGAAACATCATCATGATGCTGTTCACCAGCTAGAAATTCACTTAACTCAGCTTGCACATTCGCAATCATTGAATCTTTAGATGATTTAGCTAACGTCGCTAACAGCGCATCAAGACCAAACTCTGCTTTTTGTTTATTTCGTGCCTCAACCAAACCATCCGAATAAGCCACAATAAAGCCAGGCTCTTTGAAGTACAGCCGTTCAGGCACTAAATCCAAAGAATGAGATGGCACAATGCCCAAAGGCAGGTTGCCAGAATTGCAAACGCGACTCACCTCTCCTTGCGCATTGAGAACCTGAATAGGTGGCATGCCACCATTCCAGACCTCAACGGTGCCGCCCACTTCATCGATCGAAATTAAAGCGACACATACGAAGCGCCCGATCGGCAAGACCTGCCGAACCTTGCTATTCATTTCAAACAGAATATCGCTGATTGAATAGCCTTTTTCAGTCATGCTGTAAAAAGGTTGAGTCAGAGGCAGAACATTGAGCGCGGCGGTGAGCCCATGCCCAATACCATCGGCAAGCAATATATGCAAAGCTTGACCTGGAGTGCGAGCAGCGGCAATCAAGTCGCCAGACAGGCTCTCGGCGGGTGAGAGCCAATATTCAAATTGTGGATCAGCAAGTCGTTCAGAATTGACCATTTGTTCCATCAAATGGCGAACGACCCGCTTTTCTTCTTCAGCATGTTCATAGTAATCAGCAAGGGTCTGAGATTGCTCTCTGACCTTGCGATTCAGGTCAAGCGTACGCCCAAAGGCTTTGAGCTTGGCCTCAAGAACACGAAAATTGACTGGTTTATTGATGTAGTCATCTGCACCGCGCTCAATTGCATCCGCCAGTGCATTTTCTTCGCCGACCCCAGTCACAAAAACAATGGGCACCCAAGTTGCACCCGACTCAGCTTTGATCTGCACCGCAGCTTCGGGGCCAGACATAATGGGCATCATGACATCCATTAATACCAGATCTGGACGTTCAGCTCGCCATACATCAATGGCTTCTTGGCCGTTTCGAGCCAAGATAGCTTGATGACCTAAAGCCTCAACAAATCGAGAGATGAGTAAAAGTATCGCCTCGGTATCGTCAACGACTAAGATCTTCATGAAATGCCTATTTTCAGCGAATTGTAAAAATCTTACCGAAACAAGCGATTTCTAGTACTTGCTTCACGGTATCTCTGCAGTTCACCAGAGCGAGTGTTTTGCTCGCCGCAGAAATTTTTTCCTTCAACAGAAGCAACATGCCCAGTGCTGAACTATCCAGGTAGTTTACATTTTGAAAGTCTACGAGGACTTCTTTAATGTCTGGATTGGTGATGATAGATTCACACACTTGGCGAAACTCACGATGAGCACTGAAATCAAACTGCCCCGACAAGATCACTCGGCCTACACTGCCTTCAATTTGTACCGTAGGAGTCATGCTTATATCAACCTTTCGCTAAGCTGTAATTTAAAAAACGAACATTCGCAATTGTCGCTGGTTTGTTCAACTAGCAAACAAACTTACCCTTGTCCTGACACATTAGTTGCCTCTAGCACGCGAGGCAAGCAAATCTTAAAAACACTACCGAAATTTGGAGTTGAGGTAACACTTACCTCACCACCATAGCTTGAAATTAAATTACGAACGATTGCAAGCCCTAAACCCGTTCCACCCTTACGCGTCGTAAAAAATGGCTCGAATAGGCGCTCAAGGGTTGCCTTTGGAATACCAACTCCCGAATCAATAATCGAGATTTCTACTTGCCCCGCATTTAGTTCTAATTTGCAGATAACGTGCTGCCCCGGTTTAGACGCTTGGCATGCGTTCTCTAGTAAGTTGCCAATTGCACCACTGAGCTCTTTAAAGTTGGCTAATACTTTGGTATCAACCAAGTTATTTTGCAGATCAATTTGCAACCCTGATGGCTCAAAAATAGACCTTACCTCTGCCAACGCGTCTTGCACCACCTCACCAATTGACACAGATGAGACCTCCTGCGGCTGCCCGCGCACAAAAAGCAGCATATTTTGCACTAAGACTTCAAGGCGCTTTAAACGCTCAGTTGCTTTAGCCGCAAATTTAATGCGATCAGCCTCTAGCAATTGCTCTCTTTGTAAATGACCAACATACAATAAAGCTGCAGCCATCGGCGTTCTAAGCTGATGCGCTAACCCAGCTGCCATCTGCCCCATTGCAACTAAGCGCTCATTACGCGCCAAAATTTCGCGCATCTCCACTGCTGAACTGACGTCGTGCAAAAGCACAACAGAAACGGCTTCTTCAGAAATCTTTACCTGTTCAATAGTGAAATATTTTTTTATTGCTTCTGCATTAAACTCGTAGATGGTAGTTTCGCTAGTTACAGTGAAATGGCGGTAAAAAAACTCATCCCAGTTCAATCCGTCAAGCGAGCGGCCCAACAAGTCCAGTGCGCGTTCATTACAGCGAACAATCAGGCCCAACTCAGAGACCTCTAGCACCCCAGCAGGCAATCGATCAAGCAGCAAACTGAGTCGCCGGGACAACACAGCCTTCTCTTCATACTGCTGCTTTAGATTGCCATTTGCAACGGCTAACTGTTCTGTTAGTGACGCAACATCCTGCTGCAAAACTGCATAAGCATTTGATAATTGATGAGAAGCTTCGGTAAAAAGAGCAAATGCCTCTTCAAGCTCCTTGGAATTGATTTGCTGGTCTTCGCTTGCCACAGAAATGCGTCCTTGTTGCTTTGCTATTTTTGCATTATAAATGGCTTAATCACAGCGGTTACGATTGATTGTAATGCGACTATCGAATCAACCTGAGCAAATCTGAATGACAGCGTGTTTCCCCTAAAGTAAACGTGTGAACATGCCGATATTCATAAGCTCTGCTCAACGACGAAAACATGGAGCCAGCACGTGTCAGAACTTCTCAAAAATATTGATGCACGGACCAAACTAGCCGGCACAAACAAGCTAGAGATTCTGCTGTTCACACTGGGCTTAGATCAACGCTCAGGTCGACGCGAAACATTTGGCATTAATGTGTTCAAAGTTCGTGAAGTAATGCGTACACCTGAAATTACCCAAGCTCCAGACATGCCGTCTTCCGTAGAAGGTATGGTCAGCCTGCGCGGCTCATTAGTGCCAGTCATTGATTTAGCACGCTACGCAGGCATTCAAACCGAAAGCCGACCAGAAATTATGATCGTATCTGAGTACAACGGTCACACCCAAGGTTTTTTAGTTGAAGCTGTTGATACTATTTTGCGACTCGATTGGTCTGTTATGCGAGTACCGCCCGATATGCTAACCATGCAAATGGGTGGACTAGTCACTGCGGTGACAGAGCTAGAAAATGGCAAGCTAGTCATGATGCTTGATGTAGAAAAGGTGCTAGCAGAAACAACGCAAAATAGCAATCGGGTCGACACATCAACCGTGATTCAAAATCAGAAAGTGATCAATAAAACTGTATTTTTTGCTGATGACTCCCTAGTAGCAAGAAGTCAGATTGAACAGACCCTCGATGCAATGGACATCCGGCACATACATGCAATCAATGGGAAAAGAGCGTGGGATGAGCTTCTTCGAATCGCACAAGCAGCAGAAATTCAAGGTGTCGCAGTTAAAGATATGATCCATTTAGTACTTACCGATGTTGAAATGCCAGAAATGGATGGATATATGCTGACAAAACAAATTAAAAGCGACCCACGCTTCGCAGGTATACCAGTCCTAATGCACTCATCTTTGTCTGGCTTATCAAATCAAAAACTAGGACAGTCAGTCGGTGTAGATGGATACGTTGCTAAATTTGAGCCACATAAATTATCGCAAAGTATTGCAAATTTTTTATTGCGCAATGAAACAAGCAACTAGAAACATTCGTATTGGAGCCCTCCATGAGCAAGTCTGAACAAACAAATTTACTCGATACAGTTGATGCGCGCACCAAGCTTGCAGGCTCCAATAAAATGGAAATTCTGTTGTTTACGCTCGGTACTAGAGAAATATTTGGAATTAATGTATTCAAGGTTCGTGAAGTTTCCCAGACACCCAAAATAACCAAAACACCTAATATGCCCCATGGCGTAGAGGGGGTATTGTCTCTACGCGGCAATATCATTCCAGTCATCGCTCTTGCACGGTTTGTTGCGACCCAAGAAATGCCGACAGGCGACACCACCAGCACAATGATCGTGACTGAGTTTTCTAAACATACTCAAGCATTTCTGGTTCACGATGTGGATCGTATTATTCGTGTTGACTGGGACAAAGTTCGGGCACCTGAAACTATGCTCGCAGGAAATCAGGCATTAATTACTGCAATCACTGAATTACCAGATGGAAAATTAGTATCAATTTTAGATGTTGAACAAATTCTAGCTACCGTGATCGGTGAGCCCGTTATTCCTGACCTACCTACTTCACATATCAGCCCTGAGACGTTTATGTTTTTTGTTGATGATTCTTTGGTCGCACGCAAAGAAATCGTCAGTGTTCTTGATAAAATTGGCGTGAAATACCATCAAGCTAACAATGGCAAAGAGGCATGGGATAAATTGCAAAACCTTGCCAATCGTGCTGTTCACGATGGCGAGTATTTGAAAGATAAACTCAAATTAATTCTTGTTGATGCTGAAATGCCAGAAATGGATGGTTATGTATTAACTAAACATATTAAATCAGATCATCGCTTCCAAGGTATTCCAGTTGTTATGCACTCTTCACTATCTTCAAACGCAAATCGCGCTATGGGTGCAAGTGTTGGAGTTGATGCCTACGTAGCTAAGTTTGACCCATTTATTCTAGCAGATACTTTAAGCCCTCTTTTGGCCAATTAAGTATTTGTAATTATTTAATAATATTAATGCATTATTTTTATAGTGCTGACTTGGAGTAAGTTATGGCAGATCAGAACATGCGTTTTCTCGTGGTAGACGATTTTTCTACCATGCGTCGCATTGTCCGAAATCTTCTAAAGGAACTCGGATTTACTAATGTTGACGAGGCTGAAGATGGTCAGGTCGCACTACATAAACTAAAAAACGGGCAATTTGAATTTGTTGTAACCGATTGGAATATGCCAAATATGACAGGAATTGAATTGCTTAAAGCAATTCGTTCTGATGCCCAGCTCAAACACCTCCCTGTGTTGATGGTGACGGCAGAAGCTAAAAAAGAAAATATCATTGAAGCAGCAACTGCAGGTGCAAGTGGTTATGTAGTTAAACCATTTACAGCAGCTACACTCGATGAAAAGCTCAAAAAGATTTTTGCCAATATGAGTAAGTAATTTACCGCACAAAAATTAAATTTATGCACAGGAGAAGACTGTGAGTGATCCAGCAATGCAAGGCGGTGATTCCGTAGATTTAGAAGCACTTTTCGACAGCATCGTACAGGCAAATCAGACTGACACTGTTGAATCAGCAACGCCCACAGCTCAAGCGGCTACTTCAGAAGCACAAACGACATCAGAAATGGCCGAACCAGCCAAATCAATGTTTTCTCATATCGGCCATCTGACACGTAAATTACATGACACGCTTTGCGAGTTAGGCCTAGATAAATCTCTTGAATCAGCTGCCAGCTCAATTCCTGATGCACGTGATCGCTTATCGTATGTCGCTACAATGACTGAGCAAGCAGCAGAAAGAACCCTTAATGCACTTGATGTTGCCAAACCATTGCAAGATAGTATTACCGAACAATCCACAGCATTATCTAGAGAATGGGATCGCTTTTTTGCTAAAGAATTGTCTGTAGACGAATTCAAGCATTTGGTTGAAAGAACACGAGCCCACCTCGCAACTACGACAAAGCAATCAGAGCAAGTAAGCAACCAAATGCTCGAGATTATGATGGCACAAGACTTCCAAGATCTAACGGGTCAAGTAATTAAAAAAGTCTTGGTCATGGCAAAAGAGATGGAATCTCATTTGCTAGATTTTCTGTTGATGTTTAATCCAACAGCAAAAACGGAAGACACGGGCCTTTTAAACGGACCAGTCGTGAAATCCGAAGGTCGTACTGACGTTGTAACAAATCAAGAGCAAGTTGACGACTTATTAGAAAGCCTCGGCTTCTAAAATCAAGGCCAAGGAGAAAATCATGAGTGATTTCGCAGGCATGGAAGACTTACTGCAGGACTTTTTAACAGAGTCCTCAGAACTACTTTCAGAAGTAGATAATAAGTTAGTTGAACTTGAAAAACGGCCAGACGATCGTGCACTACTTAATGATATCTTTCGCGGTTTTCACACCATTAAAGGTGGTGCAGGATTTTTGAATGTTGATGCAATGGTTGGCCTGTGCCATCGAACAGAAAACCTGTTCGATAAACTGCGTAATGGCGAACTACAACTCAATCCTGAAATTATGGACGAAATCCTTGCCGCTACAGGCGTCGTTCGCGATATGTTTGGAGCGATGTCACAATCACGTCTTCCGTCACCCGTAGATCCCGCACTCTTACAAGCGCTAGACGATGTTCTCGAAGGACGTCAAACATCTAACACGGCAGCGCCAACCACTTTGAATATCGAACCTACACCGATCCAGTCTCAGCCTGCAGCCCCTACTTCGGTCAACCATGCTCAAGAACAAACTGGTCACGATTGGCAAGGACTCTATAACTCCCTATTGAATGAAACTAGCAATCAAAAAGAATCGTCCTCTGTAATAGAGTCTACAGCTGTGCGTATCGAGCCCGTAGAAGAAGCAAATCCAACGCAGTTGATTTCTGAGCCTATGCTCAGCTTAAAACCAGCAGCAGCTTCACCCGTTGCGCCACGTGCTCAAGCCACAAACAGCCAACAATTGGCAACACAAGAAACCACCATTCGTATTGATACCGTCCGACTGGATCAAGTACTCAATTTGTCGGGCGAAATTGGCTTAACTAAAAACCGGCTAACGACCCTTCGCACCGATATTATGTCGGGCAAAATGGATGGCGTTACACTAAAAGCCCTGGATGAAGCAATTGGGCAATTGGATCTTTTGGTTGGTGACCTACAAAATGCTGTGATGAAAACACGGATGCAGCCTATTGGTCGTTTATTCCAAAAATACCCTCGTTTGGCACGCGATTTAGCTCGCCAAATGGGCAAAGATGTTGAATTAATTATTTCCGGCGAAGAAACCGAGCTTGATAAGACCATGCTCGAGGATTTGAACGACCCACTGGTTCACTTAGTAAGAAATGCAGTAGACCACGGGGTTGAAACAACAGAAGAACGCATTGCTTCAGGAAAACCTGCAAAAGCAGTAGTTGAATTATCTGCAACTCAGGTTGGCGACCACATCCGAATTGAAATCACCGATGATGGCCGTGGAATGCGGCCAGATGTAATTCGCAGAAAGGCTCTTGAGAAGGGCTTGATTGACATAGAAACTGCCAATAGTTTGGATGACAAGCAATCTTTGCAACTCATCTTCTTGCCTGGATTCTCAACTAAAGATCAAATATCGAGTGTTTCAGGTCGTGGCGTAGGGATGGATGTTGTCAAAACGAATATTCAAAAGTTGAATGGTCGGGTTGATATTCAATCGGTAGTTGGGGACGGCTCTCGCTTTACCATATCTTTGCCACTGACCCTAGCAATTCTGCCCGTATTGGTAGTAAAAGTGTGCGATCAACCATTTGCAGTTCCATTGGCCATGGTTCGCGAAATTATTACTATCCGCCAAGAGCAAGTACAAGAAGTGTCAGGCAGAGCAACGATTGTTGTTCGTGATGAGATTTTGTCGGTTAGATCACTAGCCAATTTGATTGGCTGGCAAGAAGTACAGATCCCTCAATTTGGTGTACTAATGCAATCTGCCGAACACTCGTTTATTTTGGCTGTTGACAGCTTTATTGGTCGTGATGATGTTGTGATCAAACCGTTACAGCACATTCGCCCTAAAGGTATTGCAGGTGCAACCTTATCTGGTGATGGTTCGATCGTATTGGTCTTGGATATGGAAGATCTGCTTGCTTCCGCTAATGCCGATAATTCAGCCATCAAGACCTCTCGTTTTGCTCAACAGTTCTCTTGAATGGACTGATGTTGCAATATAATATCAGCACTAACTAATATTAAATCTTAGGAAGCGGCTCAGGCCACGGGAAATATGAACCAAGAACATGCATTTATCGGGCGCCAGCCTATTCTGAATCGGCAGCAGCAGATTATTGGTTACGAGCTGCTGTTTCGCTTAAATAAGGAAGCAGTCACTGCTGACTTCTCTAGCGATATGCAGGCGGGCACCAATGTTTTGGTCAACACCATATCAAACATGGGGACTGATTGGCTCGTCGGCAATAAAATTGCTTTTATCAATGTCGCTGAATCCATGTTGGAAAGTAACTTCCTCGAGTTACTTCAACCTCAACGAGTTGTGTTAGAAATTGTCGAAACAACTCAACCATCGCCTGAGTTGCTAACCCGACTTGCTGATTTGCGCGCACAAGGGTTTGGGATCGCCCTTGATGACTTCATTTTGACGCCGCAAACAGCGCCGATGATTGAGTTCGCCAATTACATCAAGCTCGATATTCAGCAATTAGGATTGGCTCAAGTTCCAGCGCTTTCAAAGGAATTGCGACGCCATCCTATTTTGCAAGTCGCAGAAAAAGTAGAAACCAAGGATGAATTTAAGCAATGCCTAGACATTGGTATGGATTGCTTCCAAGGTTATTACTTTGCTCATCCAGAGACTTTATCGGCCAAAGTAATCAACCCCGGTTATGCCAACATTCTTAATTTGCTCAATATGTTGCGTAACAATGCAGAAATACGCGACATTGAAAACGCATTAAAACGTGATGTTGCTCTTTCTTTCAAATTGCTGCGTTATATCAACTCAGCAGGGTTTGGCTTGTCATGTGAGATTCAATCATTCCGTCATGCCGTAACGATTTTGGGCTATCAAAAATTATATCGCTGGCTCACCTTGTTGTTAGTTACCGCCGGTGCTGAAACAGGTTCTCCACCTGCTCTACTAAAAACGGCAGTAACACGCGGTCGTCTTGTCGAGTTACTTGGTGCTCATTTACTGGATGGTCAGGACAAGGACAATCTGTTTATTGTTGGTATGTTCTCATTACTTGATGTATTGCTCGACATGCCAATGGATAACATCTTGGAAACCTTGATTCTGCCCGAGTCGGTTAGCGATGCCTTGCTATTTAGAACTGGGATTTATGGTCCATTCCTCGAGTTAGCAGAAGCATGTGAAGACCCCGAAATGTCGGAAGTCCCACGCTTATGCGAACAACTGCAAATTACGCCTGATATGCTCAATAAAGCACATGTGCAGTCACTCAATTGGGTTGAAGAACTAGGGGTTTAACCACCAAAATTGAAAAAACCACGCTCAGACGTGGTTTTTTTATTTGGATATATCAGAGGGCTGCCATGATTTTCGTAGAAAGAAATGCAAGAGGTGAAATCATCGCCATCTATCAAGAGGAACGAGCTGGAGCCACCGAGCAGTTGGCACACAATGACCCCAGCGTTCTTCATTTTCTCGGCTCAACAAATACGGACCTGAGCCATTCAGACATAGTCTTAATTCGAGTCATCGAAGACTTAGTCGACGTACTGATCCAAAAAAATCTTCTCCGACTTACCGATTTGCCAGTTGCAGCTCAAGAAAAATTGCTATCACGCAAAACCTTACGCAAACGTTTGAGTAATAGCTTAGATTTGCTCGTCGATAGTGAACAAGGCTTGCTTTAAGTGATTACTTTTTATCCGCTTGCCGCTGAGTAAACTTATACCGCTCAGCAACCAACTGCTCTGAAAGATTGGCATCCGTGAGAGTTAACCCCAGCTCTGCAGCCCGCTTTTTCATATCTTCTTTGCATTTAGTTTGCACTTCTGCTGGCGCAGCGAATTCACCAAACATTAATTTGCCGCAATCAGCCAAAATTTGCTTAAATTGTTCAGGATTGGCGTTCAGCAGTGGATTTTGATAACGCGGATCTGTGGATTGGGATTGGGATTGGTTTTGAACAACCGCCTGATTTTCAGCTTTATCGCCACAGGCCACCAAATTGAGCGCCAACAATACCGCGAGACCATATTTAAGCATTTGCATTACTCCTCCTATTCTTGTGCGCATAATGTAACTGAAAAGTGCGGTCTTTTATAGCGCAACATTCGAATCAAAGGTGTTGCAAGCTTTTATGTCACCATTTTCCATTCCACGCTTAAACCAGCGCATCCTTTGTTCTGAACTACCATGAGTAAATGCATCGGGAACCACAGCATGACCAGCACTTTTCTGCAAGGTATCATCCCCGATGGCATTGGCTGCAGCCAACGCCTCGTCCATATCGGCAGCATCTAGCAAACCTCGCTGTGCGGCAGAATGCCCCCATACACCTGCAAAGCAATCGGCCTGAAGCTCTAAGCGCACCGAGAGCGCATTGCCCTCGGCTTTACTTAAGCGTTGTTGCTGTTGGTGGACTTTGGCTGAGAGACCCATCAAATTTTGGACGTGATGACCCACTTCATGAGCAATCACATAGGCTTGAGCAAAGTCACCTGGCGCACCAAACTTACGATGCAGCTCGTCAAAAAAAGCGTAGTCCAAATACACCTTTTGATCAGCAGGGCAATAAAATGGCCCCATCGCGGCACTGGCATTACCGCATGCAGATTTTACCGATCCCTGAAAAGAAACTAATTTAGGCAACTGATATTGCTGACCATGGGATTGGTAGATTTGCTGCCATGTATCTTCTGTATCACCCAATACCCGCGCTACAAACTCATGAGATTTAGCATCAACGGGTCGGGCTGCAGTTTGGGAGTGTGGCACTGCCCCTCCTTGCATCTGAGTGACCAAACCCAGTATTTCTAGTGGATTTTTTCCCAGCAATAATCCCAGCACGACCACAACGGCAATACCGCCAAGCCCTAGGCGCAGCCCACCACCTTGGCCAGATGATTGTCCGCCTACTTCTTCTACGTTTTGGCTTTCACGCATTTTATCCCAGCGCATGTTTCTCTCTCCCAGTCTGATTCAATGCTCAAGCATCGACTTGTAATGTACTAGTAATTCGGCTAGCAATAAGCATGAATCTTAGCCAAATTTCTACGCGCTGTAACACCTTGTTTGCTTATTATGCCGTCCTATGTGCATTTATTGCGGGTGTGATCAGCAGCCAACTGCAAAGCAAGTTTTGCCCTTGGCCGATTGTTGTCATTGTGACAGTTGCATGTGTTATAGGACTTTTGATTCGCCGCTATTTCATCTCAAATTTGGCAATCTGCGGGCTCATTTTCTGTCTCGGATTTACATGGGCGCAGTACCGTGCCAGCATACGTATCGCACAACGACTCCCCATTGAATTAGTCGGAAAAGTGGTCACGCTAGAAGGTGAAATTGCCTCTTTGCCCCAGAGTACTCAATATGGACTGATTTTTTTATTTCGCCCCCACAAAGCAATACCTGAACACAATTGGCAACCCGATCTGATCCAAGTATCGGCCTATGGCAAGGATCTACCCTTTCAAGCAGGTCAACGCTGGCAAATCAGCGCCAAATTAAAACCAGTTCATAGCCAAATCAATCCATCTGGCTTTGATTTAGAAAGCTGGTTTTTACAACAAAATATTGCCGCCACAGCTACCGTTAAAACCTATCAAGCAATAGAGGGGTTGAGCTGGGATAGTCAAATCCTACGCTGGCGCTCTCAAATAAGTACCCGCATTGCTCAACAACTGGGACATCACCCCTACATAGGAGTCATCAAAGCACTCACGATTGGCGATCAGAATCAAATCCCTAAAGATCAATGGCTGCGATTCTCGCAAACAGGAGTCACACATTTAATTTCAATCTCGGGCCTCCATATCACCATGCTGGCCGGTTTGATTGGCGGGGTTGCTGTCTTCTTATGGCGAAGAATGCCTATCTTCGCGTCACGCCTTGCGTCGCAAAGAGTTGGCATCATTGCAGGGGTATTGGCTGCAATTTCATACTCTATAACATCCGGAATGAGTATACCCACCCAAAGAACGGTAACCATGCTGATCATCGCTGCAATTTGTCTATGGCGAAATCAGCGCAGTCCAGTCAGCGCGGTCTGGCTACTGGCCCTTTCCATTGTCGTATTGATTGATCCATTTTCAGTGTTATCGATTGGATTTTGGCTTTCATTTCTGATTGTTGGCATCTTGCTCTGGGCCTGTGCAGGCCGAATTGCTGAAGCACAACAGTGGCGAGTCTGGCTCAATAGCCAATGGGCGGCCACCTTAGGTTCACTACCCTTACTGCTCGTCATTTTTGGCCAGTTCCCGCTGATTTCACCGCTGGCCAATGCCTTTGCCATCCCTTTGGTCAGCTTGATAGTGACACCGCTGGCCTTGCTCGGCCTGATTGAGCCCAGCGGCTTAGTGCTCAACTTTAGCGCCCAAATCATGGCTTGGTGCGACATAGGGCTAGCGTGGTGTGTCAGCTTACCTTTCGCAAGCTGGCAACACAGCCCGCCACCGCTGTATTTGTTGCCGGCGGCAATGTTGGGCGTGATGGTTTTGCTGCTACCGAAAGGCTTTGCTGCGCGCTATTTGGGTGGTGTTTTGTTATTACCCTTGGTGTTATATGCACCGCCCATGGTGCCAAATGGTGAGTTTCGATTAATTGCACTCGATGTTGGGCAAGGTTTATCGGTGCTCATCCAAACCGCTTCGCATGCGGTGCTGTTTGATACGGGGCAACTCCCCAACACCGACAGCACCCTGCTGCCAAGCTTGCGCAGCTTGAATGCCATGAAACTAGATGCGCTGATACTTTCGCACAATGACAACGACCATATCGGCGCAGCTCCAACGCTGCTTGCCCGCTGGCCGATTGGACAATTAATCCACTCTTTGCCTGCCGAGCATGCCTTATTGCAAGCTCAATACCAGCAGCATCGCCCCGTCAAATGCAGCGCCGGACAACACTGGCAATGGGATCAGGTGCAATTTGACATCATTTGGCCAAGCGCAAACTATGCTGTGGCGACCGATAATGCCCAAGGCTGCGTACTGCGGATTAGCAATGGCAAATACAGTGCCTTGATTACGGCAGATATTGGCAAAGCCGAAGAGGCTGCCCTCATTGCGGCGGGCTTAGCAAGGAGCGATATCCTCCTCGTTCCACACCATGGCAGCAAAACCTCGTCATCGCAGCCATTTATCTCCGCCACCCAAGCCCAATACGCCGTTTTCTCGGCGGGGTTTATGAATCGATTTGGTCATCCGAAACCAGAGATTATTGCGCGCTATCAATCCGCCAATGCCACCATTTTGCGCACTGACGAGCTAGGTGCATTGCGCTTTCAAGTCGGCCAGCAGATTCAAATGCAGGCCGAACGGCACATTCATCCGCACTATTGGTACACTAGCAGCGCTCTACAGGAAAATTCAGAATGATGCCCTCTCTAGCTGCACTTTACCGCTATCCGCTTAAATCAGGCCAAGCTCAAGCACTTCGACACAGTCAGGTTGGCCCGCAAGGCTTGCCACTCGATCGAGACTGGATGGTTGCTACGCCTGAAGGGCAATACATCACGGGGCGCACACACCCGCAATTGCTATTAATCACTGCAAGCCCTAGCGAAGATGGGGTTCATTTCAGTGCGCCCAATATGAGTGAGCTTTTTGTGCCCCATGGCGCATTTCAGCACCAGCAACAAGCAGATGTATGGGAAGTATTGTTTAGTGCCCGCAGCGGCTCACTCGAAGCAAATGCTTGGTTTTCAGCTTATCTAGAGCAAAATGTGATTTTAATGTGGATCGGCCTGGCGTCTCATCGCTACGTCAAGAATCGCCCTGAGGTACCCATCAGCTTTAGCGATGGTTATCCTCTACTTTTGATTGGGGAAGGCTCACTCAAGGAGCTGAATCGTCGCGCAGGCCAAGAATTCGATATGTTGCGCTTTCGCCCTAATCTGGTCGTGCGAAATACCGAGCCATTTGCTGAAGATCAGTGGAAGCACATTCGCATTGGCGACGTGGAGTTCGAAATCGCCAAGCCGTGCGAGCGTTGCGTCATGATTACACTTGACCCGCACAGTGCAGCAAAAGATCGTACACAAGAGCCTTTGCGCACGCTGGCGAAATTTCGCAAATTTCCCGAAGGCGTACTATTTGGCCAAAACATCATCGCCAAATCCTACGGGCAAATCCAGCTTGGTATGCCCGTAGAGCTCATTAGTTAAGAATCGTCGGACTCGTACCCGCCATTTTGGCCAAATTTGGCGGTGGCGTAATCCCCATCGAGACATAAATACTGGTTAATTTATCCACCCCAATGTTGGCCGGACGTATCCACTCTTTGGGCACATACAGCAAACCACCGCCAATGGGCACTGGGGCGGTCGGCACCAAGATCACCTGATATTCGCGCCCTTCAATCTCCACGGGCTCTGGATTGGGCATCAGCGCCAGAACGGCGACACCATCACCGCCAAACAGACACCACACCGGGCTCATCGCACCGATGTCGGCGTCTTGCTTTTGATCGAGCAAACCGACAAAACGATCGGTCAGATTATATAAAGTGCCAATCACAGGAATACGCCGTACGGTACGATCGACCAAGGCCGCCAGCGGCTTTTTCAAGCGCGATTGCACCACAATACCCAGTGGATAAATCGCGGCCATCAATAATAAAGTCCCCACCAGATATTCGAGGGCTGGATTATTCACAAAGCTCTGGCCAAAAAAAGCGAAAATCCGCCCAACAACGCTACTAGGCCCAATATAGCTATTGAGTAAATTGACCACCCAAGCCAGCAACGACATAGTGACCAGCAAAGGCAACAGAGCGAGTAGCCCCGCAAGCCAAGTGCGCAAAATACTGTTCAAACTTTTTTTAACCATACATCCTATTGACCTTTACAACACAAACTACAAATACCACCCTGATGTATTGGATTCAACATTAATATTTACAATACATTCAAAGCAATACATGCCTAACTTAGAGTTTAGGTATCCGAATACGGCTAATCATTAGCGAACCTGACACCGCAAACATCAAGGCCAGCGGATGCAGATGAAACCCCAGTAGGGTCACGGTTCCAAACCACAGCTGACTGCCAATCGCGCCTTGCGACACGGCAATGGTCAAGACCAAAATCAATAACAAAGAAGTCGGAATCGGCGTCCCTTCGAAATACTTCACCTTATCGCCCCCCGCCGACAACGTCTCGGCGGTGATGTTGTAGCGCGCCAAGCGTGACACGCCGCAAGCGACAAAAAACACCAAGATGATCCGGTCATACAAGCCTTGCATCCCGCAGGCATAGCCCATCACCGCTGGCGCGACACCAAAGGAAATCACATCGGCCAGCGAATCGAGCTCGCGCCCCAGCGCCGATGATTTTTGCCGCCAGCGTGCGATACGCCCGTCCAAAATATCAAACACCAAGGCAATAAAAATCAAGCCTGAGGCAAAGTGCAAATGCAATGGATCGGAGAGCTGCAAATACGACATCACAGCAAACAAGGCCCCCGTGCCACACACTGCATTGCCCAGCGTGAACCAGTCGGCCAAATGAAACTCGCGAATCATCGCGAATGGTTTTGGTTTATTCATCATTACCCTTTTGAAGACGATGGCCTATCAGGCTACGCGTCGCGGTATTTACTCATCAATTTTACGTAGTGTGCTGCCGAATATTTGAAATGCGCAATTTCATCTTCAGTTAAAGCGCGCACTTCTTTGGCGGGGCGTCCCATATACAAATACCCAGATTTGAGGACTTTGCCCGGTGGCACCAGTGATCCCGCGCCGATCATTACATGGTCTTGCACCACCACGCGATCGAGGACAATCGTACCCATCCCGATCAGGCATTCATTACCGATCGTGCAACCGTGCAGCATAACGCCATGGCCAATCGTGACGCGCTCGCCAATCACCAGCGGCGCCCCCAATGGGTCGTCAGGCCGTTTATGCGTCGTGTGCAGCACGCTGCAATCTTGTACATTTGAATCAGCACCGATATGAATATGGTTCACGTCGCCGCGCAGCACGGCGCCCGGCCAAATCGACACATTGCTACCGAGCTTCACTTCACCAATCACACTGGCCTGCGCATGGACCCAAGCGCCAGAGCCGATTTCGGGTGTAATGCCATCAAATTGTTCAATTGCCATGCCTATCACCTTGTTACGGTGCGCTTGCTTGAATTCATGCTGAACGCACCCATCTAAATATGATCTTCTGAACCGCATTCTACCTGAGAGCGCCCTATGACAACGACCTTCGTGAATAATTCGAACAATCCGCTGCTCGATTTATCTACCCTACCCCAGTATGCGTCAGTAAAGCCTGAGCATATTAATCCTGCGCTCGATACCCTGCTAGCCAATGCCAGTGCGGCAATCGCTGCGGCGGAAAATATCACCGAGCCTAGCTGGGATAGTCTGGCGGTATTGGAAGACCCGCTCGAACAACTTGGTCGCGCCTGGGGTGTGATTGGGCATCTGGAATCGGTGGTCAATACCCCCGAATTACGCGACGCCTACAATAGCAACATCCCGCGTATTTCAAATTTCTTTACCGAATTGGGGCAAAACGAAAAACTGTTTGCGCTGTATAAAGCAGTCAAAGAGCGCGAATACGCTGCGCTCAGCCCCACGCGCAAAGTGATTATCGACGACGCAATCCGTGGCTTTGTGCTCTCAGGCGCTGAATTACCTGCCGAGCAGAAAAACCGTTTCAAAGACATCGAAGAAAAACTCTCCGAGCTGACCACCCGCTTCTCGCAAAACGTACTCGATGCAACTGATGATTTTGCACTGTACGTGACCAAAGACGAACTGGCTGGCCTACCAGACGACAATCTGGCTGCCGCCGCTGCGCAAGCCGCGGCTGACGGCAAAACTGATTTATACAAAATCACGCTAAAAATGCCGAGCTACTTGCCGGTGATGCAATACGTGCAAAACCGCGCTTTGCGCGAGCAATTGTACAAAGCCTATGTCACGCGCGCCTCTGAGTTTGGCAAAGCGGATTGGGATAACGGCCAGTTGATTCCTGAAATATTGGCACTGAGACAGGAAAGCGCGCAATTGCTCGGCCACGAGAATTTTGGCGAAACTTCGCTCGTGACCAAAATGGCCGATAGCCCGGAACAAGTCATTTCATTCTTGAAAGGCCTCGCCGTGCGCGCCAAGCCATATATGCTGGAAGACCGTGCCGAGCTGGAAGCGTTTGCTAAAGCTGAATTTGGCATCGAGAAACTTGAAGCCTGGGATCTGGCCTTGGTTTCCGAGCGACTGCGCGAGCAAAAGTATTCGTTCAGCGAACAAGAAGTGAAGCAATATTTCACCGAACCCACGGTATTGGCGGGCCTATTCAAGCTGATTTCCGAGCTGTATGGCCTGCAATTCGTTCCTGCACAAGCCCCCGTGTGGCATACCGATGTACAGTATTTTGAATTGAAAAATAATGACGGCTCGCTGGTTGGTGGTTTGTATATGGATCTGCACGCGCGCGAAGGCAAGCAAGGCGGCGCGTGGATGAATGATGTGCGTGGTCGCAAACTCAAAGCCGATGGCACTGTGCAAACGCCAGTCGCGCTGATTGTGTGCAATTTCGCCAGCGGCGTGGATGGTAAAGACGCCATGCTGCCGCACGACGACGTGATTACGCTATTTCATGAAATGGGCCATGCCCTGCATCACCTGCTCACCGAAGTCGATGAGCTCGAAGTATCGGGCATCAGCGGTGTGGAATGGGATGCAGTTGAATTACCGAGCCAGTTTATGGAAAACTTTGCATGGGAATGGCAGGTATTGCCTGCACTGACTAAGCATATCGAGACTTCTGAGGCGATACCCCGCCCACTGTTCGATAAAATGCTGGCTGCGAAAAACTTCCACAGTGGCTCTGGCTTGCAGCGCCAACTCTATTTCTCGATCTTCGACATGGCGCTACATCAGAAATCAGAAGCCGTTTCGGCGGGTGATCTCACTGCGTTCGCCCAAGCCGTACAGCAAGAATTGGCACTGCCTTTGCCACCCGAATACAACCGTTTCCCGCAATCATTCAGCCATATTTTCGCGGGCGGCTATGCGGCAGGTTACTACAGCTATAAATGGGCTGAAGTATTAAGCGCCGACGCCTATGCGGCATTCGAAGAAGCAGCGGATCAAACTGGTAGCAGCGTGGTTAACCCGGCCGTAGGCGCGCGTTTCCGCAAGGAAATCCTCGCCGTGGGCGGCTCACGCCCTGCAGCCGAATCATTTGCCGCCTTCCGTGGTCGCGCTCCTGCGATTGATGCACTGTTGCGCCACAATGGTCTGAGCGATTGAAATAACAGCTAATTTTCAATTTCGATGATTCAACCCCGCTACGGCGGGGTTTTTTATTCCGAAAATTGAAGCTCGATCTTTGCTTACAAATACAAGCGCACTTTCCTGCAATTTAAGCAATAAAACAGACAAGTGGCGTTGATTCGAACTTTGTATTTGGTAAAATTCACGCTCAATAAAAATACAATGGAATTTTGAAATATGCGCAAAACACTGCTTGCTCTTGCATTAAGTATTCCCGCCTTTGCAAATGCAAATTTGATCAAAGATGGTAGCTTTGAATCGCCCAAATTAGCCAATCACACTTGGGGCGTATTCCAATCTGCAGGTGACACTTGGTTTACTTTGGCTGGTGCTGGCATCGAAATTCAACGCAATGTGACTGGCTCTGCTGCAGCGGGCAATCAATTCGTTGAACTGGATAGTTACAACAATAGCGAAATGTATCAGCGAGTGAACACTCAAAAAGGCCAAGCCTATAATCTGAGCTTTGATTTCACCGCACGCCCCAATACCAGCGCGCAAACCAATGGCTTGCAAGCTTTCTGGATTAACACACTGGGTAAAAATGCCAGCGCAGATTCAATCATCAAGGCAGCCAATGCCAATAGCTTGATTGCTGATTTGCACCCAACTGCCGTGTCAGCCAACACTTGGCAAACATTTAGTCAGCAAGTAATTGGCGCCAATTACAGCTTTCTCGTTTTCAAGGCCACTGGCAATTCCGACAGCCTCGGTACTTACCTTGATAATGTGAAATTAAACAAAGTAACAGCCCCTGTTCCAGAGCCAGAAACCTATGCATTGATGGGAATCGGTTTGGTGGGCCTCTTTGCCGCGCGCCGCCGCAAAGCCAAGTAAAACTGCTTCAAATAAAAAAACACCAGCTCTTGCTGGTGTTTTTTTATGCCCCAATTCAATGATCAATGCCAAGTGGGCTGATGCAGCATCACATCCAGCTGATCGACCAGCTCACTCCAATCTGAGTCATCGGCGCGCGCTTCTAGCAAAAATGCAATCTGTGAAGGGCTCCAGAATGGTGCTTTTTCAAGCTCAATAGTCGGCGACAGCGTATGCAAGCGCACGAACAAAGTCATCGCATCATTTGAGCTCGCCAAACCGAGTTGGCTAAATAAATTAGCCATGGAATGGACAGGATTTTCCATGATTCCCTCCTATTTAAGCCGCCAGAAACTTCAGCTTACGCCGTTCAAGCGGACTTAGGAAAAGCGACGAGGGTTTGAGCAGACAAACGTAAACAGCCCCTAATTTCAGCCATGTGCGCAGCAGCTATCACGCCGCGCTTTGGAAATGGCTTAAGCCTAATTGTGGTTGCTGCTGATACGCCGAGGCCAGCTTTTGTTGCGCAGGGCTGCGCTGAGCGATTTCCTGCAGGGCTTGTTGCTCCATCGATTGTGCTTTAGCGGCCACGGCCTGATCTGGACCACTAGGCTCAGCTGGCGCGAGCGCGGCCGCCCGGATAATGCGGGCTTTGCGCAGTGTTTCCTCTGGCGTCTTACCCGGACTGGTGTCGATTTGTACCTCGCCACCCACCGCGTATTGCTGACCATCTGGCCCCGTTTTCAAGCTATAGCTCGGCCCGCCTTTTGCCAAACCACCCGATGCAGCCAAATGCGCCTGTTCATGCCGCCGAACTTCGGCATCGGTCTTTTTCAGCTCACTCAACTGTGCGACTTGCTCGGAAGTGAGCGGTTGTCCATTCGGCGCTTTTTGCGCAGCAGACGCATTTGCCTGATTAGCTTGCAAACAGGCCGCGCAGGTACACCCCGGCCCACACGAAGATGTCGCAGGGCGATAGCTATTTACCACTGAGGATGACACCGCATTGATCATCACAGAGACTCAAACTGGCGCTCAATCGTATTAGCCTACGCCGCTCCCCCCTCAATTTCAATGCCCCCACGCGCTCGTGAGTGGTCACCATACTAGCAAACCGCAGCTTGCAGTACGATCAAAAACCAGCAAACATAAAGCTCGGCAGCAAGTCGTTAAGGAAAAATAAATGCCCTACTGGTGCAAACAAACTTTAGCCAGTTTAATCTTTTTAATCAGCAATATAGTCCTCGCCACCAAGGTGCAGGCTCAGGGCCTGCCATTGCGCGTCTTGCTATCCGATAGCAATGAAATGCCACTGGCGCAATTTGAAAATGGGCAATTAAAAGCGGGCTTCTTGTTTGATTTGGGAAATATGCTGGCGCAGCAATTAAATCGCAGCGCGGTATTTATTGCCTTGCCGCGCAAACGACTCAGCCCGATATTGGAAAGTGGCCAGGTCGATATTATTTGCAATCAAAATCCGCGCTGGTTACCAGGCCCATTTGACTGGAGCACTCCGTTTATCCCGCATGCAGAATTAATTGTGAGCGATCAACGCTTCACTCGACCAAAACAGCTTAATGATCTTGCCAATATCCGCATCGGCACGATTTTGGGATTTAACTATGCCGAAGTGCAACAAGCGCTGGGCACCCAATTTATCCGCGATGACACGCTAACAGTACATAGTAATTTGCGCAAACTAGCAGCAGGCTATGTGCATCACATCATCATTGACCAATATGTCTTGGAATATCAGCAAAAGATGGGGGAAGTTAAAGTCGCCCTACACCCCTATTTATTAATTAAAAATGAGAAAGCATCTTGCGGTATCTCGCGCAACGGGCAAGTCAGTGCAGCTCAGGTCAATCAGGCCATTAATGAGTTGCTGGCCAATCAAAAACTGCCAAAATTATTTAATAAATACCACTAGATTGCTTAGTTTTATGCACGCGATAAGAGTGCAACTTGTTCTGCAAAATATTCATTACGCAATTGCGCGCAATTGCATCACTGCAAACAGCCACTACAAACTAGCTGACTCGTTACTGAACAAGCGCGCGGGAATGGGCGATATGATGGTGATTATTGCCTGCTGATTTGTCATAAATATCACAGAGAATCTGCCATGCTGCTTTTATGATGATGGCACATATCAATTACTGGAGATCTGCATGAAACCCATTCTGTGTCTTGCCCTTAGTCTTGCACTCAGTGCCCCGGCGCTGGTACAAGCAGACCCACGCATGCCCGATGAAATGATGCGCGGCCGCAGCTCGCAATATCAGGAAGGCTTTCGCGATGGATTTCGAGAGGCGGTCAGGATGATGAATGGTGGCGGCAACTCGGGCGGCGGCAATCATTGGGGTCGCGGCATACACATCCTTTCTGCCGTATATAGCTCCAATCGCGGCGGCTCTTGTGATTTCACGCGCAGGCTAGCTAGTCAAGCCAATGGTCGCAACTCATTTAACTTTGCGTCCAATGACGGCTGGTGCGGCGATCCGGCGGTAGGTCATGTGAAATACGCCAATATCATCTACAGCTGCAATGGTCGCGAACAATCTGTCTCGGTGCGCCAAGAACGCAGCACCACTTTGCGCTGCTATTAAAAATCACTCTCGGTTTGACCGATCAAGCGATGAAAAAGCCCGCGTAAAGCGGGCTTTATACATCAGCAGGGTATTCATCTAAACACCAATGCCCATAATATTTTTCAGCACATACCCATTAAACCGCCTTGCCGCCATTGGCCAAGAACAACCAAGTCTCAATCACGGTATCTGGGTTTAAGGAAATCGTTTCAATCCCTTCCTCAACCAGCCACTGTGCAAAATCAGGGTGATCTGACGGGCCTTGACCACAGATACCGACGTATTTATTGAGCTTGCGACACGCCTTGATCGACATGCTCAGCATCGCTTTCACAGCATCGTTGCGCTCGTCAAAGCTCGTTGATACCGGGCCGCCTGAATCGCGGTCAATCCCGAGTGTCAGCTGAGTCATATCATTCGAGCCGATCGAGAAACCATCGAAGTGCTGCAGGAATTGCTCGGCCAGTACTGCATTGGCCGGAATTTCACACATCATGATAATGCGCAGGCCATTCTCGCCGCGTTTTAAGCCATTGCGTTCCAGTAATTCGATCACGCATTCAGCTTCTTTGACGGTACGCACGAAGGGGATCATCACTTCGACATTGGTCAAACCCATCACATCACGCACTTTTTTCACTGCGCGACATTCAAGCTCGAAACAATCACGGAATGATTTATCCACGTAGCGCGCCGCACCACGGAAACCGATCATTGGGTTTTCTTCGTGCGGCTCGTAGTCTGGCCCACCGAGCAAATTGGCGTATTCGTTTGATTTGAAATCAGACAAACGAACGATGACTTTTTTCGGATAAAAAGCGGCACCCAAAGTCGCGATGCCTTCAGCGATTTTGTCGATATAAAAATCAATCGCCGAGCGGTAACCGGCAATGCGCTCTTCAACCTGAGTTTTCAGCGGCTCAGCCAAATTGGGGTAGGCCAGCAAAGCTTTCGGGTGAATGCCGATCATGCGATTAATGATGAATTCGAGTCGCGCCAAACCCACACCTTCGTTTGGTAATTGCGCAAATTCAAACGCCAACTCTGGATTACCAACGTTCATCATCAATTTCACTGGCGCTTTTGGCAATGTCGTCAGTGAAACATCCATTTTCTCGAACTTGAGCAAACCCGCGTAGACATTACCGGTGTCGCCTTCGGCGCATGACACGGTTACTTCATCACCATCGCGCAACGCGCGTGTCGCATCGCCACAACCCACCACAGCAGGAATACCCAGCTCACGCGCAATAATGGCCGCGTGACAGGTACGGCCACCGCGATTGGTGACAATCGCTGCCGCGCGTTTCATCACAGGCTCCCAATCGGGGTCAGTCATATCCGACACCAGCACATCACCCGCTTGCACTTTGTCCATTTCCGACACATCACGAATGATGCGTACACGACCTTGGCCAATTTTTTGACCGATTGCACGGCCTTCGGTCAGAACTTCACCTGTTTCCAGCATGCGAAATTTCGTTAGTTTTTCCGAGCCAGATTCCTGTGATTTCACCGTTTCTGGGCGCGCTTGCAAGATATACAACTTGCCATCGATACCATCACGGCCCCATTCCACATCCATTGGGCGGCCATAATGTTCTTCAATCGTCAGTGCGTATTGCGCGAGTTCTTCCACTTCAGCATCGGAAATTGAGAATTGGCGACGATATGCTAAATCCACATCGACAGTACGTACCGATTTACCCGCCACCGATTCAGTATCAAATTCCATCTTGATGGCTTTACCACCCAGATGACGACGCACAATCGCTGGGCGACCCGCACGCAAAGTCGGTTTATGCACGAAAAACTCATCCGGGTTCACCGCGCCTTGCACAACGGTTTCGCCCAAACCATATGAGGCCGTCACAAACACAACTTGATCAAAACCTGACTCGGTATCAATCGTAAACAACACACCGGCTGCGCCTTTGTCCGAGCGCACCATGCGCTGAATACCGGCAGAAAGCGCGACGATTTTATGATCGAAACCTTTATGCACGCGGTAAGCAATCGCTCTATCGTTATACAGAGAGGCAAATACTTGCTTCATGGCATCAACGACATTTTGGTAGCCGACGATATTAAGGAATGTTTCTTGCTGACCGGCAAATGATGCATCGGGCAAGTCTTCAGCCGTGGCAGACGAGCGCACAGCCACCGTCACGTTTTCACCGAGCTTGGCATAATGTTCAGCCATTTCCGCTTCTAGCTGTGCTGGCAATGGCGTAGCCATAATCCATTCACGGATTTGCTTGCCTGTTTCAGCCAGAGCTTTGACATCATCGACATCAAGTTGAGCGAGCGCGGCATCAATGCGATCGGCCAGCCCCTCATGCGCCAGAAAAATACGATAGGCCTCAGCGGTCGTCGCAAAACCACCAGGGACACGAACGCCTTTTTCAGTGAGTTGCGAAATCATTTCGCCCAGAGAAGCATTCTTCCCACCCACTTTTTCTACATCGGTCATTCGCAGGTGAGCAAAGTCAATCACGTATTTTTCTGTCATTTTTGCCGGCCCTAAGGAGAAACGTAAAATTAAAATATAAACTATTTTGTTGCAGTGCAACCACGAAGTAATTGTTATTTATTGTTAAACGCAACGTTACAAACGCAAAGTTAGTAATTCTATGTACTGGTTTTCCCTTGCACGCAGGTTTATTCTAAAGAAAGGGAGGATTTACTATGCGTCGTACTGCATTTTTTGTATCAGGCCGCACCGGCATTACCGTTGAAATATTAGGGCATTCATTGCTGTCGCAATTTGAAGACGTCACCTTCAATCGCATCGTCTTGCCGTTTGTCGACACCCTCGAGAAAGCGGAAGAAGTTGCCTTAAAAATCAGGCGTCAAGCGCTGATTGATGGTTGCAGACCCTTAGTGTTCAGCACAATTGCCGACTTGAAAATCCGCGCAAAGATTCATGTTGCTGACGCTTTATCACTCGATTTTTTTGAAAAATTTATCGGGCCGCTCGAAGAAGAATTAGGCGTTAAATCGTCACATACCATCGGGCGCTCGCACGAGATTTCAAATTTTGAGGAATACAATAATCGGATTAATGCGGTGAATTTTTCACTGAATCACGATGACGGCGTAATGCCACGTGATTTAGCTGAGGCTGATTTAATTTTGGTGGGCGTCTCTCGTTCAGGTAAAACACCAACATGCCTATATATGGCTTTGCAATTTGGGATTAAAGCCGCCAATTACCCCCTCACACCTGAAGACTTTGGCCAACACACGCTGCCGCGTTTGCTGCTGCCTTATCGCAATAAGCTTTTTGGTCTGACGATCGACCCCGAACGCTTGCGTCAGATACGGCAAGAGCGCAAACCCGATAGCCGCTATTGCCAGCTCGATACTTGCCAATTTGAGGTGGCGGAAGCTGAAGCGCTGATGCGGCATGTCGGCGTGCCCTATCTGAACACCACGCGCATGTCGATTGAAGAATTGGCCACCACCATCATGCACAAAACGGGACTAACCCGCCGCGCTTACTAATGAGCAACATTGGCTCGATTTGCCGTGGCATTTCGAGTCAAATCGACCGCTCAAGCAGCTATTTGTGCAAAGAGAGTTGTTTTGCTAGCCTGACGCGTGTTTACAGCTTCCTAGCGCAAGGCCGAAAAGGTAAACTCCTGCCTTTATTGCATTTATTATTTTTCGCCCGCCATGACGAGTTTTGCCTATCCAGAACAAACGGCTAGCCTGTTTGAATTTAAAAGCACCACAACCCGTTTGACGGCCTTTGTTCCTGTTACTTTCGATTGCGATGTACTGCAAGCGGCGTTGCAGCAACAACTCGGCGGGACCGATCATTTTCTCGCTGGCGAACAAATCGTGATCGATTTTAATAGCCTGCCGCAAATTCCTAGCGCAGTCGAAATCGTGGCCTTGGTCAATTTGCTGCGCCAATATGCACTCGCCCCCATTGCGGCGCAAGGCGGCAATCAGGATCAACAGGTCGCGGCGCGTGAGGCAGGATTGGTTGTTTTATTCGATAGCGAAATCGCCCCCAGTAATTCAGCACAACATACCCCGCCAGAGCATCAACCTGAAACCCTTACCCAGCAAGGCGCAACAATCATTACCCGCCCTGTACGTACGGGGCAGCAAGTGTATGCCAAAGGCGGTGATTTGATTGTACTGGCGCTAGTATCGAATGGCGCTGAAGTCATTGCCGATGGCAATATCCATGTTTATGCGCCACTGCGTGGCCGCGCACTGGCTGGTGCGCGAGGTGACACTAATGCGCGTATTTTTACGACCTGCATGGAAGCGGAATTAGTTTCGGTCGCGGGCGTGTATCGCAGCCTTGATGAAGCGCTGCCCGATGCAATTCGCTCAAAACCAGCACAAATTTCACTCGATCAAGACAAATTAATGATCGAAGCATTGAATAATTTGAATTAAATCGCTGTAACAACTTTGTTACATCAACCTATTTATTGAGAAATAAGTTTTAACTTTAGGGGACACATTGTGGCAAAAATCGTAGTCGTTACCTCAGGTAAAGGCGGCGTGGGTAAAACCACCACCAGTGCGAGTTTCGCGTCGGGCCTGGCCCTGCGCGGTTTCAAAACAGCCGTCATCGACTTTGACGTGGGTTTGCGTAACCTTGACCTGATCATGGGTTGCGAGCGTCGCGTGGTATATGACTTTGTGAATGTGATCCAAGGCGAAGCGACTTTACGTCAGGCACTGATCAAAGATAAAAACTGCGACAACCTGTTTGTACTGCCGGCCTCACAAACTCGCGACAAAGACGCCCTATCGAAAGAAGGTGTTGAACGCGTTCTGAACGAGCTAAAACACGACGGTTTTGATTACATCGTATGCGATAGCCCCGCCGGGATTGAAACAGGCGCTTTCTTGGCCTTGTATTTCGCCGACGAAGCCATTGTGGTAACCAACCCAGAAGTCTCATCGGTGCGCGACTCAGATCGCATCATCGGTATTCTCGATGCCAAATCGAAAAAAGCTGAAGAAGGCGGCACGGTCAAAACGCATTTGCTGATCACCCGCTACAGCCCTGCGCGCGTGGAATCGGGCGAAATGCTTTCGCTCGACGATGTACAGCATTTGCTGCGCATTTCCTTGATCGGGATTATTCCGGAATCTGAATCGGTGTTGCAGGCGTCTAACTCAGGCACGCCAGCCATTCACAATGCAGGCACAGATGTATCTGAAGCCTACAAAGATGTGATCGGCCGCTTCCTTGGCGAAGAAAAACCAATGCGCTTTATTGAAGTGCCAAAGCAGCCGTTCTGGAAACGGTTGTTTGGAGGTTAAGCCATGTCTATTCTGAAATATATCTTTGGCGAAAAGAAAAAAACCGCCAGTGTGGCACGCGAACGTTTGCAGATTATTCTCGCCCACGAACGCAATGGTCGCGAAGCACCCGATTACTTGCCCCAATTACAGCGTGAATTGGTCGAGGTGATTTCTAAATACGTCTCGATCAATCCTGAAGACATTAAAGTTCAGCTTGATCGCAAAGATGACTTTGAAGTGCTTGAGGTCAACATCGTACTGCCTGAACATCGCAAGCCATAATCGGCTAATACCCCAAACAGGAGCTTCGGCTCCTTTTTTATTGGCATAACAATATGCATTCACCAATTCAGTGAAAAACCGCCAATATTCACATTGAATTTAATTTGGCCACTATTTCATTGACGGTAAAATCACGCGCTCCCTACAATGTATTTTGCCAATTAAATGCGCCCCTATGTTTAGGCACGTTCTCGCTCGTTTTCAGTACCTTTCACTTCGTAGCCGGCAAACCATCCTGCTGTGGCTGGGAGCAGCCTGCGTTGGCTTGGTGGCGGTTTTATTAGCTAAAGCGGCAGAGTGGTCATTCGAACTATTTAACAGCCTGCAACATCAATGGCGCTGGGCGCCACTGATGATTGTGCCGCTTGGCGGTGTTGCCGCACGTTGGGTGATGCAGAAAATGGGCGAAGGCGCCCAAGGCAGTGGCATCCCGCAAACTAAAGCGGCACTGCAACTCACTGAATCAGTAAGCCTGACCGAGAAACTACTGTCGATTCGAATCGCGATTGCAAAATTTCTCGGTATCGTTATTGGCCTTGGCTCTGGTTTTGTCTTGGGGCGCGAAGGCCCGACGGTACAAATTGGCGCCAGCATCATGTATGCTTTGCATCGTTTTTCTCCCAAAGATAGTGCCCAATTTCGCCGCCAATTGATCTTAGCGGGTGGCGCGGCAGGGATTGCAGCAGCTTTCAATACCCCACTGGCAGGCATCGTTTTTGCTTTTGAAGAACTCGCGCGCTCGGTCGAAGAGCAAACCTCGGGAAAATTACTCGGCGCGGTGATTATTGCGGGCGTGGTGTCGCTGGCCATTTTGGGTGATTACGTTTATTTCGGCCGGATTCATGTGCCCAATTTCAATTACGATATTATTTTGCCGGTCATTGTAGTCAGCACCATGTGTGGTTTGGTCGGCGGCTCTTTTGCTTGGGTTTGCATCCACACAAAACGGTGGCTACCCCAAGCTGTGCAAATCTGGCGTGGTCAGCACCCTTATTATTTTGTCGCTGCATGCGGCTTGTTGATTGCTATTTTCGGCTTAATCGCGCCGATTCATGGCAGCGGAGCAGAAATCACCAGCGAGGCCATTAATCACGCGCAAACCCTGCCTTGGTATTTCACGCCACTCAAATGGGCGGGCATGATCTTAACCTTTATGACCGGTTTGCCCGGCGGCGTATTTGCGCCCTCGCTCTCGCTAGGCGCTGGCGTAGGCAGCTGGTTTAGTGTCCTATTTAGCGATACTTCAACCGTTAAACTGATGGCCATAGGCATGGTTGCGCTACTCGCGGCGGTGACACGGGCGCCACTCACCGCAGCAGTCATTATGATGGAGATGACCGACGGCCATGATATGGTGATTTCCAGTTTGGCAGCCGCAATGATCGCCTCATATGTATCACGGCTATTTCGCGTCAATTTGTACCATGAGCTCGCCGATTCGGCCTTACGCGCTTTGCAACCCAAAGAGCAGGACAGCGCATCGCCTGTTCGCGCAAACTAAAAGCGAATACGGCTCAATTGCTCACAATGCTATAATTGGGCAACTATTTAAAAAACCGAGCGTTGATTGACTCGGTTTACTGAGGCATACATGACCATCACCATCAAAACTGCAGATGAAATCGAGAAAATGCGCGTCGCAGGCCGACTCGGCAGCGAAGTACTCGATTACATTACGCCATTTATTGTTCCAGGCGTCACTACCGCCGAGATCGACCGCTTATGCCATGAATATATGGTTAATGTGCAGGGTACTATCCCAGCACCATTGAATTACTGCCCTCCTGGCTATATACCCTACCCAAAGTCAATTTGCACTTCGGTGAATAACGTGATTTGTCATGGCATTCCCAATGACAAACCGCTGAAAAATGGCGACGTGGTGAATCTGGATATTACCGTCATCAAAGACGGCTATCACGGTGACAACAGCCGGATGTATATGGTCGGTGATAATGTACCTAGCCATGCAAAACGTCTATCACAAGTGACTTTTGATTGCATGTGGATCGGTATCGAGCAAGTTAAACCTGGTGCGCATTTTGGTGATATCGGCGCGGCGATTCAGAAATACGCTGAAAAAGCGGGCTATTCAGTCGTGCGGGAATTTTGCGGCCACGGCATTGGTTCAGTGTTTCATGAAGAGCCGCAAGTTTTGCACTATGGCAAAGCGGGAACTGGCCCAGAAATGAAAGCAGGCATGATTTTCACCATTGAACCGATGATTAACGCCGGTAAACGTGAAATCAAACAAATGAACGACGGCTGGACCATCGTTACCAAAGATCGCAGCCTGTCTGCGCAATGGGAACACACGATACTCGTGACCGAAACAGGCTATGAAGTCCTGACAGTATCAGCCGGTACGCCACCCAAGCCTGAGAAATACCTACTCGGGTAATTGCTTTAAAACCAGTTAAATCCGGTATTGCAGAGCAATACCTTCAGATTGATGACAAATCCCACTCGCGAAGCGAGGCTCCCCTCAAGGAGGGGGCGGGAGGGGTGGGAATAAAACATAAAGGCTGAACTGCAATGCCTTATTTCTTAGGCTCGGCTTTGCCGAGACTTGAAAAATGTGACTTCCCACTTTGTCAGCAGCCGACGGGTATTGCATAGCAATACCCTTTTTTATGTAAGTCATTTTTGTTTGAAAATTAAATAGAGCGATCAAATCGCCGTTTCGGAACACAACTCATCCACTTGCGCCCAAAGGTCAAAGCCATGCGTTCTGTCACCGCCATTCGTCAATCCTATGCCAGCGAAAAGGCTGCGCTCAAAGAGCGCTTTAATGTGCCGTCAAAAGCGGCGCCCCTGCTCAATGCACTGGCCAATCTCACTGATAAAACGCTGACCGAATTGTGGGAACGCCATGAGTTTACCAGCGAGGTATTGCTTGCAGCAGTTGGCGGATATGGGCGTGGTGAGCTATACCCCTCATCCGACATTGATTTACTGATTTTACTGCCCGATCAGCCTAGCCCTGCACTATTGGAAAAGCTCGAAATCTTCGTCGGTGAGCTGTGGGATATTGGGCTGGAAGTCGGCCATTCGGTGCGCACCATCGCCGATTGCTTGAACGAGGCGGAAAAAGACATTACGGTGCAAACCGCCCTGTTAGAAACGCGGGTCTTGGTCGGCGATACGCAACGTTTTGCTGAGTTCATGGACACGGTGCATCGCCATATCGACCCCAAAGAATTTTTTGATGCCAAGCTCATCGAGCAGCAAGCACGCTATAGCAAATTTCAAAATGCCACCTACAAACTCGAACCCAATATTAAAGAAGCACCGGGTGGGCTACGTGATTTGCACTTGATCGGCTGGATCGCCGCCAGCCAGCGGCTCGGTCGGGATTGGCATGCGCTCGCCGCTTTGGGCATGCTCACGGTCGAAGAAAATCAAAAGCTGTGCGAGGCCGAACGTGTTTTGCGTACCTATCGAATTGCCTTACATTGGCGCGCCAAACGGCGCGAAGACCGCATTTTATTTGACTACCAGCACCCATTGGCCAAAGAGTTTGGCTTTGACGATCTATCCGCTGCGGGGCGGATTACCCAGCGCGCATCCGAAGCCTTGATGGCCGAATACTATCTGGCGGCACGCATTGTGACTCAGCTCGTGCCTGTACTGGTACAGGCGCTGAGGGCACGGCTGTTTTCGTATATTGGTTATGAAACCATTCAGATTTGTGATGATTTTCAGATACGCGATGGCCTACTTGAAATCACCGACCCCGCTTTATTCGAGCGCAAACCTTCGAGCATACTGGCGCTGTTTTTGCATTTTGAACAACGCCGTGAAGCGCGCGATATTGCACCTGAAACGCTGCGCGCCTTGTGGCATGCGCGGCATAAAATTGACGATGATTTTCTGGCTAAGCCACACAATCAGCAATTATTCGTCGCCCTCTTTCGCGAGCCACGCGGCTTAACGCGCATTTTACGGCGTATGAATCAATACGGCGTATTGGGCCGCTATATTCCGGAGTTTGGCGACATTGTTGGACGTATGCAGCATGATCTCTTTCATGTGTACACGGTGGACGAGCATACATTGATGGTGCTGCGCAATGTACGACGCTTTGCGGTGAATGCATTTACGCATGAATATCCGCTCTGTTCGCGCCTGCTCGAAGAGTTCGAGCGCCCCGAAGTACTTTATTTAGCGGCGCTATTTCATGATATTGGCAAAGGCCGCGGCGGCGATCATTCGCAAATCGGTGCGGTGATTACCGAAAAATGGTGCGCGCAACATCCGCTACCGCAGGAAGATCGTGATTTGATCGTCTGGTTGGTGACGCACCATCTCACCATGTCGTCGATTGCCCAGAAGCAGGATGTGTACGACCCCGATGTCATTGCTGAATTTGCAGCGCTCGTCAAAGATCAGCGCCATTTGAACGCACTGTATTTGCTCACCGTGGCCGATATTCGCGGCACCAGCCCGAAAGTTTGGAATGCCTGGAAAGCCAAGCTGCTGGAAGACCTATTCAAAGGCACGGTGCGCTATCTGAATCACCAGAACATCACCGCCCACTCTTGGCTCAATGAGCGCCAAGACGAAGCGCTGCGTTTGCTGCGGCTGTACGGGTTTCGCGAAGACGCGCATCAGCCTTTCTGGCAATTGCTCGATACGGTCTACTTCCTGCGTCACGATGCACGCGATATTGCTTGGCACACCCGCGTGCTGTTGGGACATATCAATAGCAATAAGCCAATTGTAAAGGCCAAATTATCGGAATCTGGCGAAGGTTTGCAGGTCGTCGTGTATACACTCGACCAGCCTGATTTATTTGCCCAGATTTGCAGCTTTTTCGAACGCTCTGGCTATAGCATTTTTGATGCACATATTCATACCACCACGCATGGCTATGCGCTGGATACCTTTTACGTCTACATCCCTGATGGCTTAACGACGTCGTATCGTGATTTGATCAATTACGTTGAATTTGAGCTGGCACAGCGGATTGAGAAAAAACTGCCCTTGCAGGCCGCGCCCTCGGCTCGTATTTCTCGGCAACAGAAACATTTCCCCGTAGCAACCCACGTGCAAATTCGGGCCGATGAACGCGGGAAATTTTATATTCTGTCTGTCGTGGCTGGCGATCGCCCGGGTTTACTCTCGACCATCGCGCGGATTCTGGCGGGCAATCGCATCGAGATTCAATCGGCCAAAATTATGACTTTGGGCGAGCGGGCCGAAGATCACTTTCTTGTCACCGGCAATGTATTAAATGACGAACGGGCCCGATTGCAAATCGAGAACGATCTGCTGCAGGCGCTGAACCCATAAAAAAAATGGGGTATATTCATCAAGACAAACAATTAAAACGTCTTGATGGATATACCCCTACTTAATGCACCAACTTGTTTAGTCGAAAATCACCGTCTTATTTGAATACACCAAGACGCGATGCTCCAAGTGCCAGCGCACAGCACGTGACAGCACGACGCGCTCCAGATCACGCCCCTTTTGAATCAGCGCATCGACATTATCGCGGTGTGAAATGCGATTCACATCTTGCTCGATAATCGGGCCATCATCCAAGATTTCGGTCACATAATGGCTGGTCGCACCGATCAGTTTTACACCGCGTGCAAACGCACGGTGATACGGTTTCGCGCCATCAAACGCAGGTAAGAAGCTGTGGTGGATATTGATCACGCGCTGTGGGTAGGCGGCAGTAAATTCGTGGCTGAGTACCTGCATATAGCGGGCGAGTACGATCAGATCGATGCCTTTTTCAGCCAGTAATGCTTTTTGCTTGGCTTCTGCTTCCACCTTGTTGTCTTTAGTGACGGGAATTACATGGTATTCAATCCCGTAAAACTCAGCCAAGGCGCGGCAATCTTCGTGATTAGAAATAATCAGCGGGATTTCGCAATTGAGCTCGCCGCTTTTGTGACGATGCAGCAAATCAACCAAGCAGTGATCGTATTTCGAGACAAAAATCGCCATTTTCTGCGGGCGATTCGACAAGGCCACTTTCCAAGTCATTTCAAAACGATCAGCAATCGGTTGGAACGCGGCCGAAAACGCACTCATATCTAAGGTGAAATCAGCCAAATCCCATTCAATGCGCATCAAAAACAGATTATCCGCGCTGTCTTGGTGTTGATCAGAATGAACGATATTGGCGTTATAGGTATACAGAAAGTTGGCAATCGCCGCCGATAAGCCTTTACGGTCAGGGCAGCTAATCAGCAGAGTAGCAGTTTGATTCATGGCTGGTTCGCAATTAATAAATTTGCCTTGATTCTAACAGCCACGGCCAACGAGCGACAGTTTACTAGACGCTGTTTTGCGCAATATCAGCCTGATGCGGGCGATGCTTGACCGTACGTTGCTGCGCCACATCCAATTGCGCCTGCACAAACATTTGTTCAAAGCTCGCGCAATAACCATAATCGGGAATCTGAGTCTCCCAACGCCAGCCATTCGATGTGCGCGTATCGATCATTAAATCGAATGGAAAATTAAATAAGGCAGCATAAATGGCCTTACCAATACCCAAAGTCCGCGCCGGATTAAAACACCCGCCTCTAGGCGCGCGGATTTCATGATCCAGCGCACGAAACACCATCGCCATCGTTTGCTCTGGCAATAATCCTTCGAGTTTTGCCATCATCGCTGCGGCAAGTAAGACTTCCTTTGGTATGATAGTCATCAGTTTTCCTCATCTAGGCAGTACAGCACTTCAGTGTAGAAGCGCGCCGGATGACGTCAATGCGAATCAATACCATTTATCAGCTTACAAAGATCACTCATGTTTGAAATTGTTCTCTTCCAGCCCGAAATCCCGCCCAATACCGGCAATATTATTCGCCTCGCGGCCAATACGGGCTGTCGTCTGCACTTGGTCAAACCATTGGGATTTCCGCTGGACGACACCAAAATGCGTCGCGCCGGCTTGGATTACCATGAATATGCCGAAATGCAGGTGCATGAAGATTGGGCCGCTTGCCGCGCCGCATTAGCAGGACGCCGGTTTTTTGCCGGCACGACCAAAGGCTCGCAGCGCTATGATTTGGTGCAATACAAACTAGGCGATGTGCTGGTATTTGGCCCCGAAACACGCGGGCTACCTGCCGAGATCTTGGCTGAATTTGAGCCGCAAGACCGCATTCGCCTACCGATGCATCCCGATAATCGCAGTTTAAATTTATCTAACGCGGTGGCCATTACCGTGTATGAAGCGTGGCGACAGAATGATTTTGCGGGCGGTGTTTTTTAATTTCATCCACCAATTAAAAAGGTCGCCGAGGCGACCTTTTTAATACCATCCACAGTATTGGCATACAACCCAATCTGCACAAAGTGTTCAAGCACATACCCTGCTTATTGATTGCGCATAAAATCGGCCGTTTTGAAGAAGGCCTCTTCTAAATGCTCGCGTAACTCATCACTCATCGCAATTTCGCTCATGGCCTGATACATGCACAGCAGCCATTGATCACGCTCGGCTTCACCAATTGAAAATGGCATATGACGGGCTCGCAAACGCGGATGCCCGTATTTTTCAATAAATAGCTGCGGGCCACCGAGCCAGCCCGACAAAAATTCAAATAGTTTGTCGCGAATCAGCGTCGTATCTTTCGCGTGCATCGCATGAATGCCTGCCGCGCGCTGATCGTTTTCCATAATGTCGTAAAAACGATCGACCAAGCGCCTTAAAACAGCCTCGCCACCTAATAATTCATATGGCGTGAGCGCCTGAACATCTGTCATTACCGATTCCTAATTCAATACATTTCATAGCCCATAATTATTACAGCTATTGATCGTCTACTCCACCCCACACTTGACCCGGAGAGCTTGCTTCTGGCTGAACGCAAACTAAACTGCAAGGAAGTATTTTTCATTGAGTGGGAATCCCAATGCTTAACCATCTTTCCATCGCCGCCAAAATTACCGTCGGGTTTGTCATTACATTAATGCTGCTCGTGATTGTTGGTGTAGTCGGCCTCGTGGGCATGAATAAGCAGCACGCCGTTGTGAGTGAATTGCTTCACAATGACTTGCAATACGGTATGAATATCATCGATGCCAAAAATCATGTCGCCGATTTGCGCCGGTTTGAGAAAGATATTTTTATCAATTTGGCCAGTCTTGAAAAAGTCAAAGAATATCGAGAAAAATGGAATAAAAGTTTGAGCGAAGCTCAGAAGTCTATTTCGGATGCGGAAGCCATTGCGAATGAAGCAGAAAAAACCCAATTGGCTACATTAAAAACGCAATTAAATGCCTATAGCCAAGGCTTTATTGAGGTAGAAGGTCAACTTGAAGCGGGTCAATTTGCGACCACGGCCGATGCCAATCATGCATTTGGCAAATACAAAGATGCCGTGCGCAGCTTGAGTGATAACTTGGGTGAACAAGCTAAAACTGCGATTAAGGCCGTAAATGGCATTGAAGCAAAAGTTGATGATATTAAATCGGAAAAAGTTCGCCTCAGTATCATCTTGATGGTCATTGCAATTGGATTAGGGATTGCAGCCACACTGGTGTGTATCAAGTCAGTGACCACCCCGCTCAATCAAATGCAGCGTGACATTTCCGAAATTGATCAAACAGGTCATATTGCCCGCCGCTTGAAAACACAAAATGACGATGAAATTGGTAAGACATCCAGTGCGCTCAATCGTCTGTTTACAGGCATGTGCGAGGTCATCGGTCAGGCCAATCGCAATTCCAACGAGCTGGTTGTTGCCGCACGCGAATTAAACTCTGCAGCGGTACAAATCACACAAGCATCGCATTTACAAGCAGAGGCCTCTGCATCCACGGCTGCAGCGATCGAACAAATGTCGGTTAGCGTTCATATGATTGCCGATAATGCCCAAAACATGGAGCAAGAGTCACGCGAAGCGGCGCAAACTGCGACCGAAGGCGCTGTCACCGCACAGCAAGCCGCAAACGAGATCAGCCAGATCGCCGAATCGATCACCCGTTCCGCCGATATTATCGTGCAGCTCAATCAGCGCTCTGATGAAATTGGCAGCATCGCCATGGTGATTAAAGATATTGCAGATCAAACTAACCTATTAGCGCTCAATGCAGCCATTGAGGCGGCCCGAGCCGGTGATTTAGGCCGTGGCTTTGCAGTGGTTGCCGATGAAGTTCGTAAACTGGCCGAACGCACCACACAGGCCACGATAGAAATCACCAGCAAAATTGACGCTGTTCAACGTGATACGGGTAATGCCGCCGACGGGATGCGCGTCGCAGGCACTTTGGTCAGTAATGGGGTACGCAGCACGCAAAGTGTAGCTGAATCGTTAGCTTTGATTGAAAACGTATCGCGTCGTACCGTTGATCATATTGCCAGCATCAGCAACGCGATTAAGGAGCAGAGCTCCGCCAGCCAAGAAATTGCCCGCCATGTCGAACACATTGCGCAAGCGAGCGAAGAGAACCATAGCGCGGCTCAAAGTACCAGCCATCTATCTACTCGACTGAGCGAAATAGCCCAAAGCCTCGATACCACGATACATCGCTTCAAAGTCTAAACTGAATGCGGGCGCAGCAGTGCCCGCACTTCTTCCTTGCATCATCGTTGCTGTTCAATTCAAGCTGTTAAAACCAGCCACTGGAAGCACGCCATGATTCGTTTGCAGGATGAAATCCCCGATCTTGACCCGCAGTTTATTGCCATCGCGCAAGCTAGGTATGTAGAGGAAAGCAGCTATGCACGGCAGATTGCGCAAGCAGTTCATTTAAGCGCGGAGCAACAACTCAGAGCTGATTCAATTGCTCGCTTATTGACGCAAAAATTGCGTAATGAACGTTCAGGGCTCGGTGGTATTGATAATCTGCTGGCGCAATATCCATTATCTTCCCCCGCTGGCCAAGCCTTGCTCAAACTCGCCGAAGCGGCGCTGCGAATTCCCGATGCCTATCAACTCGACGCCTTAATTGAGGAGCAACTGCATGCGGCGAATTGGCAAATTCATCATCAGAAAAATAATTCTTGGCTAATTAATCTTGCCAGCTACGGGCTTGATCTAGCTGAACATCTGCGCACGCCGTTGACGACACCCATTATTCGCGAAGCAATTAAAAAGACCCTGCAATGGCTAGCGCAGCAATTTATCATTGCGGAAAATATCGACGGCGCTCTGGCGCGACAAGATAGTGACTTTCGATATTCATTCGATATGCTCGGTGAAGCGGCATTATGCACTGCCGATGCTGAAATTTACTTTCAACGCTATGAACAAGCCATTCATCGCATCGGTGTCTACAGTCAAGGCGCAGGGCAATTTGGCCCCGCCGCATCGATCAAACTCTCGGCTTTGCACGCTAAGTTTGATTTTCAGCATTATGCGCAAATCCATGCTGAACTTTACCCCAAGCTCTATCAATTGGCTTTGCAGGCCAAGCAGTACGAAATCGGATTAACCATCGATGCAGAAGAAAGTGCGCGCCAACTGTTAACACTTAGTTTATTTGAGCGTCTGATGCGCGAGCCAGACTTAGCTGATTGGAGTGGCTTGGGAATTGCGGTGCAGGCCTATCAGAAAAATGCCCTGCATGTAGTGAAATGGCTAAGCCAACACAGCAAGCAGTTAAGGCGCTCAATCTGCGTTCGCCTCGTCAAAGGCGCCTATTGGGATACCGAGATTAAGCTCGCTCAGCAAGCATCCTTGGCAGAATACCCAGTGTGGACTCAAAAAGCGCATACCGATCAAAGCTATTTGGCCTGTGCGCATGTTTTGCTCCAAGCCGACAATCGCATCTTTGCCCAATTTGCGACGCATAACGCATTTACAGTGGCGCAAATTCATCAAATGGCCGGCGATCGAAATTGCGAATTCCAAGCCTTGTTTGGCATGGGCGAATCGCTGTATCAGATTGCCAATGAATTAGGCATTGATCGGCCATGCCGCCTCTACGCCCCAGTTGGTACTCATCAAGACTTACTACCTTATTTAGTCCGCCGCTTCTTAGAAAACGGCGCGAATACATCCTTTGTGCATCAATTACTCACTCATTCTAATCTTGAGCAACACCCAGTAAATACCTCCACCAGTAAATTAGCCCCCCCCAATAAAGTATTTCGCCCCCGAGAAACCCCGAGTCTGCAAGACCCACTGCATTGGCCGCATTTTCTTGAATTAGCCAATCAATTTGATGCAGCATACTTAGGCAGGTATATCGCTGAAAACGATTATCCAAAAACTGTCTATAGCAATACACCCAGCATTAAATGTATCAATCCGGCCGATCAACGCGATGAAATTGGCGAAGTCATCGAAGCCGATTTAGCTCAAATTGAGATGGCATATCACAATGCCCAATGCCATCAAGTTGCTTGGGCGCAGAAATCGGTGCGCGAGCGGGCACGCTTAATCATGGCCGTTGCAGATCAGTTAGAGTTACAAAAGGGCGTACTCATTCATCTATTGGTGCGAGAATCAGGCAAAACGATCAGTAACGCCCAAAGTGAATATCGCGAGGCGATCGATTTTTGTCGCTACTATGCCAGCCTAGCTCAAGTCGATTGGAACGATATGCCGCCGCCCCCTTTGGGCATTGTTATCGCGATTAGTCCGTGGAATTTTCCGCTCGCCATTTTTGTTGGGCAAATTTGCACAGCCCTATTGGCAGGCAATGTCGTGATTGCCAAACCCGCCCCAGAAACACCATTAATCGCAGCGCAAGCCATTGCCTGCTTTCATCTGGCGGGGGTTCCTGCAGAATGTTTGCAGTTATTGCTCGGCGGCGCCGCAGTGGGCGCTGCGCTCACAATGGATCATCGCTGCAATGGCGTAAGCTTCACTGGCTCACTCGCCACGGCCAGCAAAATACGCCGGGCATTGGCCGAATTTGGCGCTGACCGTGTCCTTGTCGCCGAAACGGGTGGCATCAATGCCATGATTGTCGATAGCAGCGCCCAAACCGAACAAATTATTCGCGATATTTTAACGTCGGCATTCGATGGCGCAGGCCAACGCTGCTCAGCCTTGCGCGTGCTTTGCATCCAAACCGACATTGCCGAACACATCATCAATCGGCTGAAAAACTGCATGCGCGAGTTAGTCATCGGCAACCCAGCGCGCTTTTCAACCGAGATTGGCCCGGTTATCCATCAAACTGCCGAGCAAAAAATCTATTCGGCAATCAACCATTTTCAGCAATTAAAATATCCCGTATTTCAATCGAACCTCATGGATGAATGTATTCACGGTCATTATGTCGCGCCTACGCTGATTGAAATACCCAAGCTGAGTGAAATCAAAGATGAGATTTTTGGCCCAGTGCTGTTCATTTATCGCTACCATGCGCAACAATTAACTCCAATGCTCAATGCCATCAATCGGCTCGGCTATAGTCTGACGATGGGGATCCAAAGCCGAATCGAGCGCAATATTAAAAGCATTATCAATCAAACTCGCATCGGCAATTACTACGTCAATCGCAACCAAATTGGCGCCATTGTAGGTAGCCAACCATTCGGTGGAGTCAATAAATCCGGCACTGGCCCAAAAGCGGGCGGGCCTTGGGCTTTGAGCCGAATGTGTAAAAATATCGACCCGTGCCAGCCCCACTATCAAGCATTGCCTGCCAAGCTGGAAGAATTACGCACCATAGCCCATCTGTGGCCTGATCTTGACCAAGGCACCGACCTCGAGATCTTATTTGAAGATGCCGCACGGCGCAGCCCGATTGATCAGGTACTTCATCTACCCAGTATCTGCGGCGAAACAAATGAATTACGTTATCGTGGTCGGGGTCGTATCGCCTGCCTTGGCCCGAGCGACTGGGATCTGGTTCAACAAATTGGCATTGCATTGCTAACGGGAAATCAACCCGTGATTCAACCGACCGTGATGGCGAGTCATTGGCAAAAACATCTAAAAGCCAGCTCAATGGTATTCGCCACTGACCCGCTGCAAACTCCGATTGATGCCGTCATGTGTAACTCATCAATCGCATGGCAAACAGAAAAATTTTTGGCTCAGCGAGATGGTGCCCTAACGCCGTTGATACAGCCTTTTGAAGACGGAAAATGGCCGCTCTATCGTTTAGTCGCTGAATATACGATTTGCACCAATACCGCCGCTACTGGCGGTGATATTCAATTACTTGCCCAAACGCATTAGCGAAAAAAAACCTCGCACAGCGAGGTTTTAAGTTTGATACCTAGGCGCTCATTATTCGCCCAAATAAGCTTGCTGCACTTTTTCATTAGCCAATAGCGCGTCTGCACTATCGCTGAAAGTGACTTTGCCAGATTCCATCACATAGCCACGATCTGCGGTTTGCAAAGCCAATTTGGCATTTTGCTCAACCAGCAACATCGTAACGCCCTCAGCGGCAATCATTTTGATAATTTCAAAAATCTTTTGCACGATAATTGGTGCCAAACCCATCGATGGCTCATCCAGCAACAGCAATTTGGGTCGACTCAGCATCGCACGTCCAATGGCGACCATCTGTTGCTCGCCACCGGATAAAGTACCCGCCAGCTGCTTATGACGCTCTTTCAGGCGTGGGAATAGGTGATAAACCCGTTCCATATCATGCAAAATTTCAGCCTTATCATTGCGGCTATAGGCGCCCATTTGCAGATTTTCTTCCACCGTCAGGCGGCTAAAAATTCCACGCCCTTCTGGCACCATGACAAGGCCATTTTTAACATACTCATGCGGTGCGAGTTTTGCGGTGGATTGACCATCAAACAATATTTCGCCACCAGCCGGTTTCACCATGCCCATTAAGGTTTTCAGGGTCGTGGTTTTACCCGCCCCATTGGCACCAATCAAGGCCACTAGTTCACCCTGTTTGACTTCCAAATCGATACCCTTAACGGCATGGATACCACCATAAGCCACTTTTAGGTCTTTAACTTGTAATAAGGTACTCATTCAGGCGCAACTCCAAGGTAGGCTTCAATCACGCGTGGATCATTTTTAACTTGTTCTGGCACGCCTTCTGCAATTTTTTTGCCGTAATCGAGTACCGCAATCCGATCGCACAAGCCCATCATCAATTTAACATCATGCTCAATCAGCAAAATGGTAACGCCATCAGCGCGGATTTTTTCCATCAGCTTTTTCAAGTCATCGGTTTCTTTGGGATTCATCCCCGCAGCAGGCTCATCGAGCGCCAGCAAAGTGGGGTTGGTCGCCAATGCACGGGCAATTTCCAAGCGGCGCTGATCACCATACGACAGATTACGCGCCAACTCTTCCGCACGATCGGCAATGCCGACATAGGCCAACAGCGATTCTGATTTGGCCTTAATCGCAGCCTCTTCAGCTTTCGCTTTCGGGTGACGCAATACCGCCCCCAATACGCCAATACTGGTGCGTACATGTTGACCCACCATGACGTTTTCCAAGGCGCTCATATTGGCAAATAAGCGAATATTTTGGAACGTACGTGCAATCCCAGACTCAACCACGACATTGGGTTTTTTGCGGAATAAATCTTTACCCTGGAAAGTAAATTTACCTTCATCAGGCTGGTACAAACCGGTCAATACATTAAACAAGGTGGTTTTGCCCGCGCCATTTGGGCCGATCAAACCGTAAATCTCACCTTTATTAATGGTCAGCGCGACACCACTCAAGGCGTGCAAACCACCAAAACGTTTATTAATGCCTTCAATACTTAGCAACACTTCAGTCATGGTTACGCTCCGCATCTTGCAAGCTGTCTTTTTCTTGTAGCGCAATGCCTTTGGTTTTCGGGTGCAATTCAGCACGGCGGCGTTTTGATGGCCACAGACCTTCCGGGCGAACCAACATGATGATGATCATGGCCAAGCCAAAAATCAGCATGCGCAAGTTTTCTGGATCAACGACTTTCTTACCTGCAATCGCCATCTGCAGCGGATTGATAATATCGCGCAGCAACTCAGGGGTAATCGACACAATAATCGCGCCCAAAATCACGCCGGGGATATTTCCCATACCACCAAGCACCACCATACACAGTACCATCACCGATTCCATTAACACGAAGGATTCAGGCGATACAAAGCCTTGGAAGCTGGCAAACAACGCCCCTGAAACACCACCAAAGCTGGCGCCCATCGCAAATGCGAGCAATTTCACATTACGGGTGTTAATCCCCATCGCATTGGCGGCAATTTCATCTTCACGAATTGCGACCCATGCACGACCAATGCGTGAGTTTTGCAGGCGAATCGACACAAAAATGATCAATGCGCAGAAGGCTAAAATCAGATAGTAATAGAGATGAATTTTCTCAAACGTCAGACCCAAAAACTCAATCGGACGGCCAAAATCGTAACCCGCAATCTGTACGGGATCGATATTGTTAATCCCTTGCGGGCCATTGGTAATATTGATTGGGCGATCCAGATTATTCATGAATATACGAACAATCTCACCAAAGCCCAAAGTCACGATCGCTAAGTAGTCACCACGCAGTTTCAGCGTAGGCGAGCCGAGCAAAACACCAAAAATCCCAGCGACGACGGCAGCCATCACCATCATCACCAAAAAGGGTGGATGGCTCAGCCAAGCGGGTAAGACAGCTTGTAAATGAGGCGAATTCAAAATCGCAAACAGATACGCACCTACCGCATAAAACGCGATATAGCCCAAATCGAGCAAACCCGCGTAACCCACTACGATATTCAAACCCAGCGCCAGCATGATATAGAGCAAGGCAAAATCGACCGCACGCAGCCAAGAATTACCATTCTCAAATAAACCACCTAGTGCCCAAGGCAGTACAGCCAATACCACGGCTAACACCGCCAACAACACTGTGTTATTGCGGGTATTTTTCATCACTAATGCATTCATCGTTTGATTCCCTGTTCCAGTTAAGCGCGTTCAGCAACACGTTCACCCATCAAACCCGATGGACGGAACACCAAGACAATAATCAGCACGACAAAGGCAAAAATATCTTTGTAGTTACTACCCAATACACCGCCGGTTAAATCGCCGAGGTAACCCGAACCCAAGCTTTCGATAATCCCGAGCAATAAACCACCCAATACGGCGCCGCCGATATTGCCGATCCCGCCCAAGACGGCAGCAGTAAAGGCTTTCAAACCGATCATAAAGCCCATATAAGCATGCGCCTGATCGTAATTGGCTGCGACCATCACACCAGCCATCGCACCCAATGCCGAGCCGATCACAAAGGTCATCGAAATAATGGTATTGACGTTCACGCCCATTAATTTGGCAACTTCAGGGTTTTGCGCAGTAGCGCGCATGGCACGGCCAAGCTTGGTTTTTTCGATAAGGAAGAACAAACCGCCCATCAAAAGCAAGGCCAGCACAATGATTGCAATCTGCAAATCAGTAATGGCAGCGCCACCGATAATATGTACTTCTGAAGGCAGAATCGGAGGGAATGGGCGGTAGTTACGGCCCCAAATCAGCATCGCAGCTTGCTGCAACACAATAGAGACACCAATCGCGGTAATCAACGGCGCAAGGCGCGGCGCTTTACGTAGCGGCTGATATGCGATCTTTTCGATCGAATAGCCCAAAAACATCGAGACAGGAATCGCCATCAGCAATCCCGCTAGCAAAAGTGCTGGACCGGGTAATTGCACCCCTGCCCCCACCAACAGATTGATACAAGTAATGGTCACCATGGCACCAATCATCACAATTTCGCCATGCGCAAAATTGATCAGCTGCATGATGCCGTAAACCATGGTGTAGCCCAGTGCGATCAGCGCATAAATGCTGCCGACGACCAGACCATTAATAATTTGTTGTAGGAAAATATCCACTCGCGCCACCCTTGAGGAGGTTTATAAGTACGATTCAGACAGTAGATGAATTTCTGCTGACCGTTTTATTACTCAATCCATATCAGATCGAGGTGAATTTTACCGTTACAGTTCGGTATTGCGACAAATTACCTGTTTGGTGTTGCGCGGAATACTGCGTTTTTCCCTATAAGTAAAAGCCCTAGTAGCAACACGATTTCTGAAATGGACTCAAAACAACGCATAGCCACGTCCAAGACATAGAGTTCAGGCCAATATCGTGGGCGGGCTCAGTGTCCTTGGCATTTGATAGAGCTCTGATCCGAGTGAGCCTTTTCACGCCGCTATTCACCGCGATAAATACGCGCGAGCAAAGCAAATTACTGCCTTTTCGCGCCATATGCGCTGTAAATCAAGCAAAAACTAGGCAATTGCCTGCTGCATTGCCGCCTGCACGACTGTGCCCCTTCATAGCGGCATCGATCACCATTGACAAAATCAGGGCGAAATTCGAATTCACTTTATGCTGAACGCGCCAATCACATCATCTACCCGATTTTACTTGGGCAATACAACCGCCAAGCGTCATCGCTCATTTTGGGAGGGGAAGCAGACAAATTTTCTTCTACTACTTTGCTTCAAGAGTGTTGCACAAACAGCAACACATATAAGTGAATAGGCCTGATAGGCCGGATCAGGGTCGTGAAATTGATGCACAGCATCTGATGTCAGCCCCAACGGCATCGCTGTCACGACTTAATCGGCAAGATCATCATGGGATTAGGCTTTCTTTATCCGAATTTGACCAATGCAGTATTCGAAAAATCAATGGGTATATCAATCAAGATTAATTCTGTAAACATTTATATCGATATACCCTTACAGAGTACCTATCCAAACATTCGCACCCACCGACTCGCGCGTCCCTGCGACGAAACCGCGATTAAACCTAAGCGATAAGCTTAGTAGATGAACTTCGGCCAATCGCAGGCTCTAATCCATGGCAAACTGAGCGCGCAAAAAAAAAGCCCGCCAGCAAGGCGGGCTCATTCATTTGAACTGCTTATGCCACAAAAGCAGCCAAGGCGGCATCAAGACGAGTCAATGCAGTGGCAATTTCTTCATCAGTAATGACCAAAGATGGCGCAAAGCGAATGACATTTGGGCCTGCCATCAAGACCATCAAGCCCTGCTGAGCTGCCAGATTCAAGACATCCTTAGCGCGATCTTTGTATTGATCGGCCAATACCGAGCCCATCAATAAGCCCATACCGCGAACTTCTTTGAAAACACCATACTTCTGGTTGATCGCTTCAACACCCGCTTTCAATTGCGCGTGTTTAGCTTTAATACCAGACAAGACTTCAGGCGTATTGATCACATCGAGCACAGCACCAGCGACCGCACAAGCCAGTGGGTTACCACCGTAAGTTGTGCCATGTGTGCCTGCGACCAGATGTTTGGCGATGTCGGCAGAAGTCAGCATGGCACCGATAGGGAAACCACCGCCCAAACTCTTGGCGCTAGACAGAATATCCGGCACAACACCGTACTCTTGGTAGGCAAACAAAGAACCAGTGCGGCCCATACCGGTTTGGACTTCGTCAAAAATCAAAAACGCATTGTGCTGATCACACAACTCGCGCACGCCTTGTAGAAAGGCTAGATCAGCGGGTACTACCCCGCCCTCGCCTTGGATCGGCTCGATGATCACGCATGCGGTGTTGTCATCGATCAGGGCTTTCAAGCTCTCGAGATTGTTATATTCAAAATATTCAATGCCTTGTGGTTTAGGGCCAAAGCCATCGGAATACTTTGGCTGACCACCGACGGTCACCGTAAAGAAAGTGCGGCCGTGAAAACTATTGAGCGTAGAAAGCACTTTGTGCTTTTGTTCGCCAAAACGCTCAATCGCGGCGCGACGCGCCAGCTTTAATGCAGCTTCATTTGCTTCAGCGCCTGAATTGCAGAAAAACACTTTATCAGCAAACGTGGCATCAACCAGTTTTTGTGCCAAAGCCAATGCTGGCTCATTGGTAAATACATTGGAAACATGCCACAGCTTATTGGCCTGCTCGGTCAAAGCATTCACTAGCACTGGGTGGCAATGCCCCAAAGAATTCACCGCAATCCCACCTGCCAAATCCAGATACTCGCGCCCTTCCTGATCCCAAACTCGGCTGCCAGCGCCACGCACAGGTACAAAAGCAGCAGGCGCATAATTAGGAACCATGTATTGGTCAAAATCAGAACGGGTCAGAGACATTGTTTCTTCCTTGGCAAAAACAGTAAATGGTGGTGCATGATAAAACAAGCGCATTAACGATGCAGCCCCAATATTATGCAGTGACGGCAAAATAGAAAAGCCACAATCCATGAACGGCCTGTTTTTATATAAAAACAATCATCACAAACAGTGCGCGTAAAAAAACCTCGCACTGAGCGAGGTTTTTGGCTGATCGACATTCATTTGAATGTAGTCAGTTAATTAATGGTCGTTGTTACCCCAGACCACAACTGATGCGCGTGCAGTAGTAACCACTTGGTCGCCCACCGCGGCTTTTGCCAGCAATTCTTTGTTTGAAACTGGAATCGTGATGATTTCATTACTTGGGGTTTTAACTTGAACATTGCCTTTAACCGAGTCAACGCCCACGATGTCGCTGTATGAAGCACGGATTTTCACCACACCAACGCCATCAGCCGTTACATCGCGACCTTCAGATTCTTCAACTTTACGCACACCCGCAGTGCCTTTGCTCAAAGCAATCGAAATCGACTCAGCACCACCGACATTGACTTTGTCGTTCAATTGTAGCTTGTCAAAGTTGGTCACTTTAGGATCAACGCGCTGGAAAGTCACCAAATTGCCATCGGGCATCATCAATTTCACATCGCGGTTGTCAATGTCGATGTATTCAACAGTTGCTTCCACTTTATTGCGAACTGATTCGCTTAATACAACTTCTGGTTCAGCGGCAAAAACTGCGCTATTTGCCATCAAGCCAGCAGCAGCCAACAAAGTACATACGAGGGTCTTGCGCATCATGATTGATCTCCGAAAACACAATTATTTATATTCTTGCCACTGAATAAAGTCAGTTCGCAATAAATACTAACATGTCATGTCAGCCCCTAAGAATCCAGATGAATGGACAGGACACAAAAGATACATATTCATTTTGCAGCCACATTAAGATTCAGCCACCTCACCATCCACATAAAACCAACGTCCCTCTTCTCGCACAAATCGGCTATGTTCGCTCAGGCGATATGCCCTGCCACCCACTTTATAGCGCGCCACAAACGACACCACGCCTTGATCGCCATCACTTTCGGCATGATGCACTGTCAAGCCCAGCCATTTAGCCTTGGGCTCTTCATTCAAATCCAATTGGCTGGGGCGGGTACTGGCGTGCCAGCTGGCCAATAGATAATCTTCCAATCCCAGCACATAGGCGCTGTAGCGCGAGCGCATCAATTGCTCGGGGGTTTCAACACGATGGCCTTGATGATAGGGCTGGCAGCATTGTTGGTATTGGGCGCCGCCACACGGGCAAGGCTCAGCTTTGACGGTAGAAGTTACGGGCATGGTCGCTCAGGCTCAGTTAAACTGATGTCATTGTTTTCGATAAAGCCGCAATTCGCAAATGAAACACCCAAATATTATTGCCGCCATTTTTGATATGGATGGATTACTGCTTGAAACCGAACGCATGGCACTGACGTGCTGGCACGATGCCGCACGGCAATTGGGCCATGATATTCATGAGTCGATTCCGCTGGGCATGGTCGGGATGCATTCCTCTAAAACGCAAGCTTATTTGATTGAACGCCTGGGCGTGGATTTTCCCACGCAACGCTTGCGAGAGCTCACCCACGAGATTTATCTGGAACGCAGTGCCGACAGCATCGACTTACGCCCTGGCGTGCTAGAGCTGTTTGATTTTCTTGAAGCCAATGGCGTACGCAAAGCCATCGCGACCTCAACGCGCCGCAGTATTGCCGAACATCATTTGAAAATGGCGGGATTATGGTCACGCGTCGAGTTTGCCGTGTGCGGCGATGAAATCACACACCCGAAACCCGCGCCGGATATTTACTTGAAAGCCATTACTCAATTGGGCGTCTTACCCGAGGAATGCGTGGTGTTTGAAGACAGCAATTTCGGCGCTCAAGCCGGACATGCGGCAGGCTGCCGCGTGATCATGGTGCCCGATTTGCGCCCAGCGGAAGAATCGGTACGCCAGCTTGAGCTGGAAATTGTCGATTCATTGCATCAAGCCAAGGACATTCTCGCGGCTGAATGCATTTAATGCCTCAATCTCGCTAGGTATCTTCATCAAAATCAATCACTCATTGGTCTTGATGAAGATACCCTTACATTCCCATATAGCGACCGGGTTTATGATTCACCCAAATCACCGCATTGAGCGCCACGGCCCCGACCAGCGAATACAGCAATAAGTCGCGCGGCACCAAGAAAAAACCCAGCGTCAAAATCATCAGATCAAAGCCCAACTGCACTTTACCCGCGCGCCAGCCAAAACGCTGCTGCAGAAAAAGCGCCAGCACCGTCACGCCGGCCAAGCTCGACTTATGTCGAATCAGCATCAAAATACCCACGCCAGCGAGCAAGCCGCCCATGATCGCAGCAAAAAAAGGGTCAAGATGACCCAATGGCAGCCAGTTTTTCATCAACTCACTCAGCCATGACAACAGCGCCACCGAGCAAAAGGTTTTGATGGCAAATTCCCAGCCCATGCGCTCAATGGCAAACCAGTAAAACGGCAGATTAATCAAAAATAGCGTCATGCCATATTCGATCTGCAGACTGTAATGCAGCAAAAATGCCAAGCCCGTCGTGCCACCGGTAATCAAACCGGCAGCGCGAAAAAACTGAATTGCCAGCGCAACCAAAAGCACGCCCGTCACAATGCCTTGGAAATCTTCCAAATAATGATGCGGCTGATGCTGGGCAATTTGGCTCATGACGCAAACCCGAACGAAAAACGGCAGATTACGCGTAAATGGTGCAATGCACAGTTGGGAAAAACGGAAAGAGGCCCGATCGGGCCTCTGTTCATCACGCTTGATGGTCGGGATTAATGTTTACCAGTACTGCCAAAGCCACCTTCGCCACGGTCAGACTCAGTAAACTCTTCCACGATATTAAAGCCCACTTGCACCACGGGCACGATGACCAATTGCGCGATACGCTCCAGTGGCTGAATCGTAAAGCTGGTAGTGCCGCGATTCCACACCGACACAAACAGCTGGCCTTGGTAATCTGAATCAATCAGCCCCACCAAATTACCCAGTACGATGCCGTGTTTATGGCCCAAGCCAGAGCGCGGCAAAATCATTGCGGCTAGCGTTGGGTCTTCCAAATGGATCGCCATGCCTGTCGGTACCAGCGTCGTCGCGCCGGGGGCTAATTCCACTGGCGCATCCAGACAAGCGCGCAAATCCAGACCCGCGGCACCCGGGGTGGCATAAGCGGGCAAATTGTCTTTCAGGCGCTGATCAAGAATTTTCACGTCCATCATTTGCTGAGCCATTTGCTTTTCCTTTGGGTATCTATCTAAAAATATTGTTTATATTGATTTACAGGGCAATACACCCACCCTGTATTTAATGATCTTGTTGAATACTAGGATACAGCCGCGCAATATGAGCCATCAATTTACGCGCGATGTCGATTTTTGGCGCGCTATGCAAACGCGTTTCACCATGATCGTCGAGCAAGATGACTTCATTATGATCAGCCCCCATCGCGGTTTGCACCAGATTAGCGACCAAAAGCGGCAGCTTTTTGCGTAAGCGTTTGGCCTCGGCGTATTCGAGCAGGTTTTCCGATTCAGCCGCAAAGCCGACGCAGAATGGCGCATTCGGGCGCGCGGTGATTCCCGCCAGAATATCGGGGTTGGGCGCTAGTTCCAACGTCAAGATATGCGCGTCTTTTTTGATTTTTTGCTCGGATGGGTTGAGCACATAATAATCAGCCACCGCCGCCACACCAATAAAAATATCCGCCTGATCGACTTCGGCATTCACCGCTTGTTGCATTTGCTGCGCCGACTGCACATTGATGCGGCGGCTACCAATCGGCGTGGGCAAAGCGGTTTCGCCCGACACCAATACCACGTCTGCACCGGCCTCATACGCCGCTTTGGCAATGGCGTAGCCCATCTTGCCGCTACTGGTATTGGTAATGCCGCGCACGGCGTCAATGCGCTCGAACGTTGGGCCTGCAGTAATCAGCACTCGCTTGCCGAGTAGCAGCTTGGGCTGCAATGAGGCTTCGAGGTATTCGAATAATTGCTCTGCTTCGAGCATACGACCATCGCCCACTTCGCCACAGGCCTGCTCGCCATTGCCTGGCCCCAGGATCGCGACACCATCGGCTTTAAGCTGGGCAATATTGCGCTGATTGGGTGCGTTTTCCCACATTTGACGATTCATCGCTGGCGCGACCAACAATGGGCAATCGCGCGCAGCGACCAAGGTCGAGAGCAAATCATCGCAATGCCCGTTCGCCACTTTGGCCAGAAAATCAGCCGACGCTGGCGCGACCAAGACTGCCGCTGCACCGCGCGTGAGATCGATATGCGGCATATTATTTGGGCGACGCGCATCCCATTGATCGGTGTACACCACATTGCCGCTCAAAGCTTGAAACGTCACTGTCCCGACAAAGTGCGTCGCCGCCTCGGTCATCACCACGTGCACGTCGTAGCCGGCCTTCACCAGCAAGCGAGTCAATTCGGCCGATTTATACGCGGCCACGCCGCCAGTGATGCCAAGGACGATTTTTTTCTGATTAATTGGGCTCACAGCTTGCGCGCCTCTGCTAGAAAGAATCATCGTAGTTTACCGAAAAAACGCCCATGTCGATTACTGATTGGCCTAGCTGTGAGCGTCCACGTGAAAAATTGCTGCAACATGGCGCAATTTCGCTCTCCGATGCCGAGTTGCTGGCGATTTTTTTGCGCGTCGGGCTACCGGGTAAAAACGCAGTCGACTTAGCGCGTGAGCTGTTGGTGCATTTTGGCTCGCTGGAAAACCTATTTGCCGCCAAGCTGGCCGATTTCGAGCTCATCAACGGCATTGGTGAAGCCAAATACGCACAAATGCAGGCGGTGCTCGAAATGAGCCGGCGCGCACTCACCGAGCAACTCAAAGCCCGCGATTCATTTGAAAACCCCGCCGCAGTGCGCGACTTTTTACGGATGCGCTTGCGCGGCATCGGGCATGAAGAATTTCACGCACTGTATCTGGATACAGGCTACCGCTTGATCGCCGCCGAAACCGTTTTTAAAGGCACGCTCAACGAAACGCGCGTCTACCCGCGTGAACTTGCGCGCCAAGCGATTGCGCACAATGCCGCCGCGATTATCGTTGCGCATAACCACCCATCGGGCAGTGCGGAGCCCTCCAGCGCCGATCTATTGCTCACTCGTCAGTTGCAACATGGTTTGGAATTACTCGATATTAAGCTACTCGACCATTTCATCGTTGCCGCCCATCAGGTGGTCTCGCTGGCCGAGCTGGGACACCTGTAATTCGCTGATTTTATGCCGATATTTTTGCTAGGCTCAGCGCAAACTCGCTTTTAATTTTGCCGCTTTGAGCACCGCAAAGAGGCTTAAAATGCGCATCGTCGAATCCAATGTTGCCCTCAGCGCCCAGCGAGCTGTTAGTCGCGAGCAAAGCCAGAAAATGGCCATCACCATCGAAGCGCCGCGCATGAGTCCACCTCCCGCCAATGAGACGGTCAACATTTCGAGCGCGGCGAAAATGATCGACGATCAGCAAACAGCGATTAATAACGACCCCAAATTGCAATTGATCATCCAAATGATAGAAAAACTCACCGGGCAGAAAATTGACCTGAGGTATTTCCATCTAAACCAATCTGGTGATAGCCTTGATAGCAATACCCAAGGCAGTATTCAAAACAGCGCCAATGAAGGCGGTACGCGCATCGACCTACATCAGCAAGAAAGTGAATCCGAGCAAACCCAATTTAACGCCAGTGGCGTGGTCAAAACCGAAGATGGTCGCGAGATTAGTTTTGCAGCGCAGCTCAAGCTAGCGCGGACTTACGAGCAGACGCTTGATGTCAGCATCGCCAGCGGCAGCCTTGCCCGGCCGAAAAAAGACCCACTGGTACTAAACTACGCCGCGCCGGCGGTCACTTTGTCCGATCAAACGATGAAATTTGATATTGATAGCGACGGCAAAGCAGACACAATCCATCAACTCAATGCTGGCAGTGCCTATTTGGCGCTCGATCTTAATCACGATGGAAAAATCAATAACGGCAAAGAATTATTCGGCACGCAAAGCGGCAATGGCTTTGCCGATTTGGCGCAATACGATCAGGATAAAAATGGCTGGATCGACAGCGGCGATCAAGTCTTTGGCCAGCTCAAGCTGTGGCTGAAAGACAGCAGTGGGCAGGATCAGCTCAATAGCCTCACCGCGATGAAAGTGGGCGCAATCTATTTGGGCTATGCCCGTGCTGATTTTGATTTGAATAATGCTCAAAATCAGAATCTCGGCCAAATTCGCAGCTCGGGGATTTACCTCAATGAAGATGGCAGCGGCGGCAATCTGCAACAACTGGATCTCAGTGTCTAAAATCGCCACGCCAGTACTGACTCAAGCCAAATTCAGGTTCAGGCGGCAGCAAATTAGCAATCCAACAAGGACTGCACCGCACACAGTTCTAGCTCAATAAGTAGCGTTTAAAACGCAAACTACAGGAATACCCCAGTTTTCCTTCCGCGCCAGCTCAGTCATGATCAGAGCAAATCGGTAGCAATCTGCATTGCTGCGCCCTTGGTTTGTCACTCGGAAATCAAAAAATCATGAAATTGACCTCTTACACCCTGATCGCTGCGGCCATTCTCGGCCTTTCTGCTTGCAAACAGCAAACGCCTCAAGCCACCGAAGCGGCTAGCGCACCTGCTGCCACCACTGAAACCGGTAGCGATACTGTCAAAATCGGTTTGGCTGCGCCATTGACCGGCAATATCGCGCATTTGGGTAAAGACGTTGAATACGGCGCACAAATGGCCATCGAAGAAGTGAATGCTGAAGGCGGTCTGGATTTGGGCGGCAGCAAAAAGAAAGTGGTTCTGGTCGCTGAAGACGACCAAGCTGACCCGAAAAACGCTACCACGGTTGCACAGCGTTTTGTGGATCAAAAGATTGCCGGTGTCGTGGGTCATTTGACATCAGGCACCAGCATTCCTGCGTCAAAAATCTATAACGACGCCGGCATTCCACAAATTTCGCCGTCTGCGACTGCCCTAGCCTACACCGCACAAGGCTTCAAAACAGCATTCCGCCTGACTGCCAATGACGGCCAACAAGGTCAAGTGTTGGCGCAATACGCGGTTGGCAAACTGAACGCCAAGAAAATCGCCATCGTTGATGACCGCACTGCTTACGGCCAAGGTTTGGCCGATGAGTTCGAAAAAGCGGCTAAAGCAGCTGGCGCTGAAATCGTTAAACGCGAATTCACGACCAATCAAGAAACCGATTTCAATTCCATCCTGACCAATATTAAAGGCGCAAAACCCGACCTGATTTTCTTCGGCGGTATGGATGCACAATCGGCACCACTGAAAAAACAAAGCAAAAAACTGGGTCTAACCGCGATTGTGATGGGCGCGGACGGTACAAAATCGCCTGAATTCTTGAAACTGGCGGGTGCTGATGCAGAAGGCACTTATGGCTCGTCAGCGGGTCAATCAGTCGATCAAATGCCTGGCGGCCTGGAATTTAAAGAAAAATTCAAAACCAAATATGGCGTAGAAGTGCAAGTGTATGCACCTTATAGCTACGATGCGACCAAGCTGATGCTGGCTGCGATGAAACAAGCGGGTTCGGCTGACCCTGCGAAGTACTTGCCGGTACTGGCCAAAATCGAATCAAAAGGTTTGACTGGCCCTATCCAGTTTGACGACAAAGGCGACGTTAAAAATGCCGCAGTGGGCGTTTATGTCGTGAAAAATGGCAAATGGGAATTGGCAGAAATGGTGGGTGGCGCTAAGTAATCATTGCGTATCCGCCACTAAAAAAAGGGAGCTTAGGCTCCCTTTTTTTGCGCCTGGCAGAAAAAATGTAGCAAATTTACGACTACTACAATACCCGTATAAGTGGCCTTTTTGCCTGCTTTCAGTGTGAAGTGCCAATCATTTAATTGCATTGCAACAAATCAACAAAACCGTGGCTTTGCAGCTGTTTCATTCGACCAAACCTGAACCCCAAAACTGTAACCTGACATCCTGCATCAAACTGTTGCGGTACAGATACAGGATAACCCTGATTCAAGACGGCAGATTGCGAAGCAGATACTTGTACTTTCTAATGCTAATGGCTAGTTGATTGCCTTGCATGAGAAATGCAATACCTTGCGCTCAATACTTATAAAGTCTGACAAAACCACTTACTGGGGAATTCCAAATGACTATTGCTCGTTACAGCCTGATCGCTGCTGCAATTTTGGCCATGACTGCTTGTGGCAAACAAGAGCCAGCCGCTACAACCGAACAAGCCAGCGCAGTACCTGCTTCTAAAGTTGAAGCCGCGCCTGCTGCCGATGTCATCAAAATCGGCCACGCAGCGCCACTGACCGGCAATATCGCTCACTTGGGTAAAGATAACGAGAATGGCGTCAAAATGGCCATCGACGAAATCAACGAAGCGGGTGGCGTGGATATCGCAGGCAAAAAAGTCAAACTCGAATTGATTTCAGAAGATGATCAAGCCGATCCAAAAACAGCAACGACCGTAGCGCAGCGTTTTGTAGACCAGAAAGTATCGGGCATCATCGGCCACCTTAACTCAGGCACGACGATTCCAGCGTCAAAAATTTATTCTGACGCCGGCATTCCACAAATTTCTCCATCGGCAACGGCTGTGACCTACACGGCACAAGGCTTTAAAACTGCCTTCCGCGTTATGGCCAACGATGCACAGCAAGGTAAAGTACTCGGTTCTTATGCCGTGAAACTGGGCGCGAAAAAAGTAGCGATCATTGATGACCGCACTGCCTACGGCCAAGGTTTGGCAGACGAATTTGAAAAAGCAGCCAAAGCGGCTGGCGCAGAAGTAGTTCGCCGTGAATTCACGACCAACCAAGAAACCGACTTCAATGCAATTTTAACGACCATTAAAGGCAGCAAGCCTGACCTGATCTTCTTCGGCGGTATGGATGCACAAGGCGCGCCACTGAAGAAACAAGCGAAAAAACTGGGTATCAACGCCAAAGTCATGGGCGGTGACGGTACTCAAACGCCAGAATTCATCAAATTGGCTGGCGCAGATTCTGAAGGCATGATCGCTTCTATCCCAGGCGTACCGACGGAGCAAATGCCAGGCGGCAAAGAATTTGCTGAGAAATTCAAAGCCAAGTTTGGTACTGAAGTGCAACTGTACGCACCATTCTGCTACGACGCGGTTAAAGTCATGGTGGGCGCGATGCAAAAAGCAGGCTCTTCTGACCCAGCTAAATACCTGCCAGAATTGGCTAAAACCGAATACAGCGGCGCAACTGGCAACATCTCTTTTGATGAAAAAGGCGACCTGAAAAACGGTGCGGTTACTGTTTACACGGTGAAAAATGGTAAATGGGAAGTGCTGGAAGTCGTTGGTGGCGGCAAAGCTGAAGCCAAATAATCAGTGAGACTGAATAAAAAAGGAGGCTGCGGCCTCCTTTTTTATTGCAAACAGATTGCGGCCACCTCAAGCAATTCTCAAGAAATCCAATCACTTAAAACACCTCAAACCGATGAATCGCCCATTAATCAGCAAATGATTCAACTCGCACACTGAGGTCAATTTCATATCGACGACGTTTATGCTCAAACATCTTGAACTTAAAATTATGCCCATGGCTTTGGTATTGATCATCGCCATATTGCAAGCGGGCTTGGCCGCAGCGCTACCGCAGTTGAATGTCCAGCTCCCGCTAAATGGCCCCATCGGCTTGATGCTCATCATGCTGGGCATCGCCGTGGTATTGGCGGGCGGGCACGCATTTCGTCGCGCCCAAACGACGTTTGATCCACGCCAGCCAAAAGCGGCATCCCAATTGGTACAACGCGGGATTTACGCTTATTCGCGCAATCCTATGTATTTGGGGTTTTTATTAGTTCTGATTGGCTGGGCTGATTGGCAGGCCAATTTGGCTGCCTTCACGCTGTTGCCACTGTTTGTGGGATATCTAAACCGATTTCAGATTGCCCCAGAAGAACAGGCGATGCGCGAATTATTCGGTGCCGAATTTGATGCCTATTGCGCCAAAGTCAGGCGCTGGCTGTAAAAAAAGGAGCGTTAGCTCCTTTTGTCTATTTTTCTACTGGCCGCGTTGGGTCGCTGCACCATTCACTCCATGAGCCTGCATACAAACGGCCACCCGGCATCCCGGCCACTTCGAGCGCCAATAGATTATGACAGGCCGTTACCCCACTACCGCATTGGTGCACAAGCTCATCAGGGCTTAGTTCACCCAGCAATACCACCCATTCTTCGCGCAAAACGTCAGCCGATTTAAAATACCCATCTTGCAAATTGAGCATAAAAAATCGATTGGCGGCCTCCGGAATATGTCCACCAGCCGGATCGAGTGTTTCACCCACGCCGACAAAACGCTCGGCAGTACGGGCATCGACAATTTGAAATTGGGGCACCGCAATATTGGCCAAGACCTCATCAGCACTGACATGCAGCGCATCATTTGGGCTGGCCACAAACTCAGTCGGCGTGATCGGCGCTAATTCGCTCACCATGTCGCCGCCAGCGGCTAGCCAAGCGGCAACGCCACCGTCCAGCACTTGCACGTTTTCTGCCCCCAACCAACGCAATAGCCACCACAAGCGAGCCGCAAATGGCCCGCCACTGGCGTCATAGGCGACGACATGCGTATTTTTCGTGATCCCCAAGCCACCTAACTTCAAAGCCAGGCTCGCCGCGTTAGGCAAAGGATGACGACCATTCCGACCATTTTTTGGCGCAGATAAATCTTCATCCAGATGCAGAAATCGCGCCCCCGGGATGTGACCAGCCAAATATGCAGCGCGACCTGCATCGACATTGGCGAGATCATGACGGCAATCGACGATGACCAGATTATCTTGCGGGAGGATGGTTTTTAATTCAGCGGCAGAGATCAGAGGTTTCATCGCTATTCCTGAGGGGGTATATGATTAAACAGCTTTCATTGCATTGAGTGCAATCTGATACATGGCAGGGGTAGCAGCGGCAATCACTCGACCTGAGCTGGTACGCGTCAAGGCTTCACCTTGCCAGTCGGTCATGATGCCACCGGCAGCAATCACGACAGGGGCAACAGCAGCAAAGTCATGCAGCTTCAAGCCTTCTTCAATCACCAAATCGAGCCCGCCAGTGGCGACCAGTGCATATTGATAGCCGTCGCCACCATACACGGTAAAACGCCCGTTTTTTTGCAAATCCATAAACGCGGCACGGCCTGCATCGCTAAAATATTGCGGGCCAGTCGTACCAATGCGCGCGCGCGACATTTCAGCGATTTCGCTCACGGTAATCGGCTGATCATTCAAGGTTGCGCCCTGCCCGACGACCCCCACCCAACGCTCATGCGCGATCGGCTGGTTAATCACACCCAGTACGGGTACACCGCGATACAGCAAACCAATCAAGGTCACAAACAATGGGCGACCGGTAATAAATGCTTTGGTCCCATCGACGGGATCGAGCACCCAGACCCAATCGGCGTCATCGCGCTCAGTGCCAAATTCTTCGCCAATAATGCCATCTTGGGGTCGGCATTCATTAATCAGCGCACGCATCGCCAACTCCGCCTCGCGATCGGCCTGCGTCACCGGGCTGGCATCGCTTTTATCATCAATCGCCAGACCACTGCGGTAATAGGGTCGAATGACGGCGGCACTGGCGTCTGCTAGCTGATGAGCAAAAGCAATTTGTTTTGGGCTGGGAATCACAACTCACTCCTATGGAAATATCGGGCTATTTTACTGGCTTTTTATGACCACTTCTATGCAATAGCACAATTTCATCTAGATGATTTGACTGAGGCCATCGCAATTGGAGTATAAAAAATGAGAATTATTGTTATTTATATTTCTATTCAATGACTTATTTTGTAATTTCCATTGAATTATCCGACTAAACGAGTACACTATTTTTATGTTTTGCCGCCCAAATCGGCCAAAATAACACGACTTTTGATCACTAGATTGGCTTAGCCAACATGGAGAATCACGATGCAAGGCGATAAAAACGTCATCAAGGCGCTCAACGGCATTCTGGCCAACGAGCTCATCGCAATCAATCAAACCTTTTTGCACGCTCGAATTTACAAAAATTGGGGCTTTAAAGGGCTGAACGACCAGGTCTATCACGAATCCATAGCCGCAATGAAACGCTCGGATAAATTGATCGAGCGCGTGCTGTTTCTCGAAGGCCTGCCCAATCTGCAAGACTTGGGCAAATTACTGATCGGCGAAGATGTGCAGGAAATGCTCGGCTGTGATCTCAAGCTCTACACGGGTTTTCTGGGTCAACTGCGTGACGCAGTTAAAATCTGCGAAGACACGCAAGATTATGTTAGCCGGGATCTGCTGACCGAGATTCTGGAAGACGAAGAAGAATACGTCGACTGGCTGGAAACGCAGCAAACGCTCATCAAAGAAATGAGTCTCGCCAATTACCTGCAATCACAAGCGTTCAGCGCATAAGCGGACAAGGAGAACACCATGCAAGGAAGCGCCAAAGTACTCGCCGGATTATCCGACCTGCTCGCCGCCGAGCTGACCTCGGTGGATCAATATTTCGTACACAGCCAGATGTACCACAACTGGGGCTATGGCAAATTGTACGAGCGCATCGATCACGAGCGCCAAGATGAAATCGGCCACGCCACGCTGTTGATCGCGCGGATTTTATTTTTAGAAGGCATTCCCAATGTTGCCGCTCGCACGCCGCTGCGCGTGGGCAAAGACGTACAGGAAATGCTGCAATTTGATCTAAAAACTGAATACGAAGTGGCTGCCGAGCTCAAAAAAGTGATCGCAATTTGCGAAGCAGAGCAAGATTATGTGACACGTGAAATGCTGCTGAAGCTCTTGGAAGACACCGAGCAAGATCACGCGCATTGGCTAGAGCAGCAACTGAACCTGATCAAAGCGATGGGGCTGCAAAATTATTTGCAATCGCAGGCTTCCTAAGCGAAACCTGCCACGAGGTAGGCACGGCCAGATTTGTTAAGTTGGCTTAACCCTGACCGCTGTCCAAAACAAAAGCCCGAGTAATGAACTCGGGCTTTTGCACATCTAACTTGGCAACGGGGTATATACATCAAAGCTAATAAATATAATGCTTACAAGTCAATACCCATGCAACTAGGCAAAAGCCAAATCCTGTAAATCGGCCTGCATTTTTTCTTCGTAGGCATCAACCGACTCTTTCAAGACCTGTTTGGCACAGCTAGTGCATTTACCGCAGCAAGTGCCCGTTTGCGTCGTGCGTTGCAACTGGATATAAGTGCGCACGCCGGATTGCTCGACGGCTTTGCGGATGGCTTTATCGCTGACATTGTTGCAGACACAAACGATCATGACTGAGAACCTTATTAGTAACCGTTCTCATTATCGTAAAAACATCACCGCCTGACAAGTGCAAATTTCACGTGTTTGACCAACGGCAAGGATAAAATAACGGCACACCATCTTTTTTAGGAAACCCCATGTCCCGCATTCAAATTGAACGCGCTATCAGCCAACAGCAGCAGGAAGAACTCGGCATTCCCCGCTGGCCAATTTGGGAAAAAGCCATCTCCACCTTCCCGTGGACTTATGACAGCAGCGAAACCTGCTACCTGAGTGCTGGCGAAGTGATCGTGACGCCCAAAGGCGGCGAGCCCGTCACCATCAGCGCGGGAGATCTGGCCACCTTCCCCGCTGGCATGAGCTGCACATGGCAGATTACGGCGGATTTGAAAAAGCATTATTTCTTTGACTAATAAAAAACCCGGCAGCGCCGGGTTTTTTATGGTTTAGATTATTTACGCTTAGATTGTTTGCAATCTGAGCTGAATACTGCCCTTTATCCCTGCCGCATCGAGCCCGCAATCGGCCAGAATTTGTTTTTGCTCGCCATGTTCGACATAGCTATCGGGCAAGCCCAATTGCAGTACTGGTTTACAAACACCAGCGGCCATCATCGCCTCAATCACGGCACTGCCCGCGCCGCCCATAATGGCGTTGTCTTCTACCGTCACAATCAGATCATGCGTCGCCGCCAACTGCAGCACCAGCTCAGTATCGATTGGCTTGATAAAGCGCATATTTGCCACCGTGGCATTGAGCTCAGCAGCGGCTTGCAAGGCAGGCTCGAGCACCGTACCAAAGGCCAGAATGGCAACTTTTTTGCCTTCTTGCTCAGTGGCGGCGCGACGAATTTCGCCTTTGCCCCACGGCAATAGCGTCATCGCCTCTGCCACTTTAACGCCCATGCCGCTGCCACGCGGGTAACGCACGCAAGCTGGGCCTTTGTGCTCATACGCGGTGTAGAGCATTTGACGGCATTCATTTTCATCGCCCGGCGCCAAAATTGCGACATTCGGAATACAGCGCAGGAAAGATAAATCAAAACTACCAGCGTGCGTTGGGCCGTCGGCGCCCACCAAGCCAGCGCGGTCAATCGCAAAGGTCACATCCAGATTTTGCAGCGCGACGTCATGAATGAGCTGGTCATACGCGCGTTGCAAGAAAGTCGAGTAAATCGCGACGACGGGTTTCAAGCCCTCGCAAGCCAGACCGCCCGCAAACGTCACCGCATGCTGCTCGGCAATGCCCACATCGAAATAACGCGTTGGGTATTCCTGATGAAAGCGCACCATGCCGCTGCCTTCGCGCATCGCGGGCGTAATGCCGACCAATTTGTCGTCGGCTTTCGCCATATCACAGAGCCAATCGCCAAATACTTGGGTAAAGCTCGGCTTGCTCGGTTTGCCGCTCCCGCAAACGCCATCTTCCGGCACAAAGGGGGTAACCGCGTGATACTTAACAGGGTCGGCCACTGCCAGCTTATACCCATTGCCTTTTTTGGTGACAACGTGCAAAAACTGTGGCCCGCGCAGCTCTTTGATGTTCGACAGCGTCGACACCAGCGTTTCCATATCATGACCATCAATTGGGCCGATATAGTTAAAGCCGATTTCTTCAAACAAGGTGCCCGGCGTCAGGAAGCCCTTAACGCTTTCTTCGCCTTTTTTCGCCAGCTCTTTGAGCGGCGGCATCACGTCCAACACTTTGCCCGACGCATTGCGAATGCCGTTGTAAAACTTGCCCGACAGCAGCTTGGCCAGATAATTATTAAATGCGCCGACATTCGGTGAAATCGACATTTCGTTGTCGTTCAAAATCACTAGCAAATCGGTCAAATCTCGGTGTCCGGCGTTAAACAAGGCTTCAATCGCTTGCCCTGCCGTCATTGCGCCATCGCCAATCACGGCAATCGCTTTGCGTTTCTCGCCTTTAAGCAAGGCCGCTTCAGCCATACCGAGCGCAGCGCCGATCGACGTCGATGAATGACCCACGCCAAACGTATCAAATTCAGATTCATCGCGTTTGGGAAAACCCGCCAGACCGCCTTTTTTGCGCATCGTTGTCATGCGATTTTTGCGGCCAGTGAGGATTTTATGCGGGTAACTCTGATGACCAACATCCCACACCAATCGATCGTGCGGCGTGTCAAAGACATAATGCAGCGCAACGGTCAGCTCTACCGCACCGAGATTAGACGCAAAATGGCCACCCGTCTGACTCACTGAGTCGAGCAAAAATTGGCGCACATCCTGCGCAACCTGCGATAAATCTTTGCGCTCAACTTTGCGCAAATCAATTGGACAGGAAATGGTATCAAGCAATGGGTAAGTCATGGATTACCTTATCCAGCTCATCAAGGGGTATAACCTTGAAAGCAATATCAATATTTACGATCAACAATATACCCAGCTAGGGCATGTAGTAATTTTGCTTTTTCACCAAATGGCGCAAGCGCATCAAACGCCGCCTGTTTCAGCTCTTCAGCCTTTTCTTTCGCGCCTTTCATACCGAGCAAAGCCACATACGTAGGCTTATTATTGGCGGCATCTTTCCCTGCCGTTTTGCCCAGCGTTGCCGAATCGGCTTCGCAATCGAGAATGTCGTCCACCACCTGAAACGCCAGCCCGACGCATTTGGCGTAATGATCAAGCGCATTACGCGCTTCATCGCTCAGTGGCGTACCGCAATACGAGCCCAGCAACACCGCCGCACGGATCAAGGCACCGGTTTTCAGAATATGCATCATTTCCAGCTCGGGCAGCGTTAATTCTTGCCCAACGCTATACAGATCAATCCCCTGCCCGCCGCACATCCCCAAACTACCCGATGCGCGCGCCAAGATATTGATCATTTTCAACTGATCGCTCGGCGAATCTGTCAAGGTCGTCGCGCTTAAAACATCAAACGCGGCAGTTTGCAAGGCATCCCCAGCCAGCAGTGCGGTGGCCTCGCCAAACGCTACGTGCACAGTAGGTTTACCACGGCGCAAGACATCGTTGTCCATCGCGGGCATATCGTCATGCACCAGCGAGTAAGCATGAATCATTTCCAGCGCCGCACCGGCCGCTTCCAAGCGTGCAGGATCGGCATCGACGAGTGCGCCTGCTGCGAAGGCCAGTAAAGGGCGAACGCGTTTACCGCCGTCAAGTACGCTATAGCGCATCGCGTCGTGCAGACGTTCGGGGATATGGGTGCTGGCTGGCAAGTAGCGATCAAGCGCAATTTCCATTTGCACTTGAACTTGGCTCATCCAAACTTTGAAATCGATTACGGAATCTGTCGCCATTACCATTACGCTCCAGCATCGGGCATGGCTTTGAGCTCGCCTGCCTCTAGTATTTTGACTTGTTGCTCAGCAGCGGCAAGCTTGCTCTCGCAAAAGCGCAGTAACTCGGTGCCACGCTGATAGGCCGCCAAACTGGCTTCGAGCGGCAATTGGCCGCCTTCCATTTGCGCAATCAGCGCGTCGAGCTCGGCAACGCCAGCCTCATAACTTTCGGGCAAATTGGGTTTTGCAGCAGCTTTGGCCATGGGAAATCTCAACTTAATCAAAGATTAAAGCCCTGCTCTACTTTTTTAGCGTAAAGAGGGCGAATCTGAAGGTCGCTATTCTACCTCAGCACACCGATTTTGCCTTGCGCTAGCTGCGCTACTGGTAAAATAGCTGCATTCCACAAGCAGACAGTCAATGCTCTGCCTACTGCATGGTCATGCTGGTTTTACTCGCCAAACTGCCTGCTACTTTGCGCTCTATTTAAACGCTTTAGACCGATTTTTGATTGGATGTCCTTACGATGATTTCTCTGGCCTATTTGATTCTGGCTCATGCTCACCCAAAACAAATTGGCCGGCTCGTGCAGCGTTTGCATGCCGATCACGTTAGATTTTACCTCCACATCGATGCCAATACGCCCAATGAGGTCTATCAGGCTATTGAAGCCGCAATGCCAGCGCAGGCCAATGTGACCTTTATTCAGCGTCGCGCGTGTCGCTGGGGCGGGTTTTCACTGGTGGCAGCCAGTCTGGATTTGTTACGCGCAGCACAAGTTGACGGCTTTGATTGGGCGATATTGCTGTCGGGCCAAGATTATCCGCTCAAAAGTAATAGTTTCATTGCAGACTACTTAGCCAATACCTCGGCCAAAGGCTTTATTGAATCGAAACCTGATTTTGATGTGCGCTATCGTTATCAGGCCTGGCACTGGGAGCGCATCAATGGCAAACCATTGGGCAAATTAGTGCAAAAAATCCAGCGCGGACTTAATGCCTGCGGCCTGCGTCGTACATTACCCGCCCCAATCACGCAAGTTTGCGCTGGCTCGCAGTGGTGGATGCTGTCACAGGAAGCGGTGGCCGAGATTTTTGCAATATTAGATCAGCACCCAAAGATAGAGGCTTTCTTTAGTCAAACCTTGGTGCCCGATGAGATGTTCTTTCAAACCATTTTGCATCATTCACCGATTGCATCGCAGATCAGTTGGCAATCGCTGCGCTATTTAGAATGGCAAGCTGGTGCATGGTCACCACGCACATTTGAAAAGCAGGATCTGGATTTATTGCAGCAACGCACTGAGCTATTTGCGCGCAAGTTTGCCGCCGATGGCGAGTTGACTCAAATGCTCGACGAGCACAGCAAGTCATAAACTGTTGCTAGAGCTGAGAGTTACGCAACACCTGCTTTTAAGTCAGCACCGCTGCAGCTAGGATAAAGATCATCCCATTTAAATTAATGACTCAAGATGAATACGCTGATCGGCGCGGTATCGCAACATCACGCAGGGGCTCTACTGAGTCGGGCGCTGTCACACCTACCCGAAAACCCCTATTTTTTTGGCCTTGCCTACAATCTGGCTGACGATATTGATGTCTACCGTAGCAATAGCTACCCGCAGAACACGCCCACTTTTAATGTCGGCTTGGCCTGCGCCAGTCTGTACAAACACAATAGCAGCCCCATCCTCTTTCGGGATCGACTGACCATTTCTCTGACGGGTTGCATCGAAAATACCGAAGCGCTTCAAAACAAACTGCGCTCACTCGGTTACGAGCAAGTCATCAAATCGCACGAAGAACTCATCGCCACATTGATCGATTGGTATGACCGCGTGCATAAAGATTTGAATATGGCATTTCAATTGGCGCTGAGCGAAGCACAAGGTTTTTTTGCAGTCGCGGCATTTAAGCGTGCTCGCCATGATTTTTTGCTGTGCGGATCACGTGGCCCGAGTCTTTATTTAGGCCAGGGTAGTGATGGCTCTTATTTTTCAACGGACCCCGCGTTAATCCGTGAACGTGCATCCTTGCTCATTGAATTAAAAGACGGCGAATTTGCCGAACTCAACAGTCAGCACATTGCCTGCTTTAACGCTGACGGCAAAGCCATCAAAAAAGATCCAGTCCCAGCCCATGCCGCCGGATACTTCGCCCATCATATGCTGGCCGATATAGAAACCCAACCGCGTGTATTGGCAGAATTAGTCCGGCATTATCAAAATGACACCCTGGCCGATTACCTAACTGAACTTGGATGCGGGCATCAATTTGAGCGCGTACTGATGCTCGCCAGTGGCTCAAGTCACCACGCGGCCACAAGCGCACGGTATTGGATAGAACAAATTGCCGGACTTCCCGTTCAGGTGGAATACGGTAGCGAATATCGATTTTTGCCCAATATATTACAAGCTAATACTTTGCTTATTGCCATATCCCAATCGGGCGAGACTGCCGACACAATCGCCTCGTTAAGACACGCCATTCAATTGGGGCATCATCACACCTTGGCAATTACCAATCAGGCCGATAGCACACTTGCTAAACTTGCCGCCCATCAAATTGGTCAACATGCAGGCAAAGAAATAGGGGCCACGTCCACCAAGACCTTTACGACTCAATTGATGTGCCTTTATTTTGTAGCGCTCAAACTCGCCCAAGGGAAACACATCAGCACCGCCAGTGCTGATAGAGAATTGCAGCTATTGCCAAGAGCCGTTGCGGATACGCTCAAGCTGAGCATTCCCCTTAAAAATTGGGCTTTGCAATTGGCTAAGGTCAGCAACTTATTCATGGTTGGGCGCAACGCTCACTTCCCTATCGCGCTAGAGGCGGCCCAGAAAATGAAAGAGGTGGCCTATTTGCACGCAGAGGGCTATTTAGGGGGAGAATTAAAGCATGGGCCAGTCACGCTGATTGATCGCACAGTACCGGTTATTGCCTGCTTACCTTGGGATTTAATGGCGGAAAAGACGCTAGCCAATTTACAAGAGGTACGCGCTCGCCAAGGCGAACTTTTTGTACTAAGTGATGTGGGATTAAGCTCGAGTGATGGCTTTAATTTCATCCACATGCCACAGAAACTACCCCACCTAAATCCAATTTTATACACCGTGGCATTTCAACTATTAAGTTATTTCACAGCCTTAACACGCGGGAATAATGTGGACTCACCTCGCAACATTAGCAAAACGATCGACATCGAATAAATGGATGGTTTGATTCGCCAATAAAAAACGCCGCATAAAATGCGGCGTTTTTCCCAATCAAGACAACTATTATTTAGAGTTGTTGATCATATATGTAGCTGCGGCTTTGAATTCATCATCCGAACCACTGTAACCACCTTTTGGTGGCATTGCATTCAGACCTTTGACACCAATTGCAATCGCAGCATCAACACCATCTTTCAAGCGTGGAGCCCAAGCAGCTTTATCGCCAAATTTAGGCGCACCCGCTGCACCACTGCCATGACAGGCTACACAGGTTGAAGCATAAATTTCTTTACCTTTGGTATTTGGATCAACCGCAGCACCTGCTGCTGCACCCGCTACTTTTGGCTCTTCAAATTTAGCACCACCTGCATTGCCCATATAAGCCACTGCGCGTTTAACTTCATCATCCGTTAGATCCGCAGCACCACCTTTAGCAGGCATCGCTTTAAAACCACCCAACGCGTGTTTTACCAGCGTATCGTAACCTTGAGCAATACGAGGACCCCAAGCAGCTGCATCACCAAATTTGGGTGCGCCAGCCAAGCCTGCGCCGTGACAGGAAATACAGATACCTTCAAATACACTTTTACCACTACGAGAACCAGGTGCACCACCTTCTACAATTTTCACAGCACCGACTGGCTGCAAACGGGCAGAAACTGCTTCGTTGGTCATTGTGGTACTCGTCAGGTTTGTTGCCATACCAGACGTAAATAACTTAATCAGCAAATAAACAACCAATGGCACGCCAATCAAAGCCGCCAGAATCATACCAGCAACGCCCTTCGACGCAGTCGCGTTGGATCCGCCCATGCTGTCATCCCTTGTAGAAATCGTTAATAATTGAGCTTATACAGCTTTTCTAGTGTGCAATTATACCGCTAATCCAAAGCACCACAAGCTTTACCCTGCTAGACGCACAGTAGCAAAGCAGTTATTATCTGCCCTCTCAAAGCGTCCATAGCTCAGTTGGATAGAGTGTCAGTTTCCGAAGCTGAAGGTCGCAGGTTCGATTCCTGCTGGACGCGCCAATCAAATCAAAGCTTTAACAAAAGCACCTCTATTTCCCCCAAATCAATTCTTCGTTCCGCTCCTCGCTATTGCAGATATTCAAATCAGCTGATTTGCGCAAACTTTTCTATCTATATTCTTTAACTAGATCAAACCCCTTACTACTAGCTTGTCCCGCCACAGGTTTCTGCAATTGCAGCGTTTCAACATTGAAGCCATTATTTCGCTTATTTCGTAATCTCCAAATAAAACGCACAGCCTTTAACTCACTTTATTTTGCACCAGTTAGTCTGCAATAACGACCCGCATCGTGATAGGGACGAATTCATCAAGTTCGACGTCGAGACGCGGCTATTTTTTACTGATTCTGCAACAAGGTTTCAAATTTAAAAAATAGGCCGCCGCTCAACTTTCCTTACCTAGGATTGTTTGAGTCTTGACTTTACCCTCAACACACAGAACAATCGTTCCATATCAACTTTACTCAAATTCCAAATGCGCCCTCGACTGAATTTAATTTTGCTCGGCGTAGCCGATATTGCCAAATCAACGGCCTTTTACGAAGCACTTGGCTGGCCCAAAGCGCGCACGAGCCATGCCGAGTTTGTGAAATTTGATCTAGGCGGCGTAGTGCTGGCGCTGCAATCTCGAAGCCATTTTGCTCAAGACAGTAATTCAGCCGAAGTTGAAAATCACGGTTTTGCGGGCTTTGCGCTGGCGTATATTGCCCACTCGGCCGACGAAGTGGGGCAAGTATTGGCTGATGCGGAACGCCTCGGCGCGCAGATCGTGAAACCCGCTACGGCCAATAATTGGGGCATTGCAGGTTACTTTCGCGATCTGGATGGACATTTATTCGAGGTGTGTTATGAAGATGGCTGGATTTTCGACGAACACGATAATTTAGTTGTCTAATTTTACTACTTCCAAGATTTAGCCAAGGGGCAGCTCGGCGCAGAATACAAAAAGGCCTAAGCATTGCTTAGGCCTTTTGCTCAGTGCATATCCATTTAGGCAATGCGTAGCTCGGTCTCAGGATCGAAAACCACGGCTTTTTTCACATCCAGTATCAGTGGCAACGATGTACCCGGGCCAGTTGCGGCGCGTGGATGGATGCGGGCAATCATTTCTACGCCGTTCACTTCGCTGTAAACCATAGTATCTGGGCCGGTCGGCTCGGTGATTTTGACTTGGCATTGCAGCGCATGTTCACTCTCGGCCACATCCCATTGCTCGGGGCGCACACCCAGCACCACTTTTTGGCCGATGCGATCTTTCAACTCAGGGCGATTATTCAGCGCCACAAACAGCGGCACGCCATTGCCTTGCAAAGTCACACCGATTTGCTCACCCTGCTGCACCAAGTGGCAAGGGATAAAGTTCATCGATGGTGAGCCAATAAAGCTGGCGACAAACATATTCGATGGGCGCTCGTAGATGTCTTGCGGTGAGCCAAATTGCTGGATGATGCCATCTTTCATCACGGCGATTTTGTCGCCCAAGGTCATCGCTTCAATCTGATCGTGCGTCACATACACAATTGTGGTTTTCAGGCGTTGATGCAGTTGTTTGATCTCGACGCGCATTTCCACGCGCAGCTTGGCATCCAGATTTGATAAGGGCTCGTCAAACAGGAATAACTTGGGGTCACGCGCTAAAGCTCGACCCATCGCCACGCGCTGACGCTGGCCACCTGACAGCGCCGATGGTTTACGATCGAGTAGATGATCCATCTGCAGCATCTTGGCGACACGGGCAATGATCTCGTTTTGCTCAGCCTTGGGAACGCCGCGGGTTTCCATGCCGAAAGCAATGTTTTGCCGTACATTCATCGTGGGGTACAAGGCGTAACTTTGGAACACCATTGCGATGTCGCGATCTTTCGGTGCAACATTATTCACGAGGCGATCTGCGATATGCACTTCACCACTGGTCGGTTGCTCCAAGCCAGCGATGATGTTCATCAGCGTTGATTTGCCGCAGCCTGAAGGCCCGACCAAGATTAAAAACTCACCGGCTTCAATATCAATATTGATGCCTTTCAAAATATCTGTATCGCCAAAACTTTTGGTGACGTTTTTGATGGCTAAAGCGCCCATTTTTATTCTCCATTGTGCTTGGCATTCGCTGGCCTGTGGCCAGACTTAAATACTCTAGCTATGTATTGCTCTGAAGATTATTTATTTAAATATCCACAGAGCAGTACCCATTAACCTTTCACTGCACCCGCGGTCAAACCACGAACAAAATATTTACCGGCAAACACATAGACCAAGATCGTGGGCAAGGCGGCAATCAGGGCTGCGGCCATATCGACGTTGTATTCCTTCACGCTGGTCGAGGTATTCGCGAGATTATTCAACCCCACCGTAATCGGCTGCGCATCGCCCGAAGCAAACACCACACCAAACAGGAAATCATTCCAGATCTGGGTAAATTGCCAGATCAACGTCACCATGATGATCGGCGTGCTCATCGGCAAAATGATGCGCCAGAAAATTCGCCAAAAGCCCGCACCATCAAGTCGTGCCGCTTTGATCAACTCATCGGGAATACCAACGTAGTAATTGCGAAAAAACAGTGTCGTCGAAGCCGTACCGCACACCACATGCACGAACACCAATCCAGTCGTGGTATTCGCTAGCCCCAACCAGCCCAAGGTTTGAGCCATGGGTAAGAGCAAAACTTGGAACGGCATAAACACGCCAAACAAAATCATCGCGAATACCAGATTTGAGCCTGGAAAACGCCATTTAGACAGGATATAGCCGTTGATCGCGCCCAACATCGTCGAGATCGCCACTGCAGGTATCACCATCCGCACCGAATTCCAGAAATACCCAGATAAACCATTACATGACACACCAGTACACGCGCTGCTCCACGCCTTGCTCCAGGCATCAAACGTAATCGCCGTTGGCATCGCAATCAGATTACCGGCGCGAATTTCCTCGATGCCTTTTACCGAGGTCGTGACCATTACGTACAGCGGCAACAGGTAATACGCCGCAGCAAACAGCAGCGCGCCATACAGTGCAAAGCGCCAAAAACGCTCTGACGAAGTCCGTTCAGCATTAGCCATTGTTGTCTTTCCTTAATTCTGAATACAAATACGGCACAACAATCGCGGCCACTGTGGCCAGCATCATCATCGCGCTGGCAGCCCCCAAGCCCGTCTGGCCTCGGGTAAACGCCATTGAATACATAAACGTTGCGGGCAAATCAGACGAAAAGCCGGGGCCGCCACCCGTTAAGGCCATCACCAGATCGAAGCTCTTGATCGCAATGTGCGACAGAATCATCAGCGTAGAAAACACCACCGGGCGTAGCGCTGGTAGGATGATTTTCCAGTAAATGCGCGGCAGGCTTGCCCCATCAATTTGCGCGGCTTTAATAATTGAATCATCAACACCACGTAAACCCGCGAGGAACAAGGCCATCACAAACCCTGATGATTGCCACAAGCCAGCGATCACCACGGTATAAATCGACATATCGGAATTGACCAACCAATCGAAAGTGAAATTGGTAAAGCCCCAATCATGCATTAATTTTTCCAGCCCAAGGCCGGGGTTAAGCATCCATTTCCAAGCAGTGCCCGTCACGACAAACGACAGCGCCATGGGATACAAATACAGCGTACGAATCGCACCTTCAAAACGCACTTTCTGATCGAGCAAAATGGCCAAGGTAATCCCGATGGCCATTGAGCCACCGATGAACAACACGGCAAAAATACCCAGATTACGCACCGCAACCCACCAGCGTTCATTGTCAAACAAGGTAGCGTATTGCACTAAACCTGCCCATTCATAGCTGGGCAGCAAGCGCGACGTGGTGAAAGACAGATAACCATTCCACGCGATAAAGCCGTACAAAAAGATCAACGATAATAAGAAGGAAGGCGCCAAAACAAGACGCGGCAGCCAGCGCTCGGCAAACCCGTAATGGGCAGTTGGCGTAGACATGGGGAACTCCTGAAAAACCCTGTATTACAAATTGATTGGCGTAGTTCGCCATGACCTGCACGCTCGGTACAGGCCATGGTCATTACGTCACAGAAACGCGAGGGTTTACTTGGTTTTTGCCGCAGCAGCGAGTTTGCTAGCCGCGTCTTTGGCGCTCATTTTGTCGTCATTCCAGAATTGGGTTACGACGTCATAAACCGCACCCTGAGTCGATGAGTGCATCGCCATGCCATGCGCCCAAGAAGGAACCAAGGAGCCTTTGGCTGACGTGGCTTTGAAGTCTTCGGCTGATTTTTTGCCGCATTCATCAAATTTCGCCATGCTCAAGTCAGTACGCGCAGGGATTGAGCCTTTGTTCAAGTTAAATACTTCTTGGAATTCCGGGCTCATCAAGGTGCTGGCTAAATCCATCTGACCTTTCACGGCATCTTTGTCTTTCAATTTAAAGAAAGCAAAGCTGTCGATATTGAAGGTGTACGCATTCGCAGTGCCAGGAGCTGCGACGCAAAGGAAGTCTTTACCAGGCACTTTACCTGCAGCCAAGAATTCGCCTTTAGCCCAGTCACCCATAAATTGCATTGCCGCTTTACCATTAATTACCATACTGGTCGCCAGATTCCATTCTCGGCCAGACGCATTTTTATCGGTAAAGGGTTTGAGTTTTTTGTACGTTTCCAGCACTTTGATCATGGTTGGACCGCTCATGGTTGCAGGGTCCAGCTGTACAAACGCTTTTTTATAGAAATCAACACCACCGACACCCAGTGCGACAGATTCAAATACGGTGCTGTCTTGCCAAGGCTGGCCACCGTAGGCCAATGGCTGGATGCCGGCTTTCTGCAGCGCAGCAGCAGTCACAAAGAATTCATCCCAAGTGTTTGGTACTTTGGCGTTGGCTTTTTTCAGCAGTTCTGGGTTAATCCACAGCCAGTTCACGCGGTGTACATTGACTGGCGCAGCAACATACTGACCTTTGTATTTCATGACATTCGATACGACAGGCGGCAATACTTTATCCCAGCCTTCTTTTTTCGCGACCCCGTCGATTGAAGTCAATACGCCTTCATCGCCCCACTCTTGAATGGATGGGCCTTTGATTTGCGCCGCAGCAGGCGGGTTACCAGAAACTACGCGCGTTTTGAGTGCGGTCATGGCGTTTTCACCACCACCACCGGCCACGGCAAAGTCTTTCCATTTATTGCCTTTAGCTTCCATCATTTTTTTCAATTCGGCAGCGGCCTTGGCTTCACCACCTGAAGTCCAGTAATGGAGTACTTCTACTTCTGCTGCGTGGACAGAAAAAGCCAAGCCCATGCTGGCGGCCATCAAACCCAATTTCAAGTTGCGCATTATCGAATCTCCGGTAAGGTCATTTTTTGTTGTCGCCGAAAACGGTCATCCGTTCGGTTGTAGTCAGAATACGCACACTACGCACTGCTCGAAATCAGGTAATCTCCTGTTAGGCTGACGCCCTAGGGTTATTACCTTATCGTCATTTTAAGGAAGTACTCATTTTTAGAAATGTTGCACTCTGGTTTTGCCCATTTTCTAAATGCCGATCGGCATAGGGGCGATCAGTGCAACTGATCGACCCCTGCCACACCACCCGGCATGCGGGTCCGCACCGGGCGGTTCGAGATATTGAGGTTATGCAAGACGGGGCAAACCCAGACGATCAAAGTGACTGATCGGCAATACTCGATTCAAGGCCATACAGCTGTTATGCCACCAACGACCGGAATTGGCAGCCACTTTTAAGGCTTCGCTTTCGATACTCCCAAGTCGCCGCATTTCCCGGTAGATGGTCTTTCCTCTTTTCCACTGCTTCAGTTGTACCGCGCGTAGTCGGTGCCGTAACCATTCGTCAAGCTCTCGAAATACTTTCGGCGTTTGTGCCAGTTGGAAATAGCCTTTCCAGCCCGGTATATACATCCGCAGTTTCTCAATCACTTCTTCCAGACTACGACCGCCGTTTCGTCGCGTCAGTTGCCGGATGCGCTGTTTGTACTTCTCCAGCGCTTTGTCCGCCACCTTTCGATTGACGACGCCGCCCCGCCCAACCCAGAGGCTGAACCCCAGGAATTTGCGACCGAATACCGATGCAACTGCAGTTTTGCTTTCGTTCACTTGTAAGTGAAGTTTGGCATACAGGCGACGTAGACCCGCCAGTACTCGCTGTCCTGCTCGGTAGCTACGCACATAAACATTGCAGTCATCTGCATAACGCACAAAGCAAAGACCGCGCTTCTCCAGCTCACGATCCACTTCGTCCAACATGATATTGGCGAGCAAAGGCGACAAAGGGCCGCCCTGCGGCGTGCCTTCGTGTCGCTCCAGTTTGATCCCTCCATCCAGAATCCCGGCTTGCAAGTAGCGCCTTATCAGCCGCAGCAATGCGGCATCCTTGATGCGTTTTGCTAACCTATCCATCAGGATGTCGTGGTTTACTCGATCAAAGAACTGCGCCAGATCGACGTCGACGACGATCCGCCTTCCTGCCTGCACATAGGCTTGTGCCTGACGGACTGCATCATGCGCTCGCCGACCTGGCCTGAAGCCATAGCTGTGCTCGGAGAATGTCGGATCAATCAGGGGTTGAAGAATTTGCAGCAGTGCCTGTTGGATTAACCGATCTGTGACGGTTGGTATACCTAGCTCTCGCTGGCCGCCATCCGGTTTGGGAATCTGCACTCGGCGTACCGGTAAAGGTCGGTAGCTACCTCGCAAGATGCGCTCCCGAATCTGTGGCCAGTGCGTTTGCAGATAAACCTTGGTCGAGTCAATATTCAGACCGTCCACGCCAGCACTGCCTTGATTGGCTTTAACACGTTGCCATGCTTGAATCAGATTATCTCGCGCAAGCACCTGCTGTAGCAGGTCTTGCCCTGAGCTGTTTGACTCTTGCCGCGCCAGCCGTGTTTCATCACGCAGTACCTTGGGTTTGGCTTCACCTTGCCCGTTGGTATTGCGCCCTGATGATTCAGGCTTCTGATGCATTACACGTCCATGCGACATGAAAACAGACTCTCCTTCTCGTTTGGCCCTTTGCTCCGAACGGGCAGCTACTACGGCCTCTGCTGACTTCTCGCGCCGATTAACATCGTTGCCCTTTCAGGCGTAAAGCGAGATCTCCCCAGGTAAGAACGCATTCCTTCACTGCACAACCGCCGGATTTACGCCGCCTGAGCCTTGATCACGAGAGCTTTGCGGTCATATGGCCGCTCGCCCTGCTCGACAACGCCTTGTATCCGGTTCTTGTTCATCGGCTCACAGTTTCGATCCACGCTTCCTTCCCACGCTCGGTCACCCTCACGCAGTTGCGCTTCACTTCGTTCGCTGTGATCAACTTACGGCGGGACTTACACCCGCAAGAATGCGCCCATGCTGGGCGCACATATCAAAAAAAGCTCAGTCCTCAGACTGAGCTTTTTAATGGGTATCCCGCTAAGAACAAATATTTATCTATGTTTCAATAATATACATAGCCATGTATTAGCTTAACAACTCATCCATCGGGATTTCTTTCAACATTGCAGCCAGCTCCATCGCTGAATGCACTTTCATTTTGATAAAAATACGTGCGCGGTGGACTTCGACCGTTTTGGTGCTGATATCGAGTCGATCGGCGATTTGTTTATTGAGTCGTCCAAGCATGATCTCTTTTAATACATCTCGCTCACGAGGCGTGAGCTCGGCGACCAACTCGCTGACCTTTTGCTGGTGTGCCGTCACGCTGCGGCGCTCGATGTCTTTTTCAATACAGAGCCGCACTCGCGCTAACAACTCTTGCTGATCACACGGTTTTTGCAAGAAATCAGTCGCGCCATCTTTAAGCGCATTGACTGCCATCGGCACATCACCGTGGCCGGTGAGGAAAATCACCGGCGGCAGATAATTGCCTTGTTTGAGTTCGGTAAACAGCTCCAAGCCACTCATCCCATCCATCCGCACGTCAACGATCAGACATGCAAAGCGACTGGCATCGCCTTCCTCCAAAAAGTCTTCGGCCGAAGGATAGTTGAGGGCCGTCCAGCCCTCGGTTTCTAGCAATAAACTGAGTGAATCGCGTACGGCTTCATCATCATCAATAATCGCGACCATAGGGATAGGAATTGCTTTCATGTACGAGACTCCAAAATAATTTCGTCAGTTTTTATTGTAGGTAGGCGAAAGCACATTTGCGTACCTCCGCCTGGATTGGCTTCGGCCCACAGCCTGCCTTTATGCTGCTCGATCACCGAGCGGCAGATATTCAATCCCATGCCCATCCCTTCCCCTTTGGTGGTGTAGAAAGGCTGAAACAGTTGGGTAAGATCCGCCAGCCCACAGCCACGATCGATGACGCGCACTTCCAAATCACCGTGGCTTTGCAGGGCATGTATGGCGATAGCACGTGCAGATTCCGGCGTATCGGCCATGGCTTCGAGGCCATTTTTCAATAGATTAAATAACACCTGCTCCAATAAGACCGCATCGCCCATCACGTTCGGGCAAGGCTGGGGCAGGTTGACTTCAATTTTGACTTTGGTTTTTTGTGCTAGTGGCGTGAGCAGCGGCAAGACCACGTCGACCAATTCAGCGAAGCTACACGGCGCTTGCTGGCTCGTGCGCTTCACCACCAACTGCCGGATGCCACGGATAATCTGCCCCGCCCGGCGAGCTTGCTCGGTCATTTTTACGAGGGTTTCTTGCACTTTGCCAATCGGGGGGTTGGGTTTGTAGAGCATGGTTTCGCATGCCGTACTGTAGCTGGCAATCGCAGCAAGCGGTTGATTAAGCTCATGCGCCAAACTCGAAGCCAACTCGCCCATATTCACCAAGCGCGCGGTATGCTGCAATCGTTCATTACGCAAACGCGCTTCTTCTTCAGCCTGCCGTTGCTCGGTAATGTCCGAGCAGATTTCCAGTAGCGCCCCTCGCCCGCCGAGCCAATCGATGCGCCGTTGCTCAATCTGATACTGCCTACCAGTAATCAAATCAACATCATCAAATTCATAGCTTCCAGGCTGATACCCATGCGATCGTCGCCAAGACACCCAACAATGTTCGCCTTCAGTCTGCGGAATGGGAAAACGTTTCAAATGTTGGCGATTTCGATATAGTACTGAGCCTGACGCAACATCGCTGACGCAAACAGCGGCCTCCAAGCCTTCCAATACGGTGCGCAATTGCTGGCGTGATTGCTGCAATGCTTCGCGTTCGCGCTTAATTTCGGTAATGTCATTGATCGAGGCCATCCAACCACGATGCTCACCTTTGCTATCAATGAGTCGTGACGAATACAAACGCACATCAAAGCGCTCGCCATTCTTGCGCATATAACGCAGCTCGAAACCACTGGCTGGATTATTGCCAGATAAAATTGCCTCATACGCCTTGGCGCATTCATCGAGTGCTTCCGGAGCCCAGAACGGTAATGGCGGCTTTAATCCTTGTAACTCTTCCAGCGACCAGCCCACCATTTGGGCAAAAGCAGGGTTGGCATAAATCAGTCGGCCACTGGTATCGGTAGCGCGCAAACCCGTCAGCAGCGAATTTTCCATTGCGGTACGAAATAAAATCTCATCGCGTAGGGCCGCCTCGGCCAATTGGCGCTCCTGCATGCGTAAGCGCAGTAATTGCAAAGACCACGTTAATAAGCCAAGCAACACCAACAAGAGCGCAAATAATCCCCAATTACTCGGTTGATGCCCAGCACCAACGGGTTTGGCCAGCAAACGTACGCCCGAGCCCACATTGCCAAATGCGACCTCGCGAACATTATCGCCATCGAGCTTGGCATGAAACTCACTCGGCGCTAGAACCCGATTTTGCGAATCGACCAATTGCAATTGGTAGCGTTGTACCAGCCACCAAGGCACGCGCTGCTGCAAAATACCCGCCAAACTATAGGTGGCCAACACCGCACCTCGAAAGGCTGTACCCCGAAAGATCGGCACCAACTGAATCATTAGCGGCTCTTTGCGCTCGATCACATTGGAAAATATCGGATAGCCCAAGGTGGCGACACCATCGAGGGCCTCGATAAATTGCGGCTCGGTCAACTGGGGCAGGAATTCAGGTCGGCCACTATGAATCGGCATGCCGCCGCGGTATAAGCCGCTGGCATCGACCCATTCAACCGCCAATATTTCAGGATTGCCCTTCATTAAACTATCAGCACGCGCACGAAAATCATTGATGCCGATTGCATCGGCCGCCAGCGCGTAGGCGAGATTTTCCAGTACATTTTGATTGCTTTGCAGGCGAACACGTAACTCTTGCTCTTGCCAGAGCAAATCTTGCGCAAACGCAGCCTCGCGGACGTGTTGTTCATTGCGCATGGTCTGCCAGACGTAAAAGCCCAAAGCAGTAATCAATAGCAAGACCAGACCATAGGCCATCCACCATGGCCATTGGCGATGCCAGCGCGCATTAAAGCGCACAAACAATTTACGAACAGAAATCATGGCACGAGGATACTTGGAAAAATTCAATCATTTCCATACCTTAATACCCGCAGCGCCATTCGACAAAGCCGATCTTGCTTTAGGCTAATTCGCTCACTTTCTGACTTAAAACTGTCGCTTAAATCACAACAAACACCACCTCTTTGTGATTAGTCTTTTGTTTCATTTGTATTTCATTTGCATTTCAAATAAAAATAACTAAGTCAAACGTAACCTATAAGTGCAATCGGACACAGGTGAAATTCGCCGCTGCACAAACTATCTGGAGATCAAGATGAAGCTTAAAGCCTTAATCGCATTAGCCTGCAGCGCCATTACACTTCAAGCCCATGCCCTCAGTATCGATTTTCGCGGCCAGTATAAAACTGGCAGTGAAGCCTATGAATCACGCTTTCTATTCGGCCATGATTTTGCCAACGGAATTGGTGGCAGCATTGAATACACAATGAACAACACCAGTAAAAGTGGAGAAGGAATTGATCAGGTCAATTGGAAAGACACCGAGTATCAGATTTACTATAAGTACAAGCTCAATGACACGGTAACCTTGATCCCTAGCGCTTTAATTGATGTGGTACGCAGTAAAGGTGACATCTATAAGATTGGCCTGCAAGCGAACTGGGCATTTGCCCCCAGCTGGCGCTTTGATTCGCGTCTGCGTTATGAATATAAAGATTACGAATCCAAAGATTTGAGTAAACATCTGGATCACGACAACACGACGCGGATGGATTTATGGCTACGTAAAGCCGTCAATGAGCAGATTGATACCTACTACAATTTCCGTTGGGACTACAAACTCAATAACTACGAGTACGTCAACAAAAGCCCGAACTACTTTGAAAACAATCTGGGCGTAAGCTACAAAGTTACGCCGGCATTCAAACCTTATGCAGAAATCGGCTATTTAGGTGACACCGCAAATGCACAGCAGGACGCCGAATGGCGCATTCGGATCGGTGCAGGGTATAGTTTTTAAGTCGCCCATACGCCACCAAGCCCGGTCATCGCCGGGCTTTTTTTTCGCCGATTGAAAGTCCTGCTTTAGAATATGCCATCGTATTCATGGTGACGTCATTTTTGGCGTCGTGTTCCGAGGCAAAAATGGATCTGTCAGTTTTAATCAAAGAAGCCCTACGCGCACTATTGTTGCCTCCCGGCGCACTCCTTTTGCTCGCATTGGCATGTACCTTGTTTCGAGCCCGGCTGGGGCTTTGGGCTCATCGAGGAGTGCTGGTGGCTTTGGGTTTGCTGTGGCTGTTCTCTTTACCGATCGTGGCCAGCGGTATAATGTCACTCATCGAGACCAAACCGACGACCTTCCCCGCCGCGCTCGCAGACAGTCAGGCGATCGTGATTCTGGGTGGTGGTAAACGCTTTGGAGCCTATGACATTCTGGAAGGTGAAACGCTGAACAATGTCACATTAAGTCGTATCCGCTATGGCGCTAAGCTGGCTCGTTTAAGCCGATTACCTATTCTGGTATCTGGCGGAGCGCCGCTAGGCGGAATGAGCGAGGCTCACTATATGCGGCAAGTATTAGAGGGCGAGTTTCAAATCCCGGTTCGGTGGGTCGAAGGCGGCTCAGTCGACACGGCAGAAAATGCAGCAAAGAGTGCCCAGCTACTTGGCCCGAGCATTCGCAAAATTACGCTGGTCACCTCGGCCGATCATATGGCACGTGCGGCACGTAGTTTTACGAAACAGGGGTTTACTGTGCACCTAGCACCAACTGATTATATAAATCGCGAGCCAATTTCGCTGAATAGCTTTTTGCCGCAAGCAAGAGCCTTACAGGTCAGCAGCATTGCACTGCGCGAGCTCATCGGGCAGATTTGGTACAGCCTCAGAGGACAGTAAAATCAGGGGTATATTGATAAAGACATTACAAATAATGATGCTAATGAATATACCCAAAGACTAATCAATCGGAAATTCAGGATTCCAAGCCACCTCCCATAAGTGACCATCGGGATCGGCAAAATAGCCTGCATAACCCCCCCATGACGTCGGCTGCGCTGGCTTGATTAACTTCCCGCCCCCCTCTTGGGCAATATGCAGCAGTTGATCCACTTCGGCCTGGCTCCGCACATTATGTGCCAGCGCCACGCCACGAAAACCATGCCCAGTTTCAGCCACGCCCGCATCTAGGGCGAGCAAATGGCGTGGATATAAAGCAAGCCAGCTCGCCCCCATGGCAAAAAACACGACATCGTCATGAATTTTACGGGGGGTCAGGCCAAGGATGTCCCGATAAAAATGCAGCGAAACGGCTAAATCAGCGACGCCCAAGGTAATAAAGCTAACTCTTGGCTCCATTAACGCCCCATTGCCAGACCCGCATTGGGTTTCGCTAGCTCGTAGACCGTTTTACCCTGTAATTTGAAAAACTCAGCGGCATGGTAAAGATTTTCGGAATGCCCAACATAGAGCAAACCTTCTGGTTTCATCAAGGGCGCAAAACGCTGCAAGATTTTATATTGCGTTTCTTTATCGAAATAGATCATCACATTGCGACAGAAAATGGCATCAAATGGCCCACGCACGGTCCAATTGGGCTCAATCAAATTCAAGCGGCGAAAGGTAATCATGTCTCGCAGTTCTTGCTTGAGTTGGTATTTGCCATCGGCTTGTAAATTAAAGAATTTGCTCACCCGTTGTGGCGAGAGCTTTTTGATTTCGTCCCCCGGGTAAATGCCAATTCGCCCCACTTCGAGCACATTAGTATCAAGATCAGTGGCAATGATTTTAACTGGCGGGCGCAAGCTATCAAAAGCTTCGCAGGCCGTAATCGCGAGCGAATAAGGCTCCTCACCCGTACTAGATGCCGAGCACCACACATTAAAACTACCATTGCTGCGTTTATCTTTTAAGTATTTGGCCAGCGTATCAAAGTGGTGTGACTCACGGAAAAACGAGGTGAGGTTGGTCGTCATTGAGTTGGTAAACAGCTCAAATTCTTTATGATCGCCGCGTTCCAGCACCTGTAAATACTGCTGAAACGTTTTCAGGTTGAGCGCACGCAATCGTTTCGCTAAACGCCCATACACCATATCGTGTTTCGATTCGGACAAGGCGATGCCGGCATAGTTGTAGATCATCGTCCGAATTTTTTCGAAATCGGCGTGAGTAAATTCAAATTCGCGGTTCAATGGCAACATGCGCTTATTCCAAGTGCTGAACAGATAGTTTTTAGAATAGACCAAACTGGCTTAGATATTTAACTCTTGCCAAATCGCATCAATCCGCGCCACAGCCGCAGGATCGCGCTCGATCACCCTACCCCATTCACGGTGGGTTTCACCGGGCATTTTATTGGTGGCATCCAAGCCCATTTTGCCACCCAGACCCGAAATCGGGCTGGCAAAATCGAGATAATCAATCGGCGTATGTTCCACCAGAGTGGTATCACGCACCGGATCCATCCGCGTCGTAATCGCCCAAATGACTTCTTTCCAGTCGCGACAATCGACATCGTCATCGACGATCACAATGTATTTGGTGTACATAAACTGGCGCAGGAACGACCAGACGCCAAACATCACCCGCTTGGCATGCCCCGGATATTGCTTTTTGATCGACACAATTGCCATCCGATAGCTACACCCTTCAGGCGGCAAATAAAAATCGACGATTTCCGGAAACTGCTTTTGCAATATCGGCACAAACACTTCATTCAGCGCCACGCCCAAGATCGCTGGTTCATCAGGCGGTTTGCCGGTGTAGGTGCTGTGATAAATCGGATCTGGGCGCGTCGTGATGCGATCGACTTCAAATACTGGAAACCAATCTTGCTCATTGTAGTACCCGGTGTGATCACCATACGGGCCTTCCAACGCGTGCAAAAAGCCGTTCACTTCTTTCATCGGCACACCATGCTCGGAAACACCGACGTAGCCTGCCTCACAAGGTTTGAGTACGCCTTCAAGCACAATCTCAGCCGTCGCCGGCACTTGCAGATCGGAGCCGATACATTGCACCAGCTCGGTCTTGCTACCACGCAGCAAGCCAGCAAACTGGTATTCGCTGAGCGTATCGGGCACGGGCGTTACTGCGCCCAAGATTGTCGCGGGATCACATCCCAGCACGACGGCGACAGGATATGGTTTGCCTGGATTTTGCTTGGCGTGTTCACGAAAGTCGAGCGCACCACCACGATGCGCCAGCCAGCGCATAATCACCTGATTTTTCGCGATGACCTGTTGACGATAAATCCCCAAATTTTGCCGCTTTTTATTCGGTCCACGCGTGACCACTAAACCCCAGGTAATCAGCGGGGCCACATCACCCGACCAGCAATGCTGGATCGGGATCATACCCAGATCAACATCCGGGCCTTCAATCACGATCTCTTGGCAGATGCCTTTGCGCACTTCCTTGGGCGCCATATTCAGCACCTGCTTGAGCAGTGGCAGTTTTTCCCACGCGTCTTTTAACCCTTTGGGAGGCTCAGGCTCTTTCAGATAAGCCAAGGTGGTACCGATTTCGCGCAAGGCGCTGACATCCTGCGCCCCCATACCCAGCGCAACCCGGCGCGGCGTACCGAAAAGATTCCCGAGCACTGGCATACTATAGCCGGGTACATTCTCAAACAGCACGGCAGGCCCAGCACTGCGCAAGATACGGTCGCATAACTCAGTCATTTCAAGTTTGGCAGAAACGGGGGTTTGGACTCGCTTCAATTCACCTTGCGCTTCCAGTTGCGACATAAAGTCACGCAAATCACGGTATTTCATCGTTATCCATCCAAAAAAAACGCCCGGTCAACAACGGGCGTTTTGATAACTAGGCCATCAGCCCAAGCGTAGCCAATTAACGTGTTTCAGACAACGTCATCACTGAGCTAAAACGAGATTGTGGGGCGATCGTCAGCGCATTATCAAACACATCACCGCGCTCCACGCACACATAGCGAGTATAAGCTGGACCTATGTCTGCGATATTCAGAGCATGTTCTGCCGCATTCCAAACAATTGCGCTTTTTGCCGTACCGTGTATATGAATTTGGCGCGCGCCATCGACAATGGTTTGCGCCTCAGGCACATCCAAATACACGCGATCGGTGTGGCCAGTGAGCTGTAAAGTCCCCTCTTGCGGCAGGCGACGTACTTCACCCACTGTGTCGATATAGGTTAAATCTTCCAATCCTAGAATTGGACACTGGGTATAGTCATCAACAGCAAAGTAGGTATGGAATGCATACGTAAACGGTGCGGGGGTATCACTCAGGTTATCGACATTTAATGTGAGCTTGAGTTCAGTCCCTACTTCAATTTGCATCTCGAAGCGGAAAGCATGTGGCCACATCGCCAAGGTTTCAGTTGTGCTACTCAAACTTAAAATCAGCAATGTCGAGCCATCAGGCTGATTGCTCGCTTTTTCTAGGGTCCAGTCACTGGTGCGCGCAAAGCCATGTGATTGCAAGCCAGCAGGATGGCCACCAAACCATGGTAAACACAATGGTATTCCACCACGAATTGCTTTATCAGGGTCAAAGCTCGCCAAGGGGGAAAGCCACAGTAAATCGTTGCCATGAGCAGGAACAAACGAGAGCAAATGGCAGCCTTGCAAAGCTAAACTTGCAGAGCCCAGCTGGTTTTCAACCACGACGATTGGCAAGCCTGCGCCAGATTGCGCATATTTTTCGTTGGACGAAACAATACGCACACCCTCAATGCCAGTCAGAATTGTTGAATAATCGATATTGCTCATCAGTCATTGCTCCTCAAACTTAGTCCGCTATTTTACTGCAATTAAAGCCAACACTTACAGGCTTCCACTCGTTGACGCGGTAAATATTGCTCATTCTCAAGCAACTTTGATGCATAGCTCGCTATCAACACTACTGCAGATTCCGCGGAGGCACCCCTTCCATACTCCGCTCGGGGTCAAACCAGCGCGACAACCATTTATATGTGCGCCGCCATGCATCTTGCGCTGAATCAGACTCAGCAATGACATCTAGCGCCAAATGATTTTTTGGCAGGTTGAGTGCTTCATCCTCCAAATGATCGAGCATTAAGTCAAAATCATGCCGCGCATTGGGGTAGCTCACTAGATGGAATAGGCTTTGACCCGAAATACGGCTCAACTCCGTGCATTGCGCATACGGCGTGAGCGTATCGCGTTCACCCGTTAATAAAATAGTTGGTGCCGCCACTCTGAAATCCGCGCCGAGCAAAAGCCGACAATTTGGATAAAACACGACGGCAGATCGAACGCCAGGATTGGTGCGATTAAGCAGTGATAAAGCAGCAGATGCACCATTATCCCAACCGACGACCGCGATTCGGTTGGAATCAATATCGCGCCGAGCCTTCAGCCAAGTAATGGCCAGCTGCGCCTCATTGGCGCGACGTTTCATTTCTTTTTTTTGTTGCTGAATATTGCTCACTTGGCAACGGTTTTTAAGCGTGATTGACCGCTCAGGATTGAGCATCAACACTGCAAATCCTAACTCTTGTAACTGGCTCGCCATTCTGGCGTAACGCACTGCAGGCTGCTTATCCTTGGCATAGAGCCCACCACAGCCAGGCAACAAGACCACGGCCGGCGCAGGCGCTTTGGGGGCGGCAAAATACTCACCATTCAAACGCGCCTTCCCAACCGACATCGAGACAGAATTGGCCAACGATGATCCAGCAAGAAAACAAAAAAGCACACTCAAATATTTCATTAAGCAATCAAACGCAAAGTAAATGGGTAACGATAAAACAGGCCTTTACTCGCATTAAGAGCGCCCAGAATACTGCAGACAATATTACAAACCCATAAAACGCCCAACATCATCCAGCCTAATATTGGAATCCAACCTAAAATCAGGGAGGCCAACATCAGCGTAATCGACCAATTTAGCGCTTCTTTACCCGCATCAAAAATAAACTCATCCTCTTTTTTCAGGATGAAGATGACTAAACCAGGGATAAAGCTAAAAAATATCGTCAGTAGATACACCAATACCGCGATATTGCGAGAATCTTGTGACGGCGCATTGCTCTGCGCTATTGCGTTCATGAAAAACTCCCTCGTTACAGACCATTCGCTTGGCGAATAAGGTCGAGGATTTTACGCTCTATCCAGCCTAGCTTTCAAACAATTATTTTGTCTCGAAATACTAGTCATTACATTGTGCGGAAAATATCTGGCTAAGTACTCAATTTTGCACTAAACCGTAGAGGCAGTGTACATTGCATTGCAACATACTACTGCGCTGGGCATACCCCCTGCCGCTTAACTCAAAGTAGCCATCGGCGAGAAGGAGCCAGTCAATGAGCGATACGATCCTTTGTCAAATGAGCGAAACAGGCGTCGTTACCCTGAGTTTACAGCGCCCAGAAGTTTGTAATGCCATCAATGAGATTATGGTTGCCGAGCTGACCGCAACCTTAGCGGCGATCAGTCAAAACTCATCCGCTCGCGTATTGATCTTAACGGGCTCTGGTGATTTTTTCTGTGCCGGAACCGATCATCAATGGATGCTTCGTGGCTCAAAAGCTGGGCCCGATCATAACTTTGAAGATGCCTTACATATTGCTCGCCTACTGCGCACGCTCGATCGACTTCCCATCCCCACGATTGCCCATATCAATGGCCCCGCAATCGGCACTGGCATTGGTTTAATTTCTTGCTGTGATATGGCAGTCTGCACCCCCAATAGCTGGTTTAGCATTCCAGATACTCGCCTAGGCTTAATCCCCGCCGTATTTGGTCCTTATGTGATCAATAAGATTGGCAGCAGCGCGGCTAGGCGCTATTTCTTGAGCACTGAAAAATTCAACCCAACCACCGCTCAGCGACTTGGCTTAATTCACGAATGCCCACCTTCGGCGCAAGAAGCCCAAAATCAAGTCGATCTTTGGGTCTCAGAATTAATCAAAAATAGCCCGCACGCTTTAACTGCTGCAAAACGCTTTATTACCTCGGTTGAACATCGTCCAATCGATGATGCAATGCTCTCCGATACCGCACATAGAATGGCGCATATTCGAACACACGAAGAAGCACAGGAAGGCTTGCAGGCGTATCTCAATCAATGTGATCCTAACTGGTTAGCCAGTTAAATAAAAAGCCCAGCGAATGCTGGGCTTTTTATTATTCAACTGACTTTTTCAGTCGATGACTGTATTGCACTTTGATATCTTTCTTCAGGGAATCGAGATACGCAGTAAGCTCAACCTGACCGTACATCTTGGCCAAGCTCTCGCCCATACGGAATTTGTTTTCTGGCGTCAATGCTGGCGCAGCCACGCTATTGCCTACTTTATAGAAAACATAACCTCGATTGGGTACATTGGCACCCACATAAACGGGCTTGCTGTTATCAGCCTTGAAAATGGCTTTTAAATCAGCCTCTGCAACGCCTTGCTCACCAATTCTGCTGAAGGGTTTTGCCTCTCCCCAAGCTAATTCAACTGCATTACCTGCATTGAGCGCCTTAAGTTTAGCCTCGCCATCACTGGCCAACAGTTTTGCCGCTTTTTCTAACTTCAGTTTGCTAGAAATCACAGCTGATACATCTGCTAAAGCCTGTGTTTGTGATGGTTTATATTCCAATAGGCGGGCAGAAACCAGTTGATCGCGACCCACTTCGATGGCTTCAGAGTTGTGTTTCTTTTTCAAAACATCATCCGAGAATACCGCTTCGATCAGTTTAGGGTTATTGAGCAATGGCTCTTCAGCGGCTTTACGCGTTACCCAGCCACTTTGAACTACTTTCAATTTCAAGGCATCAGCGGCAGGTTTCAGGCTATCGGCTTGCTGATAAACTAATTCGCTAAACTTATCTACCTGAGCTTGATAAGCAACTTGCGCTTTATCTTGCTTTATTTTTTGTTCGATCTGCGGTTTCACATCGGCCAGACTCGCGCCTTTTACATCATCCAAAACTAAAATGTGGAAACCAAAATCACTTTCTACAATGCCGCTAATTTCACCTTTTTTGAGTTTAAATGCAACCTCTTCAAAAGGCTTAACCATCGCACCTTTGGCAAAGTAACCCAAGTCACCACCGTTGGCGGCAGAACCAGGATCCTGTGATTTAGCTTTAGCGATAGCAGAAAACTGCGCAGGGTTCTTTTTCACTTCAAGCAGAATAACTTCAGCCTGTTGACGCACTTTCGCTTTGTCATCCGCTTTCATGTCTTTTGGTGCGGTGAGCAAAATATGACGCACTTTTCGCTCTTCTTTCGCCAGCTCACTCTTATGCTCATCAAAGTACTTTTGCACTTCAGCATCTGATACCGTCTGCTGAGCAGCCAAATCAGCTTGTGAATAGCTCACATATTCGAGCTTAACCATTTCTGGGGCTTTAAATTGCGTTAGATTTGCATCGTAATATTGTTTGATCTCAGCATCTGAAACGCTTACTTTCGCCAGATATTGCTCAGGAGATAGCGTAGCAACACTCACTTCACGCTTATCGCCCATCAAGCTATTTAAGCGTTGCAACTCAGAATTTGAAACAAAGCCGGTTTGCATCACGCCATCCATCAGCTGGCGCAATACCAAATCTTTCTTCAATTTATCTTCAAATTGAGTGGGCGTCATTTGCTGCGCGGCTAATAACTCTTGATAGCGTTTTGAATCAAATTTTCCATCAACTTGAAATGCGGGGATGCTACCAATCGCTTCACGCAATACAGCGTCTGGCACAGTCATACGCAATTGTTGGGCTTTTTCTTGCAACAATTGCTGGCTAACCAATTGTTCAACAACCATCGGCTTCATATCGTCTGGTACAGCTTGATTGCCAATCGCTTCAGCTAACTGGCGCTCAGTAATTTGAGTTTTACCAACTTTTGCGAGGTAATTGTCACTCTCGCCCATCGCGCTATAACCGCTCAAGCCAAAACCAATGACCAAACCTGCAGAAACCAAACCCAATACAATCTGAACTGCGGTTTTATTATTGTGAACAAATTCAAACATGGACTACGCACTCCTGCTTTACATGCGCGTTATCATGCCAGATTGCGCCACTTATGTCTGTAAGAGTTGCAACATTCTGTGCATAAAACAAAAGGGCAAACTTAACGTTTGCCCTTGTGATATTGGCGGAGTGGACGGGACTCGAACCCGCGACCCCCGGCGTGACAGGCCGGTATTCTAACCAACTGAACTACCACTCCTTAACTCATCACCCGATCGCACTTTAGCAATGAGTGGGAGTCGATACGGTCAATTATTGAACCGCATCTTTCAATGATTTACCAGCGCGGAATTTTGGCTGTTTTGCAGCTGCGATCTTGATTGATTCGCCAGTACGTGGGTTACGGCCAGTACGCTCTTCACGCTCTGACACGTAGAAAGAACCAAAACCAACCAGCGTTACTTCTTCGCCACTTTTAAGCGCGTTGGAGATCGCTTCTACGGTTGCATCCAGAGCTTTACCAGCAGCGGCTTTAGACAGACCTGCTGATTCGGCGATCGCGTCGATGAGTTCCGATTTATTCACTTACATCCCCTTTCAATTTTGATTAGATGAATCTGGTTGGTGCATTGCTTGATGTTTATATCAAGACCCCAAAATAAGTGTCAATTAATGCTTAAGGCTGTGTTGGTTTGTGTCAACGTTTGGCGCTGCCAATGCCTCTTCAGCACTCGCCGCCTCAACGGTAGCTACTGGCATCCGTTCCAGCGCATAGGCCAACACCTCATCAAACCACTTGACCGAGTGAATAGCAAGCCCTCGTTTGACATTGTCGGGTATTTCAATCAGGTCTTTGACATTTCCTTCTGGAATTAAGACTTGTTTGATCCCGCCGCGATGTGCCGCGAGCAGTTTTTCTTTCAATCCACCAATTGGCAAGACTTCACCGCGCAAGGTAATTTCACCCGTCATTGCAACATCGCAGCGTACGGGTATACCCGTCAACACAGAGGTCAATGCGGTTGCGATAGCAATACCAGCTGATGGGCCATCTTTTGGTGTTGCACCTTCAGGCAGGTGAATGTGCATATCGTTTTTCTGGTAAAACTCAGGGTCAATCCCCAAGCTAATTGCACGCGAGCGCACAACTGACAAGGCCGCTTGTATGGATTCTTGCATCACATCACCGAGCTGCCCCGTCTGGATCATTTTGCCTTTGCCTGGCAATTTTACCGTTTCGATAGTCAGTAACTCGCCGCCAACTTCAGTCCAAGCCAAACCTGTCACCTGACCGATTTGGTTTTTCAATTCTGCAACGCCGAATTCAAAACGATGAACGCCCAAATACTTATCGAGGTTTTTCGCATTAACAGTAATTTTTTTGTCTGATGGCTTAAGCAGCAGTGCCTTCACTACTTTGCGACAAATTTTCGCTATTTCACGATCCAAACTACGCACACCTGCTTCACGTGTGTAGTAGCGAATAATATCGCGCACTGCGGTATCTGCAATCTGCAATTCGCCCTCAGCAACGCCGTTATTCTTCATTTGCTTGGGAACGAGGTATTTCAGCGCAATATTGACCTTTTCATCTTCGGTATACCCGGAAAGTCGAATAATCTCCATCCGGTCCAGTAATGGCGCAGGGATATTGAGCGAGTTCGCCGTCGCCACAAACATTACATCAGATAAGTCGTAATCGACCTCTAAGTAATGATCACTGAAGGAATGATTTTGCTCTGGATCCAAGACCTCCAGCAAGGCTGAAGATGGATCGCCGCGGAAGTCACTACCTAGCTTGTCTACTTCATCGAGCAAGAACAAAGGGTTTTTCACGCCAACCTTGGTCATGCTTTGCAAAATTTTACCTGGCATCGAACCTATATAAGTACGGCGATGACCACGAATCTCTGCTTCATCACGTACACCGCCCAAAGCCATGCGCACAAATTTGCGATTCGTAGCACGTGCAATACTTTCACCCAGCGAAGTTTTACCTACACCAGGAGGGCCAACTAAGCACAAAATTGGTGCTTTAAGCTTTTCAACTCGCGTTTGTACCGCCAAATACTCAACAATGCGCTCTTTGACTTTTTCTAAGCCATAGTGATCAGCATCGAGCACCTGATCAGCTTCGGCAATGTCTTTGCTAATTTTGGTTTTCTTTTTCCAAGGAAGCGCCAAAATCGTATCAATGTAATTACGCACTACAGTCGCTTCGGCTGACATAGGAGACATCATGCGCAGTTTTTTCAACTCGCCATCAGTCTTCTCCCGAGCTTCTTTGCTCATGCCTGCTGCTTTGATGCGCTTTTCAAGTTCATCCAAATCGGCATTTTCATCAAGCTCACCCAGCTCTTTTTGAATGGCCTTAACCTGCTCATTCAAATAGTATTCACGCTGGCTTTTTTCCATTTGACGTTTGACACGCCCACGGATGCGTTTCTCGACCTGCAAAATATCAAGCTCAGACTCAAGCTGCTTGAGCAAATGATCCATGCGGGCCGACACATCTTCCATTTCGAGCACGGCTTGTTTTTGCTCTAATTTCAGTGGCAAGTGTGCCGCAACCGTGTCAGCCAAACGGCCAGCAGTTTCAATTCCAGCCAATGAAGAAAGAATTTCAGGTGGAATTTTTTTATTCAGTTTTACATATTGATCGAATTGCGCGAGCAAAGTCCGGCGCATAGCTTCAGTTTCATTACTGTCCTCTGGCGCAGGCGGCAATGGGGTTGCCACCACTCGATAAAAGCCATCATCATCAAGCAACTCTTCAACCTGAGCACGCTGCAAGCCTTCCACTAGCACTTTCACAGTGCCATCAGGCAGTTTCAATAATTGCAATACCGTTGCAACGGTACCAATCGGATAAATATCTGCAAATGCTGGCTCATCTTTTGCTGCATTTTTTTGTGCCACCAGCAAAATATGCTTACCTGAATCCATCGCAGCTTCGAGGGCTTTGATTGATTTTGGGCGCCCCACAAACAAAGGAATCACCATATGTGGAAACACGACCACATCACGTAATGGCAAGACAGGAAAGGAAGTTGATTCTGCTGGTAATAATGTGTGCTCAGACATTTTTTATGACCTGATCGAAGATATACAGACAATATGTGGGCTAGATGCGATTAATTCAATCGACTTGCAAAAAAACATACGCCCAGCCGCAATCTGGATTGATTGGGGCTGGGCGTTAGAGATCAATGCTTAACTAGCGGTTTTTTCAGACGCAACTGGTACATAAACTGGATTTGCTTTACCTGAAATCACATCAGGCGTTACCACTACTTTGGCAATACCTTCCATTGCAGGCAATTCAAACATCGTATCGAGTAGGGTCTGCTCTACAATCGAGCGCAACCCACGCGCACCTGTTTTGCGCTCCATCGCTTTTTTCGCAATAGCCAGCAATGCCTCAGCTTCAATCTCGAGCTCAACGTCTTCCATCTCAAACAATTTTTGATATTGTTTGATCAGGGCGTTTTTGGGTTCGGTCAGAATAGAAATCAAAGCTGCCTCATCGAGCTCAGCTAAAGTTGCAACCACAGGCAAGCGTCCAACAAACTCAGGGATCAAACCAAAACGAATCAAGTCATCAGGCTCTACTTCGTGCAATAAAGCACCAATGCCTTTGCTTTCATCTTTACTGGTCACTTCCGCACCAAAGCCAATCCCGCCTTTAACTGAACGATTGCGGATGATTTTATCCAAGCCTTCAAAAGCACCACCACAAATGAACAAGATATTGGTTGTATCAACCTTAGGCATATCCTGATTTGGGTGTTTGCGACCACCGTGCGGCGGCACTGATGCAACTGTACCCTCAATTAATTTGAGCAAGGCTTGCTGAACACCTTCACCCGAAACATCTCGCGTGATGGACGGATTTTCAGACTTACGGGCAATCTTATCAACCTCGTCGAGGTAAACAATACCACGTTGCGCTTTTTCAACGTCGTAATCACACTGGGCCAATAATTTAGCAATGATGTGCTCGACGTCCTCACCCACATAACCCGCCTCAGTCAGCGTCGTTGCATCTGCGATAACGAAGGGTACATCCAATGTCTTCGCCATTGTTTGCGCCAGCAAGGTTTTACCCGAACCAGTAGGGCCGATTAGCAGGATATTTGACTTGGCCAGCTCAACTTCACCATCCCCGCCCTTACCCTTGGTAGACAAGCGTTTGTAGTGGTTATATACCGCAACAGCCAAAATCTTTTTAGCGCGTTCCTGACCAACAACATATTGATTCAATACATCACGAATCTCGGTCGGTAGCGGCAAACGCTTGCCATCAGGAGTTTGCGCCGCCACGGCACCAAGCTGCGCCGATTCTTCTTGAATCACATCCGTGCACAGCTCAATACATTCATTGCAGATAAATACTTGCGGGCCAGCAATGAGCTTTTGCACTTCGTGCTGGCTTTTGCCGCAAAACGAACAATAGAGAAGTTTATCGCTAGGTTTATCAGACATAAACAGCCATTCCGAATTTCAAGACACGCAGAGAAAGAAAAGCCGCCAGTGGTGCTGGCGGCCTCGTTAATGCTGGCTTAGGGCTTAACCCGCCAGTGCTGCTCGTGATACCAAGACTTGATCCACAAGACCGTAAGCCTGAGCTTCTTCGGCATTCATGAAATTATCTCGATCAGTATCACGTTCAATTGTTTCTAAACTCTGGCCAGTATGGCTAGCCAGCAATTCATTCAAGGTACGTTTGGTTTTTAGCAATTCACGCGCATGAATTTCAATATCAGACGCTTGGCCTGCCAAGCCACCAATCAATGGCTGGTGGATCATAATGCGTGAATTAGGCAATGAGTAACGCTTACCTTTAGCGCCACCAGACAACAAAAATGCACCCATCGAAGCCGCCATCCCTACGCAAAGCGTAGACACATCCGGCTTAATAAATTGCATCGTGTCGTAAATCGCCATCCCCGCCGTCACTGAACCACCTGGCGAATTGATATACAGAGAAATGTCTTTATCTGGATTTTCTGACTCAAGAAATAACAACTGAGCCACTACTAAGTTAGCCATTTGATCATTCACTGGGCCAACCAAGAAAATAACCCGCTCTTTGAGCAAGCGCGAATAAATATCATATGCGCGCTCACCACGGCCGCTTTGCTCAACGACCATCGGTACCAAACCAATATTTTGCGGATCAAATTCCATACGAGACATTTCCACCTCTTAATGAATTAAATTAAGCTTGTTGCTGACCCATCAATTCGTCAAAAGCAACAGCTTGTTCTGTTACTTTAGCTTTTGACAGTACAAACTCAACTACATTATCTTCCAGAGCCATATTGGTAGGCGCAGCCAGACGTTCTGGGCTCGCGTAGTACCAAGCAACGACTTCAGCTGGATCTTCGTAGTTTTGTGCCAAGTCTTCAACAATTGCTTTAACTTGTTCTGGTTTAGCTTCCAGTTTTTCAGCTTTAACCAACTCAGACAAAGTCAGACCCAAGTGAACGCGACGACGTGCTTGAGCTTCAAACAATGCTGGGTTGAATGGTACTGTAGATGGGTCGATACCGCGTGATTTCAAGTCGCCTTGAGCGCCTTCTACCAAACGACCGATTTCCAAAGAAACCAATGATTTTGGCAATTCAATTGGAGACGCATCAATCACTGCAGTCAAAGCAGTTTCTTTAATGCGTGATTTCAGACGGAAGCGCACTTCACGCTCAAGGTTTGCTTTAACTTCGGCGCGCATTTTTTCGATGTCGCCATCAACAATACCCAAGCTCTTCGCAAATTCAGCATCCAATTCAGGAATATTTGCAGCAGCTACATTTTTCACGCTAATTGCAAATACGGCAGTTTTGCCAGCTACGTCTTTACCATGATATTCAGCAGGGAAATTAACGGTAACGTCTTTAGTTTCGCCTTCTTTCATGCCAATCACGCCGGCTTCGAATTCAGGCAGCATTTGGCCTTTACCGATCAGGAAAGCGTAATTTTCAGAAGAACCGCCAGCGAACTCAACGCCGTCGATTGAGCCTTTGAAATCGATAATTACACGATCACCATCCGCTGCAGCGCGTTCAACGCGCTCGTAGCGAGTGCGCTGAGTGCGCAAAATCATGACCGTTTGATCAACTTCTGCGTCACCAACTTCTAGCGTTGGTTTTTGCAATTCAACTCCTGACAAGTCACCCAAAGTCACTTCTGGATACACTTCAAATGTTGCAGAGAATTCGAAATCACCCGCTTCGCCGCTTTCTTTTGGCTCGAAACGTGGGTAACCAGCAACTTGCAAGTTTTGCGCCACAACAGCTTCACCGAAGCTACGCTCTACAGTTTCACCCAATACTTCTTCTTGGATACGAAAACCGTAATTTTGCAAAACCACTTTCAATGGAGCTTTACCTGGACGGAAGCCATCAATTTTCGCAGTTTTCGCTACGCGACGTACGCGCGAGTCAATTTGCTTATTAACTTCTTCGCGTGGAACTGAAATCGACAGGCGACGCTCTAAAGCGCTCAAGGTTTCCAATTGTGCTTGCATGACCAGTTATTCCTCACAGGTGCTCCGGATGGACTCACCCGGCAATAGACTTGGATGTTGCTACGATTTTGAAATAATTCGATGGTGCGAGCGGAGAGACTCGAACTCTCACACCTTACGGCGCTGGAACCTAAATCCAGTGCGTCTACCAATTCCGCCACGCTCGCATAATTTAGCAATCAAAGTTTTGATCGCTGAAATGTTCTAGGAGCGCATTATAGATGAAGGCCACAAAAAAGCACAATAACTTATTCGAAAAACTTCAGATTATTTTCGTAAACCCTTGCTTGATACCGCTTTTTGCCATTCGAACGTGGCACGCTTGGGCAGTCGCCGTTATACTCTGAGGCAATATTTCTCGACCCGTACAAGGAAGTTGCAATGAAAAAGATCGAAGCGATTATCAAGCCATTTAAACTCGATGAAGTACGCGAAGCCTTGTCTGAGTTGGGTATTTCCGGCTTGACCGTGACGGAAGTAAAAGGGTTTGGTCGCCAAAAAGGTCATACCGAGTTGTATCGTGGTGCTGAATACGTCGTGGATTTCTTGCCAAAAGTAAAAATCGAAGTGGTGTTGTCTGATGATCAAGTGGATACCGCGATCGAAGGCATTATTAAAGCAGCGCACACAGGCAAAATCGGCGACGGCAAAATTTTCGTAAGCCCAGTAGAGCACGTGGTTCGTATCCGTACCGGCGAAACCAACGACCAAGCGGTATAAGAAAACCAAGGGGTATTGAATTAAAGACCAAGCAATAGATAGCCTTCAATTCAATACCCCCACCATTAGACTCTTCTAGTACGTAATCAATTTCGTTTCATCGGCACAAACCGTATCCCAGTCTCACTCAACTGCTCCGCCCCTATCGGCATAAAGCCGTAGCGCATATAGGCCATAACACTATTCGGGCTAGCATGCACGGTTTCCAATCTTTGCTGCGCATCCGCAGCCTTGATCAATGCGCGACCCACGCCCCGACTTTGAAACTCCGGCAAAATAAATAACAAAGTAATGTGTGCATCAGCGCGCACCTGTATTAATCCAATAATCGTGCTTTGTATGATCGCTACCCAAGTAGCGCCACCCGCCGCATCACGCGCGCGCATTTGCGCAGGGCTTGCAACCTCAGCAAAAGTCGCGACACCTTGGGCGCTTTGGTATTGCGCGGCCAAATGCGTAAAAGAATTCAGCGCAACTTGCGAAGCCAGCTCATATTCAGCAAGCGCGATCGGACGAATTTCTAGCGCCATCGATTAACCTGCCGTGCCGCCAACTGTCAGACCGCCATCGATGCGTAGCGTAGGCTGCCCTACGCCCACGGGCACGCTTTGACCGTCTTTACCGCAGGTTCCCACACCGGGGTCGAGCGCCATGTCGTTGCCGATCATGGACACCCGCGTCAGTACATCGGGGCCATTGCCAATCAGCGTTGCTCCTTTCACTGGGTAGAGCATTTTGCCGTTTTCAACGTACCAAGCCTCAGCCGCCGAAAATACAAATTTGCCGCTGGTAATATCCACCTGCCCACCGCCGAAATTCACCGCATACAGCCCGCGATCGATCGAGGCAATGATTTCAGCCGGGTCTTTGTCGCCATTTTCCATCAGCGTATTCGTCATGCGCGGCATCGTGATATGCGCGTAGCTTTCGCGACGGCCATTGCCAGTGACGGGCATACCCATCAGCCGGGCGTTCAGGCTATCTTGCAAATAACCTTTCAAAATACCGTCTTCAATCAACACTGTCCGTTGCGTTGGATTACCTTCATCGTCGATATTAAGCGAGCCACGGCGATCGGCGATCGTGCCGTCATCGACCACAGTGACGCCCTTCGCTGCGACGCGCTGACCGATTTTACCGGCAAACGCCGAGCTGCCTTTACGGTTAAAATCGCCTTCCAAACCATGGCCAATCGCTTCGTGCAATAAAATACCGGGCCAACCGCTACCAAGCACGACCGTCATTTCACCCGCTGGCGCGGGGCGTGCATCGAGATTCAATACCGCTTGATCGACAGCTTTTTTGGCATAGTCGAGCAATACGGCATCGGTGAAATAAGCATAATCAAAGCGGCCACCACCGCCCGCACTACCCTGCTCGCGCGCGCCATTGGCTTCGATAATCACATTAATTGATAGGCGACACAGCGGGCGCACATCGGCAGCGCGATGCCCATCATGGCGCGCGATATAGATGACTTCATACTCACTCGCCAAACTCGCCATTACCTGCACGACGCGGGGATCGAGGCTGCGCGCAATTTGCTCGATTTTTTCCAGCAAGGCGACTTTCGCCACTTCATCCAGACTGGCCAGCGGATCAACTGGTGTATAGAGCTGCAATCCTTTATTTTTATGGCTTAAAGGTGCAATACCCTGCCCGCCTTGGCGACCAATTGCGCGCGTAGCCTGCGCCGCTTGGGTCAAAGCTGGCAAACTGATGTCATCTGAATAAGCAAAGGCCGTTTTCTCTCCACTCACTGCGCGGACACCGACGCCTTGGTCGATATTAAAACTACCCGATTTCACAATCCCTTCGTCCAAGCTCCACGCTTCCGAACGGCTGAATTGAAAATACAAATCGGCATAATCAATGTCGTGCGTCAGCATCTGGCCAAACACATTATTAATCGCCTGATCATCGAGCTGGAAAGGCGTGAGCAGCTGTTGCTCGGCAATTGCAAAATAATCGAAAGAGGCGCTCATTGTTTTACCTGTAAAAAACCTGACTTATCGGCTGGCAAACCAGACAGTGACTTATTTTGAATAGATTAATGGCTATTAAAACACACGATGCTTTAATGCAGGCAGGATTGTGCGCACGCGTTGCAACTGGCTCGCTTTGAGCTCAGCCGACACCACGCCTTCGCCCTCTGGCCACACCGCTAATACTGCGCCCCACGGGTCAATCAGCATGCTATGACCATAGGTTGTACGACCGCTTGCATGGGTGCCGCCTTGACCCGATGCAATGATAAAACATTGGTTTTCAATTGCACGGGCGCGCAGCAATACTTCCCAGTGCGCTCGCCCCGTGGTGGCGGTAAACGCCGCCGGAATAGCCCAGATATCGACTGTGCCGACATGTTGCAAAGCGCGGAAAAACTCGGGAAAACGGATGTCATAGCACACAGCTAAACCGACGCGGCCAAACGGCGTATCAAACGCAACGGGCAGCGCACCGGGGCTGATGGTGTCGGATTCCTGAAAACACTCGCTGCCGTTGGCAAAACCAAACAAATGCACTTTGTCGTAACGCGCTACACACTCGCCCTGCGGATTAAACGCGAGGCAAGTATTCATCACTTTATCAACTTGCCCTGACTGCAAAGGGATCGTGCCGCCCACCAGCCAGATACCGTGCTGCTGCGCTTGCTGCGCGAGAAAATCTTGCAACGGTGTGGGCTCGGAGGCAGCACCAGCGAATTTGAAAGGCTCTTGCTGCGCCAGCTTATCCTTGTCGCTGAGCCCCATAATTGCAAAATACTCGGGTAATACAATCAACTTCGCGCCTGCGCTAGCTGCACGATCAATGAGCGCGGCAACTTGGCGCAGATTTTCCGCCACGTCGGGGCTAGAAACCATTTGAATGGCTGCCGCAGAAATCGATTGCATATACCCTCCATTAGTATTTATACAAAGATGAACAAATTAAATAACTCCACAGCAATACCTGCTAATTTCGGCGTATCCCTTCGGGGCGAATACCGATCTTTTTAATTTGCGGATCAGACATCGAGCCATCAATTTGAAACTCGTAAGCCACCAACTCACCGAGCGGATTATCCATCACCGACTGCACCGCCAACGTAGCCAAACCCGCCAAGGGGTTGACGACCGTGACCCCGAGTGCAACCGCACCGCTAATACTCGGCACAATCCGCACCCGCAAATGCTGGGTACTGGCGATGAAATTGGCGTCGCCCGTGAAGTTGATTTTGGCGGCTGGTCCATTAATTTGCAGATTATTGGTTTTAGCGATGCCCTGCTCAATCAAAGCATCGCCACGAATTGCGTCAAATTCAAAGCCATCACTAAATACGTCACTAAAATCGAGCTTCAAGCGCCGTGGCAAAGCCTGCAAGCTTAAAATCGATAAGAAACGCCCAACGCCCGGGTCGAGTTTCATAAACTGGCCAGCGCCGACGTCAAGATTGATTTTGCCTTGCAGGCTTGGCCATTTGGGAGCCCAAGGCTCTCCCTGCCACTGGCCTTCACCACTTAACTTTAATGGTGCGCCTTTCATGGCCTCAGGATAGCCAAAGCGTTTGAGCAATTTACCCATATTGGGCGAATCTATTTTGATTTTCCCTTGTGTGCGCTGCGTGCCATCCACCTTAGACCAAGCCCCACTGAGCATCAAAGCCCCATCGGGATTAGTCATGCTCAATTCATCAAACAGCATACCCTGCGTACCCTGTGGCTTACTCACCACCTTGAGCACACCTAGCTCGACGTCTTTGTAGCGTAAATCATTCACGAGCAGGTTGAGCGCGGGTAACTGCATTAATTCATCAGGCGTCTCTGCCGACATAGCCGCATTTTTTAACAGCGCAGCCTCGCGCGAATTGAGCAAAGAGGGAGTCAATTTCTCGATCGCCGGCGATTCTGGTTTAGTCAATTTTAGCGGCAGCCACAGCTTGCTGAGCTGAGCTTTGATTTGGCTAGGTTGAGATTGCCATTGCAATTCACCGGCAATTTGCTGGCTGCTCAGATTAAATTGCGCGCCATGTTCGGTAATCTGGCCGCCCAAACGCACGTCATTTAACTGCCGCCCCCACAGGGTAACGCGCTCAAAACCCAAATTTTGCAGCAAAATGGGTGGCGCATTTTTCGTCGAACCCGCAACATGATCCGCACCAGTCAAGGCGCTATCTTTCAGCGGCAGCCAGTCATTTACATTCAATTGTGGCCAGAAACCAGTGAGCGCAACACCTTTGGCATCCAGATTAATCGCCCCCAATTTGGGCGTCGAACTCGCGCTCGATTCACTACCGAGTACGATTTTCCCGCGCGTTAATTGTGGGTTTTGATTCAACTGTATCGCGCCTTGCAGCAATTTATCGTAGGCAAAATCGATGCGGGGCTGAGAGTCATTCGAACCACTAACTTTGAGTTGAAAAGCGCGTGAGGTAGTGGCAACTTTATCGAGTGGCGCGGGCAATTGACTCACTCCACCAACTAAATCCGAGCTCAGCGCCAAATCGTACTTGTCTTCACTGACCTGCAATAGTGCTTGAAAAGGCACGATGCCTTGCAACCAAGGGCTAAGTGGCGAGAAATAATGCTTTAACGTCGGTGCCAGATCGGCTTGCCCCGCCAACTTGAGCGCCAGCGCGCCGCTTGCATCGGTCTCACCTTGCAGCGTCACCGAGCCACCCAGCGCTTTGGCATGTGAGGGCTGTACTTTCATCGTCGACTCGGTAAAGCTCACGACGCCTTTAGCACTATCGAGCACAGGAATCGCGCCGCCAAAATTAAGTCGGTTGGCGCTAAAAGCGTACGTGCCATTGATTTTGGTTTTTTCGATATCAGCCACCGGAATATCCAGCTTTAAATCCAGCTGCCCTTCGCCTTGCGCGGTCAAGGTATCAAGAAAACCATGGGTTGCAGTACGTACCGGACTGGTTTCGACGTACTTCAAAAAGTCGCTGGTACGGCCTTTCACTTGCCCCGTCACCAAAACGTGCTGATCGTGTTCTAGGTTGGGAATGGTCACTTTCACATCACGCAGCGAGGTGCCCGTGATATTGCCTTTTTTCGCATCAACGGTCAGCGCCATCCCATCGATCGTCACCAAGCCATCGATCTCAGTAATATTGGGCCAGCCCTCACCATAATTGATTGTCACGCCAGCACCTTGGGTCACAATGGTAAATTGACCCGCTTTGGCCGCATCGGTATTTTTGGTATAGGGAAACTGCGCTACATCGCCGCGCCAGATCAATTGCCCTTTGCGTGCTTCACCCGCTAAGAGCGAGGTTTTTAACCAGATCAAAACTTCATCCGTCAGCACGCGAGGCAGGTAAGCATAGACCCGTGATGTTGCGAGGCGCTCGATGTCGGCCTTCAGATCAACTTGCCCAGCGCCCTTGCCTGGCCAGACATAATTGCCCTGCGCCGTCAGCGACATTTCCGCATTGGCGAGCTTGAACGCATCTAAATTGAGCGTCCAGGTTTTGCCATCACGCACCCAATCCAATTTGGTTTGCAGCAGACCAAACTTGAGTGGCTCCAAAAATTGTGCTGGATAATCAAAATCAACGTTTTCACCCTCCAAGGCAAGCCGTACGCCTTTAGGCGCAAACTGTAGATCGACATTGATGCCGCTGACTGATGGTAAATCCGCCACCTGACGCCAAGCCAGTTGACTCAGCTTAGCCTCGCCTTTGATAGCTCCTAATTCAGGCATAGCGGCCTGCGCTTTGAATGGCCAGCCGCCTTGCCATTCAAAACTCAATTGATTCACGACGCCTTGCAAATGGGCTTGCCGATACTGGCGCAAAGGCTCTGGCAAATAGGCTAAATACCCATTGAGCCCCTCGAGATACCAATTGCGCAGATCCAAGGTCTGCCCTGACTTCGTTTGGGTGTATTCCAGATCGCACAGACGACACAGCAAGCCTGTGGCACCGACAATTTGTTTGGCATTCAGTTGCAAGCTGCGTTTTTTCTGAATATCACGCCACACCACTCGGCCATCAAACAACGGCAGCACCAGCTCGGGTTGCTCGGCCAATTTTAGCCGCCAATCTTTGAGTGTGACATCGGCCTCGACCCCTTGCAGTACGCCCTCGTCCAGCTCCAGTTTGAGCCCCAAAGCGCCAAGCCCAGATAACATTTTAAAATCAGGCAGCATGGCCGTAAGCCATGGCGCAACTTGTTTCAAATCTGCTTGAGGCAAGTTCAGCTTGACCCAGCCTGACCACTGCGACCACAAGTTGACATCATCACCCTTCAACCGCGCACTCAATTGCACGACCTTGCCCGACAATTGGGGCGGGGTAAATTGCAAATTGAGCTGATGCGTGCCCAACCAATTACTCACATTCAACTGCAAATCATTTGCGCTGAGCGTTGGAAATTCGCCGCGTAGATCATTCAGTTGCAAGCGCCCTTGCGCAATAGTGAGTTCACCTTGGCTAAGTAACCAATTGAGCAATTGATTATCGCTATGGCCTTCTGCCGCCAGCGTCATGCCCGCAATCTGCCAGCGCCCATCGGCCAAGCGTTTCATATCCAGCTGCGGAGATTGCAATAACAAATGGCTAAAGCGCACCTGCCCAATGAGCAAATTCCACCACGACAGATCGCCTTCCATGCGATCAAACTCCAGCACGCTGCGCTGGTGTTGATCGAGCATTTGAAATTGATGCAAAGCTAAACTGGGGCGAATACCGCGCCAACCGCCGTCAATCGATGCGATTTGTACAGGCGCACCAACCTTGGTGCTGATTTCCTGCTCTAGCCAAGGCTTGTAATCATTCAGACGCGGCAGCAGCCAGAATTGCCAAGTCAAAGCACAGAGCGCCAACAGCAAAACACAGGTGAAGAACGCGCGTTTGAGCCATCTTAGATGCCAATCAGTCACACGAGCAGTCAGCGATTTGAGCTGACGCAAAAAAGCCAAAGACATCTAGATTCCGAATAAGACACCGAGCACCCAAATACAGCCAGCTGTGCTACGGTGAGAAGATATGTAATTTATTGCTGCGTATTTTAACCTGAAATTGAATGGCAACCCATGACAGAAAACATCATTGAAGCGCATCCACAACTGATTTCAGCTCAAAACCATAGCCGATACCTGCAACGCCTCTTTTTATGCCGCCCCGCTCTGGCACAAGAAACCGCCGAACACGCCACGCAAGCCTTTCACAAAGCCGAAATGCAATTGCGTTTGCTCGCCAAACCCGCCCAAAGTGAAGAAGAGCTGGCGATGCAATTGCGGCATTTACGCCAAGCCGTGATGGCCCGACTTGTCGTGCGCGAAATCAATGGCTTATCCGATCTGAAAGAAGCGATGCATACGATCACCGATCTGGCCGAAGTTGCCGTCGAAACCGCGCTCGCTTGGGTCAGCAAACCTGATGAGCGTTATGGCCAGCCGATCGGCGAAGAAACCGGCGAAGTGCAGCAACTCATCGTCGTTGGCATGGGCAAGCTCGGTGAGCGCGAGCTCAATGTGTCTTCTGATATTGATCTGATTTTTGTCTACCCCGAAGACGGTGAAACCACCGGGCCACGCAAAATCAGCAATCATGAGTATTTCGCCAACATCGGCAAACGCCTGATTCGCCTGATTGGCGATACCGATGCCAACGGCTTTGTCTTCCGTGTCGATATGCGCTTACGCCCCTTTGGTGACTCAGGGCCCTTGGTGACGAGCTTTGCCGCACTGGAAAACTACCTGCTCACCCAAGGACGCGAGTGGGAACGCTACGCATGGATTAAAGGCCGCGCGCTCACCGGCGATGAACAGGGCTTGATGGATCTGGTGACGCCATTTGTCTATCGCAAATACCTCGATTACGGCGCTTACCATTCAATGCGCGAGCTGCACAGCCAGATTCGCCGCGAGGTCGAGCGCAAAGACCGTCTCGACAATGTCAAGCTCGGCCCTGGGGGTATCCGCGAAATCGAGTTTATCGGCCAGGTCTTCCAGCTTATACGGGGGGGGCGTAATAAAACGCTGCGGTCACGTGCGACCCAAGCGATTTTGAATGAATTGGCAGCACAAGGAAATTTGCCGCAAGACGTCGTCACCGAGTTACAAGCGGCCTATGTGTTTTTGCGCGATGTGGAACACCGGATTATGTATCTGGATGACGCACAAACCCAGATGCTGCCAAGCAATGAGGAAGATCAGCATAAATTGGCGATTAGCATGGGCTTTGGCGATTGGGCGCAATTTAGAGCGGCGCTCGACGCCCATCGCACCATCGTCAGTAAGCACTTTGAAGAAGTCTTTCTGCAGCCAGAACAAAATACTCCCACACAGGATGAGACTGAAGATCCCATTGATGCTTTCAGTGATGGCAATACCCCCTACTACCAACAATTGGGCTACCAAAATCCAGCCGAAATTCAGCGTCGCCTTACGGCCATGCAAGACAGCAGCAAATACCGGCAAATGCCCGATCGCTGCCGTCGTCGTCTCGATAGCATTTTGCCGTCCTTAATCAGTACCACGGCTCAATTTGGCAATCCCGACGCCACACTGATGCGCCTACTCGATTTGCTCGATGCGATTAGCCGCCGCGAATCATATTTGGCGCTGCTCGCTGAACACCCGCAAACCTTGAAACGCCTCGCGAGCTTGTATAGCGCCAGCCCTTGGGTGTCGGAATACCTGACCCGCCATCCGATTTTGCTCGATGAATTGCTCGATTTCCGCCTGCTGCATCAAGAACCAGAATGGGATAAATTGGGCCGGATTTTGCGACAGGAAATGAATGAGCTGGCGGATGATATTGAAGCGCGTATGGATTGCCTGCGCCATTTCCAGCACTCGCAAATCTTTCGTCTGGTATCGCAAGATCTGGCTGGATTATTGCCGCTGGAACGGCTATCGGATCATTTGTCCGATTTGGCCGATCTGATTTTGAGCGTCGCGCTGGAGCAAGCGTGGAAAGATCTGCCCAATAAGCACCGCGAACAAGCCAATTTTGCCATCATCGGCTACGGCAAACTGGGCGGCAAAGAATTGGGCTTTGCGTCAGATCTGGATATTGTGTACCTATATGACGACGATCACGCCAACGCACCCGAAATCTATGCGCGCCTCGCCAAGCGCATCGTCAATTGGCTCACTTCGCTCACCTCCGCTGGCCAGCTTTACGATATTGATTTACGCCTGCGTCCCAATGGCTCATCAGGCTTGCTGGTGTCCACGGTGCAAGCGTTTAGCGAATATCAGCACCAATCGGCTTGGGTGTGGGAGCATCAGGCCATTACCCGAGCACGCTTTTGCGCGGGCGACACGCACGTTGGCAAAAACTTTGAGCAAATCCGCCACGATATTCTATGCAAGGAACGAGATATCGCAGCCTTGCAGGCCGAAGTACTCAAAATGCGCAATAAAATGCTCGAAACGCATCCGGCGCTTGCCCATGATGTGAAGCATCGCCGAGGTGGCATTGTCGATATTGAGTTTATTGTGCAGTTTTTGATTCTGGCTCACGCGCGCACCTTGCCGCAGCTCACCGCCAACGCAGGCAATATCGCGCTACTTGATGTGGCCGCGCAGCATCATTTGATCAGCAGCCACGCGGCCGAGCATGCACGTACCGCATACCGCGAACTGCGCCGCTTGCAACATACGCATCGGCTCAACGGCACCGAGCTGAGTCTGGCCATGATCGAGCCGCTGACACTGGAGATGAATGCGGTGCAGGCATTGTGGGAGCAATTATTTCCACAGCCCTAGGCAAACACAAACGGCGCTTAAAGCGCCGTTTTTTTATTGCAGACTAATCCGACTTGCGAGGAGGTTAGCCGATAAACCGACCAAAATGCATCCCTGCCTTGCCAGACGGCATATAGGAAGCCAGCCAATCCATTTCTTGCTTGAGGTGATCCATCAACATCACCACGTGGACCGGATCGGTAGTATTGGCAAACCAAAATTCCTTACGCCATACCGAGTGCGGCAAATCGAAAGCTTCGCCGCCGGGCGTTAATTCATCGATCGAAGGCGCGCGTTGGTGATAATCGTTGAGCGCCAAAATCGAGCTCAGTGGCTCGGTAATGCCCGAAACCTCGATCACAAAGGCCGACATTTCCGACGACATGTGCTGCAAGTTGGCATAAGCTTGGCAATCGAGTTCTAATAGTTGGAATTCGACACGGCAACATTCCGGACATAAAGTATCCTTGGCCGAATTCATCAGCGTCGCCAAGTGCTCTTTACTCTCGTCGAGCTGATCCGCCAGATGTGCATGTCCACACTTATAAACCTGATTTGCCACAGCCACCGTCATTTCAATTAATTCCATACCTGTAAGACTGAGTTAAGAATAACACAGGTTAATTTTATGCTAAAGCACCATTGATCAAGTGATGTTTATGTTACCAATTTTATACCGTGACCCCGAGTTGATAGCGATCCACAAACCAAGCAATCTGTTGGTGCACAAAACTGATCTGGATTTTTTCGAGACCGAATTTGCTTTGCAAAAACTACGCGATCAGATCGGCCAGCATGTTTATCCGATCCATCGGCTAGATAAAGCCACCTCGGGTGCACTGCTGTTTGCGCTCAATTCAGACATGGCCCGCTTAATGGGTGAAGCATTTAGCGAGCGCCGCGTGGATAAAAGCTATCTGGCGCTGGTGCGTGGCTGGGCGGACGAATCAGGCTTGATCGAGCACGCGCTGTCGGTGCGGCAAGATGACGTTGATCCGCGCAGCAATATTGATCATAAAGCACCGCAGGAAGCCGCCACTCACTATCGCTCGCTGGCGCAATTTACCCTTAACTGGGAAGTTGAACGCTACCCGACCAGCCGCTACGCTTTGCTTGCGCTCAACCCGATCACTGGGCGGCGCCATCAGATTCGCCGCCATTTGAAACACATCAGCCATCCGATTATTGGCGACAGCACCTATGGAAAAGGTCGCCACAATCGCGCATTTGCCGAAGCCTTCGAAGTCGATCGGCTCTTGCTCGCTTGCACGGGGCTCGATTTTATCCACCCGCGCACGCAGCAAAAAATCGAGCTGCGCTGCCCACTCGCCGGTGATTTTGCCCATGTGATTGCGCAGCTCGATGGCCTGGATGCGCTGCGCAAGGCGGGCATGACTTGGGACGAGCCCACCATCACCACGCCGCGCAATCGTACGATTTGGGTTTAGATACCTAGCAAGGGTATTGCTTTAAATAGCAATTGAAAATTTGATTTCCTAGCAATACCCATCAAACGCTATTTCAACAAGCGTTCCGCCAGCCCAGATTGGCGCTCGACTTTTTTCGCCACGGCTTGCCTGATCGTTGCCGCCTCGCCCCACAGCGTAACTTGCGATTTGGCGCGCGTGATCGCGGTGTAGACCAACTCGCGGCTCAGTAATTGCCCTGCGCCCGCCTCGCTACTGGGCAGCAACAGCAGCACATGCGCAAATTCCGAGCCCTGCGATTTATGCACCGTCATTGCAAACGCACTTTCCACGCCGACCAGCCGCGATGTAGCCACCGCCCGCGTTGCGCCATCGGCCTGCAAAAAATGCACCCATAGCTTGCCACTGGCATCGGGCAAAGTCAGGCCGATATCGCCGTTATAGAGCTCCAGCTCGTACATATTTTGCGGCACCAGCACGGCGCGGCCTGCGTACCAAGTTTGCTCGGGTTGACGTAGCCCGCGTTTTTGCAAGGCTTGCTCCAGCAGCAAATTCACCTGCTCAACGCTGGCCAAACCGCGCTTGAGCGGGCTTAACACGCGGAACTGCTCAAAAGCAGCAAAAACGGCAGCGGCGTCAGCTTGACCTTCAGCATCGCTTACGGCCGCTTGATACGCAGCCACCGCAGCAAAATAGGGCGCATACGCGCTCCAAATCGGCGCGAGCAAGCCTTGCCCCGCTTGCGCCGGATTGCTGTCGCGCCAGCACAGTGGCGTATCGGATTTGACTGTTGCTGAGTACAGAGCCGCCTGTAGCAGCTCAAACACTTTTTTGCTCTGCTCAAAATTAATCGCCTTGGCCAATTGCCCGATCACGCCAGAGAAACGATAGCTTTTTTGCAGCGTAATCACGTGATCGCCCATGATCGTCGGTGAAAACTCAGGCTGTACGGTTTGACCACAGACTTCGCTCAATTGCGCAGCAAACGTCGGCGACAAACCTACGCCATCGCATAAATCGCCCATCACCGCCCCCGCCTCCACCGAAGCGAGTTGATCTTTATCGCCGAGCAACACCAGCCGCGCATGCGCGGGCAAGGCGGCGAGCAATTTGCTCATCAAGGCCAGATCAATCATCGATGCTTCATCGACCACCAGCACATCCAGCACCAGTGGATTCGCGGCATGATGGCGGAACTGCACCGTATTTGGGCGCGAGCCCAGCAAGCGGTGAATCGTACTGGCTTGATCGGGAATCCGCGCCGCCAGTGCTGCGGGGAGCTTGGTTTTGGCTTGGCGGATCGCCTCCTGCATCCGCATCGCGGCCTTGCCCGTCGGCGCGGCAAGCATAATGTGCAGCGGTGTCTCGCCTGATTGCAGCAGGGCAAGCAGTTTCACCACCGTCGTCGTTTTGCCCGTGCCGGGGCCACCGCTAATCACCATCAATTTTTTATGCAAAGCCGCTGCGGCGGCAACACGCTGCCAATCAACGTCTTGCGGGTCAGCCTCACCAAACAGCGCCGAGATTTGCGCGGCTAAATCGGCGGGTACAGATACGGCTTGCGCCGCCATATCCCGAATTTGCTGCGCTAGGCTGGATTCGTAAGCGTGATAGCGCGCCAGATACAGGCGGTCATATTCGGCAATCAGCGGCGCAAAATCGCCCGCAGCCCCAACCAAACCCGTCGCGCGCCAAGCGTTCAAATCCACCGCCTTAGGCAAGGCGACGCACACATCGCCCCGCTCGGTGGCGCTGGCCGCTTGCAACGCCACGCCGAGCAAATCGGGCGGCGCATCGGGAACTTGGCGGCGGAGCAAATCTACAAAAGCCTGCGCAAACGGCGAGCTGCTTCGCATTGAAAGTTCTGAGTGCATTATTGGCCTCCCAATGCAGCGTCGAGCGCAGCGATCAATGGCGCGCACGGTTTATCAAACCACACCCCGGCACCGCCATGTGCGGGATGCATGCCGCGAATAAACAGATACAGCACACCACCAAAATCGCGCTCATAGTTGTAATCATCACCACGCCGCACGCGCATATGGCGCTGCCATGCGATCACATACAGTAGATATTGCAAATAATAGTGCGCGTCAGCCATCGCCTCGGTCATCGATTCATGGCCGTAAGCCGCAAACTCGTCGCCAAGGAAATTAGATTTGTAATCAGCAATAAAATACTGGTCATTGTGAACGCACACCAAGTCAATCACGCCGTTCAGATAGGCAGTGAGTTGCTCAGGTTTGAGCCGTTCGCTGGCGGCGATAAATTCAGCCGGAACGCCAAACTGCGGCTGTGCCAACACACGGCAAAACGCCGCTAAATTGAGCTTGGGGCAATGCATTAAAAATGGCCATTCGTTCAAGCGCGCTTTGGCGGGCAAATCGGCCAAACGCCAGCCCAGATCACCCAGAGGGGTATCAATCACTTCACCCAACCATTGATTGATGTTTGAAGCTATACCCTGCTCAGGTATATCGTCACTATCCAAGCTCAGCAAACCCGCCCGCTGTAATTGGCGCGTGATGATGTCGTTCCAGCCTTGCCGCTCGCGCGCGGCAAAATCCCAATGCTCAAACATCCCGTGCAGCGCCGTGCCAGCGTCAGCACCGCGCGTAAAGGTAAATCGCGTTGGCAAATCAACCGGGGGCAAAGTCAGCGCGAGCGCTGTGCTGGCGCCATCATGATCTTCAGCACTTTCGGCGTGGGCATGCTTGGCCTGCCCGCGTGACAACGAGGAAAAACTAACCAAACGCCACGGTGCAGCCAGCGCCCGATTGCGCCATGGCGCCACTTGCAACTCATCGGTTTGCGCATTGCTGGCGCGATATTTGCCCCCCGGCTCAGGCCACGCACCGACTGACACCGGCGCATCGGCTGCACCCAAATGCACAAAGGCTTTGCCTAGAGTCCCCACATCCCATTCGCCGACCTGATCGCGCAAGCGGATACCGTCGTCGCGAAACAGCACTTGCGCCAGCGGCGCGTTTTTCATGCCCGCTTTGGAGGTGTGATGCAATTTTTCAAACGCCGGATACGCCAGATACAGGCGATGTTTGGCGCGTGTCAGCGCGACGTACAACAGCCGCATTTGCTCGGCGTAGGCTTCGATCTCGGCGGCAGCGATGGCTTCATTTTTCGCCATCGTGCCGGCATCAACATGCAAATGTCCGTCATCGTCGTGAAACGCTACCAGCCGCGTATCGCGCAGCAGCTCTTTACGGCCAGCCCACGCAAAGGGGCAAAACACGATGGGATATTCCAAACCTTTGGACGCATGGATCGTTACAATCTTGACGCGATCAGCGTCGCTTTCCAGCCGCATTTGCTGCGCTTCCGCTTGGGCATTGGGCTCGGCCACTTGCCGCTCTAGCCACGCCAACAGTAGCGCCGGGCTTGGTCGGGAGCGTGTTTCGTTTTGGATCAATTCGGCTACGTGCAGTAAATTGGTCAGACTCCGTTCGCCGTCGTCAAAGCTCAATAGCCGCGCAGGCGCTTGGCTGCCGACCAACCAGCTGCGGAACATCGCCATAAAGCCCGCCTTGCGCCATTCATCGCGCAAAGCCTGCAGCATCTCAATCTGCGCCAGCCATGCAGCATCGTCATTCTGCAATTCAATCAGTTGCGCCACCGAATAGCCCATCACGCCACTGACCAAGGCGCGGCGCAATTGTGGCTCGTTGGCGGGCTCGTTCACCGCTTTGAGCAAAGCGAGCAAGCCTTGCGCTTCGCTACTGGCAAAGACGTTGTCGCGCGATTGCGAAACCGATGGCACGCCGACCTGAGCCAGCGCACGGCGCACTTGCGCGGCCTGATGATGATTGCTCACCAACACCGCCATATCGCCGGGCGCCAGAGGGCGCGCGCCCAAATTGGCTTGGCCTTGCTGCGCCAATTTAAGTAGCCCCGCGATTTCGTTCGCCACACCGCGATAGCAGTCTTTTTCCGCCGCGTCCTTTTTGCTCGCCTGCCAGACAAAAGCGTGCACGGCGGCACGATCATCGGCGATTTGGCATTTCGATGCGCCACATTGATTGGCTTTGATCGTGGGATGCTGGATCTGCGCTTCGACAAACGCGGTTTCGGGCGCAAACAGGCGGTTTACAAAACTAATAATCGGCGCGTCCGAGCGATAATTGGTGTCGATCGAATATTGCCCTTTGGCGGCCTCGCGCGCGCCCAGATAGGCGTACACATCCGCGCCGCGAAAGGCATAAATCGCCTGCTTGGGGTCGCCCACCATAAAAAACGGCAACACATCACCATCGGCCGTCGGCGTGCCAAACAAGGTATCAATAATCAAAAACTGCGTCGGGTCGGTATCTTGAAATTCATCGACCAGCGCGGCGCGGTATTTGGCGTGCACTTTGGCAATCAGATTGCTCGCTCGCGTCTCATCGCGCAGCGCCGACGCCAGCAGCGTCAAGCTATCGTCAAACGACATTTGCCCCGCTTGTGCTTTGCGCAGCACCAGTTGCTCGCGCGCATACGCGCCAAATTTCAGCAGCCAATGATTAAAGTACACCGCTAGATCGGTTTCCAGTGTCGCACGGCTGTCTTGCAGGTCTTCCAGCGCGGCAAAAAATTCGTGCTCGGGCGCTTGATCCTGAAACTTTTTCAATACCGCATCGGCCAATTTGCTGTGCGTCAGCAGCTTTAACTCGGGCGGCATACTCCAGCCCGGCTGGGCCAGAAAATCGCTGATCTCGCTTGCCCACGCAGTGTCGGCGGTGAAATCAAGCTTGGCGGTTTTTTTGTAAATGCCGTCTCGCCATTTGGCTTGCAGCAAGCTCGCAATCTCAGCCTCATGCCACGCGCGGCGCGCGGCGCCCACTGCCGTATTCCAGCGCGTTTGCAGCGCCAGCAAATCGGGCTGCTCGGGCAAAGCCAGCAAAGTCTCGACATCAAGTTTGGCCAAACTCGCGGCGATACGGCTTAAGGTCTCGACATTAACGCCACGGGTACGCGGTGCAATCGAGATTGAGCGTAAATAATCAGCCCAGAATGTTGGCGACGGGTATACCTCTGAACGCCAGAAATCACGAGTTATCTGAGCCAATACCTCGCTCTCATCGCTCACCATTTCGCGATCAAAGTCAAAGCCAGCTTCAAAAGCCTGCTCGGTCAGCAAGCGCTGACAAAAACTATGGATCGTTGAAATCGCCGCTTGATCGAGTGTGGCCAGTGCGAGGCGCAGTTGGTTGAGTAGTTGCTCAGCATCGACGCGAACATCGCTCTGAACCTGCTGCCACACGGTGGCGCAAAAAGGCTCGGGTTTGCCATCCAGCAGCACCGGCGAGCCCTGCGCAAAGGTTTGTGCCAACTGCGATAATCGAGTGCGAATACGATCTTTGAGCTCGGCCGTTGCCGCCTTGGTAAAGGTCACCAGCAAAATCTGCTCGGGCAACAGGCCGCGACTCGCGTCAAAACAAGGCTGGCCAGCCGCATTCGTATCAGAGTCGGCATCAGGATCTGCCGCGCCCAAAATTAGCCGAGCATAAAGGCCGGTAATATTAAATGTCTTGCCCGTCCCCGCCGAGGCCTCGATCAGATTGCGCCCCGCCAGCGGCACGGCATGAACGTCGAGAGCTTCCAGTGTAATTGCCGAGTGCTGGCTCATACCGCCTCCCCTTGCGTGCTCGTTTGCAAAAATTCAGCCAAGTCTTTGGCTAGGCCACGCTCGCTCACGCATTGCTGCATTAAGCCCAGCAGCGCTTCGCACCACATGGCAAAGTCATCCCGCGTCGGCGCGTCCTCGTCCAGCGGATCGTCTGGCCACAGCAATTGAATCGCGGCATCGCTGTATTCACCGACCGAATCAAAACCATCGAGCCAGGCATCTGCGATCACATCCCAGCGCTTTTCCGGTTCTTTGGCGATCCATTTGAGCGCGGTTTTAGCAAAGAAGGGCTGCGGCGTCAGCCAATTGGCGCGATAAAATTGCAGCAAATCAGCCAAGGTCTGGCGCGCGATCGTCGCGTCGATGGCGGGATAGAGCCAGACTTTATCGGGCGAGAGCACACGCGTAATCGGCGCGACGTTATCAAGTTCTCCATGCTGGCTTTGCAGCGCGCACAGCGCTAAATGGCGCACCCAGTATTTGATTTTGTCGCGCGGATACAGGCAACTGCGGGCAATCAATTGACCCTGCGGGTACAGATCGGGCAGCACTACGCTCAGTTGCACCGACACAGTTTGACCTGCGCCTGCGGCCCCTTCATCACCTGCTTCAGCGCCCAATGCGGGCAGCGATAAAGTCAGAAAATCAGCCAAAACTGGCAAACTCGCGTCGGCGTGATAGTGCTCGAGTGCCGCTTTCAATTGCAGGCTGGCGGCAATTTCATCGGCCACCATGATTTGCCCCGGCGTTCCCAGCGGCACGCGCCCTTGCGCGGCCAGCAGTGTGGGTGCGTCTTCGCCGTAGCGCAGGCCCGCATCGCGTACCTTACGATTGGCAAAATCGCGTAGATCAAATGGCTCGTCATCATCGAGCGCGCCATCGACTTCATCAAGCACCAAATTGGCACGTTGGCGCAGATAAAATGCGGCGGGTTTGGCAAGGCATTCGGCCAGATCGGCCATGGTGATTTGCGTGGGAATCTGAACTGCTGACATCACATCAGCGGCCACATCAGAGGCCGCATCAATCGAGGCGGCGGCAGAAGCAGGCGCTACTGGCGCTTCACCCGACTGCAACTGCTGCGCAGCAGCGCACCACAGCGGATTAAAAGATTGCCATTGGGTATTGGCTTCAAATCCAATTGGGCTAAAGACTTGCAGGCTATACTCGTGTGAAATATGTTCAATCAGCGCGTTTTCAGCATCATTGCCTTGCAAGCTAAACCCTTGCTGCACGCAATCGATTAAATCAGACACCAATACCGATGGCGGATACGCCTCATTATCGCGTACGCCGCGACCTACCCACGATAAATACAGCGCATCGCGCGCCGCCAGCAATATATCGAGGAATAAATACCGATCATCGAGTCGCCGCGAGCGATCGCCCAATTGCGGGTTTTGCGCAATCAGATCAAAACCGGCGGTAGCCGGATTACGCGGAAAATCGGCCTCGTTCAAGCCCAGCACCGCAATCACGCGGAAAGGCAGGCCGCGCATCGGCACCATGGTACAGAAGGTAATCCCGCGCGACATAAAGCCCGAACCACGGCTCGAGGTATCGAAGCGATGGCGCAACCAATCGAGCACTACGCCGCGCTCGACCTCAATATTCAGCTGTGCCAGCGTGGCCTCGTCGGCAATCTGCGCGAGCGATTCGCGAATCGCCTGCAGCAGCAAACGCTCGGCCTCGACCGCATCGTCAAATTGCAAGAAATCATCCAGCAAAGTCTGCGCGCACACGCTCCAATCGGCCAGTGTACGCGGGGCTTTGAGCTGTTCGCGCCATGATTTAAGCGTCGCGAGCACGCCATTGAGCTTGGCCAGCAGCGCGACCTGCGAGCCTTCCAGATCATCCCACGGCGCCAGCCCTTGCCACAGCGGCAATGCCTCAGCGGCCAAAGCCTGCGGCAAAGCCGCGCCCAAAATCAGGCTATCTAGCCCGGCCTGCCAAGTATTGGCCGCGCCCATGCTTTCCAAGCCTGCATCGCCAAGCTGGTCGGCAAACTCGGCGCGGTGCGCTTCATCCAAGCCCCAGCGAATACCCGAGGCGGCAATCCAATGCTGCAAAGTCAACAGCTCGTCGGGGCTAATGCCAAAGCGCGCCGCCAATTGCGGCGTTTCGAGCAGGCCAAAAATCTCATCGGCTTTGCAGCGGCTGTCGGGCAAATTGAATAATTGCAAAAACACCGCCACCGCAGGGCATTCCTGCGCGGTACTCAGATCGGCAATATTAAATGGCAACACGGGTGAGCCTGCGGCAGCTGCCCCACCAAACACCGCCTCGATCAGCGGCGCGTAGGGCCCTAGATCGGGCAGCAGCACGGCAATGTCGGATGCCAACAGCGTGCTGTCTTTGGCCAAGACATGGCAAAGCTGATCGTGCAGCACTTCCACCTCGCGCATCGCGCTGTGACAACTATGGAAGGTCAGCGATCTATCATCTGGCGCGATCACTTGGCGATTGATCGCGTCGCGCGGCAGTAAATTCAAAATATCCGATTGAATTGTTCGCAATAAATTGGTGTCAGCCAAGTTTTCGCATGGATCGGTAAACAGCGGGCCATCTCCGCCGACGCTCCACGGAAAACGCTCGGTCACGGCACGGAAAAAATCGCGCCCCGCCTTGCCCATACTGGCGAGCAATGGATGACCAATATCCAGATACAGCGCTTCCTGCGGCTGCTTCACCGCGCGGATCGCCACCGCTTTCGGGCTGACAATCGCGCCCCAATCCTCTCGGCAGGGATTAAGCAAAAATAAATTCACGTCGATGTGCTCAGACAGTGCGCCCAGCACATCGATATACGCCGGCGGCATGCCGCTGACGCCAAACACCGTCAGCCGCTCGGGCAGGCGTTGCGGCATTTTCTCTCCCCATTGGGCGAACAGCCGCACAAACATCTCGGCGCGATGCGGAATACTGGCATCGAAACCGGCAGCATCACGCGGGTCGCTATCAATACTGGCGCGCAGCTCCCGCCAGAGTGTAGCCTGCCACGCTTCATCTGGCCCCAGATCGCCAACTAAGCGCCCCGCTTCCCATTCTGCAATCCAGTCGCTGCGAAACACCAGATATTGGTCAAACACATCGGCCAGCTTGCCCGCCAAAGCCATCCGCCGCCGCGCATCGCCCTCGGCCAAATACGCCGCCACAATCGGGCTCGCCTCGCGCGCCTGCGACTCGGGCAGCAAGCCAAACAAACGCCACGCCAATGGGCTGGAGCTATACGGCGAATCCGCCGGCAAACCCGGCATCGCGTCTTGCAAGAGCCGCCAGATAAACCCCGCCGGCAGCGCAAAATCCACCCCCGAACAAATCCCGACCCGCTGCGCCAACTGAAATCGCAACCAGCGCTCCATCCCCTTGCTCGACACGATAATTTTCTCGTTCGCAAACGGGTCGGACAGCGGCACCGCAAACAGCGCCTGCATCAGTTCAAATAAATTTTCGAGGCGATTGGATTGAAATAAATTCAAACGAGACGTTGAAGAAGTCATGGCAAAGTCCGAGGCGGGATGGGGCATTTTAACTGATTTATGGGCTGACTATGGGCTGACGGATGGGGTTGATTATGATTAGTAACAAACCTTGCGTTCCTGATTTTGCGTTCCTGATTAAATAGACAAGCTTGGCCTGCTGCGCAGGCGGTAGACCGGCCGTTTCGCCAGCCAAACGAGTTAGGGGTGGGTCTTGCCCCCACTGCCGCGAAAATAAGCCTTTCCCAGGTCGCCCGATCATGGCATTATGTGTTATCTTATTGTTTTATATAACTAATAGACTATGAATCCGACCCTCCCTATATTCCAAATCAATCTATAAAATCCAGCAGTTACTTCATTCTCTTGAATTTCGTTCCCGCCACCGTCAACGCCCGCAAGATTTCACTCGCAACACCACTTTTACCTTTCCACGCGTAGCGGGCATTTTGCTCGCTGGACTTCAGCAATCTTTGCAAGTCGAAGTCGATCAGTTCTTTGATCATTTGGATCTGCCTGATGGCCGTTTACCCAATGACGACGCCTTTCGAATGGCGCGTAAGAAGCTCAAAGAGTCTGCTTATATCGAGCTGCGCGACCAAATCAACCATGATTTACCAAGCGATTTGGCTCAACGTTGGCATAGCTGGAGAATCATTGCCGCCGACTCAACCACTTTGTATTTGCCCAACCATGCAGATATTCGCAAGCCTGAACACTTCAATGTTTATGATGGCGCAAATGCGCCCCCTTATTCCTTGGCACGTGCTGCCGCCTTGTGCGAAACCAGTACTGGATTGATTCTGTGTGCGGATCTTGATGCCGATCGCGTCAGCGAGCGTGAGCTGCTGCTCCGGCAGTTACCCATCCTCAAACAAGACGATTTATTGGTGCTTGATCGAGGCTATCCTGCGCATTGGCTGTTTGCCTTGCTGCTTGAACGCCAACAAGCGTTTTGTATGCGACTCTATAGCTCGTCCTACAATCCACTGGTCACCGCCTTTGCGCGCTCAGATCGGATGAGCGAAGTCATCACCATTACACCTAATCGAGCGCAATATAAGTCCTTCAATACTCATGGTATTGCCATTAAACCCTTTAAAATCAGGCTGGTTAAGGTGATACTTCAGTCGGGTATGATCGAAATACTGGCCACATCGCTCTTAAATGAAGTGCAGTATCCTCACGCGGAATTTGCCGCGCTCTATCACCGTCGTTGGCGAATTGAAGAGGCATTCCGCAATCTCAAGTGCCGCTTAAAGCTGGAACAATTTGGTGGTGAAACCCCACTGGCTGTACGACAGGAGTTTCATGCCGCCATTTTGTTACATAATCTGGCGAGTCTAGCTTGTGAAGATGCATTGCGAGCATTGCCTGCAGAGCAGCAGGCCTTATTTCATGCCAATTTAAGTTACGCCGCTTCGCAACTGCGACACCAGTTGCCTCGCTTGTTGAGTGACCCTAAGCGGTTTGGTGCCTTGTTCGATAAAATAATTGTCTTATTAATCAAGCAAGTCGAACGATTACGCCCCGATAGATCTGGCCCCCCACGCAATCCAAGTCGCATTAAGCCTCGCTATCACCGAGCCTACAAGTGATTGAATATGAAAGAATTAGCTTATTTTCGCGGCAGTGGGTCTTGCCCCACCCCTAACAACCCCAGCGCGCCCGATCGCCGCGAAACCCCGTCCGTCCGGCAATTGGCAAGGCGCCGCAAAACTCGCTGCGCGCTAGCGTCGCGCAGCTCAAACAGGTTGCGGCTTAAAACCTTGCCAACCGCCTCCCGAACGGCGCGTCTCCACGGGCAATCAGTCCTAATTAATACAGGGGTATATCAACAGGAACTATTTAATATCTGGCTTTTGGAGTAACACCATGGAAGGTATATTGCGTGATGATTGGTCTGGGGCTTGAATTCCCGTGTAGCGAAAACCGCAGCAAGGAGAGAGACAAACGGACGTATCGTTTGGCTCACGACGCGGCAAGGGCAGCGCGGAGCGCTTTTCGCCCGGGTCGCCTTTGGGGTGTAGGGGTATTTGGCGAAGCAAATACCCCTACCTGTCTGCGCGGCGGAACGCGCACCAAAAACATCGTGCCGTAGGCACTAAAAATAATTAGAATCGTTGGAATGGCACAGGCAGACAGACGGCCAAGAGCAGACTATTAAAGAGTAAGGGCTTACATTTGATGGATAAAATATCTGCGACTCTGCACAAATCAAAGATTGCTAAGAATCCGCATCCTATACTTTTAATCAATGATGTTCCTCTTGAAATGTGGATTACCGGTATCGTATTTGACCCTGATGGTGCCGATACAACTAACCACCTTGTCCCCGCACAAGGATGGTTAATTGATGATGAGGATTTAAACGCAGCATGGGAATTACTCATGCCTAGTAGTGTAGATTGTTCAACTATTGTCCCTTTGCTAATCTGTCCAGACGATATGGATTTGAGTTGCACGGTCATTGCTGTTGAACAAGAGATAACTAATGAAACTGTTATATGGCATAAGTTTGGCTTGGTCACTCATGTGATTAACCACGTCCCAGTTTCAGTAAGCTGGGACAAAAGAAATCAAAGCGTCAAGTTTAAATATGATGAGTTTTTATCTGCATTTAATGAACTCAAGAGATTGACAAATGAAGAGTGGATTTAACCTAACATTCTTAGCAGTCAATTTTCGGCCAATAGCGGAAATAATTGCTAGTTACTACTAAATGAGTGCGGTGAACTTAATAGGTGATGTTACATGCATCCAGTAGCGAATAAATATTTTTAGTTGCCGCCAGAAAAACAAAAAAGTTCATATCACTCTTTGTCAAATGGCTTATCAGTTATGGCTAAGCTATGTCAGTAATAATGGAATGACTGAGTACTGTGAAACAGCGGCAGGTACTATGCAAGAAATTGATTTCTCTTTACCCCACGATGCAATAGAAGCCGTTATCAAAGGTAAAGACGAATTAAATATTAAGGAACGCTACTTAGAGCCAGTTACTGCCTTGCAAGACCAAGACCTCAAATTTAGCTCAGACATGGAAATGGCCTATTGTTCAATTTATAATCTTTACCAATACCACATAAATGAAAAGCTAGATGATAGTTGGATTATTGTTAATCAGGCTCTATCAGTGCTTGGGGAAGACGATTCGATTAAATATTTTGAAGCCGCAATTAATAATTCCATATAATAAGTTATCCATGGATAGTATGAAATACAGTGGTTTCGTACCTATTTCCAGCCGTTAATGGCTCGGATGGTTGAGTGACTGCAATGGGTCCAGGCTGTGTAAAAACACATAAACACTCGACCGGTATAATTCTTGGAACTCTCCGCCAAGGATGATTCTATGCCCAGATTCATTGTAGGTGAAAGCAGAACCCAAACATTGCTGCTGCCTGAATGCTTGGAAGATTATATCAGCGCGGACAACCCCGTCCGGGTCGTTGACCAGTTCGTTGAATACCTAGATTTAAAGGCACTCGGTTTCGATGGGGTTGAGCCAGAAGCCACTGGCCGCCCAGCCTACCATCCCAGCACGATGCTCAAGCTGTATATCTACGGTTACCTCAACAGAATCCAATCTAGCCGTCGCTTGGAACGTGAAGCCCACCGGAATCTAGAGCTGATTTGGCTCACCGGTCGCTTAATGCCCGACTTTAAAACCATCGCCAATTTCCGCAAAGATAATGGGCCAGCGATTTGCAAGGTTTGCGGGCAGTTTGTCCAGTTATGTCGGCAACTCAGTTTATTTAGCAACGCCATTGTGGCAATTGATGGCAGCAAGTTCAAAGCCGTTAATCATCGCGACCGCAACTACACCAGCAACAAACTCGCGAAGCAACGGGAGCAAATCGAAGCGAACATTGCAAGTTACCTGCGGGAGATGGAAATTGCAGACCGGCAACAGCCCGATATTGCAGAAGCCAAGGTCGCTCGCTTGCAGGACAAGTTGGCGCGACTGAAGTCGCAGATGGCCCGCCTGGATGAGGTCGAGGCTCAACTCGCCAAGACGCCAGACAAACAGATTTCACTCACCGACCCAGATGCCCGTTCCATGGCGACCAGCGGCCGTGGCAGTGGTGTTGTGGGTTATAACGTGCAAACCGTTGTCGATGCCAAGCACCATTTAATTATTGCGCATCAGGTCACCAATCAAGGGCATGACCGTACGCAGCTGGCCAATATGGCCCAACAAGCCAAAGCAGTCCTCGCACAAGAAACAATAGAGGTGGTCGTAGACCGAGGTTATTACAACGGTGATGAAATACTGGCGTGTGAACAGGCGGGCATTACGGTTTTGGTGCCGAAACCGCAAACCTCAGGTGCTAAAGCAGATGGGCGCTTTGGCAAAGATGAATTCCACTATGACCCAGCTCGTGATGAATATGTCTGCCCAGGCAATAGCCGACTAATTCATCGTTTTGTGAGCTTGGAAGCTGGGCGCTATATGAGCCGGTATTGGAGTTCTGACTGCCCACGTTGCCCGCTCAAGACCAGATGTACACCGAGTGATTACCGGCGCGTGAGTCGCTGGGAGCATGAGGCCGTACTGGAAAAAGCGCAGCAGCGATTGGAATTGCAACCAGATGCAATGCGTGTTCGACGGCAGACCGTTGAACATCCCTTTGGGACGCTAAAAGCCTGGATGGGGGCAACGCATTTCCTAATGAAGACCTTGAAGCACGTCAGTACAGAGATGAGTTTGCATATACTCGCGTATAACATGAAGCGAGTTATGAACATAATGGGAAATCAAGCAATGTTGGTGGCAATGAAGGGCTGAAAGGCCTTTTAATTGCTGTTTTTAGTGGTGTTATTCATGAAGTTTTACGTTTACTTCAAGCAACACGCGCGTGATTCAAATTGGTTAGGCAAAATAACCCACGTCGGTCTTGGCGTTTTTACACAGCCTGGGCCAGAAACAGACATTCCATAACCTTGCCGACAAGCAGTCAACGCTCTGGGTCGAGTGCAGTGGCTGAATTTAGCCAATTGCAAGTCTGTTCTGGGTCGAAAAAGGTGGTTGTAGGCCAAGTACAGCCCTTACTTCGAAGAAAATTAATGAATAAACTGACGTATTTTAAACTAAAAAGGGAAAGCTGCGGCTTCCCTCCCATGCTGTTTGAATCACTTGAAATGGAAATTGCTTATGCAGGCAAAACTAATATTCTGCATATATTTGAGAAACTTGGAGTAAAAGCAAAAATCCATAGCAGTATTCCAGAGCAACGAGAAGCTGGAAAGACTTACGAATTAACTGAGTTTCGTAAATTTCCAAACTTAATTCCAGGGTGCTTAATCGAACAACCCGGTAATTGTGAAATATTCGGCGTTCCTGTTTATATTCACTGCGAACATAGCATCTTGCGAATATCCCTCTGCCCATCAGCTGGTGACATCACGGGTGAAGATATTAAGAACGCACAAAGTATTGAGGCACACCTAAATGGCGTAACTTTTTGAAAGCCGTGTAGGGTGCGCCGTGCGCACGCGGGACAGAGCGACGAAATGGTGCGCAACGCTTGCGTTTCATTACCCTACGGCAGCTTTCCGCTTTGGGTTGTATGCAGCCCCTAGCCCAAAGAACGCAATTAACGCCTCCCCTTGGATCTGCAGCTACATTTGACTCATCCAGCTCCGTAGCTCCGATTAGCGTAGCGTAATCGGAGGAATGACTTTCGTACGATTACGCTACGCTAATCGTACCTACTTCCCGCTTTGAGTTGAATGCAGCCCCTAGCCCAGATAACGCACTTAACGCCTCCCCTTGGATCTACGGCCACATTTGACTCATCCTGCCAATCTTTGCTGTTTGATTTTGATACACGACCACACCCAGCCTATCTATCACCATTCCCGATGCTGTAATCCCTAGCTCACCATTTTTTGCTAGACTCGCACCATCCCCCTCGCACTCCGATCGAGCGCCCCATGCAATTGACTCGCCTGCAAGTGACTAATTTTCGTGGCATTAGCCAGATTGATTTGACGCTGGATGCGGCGGCGACGGCTTTATTTGGGGAAAATAACTGGGGCAAGACCAGCTTGATCGTGGCGCTGTGCCGTTGCCTGACTGCGCCAGCGCCCGTTGCGACTTTGTTTACCAGCGAAGATTTCCACCGTGTTGCCAATAGTCGGGCCAGTATTGCCCGCAGACTCAATATCACACTGTATTTTCAGGGCCATACCCCGGCTGCATTGCAAGAAGTCATGTGGACACCAGCGGGGATTGAGGCGAGCGAAGCACCACCCGCCTGTGTGGCACTGCGGTTTTTTGCCGAGCGTTTTGGCCATGGCGAGATTCGGGCGCGGCGCTATTTTGTGAATGGCGATGGCGCGGAGATCGAGCATGCCGATACCGATGCGCTGGCCGATTTGCTGATTCGCCTGCATCCGGTACTGCGCTTTCGCGATATGCAATTGACCGATTGGCTGGAGCACCCGCGCTTGGCCTCCAGCCCGCAGCCGGAAGACCCCAAATTACCGGCAGGCGATGCGGTACGCGCGGTGTTTGAGCGGATTTTGACGGTGCCACACCAATTGCATCCGCAGGAATTGCGCCAAGGCCTCGCGGCGATGCAAGAGCTGCTAAGCGAAAATGCGCAGCTCGTTACCGCTGAAGCACCGACGCAAAGGCTGGCCGAGCAAATTGCCAATGCGCCGCTCAATTTTCGCGACGAAGATAGTCTGGTCGAGATTGCCAATCGTTCGGGATCGAATCTACGACGCGTGGCGCTACTGATGCTGCTGGGCGCGCTGTTGCATGCGCGCGGCGAGCATCCGCTCAGCCATGAAGCCGATCCGATCTTGGTGATGGAAGACCCCGAAACGCATTTGCACCCGATTCAGCTAGCGATGTTGTGGGGGCTGATCGAGCAATTGCCGTTGCAAAAAATCATTACCACCAATCACGGCGATCTGCTGGCGAGCTTTCCGCAGCAGGCGCTGCGCCGTTTGGTGCGCTGGCCCAATCATGTGCATGTGTATCAGCTGGCGGAAAACGCGCTGTCGATGACCGATGCGCGCAAAGTGGCATTTCATATTCGCAGCAACCGCGCCAGCAGCATGTTTGCCCGCGTCTGGCTGCTGGTTGAAGGTGAAACGGAGTTTTGGCTGCTGCCCGAATTAGCGCGTATCTGCGGCGTGAATTTCCCGCTGGAAGGCATCCGCTGCGTCGAGTTTGCCCAAGCCGGGCTCGCGCCGCTGATTAAATTTGCCGATCATCTGGGCATTCATTGGCATGTAGTGTGCGATGGAGACGATGCGGGGCAAAAATATCAGCAACGCGCGCAAAAATTGCTGCGCGATCGCGATGAAGCACAGCACATCACCGTGCTGCCAAGCCGCGATATCGAGCATTTCCTATGGGATAACGGCTTTGCCGAGGTGTATCGCACTGCGGCTACTAGCTATAAAAACCCGATTTCACCGCAACACGCCGCAGCTCTGGCATTGCAAGCGCAAGTGCCGCTGCCGGACGAAGAGATCATCAACCGCGCGCTGCGCAATCACAGCAAACCGGGGATGGCGCTGGAAATCGCCGAGGCCGCCGAGCTGGCGGGGCGCGAGCGTATTCCAGCGATATTCCAAACCATGTTTGCCATCTTGCAAGAGCGCAGCACGACGCTGCCCGATTATTGAAGCAATTACGCTGCTTGAAATAATAAAAGCCCATCCTGCGTTGGATGGGCTTTTATTCGTCGCGTTTCGCAATTCACTCCGCGATAACTTATTTCACACCGATCATCGCCGTGGTGTTGGTGCCCAAGCTGGTCGTAGGCAATTGACCATTCCATTTCTCGATCCACAACGTTTGGTTTTTCACCTGCGCGGCCTCAGCACCGTATTTCTTGATCGCTTCACCGACCACTTCCAGCGCTCGCGCATCACCTTGCGCTTCAGCGATTTTGGCATCGGCCTTACCTTTTGCCACCGCTACTGCATTGGCAGCATCAGCTTGGTTTTTGCGCAGCAGGGCTTCAGATTGCAAGGCCTCTTGGGTGGCCTGAATTTTGGCATTAATCGCGCCTTGAATATTGGCGGGTAGGCGCAATTCATTCACAAAACCAAATTGCTCTACCACAATGCCATATTGATTCATTTCATGATTAATTTTAGCCCGCACCTGCTCAGCCAAGCGAATTTTACCGCCAGCTAATAATCCTTCCGCATCATATGCCGTGCCATAATTATTTAATGCATTACGAATGGCATTGCGAATAATCTGGCTGGTAATTTCCTCGTAGCCACGTTTGTATTTTTGATACAGCACAGGGGCTTTACTCGAATCAATACTGTACGAAATACTAATATCCGCATTAATCACCACGCCAGATGCCACCTGAAAATTCATTGATTCATCAGCAGGCGATCCTTCGGTTTTTGATTGAGTCCAGGTATAAGTTTGAGTAAAGGTCGGAAATTCTACGACGCTGGTACCAATTCCAATAAAATGCCAACCGCTGGATAATGGAATCGGCTCAACCTTACCATCGATACGATTAAACTCAACCCCGACATGATTGGCCGATACCGAGGCCACAAACAAATGCAGGATAAAGCCAATGACGGCAGCGACCGCGAGCATGCCTAGTACACGAATATTGCTTATAATTTGCATTTTTTCTCTCATCTCTTTATTTATAATTTTTGGTATATATCAACTCGGCGACTAATTATCAGAACGGCGATGTAATAAGCCACTGGCCGATTCAGCCAAACTTTTGACGCAATAAAACAATCCACCAACGATATTAGACTTATTATATTCCTCCAATGGATAGACCATACCGCTATTAAAGTGCGCGATTGCCTCTTCTTCATTTCCGGCATAAATCATATCGCCCATCACTTCAAAACCTTGTGCCAATAAACGATCTTTTTCTTGCGTGAAATTGATGAGATCAGTGCATAAATAGCGAACGAGCTTTTTGCCATCTTGAGTTAACTCGAAAAACTGATATTTGGCCATATTGATATCCTTCAACTGGATTAATAAATTAGCAGTGATTGATGATGAATTTCTACTGCTGTAACGATTACCAGACTATTCCAGAATGATGGCGAAATAAATTCGCTTTAACCGAATGAATCCTCAGTTTTTTCCTGAAGATGGCATTTGCATGCGCAACGCAGTGACGCGTCTGCCATAGGCGCGCCACTGATCAGTTAAATAGCCGCATTACAAATGTGCCCACCCACAAAACAATGGGTATATGTATGTAGTGCATGTTAAATAAGGCGCCAACACAGATACCCCAAACAATTTGGCCGCACTTGCTTTACGCCAGACTCCATCACACGTCAAGCAATAATCACCGTATAATTGCGCCTGATCAAAAATCCCCCCACCCTAGGTACTGCTGTTGGGCGTACTAGGTTTTGCCGAAAACGGCGAGGAGTTGTGGACATGTCTCAAGTTGTTGTGTGTGCGCTGTATAAATTTGTTTCGCTGGAAAACTATGTCGAGCTGCGCCAGCCGCTGCTCAATCAAATGCTGGGCAATGGCATTCGTGGCACTTTATTGCTGGCTTTGGAAGGCATCAACGGCACGGTAGCAGGCACACAGGAAGGCATCGATGCACTACTCGCTTGGCTGGATAAACAGCCGGGGTTGGAAAATATCGTCGTGAAATTTTCCTTTGACGACACTATGCCGTTTCACCGCACCAAGGTGAAACTGAAAAAAGAAATCGTCACGATGGGCATTGAAGGGATCGACCCACGTCGCGTGGTCGGCACTTACGTCAAGCCCAAAGACTGGAATGCGCTGATTTCCGATCCCGACGTGGTGCTGGTCGATACGCGCAATGATTACGAAGTACAAATCGGTACGTTCAAAGGCGCGATCAACCCCAAAACAGAAACTTTCCGCGAGTTTCCCGATTACGTGAAGCAAAACCTGGATCCGGCGAAAAACAAAAAAGTCGCGATGTTTTGCACCGGCGGTATTCGCTGTGAAAAATCGACCGCCTATTTGAAAGAGCAAGGCTTTGAAGAGGTTTACCACCTAGAAGGCGGCATTTTGAAATATCTGGAAGAAGTGCCAGAAACCGACACAATGTGGGAAGGCGAATGTTTCGTGTTCGACGAGCGTGTTGCCGTCAATCACAAACTGGAAAAAGGCCAATACGATCAATGCCACGCCTGCCGCATGCCACTATCGGAAGACGAAAAGAAAAGCGAGCAGTATATCCTTGGCGCCTGCTGCCCACATTGCTTTGGCAAGCATACCCCAGAGCAACAGCAACGTTTCCTAGAGCGTCAAAAGCAAGTTAGCTTAGCCAAGCAGCGCGGCGAAGCCCACATCGGCAGCGATGCAGCCAAAGCCGCCGAGCTGCACCGCCAGCAAAAGCAATTACGCAAAGAACAAGACAAGGCACGCGCGCAAAAAAATGATTGAATCGCCCTGCATTAAATTGTGCCAACTCGATGACACAGGCAAGCATTGCATCGGCTGCCTGCGCACACTGGACGAGCTACGTCGCTGGGGCAAAGCCAGCGACGAAGAAAAACAGTCAATTCTGAATCGGCTGGCGCAATTAGAAACCACTCGTATTTAAAGCATCAAAATCGATCAATGGGCACTCGACAATGGCTTTTATTTCGGCAAATTGTAAGTGCTCATTTTTTAGCGCGCAGTCAAGGTCTCGATGACTTTGGAATCTGCAAAAAGCTGATTCAGCGCATTATCAATCGCCATTTCTAGTGCAATTCTCGCATTATCTCCATCAACGACTTGAATAAATTTCTCGCCACCTACAGCCTGAATGTCAAGTTGATAATTCTTACCTGAATTAGCGATATTAACTGACATTTTTATTTCGGCCTTTGAGTCCAACTTCAAGAAGCCCAGATCAAATGAGCTCATAAACGCATTCAAATTAACATTCATAGCAACCGGAGCAGTGTCGCTGATTGCAAATCCGCGCTGCACCAATTCAGATTCGATGCTTTTTTTCATGACAAATGCAACATCTTCCGTAGCGATAATTGCTGCTGCGGGGTTTCCCATTCCGTCAATTTTAGTTCCAACCTTTGACTTATCTGCCCGTGCATCAAATACATTTATAGAGACCTTTTGATTACTAGCTTGTGGTAATTTTGTGATTGTTTGCGCTGGTTGATGCTTTAAATTAATCGCATCGACTGTATGGATACAACCAGATAGCAAAATAGTCGACGCACACAAAATAGACGCAAGTGTTTTTCGTAAGAACATATAATTCTCAGTTAATTGAATGAATGATTTTGATATTTTAAGTACATTGTTTAAATTTTCTATTTGCGTCACGAAGTTCGTGCACACATGCAACACCTAAGATCTAGTGCCTAAAGTGCGCTTGCGTTATTTAGACGCATAAAAAAAGCAGCCAAAGCTGCTTTTTACTTAGCTGAACACTAAAGCTAATTAACGTGCAATCGGTTTGTAGCGGATACGTTTTGGTTTCGCACCCTCTTCACCCAGACGTTTGCGTTTATCAGCTTCGTATTCTTGATAATTGCCGTCGAAGAAAGTCCATTGCGAATTGCCTTCAGCCGCCAAAATGTGTGTCGCGATACGGTCGAGGAACCAGCGATCGTGGGAGATCACAAAGGCCGTACCGGCAAACTCCAGCAAAGCGTCTTCCAGTGCGCGCAGGGTTTCAACGTCCAGATCATTTGATGGCTCGTCGAGCAGCAAAACATTGCCGCCTTTCAGTAGCGTTTTGGCCAAGTGCAAACGACCGCGCTCACCACCTGATAGGTTGCCGACGATTTTCGCCTGATCTGCGCCTTTGAAGTTAAAGCGGCCCAGATACGCACGGCTGCTCATTTCAAATTTGCCGACGTTGATCACGTCATGACCACCCGAAACGTCTTCAAATACGGTTTTGCTGTTTTCCAGACCTTCGCGGCTTTGCTCAACAAAGGCCATTTGCGTGGTTTGGCCGATTTCAACTTCACCGCTATCGGGCAACTCTTTGCCAGCGATCATTTTGAACAGCGTTGATTTACCCGCGCCATTGGGGCCGATAATGCCGACGATCGCACCGGCTGGTACGTTAAAGCTCAGATTATCTATCAACAAGCGATCACCAAAGGCTTTAGAAACGCCTTTGAATTCAATTACTTTATCGCCCAAACGCTCGGCCACAGGGATAAAGATCTCTTGGGTTTCATTGCGTTTTTGATGCTCAAAGCTGCTCAATTCTTCAAAGCGTGCGATACGCGCTTTGGATTTGGCTTGGCGGCCTTTGGCATTTTGACGTACCCATTCCAACTCTTTGTTCAGAGCTTTCTGACGCGCCGATTCTTGCGATTCTTCCAACTTCAAACGCGCTTCTTTTTGCTCCAACCAAGAAGAGTAGTTGCCTTTCCAAGGGATACCTTGGCCACGGTCCAACTCCAAAATCCACTCAGCAGCGTTGTCGAGGAAGTAACGATCGTGCGTTACGGCCACGACGGTCCCCGGGAAGCGCACCAAGAATTGCTCCAGCCATTCAACCGACTCGGCATCCAAGTGATTGGTTGGTTCGTCGAGCAAGAGCATATCGGGCTTCGACAACAGCAATTTGCATAGCGCAACACGGCGTTTTTCACCACCGGATAGATTGCCAACAATCGCGTCCCACTCTGGCAAACGCAGCGCATCGGCGGCGATTTCCAGTTGCAGCTCGACGTTTTCGCCCGAGCCTGCGGAAATAATCGCTTCCAAGCGCGCTTGCTCTTCCGCCAGCGCGTCAAAATCAGCGCCTTCTTCAGCGTAAGCGGCGTACACGGCTTCGAGCTTGGCTTGCGCTTCAAATACTTCGCCCAAACCGCTTTCAACTTCTTGACGTACGGTATTGGTGGCGGTCAATTCTGGCTCTTGCGCCAGATAGCCGATTTTAATGCCGGGCAAATGCTGCACTTCGCCGTCGTATTCTTTGTCAACGCCGGCCATGATTTTCAATACGGTCGATTTACCTGAGCCATTCAGACCCAAGAGACCGATTTTTGCGCCGGGGAAAAAAGACAGGGAAATGTCTTTAATAATTTGGCGCTTGGGCGGTACGATTTTGCTCACGCGGAGCATGGACATTACATATTGAGCCATGGGTTTAAACCTTTACAGACGAATGGTGTGGAGTGTAGCAAATACTCGGCAGCTACGCCCAACCATCATCAATACCCATAGCGTGTATTTGCTTCAAATCAACATCATTATTGATCTACAAAGCAATACCCATTAGGCACCGATAGGCGTGCGCCAATTGATTTCGTGCTGTGCTGCGCCAGGCTGCTGATTCACGACCAGTCCATAGTGATCGGCCTGCGCGGCGCTGGCCAAGCGATGCTGCATGCGCTGTACGCTGGTGACCTCGCCTTCACCATTGGCCGTGACATACAAGCCGAGAAAACGCTGCGCCATCATCCGCAATGATGGCGGCATTTGCGCAAGCATGCGGCTCGATAGCATGGGTGCCGAACCCCGCCAAGCGGGCTGGGCCAAATATTCGATGAGCGCCATTGGCACTTGTAGCTGTTGCAGTTGAACGAACGCAGTTGCTGAAATACGGAAACGATAAGCCATGACATTCACCTCATATAGAACGTACGTTCACAATACAAAAGAATGTGCTTGGCGGCAAGCACAAAAAGAACGATTGTTCTACAAAAGCAACATTCTGTGCCTTCCCGCCAAATTCAACGTTTTCAGAGGCTTATCGGCTAATCATGCATGACTTTTTCCTCTGCATTGCTGATCAACTGCGCTTTCTTGCTCCAAATTTCGCTCGCAGCAATTCCAGATTGCGCAGGCGAAAATACAGGGTCTAGGCCTTGTGCCTGCTGTGTTTCATAGTCTTTTAGCAAGGCCAGCGCCGGTTTTTGCAGCACTAAAATCGCAATAATATTGAGCCACGCCATAACGCCAACGCCAATATCCCCCATGCCCCACGCCAGCGCAGAGGTACGCACGCAACCATAGAGCGCGGCGGCGAGCAAGATCAGCTTAAGCAGTACAAACAGCCAAGGCGCATTGATTTTGCGGCACAAGTACGAAAGATTGGTTTCGGCCACATAGTAGTACGACAGCATGGTGGTAAAGGCGAAAAAGAACAGCGCAATCCCGACAAAAACCGCACCAAAGCCGGGCAAGACCGACTCCACCGCCGCCTGCGTATATGCCGCACCTGCTTCAATCCCCGCCACGCCACTGACGATAGTCTGCCCATCGGGGCCAATGACATTGTATTTACCAGTAATCAAGATCATAAACGCGGTGGCAGAACACACCACCAGCGTGTCGATATAGACCGAAAACGCTTGCACTAAACCTTGCTTGGCCGGATGACTCACCTCGGCCGCCGCCGCCGCGTGTGGCGCTGAGCCTTGCCCTGCTTCATTGGAATAGATACCGCGCTTCACCCCCCATTGAATCGCCAAGCCCAGCATGGCGCCAAAACCCGCCTCGGCCCCAAAAGCCGATTTGACAATCAACATCAGCACATCGGGTAAGGCGGAAATATTGAGCGCAACGACGGTGAACGCAATCAATAAATACCCCAGCGCCATAAATGGCACGACAAACTGGGTAAAGCTGGCGATCCGTTTCACGCCGCCAAAAATAATCATCCCTAACATCAGCACCACAATAGCGCCCGTCACTGCGGGCGGCATGCCAAAGGCATTTTGCAGCCCTGACGCGATGCCGTAGCCCTGCATTCCCGGCAATAAAATACCGCACGCGAAAATCGTCGCCAGCGCAAAGATGATCGAATACCACTTCCAGCCCAGCCCTTTTTCGATGTAAAACGCGGGGCCGCCACGGTATTGCCCGTGATGTTCTTCTTTATACAGTTGGCCCAGTGTGGCTTCGACAAACGCCGTACTGGCGCCCAAAAATGCGACCATCCACATCCAGAACACGGCACCCGGCCCGCCAAAGGCAATGGCCGTGGCCACGCCCGCGATATTGCCGATCCCGACGCGCCCCGACAAAGACATCGCTAAAGCTTGAAATGAGGAAACACCCGCTGCGGAAGCTTTACCATCAAACATCAGGCGGAACATTTCGCCAAAGTGCCGTAACTGCAAAAAACGGGTTCGAATCGAAAAATACAGACCTGCCGCCAGGCAGAGAAAAATCAATCCATTGCTCCAGACCCAACCATTGATCCAGTCTACTGCTGCTTGCATTGCGCCTCCATTCAAACGCCTCGCCCAGATCGAGCGCCTTGATTGATCGAATAAAAACGCAGTATGCCGCAGCACAGCGCTGGCTGAAAAACTGCGAGAAACACCAATAAAAAAGGGTATATCGATAAAAACCTTTATTTAATAAGTCTTCATCAATATACCCATCGTTGGTATATATCACTTTCGTGACATATTCACATCTTTAGCCGCGGTGTTTGAGCAATTATTGTTCGAGTAATGCCTTTTTTAATTCATCTGGAATATTCGACAGCACCAGCGTATCGCTGTATTTATCGTAAATCACCGCGCCGCTGCGCAAGCTGGCGCGATCAAATTCAAGCTTCCACTGTGGGCCATTGGCCTTAAAGCGCATCAGTGGCTTGATCGCACGACGATCTGGCACAAAGCCATCGTTAATGCCCAAGTCTTCATTTTGCAAAGCGCTTTGCAATTGCGCCGGCGCAGCTGGAAATACCTGCTCGGCCACGGTCGCCAAATCGACTTCGCCTTGGCCGTCACCCAAGGCATCAAGATAGCTATGTGCGCGCTGGAACATTTCGTCGCGCTCATTGCCAGCAATGGCCTGCTCGTTGGCAAAGGCTTCCAAGCCTTTTACCAGCTTTTGCGTTTCTTTCAATGGCGTATGGACATCATTGCAGCCGAGGAACAATTTGAAATACGCCGCCACATCACCGCGACCACGCAAAAAGCTGACATAGCGCTCGCCGCCGGCGCGATAGCTGCCCAGATCAATCCGCCCGGCAACGCGCAGGTGATCCATATCGAGGTGAATGCTATCGGCCACATTCATGTCATCGCTAATGGCTGTACCAATCACTTCACTGATCAAGGCGACAAACAGAAACTGCATCGCCGGATTGCTCACTTGCGCAATCAGTACATAGCCACCGCTCGCGAGAGGCTCGGCTTCAGCACGGGTTTGCAACTCCGCCATCATCTGCTGTGATAAGGCATGAAAATCAATCCGCTCGTCGGTGTATTGGCGAATTAAGCCCGGCATCGCGTAGCCAGCATCATCAGCTTCAAATTTGCCAAAACCTTTGCCATTACGCGTGCCGTATAACTCGCACAAATGATCGATCAAGCGTTGCGAGGCGCTATTGACCACCAAAGGTGCAGAACCCAAGGCGACGCGTGCGGGGCCATTAGGCTCTTTGTGCAGTTGGTGGACAATCAAATGCTCGACGGTATTTTGCATGGTGGTCATTGAGTGGCTTTTCGGTAAATAACTGGCCGCTATTTTCCCACTGTTTGGCCTTAATTAGCCAGCAGCCTTATTGCACATCGACGATGCGCTCTTGCTCCTCGATCGCCCGTTTGAGCACTTGATAGCAATCTTCGATATGCGCATTGCCCAGCCAGCGCATCGCTCCGTAGCTTAATCCTGCCGCAATGGCCGAGCCCAGCAAGGGTACAAATTTGGCCGCCTGTTTGCTCGCCATCCGCACCCCAACACGCTTTAAGGCCAAGACGATGAGTTCTTTGGATAAATATTTGCCGATCAGAGTGCTGCCTAATGAGCTCACAATCACCAGAATACGTTGCTGGGTTTTTGGATCAAGCCGACCTACGTCTTGCGCGGTCAGCTGAAATTTTTGGTTAATCAGGTCAATCATGCGCGTCATAATCGCGACATCTGCACCGACATCCAAACCGGGAATCGGTACAACCGCGACAGCCGCCGATACGAACGAGCGCTGATTGACTAAACTGAGGCATTCCAGCCGAATGGCTTCAAGCTCTGCGAGCGTCATCTTCAACATGATTTTTTCCTTTCACGAATGAATTACCTAGCCCATTTACACCTTGCCCCCGATAATGAGCAAGCCCGCATTGGCAATCTGCTGGGTGATTTTCTTAAACCTGCACTAGCAGGTCATTTACCTATGCCGATGCAAACAGGTATGGCGCTGCATCGCTTTATTGATCATTTTACCGATCACCATCAAATCGTCATCCGCGCCAAACGCCGCATTGCGAGCGAGCGCCAGCGCTACGCCGGCATACTGATCGATATATTTTTCGATCATTATCTGGCTCGCCATTGGCGACAATTTCATCACCAGACACTCAGCGACTTTAGCCAGCAGTGTTATGCCGAATTGCAAAAATACGACGCCATTTTGCCCAAAAGGTTGCAAGAAATTGCACCTAGTATGATCAAGTATGATTGGCTGGGCGGCTATCAGGACATGGAACGAATTGAAATGGTATTGGCTGGCTTTGCGCGCCATCGTATTCGCCGCGCTAGTGCCTTTGCGGCAGGAATCGATGATTTACGCTTGCACTATGCACAACTTGAAAGCGATTTTCTGACCTTTTATCCAGATTTAATCGCCGCCGTACGGCTGCAAATACACAGTGCGGGCGATTAAGCGGCTTTGCTCATTGGACAAGGGCTAAGATTTACCCAAACAAGCCTGATTGCGGCCTTGCTCTTTGGCGCGATACAAAGCGGCATCGGCTGCGGCAATCAGCGATTTAGGTTCGCTTTGCAATGTAGGTAGCACGGCACTCAGGCCAACACTAATAGTTACGAAAGGCAAATCGGGGCGATCAGGGTGCGGTAATTGCAGAGCAGCAATCTGCTGACACAAGTAATGACCAAAACCCAAAACCTCTTCTTGACTGGTATTGGGTAAAATAATGGCAAATTCTTCACCACCATAGCGCGTAACAATCTCGCCTGGTCGTTTCGTACTTTTTGCCAGGCAATGCGCCACAGCCTTTAGGCAATCATCCCCTGCTTGATGCCCCAAAGCGTCGTTATAACGCTTGAAAAAATCGACATCTAACAAAGCCAGCGCCAATGATTGCTGGGCGCGCAGATGGCGCCGCCATTCCTGTGCCAGCATCTCATCAAAATGTCGGCGATTAAAAACGCCGGTTAAACCATCGAGATTTACCAGATTGCGTAGATAATGGGTTTGCAAATTAAGCAGAAGGTGAGCACTCACCCGCGCCTTAACGACCGCATCGTGAAATGGCTTGGTGATAAAATCGACTGCACCAGCATCCAGCGCCCTGACCTCATGCTCAGAACCACTATGCGCCGTGACAAAAATAATCGCGCTCTCAAAATTAGGCTGCTGTTTGAGCATTTTGCACACTTCAAAGCCATTCATGCCCGGCATTTCCACATCGAGCAAAATGACATTTGGGTGTAACGTTTGCGCCAACATTACGCCCTCTTCGCCGTGGTTGGCACAATGAATTTGGCCCATCTCTTTGAGCATGGCACTGAGCAGCATTTGATTCATGCGACTATCGTCGATGATCAAGATAACCGCCGATTCCTTGCCTTCAAAATCAAACATGCTCGTTGCGATCTGGTAATTGCCGACGAATTGCCACGAATTCATCGTAAGTGGCCAGAGCCAAATCGACGATATCAGGGTCAAAATGGCGTCCCCGTTCGGCTTTGAGCAAAGTGATAATGGCCTCGTCAGGCCAGGCTTCTTTATATGAGCGCCGCGAAGCCAGCGCATCAATCACATCAACCACCGCCATAATGCGGGCTTCAAGAGGGATATCCTGCCCTTTTAAGCCCCGCGGATAGCCGCTGCCATCCCATTTTTCATGGTGATCGCGGGCGATAATCGCGCCCATTTTGGCAATGACGCGTTTGGTATTTTTCAGCAATTGATAACCCAATTCGGCATGCGTTTGCATGACGGCCCATTCATCGGGATCTAATTTCCCGTGTTTATGCAATATGGTTTCAGGAATACCAATTTTGCCGATGTCATGCAGTGGGGACGCATAACGAATCGTTTCACAATACTCCGGCGACTGGCCGAGTTTACGCGCTAGTAATTCGCACATCAGCGCCACACGACGAACATGCATACCCGTTTCTTTGGAGCGTTGCTCAATGGCGTCGCCAATCACCAGCAGCAATTCTTTCTGCGTTTCCTGGATATTTTCTTTGGTGTAGAGCGCCTCAAATACCAAGGCGACATTACTGGCAAACATTTGCAGCAATTTGGTTTGCAGCGGGTCAAGGGGGTGAGCCAAGCTGGCGTAAAGCACATTTGAGGCCAACTCGCCCACTTGAAAGCGGGCTAGAAATGCAAAATCGGGCAGCTTGTTTTCCCCGCCAGCATTGGCAAAATTAACCAATTCGCGCACATGATCGGGTAAAAGCGGGCCATTGAGCTGATCGTCAAGCTGCACATTGTCGCCAGTGGCGGCGAGCACATGATTAACCCTGTCGCCATATAAATCGATCGATTGCGACACCAGATACACTTCACTGCTTTGAATATTGAGTAGATCGAGTAACTGCTGCAATACGGCAGAGCCAAATTGATGCAAAGTACGGCTGCGCAACACCGCTTGCGAAGAGGAAATCACTTTTTCCATGCCCAATTGCGTATTGCTAATGGTCATGATGTCGCGATAAGAGCGAATAGCCGCATAAATACAGGTTTTGAGCTTGATATTGGTGAGCTCAGTTTTGGCTTTGTAATCGTTAATATCGTAAGACTCGATCACCAGCTCTTCGGGATGCTGATTGGGCTGCCCCGTGCGCAAAATAATCCGTAATGCATGATTTTTTAAATCAGAACGGATTTTATCGACCAGCAATAAACCCGCTTCGGGTGACTCCATCACCACATCAATAAATGCCACCGCGATATCGGGGTGGGAATTGATCAGATCAAAGCCACTTTGACCGCTATTGGCATACAACAATTCGAGCGGGCGACCATCGACCTTCACGCGCGACAACGATAGACGGGTGACTTCAAAAATATCGCGCTCATCATCAATCACCGCCACTTTCCAGGGCGTTAACACTTCATCATTGATCGAGGGCACGTCGTCGAGTAAAAAATCCATACCCATTTATATCTATCAGTTATTCAACAATTCATCATAGTGCGCGTGGTGAAAATTGCGATACGTTTCCCATTGATTAGGCCGAATAATTGGCAACCATTGGCAATATGGATTTAAGCAACCCAGCGGCTCAGCATGACTTGCAATTCATTCTGCGCGACAGGTTTACTGAGAAAGTCATTCATCCCGGCATCATGGCAGTGCTGGGCATCCTCTTGAAATGCATTGGCCGTCAACGCAATAATCGGCAACTGCTCAGCACTATAGTGCTGCCGTATCGCTCGGGTTGCGGCAAAACCATCCATAACCGGCATTTGGCAATCCATCAAAACCAGTGCGTACGATTGTCGCTGCACGCAATCGATCGCTTGCTGACCATCACTGGCCGTGTCGACATTGCAGCCTAGTTTTTGCAGCATCAACTGCGCAACTTTTAAATTCAGCGGATTATCATCCACCAGCAAAATCTGCGGCGCACTTTGCCGCGCTTCACGAATCTGATGCACGGTGAGCAATTCTTGCGCGGCCCCACTTGCCTGAGCACCTAAGGTAGCCGCCAAACATTGCGCCACCTGATCCGCAATCAGCGGGCGACCTAGATAGGCATTAAAGCCGGCTAAGCGCGCCTGCCGTGCGCTGCCACTGCCCGCACTAGAAATCAAAACCGCTGGCGCGGGATAAGCATGCAATTGTTGACGCAACGACACCAAGGCTTGGTCTTCATCAATGTGGGGGCCCAAGTCAAATAGCCATAGATCATATTGAGCCACTGCAATGGGCTCTATCAGATTGGCCGTACTGATGTGACAGGCCAATTGCTTAAGCTGCGAGAGCAATAAATGATCTATTTCCGCGCCCACATGCACGACGAGGATTTTTTTGCCCGCAAGGTTGGCAAATTGCAAGACGGGTGCTGCGGGTGCTTTTTGACATCTCAATTGCATCGTAAAACAACTGCCCTTTCCCTGCTGACTAGCAACGGAAATCGTCCCGCCCATAGCCTCAAGCAATTTTTTGCTAATTGATAGCCCCAAGCCCGTGCCGCCAAATCGGCGGGTGGTACTCACATCCGCTTGGCTAAACGGCTTAAATAACCGCGCCAGCCCAACCTCGTCCATGCCAATCCCAGTGTCGCAGACTTTAATAATTACATCAGAGGTATATTCGTCAACATCATTACAATCAAGGCTCATCTTAATATACCCATCATAGGTAAACTTGATGGCGTTATTCAGTAGGTTAAGTAAAATCTGACGCAACCGACTTGGGTCACCATAAATACGAGCCGCCGGCGCATCGGGCAGCTGCATTTCAAACTGCAAGCCTTTTTCCCTGAGTTTTACACTGACGATATCGTGCGAATTTCTCAATACGCCATACAAATCAAATGCAATGTGCTCCAGCTCCAGATTACCTGATTCGATTTTGGAGAAATCCAAAATATCATTGATGAGCGCGAGCAAGGCATCGCCTGCTTGCCAAATATGGCGCACATAATCACGCTCGGTCTCGCCCAAATTACAGTCGCCCAGCAATTGCGCAAAGCCCAGCACTGCATTCATCGGCGTGCGTATTTCATGACTCATATTGGCTAAAAACGCACTTTTGGCCTGATTTGCCGCCTCCGCACGCAGTTGCGCTTGCTTGAGCTCAGTCACATCAAGGCACAAGCCAATCACATAATCGCCACTTAATTTACCAGCGCTCATCAAATACACCGTTTGTCCATTGCGCTCGATGGAATACACCACGCTATAACTTGGATTGGCGTGGTCAAGCGCAGCAAGCAGCGCATCCTCTTGCGCGACATCCGCCGCGGCCATGCATAATTGCCGCACATCGGCAGGCTCAGGGAACGAGGCCATATCGACGCCATACAACTCAAACAGAGCTTGATTCCATTGCAGACAATGCGATTGTGGATGGTAAGTCCACGCCCCCATTTTGAGCGCACTGGCGGCCAGCTGTAATTGCGTGAGTTGTTCGGCCAGCATCAATTCTTGCGCCGAAAGCTGCGCACGCTGCTCATCACTCATCAAGAGCATTTGATTTAATGCCCGCCCCAATTGCCCCAGCTCATTGGGCGCTAAGGCAGACACCAAGGCTGTTTCACCGGCAGAACGTCGATCTACGGTCTGCAGCATATTTTCAATGGGGTGCAACACTCGCCGTTGCACCAACCAAATCAGCACCGCCCCCAACACCAACATCAGCAGCGTAAAAATGGCACCCAGTATCAATAAACTGGTCTGGATTGCCTGATTAATGCTTTCGGTGCGGATAAACAAGACCAAAACGCCTGATTGAACGACCTCAGGCCCAAGCGCTAAATTATTGAGCAATAAGGGCTCGGCATATTCCAAGATATTGGCGTGGTGCGGATGCTGAAAATCGTTATAGGGCAAAGCATGCATGAACATATTGCTCAGATGCCTTTTCAGATCGGCATCGAGCAAAGTATCCACGCGCTGCCCGACCAGTGATAATTCGTTTGCCGCAATGATTTTGGCTGGCGCACCGGATAGGATCAAAACACGCTCAACCTGCACATCCGCCCCCAGCGAAGCCACAAAGCGCTGCACGCCGGCCAGATTACTTGCCGATTCAGTGGCAAATTGTGCCGACTGTGAAATCGCTCGCGCCCGCTCTAGCACCTGCTGTTGAAACTCAGCGCGGATCACTGAAATCAAGCCATACAAGCCCAATCCGCCAAGCAATAACCAGATCAACAACATCGGCAACACAAGCTGCCATTGCAGTCGGGTAAAAAATGACAAATTTGCGCGCTCAGTTGGCATTTTATGGATAAAACTCTAGTGCTTGTTCAGACATAAATGCGTTGACATCAACGGGCTTTTTCAAAACGCCAGCAGTTTGCAGCGCCATGCCGGTAGCCTGTAATGATTGCTGCAGTTGTCCATTGGCTTTGAGGTAATTGATTTGCTCATTACGGGCGATGAGCTTTAAACCATCCAGCCCAGCCAAGTAGGACTCGGCATTACCACCGGAACGAGAGCCCATCAAGTGTGCATCGACTTGCCGGTTAGCCTGAAAATCTTCCATCGCGGCAAAGTAGCTGTGCACCAGCGCCTTGATCTCATCAGCTCGCTCGGCAAGCACCGTAGCATCGACCGAAATCACATCAATCACTTTGCCTGCGATTTTTGATGAATCAAAAATCTTTTGGTATTGCTCATTTTGCAACAGCTTGATCGAATAAGGCGGGTAGGTTTGCATTGCGTCGATGCGACCCGATTCAAGCTCAATCATCAGATCATCCTGCGTACGGGTCACCACTTGCACATCTTTGAGCGTGAGTTTGGCGCTTTGCAATGCAAAATACGCATTGAGCACATCCACCGTAACGCCTTCCATCCCTACTTTTTTGCCAGCCAACTCGGCCACACTGCTAATTGGTTTTCGCGCAATCATCATATCGGCCCCATCTGAGGCATCAACGACGGCGACGATTTTGAGTTTTTTACCGGTGTTTTCCGTGGCAATCGCAGCCTCGACCAAGGTGCTGGCCATCACATCGATTTGCCCCCGCTCAAACGCACGGCGCACATCGCCAAGGGTATTGAGTTCAACAAGCTTGACCTCTAGGCCCGCCTTTTCATAAAAACCCTTGGCTTTGGCCAGATATAAAAACTCATATCCCGGCCATGGATTAAAACCGACGCGCAAAGGCTCTTTGGCTTTGGGCGGTGAGCAGGCCGTCAATGCGACAAGCAATACAGCCATCAATAGGGACTTCACTAGGCCAGGCATACCGCCCCCAAAGCAAGTTAGATACTGCTCTTTATAGTGAATGCCGCCTGAAAATCCCAATCCGATTCAAGCCTACCGGATTTAAGGGGAGCCATGAGCACGGCTTGCCGCTAGTGTGGCAAGCTCAATCCTGCGGCTGCGACGCGCGACCAATCGAGCGCCGCATCCAGCGCATCGGCAAGGCGATCAATTTCGCGCTCGAGCAGCACATTCGCAGCGGGCAAATTGGCGGTCTCAAGCGCGCACCCCGCCCACGCCAGCAAGCTTTGCAGCGCGGCTGGCTCATCAAACAGGCCATGCAAATACGTCGCCAAAATCTGCCCATCGGGCGAGACCCAACCATCGGCGCGACCATCGCCCAAGTGGGCAAAGCGTGGCCATTGAGCTTGCGTTGCATCAATCCAGCTTGATCGGCCAACGTGGATTTCATAGCCGCGAATCGGCGTGCCACTCGCCGCAATCTGGCCAGTGACATTCACAAGCTGCTTATCCGCCTCCAGCACTGTATTAATGGGTATATGGCTAAGACCTCGATCAGAAATAGCTCCCGACTCGATACCCTCAGGGTCATCAATTTGCGCGCCCAAAATCTGCAAACCGCCACACACGCCCATCAGCTTGCCACCGTAGCGCAAATGCCGCGCGATTTGTGCATCCCAGCCTTGCGCGCGCAAATGCGCCAAATCGCCGAGCGTATTTTTGCTACCGGGGATAATTAGCAAATCGCAATCAGGCAAAGGCTGATTGGGGTTAGCAAATTCGCAACGTACATTCGGTAAGCGGCGTAGCGGATCAAAATCGGTGTGATTGGAAATATGCGGCAGCGTTGCAATCACGATGCGAAACTCGCCGTCGACATTCGCCACTGTGCGCGGCAATGCGTCTTCGGCTGCGATTTCCAAGCCATGCAAATACGGCACCACCGCCAGCACCGGCTTACCGGTTTTGGCCTCCAGCCAGTCGCAACCGGGCTGCAAGAGGCTAATATCACCGCGAAAACGGTTGATGATAAAACCCTGAATCCGCGCCTGTTCCGATGCACTCAGGCAAGCCAGCGTGCCGACAAAATGCGCAAACACGCCGCCGCGATCAATATCGGCCACCAGCCAAACGGGGCAATCGGCTTCCTCGGCAAAACCCATATTGGCAATATCGCCCTGGCGTAAATTCACTTCCGCCGGGCTGCCCGCACCTTCAACAATCACCCAATCATAGTTGGCCGCCAAGCGGCCCCACGACTCAAACACCGCGCGTTTGGCCGTCGTCTTGTAGTCGTGATAATCGACCGCATCCAGATTGCCAATCGATTTGCCCTGAATAATCACCTGCGCGCGGCAATCACTCGACGGCTTAAGTAAGACTGGATTCATATCGGTATGCGCCGCCAAGCCACACGCCACCGCCTGCACCGCTTGCGCCCGACCAATCTCGCCACCATCCTCGGTCACCGCCGAGTTGAGCGCCATATTTTGCGGCTTGAATGGCGCGACTTTCACGCCGCGACGCATCAGCAAGCGGCACAGCGCGGCGGTCAGCGTTGATTTACCCGCGTCGGAGGTACAACCTTGGATCATTAAAGTAGGCACAGCACATCCTTGGCAGGTATAGCCCTGAAATCATTTTACAATCTGGATTTCAGAGCAATACCCTTATTGATTATTCAGTAAAAACTCGCGCTGGGTTTGCACGAAATCGGCAAAATGCGACAAAAACGGCGCGTGCGCGGCTTTGTAATGCAGCTTAAATTGCGCGTCGGGTAAGGCTTTGGCGAGCCACATGCCGGCTTCCAGCGGCGTCAAGGTATCGCGATCGCCATATTGCAGTAGTACGGGGCAATCAATCTGGCCAATCTCGCCGCGCAAATCGGTGTCGCGCAAGATATTGAGGCCATGCGCGAGGTGTGCCAATTTGGGCTCGCCGTGTTTGAACAAATCGGCGAGCAACTCCCGCGTCACCTCGCGCGCGCTGGCGTCGCCCATCGCTTGCAGGCTGATAAAGCGTTTGAGCGTGCCTTGCCAATCGGTTTGCAGCGCCGCAGCAAATTGCTCCAACACCTTTTGCGCCATCGCCGGTTGCCAATCATCACGCTGCATAAAACACGGGCTGGAGGCCACCAGCGTCAAGGAGCGAACTTTTTCGCGCTGCTGCAAAGCCCATTGCGCCGCCACCGCGCCGCCGAGCGACCAACCAACGACCTGCACCGGATAGGGAAAAGCGGCGTTCACCGCATCGACCATGTGTTGCAAGGACAAATCGCCCTGCGTCGCCTCGTCAAATGCGCTGCCGCCGTGGCCAGGTAAATCAACTTTATGTACGCAAAAATCGTTTTCCAACTCGCGCGCGACGGCGTTCCACACCGTGCCATTCATCGCCCAGCCGTGCAGCAGCACAACATCTGGGCCGTGGCCGCTGGTTTCAATCATTAACTCCATTTCGTATCCTGTTGCGCTGTTTCAGGCCCAAGTCTGCACGCGGCCTTGCCTTGCGTGCGTGTCTTTTGGCCAATTTAGATGGGCCAAATCCTAGTTTGAATCCGGCTGAAAAAGCTCGCGTCTTTGTTTTATGTGCTGCGCGGCTCACTTTGCAATGTATTAAGTAATGCGCTGCGTGCCGCGTCGCTCAGGCGATCGCCCGCCAAAACCACCGTGGCTTCGCCCAAGGCCCGATACGAGGCCTGATGCGTGCTGGGCAATACCGCCAAATGCTGCGCCACCGTCGCGGCATCGCCACGCACAATCGGGCCAGTGAGCGCCGCAGCGGGGCCAAGCTGTTCAACATTCACCAAAGTTTGACGTATCAACCCCAATACCAGTTGATTCGCTATCTCTGGGGCAATACCCGCTTGATTTGCGGTTTGCAAAGCTAAATCGGACAAGGTCACCAAATAATTGGCCGCCATCGAGAGCGCCGCATGATAAGCGACTTTGGCGTCCTTGCCACCTTGCAATTGAAACGGCACACCGCCAATCGCATGCACCAAGCGGGCCAAAGCCTCACAAGCGGCTGCATCGCCTTCGAGTGCACATAAAGTCCCAGCAAAAGTCGCGACAGCGCGGGCGGGGTCGGCAAAAGAAAACGCCGGGTGCAGGCTGGCACACTGCGCACCAAGCGGGGATAAGGCCGCAAGCTGATCGGCCGCCAAAGCGCCGCTGGCGTGAAACACGATAGCGCCAGCATTCACCACCCCAGCCTGCGCCAATTGGCTGGCGACAGTAGCAATCGCGCCATCGGGCACGGCAAGCAGCCACAAATCCGCCGGCGGCAGTTGCGCCAAATTTTCAAATACATTCCCTGCGCCAATAAATTCACGCGCGGCAATGCTGCTCGCCTCGCTACGCGAATAAATACCTGCAATTTGATACTGCCCGCTGGCATGCGCAAGGTAAGCCAAACTATTGCCAAGGCGACCAGCACCGATGAGATTCAAGCTCGGCATTGCTTTCACCCTTGCTCGGCGGCCATTAAAACGCGTTTGATTTCACGGCAGAGTAATTTCACGTCGTCATCGCTATGCGCCGCCGATAAAGTCACGCGCAAGCGGGGCGTGGCAACGGTTGGCGGGCGGATCGCGGCGACGAGCAGACCGGCATCGAGCAAGGCTTGCGACAGCGCCACTGCGGTGGCGTTATCTTTGACAATGAGTGGTTGAATGGCGGTATCCGAAGGCAGCAATTCACACGGAGCATCGACAAGCTCGGTCGCAAAAAATTGTTTGAAATAACGAATGTGCGAGAGCAGGCGCTCGCGGCGTGCCTTATCGTGCTCGATCACATCGAGGCTAGCGTGCAGCGCGCAGGCCAGCAGCGGCGGCGCTGCGGTGGTATAGATATACGAGCGGGCGGTATTGATCAGATAATCAATGACCACTTGCTCTGCAGCGATATACGCCCCTGCAACGCCTGCCGCCTTGCCCAAGGTGGCCATATAAATGATCCGTGGCGAATCAAGTCCTAATTCAGCCAGCGTACCGCGCCCTTCGCCGAGCACGCCAAAGCCGTGCGCGTCGTCGATATACAGCAGCGCATCGTATTGCTCTGCCAGCGCCAGATATTGCGCCAGCGGCGCGATATCGCCGTCCATGCTAAATACGGCATCGACCGCGATCAGCTTTCGTTTTGCATCCGATTGCGCCAGCAGACGTTCGAGCTGCGCGACGTCGTTGTGCGCAAAGCGTTTGAAATCGGCGCGCGCCAGCTGGCAAGCGTCATTGAGCGAAGCGTGATTGAGCTTATCGGCAAACACTGCATCCCCGCGCCCGAGCAAGGCGGGGATGACGGCCAGATTGGCCATAAATCCGGTTGAAAGCAAAATCGCCGCGGGTTTGCCGCTAAACGCAGCAAAGCGCTCTTCCAACGTATGCTGCGGCGTGAAATGCCCCGCGACCAAATGCGCCGCACCGCTGCCCACGCCCCACTCCGCCGCACCTTGCTGCGCGGCAGCGACAACGCTTGGGTGATTGGCCAACCCCAAATAATCATTGCTACAAAAATTAAGCACTTCACAGCCATTGCACATCACCCGCGCGCCTTGTGGCGAATCGAGGACGCGGCGGCGGCGATACAGGCTTTTACTCTCGCGCTCGCTTAATTCGGTGGCTAATTGATTTAGAAATGGGGATTCAGACATGCAAGTCCTTCAGGCGGCATTCGATACTCGGGCTATTTTACCCAAAATCGCCAGCGGCACCGAAAATGCACAATCATGGGCATGAATCTGGATTATTTACCTCGAAATAACTGCAGCAAAGATGAAATTATTGCGCCTCGTCATGTTAGTTCCGCCCCACGCAAGGCCATTTAAGGATATGATTGCCCCTTCTGAAAAATAGCGATTTTGTGTGCCCGAAAATTAAACAATTGTTTAATACCAGTACATGAAGCAGTGGATTAGATTGAATGAAGCGTGTTGATGATTTTCGCCTGACCTTTAAAGACCTTGAAGGAAATGAAAAAAAGTACGTGCCAATTATGATTGGTGGCATGGGTGTCGATATTTCGACTGCTGATTTGGCACTCGAAGCCTGTCGCCTCGGCGGTATTGGCCACATTTCAGATGCCATGATCAATACGGTTACTGATCGCCGCTACAACACCAAGCATGTCAAAGACAAGCTAAAACAATACAAATTCAATGTCGCCAATAGCGACAAATCAGTGGTGCAATTCGATCTGGCGCAATTAGAAGAAGCCACGCGCCTGCACGTTGAAGCCACCATGAAACGCAAACAAGGCGACGGCCTGATTCTGATCAACTGCATGGAAAAGTTGACGATGAATGGCCCGAAAGAAACCTTGCGTGTGCGGATGCGTGCTGCGCTCGATGCGGGCATCGACGGCATTACGCTGGCTGCGGGTCTGCACCTGGGGTCGTTTTCACTGATCGAAGATCATCCGCGTTTCCGGACCGCCAAGCTCGGCATCATTGTGTCTTCAGTGCGTGCACTGCAATTGTTCATCAAAAAATCAGCACGCACCAATCGCCTGCCTGATTACGTCGTGGTTGAAGGCCCATTGGCCGGTGGTCACTTGGGCTTTGGTATGGATTGGGCCGAGTTCAAGCTCGAAGACATCGCCGCTGAAGTGGTGGCTTGGATTAAAGAGCAAGGCTACGACAACATGCCAGTGATCGCCGCAGGCGGCGTATTTACTGGCTCGGATGCAGTCAAGTACCTCGAAATGGGCTGCGGCGGCGTGCAAGTGGCAACGCGCTTTACCGTGACCAAAGAATGCGGCCTGCCTGATGATGTGAAACAGGAATATTTCAAAGCGTCGGAAGACATCATCGAAGTGAATCAAATTTCGCCAACCGGCTACCCAATGCGCATGTTGAAAAACACGCCAGCCATTGGCTCAGGCATTCGCCCGAACTGCGAAGCGTATGGCTACCTGCTCGACGCCAACGGCAGCTGCTCGTACATTCAGGCCTACAACAAAGTCATCGAAGAAAACCCAACAGCCAAGAAAATCTCGGAAATTCACGTTTACGAGAAAACTTGCCTATGTACGCATATGCGCAACTTCGATTGCTGGACTTGCGGCCACTATACATATCGCCTCAAAGACACGACCAACAAACTACCCGATGGTCGCTACCAGCTTCTGACTGCCGAACATGTATTCAAAGATTACCAGTTCAGCACCGACAACCAAATCGCATTGCCAGAATTGGACGAAACGGCGGTTTAATTAGCTGCACACCACCAACCCGCTTACGAGCGGGTTTTTTGTAACTACCATATGCTGCACGGCTTTGATCTGGAGACTGAAGCAACCATAGACCATCCACCTGCGAGCGTAACTAATGAAAACTAGCACTGTTCGAGTTATTGCCTTCGGCTGCATCGCCTTGACACTTGGCCTTCAAGGTTTAGTTGCTGCCTTTACTCGTTGCGAAGCATTAGAACTATTTATTGCTGGATTCATTATGCTAGTTCCTGCAATTTTATTTGCATTCACAAGTAAACCATCATCTGGTATTGGTGCTGCTTTTGGCTCAATCCCTTTTCTGATGTGGGCAAATCATGCAGAGTGCTTGCAAGCGCAACAAAGCGGAGGGGCGGCCATGGCATATGTGTTTACCTTGTTTATCGGGGTGCCAGCGTCTGCACTCATCGGATGCCTAACCCAATTTGTACCTTTCGTTCTCAGAATAAAACCACGCAAAAATCTGATTAGTTACGCAAGTTCCGAACAATTGAATAAAACAACTCGTAAATTTGGAATCAAGAAAAGAGCCAAAAAACACTAATTTTTACAAAGTATCGCCGTCAAGATTAAGATCAAAAAGGGCTAGACGGCAATACTCATAGGGGTATCTAATCAAACTAGCTCGGCCACTTCACGATCTTTAGCTAGGATTGGCTCAAGCGAATTCAGATCTGCGGCACACAGCGGCAGGCGCAGTTCATTCGAAGTAATTCGCCCTTGGTGATGCATGATTGCTTTGGCGGGTATCGGGTTGGCGGCCAAGAATAGCGTTTCGGATGCGCTGCGCAGCAAATCACCAATCACCTCGCCCGCCAAGCCCTGCGCTACCCAGCGCGCCACTTGCTGCGGCCAGACATTACTCGCCACTGAAACCAAGCCCGCAGCACCGAGTTTTGCGTGCTCGGCAAACAGCACATCGTCGCCCGAATACCAAGCGATGCTTGGAAAGGCGGCTTTTAGCTCCGCAAAGCGCGCGGCATTGCCACCCGATTCTTTAACCGCCCAGCAATTGGGGTGCTCAATCAGGCCCGCCAGTGCCACATCCGACAGTGGCACGCCTGCGCGCGATGGAATGTTGTACAGCATACAGGGCTTGTTAACTGCATCCATCAGCGCGGCAAACCAGCGGCGCTGCCCTTCAGCACCCGGCTTGGCATAGATCGGTGTCACCAACAGATAGGCGTGGATCGGCAAGGTTTCACAAAAAGCCAGCCACTCAAGCTGGCTAGCTAGATCAAGCCCACCAACGCCGACCATGATCGGCACTTGCAATTGCAGGCTACAGGCGTGCTGTAACACGGCTTTACGCTCGGCCAAAGTCAGATTACTACCTTCACCCGTTGAGCCGAGCAAGAGCACGCCAGCACCAGCCGCTTCCTGCTCGCGCAGCAAAGCCGTCAGGGCATTCAGATCGAGTGACTCGTCAGGTAAAAAGGGGGTAATCAGCGCAGTCCAGAGCGATCTCTGGCGGGGATTGAGTGAGGTCATGCGATTCTCCAAATCAAGTAATAACGATTGGAGAGAGGAAAAGTGCGGCAATGACAGGCGCCAAAATAGCGCCAGAATAAATCATCACCAAGAGCACTCCAGTACCTCAATGCGCGGCAAAGCACACAGTGGGCTACTGACAGTCCAGGGGATTCAGCCCCTGCAACCAGCGCTTGACTCATCACATAGTCAAACACTTCGGCCTTGCACCCCCTAGTACTGCGTCAGCGGAATATGATTTCCTCAGCAATACGCCCTGGGCAAGGCGCCTCTCTTGTCGTTCAGAACCCCGATTTTCTCTGCGAATCGCTATTGCTGTCAAATCATATGCATTTTGCGAGGGTGAGTTCTTGATTAATCTCGCATTCAAGCCAGTGTGGGTGTGTACAGGGCTACGATTTTGGACTGAATTGAAAAAACTATTGAGCAAATACCAATAGCAGCATCCCAGCTATACACCCGAGCATTTGGATAGAGCTCGGATGATGAATCTCAAAATGAGGAATAGAAGAAATAGAACGGAGGAAATTACGCGCGATCGAAGGGGCGACTAATTGCCGACAACTGACTTAAACGCCCATCAGCGCTGTAACCCACATCAGGATTACGTTGCGCAGCCAGATTAGACATAATGAAACGATTCGCTTCTTCATGCGTTTCGATCAATTGGCCATTGGTGCGATTCATCATTTCAGCGAGCTTGGCACTTTGGCGTAAATCTTGCCAAACCTGAATCTGCTCACCTAAGGCTACTTCAATTTGATCGATTGTTTGCAATTGCGCTTGTGAGCAATACTGAGCGCGCGCCTTGCTTGCCAGCTCTAAAGCCTGCAACGCGCGATTTTTGTCTTCAATGATTTTTTGAACCGCGTCAAACTGGCGTTTGATTAGCGCATCTTGCTCTTGGGTCAACAAAACAATCAGTGCTTGCACACCGGATAGTTCAGCCGATAAATGGTTTCTCAAGCCTTCATTGCTCATCGTGATTAGCGGGCCAGTAGCTCTTTCACACTTGATAGCAAACCATCGGCAATCGCTTCCGGTTTAACCGCAAAGCGGCCTTCTGCAATCGCAGAGCGAATTGCAGCTACTTTTTCAGCATCAAAGCTGGCTTCATTACTGGCTACGCCTGAGAGCTTACTATTGACACTGCTACTTTCAACTGGCGTAGCAGCATCGGTTTTGGCGCTGGCATTGCTGCGCACCTCAGCCGTTTTACTCGCTAAACTCGCAAGCGGCTTACCCGAATTGTCGATTTTCATGATGTATCCCCTACCGTGATGTCCGGCGGTCATCGTCCCGTTATTTAACCATTATGCCTATAATCGGCAGCAGAGAGAAATTCTTTAGCAATTCAACCTTTTATCAGATTATTCTAATACACTTTGCGGCCAATTTCATACAAAAAATAGCCAATTAGCCCCGCTTTTGAGTAAGCTGGACTATGATTTTAGCTTATTCATAGGGGAGTATGCGCAATGGAAGTTTTCCAAAGTCAGTTTGGCCCGATCGAAGTCGATCCAAATACGGTTATTCATTTTCCGGCTGGCTTGCCGGGATTTGACGATTGCAAAAACTTCAAATTGCTCAACGAAGAAAAACCCAATCCCAGCATTTACTGGCTACAGTCGCTTGATGATGCCAGCGTGGCGTTTTCAATTATCGCGGCCGAACGCTTAGGCTTTAACTACGTGCTCACGCTAAACGATGAAGAATGTGACTCTATCGAGTTAAAAGACGCTTCCGAAGCCATGTTGTTTCTGATTTTGTCGCGACCAGAAGGCGAAGCAATTCGTGCCAATACCTTGGCACCACTGGTCATCAACCTGCAGTCTCGTAAGGGTTTGCAAAAAACAGATCTCAAAGCAGATATCGTATTTAGCAACAAATAAGCGGCAATTTGCTGCAAAGCAATAACACTTTAGCTGCACGATAGCTTGGGTTTGCAGCACGCTTGTTGTATGATTGCGCCAAATTTTTGGGGTAGCCATCTGGGCTACCTGCTTGCGCTAAATTGGCGCCTCTGGAGTTTTAGAGCATGAAAACCACCTTCCTTGACTTCGAGCAATCGGTTGCCGAGCTCGAAAACAAGATCGAAGAGCTGCGCTACGTGCAGGATGATTCGGCAGTTGATATTTCGGTTGAGATTTCTCACCTCGAGAAAAAGAGTCTTGAACTCACCAAAAATATCTATTCGAAATTAACGCCTTGGCAAATTTCACAGGTGTCACGCCATCCACAGCGTCCGTACACCTACGATTATATTGCGGGCTTATTTACCGATTTCCAAGAGCTGCATGGCGACCGCGCATTTGCTGATGATTTGGCGATTGTAGGTGGTTTAGCGCGCTTTAATGGTCAAAGCGTCATGGTCATCGGCCATCAAAAAGGCCGCGATACCAAAGAAAAAATCGCGCGTAATTTTGGTATGCCACGCCCAGAAGGCTATCGCAAAGCCTTGCGCATGATGAAGCTGGCCGAAAAATTCAATATTCCAGTGATCACCTTTGTCGACACGCCGGGTGCCTACCCAGGTATAGGCGCGGAAGAGCGTGGACAATCGGAAGCGATTGGTCGCAATCTGTTTGAAATGGCCAAATTGCGCGTGCCAGTGATCTGCACCGTGATTGGTGAAGGCGGCTCGGGCGGCGCGTTGGCAATTGCCGTCGGCGACGTAGTACAAATGTTGCAATATTCAACCTACTCGGTCATTTCACCAGAAGGTTGCGCGACGATTTTGTGGAAAACCGCTGAACGTGCGGCTGATGCAGCTGAAGCGTTGGGCATTACGGCCACTCGCCTGAAAACCTTGGGCTTGATCGACAAGGTTGTACCAGAACCCGTTGGCGGCGCACATCGTGATCCGCAAGCGATGATGGCAACCCTGAAAAAATCAATCGCCGACTCACTCAAAGCGCTCAAAGCGCAAAGTATCGACGAGCTACTTGATTCACGTTTTGATCGCTTGATGGAACATGGCAAATTCAAAGAAGAAGCCGTCGCCTAAGGCGAACTGGCCAGAAGCGCGTGATTTGATTACGCGCTTTATCGATCAGCAGCAAAACGACAACGGGAGCTTCGGCTCCCGTTGTGCCTTCCAAACACCTCGCCTGAGCGTGGGGCTATCGGGCGGACTCGACTCCAGCGTGCTATTGCACTTTCTAGCCTCGCTGCGCGACGAGCTAGGCTTTGCATTAAGCGCCCTGCACGTTCATCACGGGCTTTCACCCAACGCGGACATTTGGGCCCAATCCGCTCAAGCATTTGCCGCGCATTTGAATGTGCCTTGCCAGATTCAACACGTCACGCTCGAGCCCAATAGCGGCTATGGCATTGAAGGCGCGGCGCGTAAAGCGCGCTATGCCCAATACGAACTTCAAGCTTGCGACGCGATTGTTTTGGCGCACCATCAAAATGATCAGGCCGAAACTGTCTTGATCAATTTGCTACGTGGTTGTGGCCCCGCGGGCCTTGCCGCGATGCCTAGCCAGCGCCCACTTAATCCGCACATGGCCTTGTTGCGCCCGCTACTGACGCTACCCCGCAGCGAGTTATTGTCGTACGCTCAAAGCCATGATTTGCAGTGGGTAGAAGATGAAAGCAATCTGGACACCCAATATCAGCGCAATGATATTCGGCATAATTTAATGCCCACTATCATGCGTATATCGCCCAAAGCATTAACTACCATTACTCGCAGCGCCATACATCAATCCGAAGTCAATGACTTACTGATCGAAATTGCCGAACTCGATTTGCAGCAATGCCAGTCTGGCAATAGCCTAGCGCTTGAACCTTGGCTCAAGCTCAGTGCAGTACGGCAAAAAAATGTGCTGCGTCACTGGTTAGCGCAAGCGGGTATCGTGCTGGAATTGCGCGCCTTTAATGAATTAATTCGCACCGCAATTGACGCCGCCGGCGATACACACCCAGCACTGGTATGGCGCAATGCCGCCGTGCGTCGCTATCAAGGTCATTTGCACATCACTCAAGCGAGCTTGCAAGCGGGGCCAGAACAAGAGATTCAGGTCCAATGCAATGGCGAAAATGATCTACCTGACTGGCGCGGCGTATTGCGCTGGGTAGCGACCGAATCGGGCGGCATTGCCGAAGCTTTTTGCAGCAAGGCCAACATCAGTGTGCGCGGTCGCCAAGGCGGCGAGCAATTCAAACTCGCGGCCAATCGCCCTACCCGTTCGCTCAAAGCACAGTGCCAAGCCGCCGCGATTGCGCCGTGGCTGCGCGAAACCACCCCCTTGATTTATATTGATGGTCAACTCGCGGCGATGCCCGGCCTTGGCATCAATCACGAATTTATCGCCCCAGCAGGCAGCATAGGCTGGACGCCCGAGTGGCACCCTTACAAACCAAAGGTATAGCTCTGTAGATCAATACAGAATTAGCCCTCAGCAATATACCCAAGAAAACAATGGCAAAAAAAACCGCAACGGAAAACACCGCTCCATCTCATACGCCGATGATGGCGCAATATTTTGCACTCAAGGCGGATCATCAGGACAAGCTGGTGTTTTATCGCATGGGCGATTTTTACGAGCTGTTTTTTGACGATGCCATCAAGGCTGCGCGCCTGCTGGACATCACGCTCACCACGCGCGGCAGCAGCGCGGGCGAGCCAATTAAAATGGCCGGCATCCCATTTCACTCGCTCGAGCCCTATCTCGCCAAATTGGTAAAGCTCGGTGAATCAGTCGCCATCTGTGAGCAAGTCGGCGATCCGGCCACCAGCAAAGGTCCGGTCGAGCGCAAAGTCATGCGCGTGATTACGCCTGGCACGCTGACCGATGCGGCGCTACTGGACGATAAGCAAGAAAACCGCCTGCTGGCGATCCGGATGGTACGCGGCAAAATGGGCATGGCTTGGCTCTCGCTCGCCTCGGGCGATTTTGCCTTAATGGATGCCGACGCTGAAAAGCTCACTTCCGAGCTAGAGCGCCTGCGCCCCGCCGAGATTTTGATTAGCGATGAAGCTGAACTCACGCTGTTTGACCAATTGCGCATCCCGGTGCGCCGCGTAGCTAGCTGGCAATTTGATGCCGCCAGCGCCGAGCGCAATCTCACGCGTCATTTCGCGGTACATGATTTGGCGGGCTTTGGTATTACCGAACCACTGCTCGCACTTGGTGCCGCTGGCGCACTGCTCGAATATGTCCGTAGCACCCAAGGCGGCGTACTGCCCGCGCTGGCTGGTTTACGCGTGGAAAGTCACAGCCAGTTTATCGAGCTGGATGCCGCAACTCGCCGCAATCTGGAAATCACCGAAACCATTCGTGGCGAAACCGCGCCAACGTTATTTTCATTGCTGGACAACTGCGCCACAGGTATGGGTTCTCGTTTGCTGGCCAACTGGCTGCATCACCCACTGCGGAGTCACGCCAAAATTTTGGCACGACAAAGCGCGATTGGTACGTTGCTCGATGCGGGCCAAAACGACAGTCTCTACGCACAATTGCGCGAGATTGCCGATATTGAGCGCATTGTGTCGCGCATCGCGCTAAAAAGCGCCCGCCCACGCGATTTAGCCAGCTTGCGCGATAGTTTGCGGGTGTTGCCCGATCTGGCAGCGCAAATGCCATCGGGTGGCTTATTTGATGGGCTCTCGCACGCAATGCAGGCCGAGCCCGCCATTTACCAGCAGCTGGCGGCGGCGATCATGCCCGAGCCAGGCGTCGTAATTCGCGAAGGTGGCGTGATCGCCGATGGGTATTCGGTGGATTTGGACGAGCTGCGCGCCATTCAGAATAATTGCGGCGAATTCCTGACCATGCTGGAAGCGCGCGAGCGTGAACGCACTGGCATCGCGACGCTACGCGTGGAGTATAACCGTGTAGCAGGCTTTTTTATTGAAGTTACCAACTCATACCTAGGGCAGGTACCTGACGATTATCGTCGTCGCCAGACGATGAAAAATGCCGAGCGCTACATCACACCCGAGCTCAAGCAATTTGAAGAAAAAGCGCTATCGGCCAATGACCGAGCTTTAGCACTGGAAAAGCAATTATTCGAAGGCGTGATCGAGTCACTGCAAGCGCACCTCGCGACTCTACGCCTCGCTGCACAAGCGGTTGCGACACTCGATGTCTTGGTCTGCTTGGCGCAGCGCGCTCAGCTTTCAGGCTATATTGCGCCCGAGTTTTGCGATGAAGCCATGCTCAATATTGCAGCGGGTCGTCACCCCGTGGTTGAAGACCAGATCGATGACTTTATTCCCAACAGCGTCGACTTTCATCTAGCGCGCAAACTACTGCTGATTACCGGCCCAAATATGGGCGGTAAATCGACATATATGCGCCAAGTGGCCTTGATTGCCCTACTCGCCCATGTTGGCTCCTACGTCCCTGCAACGGCCGCGAAAATCGGTCGGCTGGATCGGATTTTCACACGCATTGGCGCCAGCGATGATCTGGCTGGCGGACGCTCGACCTTTATGGTCGAAATGACAGAGACGGCGAATATTCTGAATAATGCAGGCGAGCATAGCCTGGTACTGATGGATGAGGTCGGACGCGGTACATCGACGTTTGACGGGCTCGCGCTAGCATGGTCGATTGCGAAGGCCTTGATCGAGAAAAATCGCTGCTACACGCTGTTTGCCACGCACTATTTCGAGCTCACCCGCTTGGCACAGGATTACGCCCAAGTTGCCAACGTACATCTGGATGCGGTCGAGCATAAAGATCGGATTGTATTCCTGCACGCCGTACAGGAAGGCCCTGCATCGCAAAGCTACGGCGTTGCCGTCGCCAGCCTCGCAGGCGTTCCCAAAGAAGTGGTGCGCAGCGCCAAACGAAAACTGCAAGAATTAGAACAAAGCAGCCTCAGCCATGGCTTGCAACCCGATTTGTTTGCCCCCACATTCGCACCAGAGCCGGAACTTCAAACACACCCCGCTGTCGAAATGCTAGATAGGATAATCCCTGATGAAATTTCCGCTCGCGAAGCGCTGGAGATCATCTATAAACTCAAGGAACTAATCTAAATCAACTTTGCGCAATATTTACACTGCATAGCAGGGGTAAATTAACTAGCCTAAGAGCATTAGACATTCTGCTACGTTTTTAAGGATTAAAACATGAACACAGCGACGGATATTTCAGATGCGATAGTAGATCGCCAAGGCACCACTTTACTCGATCTAGCTCGCATGCTTTCCGATCAAGGTGACACACCTGGACTAGAAATCAACGACTTTAAATCCAGCACTGCCAACGAGCTACGCCGCTTTGGTGAAGATTTGTCCAGCCATTTGGCCATTCATGCTCAAGTTCATGTTCCTCCCGCCTATCAATTGCGCAGCGCAGGGGAAGGCAAAATTGCTGTGATTGGCCACCACCCTGACCAAGAAGCCATTGAAAATTACATCAATAACGATACCCGACTCCTTAAATGGTTTAAGGAAATCGAAGTGCTGTTTGAGATTCAACGCAAATTGGAACTCAATCGCGAAGAAAAAAGCATGGAAGGCCAAGTATTTAATCTCGGCATGACCAGTCTTGGCAGCATCGCCTTTTTCACCTGCGAAAAATAAACCGCAGCTAGCCCAAGAAAGCCGCCTTGCGCGGCTTTCTTCGTTTTGGCGCAAGCTAGCTAGAAGCGGTATAATCACACCTTATTCAATAGGCAAAACTTTCCATGAAAACCACTAAAGCTCGACGTCCGCACCCGGCCATTCGTGAAGCCAATGCGAGCGATCAACAGCGCGCAGCACAAAAAACAGGTCTACGTGGTCAGTCTGCGTCTAAAGAAACCCGCTTTTCAAATGTGAAAAAGAAAACCACCTCTGGCCCTGATATGGGTCGTTCATTGACACCAAGCACCAGCAAAAAGCGCAATTCGCCGACCAGTGGCATGAGCCGTATGGTGGCACAAGCGATCGCCAAAACGGCTGTGGCACGTGAAGTGCAAGGCGTAAAACCCGCGACTGAAGTGGGTACAGCCAGTGAAACTCAAACCACGATACGCGATAGCAAATTCCGCCCCAGCGTCAAACGCGCCAAGAAAATGCCACAGCGTCACGGCTCGCAGCATGAGATTTCGATTCAGAAGCAATTGCGTGAAAAACGCCTGAACGTAGAGCAAATCGGTGAAGAACGCCTGCAAAAAGTATTAGCGTTTTCGGGCATTGGTTCACGCCGTGAAATGGAAGAAGTCATTGAAGCTGGCCGCGTCACCATCGGTGGTAAAGTCGCTGATCTGGGCGCAAAAGTTAGCCCTGGTGATGACGTACGGATTGATGGCAAGCGCATCGCGCTCAAATGGCAAGATCGCTTACCTCGCGTAATTATGTATCACAAGCAGGAAGGCGAATTGGTTAGCCGTGATGACCCAGAAGGCCGTGTGACGGTATTTGATCGGCTCAAACGCATCTCTTCCAGCAAATGGGTCGCCATTGGTCGTTTGGACTTTAATACCTCAGGTCTGCTGCTTTTCACAACCTCGGGTGAGCTCGCCAATCGGATGATGCACCCAAGCTTCGAAGTTGAACGTGAATATGCAGTCCGTACCCACGGCAAACTCACGCCAGAGCAAATGAAAGAAATGGTAGACGGCATTGAGCTCGATGATGGCCCGGCCAACTTCACCCGCATTGAAGATCGTGGTGGCGAAGGCCAAAACCATTGGTATCACGTTATTCTGAAAGAAGGTCGTAACCGCGAAGTTCGCCGGATGTTCGAACACTATAACTTGATGGTAAGTCGCTTAATGCGGATTCGCTTTGGCAATTTCCGCCTTCCTGGTCGCCTCAAACGCGGGCAATTTTACGAATTAACCGAAACTGAAGTACTCGCAGTGATGAAATGGGCTGATTTGACCATGATGGGTCAGGTTAAACCACGCTGAGCACAATCATGAGTAAGGCATTTACCAAGGAAGTCGAGCTCGATGAAGATGAGCTACCTGCAGAACTCAAAGTTCCTGTAGGTAGCAAAAACTACATGACTCCACAGGGCTGGCAACAAATGAAAACCGAGTTATATGACTTGGTTCATAAAGAACGCCCCCATGTGACTCAAGTGGTCAATTGGGCGGCAAGCAATGGCGATCGGTCAGAAAACGCCGACTATCACTATGGCAAACGTCGGCTGCGAGAAATTGATCGCCGAATTCGCTTCATTAGCAAACGACTTGAAAATGCCGAAGTAATCGACCCAGAAACTCGGGAAGCCACCGACCAAGTATTCTTCAGTGCCACAGTAACGTATTTGCGAGAAGATGGACGCGAAGAAACGGTGAGCATTGTTGGTGTCGATGAAACCAATCTACAACTCAACCACATCAGCTGGACTTCTCCCGTTGCACGAGCCCTGATCAAAGGTCGTGAAGGGGATGTTGTCTATTTACGCACCCCCGCAGGCGCAGAAGAGCTTGAAATCATTCGCGTGGTCTATACAAAAATAGAAAGTTAAGTGTTTGCTTTTCAACGACATCTGCGTAATTTAATGTAATCGTCTTTGCCAGCCCGCATATGCTGCTGTTATTGTATTGGCATGGATACACATAACCACGCTACCAGCAGCTTATTTCGCCGAGTCTTACGCAGCATGGCGCTGCGCATCGCATTAGCTGCCTGCCTTATTTCTGCCCTGAGTTACTACTACAGCTACGTTCGCCTCCAAGAAGAAGCATTAGCCAACTTATCCAAATATATTGACACTCGCAGCCAACTTGAAAGCGAGCTATTTATTAATGCGGAATCAAATACAAAATTGATTCGCGACGAATTTGTTCGCCGCTATGCCCTCATACAAAATCTAGATGTGAGTAATCAATTTTACGGTCTGCTTCGTCAAGATAAAGATGGGATGTGGCGCGTCAAAACTGAGCTTGATGATTTTGAACATCAAGCGACTGTCGCAGCATTGCCCACAGCTAAGCAAACTCCCGAATTTATGCGCCAAGTTGTACTTGGGCACCAAATCCTCAGCCAGTATGGCCCCGCCTATCGCAGCCGTAATTACGACACGTTCATTGACTTAAACGTCTCTGATGCCAACTTGATGTATCTACCACGGCTCAACTATGCCAGAAACGGCTCATTAGCGGATTTTGCCGAAGATATTGAAGCCGAGTTGGTTGCCTTGCCAGAGCGAAATCCATCTCGCCAGTCTATTTGGACCGGGATTTATTACGACAAACAGGCCCTCGAATGGATGGTATCAGTCATTACGCCGATCGATTATTTAGGTAAATTCATTGGTAGCGTCGGCCAAGATGTACTGTTAGATCAATTGATTGTCAGAACCAATACAGTCAATATCGCCGGCACCTACAATATGATTTTTACCCGTGACGGCTATTTGATCGCTCACCCCGAGTTCATGGGAAAAATTCATGAAACGCAAGGCCGCCTTGATATGCGCAAAGGCGCTCCCGCACTTCAGGCGATATATAGCGCGGTCAGCCATGCTTCACCACGCGATCGCTTTATCGAAAGTAAAGATGGTCGTGCATGGCTAGGTATTGCCCCAATCAAAGGCGCAGATTGGCTATTTGTTACGGTCTACCCCAAGCGGCTATTAGAAGAAAAAGCAGCTTGGGCGGCAAGCATGGTGCTGATCCTTGGGATTTTTGCACTTGCCGTCGAGCTCGGCCTTTTGGCCATGGTGCTGCGCAATGATGTTGCGCGTCCGTTGGAGCGATTAAAAAATGCGATTCGCAGTCTAGCTGCGGGCAAATCGACAGATCAACTCGATCTGCACCGCAGCGATGAAATCGGCGAGCTAGCTCGCACCTTTAACGACATGTCACATACAGTGCAATCACATCGCATGCATTTAGAAGAACTAGTGACCGATCGCACACAAGAACTTGCAACGCGCAATCTGCAACTTGAAGCCGCGAATGAAGCGCTCAAATATCTGAATCAAGAAAAAAATGAGCTGCTCGCTATCGCAGCACATGATCTGAAAAACCCAGTGGCTAGCATTCAAGGTATGGCCGGGTTACTGAATGAAAGACTAGATACGTGGCCAACAGAAAAAATCAAAGACCGGCTGGATGGCATTCATCTGCTTGCAGGTCGGATGCAGCGAATTATTAGTAATTTACTCGATCACGATGCCCTCGAGGCGGGCTCAGTCCAAATGCAGTTTGAGGTAGTCGATCTCGATGAAATTATTAGCGATACCTTGATTACATGGCGCGAACGACTCAAGAGCAAGCAGCAAACAGCCAACTACACACCGACTGGTCTCAAGGTCAGAACGGATCGACAAGCACTTTGGCAAATCTTGGATAATTTGATCTCAAATGCAGTTAAATACTCACCCAATGATCAAAGTATCGATATTAGTGCCAATCAATCTGAAGAAGGGGTCAACATTACGGTGGCCGATCATGGCCCCGGTATAGCACCTCACGAAATCGGCATGTTATTCAAAAAATTTAGCCGCCTCTCCGCCCGCCCAACAGGGGGAGAACACACCACGGGCTTGGGATTATCCATCGTCAAGAAATTGGTAGAAGGCATGTATGGCCATGTGCGCTGCGAAAGCCAATTTGGTCAGGGTGCTAAATTCATCGTCACACTCCCTGCCTCATCAACGGATTTAAGCATCGATTAATCACACTCATTGTTGATTCAATTCGGTTAAAATCTGAGTCTAGCGGCAAAGGATAACACCTTGCCGCGCCCCTCTATTTCAACGTCATTAAGGTCAATATATGCGCCAATATCTGGATTTGCTGCAACACGTCATGGATAAGGGCGTAGCTAAAGAAGATCGCACAGGCACCGGTACGGTATCGGTCTTTGGTCACCAAATGCGTTTTAATCTTGCCGAAGGTTTCCCCTTAGTCACCACTAAAAAAACACATTTAAAATCAATTATTAATGAGCTTTTGTGGTTTTTACGTGGCGATACCAATGTGCGCTGGCTACAAGAACATGGAGTTAGCATTTGGGATGAATGGGCGAGTGAAGACGGGGAATTAGGCCCTGTTTATGGCTATCAATGGCGTAGTTGGCCAACTGCGGATGGTCGACACATCGATCAAATCAGCGAAGTCATCAAACAATTAAAAACAAATCCTGACTCGCGGCGGATTATTGTTTCCGCATGGAATGTTGGTGAAATTGAAAATATGGCACTGCCACCCTGCCATGCATTTTTCCAGTTTTACGTTGCACCTGCCCAAGCCGGTGAGGCCGACCAGCGCGGAAAATTGTCTTGTCAGCTTTATCAACGCAGCGCCGACCTTTTCCTCGGCGTGCCGTTCAATATTGCGTCCTATGCCACACTGGTGATGATGCTGGCACAAGTATGCGATTTACAAGTGGGTGACTTTATCTGGACCGGTGGCGACTGCCATATTTATCGTAATCACTTTGACCAAGTGAAAGAACAACTCTCGCGCGAAACACGCAGCCTGCCCACTTTAAAACTGAATCCTGCAAAAACCGATCTGTTTTCCTTCGAATATGAAGACTTCACCTTAGAAGGATATGATCCACATCCGGCAATTAAAGCACCAGTAGCGGTCTAATTTGCCACCAAGCTTCATATCTATTGACCAAAGGCGACTCTAAGCTAAGCAACTCTTTTGCATTCAAACGACTCGCACTATAGTAAATGATAGCTTAGGAGTGGATATGCAGGCGCTCACCCCCCATGACATCGATGAACAAATCAAAGCTGCTCTGCTTTGGTTTGTTCCCGACTGCGCCAAAACCGCAGAAATGGCAGCGTTAATTGCGCCACTAGCCCAGCGTATCCAGTATCGGGAAGGTGAAGCCGAAGCGCTATTTTGGCGGGCACGTAGTTTATGGGCGCTGGGGCAACTTGATGAAGGTCGTAAAACGCTGCGCCGCGTCGAGCAAATTGCCCAACAAGAAGGTTTACTGCCATTACTGGGGCGCTGCCACGACTTAGCAGGTGATTTACATTTCTCGCAAAATCACTACTTGCTAGCCCTAAAGTCTTGGATTAAGTGCCTAACTCAAGCAACCGCATTACATGAGATTTCGCTCTATACACAGGCCTATATCGGCATCGGCAATGTGTTCTTTGCTCAAAACTATTTTAATGATGCGCTCCGCTTTCACGAGGATGCACTCGAATTCGCGCTCATTTTGCAAGATAACACGGCCATTAGTCGCTGCTATCTCAATATCATTGCAGACCTCGTCCAGCTTCAACAATTTGAAACCGTCATCCACGTTTCGCAAGCGGCTCAGTCTTATGTCTTAGACAGCCAACAAAAACCATGGCTTGCCGATTTACTCAGCTATCGTGGTCAAGCGTATTTTGAATTGAATGAATATGAGCTGGCCAATCGCACTTTGCTCGAAGCCTTCCAAATCAATACCGAAGTGCAATATCGCTGGAGTCAGGCGCTGAATCTACTTGCGCTAGGCCGCCTCGCCCTGGCTCGGCAAGCGCACCATGATGCAGAGCATTACCTACAACAAGCGCTCAGCACCATTTTGAGTTTTCAATCCCCCAATTTATTACAACAAGCTCATCTTCTACTCGCACAATTAGCCACAGCCCAGTCCAAACCGCAAGATGCACTTTATCATTACCGTGAGCACCATATCATCGTGATCGAACAAGCTAAGCAGCAGGCATCCGATCGGCTGATCATGAATGCCGAAAGGCGGATGAAGGCTGTTGAAGTCAAGCTGGAGCTACTTCGCACGCGGCATGAAAATGCCGAGCTGCGGCAAACTAGAGCTTCAGATTTAGCACTACTCGAAACACTGAGCCAACAAGCTCAACGCGATGCATTAACTGGTGTGCTCAATCGCCGCGCATTGAATTTACACCTCAATAATGAAGTATCAGCGGCTCACGCCAATAACACCCCATTGGCCATTTTGATGATAGACCTTGATCATTTTAAGAAAATCAATGATCAATATAGCCATCAAATGGGGGATAAAGTTTTACAAAAAGCAGCGGCCATCATGCAAGATTCGGTGCGCAATAATGACATTGTGGCCCGCTATGGCGGAGAAGAATTTACCGTGCTTTTACCGCAATCAGGGCTCAAGAGCGCAATGGCAGTGGCATCTCGTATCAGATCCCGTATTGAAGCCGAAAATTGGGCACTACTCAATCCTCAACTCAAATGCACATGCAGTATCGGCCTAGCATTATTAGAGCTGAGCGATACCGGCGACTCAATGGTCGGCACTGCTGATAAGGCTTTATATCTTGCGAAGAAAAATGGCCGAAATCGCATTGAGATTGGGAGCAATGCACAATGAGCCCAGAACTGATTGACCAGCAAAATATGGCGCTGCATCTCGCCCAGTTGGACGAACAGCCCTATACACTCGGCCAATTACAAGAAAGCTACCAAGCCGCAAAAGCTATTAATTATCACCGCGGCATGGTGATTGCATTACGAAACATCGCTTACTTTTACACCGTTCAACCCAATCCAGAACAAGCATTGCAGCATCTACGCAAGGCTTTGAATTTGGCCAAAAAAATGCACCTCGTGGAACTACTAGGTGGCCTCAATCATGAAATTGCCAATACTTATTTAAGCTTAGGCAACTATGCCAGAGCTCAAGATTTTTGGATTAACTGCCTAGAGTTTGCTGCCGAGTTAAAAGATGCGCCCTTGTTTGTAAAGGCCTACGTCGGCATTGGTGGCATTTTTTTAGCGCACCAAAATTATGCCCTTGCGCTGCAATACCAAGATAAAGCGCTGTTTTATGCGACAGAAATCAAAGATGCACGGTTGACCATCGAGCTGCATATGAATCGCGCCTCTACGCTGTATCGACTCAAATATTTTGATGCTGCTTTAGCGGTGTTACAGCATATTCATCAAGCGGCCGAAGACTCCAGCAATATCACCTGGAAATCCGAAATTCACACTTACCTAGGAATGGTACACCTTGAAATGGGGCGAATGCCTGAAGCCACGACCGAATTAAACCTCGGTTTACAGTTCGCTCAGCAAGGCGGTGGTTTGTGGTGCAGCGCGCTCAATGCGCTCAGTTTAGGTCGCTTATACTTGTATCTGCAAAAAAACGACGAGGCAAAACAATGGCTGTTGATTGCACTGGATAAAGCTCGGCAATTTAATGCCACCAGCCTTATACAAGACGCACATCAATTATTAGAAAGCCTGTATGAAACCGAGGGCAACTTTGCCCTCGCCTTAGAGCATCATTTGCAATACAACCAAACTACTTTGAATGCATTGCAAAACGATATGGGTCATAAACGCGCACAAAAAGTAGACCCCGAGTTGAAAACACTGACCGACCTACTGCAATTAGAAAGCTGCCGGCTTCGCTATCAACGCAGCAGACCCACCACATAAATAGCTTGCTTCAAAGGCCGGCTTCGCTGGCAAGCAAGTGGTTCTCAATTCCAATCAATCCAAGCTTGCGACACAATTTCACGGCCAGCCAAAACCTGCAGTTTACGTTTGGGTATCGCGTGTTCGAGCAACTCAGCCATTCTCATTTTATGACTAGGGACCAAGGCAATCGCGGTTTGCCCGGCTTTGGTCTCCAACATCGGATTAGCCCCCGCCCTTAGTAAACGTACAACGACCTCATCATGCCCGCTGGCGACCGCTTTATGCAGCGCAGTCCAACCATCATGTTTAGCATGGTTGATACTAACCCCAGCGTCGAGCAGAGCATCAACCACCTCCAGATGCCCGCGAGCGGCCGCTAAGTGCAGCGCAGTAGCAAAGCGACGACTGATTGCATTGGCATCTGCACCATGCTCGAGCAATAAAGCAACAATTGAAACATAGCCTTGTAATGCCGCTAAATGCAGCGCCTGATAACCATCTTTATCAGCCCAGTGAATGTGGGCGCCCTGCTCAATCAATTTTTCAACACGATCCAGTCGACCCGCAAAACACGCTTGCAACAGTGGAGTCCATTCTTTCTCGTCATCGCGCACCGGCATAATTGTAGGCGCGGCGTCTACATACCCACCCAATGTATTTGATTTAGATGAATAACTATTATTGCGTTCACGAATATACCCATCGGAATAACCTTTTGGAAGCTCACTCACTTCGCGTTCATTTCCCCAAATGTCTTTTGTTGCCGCAATTTGAGGTAGTAAATCGGCATAAGCAGTTGATAAGCGCATAAGCTCACGCACCACGGTTGGCGTAAAGCGATGGCCCATCTCACCACTGGTTTGCGCCGCATCGCTCATGAGCAGCGCTAATAATTCATCGGACAAAGCGGCTTCGCCCCAGCGCAATGCGATCGACGTCGCCAAATCAGGGTCTAGCTCAATCAAGTTCGTCGGCGTTAATTCAGCACGATCAAGCGCATTCAGTTGTCGAGCCAGTAAGTGCATGACGCAATCCTAATCAATCTGCGAATGTCATTAGCTTACTGCCCGAGTGGGGCTAACTCACGTAAGAAATACCACATTGACATGGTAATTATTACGTTATGAATGAAATGCTTAGCCCTTTTTATCGCGGGCTAACCAAGGCGGTGCGACGCCTTTTTTGGCCCAAAATTGCTCAAGCCGTTGCCAAACGGCATCTTTTTGCTCTGGCGGCAAAGCGACCCACATCGCCACTTCCTGCATGGTGCGCCCACAACCGCGACACACATCATCTCCCACGGCAGTAGAGCAAACAGCCACACACGGAGAGTCGGGTCGATTCTGTTTTTCAGACATTAGGGTTTTCCATTATTCAAGCGACAAGCCGGTCAATTTGATTGATTAAATGCTCGTCATATTTCATTCATTTTTCGGTAGCAATACCGTCATGTAGCAGCGGCAAGATGGTTTTACACCCTGATTGGAGTGCAGTTCATGGCAAATGAATTACGGTTCCGTAGCATCTGGATTTCAGACGTTCACCTAGGTACTTCTGGCTGCCAAGCCGAGTATTTGCTGGACTTTCTCAAGCACACCGAATGCGACCACCTCTATCTGGTTGGCGACATTATCGATGGCTGGGCTCTAAAAAGAAACTGGTATTGGGAGCAAAGCCATAACGACGTCATTCAGAAAGTGTTGCGTAAAGCACGCAAAGGCACACAAGTAACCTTCATCCCAGGCAATCATGATGAAGCCGCTCGTCAGTTCATCGGACTGATGTTTGGTGAGATCAAAATTGAAGATGAAGTGATTCATACCGCCGCCAATGGCAAACGCTATTTAGTGCTGCATGGCGATCAATTTGACGCGGTTGTGCAATGCGCGAAATGGTTAGCCATCGTTGGCGATCGCGCCTATGGCCTCACCCTCAAACTCAATCACTGGTTTAACCGAGCCCGCGCACGTTTGGGTTTGGGCTACTGGTCTCTCTCGCAATACCTGAAACACAAAGTCAAAAAGGCCGTGAATTTTGTCACGGATTTTGAAGAAGCGGTGGCTGCCGAAGCCAAAAATCGCGGGCTTGATGGCGTGATTTGCGGCCACATTCACAAAGCAGAAATGCGCGAAATCAATGGCGTGATGTACTGCAATGACGGCGATTGGGTCGAAAGCCTGACCGCCCTTGTTGAGCTTGCCAACGGCGAACTCAGAATAATTACGTGGCAAAAGCTCTATGGGGAGCAAGCCGAACAATTAGCGGCACTACTCCCTAGCCCAATTTTTTCTCCAATCTATCAAGGAAATGCGGCATGAAGATTTTGATCGTTACAGATGCATGGGAACCACAAGTGAATGGCGTCGTTCGTACTCTCAAACAGACCCGAGCCGAGCTGCAGAAAATGGGCCACACTGTCGATCTACTGACGCCGCTGGAATTCAAAACGATTCCTTGTCCAACTTACCCAGACATTCGCCTCTCGATGTTCCCGGGGAGCAAAGTCAATCAACGCATTCGTGAATTTGCCCCCGATGCCATTCATATCGCCACCGAAGGGCCGCTGGGTTTGGCGGCACGCAAATACTGTTTGAAAAACAAGCTACCCTACACCACTGCTTACCACTCTCGCTTTCCAGAATACGTTCAATTACGTTTTGGCATTCCTTTGTCTTGGACTTATGCCTGGCTCGCACGCTTTCATAACTCCGCCGAAGCCGTAATGGCTCCCACTCGCGTGGTGGTCGAAGACCTACAAGCGCGCGGCATCAAAAATGTTGTGCTCTGGTCACGCGGAGTCGATCTGGAGATCTTTAAGCCAGGCCGTCGCGACAAACTTGCCTCTCGTTCGCCTATTTTCGTGTATGTCGGCCGTGTTGCAGTGGAAAAAAATGTTCAAGCCTTTCTGGATCTGGACTTACCCGGCAGCAAATGGATCGTCGGCGATGGCCCTGCGGCAGCGGGTTTGAAAGCTCAGTTTGGCAATCACCCAAATGTGCACTGGTTAGGGGTACTCAATCAAGCGGAATTGGCCGAGGTGTATAGCAGTGCCGATGTGTTTGTGTTCCCTAGCAAAACGGACACTTTTGGCCTGGTATTGCTCGAAGCAATGGCTTGCGGTTGCCCTGTAGCCGCATACCCCGTGACTGGCCCAATTGATGTTATCGGCAACGATGGTCCGGGTTCACTGCATGAAGATCTGCACCAAGCGTGCATGGGCGCCTTGCAACTGGATCGCGCTGAAGTTCGTCGCTTTGCTGAGCGTTATTCTTGGGCCGCAGCAAGTCGCCAATTTGCTTCGCACTTGCACCCGTTCACGCCACATGCACAGCAAGAATTACGCCTGGCCGAGCAAGGTGCTGGTGGCGAATAATTCATGCTGATCAAATAAAAAAGGCTGCCTAGGCAGCCTTTTTTATTAGCAAAACCATCTTAATGACTAGCTCGCGCTGCATCAGCAAAACGACGTGCAGCATCTTGTGGCGTCATATTGGCATTGCGCCAGAAGGCTTCGACAATATCAAACCACGCCATCCGCACATCATCTTGAACCGCCATATTATGCGCCCAAGAAGGCACCAGTACGCCCTTGCTGGCAGCACCCGAAAAGTCACGTGCAGATTGTTTTGCATACTCATCGTAACGGCTCAGATTCACGTCGGTACGGGCTGGAATATTCCCTTTATACAAGTTAAATACTTCCTGTCCTTCTTGGCTCATGAGCAGACTCACAAAATCATTTTGAGCCTTGATCGCTTTCTCATCCGACAATTTGAACATGGTCAAGGTATCGGCAGCAAAACTGTATTCGCCATTCAGGGTTGGTGATGGGATGCACAAATAATCGCTGCCCTGTACTTTCCCTGCTTGCACAAATTCACCTTTTGACCAGTCGCCCATAATTTGCAATGCAGCGCGGCCATTGACCACATCAGCAGTCGCCAGATTCCAGTCGCGGCTATTATTATCAGGCGTGCAATACGGCTTCATCCGGCGTAGCGTTTCCAGTGCCCGAATCATTGCGGGGCCTGTTAAAGCGCTTTGGTCGAGTTTGCTAAACGCATTCACATAAAAATCGGCACCGCCTTGCCCCAAGGCCAAGGCTTCAAAAATCGTAGCAATTTGCCAGTGTTGTTCGCCAATGGCGATCATAGGAATGCCCGCTTGCTTAAATCGCTCTGCAACGGTGAAGAATTCATCCCATGTTTTAGGTACATTCTGGCCTGTGCGCTTAAATAGCGCAGCGTTAATCCACATCATATTCACGCGCGCCACACCCAGCGGAACAGCCACATATTTGCCGCTGGCTTGCATCATTTTGTCGAGCACCGCAGGCAAAATGCTAGACCAGTTTTCACGGTGTGCAATATCGGTTAAATCGGCCAAAACGCCATCACGCGCCCAGTTTTGGATTTTGACCCCGCCAATGGCAGCGGCAGTCGGAGGATGACCCGCCATGACACGCTGTTTGAGCGAGCCCATCGGATTATCGCCGCCGATTTGTGCATCCACCCAATGGTGATCACGCTGATTGAGCAAGGCTTTGATTTCAGAAACGGCCTTGGCCTCGCTGGCCGCCTGCCACCAGTGCAGAACTTCAATATCCGCCAGTTTGTAGCTACCGACGATCTGCAATAGGCGTTTGGCTCTATCATCAAGTGACACAATGGTTTTGCTCGCCTGCTGCAAGGCTGAGTCCGTCGCCATGGTCATCACATTGATTTGCTCGGCGGAGGTCGCCATCGACATCGCAGCCGAAGATTGCTCGGTGGTGGAGTCGGCAATTTGACGCACCAAGCTCACCACATGATCCATGCGTTCGCGAATGTCGAGCATATGCGTGCGTGCATCATCGGCCAAAGTCACACTCTGCGTCACGCGCTCGGAGGTGGTCGACATATTGCTGACTGCGCGATCCGTATCTTTACCGACCGATTCGATTTTGCGCGCGATTTCAACCGTTGCCTGTGCCGTACGCTCAGCCAGTTTGCGCACTTCATCTGCCACAACAGCAAAACCACGCCCTTGCTCACCCGCACGGGCCGCTTCAATCGCCGCATTGAGTGCCAATAGATTGGTTTGATCGGCAATGTCTTTAATCACGCCAATAATGCCGCTGATTTCGACTGAACGCTCACCCAAACCATCCATGGTTTTGCCCAAAGAAACCATGGCATTCGAAACTTGACCCACCTCTTCGGAAACGCGCTGAACCGCATCGGCACTGTCGCCAGAAATGCGTTGGGTTTCGCTCGCGACATGATCCATATCGCGCGCGCTATCGGCAATATGATTAATACTGACGGTGATTTCTTCAACGGTTGCGGCGGATGAGGCGGCAAAATCGGATTGGCTGCGCGTATCTTTGGCCATTTGAGCCGTCACCGAGCTCAGCTCATGCAGGCTAATCGCCAAGCCTTCCATTTCGCGCTGCACATCACGCAGTACGTTTTGAAACTTGCTTACAAAAAGGTTATAGGCCTGAGAAATCTCCCCCACTTCACCGCCAGAAACAGGTAAGCGCAAGGTTAAATCACCATGTTCGCCCGCCTGTTGGCGAATTGCATCACGGACAAATTGCAATTGGCCAAATGAAGTTTTCATCGCCCAAAACAAGCTCGCAATCAACGCCCCCAAACCCAACACGCCCAATGAAAGAACGGTCAGCAATAGATCACCGCCCGCACTATCAGCGCGCCCCCCCACGATGAAAAGTAGAATAATCATACTTACGGAATAAATCGCACCCGCGATAAGTAGAATACGAGCTTGAATCGACATAGGGTGTCACCTAGTAAAAGTAAGGTCGGAATATTGATCAAACGCATGACAGCAGTACTTATTAGCATAAACTAATTATGCTATTGATTCTTACACGTTACGTATTTGTGACAGATTGTGTGCAAGAATTCAGACGCGTCGCTTTATTATCGACCAAAACGATTGAAAATAAAGTCTTGCGTGCCCATGTCTATAGAACGATCACCTCATAGAGCCGCACATGATTCGTTTTATTCAAGAGATGTATCGCAACTGGTGGCTCAATCGTCACCCGATCAGCGATGAATTGTGGCTACCGCTCACCACGATGCCTATCCTGCAAGGCTTGAGTGCCGATGAACTCAAACGGCTCAAGCAAATTGCGGCTTGGTTTTTGCATACCAAAGCCATCTCGCCCACCAAAGGCATAGAATTTAGCGACCCAATGCGTGTGGTGCTCGCCGTACAGGCCGCGCTCCCCATTTTGAATCTGGGATTTGACGCCTACGACGATTGGAAAGAAATCATTATTTACCCCAGCCAATTTGTCAGCAAAACGCGCCAGCGCGACCACCATGGGCTGATTCATGAAGGCGAGCAAGTATTAGCTGGGCAAGCTCGCAGTGACGGGCCTGTTTTGTTTTCGTGGCACGATGTCATGGAAGCGCCCTGGCAAGATGGCTGGAATGTGGTCATTCATGAATTGGCGCATAAACTCGATATGCGCAATGGCTACCCCAATGGCGATCCGCCGCTGCATTACGGCATGAAACCCAGCGACTGGAAAGCCGCCTTCAGCCATGCCTTTATCGATCTGCAACATCGCGCTCGGACTGGCGAATACAGCCCGATCGATTTGTATGCCGCCACCAATCCGGCCGAATGTTTTGCCGTATGCAGCGAAGTTTTTTTTGAAGACCCCCACAAGCTCAACGATACCTACCCTGCCGTCTACGAGCAGCTCAAACTCTTTTATCGCCAAGACCCCATTTCACGTCTACCTCGTGTAGGCTACGGCTCTTATTTGGAAGAAACACTCGTACATTAATATGATCGGTCTGCTTGTTACCCATACCCCCCCAGAGCTTTGCGCCCAAGCCCAATCCATTGGCTTATCACTGTGGGATACCCCGCCTAGCGATGCCACGCATTATTTGCATTGGGAAGACGAGCATTTAGCTTTGCGGGCTGTAAACGAAAATGCGCCGGTGTTTGTGGATTTTGTCACTGGCGCCGCAGCGCATCGGCGGCAATTTGGCGGCGGCCGAGGCCAGCCCGTCGCCAAAGCGGTGGGTATTAAAAGCGGCTATCTACCCCGCATCCTCGATGCCACAGCGGGATTGGGCCGCGATGGATTTGTCTTGGCTACACTAGGGTGCGAAGTCACCTTAATCGAACGTACCCCAGTGGCGTATCTGCTACTCAAGGATGGTCTACGCCGCGCACAGCAAGATACCTCCACTGCCGACATTGCCGCCCGCATGTGTTTGCATTTTGGCGATGGCCGAAGCTGGCTAGCTGAGCGCGCCCAAGGCTTGGGGCCGCTGGCGGAGCAGCAATTTGACGTGGTGTATCTCGACCCGATGTTCCCCGAGCCAGGTAAACGCGCCAAGTCGAAAAAAGACATGGCCGCATTTCAGACTTTGATTGGTGGCGATGAAGACGCCGACGCACTACTTGCCCCCGCACGGCAAATTGCGCTCAAACGCATTACAGTTAAACGCCCGCGTCATGCGCCACATTTGGCAGGCGTTAAGCCCGACTTTGCGCTTGAGGGTGAAAGCACGCGCTTTGATGGCTATTTACCGCTCAAACCCGCAGCTTAATCGCGCCAATTGGCTTGTTGAAACAGCAATTGATCCAGTTGTTGCTGTGAGTACATTTGCTGGCGCGATAATCGATCCAGATCGCGCAGCAATTTGCGACGCTCGTCCTCAGTGGCCGCTTTGGCGATTTTATCTTCCAGCTTTTTACGATCACTGCGGTAATTAATCAATTGATTTTGATACTGATCGATATCGCGCTCCAAGCGATAACGCGCATAGCCGCGCTCATAGCCCGACAAAAACCCCGCTTGCAAATCAGATGGGCAAACATTGCCATAGCTATTACCAGCTCGCCCCGCACGATAGCCACTATCTGGCGTGCAATACGCCCGCAAGCCTTGATTACGCCCACGCGTATATTCATTTAGATTTGGCGTTATGCCCAGCTTTTGACACGACTCGGCATAATCAGCAATGCGGTTTTGTGCCCCCCATTGACCATCGCGTAAGCCAGTACCATACCAATCGCCGACTCGGCATTCGGACTCATTCATCGCTGCGCATCCGAGCAGGCCAAAACTGGCCGCCGCGATGATCAAATATTGGATTGCTTTCATCATTTCACCCCATCTCCCGATATTGAGGCAATTATAGGCTGGCAAAAATGACTACTCGCTGAACAATAGAGTGATGCGGGGAACGTCGCACAATAAAAAATGACCATATTTGTCCCCTAAATTGTCATAAACTGGCATATACCTAATATTTTATCAGGACGATACTGACTGCAACACCCAACACAGGAAGCCTAAAATGTCCGCAGCTCTACTCCTGATCGATATCCAGCAATCATTTGAACATCGCCCATACTGGAGCGACGAAGGTCTCGCTCAATTTCAGCAACATGTTCTGGCCCTCGTAGCAGGTTGCCAAGCCGCAGGGGTGCCGGTGGTCAATATCCTGCATACCGATAACGACGATGTTTTTCGCAAAGACAGTGGTCTGGTCAAACCGATGACTTTTTTAAGCCACACGCCTGCCGCAACGTTTGAAAAACGGGTGCACAATGCCCTCACCGAATCGGGGCTACTGCCGAGGCTCAACGCGCAGCAGATTACACGACTGATCGTCTGTGGTATTCGCACCGAACAATGCTGTGAAACTACAACAAGGGTGGCATCTGATCTGGGCTTTGCGGTCGATTTTGTGACCGAGGCGACACTCACCTTTGCCATGCAGTACGCCAATGGCACGCGGTATAGCGCCGATGAGATCAAAGCGCGTACCGAGCTGGTATTGGCAGATCGCTTTGCGCGTATCTGCACCGTCAATGAAGTACTCACCTCTCTGGAGCTGGAATATGCAGCGTAAACGCATTGGTATCGTTATTTTTGATCAGGTCGAAGTACTCGATTTCTGCGGGCCATTTGAGGTTTTCTCGGTCACACGTCTTGATGAAAACAGCCGTGTGAGCGATGCATCGCCATTTGACGTAGTTCTTGTCGCACCGAGCCTGCAAACCGTCGTGTGCACTGGCGGAATGAGAGTTTTGCCGGACTATAGCTTTGATACCTGCCCAGACCTTGATTTACTCATCATCGCCGGCGGCATGGGTACACGGCGCGAAATGAATAATCCAGCGATGTTGGACTTTGTTGCACAGCACGCTGGCCAAGTCGACATCCTTGCCTCGGTCTGCACCGGCGCCTTGATCCTAGGCAAAACCGGCCTGCTCGATGGCCTGAGCGCGACCACGCATTGGCGCGCACTGCCTTTGCTGCAGGAAACATTTCCGGCCATCGAGGTAATCGATCACTTGCATGTCGTCGATCATGGCAAAATAATGACCTCCGCGGGCATCTCGGCAGGCATAGAAATGGCACTGTATATTGTTTTGCGCCTTTATGGCGAAGGCATAGCGCGCAATACTGCACGATATATGGAATATCCTTATCCCGAACACAATCAACGTCGTGTTCAGCTATAAATTTGCGAGAACGCCATGCGCGATGTGTATTTTGTATTGAGCCAGCACTTTATGCTGCTCGATCTGGCAGGGCCAGCCGAAGTGCTGCAGATTGCCATCGAGCATGGCGCGCCATTGCGGCTGCATATGGTGGCCGCCGAGGCTGAGCTGGTGTCATCGGTCGGGCTGCGCCAGCACCAGCTCGAGGCACTGCCTGAGACTATCCCCGATCAAGCCTTGGTGCTACTCATCGGCGTGCAAAACTCCAAAACCAATCTGCAACTACCCGCCGCCCGCGCCATTGTGCGTTGGCTGCAAAATAGCTTTGATCCAGCTCGCCATCAGCTCGCGTGTATTTGCTCAGGAGCCCTGCTCGCGGCAGACGCGGGGCTACTCGCTGGGCGACGCTGTACGACCCATCACGAATTGATTGCGCGCCTGCAAAGTGCGGCACCGAATGCAGACGTACTGGAAAACCGACTGTTTGTCGAAGATGGGCCAATTGCCACTAGCGCCGGTATTTGTGCTGGTATTGATTTAGCCTTGCATCTGGTCGCGCGCGATTTTGGTGCTGAGCTGACGCAAGTCATCGCGCGCGAAATGGTGATTTGGTTGCGCCGCAGTGGCAACGATCCGCAATTATCGGCGTGGCTCGTGCATCGCAATCACCTACATCCCACCGTACATAAGGCACAGGATTTGCTAAGCCAACCGCAAAGCCGCCGCTGGACATTAGCCGAGCTAGCCGCCCAAGTGCACGTGACGCCCCGCACCCTGAGTCGGCTATTTGTGCAATACGCGGGGCTAAGCCCGCATGACTATCAGCAATCACTCAAACTTGCTTTGGCGCAGCAACTATTAGCCAATCCAAACCTGAGTATCGAAACCGTCGCCAATGAAGCGGGATTTGGCTCAGCACGAGATTTTCGGCGAGTATGGCAAGCACGTTTTGGCCAATTGCCCAGTGAGGGGCGCAAAGCCTAGGAATGAGTGCGTGGGTATAGCCTTGCAGTGCAAGGATTAATTAAATCCCAGGCCAATACCCATCAAATTTTATCAGCCGATTTAACTGCAAAATCGCCCAAGCCGTTCAACTCGCCTTTGCGCTCAAACGAAAATCCGGTCGGCACTAAAGGCGCATACACTTTGCCGTACACTTTATACGCCAAGGCCGCATCGCCTTTTTGTAGCTTTTGCACTTGCTTCCAGACATTGCTCAAGCTCGTCGTCACATTCAATTTGACGATTTTTTCACCCAAGCGCGGCAAGGTGATTTTTTCATTGCTCACACCTTGGGCAAAAGGCTGATTATTCACGTCCAGATTCACCGTCAGCCCATTGATGGGAATATCAAAATCATTCGGGTTGCTCACGCGCAAGCTGAGGACAAACTGCTGCTCGAACACGCCCAGTTTAGCGACGGAAATCCCCGCCAGATTGACTTGCGGCGCTTCAAATTTAGCTGGAATCGCCGAGCATGCGGCCAAAATAGCCGCCAAAATAATCAATAAAAGTCGTTTCAGCATGTGGACGGAGTATCTGTGTGTGAGTTCATCATGGGGGCAAAGCGTTCGGCCAGTTCACCGGTGATTGGCAAAGCCCCCGCTTGATCGGGGTGAATAACCGCAAAAGTCACCTCCGCTTGCGCGACCAATTTGCCATTATCTTGGCGGACTACTTTTTGCGTAATAATGGCGTCGCGTTCACGTAGCTCGGTCAGCTCGGTTTCAATGATTAATACATCGCCCATTGTGGCAGGGCGCTTGTAGCGAATGTCGATGCGGCTAATCACCAGCGCCAGCTGACGCTCAGCAAACCAGGCCAGGCCGGTGCGGTCTTCGAGCAAACCCCAGCGGGCCTCTTCCAAAAACTCGAGATAGCGCGCGTTATTCACATGGCCATATAAATCAAGATGATAACCACGAACTTTAATTACGGTGTGATGCGCCATACGAGATTATCTCCATAAACTAACTCGAATCATAAAGCGATTTGGCGATAAGAACAGTAAATGCGAAACAAAATGAATCGACATTTTTCACAACAGGCTTTTGTTTAAGTGCTTTCTTATGGATAATCGGTCGATTCGCGCGACAAAACGATTGTTTTTATATGGATTGGCGACACTCCCGTCCCCTACGGATTTTAATTTTGCTGGCAATTTCGCTGACCGCCCTCTTGGGCGTGCTGCCGTATTTCCTATCGTTTGACGTATTACGCGAGCAAATTATTAATCAGGTGCAGGCCGATACGCAGCGCACGATGACCATCAGCGGCAGCGCTCATATGGTGCTCTTGCCCCGCCCCGCCATTCTGATCAGCAATACCACGCTCACCGAGCCCAATGCACGTACTGTTTTTGCCCATGCAGATCGGGTCAAAGTGGTGTTTCGCTTGTGGCCATTGATCACAACGGGTAAACCGGTGGTGCATGCCATCGAGATTGATCAGCCCGAGCTCAATATCGTTCGCCACGAAAACGGCACATATAATTTTGAAGATTTACTGCGCCCACATAGCGACACGACCGAGTTTGCCTTGGACAAACTGAGTTTTAATCAGGCTCATTTAAACTGGCAGGATGATTTTCTTGGCGGCGAGGTAAGTCTTTCCAATCTTGATCTCACGCTCGATCAGCTGACCGACCCCAAAGATGGCCGCTTAAAAGTCGACGGCCAAATTACGCTGGGCGAGAATAAAGCTGGCGCAAGTTGGCAGGGCCAAGTGGTGGGTACCGCAGCCATGCGCTATCTGGAAAAAGAGCGTACTTTGCGTGTAGCTGATATTGTGTTTGATGTGACCCAGCGTGGTCAAAGCGACGAAAAACTCAAACTCAGCGAAGCGCACCTGCAAGCGACTGGCAATCTGAACTATAGCTGGCAGCCGCTGCGTCTGGCTGGCGGCGATATGAAAATCACCACCAGCGCAGTGCGGGCGGGACAGCATTGGAATGCCACGCTGGATGTCCCCGATATCAGCCTGACCGAGAGCGCGCTGGGGCTACACCGCCTCAAACTCAAAATCGGCATGAAAGACCAGCAAAGTGAATTTAACGCCACCACCAATATCCCGACCATGGGCGGTGGCCAGCGCGGCTTTTTGCGGACCGACTCAGCGCAAATCAATGTACGCTATAAAAGCCCTGAGCAAGATCTGTCTGTTCAGCTCGTTAGCCCACTTGAGCTCTATCGCGGCCATTTGGCGCGGCTACCGTCCTACACACTGACGGGCAGCTATACCAATATCAACCTGCCCCGTGGCGCAATCCGCCTTGCCCTTAGCGGTCGAGGCGACTTGGATATGCGCGATGAAAATCTCAGCCTCGATAGCGTCGGCACACTGGATGGCGAGCATCTTAGCTCGCAAATCAATTTGGAAAACTTCCTAGATCCGCAATTTCGCGTCAATATCGATCTAGCCAAACTCGACCTCACCCCCTATTTGCCTGTGGTCGCCAAGGGCGCTAAAACGGTCAACCACAATGCTGCTTTCGATTTTTGGTGGCTGGAAAAACTCAAAGCCCTCGGCTCGGTCAAAATCGGTGAGCTGGTGCTGCAAAATCTGCACGTCGACGATCTGGCCTTTACCCTATTGGCCAGCAATAAGCGCCTCGTGCTCGATCCACTTTCGGCCACGCTGTACGAAGGTCGATTAAATGGCCGCGCCGAAATTGATGCCGGTAAAAAGCCTGCCTATTTCCGCCTCGAACAAACGCTGAGCAATATGAATATCAACACCTTGCTCACCGATACCATCGACAATAGCCGCTTTGAAGGCCGCAGTGATCTTACACTGGACGTTGCCGCAGTCGGCAACAAACTCAGCGATTTATCCAAAACAGCGGGTGGCAATATTAAAATCCGCCTCAAGCAAGGCGCGATTCGTGGCATTGATATTCCTTTGCTACTGCGCACCGCCAGCCAGCAAATCAAACTCATGAATGGCGAAACCGCGCCATTTAGCGTCAAAGACGCCCGCACCCAGTTCTCTGAATTGCAAGCCACTTGGTTGCTCAAACACGGTCTGGCCAGCAATAACGATCTGAATGTCAGGGCAGGTATTCTCAAGCTCACTGGCGGCGGGCAAATCGATCTGGGTGCAGGCCAGCTCAATTACATGATGAAGGCCAGCGCCAACCCTGATGTCCCCGAATTATCGGGTCTAAAAGGCTTGGTCTTGCCTATTAGTTTTACTGGTCCGCTCAATGCACCCGAATACAAAGCCGACTACGCCAGCTTAAAAGAGCAGATCGTCCACAAGCAAAAAGCCGAACAAGAAGCGCAACAAGCCCAAGAAAAAGCCAAAGCGGCCGCCGCCGAGAAAAAAGCAGCCGCTCAGCGTAAAGCAGCAGCCAATTCTTCGGCCAAATCCAGCGCCAAAACCACGCCCCCTCCAGCGAAAAAGAAATGAGCGATTTTTCCGCCCGATTGATCGCCTGGCAGCGCGAGCACGGCCGACATGGCCTGCCATGGCAAGTGGCCGACGCTTATAAAGTCTGGTTGTCTGAAATCATGCTACAGCAGACGCAGGTCACGACGGTACTCGATTATTACCCGCGATTTCTGGCCAAATTTCCCACGATATTCGACTTAGCCGCTGCGCCGCTCGACGATGTGCTCGCGCTGTGGAGCGGTCTGGGCTACTACACCCGCGCACGTAACCTGCACAAATGTGCGCAAGCCGTTGTGGCGCAATACGCAGGGCAATTTCCGAGCGATCCGAGCTTAGTGGCCGAATTACCGGGAATTGGGCGCAGCACAGCGGCGGCAATTACGGCATTTTCCTACGGCACACGTGCGGCCATCCTGGATGGCAATGTCAAACGGGTTTTGACGCGTTGGGCCAGCATTGAGGGCTATCCGGGCGTCAAAGCCGTCGAAAATAAGCTGTGGGATTTGGCCAATTCCCTCCTCCCAGTGGCAGGGATCGAAGCCTACACACAAGGGCTGATGGATTTGGGCGCGACGGTCTGTACGCCGAAAAAACCAACGTGCCTGACTTGCCCAATGTCATCTGATTGCCAAGCCCGCTTGAGCAATCGTCAAGCGGAATTACCAACGCCCAAACCCAAAAAAACCGTGCCAGAGAAATCCACGGTGATGCTCATCATCCGCAACGACGCAGGGCAAATTCTGCTCGAAAAACGCCCACCGAGCGGTATCTGGGGTGGGCTGTGGAGCTTGCCTGAGGTGGAAAGTACGCTGGTCGCCAGCGACATCGCCGCGCAAAAACTCGGGCTAAAAATCGAACTCGACCCCGCCCTACCCGACTTTGTGCATGTGTTTACGCACTACCGGCTCACCATCACGCCGCAACCCGCCTACGCCGTGGCAGGTATCGCCACACGGGAATCGGCTGCAAAGTGGTTTACTGTTTCAGAGGCACTAACTGCAGGCATCCCAACGCCAATTCGCAAGATACTTGGCACCGTATAGAGCTACAGCCAAGTATTAAAAATACATACCGCTAAATACCCCATGAATTAATTTCAGCGTACAAGCGACCCCAGCACCGTTAACTCGCGACACTCAGCTAGGGATTGAGTTTGTCATAGGAAAATAGGCATCATCGCGGCAGGTAAATCTGACCTGCGCCGAGCTAGCCAGTTCTGCATCGCTCAGCTGAATCATCGCGCCGGGAAAAACAGAATTCCCTGCTCGGCCGGAGTCAGCAAATCAGCCAGCGTCACTTGATCTAAACTAGCCAAAAACGCATTCAGCGCATTGCCCAAGACGCCGCGCAGCCGGCAATTGCCGGTGAGCAAACACTGGCTGGCACTACCAAAACATTCCACCAGCGCCAAATCGTGTTCCATATGCCGCACGACTTGGCCTATCCCGATTTGCGCGGGTGGCGCCGCCAGCCGCACACCACCACCTTTGCCGCGCGTGCCGCTCAGATAACCATGCCGGATCAGCTGGTTCACCACTTTCATCATGTGGCTGCGGGAAACCTGAAAACGCTCGGCGATCTCCTGTATGGTCACCAAGCGGTCTTGATTGGCCGCCAGATAGATCAATACCCGCAGGGCATAGTCAGTGTGCTGGGTGATGTGCATTGTTGCGCCTCAATGAGCCGAAGTGGGCAGTATAAAGCCTGCACAGTAATTGATGAATATAATTTGACTCTTTTTATAACATTCATTTAATATGAATCTATTGCTTCAGGGGAAGAACAATGCGCCGGGATGCCCAACTAATTGATTTATCGCGTGAACATTACTCCGCATTGAAACTCGCCAAACAGCTACGCCAAGCTGATGCGGGCACGGTACAGCTGAAAATGTCGCTACTTGAGCAAGCCATGCCGGCACTGGAGAGACATTTTCAGGAAGAAGAATCCACGCTGTTGCAGCAACTGGCGCAGTTTGGTGAAACCGCATTGATCGAGCGTCTGCTGGATGAACATCGGCAGCTGCGACAGCTGCAACAGCACGCCAGCGATCAGGAGAGTCTGGCGCAGTTTGGTCAATTACTTGAACAGCATGTGCGTTTTGAAGAACGCAGCGTATTTGCCACCTTGCAGCAACATTGGGCGCTGCAAGGTGGCCAGCCCCGCAAACCTAGAGCAAGGAGCAGAAGATGTTGAATACTCATCCACTGCAGCATCCACTGCAGCAATATCGTGAAATGGCAACCGCAGGTCAGGCGGTTGATCAGGCCAGCACTAACATGGCCTTAGCAGTGCTTGCGACCGAATCCGCAAAACCGGGCCGCCATCCGCTGCGTTTTTCAGCCCCCGTGGTGTTGAATCTGGGACGGGGCATGATGCTGCTCTCACTCGCTGGTGCCGGTACCGCGCTGGCTGTAGCGTATCTCTACCCGGAACAATACAGCTTGGGAGAGCAAGTCGCGGCGCATCTACTGTTGCCTGTGATGGCCGGTTTTTTCAAGCTGGGCTATGTGATCCGGCTGGCGGCACATCATGCGCTGGGCAATTATCAGGCCGGCTGATTTTTTTGACCAAATAGATTCATTTTTAATTCATGTTTTAGAAATTCAACCCGACTCAGATCGGGCGACCCATTCACCAAAAGGAAGATACCCATGCTATCAAAAGACGCCTTACCGCTGATTCAGGCCACTTTACCCGTCGTCAAAGAGCACGGCGCGGCCATTACTGGCCATTTTTACCAGCGGATGTTCACACACCAACCCGAATTAAAAAATCTATTCAATATGGGTAATCAAGCGTCGGGCGATCAAGCGCAAGCTTTGGCTGGCGCGGTGTATGGCTACGCGTCTAATTTGGGTCGTACCGAAATTACCGAGCCAATTTTGAACCGCATTGCGCACAAGCACGTTAGTCTGGGAATCACTCCGGCGCAATACACCATCGTTGGCCGCCATCTGATTGCGTCAATCGGCGAAGTATTGGGCGAAGCGGCGACCAATGAGATTCTGTCAGCATGGGACGAAGCCTATTGGCTGATGGCCACTGACCTCATCGCCCGTGAAGCGCGCATTTATCAGGAACTCGCGTGGCAAGCAGGCCAAGATTGGGATGAAATGACCATCGTCGACAAACAGCAGGCTGGCGACGGCGCGATGGCGATTTACCTGCGCACTAGCGATGCCAGCCCGCTACGCCCTTTCCGCCCCGGGCAGTACATCAGCGTGGAACTTGATGTTCCGGCTTTAGGGCTTAATCAATGCCGGCAATACAGCCTGTCGCATGCCGCGCAGGATGTGTGGCGCATCACCGTCAAACGCGAGCAGCCGCAGCAAGGCCCGGCGGGCAATGTGTCCAATCTGCTGCACGACACTAAGCAAATTGGCGATAAACTGCGAGTAGGCCCACCCGCCGGGGAGTTTGTGCTGCAGGCGGAGGCGCGCCCTGTGTATCTACTCAGCGCTGGTATTGGCATTACGCCGGTATTGGCCATGCTGCACCAGTTGGTGGCCGAGCAGTCGCCGCGAAAAATCATTTTTGCCCATGCCAACCAGAGCACAGCGGCAATTGCACATTGGCCGGAAGTGATCGAAGCCATGGATGCACTAGAGCACGGCGAACTGGCACTCTGGCTGGATGAACCCACTCGCAACTGCGCCGCGTTTACCGGCAGGATGGATTTGGCACAACTCGGCGCGCTGCATGCGCAAGCCGACTTTTACCTGTGCGGCCCGTTGGCCTTTATGGCGGCACAACGCCAATGGCTGCTGGCGCAAGGCGTACCGGCACAAAACATTCATTATGAAGCTTTCGGACCGGATGTATTTGGCGCAGCCTAATAGCGCGACTTGATCAAACCAAGCGCTACAGTAACTTCAGTTGCTGTAGCGCTTGGCAAGCTTAGTGCGCCCTCGGATCCAGCGCATTGCGCAACCCTTCGCCAATCAGCACCAGCATCAGCATCAGCCCCAGCAAGACGGCAAAGGTCGAGATCGAAATCCACCATGCATCCAGATTGGCCTTGCCTTGCGCCAACAATTCGCCCAGCGACGCTGTTTGCAGCCCAACACCGAGGCCGAGAAAATCCAAGCTGGTCAGCGCCAAAATCGCCGCGCCCATTCGGAACGGCAAAAACGCCAGCACCGGCGTCAGGCTATTGGGCAGCACGTGGCGGCGGATGATTTGCCAGTTGCTTAGCCCCATCGCGCGCGCAGCGAGCACGTATTCCTGATTGCGGTTGCGCAAAAACTCGGCGCGGGTGTAATCGGCCAAACCCATCCAGCCAAACAGCGTCATCAAGATCAGCAGCAAACTGAGACTAGGCTCAAAAATCGCGGTGAAAATAATCAGCAAATACAGCTCGGGTAAGGACGCCCAGATTTCGCTTAGCCGCTGGCCAAATAAATCAACGCGCCCGCCAAAATAGCCCTGCACGCCGCCGATTAACATCCCGAGCAGCGAGCCGGTAATCGTCAGCGCCAGCGCGAACAGCGCACTCGTCCGAAAGCCATACAGCAGCCGCGCCAGTAAATCGCGGCCTTTGTCATCCGTCCCTAGCCAATTGTCGCGCGAAGGTGGCGCGGGGTTGGGCTGGCTGGCGAAATAATTGAGTGTATTGGCGCCATAGCGATTGGGCGGAAAAATCGCCCAGTTGCCCTCAGTGCTCAATTGCGCGCGAATGAACGGATCAAGGTAATCGGTCGGCGTCGGGAAATCGCCGCCAAACGTCGTTTCGGGGTAATCTTTGAGTAGCGGAAAATACGTCTGCCCTTGGTAATGCACGATGTAGGGCTTGTCGTTCGAAATCAGCTCGGCCGCCAAACTTGCCACAAAGCAAAACACAAACAGCCACAGACACACATACGCTCGGCGCTGCGCCTTAAACCGCGCCCACGCGCGCGACCAATAGCCGGGGGATTTGATCATCTCATCCATTATGATTTCTCCCCGACCGCGCCAAATTGCACGCGCGGATCCAGCAGCACATAGCCCAAATCCGACAATAATTTGCCAATCAGCCCCAGCAGCGTAAAGAAATACAAAGTCCCCAACACCACCGGATAATCGCGCCGAATCACCGACTCATACGCCAAGAGGCCCAGCCCATCAAGCGAGAACAGCGTTTCGATCAGCAGGCTACCGGTAAAAAACGCCGCAATAATCGCCTCGGGCAGCCCCACCACCAAGGGTAGCGCGGCATTACGCAAAATATGCCGCCAGAAAATGCGTTTTTCCGACGCGCCTTTTGCCCGTGCAGTGGTGACATATTGTTTGTGGATTTCTTCGAGGAAGGAATTTTTGGTCAGCATCGTCAAGCTGGCAAAGCCCCCCGCCACCATCGCCGTTACCGGTAGCGCCAGATGCCACAGCAAATCCATCGCCTTACCGAGTATCGAGAGCATTTCCCAATCGTCGCTCATCAAGCCGCGCAGCGGAAAAACCTGCCAGAACGAGCCCCCACCAAACAGCACCAGCAGCACCACGCCAAGCACAAACGACGGAATCGCATAGCCAATCATCAACAGCAAAGTCGTCGCCGCATCAAAGCGCGACCCCTGCCGCACCGCCTTAGCCACACCGAGCGGCACCGCGATCAAGTAGGTCAGCAGCAAGCTCGAAATCCCCAAGCTCATCGACACCGGTAGCTTTTCGCGGATCAATTGCGTCACGCTCGCATGGCGAAACCAGCTCTCGCCCAAATCAAAGCTCGCATAGCTTTTGAGCATCAACCAGAAGCGCTCGGGTGCCGGTTTATCAAAACCGTATTGCGTTTTGATCTGCGAGAGCTGCTCCTCACTCAAACCGCGCGCCGCCTGATACGCGCCCCCCGAAGTACCTGCCGATGTATTGCCCGCAGATTCAGCCGCCCCGCGGCCTTTGAGCTGATACACCATCTGCTCGACCGGCCCACCGGGGACGAATTGGATGACAATAAAGCTGACCAGCAGCACGCCAAAGAGCGTGGGCAGCATGAGGAGCAGACGTTTGAGAATGTATTGCAGCATATTTTCTAATCCAGTTTGCAGGTCGGCTATGCCCAAAACGCGTCCGACCAATCAGGCATTACATTTTTTCAACCCAAAGCTAAGCCTGCTATCGCAGGCGATAAACCGGCCGTTTCGCCGGCCTGACGAGCAAGGGACGGGTCTTGCTCCGTCCCTTGCAACCCTCGCGTGCCCGATCGCCGCGAAACCCCGCCCGTCCAGCGCTTGGCAAGGCGCCGCAAAACTCGCTGCGCGCTAGCGTCGCGCAGCTCAAACAGGTTGCGGCTTAAAACCTTGCCAACCGCCTCCCGAACGGCGCGTCTCCACGGGCAATCCGTACTAATTGATGCGTGGGTATATCCACCAAAACCAATCCAGAAAAAATCTTCAGAGCAACACTACGGCAGGTATAGCACGCGATCGCTGGGCTGCGCGGTTTCCCCTGTCATCAAGCCGAGCGAGGAAAAAGCGGCAAGGGAATTCGGCGGGCTCTGTTTTGTTAACGCCCGCCGCCTTGCCGATTGTCCGCAGCGAGGGCATTTTGCGCAGCAAAACTTGATGAGGGGCGGCCTTCTTTAGCTTACCTTTCTTGGCCGTTCAAGAAAGGTAAGTGCCGCGGCGCACAGCCGCCAATCCAGCGTAATTACACACTAGCAATCGGATAACACCTTCAATTCATCCAACCTAAGCCCCCATCCAACGAAGCCGTAGCCACACCAAAAAGCGCCAAGACAAATAACAATATGGACTCAGAATCAGCAATCCGATCAGGCTGATAGCTACTACTCCACCATACAGCCCCAGAATAAACGCTAGCGCCATCAAAACCAAACCTAAGCCAATCGACGCTAAACAAATCAAATAATACAAAAAGACCAAAAACTCATTGGTTTCAGACGCATTTTCAATCGTGGACTTGATTGCACTACCTTCATCTTGCTGAGATACATTTGTATCGGAATTAGCAACTTTACGCTCAGTCATTAAACGAACAAGGCAAGGAAAACCGTACACAACAAAGAAAATGAATAAAAATAAAAAACCCAGCAAATACAGCATATTAATCGCGTCCTATCATTAATCTGCCAAAAGAGACACTTCACTCACAAAGTCACGAGTATCTCAATCAAAATCAACAATATCAGGCACCACAAAGACATACCCCAGCACGTATACTCCGCAACACTGAATTTTGGCTTGAATTCCCGTGTAGCGAAAACCGCAGCGAGGAGGGAGACAAACAGTTTTATCGTTTGGCTCACGACGCGGCAAGGGCAGCGCGGAGCGCTTTTCGCCCGGGTCGCCTTTCTTTGCTGACTTTCTTTGGCGAAGCAAAGAAAGTCAGTGCCGCGGCGCGCAGCCGCCAATCCCACTAAAAGCATCACATTTTGTAGGAAAGCACCTCAGGCTACTACGACCTACGTCGCCCCCTACCGTACGAGAGAACGCAAATAATTCATCGCATTTTTATCAAAAACTCGATAAAAATTCACATCTTCACCGGAAGATCTCAGGAAGAATTCCACCTCACGCTCCTTATCGAATCTACGATAAATATTTTTACTTTCTGGCAAATTTATAAAATACTTAACCGCAACCAACTCCCCATCATCCGCCTGAAATAATGCAACTTCTTGATCCTCTTTATTACCTGCAGTAGATGTACGATAAACTTTTACACCATTGCTCTCATAAATAAAATTCATTCTATCTTGCGTGGCGATACGATCCGCCATCGTCATTCCATTTGGATAAGCAATTGCAATTTCTGGCCTCGAACTTATTTCTATACTTGATATAACAACATCATCAGAGAGTTCTTGATTTTCAGAAGAAACGCAAGAAAATACTGCACCATCATTTGACCATCTACCTTTAATTGACAGCCTATCGGTTTCATCTTTCCAAGTAATATTATGATTCACGTTGCAATATGGATAAATGAATTTTATTCCTTTCCCACGCCCCTGATGCACAACCGAAACAAAGCTAGGATAGGTAACAAAATACTGGTCATAAACAAACCATAATCCAACACTTGCATAAGCAAATAAAACAATCAACTTCCATTTTCGCCCTAACTTTAGATCAGCCTGACGAGTAACAATTAATTTATTTTTTAAAAACTTAAGCAAATACCATGAAAAAACAAAACCTATAATTGAAAAAAAGATACTAACTACAAAGCCACCATACAGGATGAGCACAAACAAGAATCCAGCAAAGAAAAGCAAGGAAAATAAAAATGTAACGATGACCAGCCAAAAAAGTGACTGCCCGAGTACATCATCAAATTCTTCAGTTTCTGTATCCAGCTTATCCGCTGAAATATCTAAACCAGTTGTGCATTCTGCTCTTTGTTCATGCGAACTTGTTTTTTCCGGCATTATTTCACCCACCACGTCGCCAGCATCCAATCCCCCGCCTGATAATACAACGGCATCACTTTCGGCATTGCAAATCGATCCCGCCACGCCACGCGATGCGTGGCGCTGTACCAATGCGGGATGATGTAGTAGCCGGCGAGCAAGGCGCGATCGAGGGCGTGGACGGCGGTGATTTGGGCGGTGCGGTTCGGCGCAGCCAGCACGTGATTGATTAGCGCATCAATCGCGGGATTTTTAATGCCGATCACATTGCTGCTGCCTTTTACATCGGCCGCTTTGCTGCCGTAATAATCGAGCAGCTCTTGCCCCGGGCTTTGCACGTCGGGGAAGCGCAAGACCGTTACATCAAAATCAAAGTTATCGAGCCGGCGCTGGTACAGCGCAAAATCGATATTGCGCAGCTTGGCGGTGATGCCGAGTTTGGCCAGATTGCGCGCGAGCGGCGGGAAAACGCGCGCCATGGCGCCACCATCGTCGAGGATTTCAAACGTAAACGCATCACCCTTCGCGTTGCGCAGCGCGCCGTCGCGGTAAGTCCAACCTGCTTGTTTGAGCAACTCGCGCGCTTGGCGCAGATTGTCGCGCAGCGAGCCGGGGGCGCCATTGGGTAAACGATCCGTATTAGGTGGCGCGGGCAATTCGCCGAATACCGCGGGCGGTAAATCCTTAGCCAAGGGTTTGAGCAGTGCCAACTCGGCCTCGCTCGGTTTGCCGCTGGCGGCCAGCTCGCCATTGGCGTAAAAGCTATTGAGCCGTGTGTATTGGCTGTAAAACAATTGGCGATTGAGCCATTCAAAATCGAGCGCCAGCCCCAAGGCTTGCCGCACCCGGATGTCGGCAAATTGCGGTTTACGCAAATTGAGCACATAGCCCTGCATGCCGCTGCTGTTGTGGTGACGCAGCTCGCGCTTGAGGATATCGCCACGGCGAAATTTCGGCCCCTGATACTGCCGCGCCCAGTTGCGCGCGCTGTATTCGGTGATGAAATCAAACTCCCCCGCTTTGAAGGCTTCGAGCTTGGCGACTTCATCCTGATAGTAGCGGTAGGTGACGCGGTCAAAATTATATTGGCCTAGCCGGGTCGGTAAATCCTTGCCCCAGTAGTCGGCGCGGCGCTGGTAGCTGATGCTGCGGCCGAGTTTGTAATCGGCAATGCGGTATGGGCCGCTGGTGATGGGTTTTTCCAGCGCAATCTTGTCCAGCGGCTGGCCCCCACCCCACTTATGCGAAAACACCGGCAGGCTGCCGACAATTTGCGGCATTTCGCGATTGGCGGTTTTGAAGCGATAGCGGATGGTTTTGGCATCGAGCACATCGACACCTGCCACATCAGCCAGTTGTGAGGTGTATTGCGGCGCTGCGAGTTTGCTGTTGAGCGTGTCAAAGCTGTGCTTCACGTCTTGCGCCGTCACCACATCGCCATTATTAAAGCGCGCCTTAGCATTCAGCGTAAACGTCACTGATTTGCCATCGGGCGCGACGGCAATATCACTGGCCAAGAGGCCATACATCGTCGCCGTTTCATCCAGACTCATTGTGCCCAGCGATTCAAACATCAGTGCGCCCAACCCTGCGGCGGGTGTACCTTTGATGATAAAGGGGTTGAATGAATCAAAGCTGGTCCGCCGATCGGGGTTGGGCAAAATCAACTCGCCGCCTGGTTTGGCCATTGGGTCAGCGTAGGCAAATGAGGTGAAATTAGCGGGGTATTTGGCGGTATCGCCCAGCGAATAAGCATGAGCCGCCCATACCTGAGCATGGCATAGGCAACACAGCAGAAAGATAATTTTTTTCATGGCTAAATCATAATGGAAAGCCGCAACAAGACGAGCTTAGTTTGCTAGGCAGTGCGTTCTAACCCACACCCTCGGCAAAAAGAAAACTTACGTTCATCCGATGGCGCTGGCGTAAGCATAGGCACCAGCCTAAGGTAGATAGAATGATACCGCTTAGAGATGATCGAATGCGCCTCCCCTTATTTTTGCTATTGCTGGCCAGCCATAGCGCGTTTAGTACAGAGGCGCTTAATGCTTATACCGAAGAATTTGCCCCCTACAACTACACCGAGGGGAAAAATTACAAGGGCATGGCCAATCAAATATTAGATCGCATCATCGAGCAAAGTGGCTTGGTGATTAAACGCGAAAGTCAGCCTTGGCTGCGCGCGGTACAAAATGCACAAAATGACCCCAATAGCATCTTGTTTACCACCGTGCGCACGCCGCAGCGGGAAAATCAGTACCTGTGGGTTGGCCCTTACGATGACTGCGACATTGTCTTTATCAAGCTGAAAAACCGGGGCGACATCAAAATCAACTCGCTTAAAGAAGCCGAAAAATACATGGCCGGCGCAGCGCGTGGCGCGGCGGGGGCTCAGGTGCTGCAAAGCCTGGGCTACAATATGAATCGACTCGATACGACCTCACCTGAGGAATTTCGCTCGGTCAAAATGCTGTACGCCAATCGCTTCGATCTATCGGCGGGGATGTTGATGCCGCATATTTACGCCGCCAAACAACTCAATTTTGACCCCAGCCAGCTTGAAGCGGCCTTTACCATTATCAAAGGTGGCGGCTGCTATTTTGCGTTTAACCCCAAGGTAAATCAGCCCGCGTTTCAGCGCTTTAAAGACGCATTCCAAACGCTCAAGCAATCGGGCGAGCTCGATAAAATTCGCCATCAATACCTCAACCCAACTAGCGTTGGGCAAAACTAAGCCGGGGCGTGAGCCGTGGTAGAATAGCGTTTTGCCCCTGATTTGCGCGCCCTATGCCCTACTTAGCCATTGATACCTCGAGTGAACAGCTGTCTTTTGCGATCAGCACCAACTCTGGCCTTGTCGCGCGCGAGTGGCCCGTGGGGCAAAAACACGCCGAGCTGACCTTGCCTTATCTGCGCGAGCTGCTCAACGATTGCCAGCTCACAATGAACGACATTGCAGGCATTGCCTACCCGAGTGGCCCCGGCTCCTTCACTGGTTTACGCATTGGCTGCGGCATTACCCAAGGCTTGGCGTATGCACAGAATATCCCCGTCGTAGGTATATCAACGCTTGAAGCACTAGCACAGGCTTCTGGCGCAATACGTGCCTATGTATGTATCGATGCCCGCATGAATCAGGTGTATTGCGCGGCATTTGAGCGCGATGGCACTGGCTGGAAAACTATCCATGAAGCGCAAGTGTGCAATCCCGAAGACGTCCCAGTCCCAACAGGCCATGACTGGTTTGGCATTGGCACCGGCTTCAAAACCTATGCCGCGGCGCTGCATGCGCGCGTTGGCGAGCATCTGAGCCAGATCGACGCCGAGCGCCAACCGCATGCGCGCGAGATGTTGCAATTGGCATTGTCACAATTTGATGCCGGTCAGGGTCTGCCGGCTAGTGAAGCGAATCTGATCTACCTGCGTGATAAAGTGGCACTTAAAACGCATGAACGAGTCGCCAAATGAGTAATGCCATGCCCGCCTGCCAGCCGCAAGATGAACTGACGTTTTCGCGCCTGAGCGCCGCTGATGTGGCCGCCCTCGCAGATCTGGATGAGGAAACCAATCCCCATCCGTGGACTGGCAAGCAATGGCTCGATTCGCTAGAGCAGCACGAGTGTTTTGGCGCGTGGCAAGGCGAGCATTTAAGTGGTTTTATCGTTTGCATGGCAACGCTGGATGAAGCGGAAGTCTTGCTGATTGCCGTCGCGCCACAGTATCAGCGCCAAAATATCGGCTCGAAACTCCTCGCCTACGCCGAAGCAACCTTGGTGCGCGAAGGTGTGCAACAGTTATTTTTAGAAGTGCGCCACAGCAATCAAGGCGCGCGGGCGTTTTATCGCCAACACGGTTGGCAAGAAAACGGCGTGCGGAAAAACTATTACCCTTGCGAGCATCGCACCGAAGACGGCCAGCTCATTAGCCGTGAAGACGCGATTATTTGCGGCAAAATACTGCTCGTTGCCAACGAGGTGGAGGCATGAATCGCCGCGCGCTGATCCTCAATGAACTGGGGCTCAACCCCGTCTGGGTGCGCCATGAAGTCTTGGCTCAGCTAGAGGCCGAGGCCGAACACGCCGATGTAGCACAGCCGCAAGTTGCAATCGAAAATACGCCGCCAGCGCCCAACCCCAATTTCAGCCCGATCGCCCAAGCTGCGCATCAGCGGATGGAAGAAACCATCGAAGCCGCGCCCGCCACACCGAGCAAAGTGGCCAAAGCACCGTCGCAAGAAGCCGCAGCGATTCATCAGGTGTTGAAAGCACGCAATACGCCGGCCGCACTGCGCCCGGTTGAAGTTGCGGTCGCCGCGCCAGCAGAGCTCGACGAGCGCACGCAAGCTATTTTGCAAATGGATTGGCAGCGCCTGCAAGAGGCGGTCAAAAATTGTACTGCGTGCAAATTATGCGAAACCCGCAGCCAAGCAGTGTTTGGCGTGGGCGACGCGCAGGCACAGTTGGTGGTCGTCGGCGAAGCGCCAGGTGCGGATGAGGATGCGCAAGGCGAGCCCTTTGTCGGCAAAGCGGGCAAGTTGCTCGATAATATGTTGGCCAGCATCGGCCAACAACGCGGCGACAAAGTCTTTATCGCCAATGTGCTTAAATGCCGCCCGCCGGGCAATCGCAATCCGCAGCCCGATGAAGTCGCGCAATGTGCGCCCTTCTTGCAGCGCCAAATTGAGCTCATTGCGCCCAAAGTGCTATTTGCCAGCGGCCGATTTGCCATCCAGCGCCTGTTGAATGACGATGCACCGATCTCGGCGCTCCGCGGCAAAATCCATCACTATCGCCAGACTCCAGTGGTGGTGAGCTATCACCCCGCGTATTTACTGCGCAATATGCCCGATAAAGCCAAGGCTTGGCAGGATTTATTGCTACTTAAAACCCAGCTAGACAAGTAATGAATTCACTTAAATACATCGCGCATTACCCTGCGCAATTGGTCGCCCAAGTGCAAAGCCTGATTGAAAAAAATCAGCTCGCGCCGATGCTCGCCAAGAAATACCCCGAGCGCCATAGCATTCAAACCGATAAGGCGCTGTACGAGTATGTGAGCGAGATTAAATCCGATTATTTTCGCAATACAGCGGCGATTTCCAAGGTCGGGTTTGACAGCAAAATCAGCGTCATCAATCACGCGCTCGGCCTGCACACGCAGATTTCTCGCGTGCAAGGTGGCAAGCTGAAAAGTAAAAATGAAATTCGCATTGCGACTTTATTCAAAAACACGCCGCCTGAGTTTTTGAAAATGATCGTCGTGCATGAATTGGCGCATTTGAAAGAGAAAGAGCATAACAAAGCGTTTTACCAGCTCTGCCAGCATATGGAGCCTAACTATCTGCAATATGAATTTGACCTGCGGCTGCATTTGACAGTGCAAGAGCTGGGTTTGGCGAACTAAGCAATCGCATACATCATTGGGTATATCTTTCAAAACCAAATATCAAATAGCTTTGAAAGACATACCCAGCAAGACCATCAATCACGCCCGACTTTTTATTCGCCCAAGGGGCCAACATCCATCCCGTCGTAGCTCAGCAATTGCTGCTCGCTAACGAAGTCATAAAACTGCTGGTTGCGCTCAAACAGTGATTGCGGCGTGTGGATTTCTTCTTTTTCCACATGCAGCACCAAATACTCCTCGACGCCTTCATCGAGCTGCGGAATGAATAAATCAACAAAGCGATAACCTTGCGCTTCAAGCAAAGGGATCACGCTGGCCAGTTTTTCATCCGATTTATCGGTGAAAAAATAGCCCCAAACCAAGGGCTGCGCCAAATCCCAATCGGTGTTTTCGCGAATACTGGCAAACATCTCTTCCATTTGCTCAAGCGTAATCATGGTTTTTCCTTCAGACATCGAGATAAGAAGCAGGCAGCTTGCCTAACTTCACTTGGCTTGGCAAAAAAATCGTCCCGAGTTAGCAGCAAATAGAGCAGCCATAGACGAAGATATGCCTTTCAATTAAGATGCATTCAAGGTCAGCCGCCTCATCCTGCTGGCCCGCGTCGCTCGGACGGTTCCGGGCGCTTACGTTTAGGATTACTCATGTCTACATCAGGTACATCTACCTCGGGTCGACGCCGTTTCGCGCGTATCGACCGCCTTCCCCCCTATGTTTTCAATATTACTGCCGAGCTGAAAATGGCCGCCCGCCGCCGTGGCGAGGACATTATCGACATGAGCATGGGAAACCCCGATGGCGCTACGCCGCCACATATTGTGGCCAAACTCGTCGAAGCCGCCCAGCGCCCCGATACGCACGGCTATTCGGCCTCGAAAGGCATTCCACGCCTGCGCCGCGCCATCAGCCACTGGTATAAAAACCGCTATCAGGTTGATATCAATCCCGATTCGGAAGCGATTGTCACCATAGGCTCGAAAGAAGGTTTGGCGCATTTAATGTTGGCCACGCTCGATCGCGGCGATACGGTGCTGGTGCCCGACCCCAGCTACCCGATTCATATTTATGGCGCGGTGATCGCGGGTGCACAGATACGCTCGGTGCCGCTCGTGCCCGGCATTGATTTTTTTGCCGAGCTGGAAAGCGCGATTCGCGGCAGCTACCCCAAGCCAAAAATGATGGTGCTGGGTTTTCCTTCCAACCCGACGGCGCAGTGCGTCGAGCTGGATTTTTTCGAGCGCGTGATCGCGCTGGCCAAAAAACACGATATTTTTGTGGTGCACGATCTGGCCTACGCCGACATCGTATTTGATGGCTGGAAAGCGCCATCGATTATGCAAGTCCCAGGCGCCAAAGACATCGCCGTCGAATTTTTCACGCTATCGAAAAGCTACAATATGGCAGGCTGGCGCATTGGCTTTATGGTCGGGAACCCCGATCTCGTTGCGGCGCTGGCGCGAATCAAAAGCTACCACGATTACGGCACCTTCACGCCCTTGCAAATTGCGGCAATTGCCGCGCTTGAAGGTGATCAGCAATGCGTGAGCGACATCGCGCTGCAATACCAAAATCGGCGTGATGCGCTGGTGAAAGGCTTGCACGAAGCGGGCTGGATGGTCGATAAACCCAAAGCGTCGATGTATATTTGGGCCAAAATCCCCGAGCATTATCGGGCGATGGGCTCAATCGAATTTGCCAAGCATCTACTCAAAGAAGCCAAAGTATCGGTGTCCCCGGGCGTCGGTTTTGGCGACTATGGCGATGATTATGTGCGCTTTGCATTGATCGAAAACGAGCCACGTATTCGGCAGGCGATACGCGGCATCAAAACGATGCTCAAGGCCGATGGCGCTTTTGAACCGCTCAATACTGCGCCATAATTAGCCGCCCGCGCTACCCACGCACGAGCACAGAGCCGCGATCCATCTGGATCACGGCTCTTTTTTTGGCTGATATCTGTGCTGAAAAAACGTGAAAAATTGACAAAGATCGACTCAGCGTAGCGCACTCTCTTGCAAAATGGCGTTCATGACGACGCCTTTCTCTCACCTCAACCTCACTTGCCACGCCAAGAAAAGCTGCGCACCGTGCGATTGCTCTGACGCGGAGATCGCCGTTCGCCATTTTGCCAGCCCCAAACACAGCTTGGGCTATATGGATGACGCGCAAAGAAATTGGTGTACCGAAGAAATCTTGCGCTTTATGCCCGATGAATCGGCGACTTGGCTCAATCAATTACAAGACGACGAACTGGCGCGCAAAGTACTGAAAAGCTGGAGTTTTTCAGTTCGCTTTTAATCCCCTCCCCTTGTGTACTTCTGGGTTTGCACCTCACAGGGTTAGACTTTCGTTTTGCCCGCGACGGATCTACCCGCTATGACTGTACCTTACGCTATTTCGCCGTGTACTGAGCTCGACTTGCTGGCGGCCATTGAATTACTCAGCCGCTGTGCCCGTGAATTTTTCTTTCCAGAGATGGGCGAAGAAGCGCAAATTGTTTTCCTGCGCGAAAACACCGTAGCTGCCGCGCAAACCTTGCAAGCCAAGGGCTTTGTGTATCTGGCGGCCAAGCAGGATGCGCAATTGCTAGGCTTTATCTCAATCTCGCCCGAAGGCTATATTCACCAACTTTTTGTCGAGCCCGATAGGCAGAAACAAGGCTTGGGGCGCGCCCTTTTGGCCGCGGGCATCGCTGCAATATCGGGCGAGACGCAGATCGATACGCTCAGCGTCTCGGCGTCGAATAATGCGGTGCGCTTTTATGAAACACTAGGTTTTGTACGTAGCGACGAGCCGCAAAGCTGGCATGGGATTCCCTACAATCCAATGATCAAAACCTTGCCGCAAAACCCAGCCAGCGCTTAAACCACAGCCCGCACTGGCAGGTAATGTATGGGCAATTGCTCGGCAGGTAAATCAAGCGCGGCGAAGACTTTCAAGGCCGCATACGCGTCGTTCGCGGCGTACAGCAACTGATTATCCTGCAATCGATCGCAGGCCCAGTTTGAGGTGGTAACGCGCTTGGATTTGCTAAATTTTTGTTGCAAGACTACCGCTACCGCGCCTTTGACGCCCAGGGTGCTGGTATAGCCTTCGCGCGCAAAAATCACATTCAGATCTAACACCCCATCGAGCGTCACGCCCAGATTGCGCTTTAAATCAGCGCGATCGGATGACAGACCAAAACCCACTTTGACCAGCTTTGGGTTCGCTAAAATATTGAGCAACACCTCACGGCAAGCCGGGCGATGAAGCTGAAAAATATACGCGCGACTAAGCGTCGTGAGTTGCACCACATGCGGCCCGCGCGAGATTTCACCCACGCGAAAGATCGGGCGCGATTCGGAATCAAATCCCAGATAGGGCTGGCGCGATAAATCGGCGAGCGCAGCTGCGCAATCGCTTTCATTCATCGGCACGGTTATGGCCGACAGCCCCAATCCGGCAAAGGGCGGAAATAAGGCGATGTCTTCTTTTTTGGGCGGATAACGACGTTCTGACATGAATTCTCAAATTAAGATGAACGTAAATCAATAGGGTATCTTAATCAAGACCAATACATAATTGACCTAGAAACAGATACCCATAGATAGGATTATTTTTTGGATAACACTGCCACAGGTGGCAAACAATCCAGACTTTTGAGTACCGCGTTAGCGACTTTAGCGCGATGAGCAGGCTCTTTCAGCCGCAATGCTTCTTCCGGATTGGGCAGCACCCCACCCTCAAACAAAATAGCGGGCACACTGTTGTGGCGCAGCACCGCAAAATTGGCTTCGTAAATCCCGCGCGATTCATCCAATACGACGCGATTTTCTCCCGCCACACCGTGGGCATGATGTAGCGTGGGCTTCAGCCCCGCTTTGAGTAATTCATTGCCTAATCGGCTGGCACAGGCCAGGCTGGTTTTCCATTGCGCCCCCACGCCAGCCAGCGGGTTGCTGGGCGACATGGCCGTGGTGGTATTGGCATATTGCGGATCAGCGCTAAATACAAATAGCGAATAGCCTTGGAATTGGCGGGTGATTTTATACGGCTGATCTTTCCAAATCCATTCGTCGAGGTATTCTTCCCGCGCTGAATCATGATGAAATGAAATAAATAAATCATGCCCAATCGCCGCATTCGCGCGCGGCTTCAGATCCAGCATTTGCCCATCCGCGCCGATCACCGTGACTTGATGCCCCGCTTCGCGCAGCCGCTTGGCGACCACCTCAACAATGGCCAAATTGTAGCTAAACTCGGTTTCGCCAAAAGCGCTGGTTGTGCCCGTCGCGGTCAGGTTGTGACCGACATCGAGCGCGATTTTTGCGCCCCAACTGCTGGGCAACAGCACACAAAACAGCAGAGCGCCGATGCATTGGGCGCGGTTTAGGGTCGAGCGGTGGAAACGTGACATACCAAATGGGATTGATTGTGCGTGAAGGAATGCACCTTAACACATTGTTTCTGCTTACCAAATCGCAATACTGCGCATGCAGGTGAATAAAATAAGGGCTAAGCGCATATTTCATCCGCAAGTCGCGCACCATTTGCTATCGTATTGAAGCGCCCCGCCTAATCATCAAGGAAGCCAGCATGAATCAGCCCAGCCGTCGCGATTTTCTTAAAACCACCCTGCTCACCGGCTTTGCGCTGGCCGTCCAGCCTGTTGCCGCCTCAACCATTCAAACCGATAGCACAGGGCTAACGACCGAATCGATCCGCATTGGCGAGATGCCCGCGTATCTCGCCAAGCCCGCGAATGCCAGTGGGGCATTGCCGACGGTCATCGTGATCCAGGAAATCTTTGGCGTACATGAACATATTCAGGATATCTGCCGTCGCTTAGCCAAACAGGGCTATTTGGCGATTGCGCCTGAGCTGTACTACCGCCAAGGCGATCCACGCCAAATAAGTGACATCAACACGCTGATCAAAGAATTGGTCATGAAAGTACCCGATGCGCAAGTGATGAGCGATCTGGACGCGACCGCCCAATGGGCTGCTGCACATGGCGGCGACCAACAACGTTTGGCGGTAACGGGCTTTTGCTGGGGCGGCCGAATTACGTGGCTGTACGCCGCGCACAACCCCAATGTCAAAGCCAGCGCAGCTTGGTATGGCCGCCTCACCGGCGACACCAACGCCAATTTCCCACGCAACCCAATTGATATTGCATCGCAACTCAAATCACCAGTCTTGGGTTTATACGGCGGGAAAGACCAAGGCATTAGCCAAGAATCCGTAGCACAAATGCTCGCGGCCTTAAAACGCCAGCGCCAGCCGTTTAATTTAATGGTGTATGAAGACGCCGCGCATGGTTTTAATGCCGACTACCGCCCAAGTTATCACGCCGCTGCGGCGCAGGACGGCTGGAAAACCATGCTGGCTTGGTTTAAACAGTACGGGGTTTAATCATTATGCATGGGTATACAGCTAAAATCATTGGCCAATAATATTTGCAGCGCTATACCCATTTGACTCTCAAATTAGCCACGTTCTTTTGGCGCAACAGAGCGTGGCATTTTCATCGACCAATACGCCAGGACCCACACGCCGTTCACCACACTTGCGTAAATCAGATACAGCTTTAACGCCCACATCCCTTGCCAAGCCAGCATGGGGTTCAACGAGGCCAAGCCCACTAACATGGCCATCGTCGCGAGCAGTTGAAACAAATAGCGATAACGAAAAGGCAGGCGATTGGGCGGGCCGTAATTAAAATGCACCGGATCGTGTCGCTGCACTTCTACGGTGGCCGGAATAATCAAGTACCAGAAAAACTGCCTCAGCAGCGGGCTATTCCAGTCGCGGTAGATTTGTTGTGCACGTTCAATATTCATCTTCAATCTCGCCACCTGGGCTCACGATTCCACATCTTAAAGCGGCTCAACGGCTTTGCCTATGCACGATTTCACGGCGCTCTAACTGACACTTGTCCACCATTAGAGCGGCGATGAAATTAGCAAATACTTCTAAATAAACATTTGTTAGGTTACATTGAAAGAAAGATAACCTTGGAACGCGCATCACCATGTCCCCGCACCGAATAAAGCGCCTGAAAATCATCGGCTACTGCCTCACTTTAGCGCTTGGTGTGTATAGCCTCTACACCTTGTATTGGTGGCAAGACCAGCGCATTACCCATGCGCAAGAACATCACGAAATCAGTGAAAAAATAGCGCGCCTGCAAGCCGAAGCAGATACCACACTCGAAAGTTTTGCCGCATTTCAATCGCAAGTGGTCGATACCAGCGAAGAGGCTACGCGCGATTTCGCTCGTCTGCTGATCAAACGCAATCCACATGTCTATTGCCTGCAAATCATGCAGCGGGTGCCGCACGATCAAATCAATGATCTTGAAGTAAAAATACGCAGTAGTATCAACCCCAATTTTCAGGTTCACGACTTTGATTACGATGGTAAACGCAGTAATCTGCCCTTGAAATATCGTGATTTTCACTATCCGATCACCTTTATGGAGCCGCTTCCTCCCAGCGCACTCAATGTATTGGGATTGGATATCGATGCCGTCAACTTTTTACGCTCCAACCGCGAAAAATCAGGTGGCAATGCTCGCCCCTACAGCACGCCTCCATTTCGTCTTATCGAAGGCGATATTGCTTATGGCATGACGCTACCAACGTATTACATCAATCATAGCGACAATAGTTGGCCCAGCTATGTCGGGCTCGTCATTAAAGCCAGCTCACTACAGCCCAATCTGGCTGAATTGCCTGAGGGTTGGCTAGTGCGCATGCAGCATGCCTCCGCCCCACATCAAGCGTTATTTGAAGTAAAAAATGTGACACTGAACCGGCTTGATACACTGCTGTTTCCCAAAATCACTCTACGCTCGCGTATTCCATCGGACTCACAACCTTTTGAGCTAGTCACCGAACAGCAATTGGGCTGGAGTAGCTGGCAAGGCCCGATTCCGTTGGCGCTAGCCATATTACTGGGCGGCGTGATGATGCTCGCGCTTCGTTGGCAACACAGTGAACGGCTACGTAGCCTGGAAGCGCGACGCCATCGCATACTGCTCACGCGTTGGGCAACGTGTGATGCCCTCACTCATTGCTCCAATCGGCAAAGTTTTGACCGCCGCATGGCGCAAGCAGCCCAAAGAAACGAGCCCTTTACGCTGATTTATCTTGATCTCAACGGCTTTAAGCCAATCAACGATCAATATGGCCACTTAGCAGGTGATGCTATTTTGAAAGAAATAGGCACACGGTTAAGACAGTGCGTACGCAGTCAAGATTTAGTGGCCCGCTGGGGCGGTGATGAATTTGCCATGCTCATTTTTGGGCTGAGTGAAGAGACTCGCTATCAAAGCTTATGCATGCAAATCGAAGCAAAAATGCAGCAAGCTATCGTGTGGCATGGTAAACAGATATCGATCTCGGCCAGTATTGGTTACGCCAGTTTTCCGCACGATAGCCCGCATTGCCATGAGCTGGTTCGCATTGCAGATGGTCGGATGTATCAAATGAAACAAGGTCGTACCGTACAGCAGCCCCCTGATCTCAGCTGCCCGGAATTTTCAATCTGACTTAGGTTTTAACGCGAATCTGGCAATCGTATTCAATCAGCAAATGGCAGGCCAACCGCACTTGTCTGGGCGTATCGCAGAGATCTAAGGTCATATTGAGCGGCTGGGCGGCATGGCGGATTAAGACATTGCGCTCCTTGCTGCTAATGGTGATCCAGCGCCCGCTTTGTGCGTGTTCGCAGTACACCTGACACGCCCCGCACGTACCCTGCCCGCAACGCCATGCCATCGCCAGACGCCCTTCACGCACCAAAGGGCGAACCACATCGATCAAGAACGTGCCTGCGGCTACTTCGACTAAGATCGGCTCACAGTGTGGCTGGATAAATTCAACGATGGGCATTTTGGATATTTTCTCGTTACACTGCCTGAACATAGCGTAATTGAATGAGTTTATCAGTGAAAAAATCAAATCAAGGTGGGCTGGTTTACTCCACCGAACATGGGCGAATGTGCCCCACTTGCCAGCAAGCGATGAGTCAATGCCAATGCAAAATGGCCACGGCGCTACCGCGTGGCGATGGCATTGTGCGAATTACTCGCGAAACCAAAGGCCGCAATGGCAAAGCGGTGACCGTAGTTGCGGGTGTACCGATTGAAGCAATGGAACTGGCTCAGTTGGCTAAAGAGCTAAAGGCGCTCTGTGGTACAGGGGGAACTGTTAAAGATGGGGCTATCGAAATACAGGGCGACCATCGGGAGTTAATCGCAAAAAAACTACAAGACCGCTGGAAAGTGAAATTAGCGGGTGGCTAATCAAAAGTTGAATACAAAACAAAACAGCGACCATTGGTCGCTGTTTTTATTCAAACAAAGCTCAAATCAATCCACGCCACGCGCACGATCGGCATTGAATTTGGCTACGAATTGCGGGAATTGATCAGCTTCAATCGCATCGCGCATTTCTTGCATCAACACCTGATAGTAATGCAGGTTATGAATCGTATTGAGTTGCGAGCTCAGAATCTCCTGGCTGCGGAATAAATGGTGCAGATAGGCGCGGCTAAAGTTGCGGCATGCGTAGCAATCGCAGCTTTCATCAAGCGGGCGAGTGTCTTTTTTGTAATGCGCATTTTTGATTTTGACATTGCCATACCGCGTAAACAGCATGCCATTGCGCGCATTGCGCGTTGGCATGACGCAGTCAAACATATCGATGCCTTGCGATACACCGTAGACCAAGTCTTCCGGCGTACCAACGCCCATCAAATAGCGCGGCTTATTCACCGGCAATTGCGGCGCGGTATGCGCCAGAATGCGCTCCATTTCTTCTTTGGGCTCGCCCACTGACAAACCGCCAATCGCCATACCGTGAAAATCGAGTTCGTTCAAACCTGCCAAAGATTCATTGCGCAAGTCTTCGTGCATACCGCCTTGCACAATCCCAAACAAGGCGTTCGGATTTTCTAGCTTGGTAAATTCATCTTTCGAACGTTTTGCCCAACGCAAGCTCAGGCGCATCGATTCAGCGGCGGTTTTATGGTCGGCTGGATACGGCGTGCATTCGTCAAAAATCATCACGACGTCGGAATTGAGCACTTTTTGAATACGCATTGATTCTTCAGGCGTCAAAAACAATTTATCGCCATTGATTGGGCTTTGAAATTTGACACCTTCTTCGGTGATTTTGCGCATTGCGCCCAAGCTAAACACTTGGAAACCACCTGAGTCAGTCAACATGGGCTTATCCCAGCCCATAAATTGATGCAAGCCGCCAAATTGCTCGATTACTTCCAAACCCGGGCGCAGCCACAAATGAAAAGTATTACCGAGAATAATCTGCGCTTTAATGTCGTTCAGATCACGAGGCGTCATCGCCTTGACCGTGCCGTAGGTGCCGACGGGCATAAACACGGGGGTTTGCACGATGCCGTGATTTAGCGTCAAAGTGCCACGGCGAGCACCGGCACTGGTCGTTTTAAGTTCGAATTGCATGAGATTTCCTGAAAATAGCAGCCAGATACACAGTCCAGCGCGAGGCGGCAAGATTAACGGCGCAGCCCTACTCTGGCAAGTTGAATATTGCGCAATAAAAACAAAATATTAGGAATCCGTAACTTTCTTATTCTATGCTGCTAAATGAAATACCCCTGCAATATTCAGGGATTTAAGGATAAAGGGAATGCGGATCATCTTACCCCTACTACTCGCCGCGAGCTCGCTAGGCTGCTATGCCAATGAGCTGATCCGCATTTGCGCAGAAAATGAGTGGCAACCCTTTTCTTTTTCGCATAAAAACAAACCCACTGGCGCATCGGTAGAGCTCATCCAGGCTGCGCTGGCTTCTCAGCACATTGATACCCAATTTGAAAGCGGTAGCTACAACCGCTGCCTGAAACTGACCCTCGCAGGGCAATATGATGCAGTACTGGATATTGCAAAAAATGCTGAACGCGCACCTCAGTTTCTTTGGCCACAACTGCCATTCATGGTGATGAAACTACATTTAATTGCCAATAAACACATTGAGCCTGAACCTGCCGATTACAGCGCGGTAGCGGGGAAAAGGTTTGGGATTACCACGGGCTATGAGTACCCCGATGAATTACTCAAGCAGCACGGATTAATTAAAATCGAATCCAATAGCGAGCTGGCCAACTTCAGGCAATTGGCCGCAGGAAAAATCGACTTCATGCTACTGTCGGAGGGGACATTAGAGACCTTAAGTCGGCAAATCAGTCCAAGTGAGCGAGCAGAGATTGTGGATTGGGGGGAAGTGGATCAATTGCCTTTGTATGTCGCCTTCAACCCAAAGTCAGCACAAGCTAAGCAGTGGGCCAAATCATTGGATCAAGGTTTAAGCGAACTACAAAAAAAAGGCGAAGATAAAAAAATCTTCGCCCGCTGGCGTGCAATACCTTAGCGCGTCCCCTAGCGCATCACTTTCGGCTCAAGCAACATTGAGTCGCCATAGCTAAAAAAGCGATATTCATTACGAACTGCATATTCATATGCAGCACGCATATTTTCCTGCCCAGCAAAGGCGGCGACCAGCATCAACAGGGTTGATTTAGGGAGGTGAAAATTAGTCACTAACCGATCCACAACCTTAAATTCATAGCCTGGGGTAATAAAAATATCGGTATCGCCTTCTGGCTCAGCCAAAAAGCCATTTTGCGAAGAGGCTTCCAACGCTCGCATCGAAGTCGTACCCACTGCAATCACGCGATGCCCCTGCGCTTTAGCCGCTTTCACGGCTTCCTGCGTTTCAACCGGAATACGATAACGTTCATGGTGCATCACATGCTCGGCAATATCATCGACGCGCACGGGCATAAATGTGCCCGCTCCCACATGCAAGGTCAGAAAATGAGTTTTGACCCCCATCTGCTGCAACTGTATTAATAACTCGTCGGTAAAATGCAGCCCTGCTGTTGGCGCAGCAACCGCCCCCGGATCACGGGCATACACCGTTTGATACCGCTTTGCATCTTCATCATCGGGTACATGCGTAATATAAGGCGGCAGGGGTAAGAGGCCAGATTGCTCCAAAATATCGAGCACGGTCAAATCTGGATGAGCAGCAGAAAAATCAAGCTTAAATAAATCGCCTTGCCGTGCAGTCATCTCTGCGCAAAAGCCACCCTGAAAATGCAAGATCGAACCAGGTTTGGGGGCTTTAGAGGCTTTAATATGCGCCAAGGCTTGATGCTGATCGAGAACGCGTTCAATCAATGCTTCAATTTTGCCGCCACTGGCCTTTTCACCGAATAAACGCGCTTTAATCACCTTGGTGTCGTTAAACACTAAAACATCACCCGCGCGTAATAATTGCGGTAATTCAGTAAAGTGATGATCGGCCAGTTGCGCGCCATTTACATGCAATAATCGGCTTGTTCCCCGCACTGCAGGCGGAAACTGGGCAATCAGGTGTTCAGGCAAATGGTAGTCAAAATCAGAAATCAACATCGCAACACGACTCTTGTAAGGCAAGCATAAAATTTCGCAAATTATATCAGCAAACGCCCATGTAACCCGCGCCAATACTGATGTAACAAATTATTTCAAGAAAAGTTCCGCTTGTAAGCCGGTAGAAATAAAAATATTTTCTGTGCTTTTTCTGGACAAGTTCGCCGAAGTTGCGGCAAACTCCGACGATTCACAGGGAATACAAGGATTGCTTTATGTCGTTCAACGACAAAATCCTGGTTCTGCACGGCCCCAATTTGAACTTGCTAGGGCTGCGCGAGCCGCAGCACTATGGCAATACGACGCTTGATGCAATCAATCAGAATTTGATCGCTCAAGGCGCAGCCCAACAGGTTGAAGTCATTACTTTTCAATCGAACCGCGAATATGAACTGATTGAACGCATTCATGCGGCCTACCAAGAACAGATTGCGTATATCGTGATCAATCCGGCTGCATTTACTCATACCAGCGTTGCGTTACGTGATGCACTTGCTGGCGTAAAAATCCCGTTTGTCGAAGTACATTTGTCGAATGTTCACGCCCGTGAGGCGTTTCGGCATCACTCCTATTTCTCCGATCTCGCCACTGGCGTGATTTGTGGCTTGGGTGCGCAAGGCTATGAATATGCGCTTAATTTCGCGATTAATAAGCTAAAAGCCCAATAAACTCATAACAACGATAGCTCGCAAAGAGCTTAGTCATTCCAACTTTAACAGAGAGGATTGCATAAATGGATCTGCGTAAACTTAAAAAACTCATCGACTTGGTAGAAGAGTCCGGCATCGCTGAACTTGAAGTCACCGAGGGTGAAGAAAAAGTTCGCATTACTCGCAGCGTAGCCAATCAAGGCTTCATGCAAGCACCTATGCAATATCACATTCCTGCCGCTGCGCCTGCGCCAGCTGCAGTAGCTCCTGCGGCAGCGCCAGTTGCGGCCGCCGCTCCAGTGGTTGATGGCCAAACGCAAAAATCACCGATGGTGGGTACTTTCTATCGCTCGGCCAGCCCAGGCGCAAAATCATTTGTTGAAGTGGGTCAAACCGTCAACGCAGGTGACACGCTGTGCATTATCGAAGCCATGAAATTGCTCAATGAAATTGAAGCCGAACATTCTGGCGTGATCAAAGCGATCTTGGTTGAAAACGGTCAGCCTGTTGAATACGGCGAACCGATGTTTATTATTGGCTAATTCTGTGCAGCGTGAGGTGTGAGCTTGGCGGTGAAACCCCTGCCTCACACCTAAACCTCACTCCCCACGGAGTTTGTATATGTTTGATAAAGTACTCATCGCCAATCGAGGCGAAATTGCCTTACGCATTTTGCGCGCCTGCCGTGAAATGGGTATCAAAACCGTCGTGGTTCACTCCGAAATCGACCGTGAAGCCAAATACGTTAAATTAGCCGATGAATCAGTCTGCATCGGCCCAAATCCTTCAGCATTAAGCTACTTAAATGTACCCGCACTGATTGCCGCAGCAGAAGTGACCGAAGCGCAAGCGATCCACCCGGGTTATGGCTTTTTGTCTGAAAATGCTGATTTTGCGCAACGCGTTGAAGAATCTGGCTTTGTATTTATCGGCCCAAAACCCGAATCGATCCGCATTATGGGCGACAAGGTTGCCGCTAAAGACGCCATGAAAAAAGCTGGCGTACCGTGTGTACCTGGCTCTGACGGCGCCCTGCCTGATGATGAAGAAGAAATCTTAAAACTCGGTCGTGAAGTGGGCTATCCCGTGATCATCAAAGCCGCTGGCGGCGGTGGCGGTCGTGGTATGCGCGTCGTTCATGCCGAAGAAGATCTGCTCTCCTCTGTGGCGCTGACGAAGCAAGAAGCCAATTCATTCTTTGGCAATCCCATGGTTTACATGGAAAAATTCCTGCAGACGCCACGTCATATTGAAATCCAAATTTTGGCTGACCAGCACGGTAACGCGATCTATTTAGGTGAACGCGATTGCTCGATGCAACGTCGTCACCAGAAAGTGATCGAAGAAGCCCCTGCACCCGGTGTCACGGCTGAACAGCGCAAAAAAATTGGCGAAGCTTGCGTAGCAGCCTGCCAATTGATCGGTTACCGTGGCGCGGGAACGTTTGAGTTCCTGTACGAAAATGGCGAGTTCTATTTCATTGAAATGAACACCCGCGTTCAGGTTGAGCACCCAGTGACCGAAATGATCACTGGCATCGACATCGTGCAAGAACAGATCCGCGTTGCAGCAGGCTTGCCACTGCGCTACACGCAAGACGATGTCAAACTCAAAGGCCATTCATTTGAATGCCGGATTAATGCCGAAGATGCGGTTAAATTTATTCCGAGTCCAGGCAAGGTGACAACTTGGCACATGCCAGGTGGTCCAGGCGTGCGGGTAGATTCGCATGTGTATCAGGGCTACACCATTCCGCCAACCTACGACAGCATGATCGGTAAAATCATCACTTATGGTGATACTCGCGAGCAGGCGATGGCTCGGATGCGAATTGCCTTATCGGAAATGGTGGTTGAAGGTATCAAGACCAACATCCCCTTGCACCAGCAACTCTTGCTCGATAAGGCATTTGGCAAAGGTGGTACAAGTATTCATTATCTGGAACATCATATGGACGAGATTCGACTCGCCATTGAAAGCAAGAAAGTATAAGTAATCCAGATCACACCTACAAAAAGGGCAGCGAGGCTGCCCTTTTTTACGCCCTCAATATACCCATCATGGTATTTCATCCAAAACCAAATTGGACAATAGGTGCATGGCAATACCCCGATACATTCCAGCCCAAAAAGTACACAACACTTCCAACAAACAACATAAATAATTAGCCGAGTCACACAGGCACTTGGCATTCATTGTCAGCATTAGGGCCATCTATTACTATTCCGAGTGACCTGAATACAAAATCAGGGCGATGCGGCGGTCTAAACTGCCGCCGCAAATATAAACAAAGGATGGAGCGAAAAAATGAAACAGCGTCAATCATCACGCCGTACGCATTTTGCTGCGCTATTAGTCGGCCTCTTAATGGCTGCGGGCGTACAAGCTGCAACATGGCAAGAAGGCAATAGCTACACCGCAGGTGTGAGCGTTGATTACAACGGTAAAACCTATACCGCACTCGTTACTCACACCGCTTACGTTGGCGCAGGCTGGAATCCAGCATCAACGCCAACGCTGTGGAAAGAAACCGGTACAAGCAACACGACCCCAAGCCCAACCGCAGCTGCAACGACGGCTCCAACGGTCGCTCCGATTGTGACGCCAACAGCCAAACCTATCGTTACCCCAGTAGCGGGCAGCGGCACTTGGGATAAAGCAGCGGTGTACACCGGTGGTCAACGCGTGACCTACAATGGTGCGACTTACGAAGCCAAATGGTGGACTCAAGGCGAAGTACCGGGTGCGAGCGATGTTTGGAAATTAATTCCGACCATAACACCGACACCAATTATCACACCAACACCGAGCATCTCTCCAAGCCCAACGCCAACAGCACCATTTATCTGCCCAACTTCAGCACCAGGCATGGCAACAGTGCAAACAACTTGCGCGCCAATTCGCACGCCTGTTGTAACGCCTGTTGTAACGCCTGTTGTGACTCCTGTTGTGACGCCTGTCGTTACCCCAGCAGGCCCAACACCAACCCCAAATCCAAACGGTCTGCCAAAACACGCGCTGATCGGTTACTGGCATAACTTCACCAATCCATCAGGCGACACCTATCGCATCCGCGATGTTGCGCCGGAATGGGATGTCATCATGATTTCGTTTGCAGATGACGCAGGCAATGGTGCAGTTGCATTTAACCTCGACAAAAATGCAGGCACAGAAGCTGAATTTATTGCTGACGTTGCGGCCAAACGTGCACAGGGCAAAAAAGTCGTCTTGTCGCTGGGTGGTCAAGAAGGTCGCATGACGCTTTCGACCAAAGAAAACGTCGCCAACTTTGTCAACAGCTTGTACGCCATCATTACCAAATATGGCTTTGACGGTATCGATCTGGATCTGGAGAGTGGCGCGGGCGTCAATCTGGGCTCACCCATCATCAATAATTTGATCGATGCGGTGAAACAGCTTAAAGCCAAAGTGGGCCCAAGCTTCTACCTGTCGATGGCACCTGAGCATCCCTATGTTCAAGGTGGCTATGTCGCCTACTCGGGCATTTGGGGCGCTTACCTGCCCATTATTGATGGGCTGCGTGATGATCTGAACATCATCCACGTTCAGTACTACAACAATGGCGGCTTGTGGACGCCTTACTCCAACGGCGCACTGAATGAAGGCACTGTTGATGGTTTGGTGGGCGGCTCGCTGATGCTGATCGAGGGCTTCAAAACTGTCGGCGGCACGGGTTGGGAATTCAAAGGCCTGCGCCCAGATCAAGTTGCATTTGGCGTACCAAGCGGCCGTAGCTCAGCCAATACTGGCTTTGTGACCAGTCAAGTCGTCAACGACACCCTCACTTGCCTGACCAAGCTCGTTGGTTGCGGCATGGTGAAACCAAAACAAGCCTACCCTGATTATCGCGGAGTGATGACTTGGTCGATTAACTGGGATAAGAAAGACGGCTACAATTTCTCTAAACCAGCAGCAGCGTCACTCAAAGCGTTGCCATAAGCGGCCTATTTTGAATCCCTAATTTTGGATTCCAAAGCAATCAACACCCCAGCGCAGCTGGGGTGTTTTTTTGCGCCGCACTTGGATCGCATACAACTGCTCGTCAGTTTGTAGAAATATCCATTGAAGCAATATCCAGAAAGCGTTATCTTTGCATATCCCCGATTAGTTGCCCCTATGAGCTCAAACCAGTCTCAAATCCGTGCGCTTTATGATCAAAGCAAGCAATTGATTTATGTCGACCCGATTAAATCACTTCAGCTTGCCAATGAAGCCGTGGATTTAATCACGCCCGACCTAGACCCCGCGTTTCAGGTCTTAGTGATCTACCATCAGGTCGAAATGATCACCGCTTATGGCCGCTACCATGAAGCGCTGGAAATTATGCATCGCATCCTAGTGATCGCCGAGACGGAAAACTTAGAAGCCGAACGCGGACAATTGCTGTATTACATTGGTATCGCGCATTACACGACTGGGGACTTTGCCACCGCGATTGATTATTGGAGCGATTGCCTAAACCTTGAAAACAAAGGGTTTTCTGCCGCAACGCGCATCAATACGTATATTGCACTGGGTCAATTGTATTTTGCCTTTCATATGCACAGCGATGCACTGCGCCATCATTTAAGCGCGCTGAAATGGGTGAACGATGAAATACCCACTGAGCTGTATGTGCGCCTGCTCATCAATTTGGTCGCTGACTTGTGTGAATTGGGTCAGCATGAGCAAGCCCTCGCCTACATCACCGAAGCTGAAACATTAGCCAAAGAAATCGCACATTTTGAATATTTAGGCGAGGCATTAAGTTATCGCACGCTGATTTTGCTCGAGCAAGATCGCATCGAGGAAGTCACCCAATTATTAGAGCGGGGGCACAGCATGGTGCGCTACTGGGCTTGGGGTGAAATTAGCTGGAAAATTGTAACCGGCAAAATTCAACAAGCTGAGCAGCAATATCATGCGGCGGTAGAGAGCTTCGAAGCGGCGCTCGAATTAGCCCATAAATATGAGTGCGCCAGCAAAATTCATGTGGTACACGCGGTATTGGCTCGCGCCTACGATCAGATTAATGACCACCTGATGGCTGAAAAACATCACCGACTGTATCAGGAACATTTCAATCGACTCGGTTCAGCCGAAATATTTGAGCGTCTGCAACAACTCGAAACTCAGCTCGAAAATACATTCCCCTAGTATTTACATCAAAGCTAAGTCAGAAATAAAGCTCAAGCACATACCCCATCATCTAGAATACCTATTTCGCCCACTTGCTCGCAGGTTCCGCTATGCATGCATTTAGTTTTCACAATCCATGTCAAATCGAATTTGGCGCTGGCCAGATTGCTAAACTAGCCAGCTTGATTCCAGCTCAAGCCAGAGTCTTGCTGCTGTATGGTGGTGGCAGCATTAAACGCAACGGCGCCTACGCGCAAATTAGCGCCGCGCTCAGCCAGCACCATTGGCGCGAATTTTCCGGCATTGAGCCCAATCCTGAATATGAAACACTGATGCAAGCGGTTGAATTTGCGCGCAGCGAACAACTCGACTACATCGTTGCAGTGGGCGGCGGCTCGGTGATTGATGGCGCTAAATTTGTCGCGGCGGCAGTACCACACCAAGGCGATTGCTGGCTCATTATCGGCAATCGAGTCCCGCTTAAGTCTGCCCTGCCACTGGCCGCCGTTTTAACCCTGCCAGCGACAGGCTCAGAAAGCAATTTTGCGTCGGTCATTTCGCGTCGCGAAACCCAAGACAAGCTGTCATTTAAGAACCCGCTGGTGTTTCCAAAACTGGCCATTCTGGACCCGACCCTGACCTATTCGCTGCCAGCGCGTCAAGTGGGGAATGGTGTCGTCGATGCCTTTGTCCACACGATCGAGCAATACCTCACTTACCCCAATGAAGCGCGTGTACAGGATCGATTAGCCGAAGGCATTTTGCAAACCTTGATTGAAATTGGGCCGATCACACTGGCGGAACCGGAAAACTATGCCGCTCGCGCCAATTTAATGTGGGCGGCCAATCAGGCTTTATACGGCATGGTGGGGCTTGGTCAGCCACAGGATTGGGCAAGCCATGCCATGGGGCATGAGCTCACCATGTTGTTTGGTCTGGATCATGCACGCACACTGGCGATAGTGCTGCCTGCACTGTGGCGCTACCGCTTTGCCAGCAAAGCCGCCAAACTGACCCAATACGGGCGCCGGGTCTGGGGCTTAGAAGGAAACGATCAAGATGTAGCCTATGCCGCGATCGAGGCGACTGAGGCCTTTTTCAGGCAAATGGGCTTAGCTACTAGCTTGAGTTTGTACGACATTGACCCACAAGCAGCAGCCGATGGCGTCGCCACGCAATTGATCCGTCACAATCGGCTGAAACTGGGCGAAAACCTCGATTTAACGCCAGAAGATTGCCGTGCCATTTTGATCACAGCGGCATAACACATTGCGGTGAAATGACAATCGCGGTGGTATTCTTGCACTTTATGCATTGATCGACGCTGCCACAATGAATGAGGCTGAACTCCACCGCCGACTGGCTCGCGCCAACAAGCTAATCAACTCACAAAGTGCTGAGGCATTAGCCATTGCCCTCGAAGTGCGCAAACATGCTCAATCACTGAGTCTGGCCGAACTAGAGGCCAATGCACTCTGCCTGGTCGCGAGCTGCGTCTACGATTTTGGCCATTACAAAGAAGTCCTTTCCTACCTGCAGGAAATCAGTGCGCTCACCGAAAACAATACGATCGGGCAACAAGAAGGCGAGTACCTCCAAATACTGGCCCGCACTTATTACACGATGGGTGAATATGGCAAGGCGAATGATCACTGGCAGCGCTGCCTGACTTTGCCCGATTGCGCCATTATCCTAGAGACACGCATCAAAGCGCACATCGGGCTTGGGCAATTATTTTATGCACATGATCACTTTGAAAGCGCCCTTGCCCATCATCGCCGTGCCGAAGAGCTTGCAGCCAGCTCGGATGACTACCATCTACAAGCCGCGATTTTGATCAATATCGGGGTCGATCTAATTAGCTGCGATAAATTGGCCGAAGCGCATGTTGTGCTCAAAGGCGCGCTCCCCTTAGTGAAAGCCGATAATAATTACCGCAATGAAGCCGAAATATATGCATTGATTGGCCAAATCCAACTCTTAAATGGCGAATATGAAAAAGCGCGCATGAGCTTGATGGTGGCACTCAAAATCAATCGCATGCACATTAATCAATGGGGCGAAGCCAGTTGCTTGGTTACTTTGGGTAAGGTTTATTTGGCGAGCCATCATATTGAACTGGCGCGGGAGCAACTGCTAGAAGCATTGAATAAAGCCTGCAGTTTGGGCGCCATTCATATGCAATACCATATTCATCAAGCCCTCTCCGAAGTTTATCAGCACCAAAATGAGCCAGAAATGGCCGAAAGCCATCTCGCTTTGCACCACACCTTGCGCAAGCAATTGCTCGAAAACACCCTAGACAATGACCTTGAAACAATGGAATTACGGCTAGAGTTGTTATAACACGCCCGAAAAATCATAAAGCCCAGCATGAGCACAGTACAAGACATTAGCAATCTAAATTTACGCGCCAGAACATTATTGCGAGAACATGCTAGCGAAGCTTTGGCTTGCGCCCAACAAGCGGCGGTCCATGCGATCGAGCTAGGCTACGATCTGGGCTTTACCGAATCGATCTTCTTGCAAGGCAGTATTATCAGCCTGCAAGGCAATACCGAAGAAGGCCTCCCTTTGATGCGGCATGCCCTCTACATGGCCAACCTGCATCAATTCAAAACGCTCATTCCCGACTGTCTACAAGAAATAGCCCGCGCCTGCTATACCACGGGCGACTATGATAATGCGCTAGATGCCTGGTTTCAGTGCCTTGATGCGGCACTCGAAATTGATGCCCAAGACACCTACATTCTGGGTCAAATTGGTCTGGGGCAACTCTATTTTGCACACGATGATTTTTATCATGCACTCAATCATCATACTAAAGCGCGCGATTACGCTTACCAATGCCAAGACCCCGCCATTTTGGCCGCCATCGAAATCAATATTGGCGTCGATCAATTTGAATTGCAGCAAATTGACAATGCCAAGAAAACACTCAAACAAGCACTGGTTTACGCCCAGCAGGCTAAAAACCTCGAATATCAAGCCGCAGCAATGGGAACCTTAGGCCGTGTAGCTCTGGCCGAGCGCGATTTCCCCTTGGCCCACTCCTACTTAGAGCGAGCCAGAGGGCTCAATCAACGACACCAGAATAATTGGGGTGAGGCGCATAATTTATACAATTTGGGGCTGCTGGCGCTGGAAGAAGCCCAAATCGACACAGCGATACAATTGTTCCGCACAAGCCTGAACATTGCACAAACAATGAATGCAGCGCATTTGGTGTATTTAGTTGAATTGGGCTTATCAAAAGCACTGGAGCAAAAAGGCGATTTTGAAAACGCGCTTAAATTTCACCAGCAAGGTTATGAGCACCACTATTTGATTTTGCGGCAAGCCTCCCCACAACGCCTCCACATTATGGAGGCTAAATTAGAGGCAGAAAGAACACGCAATGAAAATAAAACCCTGCGCGAGCAAAATTCCTTGGAGCGCGAGGCTCGGCAACACAGTGAACACATCGCATCTCAAGACCCGCTAACGGGGCTGTTAAACCGGCGCGGACTTGAAGCGCGCAGTAGCAATATGCTCAGATCCAACCCAGAGCATCGTCAACCGCTCGCATTATTAATGATCGACATTGATTTTTTCAAAGCAGTCAACGATCGCTGGGGGCATTTAGTCGGGGACTATGTACTTCGTCAAGTTGCAGCCCTATTAAAATCGGGTTGTCGTCAGGATGACTTGGTCTGCCGCTGGGGAGGGGAAGAGTTTTTAATTTTACTGCCCTCGCGAAACGGGGTTTCCGCTCAAGATGTCGCAGAACGACTGCGCAGTATGGTTGAGCAATGGCCATGGGAAAAAATAGAGCATGGCTTGCAGATGACCATTAGTGTTGGTGTGACTCACTATCAAAATGACACACAACTAACACCATTGGTACAACGTGCTGACCGTCATCTCTATCAAGCAAAACAGGCCGGTCGAAATCGAGTGATTTGTGCCGCTGCACCCCCGATGTAAACTGAAAAAACGCAAAAACTCAGCACTCAAGCTAAATCCCTATTAAAAATGCGAGTTCTAGACTCGCATTTTCCGTTAAAATTCGTTCTTTAGCCGTATTTCCCGCCGGAGATGCCCATTCATGGCCGACCAGACCGCCGCGACCCTCGCTACCACGCACGAACGCCTGCGTGAGATTCCCTACAACTACACCTCATTTTCGGATCGAGAAATCGTCATTCGCTTACTGGGCCATGATGGCTGGCGCGTATTGGACGAATTAAGACAAGAGCGCAAAACAGGCCGCTCGGCTCGCATGCTGTTCGAAGTGTTGGGTGATATTTGGGTCGTAAAGCGCAACCCTTATGTACAGGATGATTTGTTAGAAAATAGCAAACGCCTGAAATTATTGGTCGAGGCGATGCATCATCGTCTGTCGGAAATCGAAAAACGCCGCCAAGAAAACGAGCGCGTCAATATCCTGTTGGCACGCACTCGCCAAGCCGTTGATGAGTTTGAGCGTGAATTTCGCGACATTGCCATTCTGCGCAAAAAAGTGCTCAAAAAGATGGGTTCATTAACCCGTCGTGACAATATCCAATTTGATGGTTTAGCCCGCGTTTCTCACGTCACCGACGCCACCGACTGGCGCGTTGAATACCCATTCGTCGTACTCTGCCCCGATAACGAAGCAGAAATGGCCCCGCTGGTTGCGGCCTGTATCGAATTGGGTTTAACAATTATCCCGCGTGGCGGCGGTACGGGTTATACCGGTGGCGCAGTGCCATTAACGCCACTGAGCGCCGTCATCAATACTGAAAAACTCGACCTGCACAATGGCGTCGAGAAAATGCGCATTCCCGGAGTGGATCACGAAATATCAACGATCCAATGTGGCGCAGGTGTGGTCACACGCCGCGTGATGGAAGCAGCCGAAGACGCTGGGCTGGTCTTTGCGGTCGATCCAACCTCGGCTGATGCGTCCTGTATTGGCGGTAATGTGGCGATGAATGCCGGCGGTAAAAAAGCCGTATTGTGGGGCACTGCGCTCGACAATCTGGTGAGCTGGAAAATGGTCGATCCAGACGGCAACTGGCTGTTTATCGAGCGCATGGATCACAACCTCGGCAAGATCCACGATGCGGCTCAAGCGACTTTCCGCATCAATAAATTTAAGCCCGATGGCAAAACTAAACTCGGCGAAGAAACTCTAGTCATTCCAGGCAAGCAATTCCGTAAAGAAGGTCTGGGTAAAGACGTAACAGATAAGTTCCTCGCGGGTTTGCCGGGTATACAGAAGGAGGGTACTGATGGTTTGATCACCAGCGCCCGCTTCGTTTTGCATCGTATGCCCGATCATATTCGCACCGTGTGCCTGGAGTTCTTTGGCGAAGTGAGCCGTGCAGTACCTTCGATTGTAGAGATCAAAGACTACCTCGATGCGCACCCCAATGTGCAACTGGCCGGTTTGGAGCATTTGGATTGGCGCTATGTGCGCGCGGTTGGCTATGCCACGAAAGCCAAATCGAAAGGTCGCCCGAAAATGGTGCTGATCGCCGATATTGTATCGGATGATGAAAAAGCGCTTGGCGAAGCCAGCAGCTATGTTGTGCAGTTGGCCAATGCGCGCGGCGGCGAAGGCTTTGTGGCTGTTCTACCTGAGCAACGCAAGAAATTCTGGCTCGATCGTGCCCGCACGGCGGCGATTGCCAAACATACAAATGCCTTCAAGATTAATGAAGACGTCGTCATCCCGTTGCCACGTTTGGGCGATTATTCGGATGCGATTGAGCGCATCAATATTGAATTATCGATTCACAACAAACTTGAATTACTCGATGGATTAACCGAGTTCTTTGCCCAAGGCCGCCTGCCCTTCGATACCAGCGATGCACCCGTGAGCCATGATGTACTGATCGGTGATCGTCGCGAATCCGCACTGGCCTTTATCGAGCAAGCTCGCAAACATTGGTCGTGGATCAATAGCAATCTGGATGATGCGTTTGAACTCTATCAAACTGCCTTTCCGGGCATGCCTTTGGAAAAAACCGTTGATGCCAATGAGTTGCCACAAAGCGTGTTCCACGCCTTGCGCGATTTCGTGCTACGCATTTCATACAAACGCGAATTGCTCACGGATCTAGAAGCGCTCTTTAGTGGCCGCACCGACAAGCCAATTCTGGATGCCATTCACGCCCTGCATCAAAAAGTATTAAAAGGCCGCACTTGGGTAGCGCTGCATATGCACGCAGGTGATGGCAACGTGCACACCAACTTGCCCGTTAACTCCGACGATTACGACATGCTGCAACGTGCGCATCATGCCGTGGCGCGCATTATGCAAGTGGCGCGTGATTTGAATGGTGTGATTTCGGGCGAACACGGGATTGGGATTACCAAGTACGAGTTTTTGACACGTGAAGAGCTCGCGCCATTTGAAGCGTACAAGCAAAAAGTCGATCCAAACGGCCACTTCAATAAAGGCAAGCTATTGCCCGGCGCCGATTTGACCGATGCCTACACGCCATCATTCTCTTTGCTGGGTACGGAATCGCTGATTCTGGAGCAATCGGACATCGGCAATATCAGCAATATGGTGAAGGACTGCTTGCGTTGCGGTAAATGTAAACCGGTCTGCACGACGCATGTACCGCGTGCGAACCTACTGTATTCACCGCGCAATAAAATTCTGGCGACTGGCTTGCTTACTGAAGCATTCCTGTATGAAGAGCAAACTCGTCGCGGCATTTCGCTTAAGCACTTCGAGGAATTGGGCGATGTGGCCGATCACTGTACCGTGTGTCACCGCTGCGTCAATCCGTGTCCAGTGAAGATCGACTTTGGCGATGTTTCAGTGGCAATGCGTAATTTCTTACGCAAAGAGGGCAAAAAGAAATTTAACCCGGGCTCTGCGCTAGGCATGACTTTCCTAACCTTAAAAGACCCTGCGACCATCAAATTGATGCGCGCGATGATGATAGGCTGGGGTTATAAAGCCCAACGTTTAGGACATTCACTGGCAAAACGCTTCGGCTTATTGAAAGGTGTCACCAAACAGCCGCCTTCGACCCTCGGCACAGCGCCGATCAAGGCGCAGGTGATTCACTTCATCAATAAACCTATGCCTGGTGGCTTGCCAAAGAAAACCGCACGCGCCTTGCTCGACGTTGAAGACAGCAATATCGTACCAGTGATTCGCGATCCAAAACGCCTGAATGAAGAAAGCGAAGCGGTGTTCTACTTCCCAGGCTGCGGCTCCGAGCGCCTGTTTAGCCAAGTGGGTTTGGCAACACAAGCGATGCTCTGGCACGTTGGCACTACAACTGTATTACCACCGGGCTATCTGTGCTGTGGCTACCCACAAACGTCCAGCGGCCAGCAAGACAAAGGCGATAAGATCACGATGGAAAATCGCGTGCTCTTCCATCGTCTGGCCAATACGCTCAATTATCTCGACATTAAAACTGTCGTAGTATCGTGTGGCACGTGTATGGATCAGCTCCTCAAATACCGTTTTGAGGAAATCTTCCCGGGCTGCCGCCTGCTCGATATTCACGAGTATCTGCTTGAAAAAGGCGTCAAGCTTGAAGGTGTGAGCGGTACCCAGTATATGTATCATGAGCCATGCCATACGCCGATGAAGACGTACAAAGGCATCGAAGTTGCGAATCAATTGATGGGGCAACGTGTTGATCTGAATGATCGTTGCTGCGGCGAGTCAGGTACGTTTGCTGTTGCACGGCCGGATATTTCGACCCAGGTTCGCTTCCGTAAACAAGAAGAAATGGAAAAAGGCGCAGCAAAACTACGCGCCGATGCGGGTGATCCCAAAGCCCAAGTCAAAATCCTGACTTCTTGTCCATCGTGTATGCAGGGTTTGAGCCGCTACGATGATGACTCATCGACCACGGCCGATTACATCGTGATTGAAATTGCAAAAACAGTACTTGGCCCAAACTGGATGCCGGAGTACGTCAACAACGCTAGCAATGGTGGTATTGAGCGCGTTTTACTGTAATTTTTGCAGCATTCATCATAATGAAATAAATAGGGGGTCTAGTGTGATAGACCCCCTATTTTATTTTCAAGCCAGCTGTATATAATCGATTAATTAAATAACTGTGTCAGAGCCTGTCCCATGAACCATGAATGCGCCCTATGCCATACCAGTGGCGAAGATATTGTGTGGCAAAACAAGCTCGCACGCGTCATCATGGTCAACGACGCACAGTACCCAGGATTTTGCAGGGTTATTTTAAATCGACACCAAGCTGAAATGACCGATTTGAATGCTGCTGAACGACTAGAATTAATGAATATCGTCTGGGCAGTCGAATCTGTGCAGCGCGCGGCGCTAAATCCCACTAAGATCAATTTAGCTAGCCTAGGAAATATGGTGCCCCACGTGCATTGGCATATTATCCCGCGCTGGCATGATGACCCGCACTTTCCAGCGCCGATTTGGGCCCAGGCTGATCCAATGAAAACACCTCATGGCATTAGCCAAGAGCAGCTTGCCCAACTACGTGCGCAACTTGAGCAGCTAAAGCCATGATTGAATTATTAATTCAGCGTGCATTACCCGCCTTGGGCGGACAGGCCGAGCCACCGTTTCAGGAGGCGCGCAGCGCCCGTGACTGGCTCAAGCTGCTCCCCATGATTAATGTGCCAGTGGCACATGGTGAAATCACTCAAGCATTGGCGCTGCTCAATCAAAGCAATATTGAGGCACTCAATGCCTTAAAAATTGTTGAACAATTTCGTGAGTCTGCGCATACCTTGCAAGAAGGGATGCTGAGCAAATTGATCGGCAAAGCATTGCCACTCAACGATGCTGAGCAAAGAATCTGGGATGCCATCAATCTGCTCTGGCGCGCGCTTGAAACCAGCTATGCCCGCATCTGGCACGCGGCGTGCAAAGGCCAAGATGGCGTTGCCGAGTTTTTACCCTTACTGGCCGAACGCACCTTGTATTACTCCGTGCGGACCTTGGCCAATTATGCTCACATCTACCGCAAACCCAGTGATAAACAGTGGCGACAGATTTTTTCATATTACGAGTTGGCCAAAGCGCAGCATATTGAAAAATTAAAAGCGCGTGACAGCATGATTCAAATTAGTGGTATCAGCACGCCTGAATCTATGTTTGTACATGCCCTACTGTTTGACGCGGCAAATCCGCATCAATATTCATTTAAACAGCAAATCTGGCTAAGTAATCGCCTTGAGCTGCTTGCAACTCGCAGCGGATTGACTGTGCAAGCGGAAGGCCTGCATAATCGCGCACCACTATGCATCGATATGCTGGCACCTGCGGCACCAGAAAGGCGCAAAGCTGAGCGCTCCGCCAGCGAATTGGAAATCGAAACGCAAACGTTGGCACAAGTTTTAAGCAAACGCATCAAATTATTGCGTATGGGCGAAATGCCGGAAAAATTAGGCCTAGGCAATGATTTAGGCCCGGTTGCCGTCGAGGAAATGCTGCGCGAGCTGTATAAAGCTTGGTGTGATCACCCAACCGAGCGCAGCCAACCCCGCCGTCCGGGCGAGCGTTATCTTGAAGTTGGGCTCGGTTTAAGTAATTTGCATCGCTGGTTGGCTAAAGATCGTTTTTCACCGCCCCCGCAATCAGAGCAACAAATGAGTAGCGCCGAATTAATGCAAATTCGCATGTTCGGCCAGACCAGTACTCGGACTACAGCAGTTGCGCCACTTGAAATTGAAACGCAGCAATGGGCGGTCAGCAACGAGACGGCGCAGGGCATGTGCCTGCACCGCAATTTGACCCAGCAACGCGTTCATTTGTCGCAGCTCTTACTCATCGCCGATGGGAAAACCATGTTGGTTGGCAAAATCAGATGGATATCAGACTGTGAACAAGAAAGGGAACTTGGGATTCAATTAATACCCGGAGCGCCACAAGCCGCCAGCGTGCGTGCTCAGGATGCGGCTCGTTTTGGCCAAGGCGATTTTACAGATGCCATACTGCTAGGTGCCACGCCAGCGCTGAAGTCTCCCGCGTCGTTGCTCTTGCCACCCGGCTGGTTCCGTCAAGGTCGTTTGCTGGAATATTGGGATGGGCAGCAATTAAACCGTATTCGTTTAGTCACTCTATTAGAGCGCGGCGTCGATTATGAGCGAGTGCATTTTGTTGGCTCAGGCGGCCTAAGCTAGGGTATATACTCGAAATCCATTAAATAAAAGGATTAGACTAACATACCCCAACTAACAGTCTTCTAATTGTAGCAAGAGCTGCTCTAGATCGACCTCATCGCACTGCTGACTAGTGAGAAAACGCTGAGCATATTGCAGCCAAACGCCATCCCGTAAAAAAATCTTTAACAGCGCCTGATCTATGTGCTGCTCGCAAGCCATCCGAGTCAGAATACCGAGCGCCTTCGATAATTTCATGCCATCTTTATAGGGTCGATCGCGCGCAGTAAGGGCCTCAAATACATCGGCGATTCCCATAATTCGCGCTTGTACACTCATCTGCTCACGCCGCAAGCCTTTTGGATACCCTTTCCCATCCATGCGTTCATGATGCCCACCGGCGTATTCAGGCACATTTTTCAGGTGGCTAGGCCATGGCAATTCTTCCAGCATTTGAATCGTGACATCAATATGGTGGTTGATGATATTACGTTCTGCTGCCGTCAAAGTGCCTTTGCGAATCGCTAGATTTTCTTGCTCATCATCCGTCAAAAAAGTCTGCTCATGCCCATAGCTATCAAGCCAGCTGCGCTTGGCGATCTGCTCTAAACGCGCCAACGCCTCATCGGGCATCATTTCCGCCCCAGCATTAATCGCGCGAATAAACTCCCGCTCTTCGATTAATTGCTGACGCTGGGCGGCATATTCGAGATCATTCAAATGCCCTTTGAGTTGAGCAATTTCAAGGTCGCGCAACAAGATCTCAAAACGAGTATCAATTAATCCAATCCGATCAAAGATAGTCTGTAACTTGGTGGCTTTATCCACCACATGCACTGGCGTGGTAATTTTGCCGCAGTCGTGCAGCAAACCTGCGATTTTTAATTCGTAACGATCATGCTCGGTCAAATGAAAATCCGCCATTTCCCCTACAGAGCAGCGATTGACGGCCTCAGCCAGCATCATCGTCAACTCAGGCACTCGCTGACAGTGACCACCGGTATAGGGTGATTTATCGTCAATGGCCAAGTTGATCAGATTGATAAAAGCTTCAAACAACTCCTGCAATGACAACACCAAACGTCGATTACTTAACGCAATTGCGGCTTGCGAAGCTAATGACTCAACCAAATGCTGATCATTTTGTGAAAATGACTCGATTTCATAGTGCTCATTCAAGGCATTGATCAATTGCAATACCCCAATAATTTGACCTTCATGATCAAACATGGGTACAGATAAGAACGTTTTGGAGCGGTAGCCCGTATTACGATCAAATTCACGGGTACCCGAAAAATCATATTCAGGACTGCAATAGGCGTCGGCTAAATTAATGGTGCAGCGTTGATTAACGGCACAGGCCACCACATTGCTCAAATTGGGCTGCCCATTACATAGAGTCAACGGCACAGGCGGCAAGGTGACTAAAGAGCCACTCGTCCCTCCTTGCGCGACCCCGAGACGAGGATTGAGAATGATCTCGAAGTGAACCGCATCGTCTTTGACCAAATACAGCGTGCCGGCATCGGCGCGAACTAGATCAATCGCCGCGATTAAAATACTTTCAATCAAGCGCTCAATTTGAGTTTCGGCAGATAGGGCTGCGCCAATTGCATTGAGTTTATTGAGGCGCTGATGCAACTCGAATTCAGTCATTGCCATACCCACACTGGATAATAAAGTAACAACACTCTCGCCCTTGCCCAACAGGACTTGATTGCCCCCTACAAACAGCAGCAATCAAATCAGAGTGGCATCGTGCGACAAGGAGTAATCAGTATAGTCGGTGGCAAAGTAGACCATCATAAATTGGGCTCGCCAACTTAAAACTCGATGATTTCGCCTTGCAATAAACGGCGGATGGGGTGGATGTGATCAAGCTCCAATACTTCTCGTATCGTCACTTCACTTTCGCCGGGCTTGAGATGGGTAATCAGTACTTCGGCCGTGCCCTGCCATTCTTTGAGTTCTTTGGCCAAAGTGCTGGGACACAAATGCTTGGCGGCATCGGCAATCGCGTGCTCTTTATCGGCAAAAGCAGTTTCAATGATCAGGGCTTTTAGGCTTGCGACTTGATTTACGACCTGCCAAAAATCCGTCCCCCCGATGGTATCGCCGCTAAATACCACTGATGACGCTTTAGAAGACAATAGAAAACTCACGGCGGGTACGGTATGAATCGCTGGCAGTGGTGTCACCGAGAGCTCACCCATTTGCTCGACCTGCCCTAGTTCATGCGGTACAAAAATAAGGCTAGGTCGCTCGGCACTAGGAATCACAGTGAAATCAGGCCAGATCAGCCAATTAAAAATATGGCTGCGTAATAATTGTATGGTTTGCTCAGTGGCATGAACATAAACTGGCGCAGTACGAGCCCCCACAACGGCATCGAGCAACAATGGCAGACAGGCAATATGATCCAAGTGCGCATGCGTCAGAAAGACATGGTCGATAGCTCGCAATTCATGCAGCTGCAGATCAGCAACGCCAGTGCCAGCATCGATTAAGATATTCTGATTGAGTAAAAACGCGGTTGTGCGATTATCGCCTCCAATCCCGCCGCTACAGCCCAACACGCGTAATTGACAGGTCATTATTTACCTAAAGAAAAAAGCCATCCTAACACCCATGATTTCTATGAGGTCTTCTTCGGCTAATAATTGCGGCTGTTCAGTGATCGCGCGTGAATTCACCAAAGGGCGTTGTCGACCTTCCGCATGCGAAATATAAAACTGATTGCCCTTCTTGCTAATCAGTGCAACTTGCGAACCCGCTTTACCCAGTGAGGTGGTGTTTTTGGTTAGCACCAACTCACGGCCAGCATTCGCCCCCGTTAAAACACGGATAACTGGGGTAAGTTCATTGCGCGGCGGGCTAGATACTGGGGCTGCGGGAGCAATGTCGTCCTTAGCTGGCGCGACTGGCGCATTGAGCACCACGGTTTTTTCAAAATCAGCTTGTTTGGCAGCAACTGCAGGCTCACGCCAAAAGGTCAGTTTATATTTGCCAATGGTGAGTTCATCACCGCTTTTCAAAGGGTGGCGAGTTAGCTTTTCGCCATTGAGCAAAGTACCATTGGTGCTTTGCAAATCTTCGGCAAAATACAGCGGCCCCACGACTTCGATCGCAGTATGCAGGCCTGATACCGCTAAATTATCAATTTGAATATCATTTTGCGGACGACGACCAATCGTCGTGCGCGGGCGCGTGAGCCTAAATTCTTTAATTGGGTTGCCATCTAGGCTTAGAAATAATTTTGCCATTACCGACGATTCCATTTCATTTACGAGCTAGTACCAAACCAGCCTGTAAATTTGTTCCAAATTCCACTTTCCACTGGAAAATCACGATTCACTCTTACAAGTACGACTGAAATATTATCGCGACCACCTTCTGCATTTGCTTGTTCAATCAAGACGTTACAGGCCTGTGGTAAATTGTCTTTGAACAATTTGATTAACTGCGCCAATGACTCATCCGGCAGCATATCGCTTAAACCATCCGAGCAAAAGAGATACACATCACCCGCCTGCACTTCATATTCATGCAGCTCAGTGTGCACCACCGGGCCTATCCCTACCGCGCGCGTCACCAAATTTTTATAGGGAGCATGTCTTGCTTCTTCAGGCGTCAATAAACCGGCATCAACCTGCTCTTGCAAGAAAGAATGATCTCGAGTGAGTTGTTCGAAATCATCACCACGCAGCCGATAAGCCCGCGAATCGCCGACATGAGCAATGGCGATGTGATCGTTATAAAACACGCCTGTTACAAGCGTTGTACCCATCCCGGCACATTGGCTATGTTCTTGCGCAGTAGTGTATATCAGCGCATTAGCCCGATCGATGGCCAAGAGCAACATTTCATGCGCCACCGGCCATAAGCTTCCAGCCGTTTTCACATGCGGTGGCGTGGCCATCATTTGTGCCCGCATCACTTCCGCGACAACTTGTGTTGCGATACCACTAGCGACTTCGCCGGCGTTATAACCGCCCATACCATCGGCCAAAATAACTAAACCAAGATCGGGCTCAAAGCTAATCGCATCTTCATTGTGATCACGTACTAGGCCGGTATCGGTACGGCCTGATATTTCAAGTGCGGCCGACAGACTTCGCATGCGCCGCTCCTTTAATTGCTTCTTCCAGTTTCATTAATACAGCGGCCATTTTTGCCCCAGATTGAAAGCGCTCATCAACATTTTTTTCCAAGGCTTTCATCATAATCTTAATTAGAACACTTGGGATTTTTGGATTGTAGTTCCGTGGATCTGTCGGCGGTTGTTGCGTAATTCGATACATTAATTCAGCCATCGAATTACCCACAAACGGCAAATATCCCGTTAGCATTTGATACAGCATCACGCCCAAAGAAAATAAATCGGAGCGGCCATCAATATGCTTGCCAGCTAATTGCTCGGGCGACATAAACGAGGGCGTACCTAAAACCATCCCTGTTTTAGTTTTCGACGAATCGGTAATCCGTGCGATCCCAAAATCAGTGACTTTCATCGTTTTCGTTTTTCGATCGTACATCACATTAGCCGGTTTAATATCACGGTGCACCACGCCGGCCTGATGTGCATAATCAAGCGCCTGGGCAATTTGCCGCACAATCGTAATCGCCTCTAACATCGGCAATAAATGCCCCGCTTTGGTATACGGTGTTAAATCTTCGCCGGCCAAAAACTCCATCGCAATATAGGCCAAATCATGCTCTTCACCTGCATCAAAAATCGTCACAATATTGGGATGATTTAGCCGACCTGCAGTCTCAGCTTCCCGAAAGAAGCGCTCGCGCGCTTGGTCGATCAGATCTTCATCAAACTCTTGCGACAGAGACATGGTTTTGATTGCAACATCGCGCGAAATCTTCGGGTCCTTCCCCAAATAAACCACGCCCATTGCCCCTTTACCGAGTTCTTTTTCTAATTGATAGCGCCCAAGCATCGGCTTGGCCACCTCACCACCATCCAATATCAGCGTGCCGCCGCTCTGACCTCCACCTAGCAATACGGTTTCGGATATTTGTTTGGCGGATTTCATTTTCTCAGCTAAATCGCGATATTTGGCATCATGGGCATACATCAAGCGATACACTGACTCGGCTTTATTGAATTGACGCTTGCGTTCAAAGTCGAGTGCCAGGTTATACATCACCTCCATCATGCCTTCGTCCAGCGGTACACGACGCAGCTTGTCAAAGGCCATATCCAATTGCCCTTGGTTTTGCAGCGCCAAGCCCAGCATACGATTTGACTCGGCCGATTCGGCGCTGGATTTTTCTTCTTTGGCTTCGGTCAGCAAAAAACGTTTGGTCGTCAGCGCCAAATGCCCCAAAACCAATAAACAAGCTGGAGCCATCAATGGCAACCACAACATCACCCAGCGCATTAGCGCATAATGAATCACGAGCAAAACTGCCAAAATCAATGTGGTGCTCATTGCACCCGCTCTTGCTCGTAATCGGGGCAGAATCAAAATCAGATACGCGGCCACCAACAATACCAAGGCCACACCAAACCACGGCGCCCACATTGGTGAGCGATACAGATGCTGTTCCAGCAGTGCCGAAATCACTTGTGCCGTCATCTGCACGGGGCTGATGCTTGCTTCAACTGGTGTATTGACCGTATCGCCCAAACCCGCCGCCGTCACACCGACCAGCACAATCTTGTCGCGATATTTGGTGGCTGGAATTTTCCCAGCCAAAACATCATAAAAGGCATCAACGCTAAATGCCGATTGACCTTGTTGACTGGCATAAAAATGCGGAAGTACTTGCCCCTCTCGGGAAGTAGGAATGTGCAGGGCACCTATTTCAAGTCCACGGCCAAAATCGAGCTTAATCTGCGATTGCGGCACATTCAGCGCCTGCGCGCAGGCTTGAGTGAAAAAGCTCGGAAAAATAGCGTCGTAATAGAGCAAAGCCAAGGGCACTGCGCGCAACACGCCATCGGCATCCAGATCAAAGCTCAAGGGTGCTACGGCTTTGGCCGCCCCACCGATGGGCGCGATGGGCGAAACGGGATTGATGACCGAACGCGGTTTACCCTGCCCCACATCACCTGTGGCATCAATTTCAGTCTTCAATACAAATTCAGGCAAATTCGTCGTTGGGCTACCCGCCTGAGCGCCAAACGAATACATCATCGGCAGCAGCACATTGCCTGCCTTGGCGATGCTGCGTGCCAATTGCTGATCGACTTGTAATGCATCAAGGGTTTGCTGCAGGCTTTGCGCAAAGCCTTCCGGGTAAGCCGCAGGATTATCGAGCACCTGTTGCTGGAGTCGTTCGAGATAATCCAGCCCTCGATCACGCTCGGCCTCAGTAAAGAAAATCATCGAAATAATTTGCGCGGCACCGCCGGCTTTGAGCTGATCAATCAGTTTGGCATGGACGTCGCGCGACCAAGGCCAGCGACCGATATTATCCAAGCTGGTTTGATCAATCCCAATGACAGCAATTCGTGGCGACGGATCGCGGGTAATTGCGCTCATCGCCCAATCATAGGCTTTGCTTTCCAGGTTGCGGATCAGTGGCGTGGCTTGCCAGAGCAAACTAAAAAGCACCACAACGATTGCACCAATCGCCCAATCGCTACGCCAGCTCTTATGCTTCATCCTCGCCCCCTTGGTTTTGCTTATTATCGTTCAAAACGTAGATAGCATAAACTTTCAGCCAGAATGAATATCGGCCACTTCACACTTACGGAATATCGGCATAGCCCATACGGCGCTGAATAATCGCCGTTTTGCGCAATAAACGTCGGTCGCTGCGATTTTTATCAAAATAGCGCGGATTGGTGACCATTGAAGCAAGCTTTGCGGCTTGCGAGCTACTGAGCTTGGCGGCCGAAGTTTTGTAGTAATGTTGCGCCGCGGCTTGGGCGCCAAACACCCCATCGCCCCATTCAATCACGTTTAAATACACTTCAAAGATGCGCCGCTTATCCCACACGGCCTCGATCATCACCGTCAGAATCGCTTCTTCGACTTTGCGCAGCGGATTGCGACTACTCGATAAAAATAGGTTTTTTGCCAATTGCTGGCTGATGGTCGAGCCCCCGGCGACAATGCGCCCTTTTTTGATGTTTTTCTCCCACGCCGTTTGCATACCTTCCCAATCGAAACCTTCGTGCTCCAGGAATTTGGCATCCTCAGAGGCCACCAAGGCTCGCTTTAAATTGGGGGAGATTTTTTCGTAATCCACCCATTCAAATTCAAGCTGCGCATCAGGATTCGTTTCTTGCAAACGCTCAAGCTGTACCGCCATAAATGCGGTACTACTTGGGTTAATCCAGCGCCAGGCCGTGATGTGCAGCAGCATCCACACATTCCACACCAGAAACAGGGCCAATAACAACAAAAGGCCACGACCAATCCAGCCCTTTACACCAACTTTCTTCATATACTTCAAAACCTAGGGGGTATATCACTGAATATCAATTAATAATTGGATTTTGGGGAAATACCCCAATCAAAGCTGAGATCTCATCCATTGCAATACCGGCTCAAAATCTGGTCGCAAGCCTGTCCAGAGATGAAAAGCTTCCGCCGCCTGCCCCACTAACATACCCAAGCCATCCACCCGCTGCGCCACACCCGCTTCGCGCGCCTGCGCCAGAAACGGCGTTTCATCTTTGCCATACATCATGTCGTAGGCCAGCGCATTAGGGGCAAAAACCGCATTAGCAATAGGCAGGCGCTCACCACCAAGGCTAGCGGAAGTCGCATTAATAATGAGGTCGTATTGACCAGCAATGGCGTGATATTCACTCACTTGCAATGGAATATCGGTATTGGCCTGAAAGTGCTCAAGTAATAATTGCGCCTTACCGAGGGTACGATTTGCCAGCGTCAAACAAGCAGGGCTTTCAGCCAATAAAGGGAGTATCACACCACGAGCAGCACCGCCAGCGCCCAGCAGCAAGATACGCCGCCCTCGTATATCGACATGCCGCAACACATCGGCGACCAAACCTGCCCCATCGGTGTTGTCGCCCAACCAACTGCCATCTGGCAACTGCTGCAAAGTATTGACTGCGCCGGCGGCCTCGGCACGCTCAGTCCGCGCCGCGGCAAAGCGAAATGCGTCTTCCTTAAACGGCACCGTCACATTCGCGCCGCGCCCACCCTCCGCAGCAAACTCATTCACACTCGCGGCAAAACCATCCAATGGCGCGAGCAAACGCGCATAGCTGAACGTCGCTACGGCCGGATGGCCAGCAAACTGCGCGGCAAATTGGGCATGAATCTGCGGTGATTTAGAATGGGCAATCGGGTTGCCAATAACAACGTAGGTCGGCTGGGTCACATTCATAGGAAGTCGCGAGGCACAATAAAAAAGTGAGGCGTAGTGTACACCTCACTCTGCATCGCTTACAGCGTCAAACTCAGACTTTCGCGCTTAGCCTTGCGTCCAAGGTAACTCAGCCACTTTCCAGCCATTTTTGCTACCACGGTGTCCATCACTGTCTTTATCCCCTTCAAAACCCTCGAGGATATTCATCGCTGCGGTATAACCATGCTGCGCCGCCAAGACGGCTGCATCGTGCGAACGGGCGCCAGAGCGGCACAAAAACATCACCACAGCTTCTGGATCAACCAAGGTTTTAAGTTGGGTGAGGAAATTGGGGTTATTGGCCATGCCCGGATAGCTTTTCCATTCGATCAAATCGGTATTAGGAACAACCCCCACCCATTGCCATTCGGCGTTGGTGCGGACATCGACAATGTGCACGGAAGGCAGGGCTTGAAATAAAGTCCATGCCTCCGTCGGCGTCACCACCCCCGCATAGGGCAAGCCTTGCGTGCCCGCGCGTGAGCGCGCGTTTTCTAAAATTGCGTTGGCTTCACTCATTTGATTTACCTCTTCATTTTTTTATTGGTTTGAATCGACTTTGCCTTGCCCCTGTTTGATTCGGGGCAGCGAGCAACCAGAGCGAGGGAAAGAATGCACTCGAAACTGATGACTTAATTCTAATGCCTTATTCACCCAACTGCCGCACAATGTTGACGCACTTTTTTGGTGCACAAAACCACCGCCCGCACCATAAAGATTCACCAACAAGAAGCATGCGCGAACGCAAATACTTGTGGCACAATAGCTGGTAGTCGTTCTACCGCTTGGCACGGTTCATGCTTGTAGTATCGCCGTCCAGTGCGCAACAACGTACGCACCATTTATTTGTTTCACCTTTCTTGTCCCAACTAGGAGCGACACCATGGCGGCAGCCGACGTTCTCAAGCTTATTAAAGATAACGACATTCGTTTCGTTGACTTGCGTTTCACCGACACTATCGGTAAAGAGCAGCACGTAACTGTTCCATCACACGTAGTTGATGAAGAATGGTTCGAAAACGGCCACGCTTTCGATGGTTCATCGATCGCTGGTTGGAAAGGCATTCAAGCTTCCGACATGTTGTTGATGCCAGATGCATCAACTGCAAAAATCGATCCTTTCTTTGATGAACCGACTGTATTCATCACTTGTGACGTTATCGAGCCAGCGACAGGCAAAGGCTACGACCGCGACCCACGCTCTTTGGCCAAACGCGCTGAAGCCTATCTGAAAACTTCAGGTATTGGTGACACTGCATTCTTCGGTCCAGAGCCAGAATTCTTCATTTTCGACAACATTCGTTGGAACACTGACTTGTCAGGTACTTTCGTTAAGATCGGTTCTGACGAAGGCGCTTGGGCTACTGCTGATGAACCAGCAGGCGGCAACTTGGGTCACCGTCCACGCGTTAAAGGCGGCTACTTCCCAGTTCCTCCAGTGGACAGCCACCAAGACATCCGCGCGACTATGGTTATCGTGCTGGAAGAATTGGGCGTGCCAGTTGAAGTATTCCACCACGAAGTAGCGAATGCGGGTCAAAATGAGATCGGTACTAAATTCTCTACTTTGACTCAACGTGCTGACTGGACTCAGATCCTGAAATACGTTGTACACAACGTGGCTCACCAATACGGCAAAACTGCTACGTTCATGCCAAAACCAGTAGTTGGCGACAACGGCTCTGGTATGCACGTTCACCAGTCTATCTGGAAAGACGGCAAAAACTTGTTCGCAGGTAACGGCTACGCAGGCCTGTCTGAAACTGCCCTGTTCTACATCGGCGGTATCATCAAGCACGCTAAAGCATTGAACGCGATCACTAACCCAGGTACTAACTCGTACCGTCGTTTGGTTCCTCACTTCGAAGCCCCAGTGAAATTGGCTTACTCTGCGAAGAACCGTTCTGCGTCAATCCGTATTCCTCACGTAGCGTCTGACAAAGGCCGTCGTATCGAAGCGCGTTTCCCAGATCCTTTGGCTAACCCATACCTGTGTTTCGCAGCATTGTTGATGGCCGGTTTGGATGGTATCCAGAACAAGATCCACCCAGGCGATCCAGCTGACAAGAACTTGTACGACTTGCCACCAGAAGAAGACAAATTGATCCCTACTGTATGCGCGTCTTTGGACGAAGCATTGGCAGCTTTGGATGCAGACCGCGAGTTCTTGACTCGTGGCGGCGTATTCACTGATGAGTGGATCGATGCGTACATCGAACTGAAAATGAACGACGTAACTCGTTCACGCATGAACGTACACCCAGTTGAATTCGATATGTACTACTCATTGTAATATTTAGGATAGTCCCGACCAGTTCGGGATAGTCCACAGAACCCGCATAAAGCCTAGCTTTTGCGGGTTTTTTATTCCCAACACGTTCGGCACGGTACGCCTAAAGCCGCAATATTTTCACCCTGTTATTCACCCCGTTCTATAATCAGGGTGAATCAAGCCCAAAAACAGGGGGAATCTATGCCGCTTACCGATCTGCAATGCAGCAAAGCCAAGGCCACGGGTAAGGAATACACCAAGCCCGATGGTGATGGCCTGCATCTGCTTGTGCGAGCCAAAGGCACTAAGTCATGGCTGTGTGACTTTGTACGCAGTGGCAAGCGCATCAAGTACAACTATGGGCAATATCCGGCCATTAGCCTTGAGCAAGCACGGCGGCTTCATGCGATTGCGCGGCAATTAGCCGAGCAAGGCCGCACACCAGCCGAGCTACTCGATAATGAGATCGCCACGGCGCTGATTTTGTCGGGTAAAAGCCTGATCGAAACCGAGGCAGAGGTGCAAACCCACCTTAATGACAAGCACAAAGCCGCACGCACCACATTTGGGCAGGCCGCTGAACGCTTTAAGACTGACTGGGTAGATCGAAACTGGAAGCACCCCGACAAGGGTTATTCACCAGTACGCAAGAATTTGCTTCCCGCGCTGGGTGAAATGGCATTGGATGACATTGATACCCCCACCCTTCGTGAGTTGCTGCACTCAATCCGTGAGCATCGGGGTGAACAGGCTGCGCTTCATGCTAGAGGCTGGTGTGTGCGCATATTCGATTTTGCCGTTGAGCACGAATGGTGCACGATCAACCCAGCTAAGAACATCAAACCCGAGCGCATCGGCACCAAGGGCAAGCGCACCCGCTGGCTACAGACACAAGAAATCAGGCGTTACCTTGCCTGCCTCTATCAAACAGATGGCTACAGAGGGTACAAGCTGGCCTTGCACCTGCTACTGATGTTGGCAACCCGTAAAAGCGAGCTATGCGGGGCGGCATGGTCGGAGTTTGATCTAGATGCAGGGGAATGGATTATTCCTGATGGGCGCATGAAAACAGGTAAAGAGCATCGGGTTTACCTGCCCACCCAAGCCATTGAGATGCTGCGCGAGCTGCACCGCCTAAGCGGGGGTAGTGAGTGGGTAATGCCCATGCCGACCAACCCCAAGCGAGCCATGAACGGCAACAATCTGGACGGCACACACCATGCCGCCCTGATCGCGGCGGGTATCGACGACTATGTAATCCATGACCATCGACATACAGCCAGCACCCACCTACGCGAGCAAGGCCACTCCCCCGAGGTGGTAGAGACTGCATTGAGCCATGCAATACCTGGCATGGCTGGCACATATAGCCACGCGGAATACAAAACCCAGCGGCTAGCCATGATGCAATCATGGGCAGATTTTTTAGATACCACCATGAATGAAAAGGTGGTGCTCTCAGCCACTTTTAGAAAGGTCGCCTAATACCACTTACCCACCCTCACCCCCTGCACTAGGGGGTGGGTATGTGTTTTTTTTGGTGTTCCCAGTGTTCCCGTGTCCCCACATTGCCTAACAATATGTTTTGTATGGACTATTTTATGGCACACATCATGTACCCACTTTTCCCAGCGGTGTACCCGTGTACCCATCTTGCTGATACAGCACCAGCGAAAGCCGCATTTTTACTAGAGCATGATATTTTTGTCTGATTTTTCGGCGGCAAAATGGTGCGATTTAGTGTGCAAAATTGCACGATTTTCACAACAAAAAAGCAAGGGCATTTTAATACCACTTGCTTCTTTCGGTGACACTTAAGTTTTCAGCACCAGCTTATGCGGCCATGATTCTCTGGACTGTGCCCAGTGATACACCGTGCGCCTTAGCTGCATTTCGCAAGCTCATACCTTTGGCTATAGCTTCCCGAATTTCGGTGGCTTTGGCGTCATCGTAGACAGTCGGCCGGCCTAATGTTTTGCCTTCGGCCTTGGCGCGTTCAAGTCCTGCTTGGGTGCGCTCTACCAGCAAGTCGCGCTCAAACTGTGCGACCGCAGCCAATACTGTGAGTGTCATTGTTCCCGCTGCGCTGTTTAGATCAAGGCTGCCCAGTGCAAGGCAGATTACTTGCACGCCCTTGGCTTTAAGTAGTGCCAAAGTGGAAAGCACATCCGAAGTGTCGCGTCCTAGCCGGTCTAGTTTGACCACCACAAGCTTATCGTCTGCCTCTAGCTTGTCCACTAGCTTGATAAATTCTGGCCGTTGCATGGCGCACACCTTGCCGCTGATTTGCTCGGTGATCGTGCGCGACTTGGTGACGGTATGGCCGGCCTCTTGAATGGCTAATACTTGGTTGTCGGTAGTTTGGTCGGTGGTTGAAACACGGCAATAGGCAAAAGTGCGGCTCATGGTGTTTTTCTCGCTGTTTGTCTGTATCGAATAGGTGTATTTTATATCTGCTATGTATTTTAAGTCAAACCCTATTTTATAGATACACTCAAACCCAATAAAACCGTAGGCGCAAAATCGTATCGTAAACGGTCGATTTTGATACAGCCAAAAGCAGGCCGCCAACTTGTAAGTTAAATTGCAGCCTCACCTGGCACAACTTCGCCAGTGCCATTTTTATTCGCCGTCGGAAAAAGTCGCAACTCCGGTACGGATCGCTTCGCCGTCGGCAAAAGTCGCAACTTCGGTACTGATCGCTTCAACGTCGGCTGATTTGTTCCCCTGCTCGATGCAGTTGTAACTTCACCTGGCACAGCTTCGCCAGTGCCATTTTTATTCGCCGTCGGAAAAAGTCGCAACTTCGGTGCTGATCTCTTCAACGTCGGCTGATTTGTTCCCCTGCTCGATGCAGTTGTAACTTCACCTGGCACAGCTTCGCCAGTGCCATTTTTATTCGCCGTCGGCAAAAGTCGCAACTTCGGTACTGATCGCTTCAACGTCGGCTGATTTGTTCCCCTGCTCGATGCAGTTGTAACTTCACCTGGCACAGCTTCGCCAGTGCCATTTTTATTCGCCGTCGGAAAAAGTCGCAACTTCGGTGCTGATCTCTTCAACGTCGGCTGATTTGTTCCCCTGCTCGATGCAGTTGTAACTTCACCTGGCACAGCTTCGCCAGTGCCATTTTTATTCGCCGTCGGAAAAAGTCGCAACTCCGGTACGGATCGCTTCGCCGTCGGCTGATTTCTTCCCCTGCCCGTTCAAGTTGCAACTTCACCTGGCACAGCTTCGCCGGTGCCGTTTTTATTCTCCGTCGGAAAAAGTCGCAACTTCGGTGCTGATCGCTTCAGCGGTGGCTGATTTATTCCCTGCTCGATCAAGTTGCAACTTCACCTGGCACAGCTTCGCCAGTGCGCTTTTTATTCACCGTCGGCCAGTTGGTTCACTGCGCAGCGATATGGGTATAATCGTTAGCACGGGGCTAGTCCGGCCAGACGAAAACGGGAAACCTTCACCCGCTGCCCTGTATCCCCCTTGAAGGTCTATTGATTGAAGGCAATAGACAATGAACGCGAGCTTTTCAGATTGCTGGGCATGGGTCTTTGATTACCTGGCGCATCGCATTGATCGCGCCGAGGCATTCCCCGATGGGGATAAATATGGTGCGGCCAATATCGCCTGCGAAATAATCAAAACACTCGAAAGCAGAATCACTGCTCGCAGATACAAGCCTGTGTCGATCTATCTGCGTTTTGGCACGACTCGGGTCAAGCAATTGCGCGCCACTGTAGATGCGTTTCCAATTTGCATCCCTTGCCCATTATTGCGCCGTGAGCGTGAAAAAGTAGCGGCCATTGCGCTAGCGCTTGATGATGCAATTGCAGCACACAATCAATGGTTTTTAGATCGTGGCAGAGCGCTTCCTTCACTGGGTAAAGACCTTGCTAAAAACCCTGTTTGGGCTCGTTTAGCCGTGGCTTCTCTGCATCAATCAACAACCCAACGTCTATGTGGCACATCCTGCATCAGCGAAGCCGATTTAAGGATGCTGAGTGGTGCAGCTAATTTGCATGATGCCGCTGCGTCCGTACGCTCTGGTGATTATCAATCTGCAATCGGCCAGATGACGGGCGCGGCCTTATTGGTTTCGGGGGCTGATTTACCTAACAATCTGCTACGTAAGCAAGCAGAGAATACAGCGCTTAGTCAGGAAGTCGAACGGCGCAAAAACACATCTAGGCAAAATGGGGCAACAGGCGGTCGAGCAACCACAATTGACCACGATGCAGTCCTTAAAGCGGCGACTGAGCTTATCGAGTCCGGCAGGCCAGCAAATACAATCAACTCAGTACTCGCCACCCGTTTTGGCTGCACCTCAACCAACATTAGAAAAATCCGCAATAAAAAGACGCAACCAACCCAAGGTTAGTTTTCCCTCTCTCATTAATCTTCACTCCATCGCGCCAGTTAGAACGCTGGCGAACTTCCCAAGGAGTGAAACAATGACAAATCCACATCAAAAGATCACCCCAACTGAGGCCGCCAAGCTACTTGGCAAGGCCGAAAGCACGCTGGCCAGTGAACGCAGCCGTGGTGTTGGCTGCCCATACCTCAAGATCAACGGCAAAGTGCGCTATTTGCGTAGCGATGTTGAAGCCTATGCGGCCAAAAATACTACCCGCCACGATACTAGCGGGGTGCGCGTATGAAAAACCAATCATGTGCAGGTTCGAGTCACCCGCTTGAGCGTCGAACATCAAGCCACGCTTTGCCAGCTCAGCACCAGCCCGTGCAGCCTTCGGTCTTGATTCGACTGCCCGAGGTATTACGTCGTACAGCACTCTCTAAGACCAGCATTTACGACCTGATGAAAGCTGGCGAGTTTTGCCAGTCAGTCCCTCTCGGGGGCAAGGCTGTTGCATGGCTCGAAAGCGAGGTAGAGCAATGGATTCAAGGCCGCATAGCGGCAGCTCGCGGGGTGAATGATGTTAATTAATCCCGCTATTGAAGATGCTATCGCTACACAACGGCGTCAAGGCGCGGACATGATCGATATGCGCCAGGTGTTTTCTAGCCTCAAGTTCGAGCTGGCAACAGAGGTAGCCACTAAACAAGGCGCGGCTAATGACCCTGCTGCATTTGGCAATCATCAGGAACTGGCGGGTTAATGATGCAGAATCATCCAACCTTGCGTGCCCCCATACTTGACGGCATGGCCGCTGGTGCTGATAATGGCCTCGCTGCATTAAATCATGCAGCCGAGACTGGAAACTCGGACAAATTGGCGGACAAACCGCTGCATAGCGGTATTTTTACGTCTGCATTACCCTTGGTGCGCCTCTCATTGGCGAGCAGGGGTGGGGATACCTTCGGGTATGCCGGTTCCAATTTGCCGGTTTTTCCAGACCCTGCCCTTTGCTCGCCACCACGACTGGAAACGTGGAGCGGGTTAATTAAACCCAAATTGGAGGCACGCCCCATGCCTAAGCACGCCCGTACCCTACTCCAGTATTTAACCCTCATTACCGCTGTACTTGCGTTTGAACGCAATACGCCCCTCATTGTCGTGGCTTTGGCCGTGGCCGTGTTCTTGCTGTCCCATGTTATCGGGGGGCGCAATCATGGCTAATACGCTCGATCTGTCGCAAGAGATTGCCGTTAGCTACGGCCTCACCAATGCCTTAACCCAAGACTACCGCAAGAACGGTGCAGTGGTGAGCGTGGAGGCCGCGCTGCGCACGGCACTGAAAATGCTCAACGATGACCGCAAAAGCGGTGCGGCGGGTTTCAACGGTCTAGCCGCCATTGAATATCTAAGTGCTGTCGTGGAAGTGATCGACGGCAAGGCGGTGCGCCATGCGTAAGCCTTCCCGCAATACCGCGATACAAGAGCGGGCGTTCTCTAGCCGTCGGGCTGCCTCATTGCTGCTAATGAGCCGCTACACCCGAAGCGACTTTATCGGCAAAAGCCGCCCACCTTGCACAGCCAAATCTAAACGCTAATCAATCGGAGACTATCCATCATGACAACGACCATTCTGGGCGGCGGCACTGCTCAACCTGAAATTTATCAAAACAGCGGTTTAACCCCACAAATTAGCCGTTTTCTGGTTTCAACAGCGCTAGTGCTGGTGGCTGGCCAGTGGGTTGCACTACCCGTCGCACCACCTCGCACTACACCTTATTCTGAGGCCGAATTGGCGCATTTTGCTTCCGTGAGCCCCTTCCCGATTGAACACCTACAAGCATACGATCTGTGAGGGCACATCATGGCTGATCGTATTGATATATCCAAACTAAAAGAAGCTGCCCTTGGCAGATGGCCTGACATTCTGCAAGCCGCTGGTATCGGGGCTGAATACCTGACCCGTAAGCATACCGCCTGCCCTGTCTGCGGTGGCCGTGATCGTTTCCGCTTCACCGATAAAGATGACCGTGGCTGCTTTATCTGTAATACCCATGCCCCCGAAGGTGGCGACGGCTTCAAGCTGCTGGCTGACTACCGCCAAACCGATTTTATCGGCGCGGCGCGATTTGTGGTCGATTGCTTGGGTGGTGCTGCTGTCGTGGCCGTTGCGCCTGATGCAGCGGCCATAGCCGAGCGCCAAGCGCGTGAGCAGGCCGAGCAGCGGCGAGCATGGGAAAAGGCCAAGGCCGAGAATTTGGCGCTATGGAATAGTAGCCACCCCATTACCAACGGCTGCACCGTGGGGCTGTATTTGCGTCACCGTGGCCTTGAATTAGCCGGCTACCCCAAGGCTTTGCGATTTAATCCATCTATACCGTATTGGGACAAGCCCAATGGGCATTTGGTCAAGCTGGGTGACTTCCCCGCGATGGTGGCAGCGGTCCAAGCGCCAAACGGCACGACGATTGCGCTACACAAGACCTATCTACAGGCTAACGGCCACAAGGCCAAAGTACCGAGCGCTAAAAAGTGGTCGGCAAAATCCGGCGATGCCAAAGGCGCGGCGATTCGGCTATTTCCAGCGGCTGAGTGCATGGCCGTGGCCGAAGGGATTGAAACCGCGCTGGCGGTGCATTGCGCCAACGGTTTGCCCGTGTGGGCGGGTGTATCGGCTTTTGGCGTCGGCTCGCTGGTGCTGCCTGATCTGGTGCGCGATGTGGTGATTTTTGCGGATAACGACGAAAACCAGACCGGACAAAAAGCCGCTAATCAATTGGCTGATAACCTGCTTGCCGAGGGTAAAACGGTGCGGGTGTTATTTCCGTCTGTACCTGGGCGTGATTGGCTCGATGTGCTAACCCAAGGGGCGCAACGATGAATAAAGAAACCTCCATCGACTTTATTATTGAAACTGTACTTGCGGATCTTGAGGGAGGCGTCGATCTGCTAGCAGCTGATATATACAAACTCGGTTCCGTGTCTAAAGGCATTAATACGGCCAACCTACACCAAACACAAATGGGTGCGCTCGAATCGCTATTTGAAGGCCTCGCCATGTGCGGAATGCTCGATGCAGGCGAGCTAAGAGAGGGAATCGCAGGCTTGGCGGTAGTGGCTGCGGTGCTTAGGGCTCGATTAATCGAAACCGCAAAAACTGAACAGCAAAATAAAGGCGGGGCTCATTAATGACTTCAGTATCTGTTGATTCGGGTGATGCAGCCAAGCTGGGGGCTGATCTTGAATTGCTCAAAAACCCAGCCAGTGCCACACCACTCAACGCCAAAGCCGAACAGGTGGCCAATGATGCAGCACCAGCGCCACTTGCAACCAAGGGTGCAAGTGGTAAAAAGCCCCGCAAGCGCACTACTCCGAAGGTTAGCGGCGGTAGCTTTAAGCTCAATAGTCGCGGGGTGTGGTTTGTGCCCGATCAATCGGACGATGGCGCGGGTGATGGTGGTGATGTGTGGCTAAGTGAGCACCTTAAAGTGGTGGCACAGGTGCGCGATGTGGACGATCTGGAATGGGCTGTGCGGGTCGAGCTGCAAGATATGGACGGCAATATCAAAGAGCACACGATACCGTGGAAGCGCCTATCGTCTGACCAGTCCACGGCCATTTTGGACGAATTAACCGCGATGGGGCTAGCGATAAGTTTTACATTGCAGCATAAGCGCTGGCTGGTGCAATACCTGCAAACGGCACGCGATGCGCCACGGGGGCGGCTAGTGCCTGCTACGGGCTGGTTTAAAGAAACTGGGGCGTTTGTCCTGCCTGCCGAGGTCATTGGTGATGCGGGTGAATGGCTGATCTATGACGGCTCACTCAAAGTACCTGTGCTGGCCTCTGGCTATCCAGATGCTTGGCGCGATGGTGTGGCACGGTATGCGGTGGGCAATCCGCTCTTGCTGCTGACACTGGGGGCGGCATTTGCTGCGCCGCTGATGGGCATGGCGGGGCTGGATTCGGGCGGGTTTCATATCGTCGGGGCATCGAAAAAAGGCAAAAGCACCGTGTGCGATTTGGCGGCATCAGTGTATGGCAAACCAGAGGATTACCGCCAAACGTGGAGCGCGACCGCTGCGGGGCTGGAATACACCACGGCGGCATTTAATCACCTTCCCCTGCTGCTCGATGAAATCAGCCAAGCCGATGCAAAGGGCGTCGGGCGCATGGTGTATATGCTGTCACAAGGCAAGGGCAAAGCCCGTGGCCGCGACACGGGTGGGGTTCGTGATCTGACCCGCTGGCGCTGCTTCATCTTGTCAAACGGTGAGAACGATCTGGCCAGCGTGATTAAAGAGGGCGGCGGCAAGATCAATGCAGGGCAAGAGGTGCGCTTTATCGGCCTGTCTGCGGATCGCAAGCATGGTGCATTTGATGATCTGCATGGCTTCACGGATGCGCCTGCATTGTGCAAGCACATGGCTTTAACGGCGGCGGCTAATCATGGCTCAATCGGGCGCGAATACCTGGCGCGGCTCGCTGGTGCTGATCGTATCGAGCTAAAGGCTCAAATCCATGCGGCCATGGCTAAATTCAGTAGAGAGGCGATACCGCTGGGGGCGTCTAATCAAGTTAGCCATGCGGCGCAATACTTCGCCCTATGTGGCTTCGCTGGCGAGCTGGCGGCAAGTCTTGGGCTCGCTGATTGGGCAACTGGCACGGCATGGGCTGCGGCGCGGGTGATGTATGCCGATTGGCTGCACGGGCGTGGCGGTGCGGGCGATGGCGAGGATAAAGCGATACTGCGGCAAGTGAAGTTGTTTTTTGAGCGCTACGGCTTATCTGGTTTTCAGAGCTGGAACGATGAGAAAAATACAACCTTTGACGAAAAATCTGCCATTCGGCCTGATAACTGCGGCTATCGCAAAACGGTGGAGATTGACGCGATAGACGAGTCCAATCAGCCCAAGCTGTCGGAAACAACGTACTTCGTCCTTCCTAACGTCTGGCGCTCACGCATTCTTGAGGGGCTGGATTTAAAGCGGGCGAACAAGCTACTGCTTGAGCTAGGTATCTTGCACCCTGACTCGAAAGGCGGGGCTTCACGCGCCGAACGGTTGCCCACCAGTGGCCGCGACAAGGTGCGCGTCTACATGGTGAACGCGGCAGCCTTGCTGGGGGCTGATGATGAATAACAACCCTTCCCTTGCTCGCCAAGCGGTGGATGACAAAAAGGCCGCCTTTGCGGCTTTTTTTGCGTCGGCCAATGAATCAAGCTATCAACCCAGCACCAGCGGTTCAGCGCTCGAAGCTGATGCGATTGCGCTCCCACAAGCTGCGCATGGTGAGCAATGCCGCGATTTGTTTTTGCTGCCCAGTCACAGCCCAGCAACAGCGTCACTATGGCGTGACATCGTGTCCGAAGTCGCGGCGGCTTTATGGTGCTCTACTGAGGATAAGCGGTTTTTGCTGGCTCAATTGCCCCAGCAAGACCCCAGCTACCTGCGCACGGTGATCTTGATGGCGCAAGCACACCAAGTACCGATTACCCAGTCATTTGAGTTTTGGGGGCTGGTGCGGCCTGATCTACTCTGGCTACGGGTGCAGGATCGTCGCAGCGGCACGGCCTGCTTTATCAGCCTAGGCTCGCTCCCCGCTGGTGCTGCCGATGATGGGCGTGAGCTATACCGTGGGGCAACGGTAACGCTATCGGCGCTGGCCTAGCCTAATATTAATCGAATCAGGTTTGAGCGGATCGCTTCAGCAGGGGCTGATTTGCTCCCCTGCTCGATCAAGTTGCAACTTCACCTGGCACAGCTTCGCCAGTGCGGTTTTTATTCCCCGTCGGCAAAAGTCACAACTCCGGTACGGATCGCTTTAGCGGTGGCTGATTTGCTCCCCTGCTCGATCAAGTTGCAACTTCCGAGCTGTGGATTCGGTGGAGGCAGCGCCCTGCTTGTTTCTCTACTATTGGCAGCTATGCGGCTGGGCTTATGCGCCCCCAAGGGCTAGGCATGGGGCAATGGCGCGATTTGTTTTACATCACTGGTATCTAAGTAGCTGCTGATTTGTCATGCGAATAGGCGTAAATTATCGCGCCACTTCTGCCCCGTTTTCAGTGGTTAATTGATGAGTAAAAATGTTCACGCAAAGCTAAACCCAGCAAAGATGGGGGTTTTAGCTGGTGCTGATGTACCAATGTGGGGACACGGGAACACCGACTGCAAAACAACACCCATTCGACGTACCCAAATAATAACCATATAAATCAATGCACTAAACAATTGGGAACACTGGGAACACTGGGAACACCACAAAAAGCAAATGCCCCACCCCCTGTACATGGGCATATAAAACGCAGTGGTATTGAGGTTCACGCAGATATAGCCCCTGTATTTCTCTTTTTAAAAGAGATCATAGCCCCTAGGGTGTCCCGCATGTACCGGAGCGCAAGACCACCAGGGGGGGGTCAAATCTCTGGGTGGCCACCGTCCGTGAACGCGCTCCAGCCAAGAAAAAACGATTCCTAAAAAAACATAGGGGGGGGTATGAATTGGATTGTCACTGAGCCACTGGCGCTATCATTCGACTGAAAAATCAAATGATCATTGAACGCAGCACCAGCGGCCTAAAACTAGCCGTTCTGGATGAAAAACCACTCGAAACCCACCAAGAGCGCACTAAAAATATACCCCCATGCAAATCGCTAGAATTCTAGGCATTGATAGGTGGCCTCTATGGCTGTCTGGAAAATGCAGCGCGGGCATATCCCTGCCCAGCCCATTGGGGGCGCGATTTACCCTGTTTTGATAAAAAACTGATCTGATTCACCCTGTTTTTCACCCTGTTTTTTCTACAGCACCAGCAAACCCGCATATATGCTAGAGGCGTGCATTACTCATTGTAATTTTTCGGCCTGCTTGCAGGCTTGAAATTACTCCAAACCCGCATACAGCCTTGGCTGATGCGGGTTTTTTATTGGCCGCCAGCGCGACTAGACCGCTCATTCATCTCAATTACATCTTTGCACAGACAATCATTCAAAGTCTGCATAGAATTTGTCATCAACATGAAAGTTTCAATCATGTCTTGGCGCCCATTCAACTCTCGCTATTTGGCTGCTCTATTGTTGCTAACGATGTATGTAGCAACAGGCTATCTATGCATTGAATTAGGCAGCATTCAATCGGCCAATTTGGTCGTTATCTGGCTACCCTCTGGCATCGCATTACTTAGTATTTTGATCTTGGGGCGACTTGGTGCGGGCGTTGTGTTTATTGCTCATCTGCTGCTTAATTTCCCATACAACTACGCTTATAGCCAAGACACACTATTTATTAGCCTAATCACCCTCCTAGCCGCAGGGATCGATACACTGCAGGCACTCGTGTCGGCGCATTTCTATCGTCAAATAAGACAGAAATATGGCGATTCTTTATGGCTTACACCTGAAGCTCTGCCAATAATCTGGCTCAAGGTTTGCACCATTCCAGTATTGCTCTCTGCCCCGCTGCTGGCCACCATTTGGCACTTTAGCGGCCTTCTCAATAGCAATACCAGCGTAGAGTGGCTACAACTCATCGGTATTCTGGGGCTTGGGGATATTGCGGGCATTTTGCTGCTTTTGCCTTTTTACTACGACTGGGAAAACAAGCTCATTCACACTAGCCTTAAAGGTATTTGGCCTGCGATGTTGGGTTTATGCATCATCCTGACGGCCGCGATATTTATTGATCGGCATTTACTGGTGTTGAGTTTGCCCGTGATGTTGATGATTGCAGTTAAACATCGCCTACCTGGCGTCAATCAAGCCATTTTAGCGATCAGCCTGATTAGTATTTTGGGCACACATTTTGGCTACGGTGGCTTTCTCGCCGAAAGTACGATTCAAACCTTTTTGAATTTGCAAATCTTTATTTTTTCAATCGCACTCACTTTCCAATATTACGCATTAACACAAAATGCTGTCATGAATCACAAAGCACACCTAGAAGCGGAGGTGAATGCCAGAACTCAGGCCTTAATCAATGCCAATGAGTTGCTCTCTGAGCTAGCAACGACAGATGAGCTGACCCAAGTCCCTAATCGCCGCGAATGGCAAAGACGCTGTGCTGAAGCGATAGTTCGTACTCGGCGCTACAAACAGCCGCTCTCGATTATCTTGCTCGACATTGATCATTTTAAAAAAGTAAACGATCAGCACGGCCACTTGATTGGCGACTTAGTCTTAAAACGCATCAGCCAACTATGTGTACAGCATTTACGCGCGATCGATACCTTTGCCCGCTGGGGGGGCGAAGAATTTGTGATTTTGCTGCCCGAAACCGATCTCGCTCAGGCGAGCAATGTGGCCGAAAAATTGCGCCAAGTGATTGCCGAACAAGCCGTTGTCATGGATGGTAATAGCCCAGTCTATGCCACGATCAGCTTAGGCGTTACGGCCCTAAGCATCATTGATTTAACACTCGATGATTTACTCAGCCGCACTGATGAGGCACTGTATGCCGCCAAAGCCAATGGTCGCAATTGCGTCATCAATACCAGCAGCATGAGCACAAGCTATCTGCGGCCCGGCATCAACCACAGCAGTCAGCGCTAGAATTCGTTACCCCACGATTAAAATCGCATAAAATAGCGTTTTGCCTTCAAGCCCAAGCCCATGCAAGCAATCATTGTCTTCGATTTTGGCGGCGTTCTGTTTGACTGGAATCCCGATTATCTCTACCAAAAGCTCATTCCAGACCCAAGCGAGCGCGCATGGTTTTTACAGCATGTCTGTAATGGCACATGGAATATCGAGCAAGATCGTGGACGCTCGCTGACAGATGGAACGGCTGCCAAGATTGCAGAGTTTCCCGAGTATGCCGAGCTGATCGAAGCATTTTATGCGCGCTGGACTGAAATGCTGCCCGGCTTACTACCTGAAGGGATGGCCTTGTTCGAGGCCTTAGAGTCAGCGGGATACCCCATTTTTGGCCTCACCAATTGGTCAAACGAAACTTTCCCTTATGCATGGGAGCATTATCCTTTCTTGCAACGCATCACCGACATCGTAGTATCTGGCCAGGAACAAATCATTAAGCCTGATCCAGCCATATACCACCTCATGTATCAGCGCATCTTGCAACACCATCCCGCAGCGAAACCGGAAGATTTGATTTTCATCGATGACTCAGCAATCAATGCCCAAGGGGCGTGTAATGTGGGCTGGTACGGTATTCATCACACCAGCGCCGCCGCAACAGCCCAGCAACTGCGTGATAAAGGATTGAAATTTTGATTTCGGAAAAGCCACGCATCACCATACATTACTGCACCCAGTGCAACTGGATGCTCCGCAGCGCATGGCTGGCGCAGGAACTATTAAGCACCTTTGCATTCGAAATAGGCGAAGTCGCTTTGCAACCAGGAACTGGTGGCATTTTCCTGATTCATTGCGATGAGCATTTGATCTGGGATCGAAAAACCGATGGTGGTTTTCCTGAAGCCAAAGTACTCAAACAGCGTGTGCGTGATCACATTGCCCCCGACAAACCATTGGGACATTCAGACACCAGTGCACAGTAATTTCAATCACACTACCAGACTGTGTTACCTTACGGGCATGTACGCAAAAACGCTTTTGACCTTTTTTCTATCGCTCGCCACCACGCTGAGCTGGGCCGACATTTATAAATATGTCGATGAAAGTGGCAATGTCACCTTCACCAATACCCCCATCAAAGGGGCTGTGCGCATTATGAGTGAACCTGCGGCACCACGACGCAGCGACAGTGGCAATAGCAGCGCCAATAGCACGCGCACCCCGACCAATAAAGTCAGCGTGCCTTCGCCAGTTAATTTTCCAAAAGTCGATGCCGCGACCCAAAAAAGCCGCGATAGCAATCGCAAACAAATTCTGAGCGAAGAGTTAGCCAGCGAGCAAATTCTGCTGGGCAACGCCAAAAAAGCCCTGCAAGAAGCCGATGCCAATCGCAGTGCCGATGAGAAAGCCAACCCGAAAATGTATCTCGATCGCATCGGCCGCTTGCGTGAAACCATTGTGATGCACGAGAAAAACGTCGCCGCACTGCAAGCCGAATTATCAAGGGTGCGCTAAAGCTGCACCACCTCGCAAAAACGCACCAATTAGGTGCGTTTTTTTGTATCTGACCACCGTTTCGTGTATAAAAAACTGGCCTGACTTTTGCTTTAGGCTGCATTATCTTGCGAACCCACTTATTGGAGTTGCCTCATGAGTCATCCCGCATTTGCTGGTCTCGACTTTTTAGATGCAGCCGTCATCGCCATCGATCACGATGGCTTAATTTGTTATGCCAATCCAACGGCCAATAGCTTATTTAGTTTACGCGCCGTGGTTGGTAATTATCTGGCACAAGCATTTGGCCAAGATAGTGCCGTGGTCATGGCTGCCAAAGCCGCGCTGGCACAAAACATCTCGATTACCGAGCATGAGCTCATCATATTTGGTAGCGAAGGGGAAATGTACGTCACGCTCGACGCCACCCCAATCGAATCAGATGCCGCTGCATTATTGCTGGAGATTCGCCGCATTGATCAGCAACGGCGGATCGTGAACGAAGAGCGCCTACAAGCTCAGCAACAAGCCAATCGCGAGCTGATTCGCAATCTGGCGCACGAGATTAAAAATCCGCTCGGCGGCATCCGTGGGGCGGCGCAATTGCTGGCCCACGAGTTACCTGACCCACAGCTCAAAGAATACACACAGGTCATTGTGGATGAAGCCTTGCGCTTACAAAGCCTGCTCGATCGCCTGCTGACCCCGCATCGCCTACCACAACTGAAAGAGCTCAATATTCACGAAGTATTGGAACGTGTTCGCAGCTTGGTGCTGGCCGAAACCCCTAGTGGATTAGCTGTGCGCCGTGATTACGACACCAGCTTGCCCGATCTGATTGCCGATAAAGAACAACTGATCCAATCGGTACTGAATATTGTGCGCAATGCGATTCAAGCCATGAGCGGCATTGGCGAGGTCGTGCTGCGTACCCGCATCGCCCGCCAAGTTACACTCAACCGCCGTCGCTACCCTTTAGCATTGAAATTGGAGATCACCGACAACGGACCCGGGATTCCCGAGCATCTGACCGAAACTTTGTTTTATCCCCTGGTGTCAGGTCGCCCGGGCGGTACGGGTATCGGCCTACATTTAGCGCATACCTACGTGGCCCAGCATCACGGCACGATCGAGTTTGAAAGCCGTCCCGGTTTCACTTCATTTACGATTACATTGCCGCTCAATGCATGGCAAAAACAGGACTAAACCATGAATTCAGTTTGGGTAATTGATGATGATCGCTCGATTCGCTGGGTCTTTGAAAAGGCATTAAGTCGGGAACAAATTGCGCATGCGACTTTTCCATCGGCAACTGAAGCCCTCAATCGCCTGCAAATCGAACAACCTCAGGTGATCGTGAGCGATATTCGCATGCCCGGCGAGTCGGGCTTGGCGCTGCTGGACATCGTTAAGCGCGATTGGCCACAAATCCCCGTCATTATCATGACGGCGCATTCTGACTTGGATAGTGCGGTTTCGGCGTTTCAAGGCGGGGCATTTGAATACCTTCCCAAGCCATTCGATGTCGATCAGGCGATTGCATTAATCCGCCGCGCGCTGCAAGAAAGCGAACAACTGGCCGACAGCATCGAAGCGCCGACCAATCTACCCGAAATGCTCGGCCAAGCGCCCGCGATGCAAGAAGTATTCCGTGCTATTGGGCGTCTATCGCAATCAGCCGCCACCGTGATGATTACGGGCGAATCAGGGAGCGGCAAAGAATTAGTCGCCCGCGCGCTGCATCGCCATAGCCAGCGCGCCAACAAGCCCTTTGTGGCCATCAATAGCGCGGCCATTCCCAAAGATTTGCTCGAATCGGAATTATTCGGCCACGAACGCGGCGCATTTACGGGTGCAGATGCCAAACGCACCGGCCGCTTTGAGCAAGCTGAAGGCGGCACGCTGTTTCTCGATGAAATTGGTGATATGCCACTGGATCTGCAAACCCGTTTACTGCGAGTGCTATCCGATGGTTTCTTCTATCGCGTCGGTGGCCATCAACCGATTAAAGCCAATGTGCGCGTGATTGCCGCCACCCACCAAAACTTGGAAGACCGAGTTAAAGCAGGCCAATTTCGCGAAGACCTGTTTCACCGTCTTAATGTTATCCGGCTGCGTTTACCTTCCCTGCGCGAACGGAGTCAGGATATTCCGATTTTGGCGAAACACTTTTTGCAAAAGTCGGCCCAAGAGTTGGGCGTAGAAACCAAGCGTTTATCGGAAGCGGCCATGGCCTGGCTTTCGAGCTTTGCCTTTCCGGGTAATGTGCGCCAGCTAGAAAATGTGTGCCATTGGATTACAGTGATGGCGCCCGGCCAAGTGGTCGAGGCCGCTGATTTGCCGCCTGAGCTAATTGATCAATCTGCTCAAGCACCGCTTGCGGTCGGCGATTGGCGCCAAGCCCTTAGCCACGAGCTTAACTTGCGCATCACACGGGGCGATACACGCATTTTGGATGAAATCATGCCAATGTTTGAGCGGGCGGTGATTGAGGCCGCGCTCATACACACTGGGGGTAAGCGAATAGAAGCCTCTGAATTATTGGGCTGGGGACGTAATACCCTGACTAGAAAAATCCAAGAATTGGGCATTGACGAACAAATCTAATCATTACCCATAAAAAAACCGGCCTAGGCCGGTTTTTATTTTGCACACATCGATTAGCGAATTTCAAAAATCTTGCCAAAATTGGCGATATCCAACACCGACTTCACCGTGCCTTTGCAATGGATCAAAGTCACTTTGCGACCACTCGCGCGTTCATTCAGGAGCAGCAACATGCCCAAAGCGGCCGAATCCATATAATCCACTGCCGCGAAATCCAGTTCAATCTCATTTAAGCCAGGATGTTCCAACACGCTAGTGCTTGCTTGTTTGAATTCACGATGTGATTCAAACGTAAAATTGCCCGTCATAGTGATACGACCGCGGCCCTGATCAAAACTGATTTGAGTTTGCATGCCCTGCCCCAATTCCTAAAAGATGCGTTCAGGTCAAAGTCTAGTCAGCGCTTGCGTTTAGCGCAAACGCAATCGTTGTGAGGCTACGCAGCTACAACACAAGAAAAAACCCCGCAACGCTTGCGGGGTTTGATATGGCACTCGCTGCTGTAGCAAAGCTTTGAAAGATTATTTCTCTACGAATGCGCGCTCAATCACGTAATCACCTGGTGTACCAATGCGTGGCGATACTTGGAAACCACGCGCATCCAGCATTTTGCACGTGTCTTCCAGCATCGCTGGACTACCGCACAACATCGCCCGGTCGGTTTCTGGGTTCAGCGGTGGCAAGCCGATATCGTCGGTCAATTTGCCTGATTCAAACAAATCAGTCAGACGACCTTGATTACGGAATGGCTCGCGCGTCACCGTTGGGTAGTAGATCAGCTTGTCTTTGACCATATCGCCAAAGTATTCGTTATTTGGCAAATCGTGCTGGATGTATTCCGCATAAGCGAGCTCGCTCACGGTACGCACGCCGTGCACCAAAATGATCTTGTCAAAGCGCTCGTAGGCTTCTGGGTCTTTAATCAAGCTCATAAATGGCGCCAAACCAGTACCTGTACTGAGGTAGTACAAGTTTTTACCTGGTTTCAAATCCGACAGCACCAGCGTGCCAGTGGGCTTGCGGCTCACCAACAATTTGTCGCCTTCTTTTAAGTGCTGCAGACGCGAGGTCAGCGGGCCATTGGGCACTTTAATGCTGAAGAACTCGAGGTTTTCTTCATAATTGGCGCTGGCAATTGAGTAGGCACGTACCAGCGGCTTGTCATCCACTTCCAGACCGATCATCACGAATTGGCCGTTTTCGAAACGCAGCGACTCATCACGTGTGGTCGTAAAGCTAAACAGCGAATCATTCCAGTGACGTACGGTCAGGACGGTTTCATGGGCAAACTTTGACATTTTCTTAACCTTAAACAGTTTTAATGCTGGAGGGCTGCGGTGAGCTCAGGCACCACATTAAACAAATCAGCAACCAGGCCATAATCAGCGACTTGGAAAATCGGCGCATCGGGGTCGGTATTCACCGCGACGATTACTTTGGCATCTTTAATGCCGCCCACGTGCTGGGCTGCACCCGATACACCAAAGGCGATATACAGATCAGGCGCAATCACCGTGCCCGTCTGGCCGACTTGCCAGTCATTCGGCGCCATACCGCTATCCACTGCGGCACGCGTTGCTCCAATGGCTGCGCCCAATTGCGCCGCCAGTGGCTCCAGCGTGCCGTGGAAAGCTTCTTTGCTACCGAGCGAGCGGCCACCAGAAATTACCACCTTCGCTGTCGCGAGCTCTGGACGATCCGACACGGCTAGCTCACGGCTAACAAACGTCGTTTTCCCAGCGTCACCCGTTGCGGCAATATTTTCAATCGCGGCATCGCCGCCAGTTTCAGCCGCCGCTTCAAACACAGTTGGGCGAATTGTGATCAAGGCCAAACCTGCTGGCGCTTCTACCGTTGCATTCAAATTGCCGGCATAAATCGGGCGCACAAAAGTGCGTGCGCTCACGATCTTGGTGACTTCCGACACCATCGCCGCATCGAGCAAGGCTGCGGCACGTGGTAAGAGGTTTTTACCAAAGCTCGTAGCCGCCGCCACGACGGTACTGTAGCTCGGAGCCAGTTTCACCAGCAATGGTGTTAGGTTTTCCGCTACGCCATGTGCGTATTCAGCAGCATCGGCCACCAGTATCTTGCTCAAGCCATTGATAGACTTAGCTTTAGCAGCAATGCCCGCCAAATCAGATCCAGCCAGCAGCAAATGAACTTCTTCGCCAAATTGGCCAGCAGCCGCGATGGCCGAACGCGTCGCCGCTTTAATGCCGTGGCTATCGATTTCGGCAATAACTAGAATACTCATGGCAGCACCTTCTCTGCGCGCAAGGCAGCAACTAATTCAGCAACATTATTCAATACGCGGCCGGCTTTACGCGCTGGCGGCTCATTCACCGCTTGCAGCGTCAAGCTTGGCGCAGCAGTATTGCCCAGATCGGCCAAAGCAATATTTTCCAGCGGCTTTTTCTTCGCCATCATCAGTGCGGGCAATTTAATAAAGCGCGGCTCGTTCAGACGCAAATCGGCGCTGATCACGGCTGGCAAAGCAAAAGAAATCGTTTCTTGGCCGCCATCAATCTCGCGCACGACGGTGGCGCGACCATCAGCAATTTGAATGTCCGAAGCAAAAGTCGCTTGCGGCCAATCGAGCAAAGCAGATAGCATTTGCGCGGTTTCAGCGGCATCGTCGTCAATGGCTTGTTTACCGGTCATCACCAGTTGGGGCGCTTCGCGCTCAACCAGTGCTTTTAAAACTTTGGCCGTTTGCAGTGTTTGCACTGGCGCATCAGTTTCAACCAGCAAGGCGCGATCCGCGCCCATCGCCAGGGCGTGGCGCAATACATCCTGATTTGCAGCGGCACCAATCGCAACCGCAAGCACTTCAGTCGCAACACCAGCCTCTTTCAAACGAACAGCCGCTTCGAGGGCGTTTTCGTCGAATGGATTGATACTCATTTTAACGCCCGCAGTTTCGACATCTTTGCCGTCTGCAGTTGGACGCACGGTGACTTGGTAGTCCACCACACGCTTGATATTGACCAAAATTTTCATAATTAGGGCTCACACACACAGACTAAAACCGTTAGTCTTCGGTTGGTTTTGCGGCATATTGTAAACAAAGGTAGAATATAAGTAAATTAACAAAACTTAACAACTTTAATCTACTCAGTAGATATAGAATTTTTACAGCTATCGGTATAAGGATTAGTCATGAGCGATCTGCAGCGCGATCAAATGGAATACGACGTCGTTATCGTGGGCGCAGGCCCGTCAGGCTTGGCGGCGGCGATCAAACTCAAGCAGCTCAATGCTGATCTTTCTGTCTGTATTCTGGAAAAAGGCGCACAGGTCGGCGCGCATATCTTGTCCGGCGCTGTGATCGACCCGATCGCCCTGAATCAACTTTTGCCAGATTGGCAACAACAAGCGCCCAAGCTCGCTACCGCAGTCACCAGCGATGAGTTTTTTATCCTCGACGAAGACAGTGCCTACCCCATGCCACAAATGCTCTTGCCATCGCAATTGCATAATGAAGGCTGTTTTATCGTGCGCCTTGGTGAAGTGTGCGCTTGGCTGGCTGAGCAAGCGGAAAGCCTCGGTGTGGAAATTTACCCCGGCTTTGCGGCTGCCGAAGTACTTTATAACGAGAATGATCCGAAGGGCGCGGTGCGCGGCGTCGCCACTGGCGATATGGGCATTGCCAAAAACGGCAAACCCAAAGCCGATTTTGCGCGTGGGATTGAGATTATTGCTAAGTACACGCTATTTGCCGAAGGCGCACGTGGCTCCTTAGCGGGCGATTTAGAGGCTAAATTTGATTTACGCAAAGACGCCGATCCGCAGCACTATGGCCTCGGTGTCAAAGAAGTATGGCAAGTTGCGCCGGAACAGCATCAGCTCGGTAAAGTTCAACATGCGCAAGGCTGGCCGCTCGACAACAACACCAGCGGCGGCGCGTTTATCTATCATTTACCGAATAATCAGGTCGCCGTCGGTTATGTCGTGCACCTGAATTACCAAAACCCTTATTTGTCGCCATTTGATGAGCTACAGCGCTTTAAAACGCATCCCAAAATTCGTGGTCTATTTAAAGGCGCGAAGCGCATCGCTTACGGTGCGCGCGCCATTGCCGAAGGCGGCTTTCAATCATTACCCAAATTGACCTTCCCCGGCGGTGTGCTGATGGGCTGTAGCGCAGGCTTGCTCAACTTCCCCCGCATCAAAGGCACACACAACGCGATGTTTTCCGGCATTTACGCCGCTGAAGCCGTGGTTGAAGCGCTGGCGGCCGGTCGCAGCAATGATGAATTGAGCAGCTACAGCGCCAAACTAGCCGCGTCCCCGGTCTGGGCCGAGCTGGAATCGGTGCGTAATGTGAAACCTGCGCTATCCAAATTCGGTACTTTGGGCGGCACGATGTATGCCGGTTTTGAATTATGGCTGGCGCGCTTTGGCATTAAAACGCCATGGACTTTGCGCAGCACCACGCCCGACAACGCCACATTGCGCCCAGCAAACACCGTTACGCCGATTAAGTATCCCAAACCTGATGGCGTACTGACGTTCAGCAAGCTCGATTCGCTCACACTGGCCAATGTCTCGCACGAACACGATCAGCCTAGCCATTTACAACTGCGCGATGAAGCAGTGCCGATTATTTGTAATCTGAATGAATACGCCAGCCCAGAAAGCCGTTACTGCCCGGCTGGGGTGTATGAGATTGTCGAGTTACAAGGCGAGCAAAAATTGCAAATCAACGCGCAAAACTGCCTGCACTGCAAAACCTGTGACATTAAAGATCCGCAGCAAAATATCCATTGGGTCGTCCCCGAGGGCAGCGGCGGGCCGATGTATACCGGTATGTAAGTAGCGCCCACTATTGCAGGTATTACTCTGAAATCCTTTTCGCAATTTGATTTCAGAGCAATACCCAATAAAAAAGGGATGCAGCAGCATCCCTTTTTTTATTCAATCAATGATGATTGATTATTTTGCCAACAAGATCCGCAGCATACGACGCAGTGGTTCAGCAGCGCCCCACAGCAATTGGTCGCCGATCACGAATGCGCTGATGTACTCTGGGCCCATATTCAATTTGCGAACACGGCCTACGCCGATGTCGAGCTTGCCGGTGATTTGCGCTGGGATCAATTCTTTCACGCTGATTTCGCGATCATTTGGCACCCATTTCACCCAATCATTGCCCGATTTGATGATGGCTTCGATTTCAGCCAATGGCAGATCGCGTTTCAGTTTGATCGTCAAAGCCAAGCTGTGGCAACGCATTGCGCCGATGCGCACGCACAAGCCATCAACAGGAATCGTTGCGTCCGTACCAAGGATCTTGTTCACTTCGGCTTGGCCTTTCCACTCTTCTTTCGATTGGCCGTTGTCGAGTTGTTTGTCGATCCAAGGGATCAAGCCGCCCGCCAATGGCGCGCCGAAGAATTCAGTCGGTACGTCGTTAGAAATCGTGTGGGCAACTTTTTTGTCGATTTCCAGAATCGCCGACGATGGCGTTGCCAACTCATCGGCCACCGAGTTGTAAACCACGCCCATACCTTTGAGCAATTCGCGCATGTGATTCGCACCGCCGCCGGATGCTGCTTGGTAAGTCATTGACGATACCCAGTCAACTAAACCGGCTTTGAACAAGCCGCCCATACCCATCAACATGATCGAGTTGGTACAGTTGCCGCCGATGTAGTTTTTCACGCCTTTAGCCAAAGCGCCTTGGATCACATCGTCATTCACTGGGTCGAGGATAATGACAGCGTCGTCTTCCATGCGCAGCGTCGACGCTGCATCAATCCAGTAGCCTTCCCAGCCGCTAGCGCGTAGTTTTGGGAAAATCGCGGTCGTGTAGTCGCCGCCTTGGCAAGAGATGATGACATCCATCTTGCTCAATTCAGCAATATCGTTAGCGTCTTTCAAGGTGCCAGCATCTTTACCGAAATTAGGTGCTGCTTGACCTGCTTGCGATGTGGTGAAGAAGACGGGATCAATCACGTCAAAATCTTTCTCTTCCTGCATACGTTGCATCAGGACCGAGCCCACCATACCGCGCCAACCGACTAAACCTACCCGCTTCATTATGTTTTCCTTATCGATTACAAAATACGAACAGCAAGCCCTTGATATTAGAGAAAATCCGCATTGCTGGCTAGAGACTTGTAGGTAACAATTCGCGCCCAAAATAATACATCGTCATTTTTTCGAGTAATCGATGAGCGGCGATCATATCAAGCGCGAAATAAGTCTTTAAAAATCATGAATCTGGCACGACCTTCCAGCGAGAAAAAACCGTCCTTTCCGTTACACATCCAAGTTGAGCAGCTCGAAATCACAAGAAAAAAGCAGCTCGACGCACTCTTTTGCTGCCGCGACGAGCTATCACTGCGCATTGAAATGGTAAGAATGAACGGCCTAGCGTTGCAACTGCGTAACCACGAGTTAAATCACGCTAAGCGCCATCCGATGATCAATCAGATTATTCGCGACCTCAAACAACTGTACCGCACAGCGCCGCGTGAAGCGCTTATGTTGCGTGAACGACTGATCGTTGATCGGATGCAAACCACGACAGTCCAAGAGCCCTTCCAAGGCAAGCTCAACGACTCGCCCAAACCACATCTCTCTAACCTTGCCGTGCGCTAGCAAGACATAGGGCACAGCAAGTTCGATAGCGACTAGGCCAGATATCATTCTGGCCATTTTTTATTAGCGAAATGCCGTATAGCTTACCCGACCATTACCAATGACAATGCCATTAATCGGTTAGCAGTTAAAATATTATGACTGACAGGTATTAAGTTTCATATAATCTTCACACCAGCTAACAAAGCCTGACCTTTATTTTGCTGGCAATGCCAAATAACTCCAAAACGATGACCATGCGCAAATTCACTAACCCCATTCTGCTCGACGCGGCCAAAAAAGCCGAAATTGAAAACGTGATGCGCCAACGCGATGACGTGTCTTTGCGGGTCGAAATGGCGCTGATGTCTGGCATGGCAAGGCTGCTGGACGTTCACTTAGAAAACAGCGATGGACTCCCCGTTTTTATGCGCCACTTGATGCGTGACTTGGCTCGCCTGCAACAGCTCGTGCCGCGTGAAGCTGCCACTTTGCGCGAACGTCTGGCACTGGGGATGCAATCGTTGGATCAAACAGGCTCATTTCAGCGCACTTTAGTTGCCAGCGAACCCGGTCAACTTTCCTCACTTGCGGTACGGTAATGCGGGTATTAGTACAAAGGGTTAGCCACGCGAACGTCGTGGTGGCCGAGCAAATCGTCGGTCAAATTGGCGCGGGCTTGCTGCTACTGGTCGGCGTCACGCATGAAGACAGCGAGGCTGATATTCAATGGCTGGTCAATAAAATAGCCAATCTGCGGATTTTTTCTGACGCCAACGATGTGATGAATCTCTCTTTGCTCGATACGCAAGGTCAAGCCTTGGCTGTGAGTCAATTCACGCTGTATGCCAGCAATAAAAAAGGCAATCGCCCAAGCTGGAGCGCTGCAGCGCCAGGCGCGGTGAGCGAGCCCATGTTTAATGCTTTTGTCGCGGCGCTGAGCCAAAAAATCGGCCAAGCGGTGCCGACCGGGCAATTTGGTGCCGATATGAAAGTGACACTCACCAATGATGGCCCCGTCACCATTTGGCTTGACTCGAAAAATCCGGAGTAAATGTACGGGTAATTCTGTATCTTGACCGCGCCGATTTTGCGGCGCAGAATCATTTCCAAGCGCTGAGTTGAAACAGCTTGCAGGGCGCTTTAAATAATCTGCTAAAGCGTGCCGAAACATCAGCCACGCTCGCCGTGGCTTTTTTGTTTTTGGGTCAATTAAACAATTCAAAGTAAATAAGCACTATGCGCCTATTAATCGACAACTTGCGGGGCGCAGTCGAAATACCGCTAAAGCGTCGGTAAGGCCCAGTTGGCTTTACCGGCAAATCCATTTGGAGTTTGCCCATGTACGATTGCCTAGAATTACCTACCGTGACCAGCCCTACTCGCCCACAAACCCGCTTTCATCTCAGCCTGCATTGGCGCAACCGTAATCGTTTACTGCTACGCTGCGCACCACAGATTGCGCCGCATCGTTTGCAATTGGCTTTTGCTGCGGCCAGTGTTTTTTCACTCCCCAGCCAAAACATGCCCGATGGCAGCTTGGTGATTTTTGATTTGAGCTTGGAAGAAGCCTTGCTGTTTCAAAGACGCTTTGCTGATTTATTAGCGCATTTTGAACCTGCCGTTGGGCATTATTCATCTGATCAATAGGACTTTATGCCCTTACTTAAAGACGCCAAAGCCACCTTAGTGCTGGCTTGGCCCATTATGGTGGGTCAGCTCGCCCAAACTGGCACAGCTTTTGTCGATGCGGTGATGGCTGGCCATGTTTCGGCGGCGGATTTAGCGGCGGTATCGGTTGGCGCCTCGATCTGGACCACACTGATTGTCACCTTAATGGGTTTACTGCTCGCGATTAGCCCACTGGCCTCGGCCAAGGTCGGCGCCAATCAGCGTGACGCGTTGCCCATGTTGACTCAGCAGGCGCTTTATCAGGCTTTGTTGGCCGGTACGGTCGCGATCCTGATTGCGCATGCGGTATTGCCGGTGTTTAACCATCTTGGCCTAGCCAGTGAAGTGGCGGATAAAGCAGGACGTTTTTTATCCGCCGTTAGCTGGGGTTTGCCTGCGCTCGCTGTGTCGCGCGTCCTATATGGCTATAGCTCGGCGCTCAATCAAACCAAGCCGATGATGATCATTTCCCTGATCGCATTAGCGCTCAATATTCCCGCGAACTGGATTTTGATTTACGGCCATTTGGGCTTTCCCGCCTTGGGGGCAGTTGGTTGCGGTTGGGCCACGGCTTTTTGCATGTGGGTGAGCGCATTGATGTGGTTCGTTTGGATTTGCTACGCCCCCATTTATCGCGGGACGCACCCCTTCGATAAATTAAGGGGTATCAACTGGAATGCCCAATGGCAATTGGCAAAGCTTGGTATACCCATAGGCATTATGTTCTTTATTGAAGTGAGCGCCTTTAGCCTGATCGCCCTGTTGATTGCCCGCTTGGGCACGACTGCCGTGGCGGCTCATCAGGTTGCGCTTAATTTTGCCTCTTTGCTATTTATGATTCCGATGGCCATTAGCACTGCGCTCACAGTGCGCGTCGGCCATGCGGCAGGCGCTGGAAATTGGCAACAAGCCCGCTTGATTGGTCAAAATGGCGTCCGTTTGGGGCTGATCGTTGCGGGAATCGGTGCGGCGATTACGATGATTTTTGGCGCGCAGATTGCACGCTTGTATACCCAAGACATCGCGGTATTGGCGCTAGCGACGCAATTGCTAGTACTGGCGGGGATATTCCAGTTTTCAGATGCCACGCAGGTCGTGGCCAGCGGGATTTTGCGCGGTTATCAAGCCACACGGCTGCCAATGTTGCTGCATATGACGGCATTCTGGGTGATCGGCTTGCCGCTGGGTTATGCACTAGCGTTTGGCATTGGGCCAATTGCGGCGCATGGCGCGCAGGGATTTTGGATCGCGCTGGTCATCGCGCTCACGTTCGCTGCGCTGTCTTTATTGTGGCTATTTAGGCGCGTCAGCCTCAAGCATTTAAATACTCACTAGGGTATTACTTCTAAGCCAAATAAAATAAATACATTCAGACCAATACCCTACTCACCCCAGCGTTTCATCAGCTCATGCGGCACATCAAGCTGATCCAAAATTCTTGCCACAACAAAATCGACCAAATCACTCACCTGCGTTGGGTGATGATAAAAACCCGGATTAGGCGGCAAAATCACCACCCCTAGCCGCGCCAGCTTGAGCATATTTTCCAAATGAATCGCGGAGAATGGCGTTTCGCGTGGCACGATAATCAGTGTTTTTCGCTCCTTAATCATCACATCCGCAGCACGCTCCAGCAGATTATCCGACGCGCCATTGGCAATCGCAGAGAGTGCGCCCATGGTACAAGGCACCACAATCATGCCATCGCCCGGATTGCTGCCCGAAGCCATCGGCGCAAACCATTCTTGCTGGCCATAGACTTGCAGCTGCTCAGGATCAGCCAACTGATATTGCTCGCGGAGTTTTTCGGCCAAATCGGCGGCGCGCGATGGCCAATTTAGATCTAACTCTTGCTTAGCCACAATTTGCGCCACTTGCGTGTACACCAAGCGCACCTTGCAACCTGCGGCCAGTAAGCACTCCAAAGTGCGTATCCCGTACGGCAAGCCTGATGCGCCGGTAAAGGCCAGTGTGATGGTTTTACTCATAATTGCTCCGCAGACACTTTATGCCGCTCAGGATAAGCGCGTAATAATCGTTCGGTAATCACGCCATTAACAAAGCCAAACACCAAGGCCATGCCAGCCAGCAGCGGGATTAAATAGACAATCCCATTGTGCGGGATAAGCCAAAGTCGTGCCAATAGCAATTGCCCCGCCGTATGCCCCAAGGCTGACAGCAGGGAAATCGTCACCCAACCGAAATGTCGGCGCGGCAGATATTGGCACAATGCCAGCACCAGCAAACTGGCGATACCACCCGATAAACTCAGCGCAAAGCCAGGCGAGAAAATCCCCCCCAAGACAATGCTGGAACCAAAAATCCGCAGCAAACTCACCCAAGCAGCCGCTCGCCAGCCCATGCGCTCTAAGGCGATCAAAGTCACAATATTGGCCAAACCCGGCTTGACGCCCGGAATTGGCGATGGAATACCTGATTCCAGCACGGCCAAAACGATGGCATACGCGGCAAGACGCGCAATATACGCATCGCTAGGCTGCACTCGCAGCGCATGTTGTGAGGGCGAATTAGTAACTGAGGCTGTCATAAGGGCGAGGTTGATTGCCGATGAGCTCGATACTGGTTTGATTGGGTAGACAAATGGCGCTTTGCCCCGCTTGTTGCAGCCAACCAGCCTGCACGCAATATTGGCGTGGGCTAGGGTCACGAACGATACGAGCCCGACCCGTTGCGACCTCAATGACGGTATCGCCCAATGGCCCCGTGACATGCAGGGTATGGGACGCTTGTAAATCAAGCTCGGCAAACACTTTACCCGCCTGATAGATACGAACTCGCGTCGCTTGAGGTTGCGACCAGCTCCAAACCGTAATCAGCAACCACGCTGCAAGCAAAACGACAATACAAAGGGCATCACCCCATTTGAGCAGACGCCAAGAATCAGCGAGCATGCTGCTCGCGATGGCGCAACAAGACCTGACGCGAACGGGCAAAATGCCGCCGCAACTCTTCGGCCAAATAGACCGAACGATGCTGTCCGCCTGTGCAGCCAATGGCTACCGTCACATAGCTACGTTGATCGCGCTCGAACTCGGGCAACCAGCGCTCCAGAAAGCCCAGAATATGCGTCAGATAGGGGCCAACGCTTGCTTGGCGCATCAGAAAATCCGCCACAGGCTTGTCCATACCCGTCAATGGGCGCAGCGCCGGATCGTAATAGGGATTGGGCAAACAACGCGCGTCAAAGACAAAGTCAGCATCCAGCGGAATGCCATGTTTGAAGCCAAATGACTGGAAGATCAAGGTCAACTTAGCGCGATCGGATGCAATAAAATCACGAATCCAAATCCGTAATTGTGACGCAGATAAGCCACTAGTATCCATACAATGCCCGAGCTCGCGAATATCGCCCAACACCTCGCGTTCCATGGCAATGCACTCCGATACTGTGAGCTGGCCATTTGACAGTGGATGGCTGCGACGACTTTCCGAGTAGCGTTTAATAATGGTTTCATCGTTCGCTTCCACGAACAATAAACGCACATCCATGCCCAATTGCAATAAAGCATCCAGATGCTCAGGGAACGACGTCAGATTATGCGCACTGCGCGCATCAATAGCGATGGCCACCTTTGGGTAGCCATCACGATCGAGCATGGAAACCGCTTGTGGCAATAAAGGCGCAGGCAGATTATCGAGGCAGTAATAGCCTAAATCTTCCAGCGCACGCAAGGCCACAGACTTACCCGCCCCCGACATGCCCGATAAAATCACAACTTGCTGATGAGGTGAGCCAGACATTATTCACCCATCTCCATAAATTTCTGGTGTCGCTCGATAAACTCACGCGTTGAATCAATCCCACGCAGCTGCAAAATATAGTTTCGCACGGCAGATTCAACCAAAACCGCCAGATTGCGACCTGCGGCAACGGGGATGACAAGCTTACGAATCGGCACATCCAAAATGGCTTGGGTTGCCGCCTGCATTTGCAATCGATCGACTGGCGCCATCGACTCCCCACCTGCTTTGGCCAGATGGATAATCAATTTCAGCGTTTTTTTGGGGCGAACCGCGGTTTCGCCGAAAATGGTTCGAATATTCAATACACCAATCCCGCGCACTTCCAGAAAATCGCGCAGCATCGGCGGGCAACGCCCTTCCAAAGTTTCAGGGTTGGTGCGATAAACTTCCACCACATCATCAGCAACCAAGCCATGGCCGCGCGAAATCAACTCCAGTGCCAACTCTGATTTACCCATCGACGACTCACCCGTGAGCAGTACGCCGACTTCCAGCACATCTAAAAATACCCCATGTAGGTGTGTTGATACAGCCAAAGCCTTGCTTAGATAGTAGCGCAATACCTCCATTAAATATGGGGATTGCTCTGGGCTCGTCAGTAAGGGTACATGGTGACGCTCGGCAGCATCATGCAGAGCAGCGGGTACGATCTGGCCATTAGCCACAATCATCGCGGCCATTTCGCTGGCAAACAGTTGATTAAGGCTGCTTAGCTGTACATCGGGCGATAAATCATTGAGGTAAGCGACCTCGGCAATACCAAGGACTTGAATACGGTTGGGGTGAACGAAATTTAAGTGACCAACCAGCGATAGCGAAGGTTTTTGTTCGCTAGCGTCGTTGGATAACAGATTATTCGCCCCAGACTGCCCTGCCACCCAAGTGAGGCGCAGTTTTTCGGCATTATCGATGAATAATTGGCGGGCAGTGATTTGTGGCATAAGGCTCTCATGAACAGGCTGCCTGATAGGCAGGCTTCAATAGTAACGAGCCAGCATTTTTCCGTCCAGCCCAAGCAAATTAAGCGATCTCGGAACCGTAGGGCTCCCAATTGGCGATCCGCTCCCATACCTGATGTGGTTCGGGCAGGGTATTGAGTTCTTCGCGCAATTGCTTATCGGAAAAGAGTTGTGCCAATTCAGACAAAATTTGCAAATGCAGGTCGGTCGCATTGGCCGGAACGAGCAAAACAAAAATCAATGACACAGGTTTGCCATCAGGTGCATCAAATGGAATCGGCGTACTAAGGCGAACAAAAGCACCGGTCGCTTCTTTTAAGCCTTTAATACGACCATGCGGAATCGCTACGCCCTGCCCAAGACCTGTTGAGCCGAGTTTTTCACGGGCAAACAGGCTATCAAAAATCACGCTGCGCGCAATGCCATGGCTATTTTCAAACACGATACCTACATGTTCGAAAACGCGTTTTTTACTTCCGACGTCCAGATCTAAAAAAACATTGCTGGTCGGCAGAATTTTGGTAATCAGGCTCATGGTCTCAATCGCGGTCCTTATGGTCGGGGTATTGTACTTGCCTTCCCCGGAAACAAAAACGGGAACGACTCGCGGCGTTCCCGTTGTATTGCCTACGCAACGAATTATTCTTCAACCACCGCTTGGTGTTTGAGTGCTTCGCCACGATGTGCTGTTTGTTTTTCTTTGTGTTTAACCACTTGACGATCCAATTTATCCATCAGAACGTCAATTGCGGCATACAAATCTTCCTCAATCGCTTCAACGTGAATGTCTTTGCCGCTCACATGCACTGTGACCTCGGCTTTGTGCTGTAATTTATCTACCGAAAGAATCACCGTCGCATCAATCACATTGTCGAAATGACGAACAACGCGTTCGATTTTGCTAGTGACATACTCACGGATTGCTGGAGTAACTTCAAGATGATGACCGCTGATGTTGAGGTTCATATTATTGCTCCTTCGTTTTGATAGCCTTTACAGGCTTTTGCGCTGACTGGCAGGCGCTATATTTAACGCCTCCCGATACTTGGCCACGGTGCGCCGCGCTACTGCGACACCTTGCCTTGCGAGTTCTTCTGTTATAGCACTATCCGATAATGGTTTCTTCGGATTTTCTTGCTGCACCAGTTGTTTGATCAAAGCTTTGATCGAAGTGGCCGAGTTTTCACCACCACTTTCGTTTTCAACATGACTGCCGAAGAAGTATTTGTACTCCAAAACCCCACGTGGTGTCAGCATAAATTTTTGCGTTGTCACACGTGAAATTGTCGACTCATGTAAATCTAGTTCTTCAGCAATGTCGCGTAACACGAGTGGCTTCATCGCCACTTCACCATATTCAAAAAATGCTTGCTGCCGCGCGACAATGGCTTGAGCCACTCGTAAAATCGTACTACCCCGCTGTTCTATGCTTTTAATCAACCACCTAGCTTCTTGCAATTGCCCAGCCAAACTATCACCAGCATCCCCTTGCAACAATTTGGCGTAGATTTCATTGACTTTTAATTTAGGTTGGGCCGCCTGATTCAATTTCACAGTCCAACGACCACGTAATTTTTGCACTAACACATCAGGCACGACATAACGGGTCGTTTCGCCCCCCCAATTGGCGGCGGGACGTGGATTGAGTGTCCGTATCAATTGCTGCGCCTGACGTAATTGCTCTTCGTCACAATGCAATAACTTTTTGAGCTTGGTGTAATCGCGTAGCGCCAGCAATTCAAGACTAGATTCAATCAAGCGTTTAGCTAAATTTAGCACCTCTGACTCAGGGTAAACCTTGAGCTGAAGCAATAAGCATTCCGAAAGCGTTCGAGCTCCGACACCTAATGGTTCTAACTGCATTAAATACTGATGTGCAGTGAGTAACTCCTCGGGTTCCAATTCCAAATCGGCAATTAAATCGGCAGGTAGTTGCTCGAAAATTTCTTCCAAGCTTTGGGTCAGTAAACCGTCTTCATCAAGTGCCTCGATTAAAAGCGAAAGCAAGGCATGGTCGCGCTCGCTAATACCCAGCAGGCGAGCCTGGGCCAGCAGATGATCGCGCAACGATAGCTCGATGGGCACTCGCAGCGTAGGGTCATGCTCGTCATCATCATCAAATGATGCGCCGCTTTTTACATCGTCCCAGCGCAATCCATCCAGTTCTTCGGAAGCGGTATCATTGGACTCGGTAACAGACTCGATCACTTCGCCCGCATCGCCCTCAGGCTCGTCACGCTCGAGTAATGGATTGTCGGCTAAGTACTGATCTAATTCCTGATTAAATTCAAGCGTGGAGAGTTGCAGCAGCTTAATCGACTGCTGTAATTGGGGCGTTAAATTGAGCTGCTGCGACATGCGCAGCTGCAGGGATTGCTTCATATATCCAGCTACGGCAAAAAAACTACATGCGGAAGTGTTCACCCAGATAAACGCGGCGAACTTCTTCATTATTGACGATTTCAGCGGGTTTTCCAGCGGTCAATACCGCACCTTCTGAAATGATATAGGCACGATCACAAATACCCAGCGTTTCGCGAACGTTGTGATCGGTAATCAGTACCCCAATGCCCCGCTCTTTGAGAAAGCCAATAATACGTTGGATATCGATCACCGCAATTGGGTCTACCCCAGCGAAGGGTTCATCCAGCAAGACAAACTGCGGATTAGACGCCAAGGCGCGGGCGATTTCTACCCGACGGCGCTCACCACCTGAGAGGCTCATGGCATTGCTATCGCGCAAATGTGCGACGTGCAAATCATGTAGCAGTAAATCAAGCCTATCGTTGATTTCAGTTTTATCGCTGTAATGCAACTCCAAAACCGCTTTGATGTTTTCGGCCACCGTCATTTTGCGGAAGATCGACGCCTCTTGCGGCAAATACCCCAAGCCCAAGCGCGCCCGTTTATGAATCGGTAATTGGCTGACATCAACGCCATCGAGCTCGATCATGCCCTGATCCATTTTGACCAGGCCGACAATCATGTAAAAACTCGTCGTTTTACCGGCACCATTAGGGCCCAACAAACCAACGACTTCACCGCTGCTGACTTCGAGCGAGACATCGCGCACAACGGTGCGCTTTTTATAACTTTTTTGTAAATGCTGCGCTTTTAAAGTGGTCATTTACTGGCTTCTTTCTTTTTCGGCATCAGGGTAATGTTGACACGACCACCTGTTTTACTTTGCGCTTGGTAGTATTCGGTGTTCATGTCGTAGGTAATGGTATCACCTACCACCATATCTTGATTGCGCTTCACCCAAGCCTTGTCGATCAAGGTCATCAGGCCTTTACCGCCGTCATAATCAAAACGCAGAGATTCAGCGTCGAGCATTTCACCCGTATCCAGCTTTTGCTTAAAGCGGACAGGACGCCCTTCGCCTTGAGCAAATTGATTACCTTTTTCATCTTGCCGAGTCGTTAACTTATCAGCGCGCAGCACCAGCGTACCCTGCGTCACAACCACGTTGCCGACGCAGACACTTTGCTGTGTTTTTTGATCCAAGCTGCAATTATCAGCCGTGATATTCATCGGCTTTTCACGGTCAGCCGTTTCAGCGCCAGCGTTATTGACGAGGAGCAGAGCCAACAAGGGCAATACGAGCGGTCGGAACATAGGTCATCTTTACTTGAGATTTAAGAACTAAGGTTTGTGCGACATTATCCGCGACAAAACCCACTGCTTCGGCATGATGCGGGCCCATATCGGCCACCACAGGGGCATCGGAATGGGCTTGCTGTGTACCTTGATCGATTCGAATGTCACGCCCGTGCACAATTAATTCAGCTTGCTCGCCAAAAGGCGCACGGCGCAAGGTCGTTTCATCATAAAACCAGACCTGAGACGCCTTCAAAATGCTTTTCCCACGCACACCAACTACCGTAATAGTCGGTTTTCCTGGCTCGGTTTGGATCAGCTTGGGCTGGGTAAACAGCATCGTATCTTGCGTTGGAATATGCGTGACTTCACTGGCAATCAGTTCGGAACGCTTGCTGCCCATTTCATCGTAACGCATCAAAACACCATGCGTCGCAAATAAATCAGGCAAATTAGGGTCGGTTTTCTCTTCCACCGCCGCATCCATCGCCACCCGACTCAATGACCAGATCAGAGCGCCGACCATCAACAGCAACATCAGCGGCAAGGTCAATATGGTTAAACTGCGCAAAATCTGGCCCTATTGCAAATACGGTGCCAAAGCGGCATCCAGCGTGCCTTGGCTTGCCATGATTAATTCACACACTTCACGTACTGCACCATGTCCACCCTGACGGCCCGTGACATAGTGGGCGTTCTGTTGCACCAATTCAGGCGCAGCGGGTACCGAGGCCGCAAATGCCACGCGGCGCATGACAGGCAAATCAATCACATCATCGCCCATATAGCCGCACTCTTCGGCCGTGACGCCAACTTTTGCAATCAAAGCCTGAAAAGACGCCAATTTATCGTGCGCACCTTGGTAAACGTAATCGATCCCCAAATTACGGGTACGGTGCTCCAGTAAGCGCGACGTGCGCCCCGTAATAATGGCCAATTTAACACCGCTGTTTTGCAACATTTTCATGCCATGGCCATCGAGCGAATTGAACGCTTTCATTTCTTCGCCAGAATCGGAAAAGTACAAGCCGCCGTCGGTCATCACACCGTCAACGTCAAAGATCATCAATTTTACTGTTTTTGCGCGTTCTGTCATTATTTACCACCCACATGGGGTATATCATTCAAATCCAATGCCTAAAATGATTTGGGGGACATACCCAATCAAACCACCCTAGCCTTTAATAAATCGTGCATATTCAAAGCACCGACCAGCTGACCATTTTCTAGCACCAGCAAGCCATTAATTCTGCGCCCTTCCATCACTGCAGCCGCCTCCGCCGCCAAGCGCTGAGCCTCTATGGTAGCAGGATTACGTGTCATCACCTCAGACACCTTGGTTGCGCGTAGGTCTACATCGCGATCCAAAGTGCGGCGTAAATCACCATCGGTATACACGCCTTGCAATTGGCCAGCCGCATCCACTACCGCAGTCATGCCCAAGCCTTTGCGACTAATTTCCAGCAAGGCATCACGCAAAGGCATGGTTTCCTGCACGACAGGCAGCTTATCTCCCGCATGCATCAAATCACGCACATGCACCAACAGACGACGCCCTAAGCTTCCGCCCGGATGCGACAAGGCAAAATCATCGGCCTGAAAACCCCGAGCCTCCAGCAAGGCCACAGCCAGCGCATCCCCGAGCGCCAAGGCCGCCGTCGTACTCGCAGTCGGCGCCAAATTCAGTGGGCAAGCCTCTTCGGCCACGCCAGCGTCCAAATGCACATTCGCCTCTTGCGCTAAAGTCGATTGTGGCGCGCCCGTCATCGAGATAATCGGCACTGCAAGGCGCTTTAAGCTAGGCAGGATAGCCAGCACTTCATCGCTTTCACCCGAGTTGGACAATATCAGCACCATATCTTGGCGCGTAATCATCCCCAAATCACCATGTGCAGCTTCACCGGGGTGGACAAAAATAGCAGGGGTACCGGTACTGGCCATGGTGGCGGCAATTTTGCGCGCAATATGACCTGATTTACCCATTCCCATAACGACCACTCGCCCTTGGCAAGCAAGGACAAGCTGGCAGGCCTGCTCAAACAAACCATCATCCAGACGAGCGCCGATCGCTTCGATGGCTGCTGCTTCCATGGCCAAAACACGACGAGCAGTTTGATGTGCACTTTGCATGAACAAGGCATCGCTAGGAAAAATTGAGACTGGATTATAAAAGAGCGCGGCGCGATGTAACAGCGGCGCGGTATAAATAGCATTTGCTTCGGTTATACTTACATCAAACAATCTGCTGTTTTGCAGCACTCGTCCCAATTTATCACATTGAAACAGCTAAACTAAAAGCACTTACCCCACAGGGCACTCTCGCGCAGCATGGATTCAATTTTAAAAAATCTTCTCTTTTTATTGGCGACCGCCGTATTAACGGTCGTACTGTGCCGCAAAATCAAGCTACCACCGATGCTCGGCTATTTGGTGATTGGTATTTTTATTGGCCCACATGCCCTAGGGATCATTCCTTCCAGTGAGGAAGCGATTCACCTAGCTGAGTTTGGCGTCGTATTTCTGATGTTTACCTTGGGGCTGGAATTTAATCTGGCCAAACTCAAGGCCATGCGCCGCATTGTATTTGGCCTTGGCCTGAGCCAAGTATTGAGTGTACTCGCCTTGGTGGGCGGCGGCGTCATGCTGCTCGGTTTAAGCTGGCAAGTGGGCTTGGCTTTAGGGGCGGCCATGGCCATGTCATCAACCGCCATGGTGTCCAAATTACTCACCGATCGCAACGAATTAAATGCGCCCCATGGGCAGAATGCTTTTGGGATTTTGCTATTTCAAGATCTGGCCGTTGTGCCGTTCCTGATTATGATCCCCGTTTTGAGCCAACCAGCCGAACAATTAGCCGCTTCATTGGGCTTTGCCGCACTCAAAATCATTGCAGTCCTGACATTACTGCTGTGGCTAGGCCAAAAATTAATGCGCCCTTGGTTTAATTTGGTTGCTCGCCAGCACTCCAGCGAATTATTCATGCTCAATATTTTGCTCACGACGCTGGGCATCGCCTGGATGACTGAATTAGCGGGGCTTTCTTTGGCCTTGGGCGCGTTTTTAGCCGGCATGTTGATTGCCGAAACAGAATATCGCTATCAAGTCGAAGACGACATCCGACCTTTCCGCGATTTACTGCTGGGTCTATTTTTTGTCACCGTGGGCATGAATCTGAATTTTGCGATTCTACAAACACAATGGCCTTTAATTTTGGGCCTCGTCATGGTGCTCGGCCCAATCAAAGTTTTGGTTATTGCGGGGCTGGCACGTCTATTTGGCAACTCGGCAGGCACTTCATGGCGCACGGGTTTTGCACTTGGGCAAGGCGGAGAATTTGCCTTTGTTTTGCTCGCCTTGGCTGCGGGACAGCATCTCATGCCCGCAACTCTGCTACAAAGCACGATCGCGGCGATTATTGTTTCGATGATGATCACGCCATTCTTAATTCAGCACTCCGACAAATTGGTATTGCGCCTAGCCAGCTCGGAATGGATGAATCTGGCAGCCAATTTGCACCAGATCGCCGTGCGTAGCATGGCCAATAGCGGGCACGTGATTCTGTGCGGTTACGGCCGCAGTGGTCAGTCATTAGGTCGCATTTTACACGCGGAAAATATCACTTTTTTTGCGCTCGATCTCGACCCAGAAATGGTCCGCGAAGCGGGTGCAGCGGGTGAATCGGTGGTTTTTGGCGACGCCGCCAAACGCGAGGTACTGATCGCGGCGGGTCTAATGCGCGCCCGCGCCTTGATTGTGACCTATGCAGAAACCCATTCTGCGATGAAAATTTTAGAAGTCGTACACCAATTGCGGCCAGAGCTGCCGGTGATTGTGCGCACGCAAGACGATAGCGATATTGATTTACTCAAAAACGCTGGCGCGGCTGAAGTGGTCGCAGAAATCATGGAAGGCTCGCTGATGCTGGCCTCACACACCATGATGTTATTGGGCGTTCCGCTCAATAAAGTCGTGCGTCGCATCCGTGAAGTACGCGAAGCACGTTATCAGCTCATACGCGGATTTTACCGCGGGATACACGAAGAAAACGAGGATGGTGACCGCCACCAACCTCGCCTGCATACCGTACAGCTGACGCAAAATGCCTATGCTATCGGCTATACCATCGGTGAATTAAAGCTAGAACAATTGCGCGTCGAAGTACGCAGTATCCGACGACGTAATCAGCCGGCTGTACAACCAAGCCAAGATTATCAGCTGCAAAATGGCGATGTCGTAGTATTACTTGGCGAACAGGAAGACCTAGCGGCGGCAGAAATCTTACTGCTGCAAGGCAATTAACCATGCTTCGCTCCAGCCGCAGAGCATCCCTTGTCGGTTTCTGTTGAATCGCTGCAATACAATCAGCCTATGCTTTTGCACTTTTTGAGCAACAAGCGGCAGCACCGCCGCGAACAAATAGTTTCGAAGTCAGCGAGCTGAATACCCCCGCACCGTATAGACCCCAAGTAAAAATCCAGCAACATATTAAAGCAAATACCCCACTAACGACGGTTAAACTTAGGGCGTTTACCGACCTGAACTGTCGTCTCGACTTGCTGTCCTTGTCGCACATACACCATCGGCACTGACTGCTCAGGTTTAAGGGCGGCGATAATATCGAGCATTTTGGCCGAGTTAGTGACCTCTTTGCCATCGATGCTCAGTAAGAGATCGCCGGGTCGAACGCCAGCATTAGCCGCCGGGCCATTGCGCACCACGCCGGCAATCAAACTGCCTTTGACGTCTTTTACCCCTAGCGACGTAGCCAAATCGGCAGTCAAATCTTGCACTTCAACGCCAAGCCAACCGCGCGTTACGCTGCCGTCTTTAATCAGCGCTTCCATAATTTGCTTCACCGTGGTCGCCGGAATCGCAAAACCAATTCCCAAAGAGCCACCAGTTTTGGAATAAATCGCGGTATTTATCCCAATCAGATTACCGCGCGCATCGACCAATGCCCCACCCGAATTACCAGGATTGATCGCAGCGTCAGTTTGAATGAAATTTTCAAAGGTGTTGATGCCCAACTCGGAACGGCCTAAAGCGGAAATAATCCCCATCGTCACCGTCTGACCGACGCCAAATGGATTACCAATAGCCAAGACCACATCACCGATTTCCAATTTTTCAACATCAGCAAAGCTGATCGCTGGCAAATTGGGTAAATCAATTTTAATCACAGCAATATCGGTGTCAGGGTCGCTACCGATCAATTTGGCCGAAGCAGTGCGCCCATCTGCCAAGGCCACTTCAATTTCGTCGGCGGCTTCAACAACATGATTGTTTGTAACAATATACCCTTGCTCAGAGACCAAGACGCCAGAGCCCAAACTTGACGGTCGTTGCGCCTCATCACCCCTGCCGCCTTGTCCACGTTCGCCAAAAAATTTCCGCAACACAGGATCATTCAAGAAAGGGTTGCGCACTTGGCGCGCTTCTTGCGCGGTATAAATATTCACCACCGAGGGCTTGGCTTTTTTCGCGGCCTGACTGTAGGAAAACTCTGCGGGGGCAGAGGCTACGGCCTGAGTTTGTTTGAGAGTAACCACCGGCGTTGGCGGTGCAACTGGCATACGCCATTCGGGCTTAAGTAAAGTCACTAAAAACCAGATCGCCAGACCGATCGTGGTGGTTTGTGCGAAAATGAGCCAAAGTTTTTTCATAGTGCGTTTATCTTTATGCCAATTCAACGTCAAGAGTTAGAAAATTATATCGGACAACTGCTTGCAGTGACACGATTCAAAGATTACGCCCCAAATGGCCTACAAGTCGAAGGGCGTGAACAGATTAGTAAAATTGTGACGGGTGTCACCGCCTCGCTCGCCTTGATTGAAGCAGCCATCGAGCAAGGTGCCGACGCGATCTTGGTTCATCATGGCTATTTCTGGAAAGGTGAAGACCCCACCATCACCCGCACCAAAAAACAACGCATTGCCAAATTACTACTCAACGATGTCAATTTGTTTGGCTACCACTTGCCACTCGATGCTCATGAAACGTTGGGCAATAATGCGCAATTGGCGCAAAAACTCGGCCTGATTGGCACGGCTCGCTTTGGCGAGCAAGAATTGGCATGGCTGGGCGAATTGCCCGTCCCAATGTCACTAGACACCTTTAGCCAGCACATAGGCTTGCAACTAAAACGGCCAGCATTAACGCTCGGCGATATGAATAAAACCATTCGCAATGTCGCCTGGTGCACCGGCGGCGCACAAAGCTATTTCCGCGAAGCCAGCAATATGAATATTGACTGCTTTATTACCGGCGAAGCCTCCGAATTTGTTACGCACTTAGCCAATGAAAGCGGCGTTGCTTATATTGCAGCGGGCCATCATGCGACCGAACGTTATGGTATTGCTGCACTAGGTAAACATCTGGCTGAAGAATTTGGCCTTGAGCACATCCACCTTGATTTGGATAACCCCGTATGAAATTGAATTTCACCTCACTGCTCACAATGGGTATTTTGAGCTTTCTGTGCGTCGGCTGCGCAACGCAGTCCCCGCCCGAGCCCACCAAACCTGTCGTAAATGTGCAACCAAGTTATCCGAGCGCAACCATTGTCGGCCGCAGCAATAAAACCATCATGGAAGACATCATTCGTTACCGTAGCAGCAAAGGCATGAAAATACGGTCACGCTCAGCCAATCAAATTGAATTTATGTCGGCGGTCACTAAAGCGAATATTCCGACCGAGGCTAGAATTCAGTATTCATTGATGCAAACACCGCAAGGTTGGAAATTAACCGCGCGTGTTTATCAAATCAGCTACCCTTCAAGCAAAAATGAAAAAGTAGAAGACATTACCTTGAGTGTTGCCGATAAATTAAATGAAGAATTAGCGCGCTACGTCACCAATTAGACTCGCTTTTGAACTTTATTTTTCAAAATGGTCGCTAAGACGCCTCAATGCGCTTTAAGTTCCATGGTGCTTTCGGGTAGAATTTGGCGGTTTCCGATATTGCGTTCCTACAAATCAGGGATTGGGTTATGAGTGAGCAGCAAATAGATAATAGCAAGCGGCGATTTTTAGTCGTCGCTTCCAGCGCAGTAGGCGCTGTTGCGACAGCTGGTGTGGCGATTCCGTTCGTCGCCAGCTTCTTTCCTTCCGAGCGCGCAAAAGCAGCGGGTGCCCCTGTTGAAGTGGACATCAGCAAACTCGAGCTAGGCCAAAAAATTACCGTCGAATGGCGCGGCAAACCTGTTTGGGTGGTAAAACGCACCCCAGAGATGCTGAAAGACTTAGCGAAAAACGATCCTAAACTCGTAGATCCAAAGTCTAATGCCAGTGAACAACCAGAGTATTGCCATAACGCAACTCGCTCGATTAAACCTGAAATCTGGGTTGCAACGGGTGTTTGTACTCACTTGGGCTGTTCGCCAACTTTCCGTCCTGACTTGGCGCCTGCTGATTTGGGTCCGGATTGGGTGGGTGGCTTTTACTGCCCATGTCATGGCTCCAAGTTCGACTTGGCGGGTCGCGTCTTTACCGGCGTACCAGCACCAGTCAACTTGGTTATCCCTCCGCACAAATACCTCACCGACGCAACCATTCTGGTCGGCGAAGACAAATAAGGGGCTAAGTCATGAGCAATCAACAACAAGGTTTACCGGAAAAGGTACTTGGCTGGGTGGATGAGCGTTTCCCGCTCACCAGCACCTGGAAAGCACACGTTTCCGAATACTACGCACCAAAAAACTTTAACTTCTGGTACTTCTTCGGCTCATTGGCCATGCTGGTTCTGGTTATCCAGATCGTCACCGGCATTTTCCTGACCATGAACTACAAGCCAGATGGCAACTTGATCCCTGGTACCAATATTTCGGTGGCCTTTGCATCGGTTGAATACATCATGCGTGATGTGGCAGGTGGCTGGATCATCCGCTACATGCACTCAACAGGTGCATCGATGTTCTTCGTTGTGGTGTATCTGCATATGTTCCGTGGCTTGATCTACGGCTCATACAAACAACCACGTGAACTGGTTTGGGTATTTGGTACCTTGATCTTCCTGATCTTGATGGCTGAAGCTTTCTTGGGCTACTTGCTGCCTTGGGGCCAAATGTCATTCTGGGGCGCTCAGGTTATTGTGAACTTGTTTGCATCAATTCCAGTGATTGGTCCTGACCTGTCAGTGCTGATTCGTGGTGACTTCGTGGTCTCTGATGCAACGCTGAACCGCTTCTTTGCGCTGCACGTGATTGCTGTACCTTTGGTATTGCTGGCGCTGGTTGTTGCTCACTTGGTTGCATTGCACGAAGTGGGTTCTAACAACCCAGATGGCGTTGAAATCAAGAAAAACAAAGATCCAGTGACACACATCCCACGTGATGGGATTCCATTCCACCCCTACTACACCGTTAAAGACATTTTCGGCGTAGCGGTGTTCTTGGCTGTGTTCTGCGCGATCTTGTTCTTCAAACCAGAAATGGGCGGCTTCTTCTTGGAGCATCCAAACTTCGACCCAGCTGATGCGCTGAAAACACCACCGCACATTGCTCCAGTTTGGTACTTCACACCGTTCTACGCGATTTTGCGTGCGATTCCATCGTTCCTTGGCACCCAAGTTTGGGGCGTATTGGGTATGGGCGGTGCAGTGGTACTGATCGCCTTCCTGCCATGGCTTGATCGTTCACCGATCAAATCGATCCGTTATCGTCCAACGAGCTTCAAAGTGATGTTGGTGCTGTTCCTGATTGCATTCATCGGCCTGGGTATCTTGGGCGCAATGCCATCGACCAATGTTCGCACCGTGATTGCTCAGATTCTGTCATTTATCTATTTTGCTTTCTTCTTGGGTATGCCTTTCTATACCAAGAACGAGAAGCCTTGCACGCCAGTACCTGAGCGTGTGACGTTCTCAACGAGCAAACAGCAAATGATGTTCCTGGTTTATGTTGCCATTGCAATTGGCGGCGCATACCTCTTTGCAAATCTGGTTTAAGGAGACAGCCATGAAAAAAACACTCGCTAGCCTCCTCGCCATTGCCTCTTTGGCTTTAGCTGGCCAAAGCTTCGCTGCCAGCGAAGGCGTTCATTTGGACAAAGCACCGATTGATCCAAGCAATGCAGAAAGCCTGCAGCGTGGCGCGCAAACTTTTGTGAACTACTGCTTATCTTGTCACGGTGCGGCTGTAATGCGTTACAACCGCCTGCAGGACATTGGCCTAACCGAAGCTCAGATCAAAGCTAACTTGATGTTCACCACCGATAAAGTGGGCGATCAAATGAAAGTAGCGATGGCAGCTAAAGATGGCAAAGCTTGGTTCGGCGCCACACCGCCTGATCTGAGCTTGATTGCGCGTTCGCGTGGCACAGATTGGCTATACACTTACCTGCGTTCGTTCTACCGTGATGAAACTCGTCCAACGGGCTGGAACAACTTGGTATTTGATAAAGTCGGTATGCCACATGTACTGTGGCAATTGCAGGGCGAACAAATTCTTGAAGTGAAAGGCGAAGGCCCTCACGCAGAAAAAACGCTCAAACTGGTTAAACCAGGCACTTTGACTCGCGGCGCAGAAAATGGCACGTTCGATAATCACGAATACGATCAACGTGTAGGTGACTTGGTGAACTACCTGTCATTCATGGCTGAACCAGCTCAAGTAAAACGCGAACAAATTGGTTATGGCGTTTTACTGTTCTTGATCTTGTTCCTGATCCCGATCACTTACTTGCTAAAGAAAGAATTTTGGCGTGATGTGCATTAAGATCGCGTAACTCAGCAAAAGGGCGGATTCTCCGCCCTTTTTTATTTCTATGGGTATATGCCTAAATACCTTCAAGCACAATCACTTCAGGCCAATACCCCACAAGTCGCTGAACAAGCCCCGCAACAGCCCCCAACCAACAAACAGACAATTATCCATTACAAATCAATATCTTATCGGTGTTTTTATAGCTATTGCACTGCAATATCATTACAATTGCGGCTATTGTTTTACAACCCACAAAGGACTTAAACGCCATGATGAAGTTGTACTCTGGTACTTCCTGCCCATTTAGTCACCGCTGCCGTATTGTGCTATTTGAAAAAGGCATGGATTTTGAGATTCTGGACGTGGATATCCACAGCAAGCCAGAAGACTTGGCCATTATGAATCCGTACAACGAAGTACCTGTCTTGGTTGAGCGTGATTTGCAGCTGTATGAGTCAAACATCATCAACGAATACATTGATGAACGCTTCCCGCACCCACAATTGATGCCAGCAGATCCAGTGATGCGCGCCCGCGCACGCTTGATGCTGTTTAATCTGGAGCGTGAATTATTCATCCACGTTAAAACACTGGAAGACAGCAGCGCGAAGAAAACCGCGGTTGAAGCAGCACGTGTCGCTATTCGCGATAATTTGACGCAAATTGCTCCGATCTTTACCAAGCAAAAATTCATTATGGGTGAAGAGTTCTCAATGCTGGACGTTGCAATTGCACCACTGCTGTGGCGCTTTGAACACTACGGCATTGAAGTCACCAAAGGCCTGGTGCCTGTGATGAAATACGCTGAACGTCTATTTAGCCGTGAAGCATTTATCGATTCATTGACCGCCAATGAAAAAGCAATGCGCAAATAAGCAACATCCAAGACCCCTTTGCAGGGGTCTTTCGCTTTGTGCCGTGGCTGCTACATCAAAGTAATGTAAGCCTGCTACAATAGAAACATATTATTTTTTGCGGGGCCGACCATGCAAACTGTATCGACCAAACCGTACTTATTACGCGCCATTCACGAGTGGTGTTCCGACCAAGGCTTCACGCCCTACATCGTCGTGGCCGTGCGTGGCAAAATGCATGTGCCGATGGAATATGTAAAAGGCGGCGAAATTGTCTTGAATGTCAGCTACAACGCGTGTCGCAATCTCGTCATAGCCAATGACTTTGTGAGCTTCTCAGCACGCTTTAATGGCGTTTCCCGCGATATTGAGATTCCCGTAGGCGCGATCATTTCAATCTTCTCGCGTGAAAATGGCGAAGGCATGGGTTTTGAATATGAAGGCGTGGATGGCGAACCAGAAAGCGCACCGGAATCTAGCAATCACCCAGATGAACCGCCGCAAGAGCCCCCTCCTCGCCCAAGCGGTCGCCCGCAATTACGCGTGGTGAAATAGGCTCAGCAATGATCCGATTGCCCAAAATAAAAAAAACCCGCTCATTACAGCGGGTTTTTTCATAAAGCCCAACGAATTAGACTTCTTCGCTCGCTTCATCTTCGGCAGACAACATCGCCGACTCTTCCTGCGCTTTGACTTTTTCTACACTCAGCCGCTGCAATACAGCAGCAAAGAAGGCATCGGTTTGATGTTGTTGTGGTGTTAGTTGCAAAAACTCATCCGCCAATTCAATCTCTACTCGCTCTTTGGCCAACAGCTCACGCGCATCCAGCAATTGAAAATCTGGATGAGCCGCCAGAAATTCGCGCACAATACCCTGATTTTCGCTTTGCAAGAAACTGCATGTCGCATACACCAAACGACCACCATTTTTCACCAGTCGTGCCGCTGACTTCAAAATAGCGCGTTGTTTCTCATTTAATTCCGCAACGCTTTGCGCTGACTGGCGCATTTTCAGGTCAGGATTGCGGCGTAAAGTGCCCATTCCCGAACAAGGCGAATCCACCAGTACCACATCCATTTTGCCGGCTAGACGTTTGATTTTTTGATCCGTTTCTGACGCAATCAATTGCGGATTCACATTGGACAAACCAGAGCGTGCTAAACGTGGTTTCAAATTAGCGAGACGCTTTTCCGACACATCAAAGGCATACAAGCGGCCCGTGTTTTGCATCATTGCGCCCAGTAGCAAGGTTTTGCCACCCGCACCTGCGCAGAAATCAGTCACCATTTGGCCACGTTTCGCACCAGACAACAGGCCCAACAATTGACTACCTTCATCTTGTACTTCAACGCGACCTTCAATAAAGCATTTGTATTTATTAATCGCGGGCTTGCCTTCAACCCGCAAGCCCCATGGCGAATAGGGTGTTGGGGTCGTATTAATATCGCCAACGGCTTTTAATTCGGATGCAACGGCATCACGCTTAGCTTTAATCCCATTCACGCGGATATCGAGCGGCGCGGCCTGCAGCATGGCTTGACCCATCGCCAAAATGGCGGCTTCGTCTTTGCCTTCGGCGAGCATGGCATCCACCAACCACTGGGGCATGGCTGCGCGAACGTTGAGTGGCGCGTCTCGTAGCGCCATACCCTTCATGGCACCGGCGCGCTCCTTGTCTTCATCGGTAAACACCGATGGCAACTCACGGACATTCAAATGCTTGATTCGCGTAAAAAACGCCAACAATAATTCACGGGTACTTGCTAAGCGTTCATTCGTACTACCCGCCAACCATTCAAGCTGTGGCAAGTGGCGCAAAATGCCAAACACGGTCTCGGCAATGACCGCACGATCTTTTGGGCCTAAGTCCTTGTTTTCACGAAAATGGCGCGAAACAACCGCATCGGCAGGCGCATTAAAGCCGAGCGCAGAATTCAAAATATCTAAAGTGGCGGATAATTGCTTTGGTGTCATACATACTCTCTTTATTCAATCCGCCAACTTGTGTTGCCGGAGCAATTGCATGAGTGCAATTGCGTTTTCCTGCCCATCGCCCGCTCATGCGAACCTGATATGGACATCATTTTTCCAACTGATCATCGGCGTGGCTGCTGCCGCGCCCCCGGATCAATCGTCTCTAATACTTTTTTCCCATCTAGGCTTAGATTGTAGGCCGATAAATCAAAGCGGCCATACTTTTCGGTATGAATAATCATCCGAACTGGTAGATTATTCCAATCGGGCGCCAGCCAGAAATCGGCTTGATTGCTATTGCCTTTTGCTGCCATCAGCAAGGCGGTCATTTCATGCTCACCCACTTTAATCGGTGCTTCACCTTTAATGGCGTAGTGAACATGGGTGTAACGCTTTTTGCCCGTAAAAACCGACATTTCGTATTCAGGCTGCGCCCCGCCCATCAGCGCCAAATGCAACGCGGCCGACATCACATCTTGATCGCCGGGCTCAAATGATTCAACGGTGATCTGACCTTTATTATTGATGGTTGCCTGCATGGTCGCCCAATCAAACTTAACTTCGTTTTTGGGTACATCTGGTCCATTGGAAATATCAGCAAAATACTCCGGCATCACCCCTTCTTTACCGATCCGACCACGGCTAATAAAACGCACGCCCATCGGAAGCACTTTCAGCTCTAAATCGTAAGCATTATTGCTTAGCTTCCAATTCAAATAGGCGGTCACCACCGCATAGCGATATTCAATCTGCACTTCCTTAGGGAAACGCTGGGCAGCACTGTGATTGATCTTGGTTGCGGCCGATGGGCCACTCGCACGTGCAACTCGGCTGGCACTCATGCTATTTGGCGCAGAGGCAATGATCGCAGTAGCACTTGATGCACTCGAAGCACTAGTAGCAAGCGCATTTTGCACCAGCGGTGCACTCGCGGTTGCAGAGGCCATCTGTGCTGCAAGCGCCGCTTCACTGGCCACGGCGGGCGCACTTGCTACTGGAGCGCTGGCCAACACGGTACTCGCAAGCCGTTTTCGCTTTGGTGCCGATGCTTTGACGGGCTTCGGTGCAGGCTGCGTCAACGGCTCGACCTGCAAAAACACCACCTGCTTTTCGGCCGGTTTGACGTTTTTGAGCTCGGTGAGCGGGTCGTCTTCGGCTAATTGTTGGCTTTGCAATTTACGCTTGGTTTCTTTGGCCTTAGGTTCTTCTTTTTTGGTTTCAGTCATCCATAAATAGACTGGCTCACCCAGTACTGCGACTACATGCAGCACGAGCGAAAGCAATAAAGCCGACCAAAAAAACCAGCGCACTGCTTTCATCTTAGCAAGTCGGGCTTTGAATAAATGGTTGATCACTTGCGGTTTGCAGCAAACTCACCTTGCCCGCAGCTATACGCAGTTGCCCAGCCACAAACCATGCCACCGCTTGCGGATAAAGCTGATGTTCATGCACCAAAATGCGTGCAGCCAAAGTGTCCGCCGTATCTTGATCAAGCACAGGCACCGCAGCTTGCGCGATGATTGGGCCATGATCGAGCTCCGCCGTCACAAAATGCACGGTACAACCTGCCAGTTTCACGCCCTCGTCAATCGCACGTTGATGCGTATTCAAGCCGGTAAATGCAGGCAACAAGGACGGGTGAACATTGATCAATCGATTGGCGTAGTGATTGACAAACCCAGCCGTCAAAATGCGCATAAAGCCCGCCAGCACGACCAAATCAGGCGCATAAGCATCGATCAGCTCAACCAAAGCGCCATCAAAGCTTTCCCGATCGGCAAATTGCTTATGATCGAGCACTGCTGTTTGAATGCCGCGCTCAGCCGCCCACGCCAAACCCGCCGCATCTGGGCGATTGGAAATCACCGCGGCGATATGTGCGCCAGCAATCTGGGCATTCACAATCGATTGCATATTACTGCCACGGCCGGAAATCAGAATAACAACGTTCTTCATGCATCAATCCATGAGGGTATATGCGTCAAGCCCATATACCAAAATATATTCAGAGCAATACCTTATCTTGGTATTTGCGAGTCTATAAAAACAAAAAGCGAGGTCATTGACCTCGCCTTTTTCAGACTAACGTCAATTATGCGACTTGGGTCTGGTGCTCATCACCCACACGAGCGCGAACAACGCCGAGCTGGTACACAGTTTCACCTTCAGCTTGCAGCAACGCAGTCGCAGCAGCAGCATCTTCAGCGGCCATGATGACAACCATACCTACGCCACAGTTAAATGTTTTGTACATTTCTTGTTGCGCTACATTGCCTTGCGCCTGCAACCATTGGAACAACTTTGGCATCGTCCAGCTAGCGCCATCAATTTGCGCCACGACATTTTCTGGCAATACACGTGGTACATTTTCAGTAATGCCGCCACCAGTGATGTGCGCCATGCCTTTGACCGTCATAGTTTCCATGAGTTTCAACAGCGGCTTCACATAAATACGTGTTGGCGCCATAACGACGTCACCCAAGCTCTTACCACCATCAAATTCAGCCGCGTAATCGGCATCAGCAAGATGCAAGATTTTGCGAATCAATGAGTAGCCATTCGAATGCGCGCCGTTCGATGCCAAACCGAGCACTACGTCGCCCGCTTTGATGTCTTGGCCGGTAATCACTTTAGATTTTTCAACCACGCCAACTGCAAAGCCAGCCAAATCGTATTCACCCACTGGGTACATGCCTGGCATTTCAGCCGTTTCGCCGCCAGTTAATGCGCAACCCGCTTGCTCGCAACCTGCTGCAATGCCTTTGATCACTTCAGTCGCGCTATCGACGTCCAGTTTGCCGCAGGCAAAATAATCGAGGAAGAACAATGGCTCGGCGCCTTGCACCAAGATATCGTTCACGCTCATGCCCACCAAGTCGATACCCACGGTGTCGTGGCGATTCAACTCGAATGCCAATTTCAATTTAGTACCCACACCATCAGTGCCGGAAACAAGAACTGGCTCTTTAAATTTCTTGCTGATTTCAACCAGCGCACCAAAACCACCGATGCCACCGAGCACTTCGGGACGCATTGTGCGCTTGGCAAATGGTTTAATATTTTCAACGAGCTGGTCACCAGCGTCGATATCAACACCGGCATCGCGGTAGCTCAGACTTTGCTTGAGATTTTGGTCGCTCACGGGAAAGGCCTCGTAGTGGGCGGCGCTGTAGGTTAAAATAAGCGCCAGATCTGCTAAACGTGGCATTTTATCGCATTTAGCCGCGTCTGTTGATCTTAGTTTTCGGATTAAATCGATGTCAAAGCAAGCCTTTAATGCCAAGACCCGCCCTCTTACTCGCCCGATAAGGCACACAACGTGATTTCTTGCTCGCAACGCACCTAAATGAAGCAATTACTTTTAGATTTATTGTTACCCGCCCCACGCACATTTGATGATTTTGTGCGCGGAGAAAACGCCGAACTGCTCTTTCAACTTGGGGAGTGGGCGCAGGGTGACGTGCGCGCCTTGTATATCTGGGGCGAAAGTGGCGCGGGTAAAAGCCATCTTTTGAGCGCGAGCGAAGCCAAATTAGATCACACCAACCCAGTCTACTTTGTGAATGCGCGCGAAGAAATGCTACCCCAGCAGATTGAAGGCAATGCCGCATTATTGGTCGATAACGTGGAAAGCCTCGATGCCGAGCAGCAAATCGCGCTGTTTGATCATTACAATACGCTACGTGAAGGCGGCGGACGGATTTTGGTGAGCGGCACTTTGCCCCCGATGCTGCTGGCCTTACGTGATGATTTAACGACCCGACTGGGCTGGGGCTTGGTGTATCAGCTCAAATCACTGTCAGACGAAGATAAAATTGCCGCATTACAACGCCGCTCTCGCCATCTTGGGTTTGAGCTACAGCATGACTTGGGCGAATACTTACTCAATCACGCCGCACGCGATTTACCCAGCCTCTATTTCCAACTGGAACAGCTCAATCAGTTGGCGCTGTCGCGACAAAAGCAGGTGACACTCAGCCTACTGCGCGACAGCCTCAAGCAAAATACTACACCTAGGTATTAAGTCAAACCCCATTCAGCATCTAGATTTCAGGGCAATACCACCATATGAAAATTACTTTGCCCTGATAAAGACCAGCAGTCAGTGGTGGCAATGTAATTGATAGCCGCGGGATCACCATTCGTTCTCATACTACCGGTATTCCACACCCCGTCATCCATCGCTCGATCGAGCGCACACACCAGACGCGGATCTGACTGCGGCACCCCGGGCAAATCCAGCCAAGTTCCCGCTTTGGCGACCGCACCGCCCGCCGATAAAGTGCCATCCCACAAGCCCCAATCCTGACCAAAGACACTGCGGCGATCTGCTGATTGCAAAATATTAGTGCGATCAATCAACAACACCCAAAAAGCGGCCTGCTCATTACCCGTTAAGCGCCCATTGCGATTCGCCGCGCTATAACCTGCACCACCAGGCATGCATTCCGCCACCGATGCAGGCGAAGCGTTCACACAACCATCCCCGGGGAAAAAGCCATATTTCTCATAGAAAATATTGATCCCAGAAATGATTTTATTGTATTGCACCTGAAGGTTTTTCACTTTGGCACCGTCGATCAGATCTTTCCCCTTAAACGCCATTCCCAAAATTAGACCAATAATCACCAGCACAATCGCCAGCTCGACCAAAGTAAAACCTGACTGCTTTAATTTCATTTTGCAACTCACCCTTATGGCATCACTTTCATCAATACATTCGCCTGACCCGACAAACTCCAACAATCACTGGCGGTGGTATAGGTATTGCTCGTTGAGGCATACGGAGGCGTCGTTGCTGGGTCACCATCACGCACAATACCCGTATTCGAACTGCCATCATCCATCAAACGATCTAAAGCGCAAATAAAGCGCATATCGGCATTGGCCGCGCCCTGAAAATCCAGCCACAAAGCATTTGAGCGATTCCAAACCGTCCAATCCTGCCCCAGCACACTACGTCGATCGGTACTTTGCAGGATATTGGTGACATCAATCAGCAATACCCAGAAGGCGGCAGCTTCATTGCCATTATCAATCAACCCATTGCGGGTACCATTGCAAGCAGCAACTGACGCTGGCGTTGCGCTTGGACAGCCGTCACCAGGGTAGAACCCATATTTCTCATAAAAGATATTGATGCCAGCGACAATTTTATTGTACTGCGCCTGCATGTTTTTGACCTTGGCGCCGTCGATCAGGTCTTTCCCCTTAAACGCCATGCCCAAAATCAGACCAATAATCACCAACACAATCGCCAACTCAACTAGCGTAAAGCCTTTTTGCTTCATACCTACCCCCTAAAAAAATACCCCTTGAGCAAGGGGTATTTTCACTGCAACCATGAATTATTAAGGCAACACACGAATACCCATTGAGACCTGCCCAGACAATGACCAACAATCCGCAGTGGCCGAATAAACCCCACCACTTCGAACAATACCTTTATCCGGCGCACCATCATCCATCAATCGATCCAAAGCGCAGACAAATCGAATATCGGCAGCGGCCGTATTAGTGCTGGTTAAAGTTATGTAATTCGTATTTGCGGCGAAATTCGCCACGGTGTCAGCGGAATTTGACATCACCCACGGTTGCCCAAATACGCTTTGGATATCAGCATTGGTAAGAATATTAGCGTTTTGCAATAAGCGCATAGAAGCAGCTACTTCATCTGCAGTATTTAACAATCCATTGCGCGTTCCTGGTGCACTACACGTTGCCGCGCCGCCTTCTGCTGGAGTGGTTGCAACAGTACAACCATCACCAGGGTAGTTGCCGTATTTCTCGTAGTAGATATTAAAAGCAGCGACAATTTTATTGTACTGCGCCTGCATATTTTTGACTTTGGCGCCATCGATCAGGTCCTTACCCTTAAAGGCCATCCCCAAAATCAGGCCAATAATGACTAATACAATCGCCAGCTCAACCAGCGTAAAACCTTGTTGTTTATTTTTCATCTCGACCTCTCAATTGCGAACTGGCATTGCGAATATTAGCCATTGCTTGTAAGCATAGAGGGCAAATATTTCATTAACAAGCATATCGGTATGAACGTTGTTTTCTTTATGCCGCCGCCGCAGTGCTTTAGCTCAGGTATAATCGCGTTTTTGATATTTTGATCACGCCGCCGACCATGCAAGAACAGTACTCACCGCTATCCGTCGAAGCCGCCGCGCAAGCCCACTGGGAAGATACGCGTGCATTTGAAGTGACTGAAGATGCCAGCCGTCCAAAGTATTACGCCTGCTCGATGCTGCCCTACCCTTCGGGCAAATTGCACATGGGCCACGTGCGTAACTACACCATTAACGACATGCTGGCGCGTCATCTGCGGATGAAAGGTTTTAATGTACTGATGCCAATGGGCTGGGATGCCTTTGGTCTGCCGGCTGAAAACGCGGCGATCGCCTACAAAAAATCGCCCGCCGAATGGACTTACGCCAATATCGCCGACATGAAGTCGCAAATGAAGCCGCTAGGTTTGGCGTTTGACTGGTCGCGCGAAATCGCCACTTGCGATCCTGAATACTACAAGTGGAACCAATGGTTCTTCTTGAAAATGCTGGAAAAAGGCGTTGCCTACAAAAAAACTCAGGTCGTGAACTGGGATCCGATCGATCAAACCGTACTGGCCAATGAGCAGGTCGTTGACGGCCGCGGCTGGCGCTCGGGTGCGATTGTTGAAAAACGTGAAATCCCCGGTTACTACTTCGGTATTACGCAATACGCCGAAGAATTACTCGGCGACATCGATCAACTGACCGGCTGGCCCGATATGGTGCGCGCGATGCAGCGCAACTGGATCGGCAAATCGGAAGGCGTGCGTTTTGCATTCAGCCACGACATCAAAGACGCTAACGGCGATCTGGTACAAGACGGCAAACTGTATGTTTTCACCACCCGCGCCGACACGATTATGGGCGTGACTTTCTGCGCCGTCGCCGCTGAGCACCCGCTCGCAACGCGCGCAGCGGAACTCAAGCCTGAATTACTGCCATTTATTGAAGAATGCAAAAAAGGCGGCGTTTCCGAAGCGGAAATCGCGACGCAAGAAAAATCCGGCATGCCAACGGGCTTGTTCGTAACACACCCACTAACGGGCGAACAAGTTGAAGTTTGGATCGGTAACTATGTCTTGATGGGCTACGGTGATGGGGCGGTCATGGCGGTGCCAGCGCATGACGAGCGCGACTTTGCTTTCGCTAAAAAATACAATTTGCCAATCAAACAAGTCATCGCAGTGGAAGGAGAAACCTTCACAACGGATGCTTGGGCTGAATCCTACGGTGACAAAACTCGCGGCGTAACCATCAACTCGGGTAAATATGATGGTCTGGCCCACAAAGCCGCCGTTGATGCCGTGGCTGCCGATCTGGCCGCCAAAGATGCTGGCGAGAAGAAAACCACTTGGCGCCTGCGCGACTGGGGCATTTCACGCCAGCGCTATTGGGGCACACCTATTCCTATCATTCACTGCGATTGCTGCGGTGATGTACCGGTACCTTACGAGCAATTGCCTGTGGTGTTGCCAACCGATTGCATTCCGGATGGTTCGGGCAACCCATTGAAACACCGTGACGACTTCCTGAACGTTGATTGCCCGAAATGCGGCGCACCAGCGAAACGCGAAACCGACACAATGGATACCTTCGTTGATTCAAGTTGGTATTTCATGCGCTATTGCGACCCGAAAAATGGCGATGCAATGGTCGGCGATGGCACGAAATACTGGATGGGCGCGACCTCCGATGCGGCAGGTGGTATGGATCAGTACATCGGCGGCATTGAACACGCTGTCTTGCACTTGCTGTATGCGCGCTTCTGGACCAAGGCAATGCGCGACGAGGGGCTAATCAACTATGGCGAGCCATTCAAAAACCTGTTTACGCAGGGCATGTTGTTGCGCGATTGCTATTACCGTGAAGATACTTCCGGCAAAAAACGCTGGTTCTACCCTGCTGAAGTTGAAGTTCAGCACGATGAAAAAGGTCGCCCTCTCGCAGCGATCGCCAAAGAAGACGGCCAGCCCGTCATCATGGGTGGCATCGAGAAGATGTCAAAATCGAAAAACAACGTCGTTGAGCCCAAGGACATTATCGAGAAATTCGGTGCCGACACCGCACGTCTGTTCACGATGTTTGCTGGCCCACCAGAGCAAAGCGCGGCTTGGTCTGACAGCGGTGTTGAAGGTGCATATCGCTATCTGCGTCGCCTATGGACGTATGGCTTTAAACAGATTGATGCCATTAAAGCAGCGAGCAATACCCTTGAGGGTATTGAGCTTAGCAAAGATGACAAAGCCTTGCGCTTTGAAGTTCACAACACGCTCAAGCAAATCAATCTGGATTACGAACGTCTGCAATACAACACCGTGGTATCGGGCGTAATGAAGTTGCTCAATGCGATGGAAGCATACAAAGGCGCAAACCATGCCGTCGTACGTGAGTGCTTCGGCATCCTGCTGCGCGCGATTTACCCGGCTGCGCCGCATATCGCCCATACGCTTTGGAACGAGCTGAGCTACGGTGGCGACATTGCGACCGTTAGCTGGCCCGAACCAGCAAGCGATGCATTAACGCAAGACGAAATCAAATTGATGGTGCAAATCAACGGCAAACTGCGTGGTGAGATCCACGTTGCTGCCGGTGCCAGCAAAGAAGAAATCGAAGCGGCTGCGCTGGCGGATGAAGGCGTGAAAAAACACCTCGAAGGTACACCGAAAAAAGTCATCATCGTACCTGGTCGTCTAGTCAATATCGTCGCTTAAGACCTAGCGTCATTCAGCAGCTTGGGCAAGCTCATGCCTGCTGAATGACACTGACAAATAATATGTTGGAGAAAGTATGCCTTTGACCTTTAGAACACTACTTGCCGCCATACTCAGCTTGAGCTTGATGGCGTGTGGCTTTCATTTACGCGGTCAAGGGCCCAACGCAAAACCACTATTTGCTAGTGCTCAGGTCATTGGCAATGGCGGCACTGGTCAAGAACTCAGCAAATTACTCACGCTACTGAAAGTTAATCTCACGAGTCAAAATCCTGAAATTAAAATTCAGATCGTGAGCGAAACCAGCGACAAACAGGTCCTTAGCGTAAATAATAATGGTCAAGTTGCAGAGTACCGCATTTACTACCGCATCCGCTTTAGCGCCTTCAAAGCGGGTGAAACCTTGCTCGATGACAATGTCCTTACGCTACAACGCAATCTCTCGTGGGATGAAAGCAGCGTATTATCGAAAGAAAGCGAAGAGGCCAACCTGATCAAAGAAATGCAGCGTGATGGCGCTTCGCAAATGATCCGTCGAATCAACTCGGCAGCGAAAAAAAATCAGACAGCGAATACTCCTGCCGCTTCTTCAGCTTCAGGCGTTGCTGCCCAGTAATGCGTCCGGACGAACTCCCCAAATCACTACAGCGCGGATTAGCCCCGCTGTATGTGATTCATGGCGATGAAGCCCTGCTTGCACTTGAAGCGGCACAACAGATTCGCGATGCCGCGCGCCAAGCGGGCTTTAGCGAACGCGAAGTATTGACGGTCGAGAATGCGGCGCACTTTCAGTGGTCGCAACTCACAGCCAGCGGCGCATCGATGTCGCTATTTGCCGAGTTGCGCCTACTTGAATTGCGCATCCCCAATGGCAAACCCGGCATTGAAGGGGGTAAGGCACTGGAAGCCTTTACGAACAATATCCCCAGCGACATACTCACCATTATCACCTTACCCAAACTGGACAAAACGGCGCTGAATAGTAAATGGATGCAGGCGCTCGCGAAAGTGGGCGAAGTGATCGAAGCCAAGCTGATTGAACGCAGTGCCCTGCCCAGCTGGATCAATCAACGTCTGGCAGCACAAGGCCAAAGCTTGGCCAGCGATGCGATGGAATGGCTGGTTGAACGCGTCGAAGGCAATTTGCTCGCCGCGCATCAAGAAATCCAGAAACTCGCTCTGCTCCACCCCAAAGGCGAACTCAGCCTCGCAGATCTGGAAGCGGCTGTTGCCAACGTCGCGCGATACGATGTTTTCAGCCTTGGCGAAGCCGTATTAACGGGCGATGCCGCCCGTATTTGCCATATGATTGAAGGCCTGCGCGCTGAAGGCGAATCAGCGGTATTGGTGCTCTGGGCGCTGGCAGAAGAAACCCGCACACTCTATAAATTTGCCCAAGGCCGTTCGCGCGGCACTCCCGCGGCTCAACTCATAAAAGAGATGCGCATCTGGGGCAATAAACAGCGCTTGATTGAGCGTGCCGCTGAGCGCGTCAATGCAAAAAGACTAAAAAGTGCCCTACAACACGCGCGCAAAATTGATGGCCTGATCAAAGGCATCGGCGATGGTGATGTATGGCATGAGCTGACCGACCTCGCCCTACTACTTATTAACCCCAAACCAGCACGACGCTGACTCTGAAAGAAAAAACCGAATATGAAAGAGCAGATTCTCGTAAACATCACGCCCCAAGAAACCCGCGTTGCCACCATTGAAGACGCCGTTGTGCAAGATATTCATATCGAGCGCACCGCGCATCGCGGCTTGGTCGGCAATATTTATTTGGGGATGGTAAAACGAGTGCTGCCCGGCATGCAGAGCGCCTTTATCGAAATCGGCCTAGAGCGCGCCGCTTTTCTGCATATCGCCGATGTCATTCAGCAGCGCCAAAACCCAAACGAGCCGCAGCGCATCGAACGTATTTTGCATGAAGGCCAAGCGGTCATGGTGCAAGTCATTAAAGACCCGATCGGCACCAAAGGGGCACGACTTTCGACCCAAATCAGCATTGCCGGCCGTTTTTTAGTTTTCTTGCCGCAAGACAATCATATTGGTATTTCACAGCGCATTGGCGACGACGCCGAACGCGACCAATTACGAAAACGCATGGAAAGCCTGCTGCCCGGTGAGCATTGCGGCTACATCATCCGCACCAATGCCGATCATGCTAGCGATGATGAGTTGCGCGCTGACATTGATTATCTCAACCTGATTTGGGCCGACATCAAACAAAGCGCCCAAACCAAGCCCGCCAAATCGCTGTTATTTCAAGACTTATCGCTGCAATTGCGCGTATTACGCGACATGGTAACCGAAGAAATCGAAACCGTATTTGTCGATAGTCGCGAAAACTTCGCTCGCATGACCCAATTTGCTGCGCGTTTCGTGTCTGATGTATTACCCAAAATTCAGCACTACGCTGGTGAGCGCCCATTATTTGAATTGTATGGCGTTGAAGCCGAAATCGAGCGCGCCATGAGTCGGCGTGTGAACCTAAAATTCGGTGGTTACTTAATTATCGACCAGACCGAAGCAATGACGACGGTCGACGTCAATACGGGGGGTTTTGTTGGCACGCGCTCTTTTGACGATACGATCTTCAAAACCAATTTGGAAGCCACCCAAGTCATCGCACGGCAGCTACGGCTGCGCAATTTAGGCGGCATTATTATTGTCGATTTTATCGATATGGATAATGAAGAGCACAAATTAGCGGTAATGGCCGAGCTCAAAAAAGCGTTGGCACGCGATCGCACCAAAATCACCGTCAGCAGTTTCACCAGCCTAGGCTTGATTGAAATCACGCGCAAACGCACGCGCGAATCACTCGCTCACATCCTGTGCGAACCCTGCCCAACCTGCCAAGGTCGCGGCGAAGTGAAAACACCGCAAACAATTTGCTACGAAATTTTGCGCGAGATTTTACGTGAAGCGAAACAATTCAATGCCAGCGAATATCGCATCCTGGCATCGCAATCGGTGATTGATATGTTCTTGGATGAAGAGTCTGCCAACTTGGCCCAACTCGTGGACTTCATTGGCAAACCCATTTACCTACAGGTAGAAAGCGCGTACACGCAGGAACAGTTTGATGTAGTACTCGTCTAGAGTATTTCAATGCAGACCTCTCTAGGAAAGGTCTGCATTGAAATACCACTTATAAATGATCAGAAAATTCATACAAATGATCGCGCACATCTTGATCGGGTTTAAAACCCGAGACGCAGCGTTGTAAAATCTCGATAATTGTGCGTGAATCGTTAGCCACGCAGGCCACCCCCAAGTCGGCAATCACTTGCTCAAGCTCGTCCAACGTTAAACAGCTCTCATTGGCCTTCATAATGCGTGGATGTTCAGTGCCGCTGACATTATCGCCGATCAATAATTCTTCGTAGAGCTTTTCACCGGGGCGTAAACCTGAAAACTCGATTGCAATATCTCCATTTGGATTGGCATCATCGCGAACCCGATAACCACTGAGGTGAATCATGCGTCGTGCCAAATCAACAATACGCACAGGCGAGCCCATATCAAGCACAAATACTTCGCCGTTCCCCCCCATCGCACCAGCCTGAATCACCAGTTGCGATGCCTCCGGAATCGTCATAAAAAAGCGATTGATCTCTGGATGCGTTACCTTTACGGGGCCACCAGCCGCAATTTGCTTGCGAAATAGTGGCACAACTGAGCCACTAGAACCCAGTACATTGCCAAAACGCACCATACTAAATCGAGTTTTAACAGTAGGGTCGAGGGCATACGCCTGCAACGCCAACTCTGCCATCCGCTTGCTCGCCCCCATTACATTGGTCGGACGAACCGCTTTATCGGTGGAAATGAGCACAAACGATTCAACACCTGCCTCAATCGCCGCAGCCGCAGCTGAACGGGTGCCAAAAGCATTATTTAAAATACCCTCTGTGATATTAAACTCAACCAAAGGGACATGTTTATATGCCGCGGCGTGATAAACCGTCTGAACCTGATAGCGAGCCATAATCGCCGCCAAGCGCATGCCATTTTGCACGGACCCCAACACAGGATGAACGGCAATAGGCAACGCCTGCTCGCGAATCATATGACTAAGCTCTTGCTCGATGGAATACAGCGCGAACTCAGATAATTCATATAAAACCAACGCGACAGGCTGATTTTTGATAATTTGACGACATAACTCAGAGCCAATCGAACCGCCAGCCCCCGTTACCATTACGACTTTGCCTGCGATGTTTCTAGCCAGTAACTCCTTATTTGGTGGCACTGGCTCACGTCCTAAAAGCTCGTCAACCCCGACTTCACGTGCATCTGCGAGCCGTACCTCGCCGCTCACCAAATCAGCCATCCCCGGTAAGATCCGGACTTCTACTGCCAAGGGCTCAAGCTGATTAACAAGTTCGATCTGGCGTGAACGTGGCGCAGATGGAATCGCCAGTAATACTTGATCGATATTTCCCGCTTCAATTTGATTGAGCATCTGGGCGTTACTAAGTACACGTAAACCGCCAATCTGCAAACCCTGCTGGTCACGCGCATCATCCACAAAACCCACCGGCTCATATTCTTGCCCAGTACGGAGCGCGACCGCCAATTGACGTCCTGCACTACCCGCACCGTAAATCAACACGGATTTGCGCTCCATTGACAGCGGTGCCAAGCGGCGCAAAATCGCTCGTGCAACAAAGCGACTACTGATAATGATAGCCATGGCCAATAGCCAGAAGATCAGTAATGACCCCCGCGGCACACCCATGACTTGAAATAGTTGCAAGGAGGTAATAAAGCCGAGTGTTGCTAAAGAAACTGCACTAGCAATTGTTATGACTGCCCGATCCTCGATGTAGCGAATAACAGCTCTATACAGACCAAGCTTAATAAAGATAGGAGTTGCAATAAGCGAAGGCAGCAAAAAAACCCACCAAGCAAATTGCCGCGGATACGACCAATCATCCATACGCAAAGCGATGGCCGCCCATAAAGCGGCGGGGAGCAAAACGAAATCTGCGGCCAGAATAATCAGGCTTTTGGCTGTGCGTGGTAAACCGATTGCTTTTCTAAACATAAGGCAGACAAATCCAATTCAACAAAATGTCAAAGGCCATAAATCAATGTGTAATGCCATCTCGGCGCACAACTTTTAACGCAGTTAATAACATTATTTTCAGATCAAACAAAAAAGACCTGCGCTGTAGATACTCAACATCAAAGCCAACTTTAACAGGAATTGGCAACTCATCACGGCCATTAATTTGCGCCCAGCCTGTCAGGCCGGGGACTAATTCATGCACACCTTTTTCGGTACGCAGCGCAATAAGATCATCCTGATTAAACAAAGCGGGGCGTGGCCCAACAAAACTCATATCGCCGATCAAAATACACCACAACTGTGGTAGCTCATCCAAGCTGGATTTGCGCAAAAAACCACCAATGGGCGTTAGGCACGCTTTGGGATCGGCCAATAAATGCGTCGCCACCGCTGGTGTATTAATCCGCATTGAACGAAATTTTGGCATTTTGAAAATTTTATTCAGAACACCTACGCGATCAGACCAATACAAAGCGGGTCCTTTAGAAGTTAGCTTAACTAAAATTGCGACTAGCAAAATAGGAATAAGAAATGCCAAAAGCAGAATCAAAGCCAATAAAAAATCAAAACTACGTTTCAACATGCAATAACCTAATCCAATAACCTAATCAATTTCTAGCAATCTTAACAACTGGGCAGCCCAAAGAGTTACAAAAGCGTAACTTGTCGCACAGGAACAAGCATAGGCGGGTATCTGGACGAAAGCGTTACACAAGGAACAATACAAAGCAACACATGTTTATGTTTAGCAAATAGTATTGCATTCCTCATTAACTCATGATCGGTCACGCTGGCGCGCTAAAAAGTCCTGAGCCGTCTTATGCAACGCCTTATCAACACTAACAGGAGGCGTCCAACCCAACACTGCACGAGCCTTGGAAATATCCACCTGTAAAGAACCACACAATCGTTGTGCCATATCGGCTTTTCCCAATAATCCAGCCCAGAATTTCAACGCCTTCATCGGCACCGGAATCAAGCGGCTGGACACGCCCAGTGCTTTTGCCATGCGTTGCAACAATTCTGTCGTCGACAAATCCTCACCATCCCCCACGAGGAAAACCTGATTAGCAGCTGCTGGATGGATGATACAAGTCCAGATCAAATCAACAAGATTATCCAGTGATACTAGACTACGCTTGTTTTGAATTGCGCCTAAAGGCAAAGGAAGCCCTTTTGCAACTGTACGAATTAATCGACCAAAATTACCTGGCGCATTTGGCCCATACACTAATGGTGGACGAATAATAACCAACTCCATTTCAGTGCCTATCACTAATTTCTGCAAGCCAAGTTCAGTTTCAAATTTTGAAATTGCATAAGGCTCAACAGGATTTGGTTTGTCATTTTCAGAAAATGGAGAAGTTGTGCTATTACCATTAACGCCAATTGAGCTAATAAAAACAAACCGGCGAACTCCAACGGCCAAGGCTTGCCTTGCCAAATTCAATGTCCCCTCTACATTTACCTTGCGAAACTCGGCCAGTGGATCAGGAGAAGTATCGTTCATCACATGCGCGCGAGCGGCGCAATGAATCACATAGTCCACCCCCTCTAATGCAAATCTCCAATCAGTATCGCCCTCAATTCCACCGATATGTATGCCAGTAACACCAGAAGGAAGCTGCGCCACTGGTTTACGTATCGCAGCGATCAGCTCAAGGTCACCTGAAACGAGCATTCTGTCTAGTAATGCTTGCCCAACAAAGCCGGACGCGCCGGTCAACAAAATACGCATTCATTACCTCGAAATTACTTAGTTTTTTGACCAAACAGTACGATTAATATAATCAGTGTAACTAAGCACAACTCTAACGATCTGTTGTGATACCGGCCCGCCCTGATAGTCCTTTACGATAGGGATCATACGCTGAGAACGATCATGCTGAGTTGTCACTACACGTACAGCATCAAGCACACGCTCCTTTTTCAGTCCACTCATGATTAATGTACCTTCGTCCATCCCTTCTGGCCGCTCGTGAGCATTTCTAATTGTAATTGCGGGGAGACTCAGCAGAGACGCTTCTTCCGTGATGGTTCCACTATCAGAAAGTATGCAGAATGCTTCCATTTGTAGTTTGATGTAATCCAGCAAACCAAATGGTTTAACAAAACGGATCAAGGGGTGATCCAAAGATTCACCCAACTCCTCTAAACGTTTTCGTGTTCTAGGATGCGTTGAAACAATAATTGGATATTGGTAGTTATCAGCAAGTGCTCGCAAAGTTTCTAATAGATCACGTAGATTCTCAGGGGTATCTACATTTTCTTCTCGATGCGTACTAATGATGAAGAATTTTCCCTCAATCAAGCTCTCTCGTCGCAGTACATCCGAAGCCTGAATACGCGGCATGTAATAATCTAAGACTTCCTCCATATGTGAGCCCGTCTTGATAATTGTTTCTGGGCGAATACCCTCTGCAATCAAATAGCGACGAGCGTGCTCAGTGAGTACCATATTTATATCACTCAGATGGTCGAGTACCTTACGATTCAATTCCTCTGGAACTCGTTGATCGAAACAACGATTTCCGGCCTCCATATGAAAGACTGGAATTTTCCTACGTTTAGCAGCGATAACGGCCAAGCATGTATTTGTATCACCATACAATAACAGTGCGTCAGGCTTCTCCCTATCAAAAATCTCATCAGACTTAGAAATCACTTCCGCAATCGTTTTCGCTGCTGTCTCACCAACAGCACCCAAAAAGTAATCCGGCTTACGAATTTCAAGATCATCGAAAAAAACTTGATTTAGTTCAAAATCATAATTTTGCCCAGAATGCACCAAAACATGCTGAACTTGTTTATCAAGCTCAGTAATCACACGACTCATTTTAATCAGCTCTGGTCGCGTACCTACCAGTGTCATAACTTTAAGCATTAAGCTGCTCCTGAATGTAATCCAATTTCAACAATACATTTTTAATACCCTGAATATTCAAACGCTCAGTATTGTGAGAGGTATAATCATCCAATTCTGAAATCTGCTGTTCACCTTCAACAAAAAATTTCTTGTAATTAAGATCACGATTATCTGCGGGAATTCGGTAATAGCGCCCCATATCTTCGGCTTTAGCCATCTCCTCTCTAGAAATAAGCGACTCATACAACTTTTCACCATGCCGAGTGCCAATAACTCGAACGGGGTTTTCACTTGAAAACAGCTCTTTTAGTGCTTGAGCAAGATCCTCAACCGTTGAAGCTGGCGCTTTTTGCACAAAGATGTCTCCCTGCTCTGCATGCTCGAAAGCGTGCAATACCAAATCAACGGAATCCTCAAGCGACATTAGAAAACGCGTCATATTTGGATCAGTAACCGTCAGCGGCTCACCACTCTTTAGTTGACTGATAAACAGTGGAATTACCGAACCACGCGAAGCCATCACATTTCCATATCTAGTTGCACAGATCACGGGACCAGCTCCTGGAATCATCCGGGATTTAGCAACCATCAATTTTTCCGACATTGCTTTTGAAATTCCCATAGCATTGATCGGATAAACAGCTTTATCAGTGCTTAGAACCACTACACGTTTTACACCATTGGCAATTGCCGCACTTAGGACATTATCTGTACCTATTACATTAGTTTTCACGGCCTCCATTGGATAAAACTCACATGAAGGTACCTGCTTTAACGCTGCTGCATGAAAAATATAATCAACTCCAACCATTGCTTGTGCAACACTACTGTAATCACGTACATCACCAATATAAAATTTCACTTTGTCATTAGCCAAGGCGATGCGCATATCTTCTTGCTTCTTTTCATCGCGACTAAATACTCGGATTTCCTTAACGTTGGTATCAAGAAAACGCTTCAGCACTGTATTACCAAATGAACCAGTGCCACCCGTAATCATCAAAACTTTGTTTTCAAACATAAATTATCACCAAACTCGAAAAATTAAAAATTAACAATGCCCATGCATCATTTTGACAAGATCCGGCCAAGCTGGCGGCACATATCCAGTAGCCTGACGAAAGCGTGTAGAATTCAAAGAACGATCAATACATACGATAGAATCAGGAATAATATCTATCTTCTTTTTATATTCATTAGCAACCAATTTCAACAATGATAATTTGTCAATTGGATCTGCCGACACATGATATAAACCATACAGACTAGGATTTGGAATTACATAGTTTTTCATTATCCGCGCTAGCTCTACAGTAGGAAATCCAGAGAAAATCGCTTTTTCATAGCCTTTAACACTGCCATTCTGAGCAAGAAACCAATCAATCAAAGAACTATTTGACCCCATCTCATGTCCAATGATTGATGTACGCATTGTGATTGCATGGGGAACATCATGAAGTTCACCAATGTACTTTGATTTCCCGTATAAATCTTCTGCATCTGAGATATCAGCCTCAACATAGTCCCCCTTAGAGCCAGAAAACACACAGTCTGTGCTTATATGAATCAGACGAGCTCCCACCAACCCACACAGTTTTGCCAGTCTATGTGGCAGCATAGCGTTAGTTGGTAAAGCAGAAAGCGGGTCCTTTGCATCAGCAAGTTGCTTAATTAAGCCGACACAGTTAATCACAACATTTGGGCGAACACGATCAAGCACACGGACTAATGCATCCTGATCAAGCGCATCAATATTACAAATCAATTGTTCATGTAATTGCTTAGAAAAATGACTTAACCCGCGTGCATTACGTAATGTACCCCATGCTTGATAGCGCGGATCATTAGAGAAAGATTGAAACACAGCACTTCCGAGCATTCCAGTCACGCCTAATACCAATATTTTCATTTTTCTGATCCTTTTTTATTAATTTGACTTTCTAAAATTTCCACTAAGCGTTGGCATTGGCGCCCCATCTCAAAATGCTTTAAAAAATAATTCCGCCCAGATTGACCAAGCTTTTCACGCTCAAGAGGCGACATTTGAAAGAGCGTTTCAATACATCGAACCAACCCATCTACATCTTCTGCCGGGCAAGTCAAGCCAGCATTAGCCTCCTCAATAACACGAGCACCTTCACCATCGAGCGCTGCAATCACCGGACGTCCTGCTGCAAGGTAAGCTTGAACCTTACTAGGAATCGTATAGGCAAATATTTCCTCTCGCTTTAATGTAACCAACAACCCAGCGGCCCGACTAAAAATTTGTGGCATTTCGGAAGAAGGAAACCGCCCAGCAAGAACCAAATTATCCAATTTCTTTAGTACTTTTTGCTCTTCAATCCAGCTAAGCATGCTGCCACTGCCCACCAATATCAGCCTAAATTCACTCAAATACTTTAATCTTTCGGAGACTTGAACCAAGGTTTCCAACGATTGGGCTGTGCCTAAGTTACCAGCAAAAACCAAACAAAACCCCCCATTAAGTACAGATAACAGCTCTGCTGGAATTAATGTTGAAGGTGTTTCATTTATAGGCAATTCAAGATATGAATTAGGGTAGTAAATTATTTTACTAGGTTTTGCATAACGTGCCACAGGTTCATAAAAAGCTCGAGACTGGACTAATAAAGTATCTGTGAACGCGTAAATAGCACGAACCATGCAACCAACCAATCGCAACGCCCATTTATTTTTAACAAATCCAGTGGCACTCAAACTTTCAGGCCAAAGATCCTGAATCCAAACAGCAAGATGCTTCCCAAACTTCCATTTAAGATAAATTGCAGGAAGAGCCGCAGTAATAGGGGACATTGCAAAAACTAGCACAACATCAAAGTTTTCATTTTTAACTGCATTAGGAAAAAAACGAATACCATTAATAACGAAGGAAAAATAATTTAAAAATAAATTTTTCGCCCCAGAATTCATGCGGGGTCTTAGCGGTGCTCGATACACCGGAACACAAGAAAAAAACCAATCTTTCGTGAATTTTTTCTCACTGTATCCAGGATAAATATTACCATCTGGATAATTCGGCTTCCCCGTAGCAACACTAACAGAATGGCCTTGAAAAACAAGGGTACGAACAATATCATTAATAATAAAGGATTCCGGATAAAAATACTGAGAAACCAATAATATTTTCATAAATTAAACACACATAAAAATTAATTCAACCAAAATGCAAACACAAAGTAAGGATTAAAATTTTATTTTATATTTTTAATAAAGCACCGCCCCCGCCCCCCAAGCAGTCCCTTGCAACTAAATTAAAAATACTTCCCCACATCCGTAGCGCAGCCAATAAACAACCGCCTACTATGAAAGATAAATTGCATTTTTTCCAGTGATTTATGCAACACTACTTATAGTGCACCTCAAAGCAACTGCAATTAACTTTTCCATTCTCTCGGTCGGCGTAGGTAACTGATGCAGAATATCAAATCCAATATCTATTTTCTCCTTCATCAATGCTGAATCTAAAAAGGCACGTTCAATCGTACTTGCAACATCCCTCGCATCCAGAGGATTAAAATAAAAAGCTGCTTCTTTACAAACCCCTGTAGCAAAACCAAGTTTAGATGTTAGTATAATTTTTTTACTAGCAAAGGCCTCTGGGTAATTACAGCTAAAGCATTCAATAAGAGACGGCAAAAATACACCATCACATTGATCATAAATTGAGGGACATTCACTATTTTTAACAGGACCAATATTAATTATTCGTCCATCATTTCTATTAAAGATTCGATCATAATCCGCAGAAGAAACAGTAACAACAAACTTATAATTACAGGGAAGTAGCCTCACCAAATCATTTATAATAGATAAATTTTTATGTGGGTACGGCACAGCTACTGTCAATAAAATAACATCACCAACCTCCCTTGGGATATTTTTTGCTATTACTTTAGAATCATCCATTTCTTTAATTCTAAAATACTCTGAAGCAGTGTTTTCAACAACAGATATTTTACAAGGGGAAACTTTAAACTTTTCACTCAATCGATTTGCAGAATCAATAGTTTCAGTAAAAAAATAATCCGAGTTTCGAACGAACGATTTTTTTTGCAAAATATTCAGCAATCTCCTTTTTAGCGCCATCCAAAAAGGCATTAACTTTAGTGCAGCACTATTATCATATATAAGCCATCCCTGTGCAAATCCTACTAGATGAATAACATTTTTTGGCCTCCAATAAGTGGGCCCAAAAATTGTAACAAAAACATCTGGAGAGTACGCATCAATAATCTCTTGAATTTTTTTCCTTGACTGAAAAGCCATAACTCTATTTGGTGAAATTGGCACCTCAATAACACGCCCCTCCCAATTTTTTGGAATTTTGACTTGCTGATTAACCGCACTACTTACGATAATAGCACTAACACTAGAGGATGATGAATTCACAATCTCATTTATTATTGAGGCTGCATATTGAGCCCCCCCACCAACATTTAAATTACTTGCATTAATTATTACAGACTTTTCCACGAACAATTCCATTTCCTCTATATTTTACCCACAAATAGACCAACCACACAGGAAACAATGCGGAAGTTAACGTTGTAAGTACAACATCCGTAAATTCCGAATAAGAAAAACGCGAAACAGCAATTACAAGGTAAAAATATAAAATAACGTTAACAGCCAAAAATGACTTTAAACCTTTATTTAAAACCATCAACCTATAAAAAATACAACCCACAATAAATAGCAATAAGTTTATCAAAACCCCAAAAAAAACTCCGCCCAATAAACCAAAATTCATTACTCCCTCAGTAATAGATCCAGTTGCCAAATTAGATAGCCCTTGGAGTTGATTTCCAGCATAAACCTCAGTAAATACAACCCCACCAGTGTTTGGCTTTGAAGGATATAAAACTCGAGGAATCAAGTTAGTAAACACCGTTAAATATGTCGCACCAAGCTGTAATTCCTCAACATTTGTTGAAAAAATTATCTCCAAAGGAATGATTCCATACGTTGTATGGGTTGATTCAAGTTTTTTATCAAAATCAAGATCACCTGTTGTTGCCACGCTTCCAAAGTCATCACGAATAGCGCCCAGTACCCCGGCAAATAGAGAAATTCCAACAAAAGCAATAGCGGCCCACTTTATTTTAACTGGCCTAACAATATAATTATAACTTAAAACTTGACCAAAAATAATCGTTGCAATAAAAGAGCGAGATCCTGTAAGTAAACCAATAGATAAAAAAACACAAAAATGAACACCATATAAAAAAACTTTAGTTTTTGTTCTATGAGTATCCATAAAAATAAAATTAAAGTATAGCAAATTTAAAGCAGGAACAATGCCAAATAAAAGTGTAACAGGCCCCAATCCCGCCCAATCACGGACCCTAAAAACAAGAGACGAGATATACTCAGCCAAACCGCCAGACAAATATATTAAATAACACTTTGCCACAATTCCTGGAATTGTTAAAAACCAAATAAAGCCATAGACTTTATTGCAATTCAACACATGACTCGAGCTTAAACTTTCCACATTAAATTTCGGCTCAAAATACAAGCAAACAGCAACAGATAAAATAGTAAGCAAATAGCAAAACAAAGTTTGCCATTGAACTTCATTAACATATATGCCAGAATAAAAAAACACCGAGTACAGCATATAAATCTTAACAGGAGAAAACAAATCTTTATTGCTAGACCAACTACAAAGAACAATAGCAAAAGACAATATCGCAATAAATAACTTAACGTAATCCACCCCCCCGCCTCCTTTCCTCATATAAATTCAAATATGTAGAAGAAACCTCTTCTATTCTATTAAATTTTAAAATATTTTTTACCACACTAATTGGACAGGTCAACATCGTTGATTGCGCTAAAAACTCTTTAATACGAAAAGCATTAATCACAGGGCCATCTTTCACACTTAAATTTAATGCATACCCAATCTTTGCATATTCTACAAGTAGGGGGGTATGTTTTCCAGCATCCCCAAGATTTATAATTGGCCTCCCAGTCGCAATATATTCAACAATTTTACTAGGAGTCATCATGCAATTCTTATTTTCAACATTTACAAGAACATCTGCAGTTTTCATTACACCAATAACATCTCTGCGACTAATTTCTCCAGCGTATAAAATATTAGCAATACCTGTCTGATCGAGGGAAAATCCGTTATCTGGTCCATACAATGTCAAGGTACAATTGGAAGGGGTATCTTTTTCCAACACCTCCATAATATCTATTAAGTCATAAGGCTCCCTAATAGATTTATGAAAGCCACCAGTATATACAACATTAATTGGTTTTTCCTCTTTACTCACAAAAGCAGTTGAATAATATTTATCTAAATCTACCAAATGAGGTACTACACTTAATTTACCCCCTCCACCAAACACACGACTGTATGTATCTCTTGTCTCACTATTTGTAAATGTTACACAGTCAGAGTTATTGATTATCAATTTCTCCAGCCAGTGATTAAGGGCACTATAAATTGCAAAGTTATTTGGAGGCATTGTATTTGACACTGAAAATGGATCACCATAATCGGAAATCCACACAACAGCATCTTTTTTAAGAAATTTCAATAAAGCCCCCATTATATGACTCGACATAAATGGATAATAGCTCACAATCAAATCAAAATTTTTATTTTTCGCAGAAAACGCGTACTTTATTAGATATAAAACCCAATGCCAACGAGCATCAGGCCAGTAAACCTTTCGATAAATCCTTCTTGCAAGACGAATGAAAAAATCATATTTAGATTTTTTATTATTTGCGACACTTACATCAGTATTATTTGCACCAAAACCTACCCTGTTAATTTTGAGAGTGGCATCAACATCCAATTCTACGAAATTGCCAGTACATCGACTTGTAACAACCTCAATATAATGACCTTCTGCAGCCAAAAAATCCGCTATTTCACTCCATCGATACGCATGTGCATTAGTCATCGGGCGATAGTAGTAATTTATTATTAATACTCTCACAATTAATTTTCCCTCCTCGTTTTATTTGAAAAATAATAACAAATAACAATCAACAGTGTTATTGTGGAATATGCGCAAACCGATGCCAACGCAGGGCTATACAAGCCGCCAATATTCTTAATAAGAAAATAACTTGCAAAATTCACAAAAAAACCAACAAAAAAACAATAGAAAACTAACCTTGTCAAATTAGCCAACAGAAGAAAATTAATATATACAGACCCCACCACTGAAACCAATGGAATCACAGACAATAGTAAAAAAACATTTTGGGCATACAAATATCTCGCCCCATCAACTACCGGAGAAATCAAATATACGCCACTGGAAATAGTAAAGTATGCAATGAGAAGTAATGGGGAGAACGCGTAGATTTTTTTTATGGCGCTTTTACGTTGCTCGAGATCCATCGAAGCTAGCTTTGCTACAAAAACAACATTAAAAGCATAAGCCCCCATGCTTAAAATGGCCTGGTATCTCATTGCCACACCATAAGTAGCAACAACAGTCGAAGAATAATCTGATTTAGACATAATCAACGGAAGATATGGAATTATGGATCCAATTAATGAATAAAGCAGTATATATTTTACATTTAAAAAGTCATCAACAACACCACTAAGATTCCAAACAACTTTATTTTCACCAACCTCCTTAAAACACAATATCGAAGGCAATGTTGCAACTATTAGAGCCGCAATTAAAACAACAGGTTCATCAAAACCAAATGAAACCAACAAAAAAACCAGGGCAAGCCAAATGCAATTTTTTATAACCTCAGAAAAAGAAAATAAAAAGAAAAACATTTTTTGCTGGGCTTTTATTCGCAGCAATTGTTGATATGACAATGTGCATATAGCAAAAAAAATAACGAAACACTCATTAGCTGTTATACTACCCCAAAGCCAAGCCACCGAAAAAAAAGCACTTACCCCTGAAAACAAAAATCCTAACAACAAAATTTTATTTTCATATCGAGAAAATTGGGTTATATAAATCCGCTCAATAGGAGCACAACTAACTTGATAACCCAGCATGATCGATGCCAAAATTACCGAAAAATTGGAATATTGAGCCACACTTAGCTTATTAATGATAAAGAATTGAACTGCCACCATAAAGACCTTGGATAGCAGATCCCCTGATGCCACTTTTAAAAAGCTATTATTTTTTAATTTTTCAAAAAAAATCAAAACCTCTGCCATCATAAAATTTGAACAATCCTTAAAATATAATAATAAAACACTGGATACCGCCGGTTTATTTTTTAACTCTCATTACTCAATAAAATATTGCCACCTAGCATCGTTTAAGCCATTGATCAAACGTTGCAATTCATATGCAAATTATGTTGATTTATTGGTTTTACACGTAAGCGAGAACATTTCGTCCATTCAGTTACTGCGAACTATTTGACTTAAATTATCTGTTTTTAAAAAGAAAAATATTCATCTTTTTTAATATGAACAGGGGATTGAGACAGCAGCAAAAAATGTTCAAATAATCGTCGCACCACAAAATTGTACGTTCTTCCTCTGGAAACCAATAATTTTTCGTTTTATACAAAAATTTAGCAATGTCACTTAGCACCAAAAAGCTATGGGCAAAGCCCTCGGGAATCCAAAGTAGGTGCTTGTTTTCTTCACTCAGTGTCACACCAATCCACTTCCCAAGGGTCGGAGAGGATTGACGTAGATCGACGGCCACATCAAACTCTTCGCCGCGTGTGCAGCGCACGAGTTCAAGGATAGCGGACGGCTTGCCCAGATCACAGTCTTCACGATCAAACGCGATGACCTCGCCCAGAACGGCAAGGCTGCGTTGCAGCTCCAAACCGACCTGGCCGTTTGTACACGTAAGTAAGATCTGGGGAGTGAGGAATAGGGAGTTGGGAGTCGTCATAGAATTATGTGCAATTTTTTTTATGTAAGCCGCCCAGCATTCGACCGACCAAATTCATTTGTTCAAAAAGCGTCGGATCTTCAGAAAAATACATTAACATCAAAGCAATTTCAGCTTGAGTATCAAGCTCACTCAAGGAATCACGTGCGATATTGAGAAAGTGCAAATATTCTTTACTTGTACCTCTCGCTGCACCTTCCGCAATATTTGATGGCACAGAAACTGCAGCTCGGCGCATCTGACCGATCAGGCCAAAAAGCTCATCACCTAGGAACAGGCCAGTCAGTGCATAGACATCTTTCACTAATTGCATCGGTTGCCGCCATGTTTCCAATTGCTTATGCGGTTTATCCACTCCCTACTCTCCACTCACCACACACAGTTTCTCCGCCCACTCACGGTATGCACCGCTGGTGACGTTCTGCAGCCAGGCTTGATTCGTCAGATATCATTCCGCCGTTTTGCGGATACCCGATTCAAACGTCTCAGCCGGTTTCCAGCCCAATTCGCGCTCGAGTTTACGCGCATCAATGGCGTAGCGACGGTCATGTCCTGGGCGATCCGTGACATAGGTGATTTGCTCGGCGTAGCCTTGAGCATCGGCACGGGGCTGCAATTCATCGAGCAGACTGCAAATGGTTTTAACCACGTCCAGATTGGCTTTTTCGTTCCAGCCACCCACGTTGTAGGTTTCGCCAACCGTACCAGCTTCGAGCACACGACGAATCGCTGAACAATGATCTTTCACATACAGCCAGTCACGAATTTGCTGGCCATCGCCATAGATGGGCAATGGTTTGCCATTCAAGGCATTCAAAATCACCCGCGGAATCAACTTCTCTGGGAAGTGATACGGGCCGTAATTATTTGAGCAATTGGTGGTCAACACCGGCAAGCCGTACGTGTGATGCCAAGCGCGCACCAAATGGTCTGAAGCGGCTTTTGATGCAGAGTATGGGCTGTTTGGCTCGTAGGTATTGGTTTCACTAAACGGCGGGTCATTCGCTGCCAGCGTGCCATAGACTTCGTCGGTCGATACATGCAAAAAGCGGAAAGCCGCTTTCTCATCCGCTGGTAGCTCATTCCAGTAAGCGCGCACGCTTTCGAGCAGATTGAATGTACCAACGACATTGGTCTGAATGAAATCGCCAGGGCCGTGAATTGATCGATCAACGTGCGACTCAGCCGCAAAATTCACAACCGCGCGGGGTTTATGCTCGGCCAGTAATTGGCCAATGACTTCACGATCACCAATATCGGCACGAACAAAGAGATGACGGGTATCGCCCTGCAAGCTTTGCAATGTATCGAGGTTACCGGCATACGTCAGCTTATCCACTTTGATCACGGCTTCATCTCCAGCAGCGAGCCAATCGAGGACAAAATTACCGCCGATAAATCCAGCACCACCTATTACTAAAATAGTCATTGCAATATTCCAAACTGATTTGGATACGAAGCAAGATTTAAGCCATACAACCTATGCTTATTTTGCACGCCATGCTGTAGCAATCTTGTTCATCAACGCTGTTGAATTTTCATTTTCACGCGATTTAATAAAGGCTTCGGCTATAAATGCCCACAGTACCGCGCCAAACAAAGCAGCAAAGGCCGTCAGCAAGACAATCAAGCCACGCTTCGGCCCTGATTTTTCATCCGGCACTTCAGCAGCGGTCATTTTTAGATCATCACGCTCTTGTTTTTTCAGTAAATCAATACGGCGATCTAAGCGCTCGATCAAAGCATCCCAATACGATTGTTGCTGCAAAGCATCAACGGATGCAATCCATAAGCCCGTATTGGCGGAAGCTGATTGTTTTTTCATTCCATCAACTACTAAGCGCTGCAAACTACCAAGCTGGTCTTGCATCCGCACCAATTCATTTTGCATCAAATCTGACACACCTCCTTGCAAGGTCGATTCAGCCTGAATCGCGGCAAGACTGGTAATGCCATAACGATCAGCAGGCGAAAGCAAAGCTATAGTGGCTGCAATCTCTGGCTTTTTTATTGTGACATCAAATTTGGCTTTGTTTTTAGCCGCAATTTCACGACGCAACTCTAAATCGTAACGACCTTTAGAGATATCAAGCAATCGCATCGTATAGAGATTTTCTTGCAAGGCACTCCCCATGCGATTAGCCAATTGGGCAGCAAACTCAGGGTTTTCATCGGTGACATTGACATCCAAATACGCATCTTTAGCATTGAGGGCTACTTTAACGTTTTTCCCCATCTCCTTGCGCGTTGCTTTACGTCCCTTGGTATCGTAATGCTCAGCCAGCTTCATTTCTTTGGAGATGTCTTCCAAGACCTGATCATTCGTCAGTACCCAGTTGTAAACTGACGCATTTTTTGACGGTGCGATTTTGAACGTGGCGGTATATTCATTGGGCAAACTAAAGCTCACAGCTGCAGCAACTAAACCAGCAATGATCGGCAAGCCAATAATCAGTTTTTTATGCTTAGCCAAAACCAAAGCGAGGTCTAACAAGGAGATTTCATCATCTGCTGTATGTTCAGCGGGCATGCTCGGTTTCGAGTCTAGGGTCATGGATTTTCTTCTTGGTTCAAAATAATAATTAAAATGAATTCGCTTAAGGCCACAGATAATGGAAAAACAACATTATGCGGCAAAGGCGCATTCTACCTAACAACACAGCCGCACTGTTATTTTGTAAGCAAAAAAACCCGCAACAAGGCGGGTTTTTACACACAAATTTCATGCAAATCAATTTTGAAACATCAAAACGCAAATGGCTTGGCAGCGGCTTGAAAGCGTGGCAAGTTGTAATCAAAAACTTCGCGCGTTGTATTCGCGCCACTGCCTTGTGTCGTAACAACTGTGGCATGCATGATAGGCTCTTGCCCAATGACAGTAATCAGACGACCGCCAACCACCAACTGTTTGCTCAATTCTTCTGGAATAGCCTCGAATGAAGCCGCTGCGATGATGGCATTAAATGGGCCTTGCTTACTAGCTAAGGTCGCGCCCACTTCAATGCTGACATTTTTAATACCCGCAGCTTTCAGCGCCGCATTGGTCAATTCGGCTTGTTTAGTATCAGCCTCAATCACCACCACTTGCGCGCACAGACCGGCGGCCAAAGCAGCAAGGTAAGCGGTACCCGAGCCTACAATCAGCAATTTGTCGCTGGCTTTGAGCGCAATTTCTTGCAAGAAGCGCGCTTCAACTTTTGGCGCGAGCATCAATTGTCCATTGCCCAATGGCAACTCAACATCCACAAAGGCCAATTCTTTTTTATCAGCAGGCACGAAGTCTTCACGACGAGTGTTAAGGATGCGATCGAGCACGTTGGAGTCCAAAACGTTCCATGGACGAATTTGTTGTTCAACGAGTAGATAGCGTGCTTTTTCCCAATCCATGTTTGTGTCACCTCAAAGCGCGGCCAGTTTTGGCCGTTGTTGATCGAATATATCTTGCAATTATCCCACAACTCTTTTAGTTTCACATTCATTCATATCGCTAGGGGTTCTGATCAGTTGTTTTGATCGGATGAGAGATACCCTTGAACCTGATCCGGTTAATACCGGCGTAGGAAAGCGAGTGCGCCGTCGTTGGATCCCTAACAACTGGCTTCACTTGATCTCCTCCCCTTGCGAAATCGACACCGATTTTTGATTTGCAGCCTAACAAGCTGCGCAGGCCTGCCATCTTGGCGAGCTTGAACTGGAGAAAGAGTATGAACGCCAAAGTAGAATTTCTAGCCACTGAAGCCGTCGTTGATTCTGCGGCGATCCAACCGCTTCCCAACTCTCGCAAAGTGTATGTCGAAGGCTCACGGCCAGACATTCAAGTGCCGATGCGCGAGATCAGCCAAGCTGATACGCCCACGATGTTCGGCGGCGAGCAAAACCCACCGATCTACGTTTACGACTGTTCTGGCCCTTATACCGATCCAAACGCAACGATTGATGTACGTAAAGGCCTCGCGCCGATCCGCGCAGCATGGATTGAAGAGCGCAATGACACAGAGTTGCTCGATGGCATGACCAGCGAATACGGCCGTGCCCGTGAAGCCGACAAGAGCCTAGACGACCTACGCTTTGAGTTGCAACGCAAACCGCGCAAAGCCAAAGCGGGACAAAATGTGTCGCAAATGCATTACGCGCGTAAAGGTATCGTGACGCCAGAAATGGAATACGTTGCAATCCGTGAAAATCTGCAGCGCGAAAAATACACCGAAAGTCTGTTAGCGCTGGGCGAAAAAGGCAAAAAACTCGCCAAAATGATGCTGTTCCAGCACCCAGGTCAAAACTACGGTGCGAATATTCCAGAAAAAATCACGCCAGAATTCGTGCGCGATGAAGTCGCCGCTGGACGCGCAGTGATCCCAAACAATATTAATCACCCAGAATCAGAGCCAATGATTATTGGCCGCAACTTCTTGGTGAAAATCAACGGCAATATCGGTAATTCAGCCGTGACATCTTCAATCACCGAAGAAGTCGACAAAATGACTTGGGGTATCCGTTGGGGCGCCGACACGATCATGGATCTATCGACCGGTAAAAACATTCACGAAACGCGCGAATGGATTTTGCGCAATTCTCCAGTACCCATCGGCACCGTGCCAATTTACCAAGCCTTGGAAAAAGTAAACGGCAAAGCAGAAGATCTGACTTGGGAAATCTTCAAAGACACACTGATTGAGCAAGCCGAACAAGGCGTTGACTACTTCACCATCCACGCTGGTGTATTGCTGCGCTACGTGCCAATGACGGCGAACCGCATGACCGGTATCGTGTCACGCGGCGGCTCGATCATGGCCAAATGGTGCTTGGCGCATCACAAAGAAAACTTCCTGTACACGCATTTCGAAGAAATCTGCGAAATCATGAAGGCTTACGACGTAGCCTTCTCGCTCGGCGATGGTCTGCGCCCTGGCTCGGTATGGGATGCGAACGACGAAGCGCAATTGGGCGAATTGAAAACCCTGGGCGAATTGACGCAAATCGCGTGGAAACACGATGTACAAGTCATGATCGAAGGCCCAGGCCACGTGCCGATGCAATTGATCAAAGAAAATATGGATAAAGAGCTGGAATGGTGCCACGAAGCACCGTTCTATACCCTTGGCCCATTGACGACCGACATTGCCCCAGGCTACGACCACATCACTTCAGCAATTGGCGCGGCGCAAATCGGCTGGTACGGCACCGCGATGCTTTGCTATGTAACGCCGAAAGAACACTTGGGTCTGCCAAACAAAGCCGACGTAAAAGAAGGCATTATCACGTACAAGCTGGCAGCACACGCAGCCGACTTGGCAAAAGGTCATCCTGGCGCGCAGATTCGTGACAATGCCTTGTCGAAAGCGCGTTTTGAATTCCGCTGGGAAGATCAATTCAATATCGGCCTCGATCCAGACCGCGCACGTGAATTCCACGACGAAACATTGCCGAAAGACAGCGCTAAAGTCGCTCACTTCTGCTCAATGTGCGGCCCACACTTCTGCTCGATGAAAATCACACAAGACGTACGTGAATACGCTGAGCAGCAAGGCATTGAAGCTGAAGAAGCTTTGAAAAAAGGCATGGAAACTAAGTCGATCGAATTCATTAAAGGCGGCGCAAAGCTGTACGATAAAGCTTAAATTACATTAAGCTCCAAAATAAAAGCCACGCAAATTATGCGTGGCTTTTTAATGGGTATACCGCCAAAACCCAATCAAATATTAACCTTGAATAACATACCCTAAAGCGCCTAATCTAAATCAGCTAAAAACTACCGCCATACATGCGATAGCACCAGCGAGATTTCACTGGCTTTGGTCGTATTCACCGCCGTTTTTACAGGTAATTCGCCGATGAGTTTCAGACTATTATTGCCAGGCAATTTGACATAAAACATCGCGCCTGCAACCCAATTATTGAGGCCATTGTGATCGGCGCGCCCGCCTCGGCTGGTTTCGCCGCCAGTTTTATATTCCAGTGTGCCGGCAAAATAACTGCTGCGCAGCGAGCCGTAGCTGGCCATGAATTTGAAATTGTATTGATTGGCTTGGCTAAAAGTCGTACCGCGATATTCGTCGTTATCTGAAAACCAATTGAGGTTTGCAAGCGCTTCGAGCAGCAAATTACCCTGCGTCCAACCTAGCTGGCACTCAGGGATAACGATCCAGCGATTTTGCCCAGGATTGCTGCTGCGAAAGGCTTGATATGAGCCCAGCGGCAAGCTGGCATAAACTTGGCAACCACTACTCAAGCCATCCGCATCATAGGTTTTCAATTCTTCCCGGCTGATCGCGGGCGTACGGTATGTGCCGACGGCCAAACCGATCATTGGGTCACCCATTCCTGATTGATCATCCCCTTTGCGGCGGCTGTTGCTGAAATCTTGATCAATCACGGCGTAGGGAATCTGAATCGCGGCGGTCGCCATGTGCCCGGCCAGATCAAAATACTGCGCATGCCGCAGGGTATAAGTGTGCTTGGTGGTGTTTTCGACTTCTTTCGGGCCGCGTGGTGTGTCGGCTTCTTGCACCTTAAATCTCAGCGAGGTGCGCGACGTGTCGTCGGCTTCAACGACGTAGGATCGCGGATCAGTGGCCTGGGCCTGCATCCCAATTTGCACAAGCAACACACACAAACACAGCTGTAATCGATAAACCATACCGCACACACAAATCCAGAAAACAGACAAAGTCATGAATCAGGGAACTTTACCTGAGAATTGCCTTCGCATTGAGCAGTACCCGCTATTTCGAGCATAGACACAACACAAAATACTCTAAGGTATACAAACAAACTCTTTAATTAAATTAGCCCTCATTAATATACCTGCTACGGGTATACGGATTTTCTAGTTAATACAAAGTAGAGCGCTATAGTGAAACCGCACGAGGTAATCAGCGCTAGGGATGAGCTTGCTATGAATAAACTCTCTTACGGGTACTGGATCGCGATTTTATTTGTGATTCGTAGCCTGATGCATATTTTGCAACTCCCTGATGCGCATGATTTATTTGGCCTAGTCGTCACCTCACTGGTCTTTGTTCTGATCTGGCGTCATGTCAATAACGAAGCCCTGCTGCGCCCTTTTCTCTTGGGCGTATCAATTTACTGGGTCGGAAATTTTCTCGATTGGATAGATGGAGTCTACAAGGGCAAGGGCACGATGGGTCTGATCGCAGATACTTATGATGATCTTTTCTTTGCAACAGGTTTTTTTCTGATCGGCATTGCTTTTCTGCGTGTAATTTCAGAGCGGATAGAACTCATCACCCAGCTCAATGCCGAAATCAGCACCAGCAAACAATTACAAGCCTCGCTATACCTGCAAGCGTATAGCGACGAGCTCACTGGTCTGGGCAATCGGCGTGCTTTATTCAATCGACTCAATCAAAAACTCAGCACTCAAGAAAGCGGCACCTTGCTATATATCGATGTGAATAACTTCAAGCCCGTTAATGATCAATTTGGTCATGATATGGGGGATTTGGTACTTAAACTCTGCGCCAAGCAATTGCACCACGACGGCGCCGAAGCATTTCGTATGGGTGGCGATGAATTTGTTGTCCTGCTCGCACAGCAAAACCCTGCGCGATGGATCGAGAAGTTAAGCGCAGATGCCCAAGGATTGAAACAAGAATACGGCATTTCTTTTAGCATCGGCGTCGCTCCTTTTTCCGCGGATCAGCCCACCACCAGCGATGAGCTGCTGGCCAATGCCGACCAAGCCATGTACAGCGATAAAATCGAGCGTCGAAATCGTAGCCGCTAAAGCCAAATTATTGCCATTTTTCCTGCATTAATCTCCACACAAGCTCTTGATTACCTTATACTTCCGCGCCTTAATGCCATACTCTCGGAAGCCCCATGCTATTGCCGCACCAACTCGAATTACTCTCCCCCGCCAAAAACGCTGAAATCGGCCGCGAAGCCATTTTGCATGGCGCGGATGCGGTGTATATCGGCGGACCGGGGTTTGGTGCGCGGCATAATGCGTCAAATTCGATTGCCGACATCGCCGACTTGGTGAAATTTGCGCATCGCTATCATTCACGCATCTTCGTCACGCTCAATACGATTTTGCACGACACCGAGCTTGAACCTGCGCGCCAGCAGATTATTCAGCTCTACGAAGCGGGTGTGGATGCGCTGATTGTGCAAGACATGGGTGTGCTGGAGCTCGATATTCCGCCGATTCAATTACACGCCAGCACCCAATGCGATATTCGCAATGCAGATAAAGCGCGATTTCTGGCCGACGCGGGTTTCTCGCAAGTTGTATTGGCGCGCGAGCTGACGATCCCGCAAATTCGCCAAATTAGCGACGTGGTCGGCGACGCAGCGACGATTGAATACTTTATCCACGGCGCACTGTGCGTCGCGTTTTCCGGCCAATGCAATATCAGCCACGCGCACACTGGCCGCAGCGCCAACCGCGGCGATTGCTCGCAAGCCTGTCGTCTGCCCTACACGCTGACCGACCATCAAGGCCGCGTGGTGGCGTTCGATAAGCATTTGCTGTCGATGAAAGACAATGACCAAACCAATAATCTGGAAGCCTTAATCGACGCGGGCGTGCGTTCGTTCAAAATCGAAGGCCGCTACAAAGACATGCAGTACGTCAAAAATATCACGGCGCATTACCGTTTGTTGCTCGACGAAATCATGGAAAACCGCAGCGAATTTGCGCCGGCCTCAAGTGGTCGCAGCGAGATTTTCTTCCGCCCCGATGTGGATAAATCTTTCCACCGCGGCCACACCGATTACTTTGCGACGGGTCGCAAAGAAGACATCGGCGCTTTTGATTCGCCCAAATACATTGGCGTACCGCTGGGCACCGTGACCAAGGTTGCTGATAAGTATTTCGAGCTGGAAATCGCCGACAACAATGACGCGATGGCGAACGGCGACGGCCTCAACTTTATGAAAAAGCGCGAAGTCATTGGCGTTCAAGCCAATACCGTAGAAGGCGTGAATAAAGACGCCGGCATCTGGCGTGTATTTCCGAATGAAATGATGAGCGAGCTAGTCGGCCTAAAACCAGGCACGCCGCTGCACCGCAACCGCGATCATGCGTGGGAACAAGCTTTAAACAAAAAATCGGCCGAGCGCAAAATCGGCGCGTGGCTCACTTTGAATGAAACCTCCTCGGGCTTATCACTCACGATCACCGATGCTGATGGCTGTAGCGCGACGGTCAATACCGAGCTCAAACTCGAAGTTGCCCAAAACGCCAATAAAGCATGGAGCACGCTACGCGATAATCTGGCCAAGCTCGGCAACACGATGTTTTACGCCGAAGATGTGGCGCTCAATTTGAGTCAAGCTTGGTTTGCGCCCGCGTCGCTAATTAATGCGCTGCGCCGCGAAGTGGTTGAACAACTCGAAGCAGCCCGCATTGCCGCATGGTATCGCCCTGAACGCAAGGCAGCAATTGAGCCTCCAGTACCATACCCCGGTGAAACATTGTCATTCCTTGCCAATGTGTACAACACCAAGGCGCGCGCTTTCTACGAAAAACATGGCGTCAAACTAATCGCTGCGGCCTACGAAGCACACGAAGAAGCCGGCGAAGTACCGCTAATGATCACCAAGCACTGCCTGCGTTTTAGCTACAATCTGTGCCCGAAACAAGGCAAAGGTATTATTGGCGTGAAAGGCCAGATTCGCGCCGAACCGATGACGCTGAGCTCAGGCTCGGAAAACTATAAATTGGTGTTCGATTGCAAACCCTGCGAGATGCATGTGGTGGGAAAAATGAAACCTCACATCCTCAAAGCCCCCGCTCCTACCACGGCCAATGTGCAAACGATCGAGTTTTACAAAGCCAAGCCGGAAGGTTATGGGCATTAAACTCTTCCCGCCCCATTAGCTTCAGCGCTGCTTGGATATGCAATTTGTGGGTGTCGTTTTTTTGTATTCTATTTTGATAGAAACATAAATCGACATCCTTCAATCACTACATCAGAATTTGTTTATTTTGCATCGCAACATAAAATATTTAATCTAAATCTGAATAAAATCATAAAAATGTTGCAGCGCAATACATTAACTATTGTTAATGTTGTAGCAAATAACATTCTGATTTTATTCATGTAATTTCGCTCACTCCCGCCTGTAACAATTCTTGACTTCGATCTGCTCCAACGGCTTAATCTGCTTCGTGCCGCTGTAAGTTTGTTCTTACGAGCGCCACAATTGGTATTACCTAGCAGCACTCTTGCGCTGCATGACTGTGATACTCAACCTCAATTAGAAAGCTAATAAATCCGAATACAGGATGGAGAGAACTATGTCTAATTTCACCCGCTTTATCGCGGCGGCCATTCCGGCAGCCATGATTACAGCCTTTGCTCATGCAGGTTACCCTGCTTGGGTGGATGGTGGTACTTACAATGCAGGCACGATTGTGAGCTACGCTGGCAACGATTATCAGGCGCTGGTGACCCAGACCGATTATCTGGGCGCAAACTGGAATCCAGCCGCGACACCCAGTCTGTGGAAACTAATTGGCCCCGATTCAAGCAGCAGCACGCCTGCACCAACAGCAACACCGGCGCCAACTGTAACGCCAGCGGTCACACCGATTGGCTTACCTACCCCGAGCCCAACAGCCAAACCAACTGCCACACCAGTGAGCGCCGGCAGTTGCGTGGCAGCTTGGAATAGCGGCACCGCATACACGGGTGGACAAACTGCTAGCTACAACGGCCACAACTACAAAGCGCAATGGTGGACTCAGAACGAAGACCCAAGCACACACTCAGGTACTAGCCAACCTTGGTCTGATTTAGGTAGCTGCACCGGTGGCCCAGCGACTGCAACACCAACGGCCACACCGAAAGTAACACCGGTTGTGACCAACTCACCAACACCAGTCGTGACGACATCACCGACACCGACGCCCACCACAAGTACGACTCCAGCGCCAAGCCAGCAGCCAGGTAATGCCTTGTCGTTCAGCTATGGCGCATACAAAGACGTTACAGTAAGCACCAACTGGAATAATCTGGCGATGCAGGGCGTCGATACTTCTGGCAAATTGCTGCCGATTGCACAAGCAATGCCAGCAGGCATGAAAACGCTGACTTGGGCTTTTGTAACTGGTGAGTGCGGCTCAAATGCGGTAACACCTGCAGGTGAAAATGTTGCCGGCATGAATCCAGTTGATTTTGCCGCTGGCAATATGCCCTCGTTTATCAGCTCAGGCAAAACTTACATCGTCGCTGTAGGCGGCGCAGCGGGTAAATTTACTTGCGCGACCGATGCAGGCTTTACGACCTTCCTGAGTCATTACAATTCGGCCAATATGGTTGGGGTGGATTTTGACATCGAAGGCGGTCGCAATACTGCGGCTGAAATCGCCAGCATGGTGGCGCGCGTAAAAACAGCGCAGCAGACTTACCCCAATATGCGCTTTAGCTTCACGATTCCTACATTGGCCAATAACAATGGCGCTTCAGTTGCCACCGATTTAGGTGCAGGCTCACCAGACCCACTCGGTAGCGACGGTCAAATGGTCATGGCGGCAATTAAAGCGGCGGGTCTGAAAAACTACATCATTAATTTGATGGCGATGGATTACGGCGCACCAAAAGCGAATGTGTGTGTGGTCAGTGGCGGCTCTTGCCAGATGGGTCAATCAGCGATCCAAGCGGCAATGAATCTGCACAACTTCTACGGCGTACCGTATAACCAGATCGAATTGACGCCTGAAATTCCAAGTGATGACGTGGGCGCGCATTTCTCAACCGACCGCGATATTCCGGATGTAGCTGCATTCATCAAAGCCAACGGCTTGGCTGGTTTGCATTACTGGTCTTATGAGCGCGACACCACAGGTCTGCCATATGCCAACGGTTTTGCCAAAGCACTTGGTCAGTAATTGAGCTTAAAATAACATACAGCCCGTGCTTACACGGGCTGTTTTATTTGGTAAACCTCACTCAATCATTGCTGAGCTTATCCTTGCCGCCACGGTGGCGGCTGGTATTGCTCGATCAAAGATCGTGCGCGCTCAACGCCGCCAACAGTACCGACCAGAATCGTCGGTGGTTGGCCATTCAATTCTGGATGCGGGCAAGTTAGCCATTGCACCACGGTTTCTAAATTACCCAGCTTCTTTTCCGCCAGATCCAGCAAAGGCAACCAAGCCATCAGCGAATGCGGCTCAAATTGCATCACCGCTTTCAGATCCGCGTACTGATCGGGTTGATCTAGCAATTCTTGCTCAAGTAATTCAAGAAAAAGTGGAATGCGAAGCATCGATTACCTCAAGCAGGTATAGCCATCAAATCATTACCATGAATGATCTGCAGAGCAATACCCATCAATATGTTGCCATTGCCGGATCAACTTGTGCAGCCCATGCCGCAACGCCGCCATCCAGATTAATCATTTTTTCAAAACCCTGGCGCTCCAAAAAACCGGCGACTTGATAGCTACGCACACCGTGATGACAAATCACCACATAGGTTGCATCAGGGTCGAGCCGAGCTTGATCGCCAGGGATATTGCCCATTGGGATATGAATACTGCCTGCGATTTGGCACAGTGCAAACTCCCAACTTTCCCTCACATCGAGCAGTTGCGGCGGCACCAGCGTGGCGTCATCGAGCCAGGCTTTCAGTTCGGGAGCGGAAATATGATGCATGAATCACGACCTATTCTTTGTCTAAATCATAGTCATTTTACTTTCTATTCGCCCAAAATAGCGCGCAAACTCACGCAAAACTTGCCGCTCGCTTTGCTATTCCCAAGTAGAATCGCGTACTGCTGTGCACACGAGATCGAAAATGCAAACTGTCTACACCTTATTAGCACTATTTATTGGCCTCGTCGTGCCTTTGCAGGCCGCAGTGAATAACCAGTTGCGCGCATTTATCGGCGGCAGCCCATTGCTGGCCGCCTTGGTGTCTTTCTCGGTGGGCATCGTGACCTTGCTGCTCATGTCGTTGGCAACAGGGCAAAAGATGTCGGGCTTAATGGGTTTGGCCAAAGTACAGCCGTGGATGCTGGTTGGCGGCGTGCTCGGCGCCATTTTTGTTTTTGGCACCACCCTCATAGCCCCCAAGCTCGGTGCGGCGTCGATGCTGGCGCTGATTATTGGCGGGCAAGTGTGTGCTGGTTTGCTATTTGATCGTTTTGGCTGGCTGGGCATGCCCTTGCGCGATCTGAGCTGGCCTCGCCTACTGGGTGCCGCCCTAGTGATTATGGGCGTCTTGCTGGTGAATTTTGGTGACCGTTTACTGGGCTCCTCGTCATGATCGAGCCAATTGAAATCATCGCTAGTCATGACGACTTTATCCTGATCAATAAACCTGCGGGCTTGGATTTTCACCAGAACGAAACGCAAGACAGCCTGATCGATTTGGTGCGAGCGCAAACAGGCTTGGCCGAGCTCTACACAGTACATCGCCTCGACAAAATGACCTCGGGCTTACTGCTATTGGCGCGCAGCAGCGAATCAGCGCGGTATTTTTCGACATTGTTTGCCGAGCACCGCATTCAAAAATACTACCTTGCGCTCAGTGATAAAAAGCCCAGTAAAAAACAGGGCAAAATCCGCGGCGGAATGGAAAAAGGCCGCAATGGCAGCTGGAAACTAGTCCGCGAAGGTGGCCAATTGGCAATCACGCAATTTTTCAGTTATGGCCTAGGCAATGGCGAGAGGCTATTTCTGCTCAAACCATTGACGGGTCGCACGCATCAGCTCCGCGTCGCGATGAAAAGCCTAGGTAGCCCCATCATCGGTGATGAGCGCTATGCGGGCCGCCCCGCTGACCGGGGGTATCTGCATGCATACGCTATTGCGTTTGATTTTTATGGCAATACCCATCAATATATTTGTACCAAGTTATCGGGCAGTCATTTTCAAAGTACCGCGCTAGCAACGCAACTTGAAACACTTAGTTCGCCTTGGCAGCTCGACTGGCCGCAGCCCTAGCGAGCCAAAGTCAGACTCCACAGAGCAGCAATTGCCGCTCTCATTGGCAAACTAAAATCTGCGTGCGATACGTCGACATTCGACTGCTTACGGAATGCCAATACAAAGAATCATTCCATACCAGTAGAGCCAATCAGTTCAAACCAATAGCTCACTCACCACCAGTCAAAATACGGGTTAACCCGTAGGCACAAACCTAATAAATTGATCCCAATCTTTTTCGAATCTTACAAAAATTTAATTGTTTGATTTATCGAGTAAAAACGGCAAAAAAGCGATTCAGAACACTAGTCAGCGCTATTTCAACATGGTTAATATTCACATTTCGTAACTCGCCAAATAAAACTACATCGCGGGTGCATAGGTTTCGAAACACTACCAAAACGGATGGAGACTCTGTATGTCGAATTTAAATCGTTGGATGCTGGCTGCAATACCTGCCGCGATCTGCTCAATTCAAGTCATGGCTGCGCCAGCTTGGAATAGCACGACCGTTTACACCGGTGGCGAAGTCGTGACTTACGCGGGTAAAGATTACAAAGCCAAATGGTGGGCACAAGGCAATATTCCGGGCGCCGAACAGTGGGGTCCATGGGAGCTGGTTGCTAGCAGCGGCGCAACTCCTGCGCCGACTGCAGTAGTCACCGCAGCGCCGACCGCTGCACCTACAACGGCCCCTACAACCGCACCAACTGCGGCTCCTACAGTTAAACCGACAACAGCCCCCACTGCCGCACCGACCGCAGCACCAACGCCAGTCGCTGGCAGCTGTGCCGTTTGGGCCGAAGGCAGCACTTATAAAGCAGGAGATGTGGTGAGCTACAGCGGCGTGAGCTATACCGCCTTGTCAGCCCACACCGCTTATGTTGGCGCAAACTGGAATCCAGCTTCAACACCTACACTGTGGAAAGTAGGCGGTTCTTGCGCAGCAACGGGCACAACGCCAGCACCAACACCAGTCGTGACTGCCGCGCCAACGGCAACGCCAGTGGTTACAGCCACACCAACAGCAAAACCAACAGCAACGCCAGTGGTAACAGCAGCGCCAAGCGCAACTCCGGTTGTGACCGCAACGCCAACGGCTACTCCAGTCGTTACCGCAGCGCCAACACCAACGACCAGCACGGCGCCGACAGCAACACCAGCGCCAAATGCGGCGTACAAGCCACAAATTACTTACATTGCAGCGCCAGCGGGTTACCCAACTGATGCGCAATTTACTGCCGCCGAGCAAGCCCTGTATAGCCAAGCTGGAGCTGACAGCAGCGTGATCACTCGCATCCGCGAAGCATTGCAAGTACGCCCAGATGCGGTGGTTGATGCAGTAAAAGCAGGTGCAACTAGCAACCCAGACAACGTTCAACGCGTTGAACGCGTTTTAAGCCAAGCGAAGTTTGATTACTTCTTCCCAGTTCGTAATGTGAAATACACCTACGAAAACTTGCTCAAAGGCGTAGCGAAATTCCCAGCGTATTGCAAAACCTATACGGATGGCCGCGATTCAGACCTGATTTGTAAAAAACTGCTGGCAACGTCATTTGCTCACTTTGCGCAAGAAACTGGCGCAAACTGGCCTGCCCTGACCCCAGCCACTGCACGTGGTTATGCGGATCAAAACAACGCCGTATTGGCGACTATGGATCAAAACACCGCGATCCCAACCTTCCGTCAAGGCTTGTGGTTCCTGCGTGAGCAAGGCATGCAAGAAGGTACTGGCGTGGGTGGTTACCAAGATTGCTTTACCGGCGCGGGCAGCTCGATCTTCTCGATCTTCTACGCTTGCGGTCAAAATGCCCAAGGCCAATTCCTAAGCTACTTCGGTCGCGGCTCTAAGCAATTGTCTTGGAACTACAACTACGGTCCATTCAGCAAATCACTGTATGGCGACACCAACGTCTTGCTCGATAACCCAAGCGTCGTGGCGGATACTTGGTTGAACTTTGCTTCTGCGATCTGGTTTGCGGTTTACCCACAATCGCCAAAACCACCAATGACATGGGTGGTTGACGGCACTTGGAAACCAAACCAAGTTGACGTTGCCAACGGCATGTCACCTGGCTTTGGCGCAACGACCTACATCATTAACGGTGGTATCGAGTGTGGTAAAGGCTCAGAAGCGTCGCAATCTCTGAACCGTATTGCAGCGTACAAAGAGTTCACCAAAGAGCTCGGCGTGGACATCACTGGCGAGCAACTGACTTGCGGCACATCGAAAGGCTTTACCGATGGCTCGGCAGCTGCAACCAAAACGTATCTGGATAAAGGCTGGAATTACAATGCCAACAATCCAGGTGGCGTGTCATGGTCTTGCCAATTGGCCACTTACCAAACGCCATTTAACTTGGCGAACGCGGGTGACTACAAAGCATGCGTAGATTACTTCTTCCGCGGCCAAGTGAAATACAAAGGCGCAGTGGTGATTGATAACACCAAATAATTAAACTTTCCGATCGATCCAGAACGGCAGCTTAGGCTGCCGTTTTTTTATTTCAGCACGCCTTTTCCTGCTAAGTGCGCACGCCAATTCAAAGCTGCGATTTATTGTGCGGATATGCACCAAAATACTGCATCCACATTACAACGGCAGGTGGCATTAAAGTCCTCGGCACAACGACGCACCCTTCGTAAGTTTTGGCGCCCAGCCCACGGTTTGCTTAGCTTACAAGCCCACAATCATGCCAAATATGCCATCAGCCTAATACCAATTCCCCGCCACAAAAAACACTTATCTTTTTGATTTGACAGCACTTTTTATCCAGCCAACAATACCAATTGCAGCACATCATTAAACCTAAAAAACAAGGATGGATGGATGAGAACATTACGCACCCGCTCTGCCGCATTATTGATGGCATTGAGCATGAGCTCGGTCTTTGCCGCAACATGGCAAGAAGGATTAACCTACACCGCTGGCACTCAAGTTGACTATCAAGGCAAAACCTACAGCGCCTTGGTCACGCACACCGCTTATGTGGGGGCTAACTGGAATCCAGCTTCTAGCCCAACACTGTGGACTGTCGTCGCCACCAGCGCTACTGCCGCGCCAACGACGGCTCCAACAATTGCACCAACGGCTACGCCCGTCGTAACAGCAGCACCGACTGCCACACCTCAAGTGACAGCCACGCCTACAGCCGCGCCCACCATAGCCCCAACGACAGCACCGACTGCTATTCCAACGGCTACACCGACTGCAGCGCCAACCGCAACACCAGCAGCAGGTAGCTGTGCAGCGCCGACTTGGACTGCGGCAGTTTATAGCGCTGGCTCGATCGTTAGCTACAACGGCCACACATGGAAAGCCCAATGGTATGCCGCCGCCAGCGACACCCCTAAAACTGTTAGCAGCTCTTGGGAATCCCCCTGGCTCGATCTGGGTACGTGCAACGCGGGTGGTGTAACACCGGCGCCAACGGCAACGCCAGCGATTACGCCAACAGCAAGCCCACAAGTAAGCGCAACGCCCGCCCCTACGGCCATTCCGACTGCGACGCCATTGGCTACCGCAACCCCAGCCGTTGCATCGTACAAACCACAAATCACTTATGTAGCAGCACCAGCAGGCTATCCGAGCGACGCGCAAATGACGGCGGCAGAAACCGCATTGATGAGCCAAGCCGGTACAGACACGCAAGCCATCGCACGCATCCGCTCAGCGCTGCGCGTATTACCTGATGCTGAGGTGGAAGCAGTCGTACCTGGTCGCGCAGCCAATCCTAGCAATGCGCGTCGTGCCGAGCGTATTGTGTCGGAAAGCTTGTTCAACCAGCTGTTCCCAGTTCGAAACGTAGCGTACACCTACACCAATTTCTTGCGGGGTATTGCCAAATTCCCTGCGTATTGTGATGACTACACCGATGGTCGCAATGCCGATGCAATTTGTGCCAAATTGATCGCAACGTCATTTGCTCACTTCACCCAAGAAACAGGGGCAAGCTGGTCTACGCTGACGCCTGCTGGCGCAAAAGCGTATCCAGCCAATGCCAACCCGATTTTGGACACGATGGATCAAAGCAGCGTCATTCCAACTTGGAATCAAGCACTGTGGTATCTGCGTGAAATGGGTTATGCCGAAGGCTCGGCCGTGGGCGCGTACCAAGATTGCTTTACTGGCGCTGGCAGCTCGATCTTCTCGATCTTCTATGCTTGCGGCCAAAACGCCCAGGGCAAAAACCTTGATTACTTTGGTCGCGGCAGCAAGCAGTTGTCGTACAACTTCAACTACGGGCCATTTAGTAAATCGCTGTATGGTGACGCCGCAGTCTTGCTCGACAATCCGGGCAAAGTGGCTGATACCTGGCTGAACTTTGCGTCTGCGGTCTGGTTCGCGGTGTACCCACAATCACCAAAACCGCCAATGACGTGGGTCGTGGATGGCACATGGGTACCTAACTCCGTGGATATCGCCAACAATATGCAGCCAGGCTTTGGCTCAACGATCAACATCATCAATGGCGGGATCGAGTGTGGCGGCGGTAGCGATGTGCAGCAAGCGAAAAACCGCATTGCAGCCTACAAGCAATTTGCCGCCAAACTGGGCGTCGATATCACTGGCGAGCAATTGAGCTGCGCAACGCAACGCGGCTTCCAGCCAGGCTCAGCCGCAGCGACCAAAACCTATCTCGATAAGAGCTGGGGCTACAACGCCAACAATCCAGGCGGCGTGTCTTGGGCTTGTCAGCTCGTTGATTACCAGATGCCATTTAGCCTCGCGACACCGGGCGATTACAAAGCCTGCGTGGACTATATGTTCCGCGGTCAGGTGAAAAAAGACGGCGTGGTGGTGATCAATAACGCGAAATAAGCGAGTGACTTAAGGCCACTCAATTCCAAACAAAAACGGCAGCCAAGGCTGCCGTTTTTTTTATTCACTTTCGCACATACCCAATTATGGTATATGCATAAAACCCAATTGGAATAAAACACTAAAAAGCATACCTCAATCACACCGCTGAGGAGCTAATAATATTAACGCGCGTAATCATACCCAAATCGAGGTAATTTGTCGCCGTAGCAATGCCCAGATTCCGCGCCAAAAAGTCACAGCCGCTTGTAATAAAGAGGCCGAAGATAGACCTCGCTTTCTGTCTCTCTCGAACTTTTTAGAGGAAACTCGCATGTTCAAAAAAACAGCCGTCGTTAGCAGTCTCGTTGCAGCAGGTTTATTGGGAGCGGGTGCCGCCAGTGCCGCACCAAAGATACAACTCGAATACTGGACGATGAGTATGGCGCCAACGTTTAGCGCTTACTTCACCGAAGTGACCAAAGCCTTTAACGCGCAAAACCCCACGCTAGAAGCCAAGTGGGTCGACATGAACTGGGATCAAATTCAGCCCAAACTGATTGCCGCCATCGCTTCTGGCAAACCACCCGCCTTGGTCAACTTTAATGTGCCTTGGGTGCATGAATTTGCCAATCAAGGCAATATCTTGCCGGTAGACGCCTATATCGACGCGAGCAAATATCAAGAAAATGCGATCAAAGACGTTACCGTCAACGGCAAAATCTACGCCTTCCCTTCGTATAACTCGGTGTCAATCATTGCCTACAACAAAGACATCCTCAACAAAGCGGGCGTCAATGGCCAACCCAAAACTTACGATGAATTTATTGCTCAAGCGCGCGTCATCAAACAGAAAACTGGCCTCACTGCATTCTCGCCAAAATTAGCACCGGGCAGCGGCGGCGGCATTACTGGCTGGTTTGTCTATGCGGGTCTGCCTGTCATCAAAGATGGCAAAGCCGTGTTTAACTCACCGCAACACGTTGCGATGCTCAATCAATTTGCCCAGCTCTATAAAGAAGGCGTGATTCCACGCGATGTATTCAAAATGGAATTTGAGCAGGAAATCTCCAGCTACAATTCTGGCCGCCTGGCGATGATGACCACCGCACCACAGGCGCTGAAACGCACGCAAGCGGATGCGAAAAAGATCTATGACGTGACCGATATTGCGCCCTTCCCCGTTGGCGCAGGCAAGATTGCCTTTGGTGGTTGGCTGATGGACTTTGTTATCCCTAAAGGCGCGGCTAATCCTGCTGAAGCGGGTAAATTGGGTGCCTTTATTACCAATGATGCCAATCAGCTGGCCTTCTCTAAAGCCACTGGCACGACTTTCCCATCGACCAAACTGGCCGCTAAAGATGGTTTCTTTACTGAAGGCGCGAAAAGCGCAGATCCAGTCCTCAAAGGCCGCGCCGTTGCAGCAGGCTCGATTGGTGATGCAAAAACCTTGCTGATGGAACCAGGCATCTTGCCAGATGAAACCACAATGATGCGCGTGCTGCACACCGAAGTTGAAGCCGCCATCTTGGGTCGTAAATCGGCACAAGCGGCGCTCGATAAAGCCGTGGCCGACTGGAATAAACGCCTGGCTCAGAAGAAATAAGCGCAACGCCTTCCACCTGTAACAGCTTCAGCCTCATTGCCGCCCGCCTTCGTGTGGGCGGCATTTTTTACGTTCGTATTCCAAATTTAATCAACACCCATCCATACATCAGCATGTATATAGTTGAAAACATTACTAACAAAAGATCCTAAACATATACCTACATAAAACAAAAATGCAGCTTCACATCCAGTTGGGCAAAAAGCGTAATATCCGACCAATTAGCTCGGTCATTTTCAGGTAGAATATTTTTCCATATTTCCCGTTTGGCCATCCCATGTTTGCCTTGTTTGAAAAACTCATCCAACCCTATCCCGATGCCATTCCACAGCGCCCGACGACGTTTTTGCGCTTTGTCTGGAGCTGCACGGCAGGCATGCGCAAATACATCGTCTTGCTGGCCTTTTTCACCGCCCTCACTGGCGCATTTGAAGCCTTGCTCTACAGCATGCTGGGCAATGTGGTGGAATGGCTGAGTAAAGCCGAGCCCGCCTCGCTTTGGCAAAATGAGCGACACCATTTATTACTTTTGCTGGGTATTTTGCTGGCCAGCCCCATCCTGATTGCGCTACAAACACTAATCAAACACCAAACACTGGCGGGTAATTTTCCGATGCGTTTGCGCTGGCAATTTCACCGCCAGATGCTCGGCCAGAGCATGAGTTTTTATCAGGATGAATTTGCGGGTCGTATTTCAGCCAAGGTCATGCAAACAGCCTTGGCAGTGCGCGATACGGTGCTGACCAGTTGCGATATCTTGGTGTTTGTCGTGATTTATTTTGTCACGATGGCCTCGGTCGCTGGCGGCTTTGATTTGCGGCTGATGATTCCTTTCTTTGGCTGGCTGGCGCTGTATATCGCGGCGATGCTGTATTTTGTGCCACGTCTGAGTCGTGTGTCGCGCGCCCAAGCCGATGCGCGTTCTTTGATGACGGGTCGCATTACCGACGCTTATACCAATATCAGTACCGTCAAATTGTTTTCGCACACGCAGCGCGAGGCTGGGTTTGTCAAAACGGCGATGAAGGAATTCATGCAGACCGTGCATGGTCAAATGCGGCTGGTCAGCCTGTTTGAAATCACCAACCATATTCTGAGCATGTTGCTCATCGCCTCGACAGCAGGCGCCACCTTGTATTTATGGACGCGCGGAGAAGTCGGCATTGGCGCGGTGGCCGCCGCCACGGCCATGTCGCTGCGGCTCAGTGGCATGTCGCACTGGATTATGTGGGAAATGGCGGGGTTATTTGAAAATATTGGTACGGTGCAAGACGGCATCAATACGCTGGCCAAACCGTCGACTGTTCTCGATGACACTGACGCTGCGCCATTGCAAGTGAACAAAGGGCTGATCGAATTTGATCAAGTTCGCTTTAATTACGGCCACGATAGCGCCGTAAAAGCGGTGATCGATCAGCTCAATCTCACCATCCAGCCGGGTGAGAAAATCGGCCTCGTTGGCCGTTCTGGCGCGGGTAAATCAACGATTGTGAATTTGCTGCTGCGTTTTTACGATATTCACAGCGGCCAAATTCGCATCGACGGGCAAGACATTTCGCACGTTACGCAAGATAGTTTGCGCCATCAGATCGGCATGGTGACGCAAGATACGTCCCTGCTGCATCGTTCGGTGCGCGACAATATTTTGTACGGGCAACCCGATGCTTCCGAGGCAGACATGATACGCGCGGCACAGCGCGCTGAAGTGCATGATTTTATATCCCAGCTCAGTGATCCAAGCGGACGCGTCGGTTACGACGCCCATGTGGGCGAGCGCGGGGTAAAACTCTCGGGCGGGCAGCGTCAGCGGATTGCGATTGCGCGGGTGATTTTGAAAGATGCGCCGATTTTGCTACTCGATGAAGCAACCAGTGCGCTCGATTCGGAAGTAGAAGCGGCGATTCAAGCCAGCCTCTATACGCTGATGCAGGGCAAAACCGTGGTCGCGATCGCTCACCGACTCTCTACGATTATGGCGATGGATCGCTTGATCGTGCTCGATCAGGGGCAGATTGTCGAACAAGGTACGCATGCCGAACTATTGGCGCATGGCGGCATCTATGCTCGCCTCTGGGCGCATCAAAGTGGCGGCTTTTTGGGTGAAGAAGACTAATTGTCGCCGGCATAACAAAGCCCCGCTAAATTGCGGGGTTCAATGACATCCCCACTCGCGAAGCGAGGCTCCCCTCAAGGCGTGGCGCAGCTCGGCACAAGGCGCCCTAGCGAAGACCGTGGCCTAAGGCTACGGGGCGGTAGGGGTGGGAAAAAAACATGAAGGCCGCCAATTCAAAACCCGAATGATTAGGCTCGGCTTTGCCGAGACTGGATAAATCTAGTTTCTCGATTTGTCTGCTGCCTGAGCCCAGCTTAATTGCCAGGCTATCGCAGAGCTTTGAATCGCAGCTCGCAATAATTATTATTAAATAAGTTCAGCTTTTTGACTAACTTACGCATGATGATTCTCCTAAAATTTCATGACTTTAGGATATTCCATGCGCCTAAAAATCACGCCGAAAAACTACCCACTTCGCACGCCACTATTACCCATTTGGCATTGAGTTTATGCCAAGCTCTTGTCTTCCTGCTCCTGCTCATGGGCAGCCAACCAGCGCTCAATCAAGCTACAGGCTTCGCCCAATAACAGCTCGAGTTTGCCAATCTGCGCAGTGACGTCCACTTGCCCCTGATGCAAGCATTGCTCCAGATCGGCGGCAGTGGCAGCAACTTCGTTGGCTTCGACCTGCCCTGCCACACCTTTTAAGGTATGCGCCAAACGCTCGGCTTCAGCTAACTGACCATCTGCGATCAGCTCGCGCAATACCGTGGGTGCATTAGCAAAACGCTCGACAAATCGAGGCAGCATTTTTTTCAGCATCCGCAAACTGCCCATGCGCTGAATCGCCGCCAGAAAATCAACGCCGGTAACTAGCGTACTTGCTTCTACCGTCGGCAAGCTAGTCACTGACACAGGCTGAGTTGCAGGCAAATAGACGCGAAGGCAGTTTTGCAATTTGGCCGCATCGATCGGTTTGGATAAATGCTCATTCATCCCGGCCTGAAGGCAAAGCTCGCGCTCGCCTTCCATCGCATGCGCCGTTAACGCAATAATCGGCAAGTCGGCAAACCCCGGTAATGCTCGAATCGCGCGCGTGGTATCGCGACCATCCATGCCAGGCATTTGCACATCCATCAGCACCACATCGATTTCTTGCGACATCAGCGCCGCAATCGCAGCATTACCACTCGATACGGCGCTGACTTGCGCGCCCATATTACCCAAAATAGTCGCGCCCAAATCCAGCAAAATATCGGTGTCATCAACCAAAAGCACACGCAAGCCTTGCAGCGGAAATTGCGAGGCTTTATCCAGCAATTGGCCATGCAACTCGGCTGCGTCATCAGCCAGTGACTGCGCAACGGCTGAACGTATTTGGCTTGGGATTAATGGTTTAATTAATAACTGGCAATGACGTAATTGGCTTTCTTGTGTCGCGGCAATATCATCGCGGTCATAGCACAATAAAATAATCGGCAAACCAGCCTGATGCAGAGATTGCAGTACATCACATAATGGATGCTGCTGCGCGCCACATAAATTGACTTCCAGAATCAACAGATCGGTTACATGCCCAGCGGCAAAATAGGCCAGCAATTGCGCCTGATTATTGAGCAATGTGGCCTCAAAACCCATCGCCTGAAGGTGTAATGCTAGATGACGAGCGATCTCTGGATTGCGCTCGGCAATCAAAGCCCGCCGTGGCGCGTATTGCATGGGGCTAAATTGATCGGCCCCCGCTTTATTCAGATCCAGCTCGAAGCTAAATTGCGCACCTAGCCCTTCATGACTTTGTACTTGGATATGACCGCCCATTAGATGAATCAATTGCTGGCTAATGGCCAATCCTAGACCTGAACCACCAAAGCGCCGGGTGGTCGATGAATCGGCCTGACTAAATAGTTTAAACAAGCGCTCTTGCGCCTCAGGGCTAATACCGATCCCCGAGTCTTGTACTGCAAAATGCAATCGCACTTCAGTATTGCTGTGTTCAATACAAAAGACCGACAAACAAACATCACCTTGCTCGGTGAATTTAACCGCATTATTGAGCAAATTGAGTAATACTTGCCCCAAACGCAGGGCATCGCCCTCAATCATCGTCGGCACATCAGGTGCAATTTCAAAACGTAAAAACAGACCTTTTTCCTGTGCCTGTATGGCCACTGTCCCCGCCAGCTGACTAAACAGCTGCATCAAGTTAAATGGCTGCTGCTCAATCTCCAGCTTATTGGCTTCAATACGCGAAAAATCGAGCACATCATTGACCACACCTAATAGCATTTGAGCCGAGTTTTGGGCGCGGGCAATATATTGTTGCTGCTGGCTATTGAGGCCGTTTTCTGCCAATAGATTGGTGTAACCCAAGATGGCCGTGAGCGGAGTGCGAATTTCATGGCTCATATTGGCCAAAAATTCGCTTTTAATTTGAACCGCGGCATGCGCATCATCGCGTGCTTGGCGCAAAGCTTCGGTTTGCGCTTGCTGCTGTTGCAGTACGGTGCGAAATTGAGCAACCCCGTGCTCGATATCGCTAATTTCATCATTACCGCGCGCATCAATCTCATCACCCAACTGCCCTTGTGAGAGCAAGCGCATTGAGCCCGCCAACCGCTCCAAACGCCGGCTGATATTGCGAGACACATAGATCCAGCCCACGACCAAAGCAACCAACATACCCAATATCGTTGAGGCAAATAATAGTCGAGTGCTTTGCTTTAAGTCGGTATCGAGCATGGAGACCTTGCCATTCAAATTACCCGATACATCATGCGCCAGATTTTTAGTGGTACTGAGTAAAGCATTAGTGACTCGTCGATTATCATTTACAATTTTATCCAGTAAAATACTAAAATTAATTCGACGGGCGCTTGACTGATGGATTTCTTGCTTCAATTTTTTGTAATCCGCAAATAAGGCCAAACAACCTTGCATGCTAGATTTCATTCTTGTGCTACTAATATGATGGCTCATTTGCATGGCATGCAAAAAGGTGCGCTCAAATGCTTTTTCATTTGCATCTAATTGCGCCATATTCTCTGCTGAAGCCATTTGGCGCAAATCACCACCTAACTGAAAATAATCACTTTTTATTTGCTCAATGGCCGTTAATGTTTGCACTTGAGTATTGACCAATGCCACAACTGCACTCGTGGTATTTTGCGCAATCACATCGCCGCTGTGGCTAACTTCATCGTTCTGACGTTGCGTGATTTTGCTCAGGCTTCGATAGAAAATCAGCATGGCTGCAGAGGCCTCGCGACCTATCTGCCCCATCGGCGCACGCAATATCTGCAGCATTTTTTGTCCCTCGGAGCGAATGTCTGGGTCCATTTGCTGCAAATTTTTTTCCAATCGCGCGAGTATCTCAGGGCTTTTTTTCTTGTAACCGTCTTCCCCCTCCGCACTAATTAAGGTTTGAAGCCGAAATACATCTGCGCGAATTAAAGACAAGCCATCGCGATTAATTTTTTCACGCTCATTCAATGCCGACCATTCCTGCCCCGCCATGGACGATGTTTTACCTGTGGCCAACAATAAATCTTCTTGGGCCTTATCCAATAATGGATTAATCAAAGCCTCGAAACTTTGCCGTTTTTGATCCACCTCTCGCAATTGAATTTTATGTTCGGCATCAATCTCGATTAAATCTTCAACAATACGATTAGTTTCTACGACTTGCTTTGATAAAATTAAAAATTGATCTGTTAATTCATTGCTACGGGTATTTTGTAGATTTTTTAGAGCCGAAATATATTCAGGTCCATCTTGTAGCAATTGCTGCAATTGCTCGAATGCCTTTTGACGGGTTTGATTGTCGGTCGCTGCTGATAAATGCTGCAAAGATAGCGCCAACTCCAGACTATTGGTTTCTAGATTGGCAATAGCACGGGTGGCGGGATAACTTTCATTCGAAATATTGCTATAGGTCTGATTAACCGAACGAAATGCCCAAATGGCAGCCAAGCCCGCAAATAGTGTCGTCGCGGCAACAATTAAGAATGCGATTCGCAGCCGCAGTGTAATTGATTTGAACGCAAAAAAGGGCATGCCATGTCTCTTTGATCAAGCCAAACAATCAAGATGGTTCAAAGTGGTATTACTGCAATCAACGACAAACACCAAACCCAAACACATCGCGTCAGCTTTAGACACATCGGTGTCAGCTTTGTAAACCAAGTCCATCTTACCAGAGTCTGAAAAATGTCATGAAATATGGTGACATTTGGGCATAAAAGACGTGAAAGTCGCCACACCTTCAGCACAAGGCAATTCATGCAGCTCAGAAAAAACCAGAGAAATATTGACGCGCTTCAGAGCTAAAAGACCAAGGTAATAAAATACCAATCCATCCCTCTAAAGCGAAAATGAATGAAGCCAAAAGCAAAACTCAAGCACGAGCCTAGCTTCAAGAGCAGCAATGCACGGCATGGAGTTGAAGCAAAGAGTATTTTGCTTCAACAAGACGTAACTTTTCCTTATTTACGATCCCATACAGTTAAGACAGAAACAGGGACTTTGATGCCCCTTATTTGGCAAGGACAAATGGCTGAGCCTGCAAAGCAATATTACGCGTGCAAAACCAACGCCAATACCCGACGATCTTCAGCCACCAAGACGTTAAACGTACGGCATAAAGCCCCCGTGCCCATCGTGTCGATACCAATGTGCTTGGCCGACAAAGCGGCATAGAGTTTGGGGTGAGGAAACTGAATGGTTGGCCCCGTGCCGAGCAACACCAACTCGGGCTCCAAGGCGAGCAAATCGGCAAAATCGCTCTCTTGCAAATCGCTAAATTGCGTTGGCCGCCATGGTTGAACCGCATCGGGCAAAATCAAAATGCTGCCAGCATGGCGCTCTTGATTCACGTGCACAGATTCATGATCGTACGCCGTAATCTGGTTCAGATGCGCGACTTTGGACTGATGCAACTTCATGGTGAACCCCTTATTGATCGTTTGGCGCATTTTAATTCATCGCCCAAGTTCTGTGCTGTGCGTTTTGATACTTAATTGTTTGTTCCGTTGGGCGAATGTTTCGATACAATACGAGGTTTCCCCTAAATAATTCTGCGTGGGCCGCGACGATGGAAGCCATCCTCAAATCGAACAAGCTACTGAACATCTGCTACGAAATTCGCGGGCCTATCCCTGAGCGAGCGCGTCAGATGGAAGAAGACGGCCACCGCATCATCAAACTGAATATTGGCAACTTGGCCACCTTCGGTTTCGAGCCGCCAGAAGAAGTTGTTCAAGACGTGATTCGCAACCTCTCCAACGCCGCAGGCTATGTGGATTCCAAAGGCCTATTTCCTGCGCGCAAAGCGGTAATGCACTACACGCAACAGAAAAACATCAAAGACGTGACCGTGGATGACATCTACATCGGTAATGGCGCGTCTGAGCTGATCGTATTGAGCATGCAAGCGCTGCTGAATAATGGCGATGAAGTGTTGGTGCCGATGCCGGATTATCCGCTATGGACTGCGGCGGTGAGCTTGGCGGGCGGCAAACCACGCCATTATCTGTGCGATGAGAGCAATCACTGGTATCCGTCGATCGAAGACATGCGCGCCAAAATCACCGATAAAACACGCGCGATTGTGGTGATCAACCCGAACAATCCTACGGGCGCGCTCTACCCTGATGAGTTGCTGCTGCAAATTGTTGAGTTGGCGCGCGAATTCGGCCTAATTATTTACGCCGATGAAATCTACGACAAAGTGCTGTACGACGGCGTGACGCACACCTCGATTGCCTCGCTGGCTGATGATGTGCTGTTTGTGACCTTCAACGGTCTGTCGAAAAACTACCGCGCCTGTGGCTATCGCGCTGGCTGGATGATTGTATCGGGCAATAAAAAGCCTGCCAAAGACTACATCGAAGGCCTCAATATGCTGGCCACCATGCGCTTGTGTGCCAATGTACCCGCGCAATACGCGATTCAAACCGCGCTCGGTGGCTATCAAAGCATTGATGATTTGGTCAAAGATGGCGGTCGCTTGGCAAAACAGCGCGATCTGGCATATGAAATGCTCAGCGCGATTCCTGGCGTTAGCGTCATCAAACCCAAAGCGGCACTGTATATGTTCCCGCGTTTGGATCCGGCGATTTACCCGGTCAGTGACGATCAGCAGCTGATGCTGGAATTACTCACCGAAGAGAAAGTACTATTGGTGCAAGGCACAGGCTTTAACTGGCATCAACCCGATCATTTCCGCGTGGTGTTCCTACCCAATCTGGATGATCTGACCGAAGCGATTAACCGTGTCGCACGCTTTCTCGCGGGCTGGCGTAAACGCCACGGCACAGGCGAATTTGCCGCAAAACAAGCCGCCAAAGTTTAATCAGTCGTAATTAAAAATATCAATCAGGAAAGACAACATGAAAGCAATCAATGTAGGCCTGTGTGGCGTGGGGACTGTAGGTGGCGGTACTGCCACCGTTTTGAAGCGTAATGGCGAAGAAATCGCCCGCCGCGCTGGTCGCCCAATTGTGGTGACCATGGCTGCGAATCGCGATCTCGATCGCGCGCGTGAGCTGGTTGGTGAAGGCGTTGCCTTGACTGATAACGCAATGGATGTGGTGAACAATCCCGACATCGATATCGTCGTTGAATTGATCGGCGGCACAACGATTGCCAAAGATTTGGTGCTGGCTGCGATTGAAAATGGCAAACACGTAGTCACTGCCAACAAAAAACTGATCGCTGAATACGGCAATGAAATCTTCGCCCGCGCGCAAGAAAAAGGCGTGATCGTTGCATTTGAAGCAGCAGTAGCTGGCGGCATTCCAGTCATCAAGGCGCTGCGTGAAGGCCTGACTGCCAACAAAATCGAATGGGTGGCAGGCATTATCAATGGCACATCCAACTTCATCCTGACCGAAATGCGCGACAAAGGCTCGGCCTTTGCCGACGTATTGGCCGAAGCACAACGCCTTGGCTACGCCGAAGCCGATCCGACTTTCGACATCGAAGGCCACGACGCAGCGCACAAGCTCACCATCATGAGCGCAATTGCGTTTGGTATTCCAGTGCAGTTCGACAAAGCCTATCTGGAAGGCATCAGCAAACTCGACGCTGCCGACATCAAATACGCCGCTGAATTGGGCTATCGCATCAAATTGCTCGGCATGACTCGCCGCCGCCCTAACGGTATCGAATTGCGCGTGTCGCCAACGTTGATCCCAGCTGGCCGCTTGATCGCCAACGTTGATGGCGTGATGAATGCCGTACTGGTGAAAGGCGACGCAGTCGGCGCGACCATGTACTACGGCCCGGGCGCTGGCGCTGAGCCAACGGCGTCTTCAGTGATTGCGGATCTGGTTGATATCACTCGTCTGCACACGGCCGACCCAGAACACCGCGTACCGCACTTGGCCTTCCAGCCAACCGCGATGGCCAACCTGCCAATTCTGCCGATCTCAGAAGTAGAAACCTGCTACTACCTGCGCTTGTCGGTCAAAGACTTGCCCGGTGTATTGGCAAATGTGACCTCCATCTTGGCTGAAGGCCAGATTTCGGTGGATGCGATGCTGCAAAAACCAGCCGCAAGCGCAGAAGACGGCGCTGAGCTCGTGATCGTGACGCATACCGCGATTGAAAAGAATATCAATGCGGCCATTGCCAAAATCGAGCTGTTGCCAAGCACCAATGGCAAAGTGGTGAAGCTGCGTCTGGAACACCTCAACGGTTAAGTAGGGCGTCAATAAGCGAAGCGCATTGCGCCGATTACCTAGGGTGATGGTGCAATGCGCCTTGCTTATTGCACCCTACACCAGCAAGAAATACCCAAATGGGTATAAACACGCAGACCAATCATACAAATATCTACGGGCCTATACCCATGAAATACATTTCTACCCGTGGTGGCGTTGCCGCCCAACAATTTAGCGATATCCTGCTTGGCGGTTTGATGGCCGATGGCGGTTTGTCGATTCCGGAAAGCTATCCACAGTTCTCACAAGATGAACTGCTAGCGCTGTCGAAACTAAACTACCGCGATCTGGCGTTTGCCGTGATCAGCCGTTTTGTGGACGATATTCCAGCGGCGGATTTAAAAGCGCTAATCGACAAAACTTACACCGCTGCTGTGTACTGCAACGGCCGCAACGCCGCTGATGCCGACCAAATCACGCCGATCATCAAGCTCGACGACACCTTAGTGATCCAAGAATTGTCGAACGGCCCTACGCTGGCGTTTAAAGACATGGCGATGCAATTGCTCGGCAATTTGTTCGAGTACGTGTTGGCTGCCAAGGGTCAGCAAGTGAATATCTTGGGCGCGACCTCGGGCGACACCGGCTCGGCGGCTGAATACGCGATGCGCGGCAAAAAGGGCGTGAATGTGTTTATGCTCTCGCCGTTCGGCAAAATGAGTCCATTCCAGCGCGCACAGATGTTTAGCCTGCAAGACGAAAACATTTTCAATTTGTCAGTGCATGGCTTTTTCGACGCCTGCCAAGACATCGTCAAAGACGTCAATAAAGACGCTGAATTTAAAGCCAAATACAAAATCGGCGCGGTGAACTCGATCAACTGGGGCCGCATCGTTGCGCAGGTTGTTTACTATTTCAAAGGCTATTTCGCCGCAGTTGATTCTGCGGGGAAGAACGTCGGCGACGTGGTTGATTTTTGCGTGCCATCGGGCAACTTCGGTAATATCTGCGCCGGCCATATCGCGCGTCAGATGGGCTTGCCGATTGGCCAATTGGTCGTAGCGACCAATGAAAACGACGTACTCGACGAATTCTTCAAAACCGGCGGCTACCACCCGCGCGGTTTGGATCGCACTTACGAGACCTCTAGCCCGTCGATGGACATCACAAAAGCATCCAACCTGGAGCGCTTTGTGTTTGACTTGGTTGGTCGCGACGCGAGCAAACTAGCGGCGATGTGGAAATCGGTGGAAACCGGCGGCGGCTTTGAAATCAGCCCAGCCGAGTTTGCGCAAATGCGTGATGAATATGGCTTTAAATCCGAAGCCAGCACGCACGCCGACCGCGTTGCGCACATCCGCGAAGTGTTCGAGAAATTTGGCGTCCAAATCGACCCGCACACCGCTGACGGCTACAAAGCCGCCAAAGCACATCGCCGCGACAACGTCGTGATGGTGATTATGGAAACCGCATTGCCAGCGAAGTTTGAAACCACAATGCAAGAAGCGCTGAACCAACCACCAGCACGCCCAGCAGGCCTGGTCGGCCTGGAAGATTTGCCACAGCGTTTTGATGCAATTGACGCTGACGCAGAGAAAGTGAAGGCGTATCTGGCTGAGCGTATCAAGCTGTAAGTCATACTGAAACTGGTCTTTACGGCCATACCCAAGAAAAACCCGCTTTAATAAGCGGGTTTTCTATTGCCGATTATCATCACACCATGGTCTGAAGGCAAAACTCAATCCTTCTCGGCCACCATTAAGAACACCGGAAATTCGCCCTGCCCCATGTCTTTATTTTTATGAATGGTAAACACAGTTTCAAAACGAATATTGCTCAAACCCGCTCGCTCGGCCAATTTGCGTAATCCATCGCGATCAAAACCTTTATGACCGTCAAAATCAGCACCGTGAAACGAGCCATCTTCAGCATCAAGATCGGCAATACACAAAAAACCCGGTTGGCTCAGTAAACCCGTCAAGGTCGAGAGTATTTGCGCAGTATCGGCAATATGGTGAAAAGTCATCATTGAATAAATGAGGTCGAACTGGCGCTCAGGCAAATCCTCTTGTGTTAAATCACGCTCGGCAAATTGCATATGCTTGATCTGCTGGGCTGCAATTTTCTCCTCCAGCACCGCCAACATGCCGCTGGAATTATCTACCAGCAAAATCGAGCCCAATTGCTTTGCTAGCGCAAAGCTGAGCAAGCCTGTACCACAGCCAAACTCCATCGCGGCCATCTGTGTCTGCAGCGGTACGGCTTGAGCAATGGCCGAGGCAACGGCATCAGCACGTGCTAATTTCATGGGGTCTTGATCCCATGATTGCGCTGCTTGGCTAAAATAGTGTGCTGAATTCATGGTGACTCCTTTCAAATAAAAAAGAGTTCGTAAAACGAACTCTTTTTCTGGTTTGTAGTTGGTTTAAGATTTTCGAATCCGCACCAGCACCTCATTACCCCTACCCTGATATTCGACGCTATCGAATGACATCATCCGCGCCATCGAAATACCGCGGCCGTGCGGGTCGAACGCGCGCTCGGGTGAAAACTCGAGGAATGGTTGCCAGTCAAACCCAGCACCTTCATCGACAATCCGAATCTGGACTTCATCCTCGACGCTGGCAAAATGAACCAGCACGCTGCGGTTTTTGTATTGAGAGTCGTTCAAGCGCATTTCGACTTCATCGAGCCAGCGTCCGGTTTGCAGTAAACGGGTTTTTTCGCTGTAGCTAATGCCCAAATTACCATGCTCGACGGCATTGACCAGCAATTCCGACAAACCGAGCGCCACGCGTTGTGGGTCTGGGCAAGCGCGTGATAGCAAGAGAGTCTGCTGGCGCGCATCATCGAGCGTGCGGAATTTAAATTGCCCATTGAGCAGTAATTTATACGAATCCGCATGCTCGGAAATCTCACGCTCAAGCTGGCCACGTTCTTGGTGAAAACCAACCGCCGCAGCGACAATCGCCAGCAACATTTCGCGCTGAAATGGCTTAATCAAATAGTAGTAAGCGCCCGCGGCCAAGCCTTCCTGCACATTTTCCGCCGCGCCAACCGCAGTTTGCATAATCACGGGAATATGCTGGAAATCAGGGTGTTGCTTGAGCTTGGCCAATACTTGCATGCCATCCATGCGTGGCATCATGCGATCGAGCAAAATGGTATCAAAACCTTTGCGATCAGCCTGCAAAACTTCCCAAGCGTCTTCACCATCGGTGGCGGTCGCAGTTTCATAACCTGCGTCGTGCAAATGCTCGGAGAGGATTTCTAAATTGAACGGCTCATCATCAACAATCAGCACACGGCCAGTTCTTAATGCAGGTGTCATTGCGATCTTCCTAGACTTCCCAATTTGTCAGCAATATACGCGGCTTTATGCTGTCCAGACAATTCGCCGTAGAGTGCAGTAAATTCTAAAGCCAGTTTATGTTTCGCATCGAGCGCAATCAAGGGCGCTGCTTTATCATGCGATTCACGCACTTTGACCGAGCTAGACAGGCGCGTTTTGAGTACCGGTAAATGCTGCGCTTCCAATTCCTGCACCAGACGCTGCGGCAAGCTGGCGCGCGGCTGGTATTGATTGACCACGATGCCTTCGATTTTGAGTGCGCCATTGTGGTCTTGGCGAATTTCCTCGACCCGGGCAATCAGCCCCAGCAGCGCATCGCGCGAGAAGGTATCGCAATCGAATGGAATCAGGCAGCCAGTGGCAGCGATCAAAGCCGACAGCGTAAAGAAATTAAGCGCGGGTGGCGTATCGATATACACCTCGTCAAATTGGCCGGTCAGCTCGTCGAGCGTTTCGCGCAATTTGTAGATTTTGTAGCGTGATTCAAGCTTAACTTGCTGCTCGGCAATCGCCGGGTGGGATGCCATCAAGAATAAATTGGGAAAAGGCGTCGCGTGCACAAACTCGGCAGCCCCTTTGGCATACAGCGAGAAATTGAGCACCTGATCAAAAAAGTCAGCCAGCGTTGGCTTCACATCACCCGCCGATGCCCCCAGTAGGTAATGGCTTGAATTGCCCTGTGGATCTAGATCAACGACCAATACCCGCTTGCCTTGTGCCGCAGCTACCGCAGCCAGATTGACCGTAATGGTGGATTTACCCACCCCGCCTTTTTGGTTGAACACCACACGTCGCAACATGATTACCTCGGCTGATTTCCGCTGTTGACGACACTATAACAAGCTTTTTACGACAACTCTTGTCAGTAAATTCGGTTTTCCCCACAAAACAACGTTTTAAATCATTCACCTAAGCCTGCAGCGCCAAGCCACGCTAAACCCTGCGTACAAAGAGGTCTTGAAGTGCTGCCTGACAGCCCCATTTAGTAGGCATTGTCTGTAACCCACAAATTAGGGAAATAAAACATGAGTAAAGAAACCCTAGGCTTTCAGGCCGAAGTCAAACAACTGCTGCAGTTGATGATTCACTCTTTGTATTCCAACAAAGAAATCTTCCTGCGCGAGCTGGTCTCCAATGCTTCCGACGCCTGCGACAAGCTGCGTTTCGAGGCGATCAACAACGACAGCCTGTACGGCAATGATGCTGAACTGAAAATCCGCGTGTCGTTTGATGCCGCAGCCAAAACCATCACCATCGCCGATAACGGCATCGGGATGAGCCGCGAAGAAGTCATCAAAAACATCGGTACGATCGCGCGCTCTGGCACCAAAGAATTCTTCAGCCAGCTCTCAGGCGACGCACAAAAAGACGCGCACCTGATTGGCCAATTCGGTGTGGGTTTCTACTCGGCCTTTATCATCGCTGACAAAGTCACCCTCACCACGCGTCGTGCTGGCGAAACCGGCGCAACGCAATGGGTATCGAACGGCGACGGTGAATTCACGCTCGAAGACGTAGCCAAAGAAACACGCGGTACTGAAATAGTCTTGCACCTGAAAGAAGGTGAAGACGAATTCCTCAATGACTGGCGCCTGCGCAGCATCATCCGCAAATATTCCGATCACATCACTTTGCCAATCTTGATGCCAGCGCAAGCCGGTTACAACGAAGACGGCTCGATCAAACCGGCCGAAGGTGAAGAAACCGTCAACCAAGCCAATGCGTTGTGGACGCGCAGCAAATCGGAAATTTCTGAAGAGCAATACACCGAGTTCTACAAACACGTCGCGCACGACTACGAAGCGCCGCTGGCCTGGAGCCACGCCAAAGTCGAAGGCCGCCAGGAATACACCGAGCTCTTGTATGTACCGCAACGTGCGCCGTTCGATTTGTACGACCGTGAGCGTCGTCATGGCGTGAAGCTGTATGTTCGCCGCGTTTTCATCATGGAAGACAGTGAAAAACTGCTGCCGCAATACCTGCGCTTTATCCGCGGCGTGATCGACTCGGCTGATTTGCCACTGAACGTATCGCGCGAAATCTTGCAGCACAGCAAAGACATCGAGCAGATCAAATCAGGCTGCGTGAAAAAAGTCCTCGGCATGCTCGAAGGCTTGGCCAATTCGGAAGAAGCGGCTGAACAAGAGAAATACGCTACGTTCTGGAAGGAATTCGGCAAAGTGCTCAAAGAAGGCGTCGGTGAAGACTTCGCCAACAAAGAGCGCATTGCGGGCCTATGCCGTTTTGCTAGCACTCACAACGACAACGCCGAGCAAACCGTATCGTTGAAAGACTATCTGGGCCGCATGAAAGAAGGCCAAGAGCAGATCTACTTCATCACCGCGGATTCATATGCCGCAGCCAAAAACAGCCCGCACCTCGAAGTGTTCCGCAAAAAAGGCATCGAAGTACTGCTGCTGAGCGATCGCGTCGACGAATGGGCGTTTAGCGGTTTGACCGAATTTGAAGGTAAAAAACTGCAATCAGTTGCCAAAGGCGAACTCGATCTGGAGCAATTTACCGACGAAGAAGAGAAAAAGCAGCAAGAAGCCGCTGCGACCGAACTCAAAGACGTATTGGAGCAAATGAAATCTGTGCTGGGCGAATCAGTCAAAGACATTCGCGTCACGCACCGCCTGACCGACAGCCCGGCTTGCTTGGTCGTCGAAAACCAAGACATGAGCGCCAATCTGGAGCGTCTGCTCAAATCTGCGGGTCAAGACGTCAAAGGCAGCAAACCGATCTTGGAAGTGAACCCAACGCATCCGCTGGTGAGCAAGCTCAAAGCGGAATCAGCGGGTGACAAGTTTGGTGACTGGACGCAATTGCTGTTCGACCAAGCTTTGCTCGCAGAAGGCGGCCAATTGGAAGACCCTGCTTCATTTGTAAAACGCCTCAATGGCTTGATGTTGGCGTTGCAGAACTAAGGGTATATTCATGTAGATCAATTTAATATTGACCTACAGAGCAATACCCACAATAAAAAACCGACCTCAGGGTCGGTTTTTTATTTGCCGCAGCTAAATGCAAAATTGTGAACTAGGCTGGTTTGAGTGATCTAGCTAAGGAGCACAACATGAAAATCGGCCACGCCATCCTCAACGCCCTAATCCTTGCGCTATCGAGCTACGCCATAGCAAATGATGCATTTGAGTTGGAGCAAGATCCACAGCATAGATAAATCAATCGCTATTGCGAAAAACCACCTTTAAATGTCACAAAACCTCGGTTTGGTACTCCGAGTAAATGCGATAGGCGCTCCGCCTCTGCTAACGCTTGCTCTTTATCATACATAGCGGTCGACAATCCAATTTCTGAATGTTTAGTGCTAAATAAACTAACTTGCCAAATTCTCGCTTCATTCCCAGTGGACATTAAATAAATATAAGAAAAATCCGTAATTGGTAATTCAATGCGCTTTTTAATTCGCCAACCAAACCATGTAACAGAAGTAACAATTGTTCGGCTGACAACATTAAACTTAATTTCTGAAACTAAACATAAAGCATAACCAAATATCAATAACAGCAAACTCAACATGAACGACAAAAACCAATCGTCATTCTCCACGACGATTTTAACGAGCACATAACACAACAACATTGCAAAAATGCGAGCAAGCAATGTAGTTGCATTTGTTGTTTTTTGCCGTTTAGGCCCAATTGAAATCCACTCTGAACGCATGCGAAGTTCACCACACAACAATTTTCGATTCGAATTTACAAGAAATACAAAGTATTAGCTGCATTTCATTTTTGCTGTAATAACACACGCTGTTTCAACTCATCCTTCAAATGAGCCAAGGCACGAAGCTCGATTTCAAGTAGCGCATCGGCTTGCGCCGTGTTTCGCAAATCAACAAAAGACGCAGCGCCAAAATCGCCGAGGATGGCGTGGCCTGCTTCGTTTTTCAGAATATTATGCCCATATACATCACCATGTATCAGTCCATGTGCATGGAGTTGATTGATCGCTGAGGCAATACCCTGATAGATATTGTCTGCCTGCTCGCGGCTCAAGCGAACATGATCAGGATAAATATCTCGCGTACACGAGGCCAAGCTCGGCGGGCCGACGAGGATGGTGTGCTGATCATCAATCAAATCAAGCACCAAACCCAGCGCAGCCTCTGGGTGATGACAAATCCGACCATGTACAGCGATTAAGTTCGCGTGCTGGCCCGCGGCAATGCAGGCCGCCATTTCGCTGTGCGGTACGCCATCGCTGGTGACGGCGGCTTTGAATAATTTCACCGCGACGGGCACGATTTGCTCGCCATCATGCCAATCCGCTTGATAAATCACGCCCGAAGCCCCTTCGCCGAGCTTGCGCCCCAAGGTGAGCGTCGTCCAATCGATGTCGCGGATCGGATATTGGGCGCGGCTGGCGCTTTCCAACGCGTCGCAAAATGGATTGCCCGCGTAGGCCAGCCACGCGAGTTTGGGTAATTGCAGTACGACCTCAGGCAAGGCAGTAAATTGATTCGCGGCGATGCGGATCAGTTCCAGATGGACGCATTGCGCTAATGAATTGGGTAACTCGGTTAGTAAATTGCCCGCCAGCATCAGCTTTTTTTAGCCGAGCGCATTGGCCAATTTGCGCGGGTAATTGTGTGATTTGATTGTCGGTCAGGATCAGCCAGCGCAATTGAGTCGGCAGCGATTCGGCGGGCACATGACGGATTTGATTGGCTTTGAAGCCGACCATTTCGAGTTGTTCGCATTGCCCGAGCACGGTGGGCAATGCAGTGAATTGATTTTCCGAGCAGAAAATGATTTTCAGCTTGGAAAGGCGCGGCAAATCATCGGGCAGGCTATCGAGCTGATTGCCGGTGAGGTTGAGGATTTCTAAGCTATCGGCCAGCGCAAAAATCTCGCGCGGAAATTCTTTGAGATCGGCACTCAGGTCAAGTCGGGTAATGCCGGCCAATTGGCCACTACGAAGTTGCTCAAGAGTATGCATGGCGATATAGATAATCTTTGTGGATGGATAATCTGCGTGGGCGGCCATGATACCTTGCCCGACTCCGCACTGCAGCCCGCGCGTCCCTAGTGATGGCGACTTGATAAACTAACCGCGTGCATACCCATGCTTAGTATCATGGCACACATCAAATTCTATAAACCTTTGCTAGCCATACGTCATGCACTTGCCCAAGTCATAGATCATTGCAAACCAGCACATACCACCTTTAAAAAGCCACACTCAAGCTGACAAGTTTGACAGCTAACCCACCCTCAGTCGCAAAATGTAGCCCATTGGCAATAACTACAAAAAAAGCCAGTTTCTTTACACTCACGGGGAAAATAGATGAATAGCATCAAGGAAAAGATGATCTGGCTGATCATCGCCTTAGCGGGGGCGAGTGCGTTTGGCACGATTGCGCTCAATCGCGGTGAATCGATCAACGCGATCTGGCTGGTGGTGGCTGCGATTTCGACTTATGCGATTGCCTATCGCTTTTACAGCAATTTTATTGCCAATAAAGTCCTCAAGCTCGACGACAATCGCCTCACGCCGGCCGAGAAACACAATGATGGTCTGGACTATGTGCCAACCAATAAATGGGTGCTGTTTGGCCACCATTTCGCGGCGATTGCCGGCGCTGGCCCACTGGTCGGCCCGGTACTGGCGGCGCAAATGGGCTATCTGCCCGGGACGCTGTGGCTGCTGGCAGGCGTGATGCTCGCCGGTGCAGTGCAGGATATGCTGATTCTGTTTATCTCGACGCGTCGCGATGGTAAATCGCTCGGCGAGATTATCAAAGCCGAGTTGGGCCACACGGCCGGTGTGATCGCGATGATTGGTATCTTGCTGATTATGGTGATTTTGCTCGCGGTATTGGCGCTGGTGGTGGTGAAAGCACTGGTGGGTAGCCCGTGGGGAACATTCACGATTGCAATGACGATCCCGATTGCGTTCTTTATGGGCATTTATATGCGCTATATCCGCCCAGGGCATATCGCGGAAATCTCGATTATCGGTTTTATTTTGCTGATGGCAGCGATTGTGTACGGCGGCGATATTGCGGCAAATCCAACGCTGGCTCCGCTATTTACCCTCAAAGGTGAAGCGCTGGCTTGGTCGCTGATCATTTATGGTTTTATCGCTTCGGTATTGCCGGTGTGGTTGCTGCTTGCACCACGCGATTACCTGTCGACTTTCCTGAAAATCGGCACGATTGTGGGCTTGGCATTGGGGATTCTCTTCGTTGCGCCGCAATTGCAAATGCCGAGTGTGACTAAATTCATCGACGGCACTGGCCCTGTTTTTGCCGGTAATGTGTTCCCATTTCTGTTTATCACCATTGCTTGCGGCGCAGTTTCTGGCTTCCACGCGCTGGTTTCATCGGGCACTACGCCAAAAATGATCGAGCGCGAAAGCCATATCCGCACGATTGGCTATGGCGCGATGTTGATGGAATCGTTTGTTGCCATCATGGCGCTGATCGCAGCGTGTGTACTTGATCCGGGCATTTACTTTGCAATGAATGCGCCAGCGGCCGTGATTGGCAAAACCGCGATTGAAGCGGCGACGACGATTTCTAGCTGGGGCTTTGTGATTACGCCCGAAATGCTGACCCAGATGGCCAAAGACGTCGGCGAAACGACGATCCTGAGCCGTGCAGGTGGCGCGCCCACGCTGGCGGTAGGCATGGCGCACATCTTAAGCCAAGTGTTTGGTGGCGCAACGGCGATGGCGTTCTGGTATCACTTTGCAATTTTGTTTGAAGCGCTGTTCATCCTGACCACCATCGATGCAGGTACCCGCGTTTGCCGCTTTATGATTCAGGACTTGCTAGGTACTTTTGTTCCGGCGCTGGGCAACACCCAAAGCTGGACAGCCAATCTGATTGCCACGACCTTGGCGGTCAGCGGCTGGGGCTATTTCCTCTATCAAGGCGTAATTGATCCACTCGGCGGCATCAATACCTTGTGGCCATTATTCGGCATCGCCAATCAAATGCTGGCCGGCATGGCGCTGATTTTAGCGACGACCGTACTGGTGAAAATGAAAAAAGAGCGTTTTGTCTGGATCACGGCTGTGCCGACCTTGTGGCTGCTGGTGGTGACCTTGACCGCAGGTTGGCACAAATTGTTTAACCCCAGCCCAAAAATTGGCTTTTTGGCACATGCCGATAAATTTAGCGCCGCCGCAGCAAAAGGCGAGCTGATCGCACCGGCCAAATCAGCAGTGCAAATGCAGCAGATCATTTTCAATGACTATGTTGATGCCACGCTGTGCGCGATTTTCATGGCGATTGTGGTGGTAATGCTGCTAGCGGGTTTGCGCATTATTCGCAAAGCCTTGGCCGTTGAGCATCACACCGTCGTTGAAGCCGTGCCGCAATTGCGCGAAGCGAATGCCAACGCCTAATCAATACAGGGTATGGCCTTTAAATCTAATCAGCACATAGATTTCATCGCTATACCCAATAGGAGTTTACATGCAAGGATTCAAACTCGTGGCACAACGCATTAGCCAAGGTTTGCGTTTGATGGTGGGTGTGCAAGACTATGATCGTTATGTCGAGCATATGCAGCTCAAACACCCCGAGCTCACGCCGATGACGCGTGCCGAGTTTTATCGCGCGGCGATCGACAATCGTTATCCGGGCAAAAGTGGCAAAATCAGCAAATGCCCGTGCTAGATTCAGTTGAACACCATAAAAAAGCAGGCCGAGGCCTGCTTTTTTGTTGGCTACATCCGTGCGATTAGAATAATTCGATATCGCCTTCCAAGGCGGTCGATTCTGCGAGCGTGACGCTGCCAGCCAAGGCAATCGCATCATTGATCGTCATCCCTTTTATGATGGCATCAAACAGCATTTTCTCTTGCTCCATCGTGTATTGCGAGCGGATCCGTTCCTGCAAACTCAGCCATTTTTCGGGCACATAGCGATCTTGGCGATCAGAAACCAAGCCCGCCAAGGCGCTTACGGTACCGCAGACATGATCGAGGCGCTGCGATAGGCGATCATAAAATTGAAACGCCACCACGGCCCTTAGATTTTGCTCATTAATTTCCGCGACACGCGCTTCGATATTTAAATCGCTCGGCAATTGATGGCCAACTTCCAATAACGCTTCTTTCAGCGCCTCAATGTGATGCGCGGTGCCCGCAAATGAATCAGCCAAGGTCGTTAAGGATGAGCTGCTGTCATCCATGGCATGCCGAATTTGTGCGACAACAATCCCCAGCATCAAAATCGTTTCCTGCACTTGGCTCCAGCTTAAATCTGGATTTTGTACCGCAGAGCCACCTTGTGGGATATTGACCATTACAAACACCTAGTATGCTGATCAGATCAATATAGAAGGCGTAAACGCTAGTCGCTAGCTCAGAGCCCATTATGATGCTGGCAATTGAGTACCAGCTGCACATCAGGGCTATCGCACGACCACGTTTGCTGGCGATCACTGGCCACGGCCAGCATCGCCTGCCCTGCAATCAACCAGACCTGCACATACCAAGCTTGCTCGTCGGTGCTGCGCAATTGCCATCGCCCATCATCGTTGTACGTGAGTTCAAAGCGCGCCAAGCCACCGACCAGCCCTGTACCCAGTGCTTTCAATAGCGCCTCTTTGGCGACCCACAAGGTGGCAAATGCTTGCGGCTGCGCGGATTCGCTCAGGCTCGCCAACCAGAGATACTCATTGGGGGTGAAATATTTTTCAGCGATATTCAGCAGCGTCGCACGGGTACGAATGAGCTCCACATCCACGCCAACCCGACCTTCACCTAAGGCCGCAGCAGCCCAATATTCGGTGTGGCTCCACGACAAGCCTTCACTGGCATGCCAAGCGCTCGCCACAGGGCGCCCAGCAGCATGCTGTTGCAATTGCGGTTCAACCCCTTGAGCCTGTAGTAATTCAATTGCGAGGCTACGCGCGGCGATAAATTGCTGCCGCCTAGCAGGATTGGCCATTTGCGATAGGCGCACGCGCTGATGATCATCCAGCCATTGTTCAAAATGTGCTGGCTGGACAATGGCGCCGATACGGCGAAGCAATAAACTGGCCATGTATTTCCTTGCTGACATAAAAAAAGCGCCCAATTAGGGCGCTTTGATCAAACGGCAGAGCTTAAACCGAGAATGACGAGCCACAACCGCAGGTTGATTGGGCATTCGGGTTTTTAATTGTAAATTGCGAGCCTTCGAGGCTTTCAACATAATCAATCTCAGCGCCCACCAGATATTGGTAGCTCATTGGATCAACCAGCAAGGTCACACCGTTTTTGGTAATTGGCGTGTCGTCTTCATTGGTGATTTCATCAAATGTGAAGCCATATTGGAAGCCAGAACAGCCGCCGCCAGTCACAAATACGCGCAATTTCAGATCTGGGTTGCCTTCCTCAGCGATCAACTCGCTCACCTTCGCAGCAGCGTTATCGGTGAAAACAAAAGGCATTGGCATGTCGGTATCGGTGGTCATCACAGCTCCGAAGATAATAGTTGACTAAAACACTATGGATTATCCGCTTCTGTCGAGTTTAGGTCAATCGAGCAAAGCGGCAATCACAGATATTTACGCGGTTTTTGGCTCGGTACGCGGCACAGAATCGGCGGCCACTTCTTCACGCTTGCCATTATGGACGTGCACCAAACGGCCTTCAATAATTGCACCGGGATGCATTTCCAAGGTTTTATACGACAGATCGCCGACAATACGTGATTTGGCTTGCAACTCAACGTAATGGCTCACTTCAATCGGGCCGCGAATTTCGCCATTCAAGATTAAATGACTGCAAATCACTTTACCCTCGATGCGCGCTTTTTCACTCACGACCAAAGTGCCGTTTTTCTCATCGGCCATGCTGACATTGCCAATGATGACGCCATCAACGCGTAAACCACCCGCAAATGACACATCGCCAGTCAGCGTCGTACCCTGACCAATCAGACTATCAATCTTGGTGCTGCCTTTTTTCTTGTTAAACACGATGTCTCCTTAGATTTTTTTCTGACAACTCGCTTGAACCTGATTGCCCTGCTCGCCAAAAAACTGCACATCCAGCACCAAATTACTCGCCCCCGCTGGCGGGCTAAGCTCGCCTTCCAGCTTGGCATAGTGCTTGGCTTTGACGGGGATTTGCGGGTCTAAACCTTGGCTAATACGCCCTTTTTTACCGCCTTCGCTGTATTGCAGATTCACCTGCAAGCGCCCGAGTAATTCATCAGTGCGATTCATTCCCTGCACCAAGAGCAAACGATAGCGGTATTTACCGGGCTCTATTGTTTGCAAATCGCAGGCGACAAAGCTAGCTATGCGCGAGCGATCATTACTTTGCAATAGCGACTCAAAAAAAGACAGCGTTTCACGCAAGGCAGCGACATCTTGCTGCGCTTGGGTTTGCTGCTGCACCAAAGTATTGCGCTCGGCAGTCATGATGGTGACTTTTTGCGAAAGCAAGGCCACTTCGGCGCTTAATGATGCGATTTGCGTTTCGTTTTTCTGCGTCACGTTTTGCTGCTGACTATTGGCACTGGCTTGCTCAGAGCGCAATTGCTGCTGCGCTAGCCAGTATCCACCACCAAACGTTAGCAATAAAAGACTACAAAGCAATACCCCGCGCAGTATCTTGATGCGCCAAGTATCTTGTGGGCGTAGCGCCATCGGCGTAGCGGTGAGCCGCGCCCGATGGGCGCGGTAAAGACGCTTAATTGGCATTGCGCTTATGGCAACAATGGCACAACGTCGAGGCCATGCTGCTCATTGAGGCCAAACATCAAATTCATCACCTGCACCGATTGACCTGATGCGCCTTTGACCAGATTGTCTTCTACCACCAGTATCACCAGCAAATCGCCATTTCCTGGGCGGTGTACGGCAATACGGGCGGTATTGCTACCACGAACCGAACGCGTTTCTGGGCAAGAGCCAGCAGGCATCACATCGACAAAGACTTCGTTCGCAAAGCGCTCTTCAAACAATTTCTGGATGTCGGTGTTTTTACCTTCTTCGGTCAAACGCGCATATATCGTTGAATGAATGCCGCGAATCATGGGCGTTAAGTGCGGTACAAAGGTCAGCTGTACGGGTGCACCGTGAATTTCGCTCAAGCCTTGCATGATTTCAGGCGAGTGGCGATGGCCTTTTACGCCGTAGGCTTTGAAATTATCCGCGCTTTCGGCAAACAAGGTGCCGACTTCGGCTTTGCGGCCTGCGCCTGAAACACCCGATTTACAATCGGCAATCAAACCTGTTGTTTCAATCAATTTTTTGCCATTTTCCAGCAAGGGCAACAAACCCAGCTGCACTGAGGTTGGGTAGCAACCGGCCATACCAATTAAACGCGCACTCTGGATCGCTGCGCGATTCACTTCTGGCAAACCGTACACGGCTTCAGCGAGCAAATCGGTACAGCTGTGCTCCATCGCGTACCATTTGGCAAACTCAGCAGGGTCTTTCAGACGGAAATCGGCGGCCAGATCGATGACTTTGACGCCCGCTTCGAGCAATTCGCGCGCTTGCGCCATGGCTACGCCATGTGGCGTAGCAAAGAACACCACATCGCATTCAGTGAGTTTGGCATCTTCAGGCGTAGAGAAAGCAATATCAACGCGGCCACGCAGGCTAGGAAACATTTCGGCCACTTTCATGCCCGCTTCTTTGCGTGAAGTAACGGCGCGCAATTCAACATCCGGGTGGCGCGACAAAAGACGCAATAATTCAACACCGGTGTAGCCCGTACCGCCAACAATCCCTACTTTGATCATGCCTTTATCCTCAGTTAGTGTCAGAACGATCATAAAACAAAATAACCCCGCGTAGGCAGGCTAGCGCACAAAAATTACGCGTAAAAGACAGTAAACGCCAAGTAACAGGCAATAAAAAAGCCACCCCGAAGGATGGCTTTTCTTGGTCCAGTACAAAAAACGAATTAACGTTTTGAGAACTGTTTGCGACGACGTGCGCCACGCAGACCAACTTTTTTACGTTCAACTTCACGAGCGTCACGCGTAACCAGACCAGCTGATTTCAATGTTGGCTTCAGAGCCGCATCGAATTCGATCAAAGCACGAGTGATACCGTGGCGAACAGCACCAGCTTGGCCAGATTCGCCGCCGCCAGCTACGTTTACCATGATGTCAAAAGCTTCAAGATTGCTAGTGAGTTCCAGTGGCTGACGTACGATCATACGACCAGTTTCGCGAGCGAAGTACTGATCCAGAGCTTTACCGTTTACCACGATATTGCCAGTACCTTTGGTGATGAACACACGAGCTACAGAGCTCTTGCGACGACCGGTACCGTAGTTGTATTTACCTACCATGATGCAATTCCTTTACGTTCTGCTTAGATTGCAAGCGATTTAGGTTCTTGCGCAGCGTGCGGATGCTCGCCACCGGCATAAACCTTCATCTTCTTGATCATTGCGTAACCCAATGGGCCTTTTGGAAGCATGCCTTTAACAGCAAACTCCAAAGCACGGCCTGGGAATTTGTTTTGCATTTCAGTGAAGGTACGCTCGTAAATACCGCCTGGGTGACCAGTGTGACGGTAGTATTTTTTCGATTGAGCTTTATCGCCAGTAACGCGGATCTTATCTGCGTTAACCACAACGATGTAGTCGCCGGTATCGACGTGCGGGGTGTATTCGGCTTTATGTTTGCCACGCAGGCGTTTGGCGATCTCGGCAGCGAGACGGCCCAGCACTAAGTCTGTGGCGTCAACAACGAACCACTCGCGCTTCACCTCGTGCGGCTTGGCAGAAAAGGTTTTCATGACTGCTAGTCCACGTTTTTGAATTTGAGAAAGTCGCGAATTCTAGCGGAGAACTTGCCACTCTGTCAAAGAGTTTATGCAATCAATGTGTGTAAACCACATCGATGGTGCAAAAAAAACGCAATCTAGTTTGACCTAGATTGCGCGAAATCCACCAAAAATGGAGGATGGAGGAGACGACACCAAGCAGGCTTGATGTCACCGGCGATTATCCATGACATCCTCGCGTAAGGCAAGCCAATTTGGTGCGTCGCGATAAACGGCAGCACTATAACAATGCATTGCCCTGTAAAGGACAAGCAGACTGATTTCCCGCTAAAATAGCAGCACCCGCCAGCCCGACTGGCCTTGTAAATATTCGAAGGAGTTTGCCGTGAAAGTACGCGTTAAATGGGTTGAGGAAGTAAGTTTTCTGGCGACATCGGAATCAGGTCACGCGGTACTGATGGATGGCCCGCCCAGTGGTGGTGGCCGCAACCTCGGCCCGCGCCCGATGGAAATGCTGCTGATGGGCATGACGGGCTGCTCGACCTATGATGTGATCCATATTTTAAAGAAAGGCCGTGCTGACGTGCGCGACTGCGTCGTTGAGGTTGATGCCGAACGCGCCGAGACCGATCCTAAAGTCTTCACCAAAATCCATCTGCACTTTATTGTGATGGGCAAAGCACTTAAGCCCGAGGTGGTTGAACGTGCAATTAAGCTATCAGCAGAGAAATACTGCTCGGCGTCGATCATGCTGGGTCAAGTGGTGCCGATCACGCATGATTTTGAAGTGCGCGAAGCGAATTAATAAGTCATTTGGTAATAAAAAAGGCCGCATCTGCGGCCTTTTTTAATTGTGTTAAGGGTATCCCCCTCAAATCCATGCAACTAAATATCTTCAGGGCAATACCCCATTATTAGTGCTCTGCGACGCCTTGCTGATAAATCCACGCATAGGGCAATCCGATCACCAGCGCACCACCGACGATATTGCCTAATGTCGCGGGGATCAGATTATGAAACACAAAATCACCCCAACTCGCATCTAATCCAGCGAGCATGGCGGCTGGGATAAAAAACATATTAGCAATGCTGTGCTCCATCCCCAGCGCCACAAACGCCATCACAGGCAGCCAGATCGCCATCATGCGACCCATCGTATCTTTGGCTGAATACGCTTGCCATGCGGCGACACACACCAGAATATTGGCCAGAATGCCTTTAAAGAAGGTCGTTACAAATGGGTTTTCGAGCTTGTGATGCGCCAGAGACAATAAATACAGCGTCGCAGGTTCACCGGGTTTGAATAGGCCAGTCATATAAGCAAAAGCCCAAGCCGTAAACAGCGCACCAATAAAGTTACCGCCATAAGAGATGACCCAGACTTTGAGCACATCCACGACGGTAATTTTCTGCCGCTGCAAAGGCACCATTTGCGTTGCGCAGTTGGAGGTAAATAAATCCACCCCGGTCAACACCACGGCAATAAAGCCTAGCGGGAATACCGCGCCAAATACAAATTTGAGCAAGCCAGGATTGCTGGCCTGCAAGCCGGGCGAGCCGCCTGCAATCACCACCGCTAACAAACCACCGAGAGAAATAAACATCCCACCGATCATCGCCATGACAAACAAGCGTTGAAACGGCAAAGCTACTTTATCGAGTGCGCTATGCTCGACGTAATCCACAATCCCTGCTGGCGCTAACATCCCTGACGATCCCGACATACGGCTCACCTAAAAATAGCAATATTCATAGCGCGTTTATATCGCGTTAGCACCGGCAAACATAGTCAATAATCCACACGGCATATCGATTTATCGCCATGCTCTGATTTAACTCAAATGCGGTAACTCAAATTGGTCATGACTTTGGACGTTAAAGTCATTAATTTCGCCACTGGGCTAGGCAATTCGGCGGCGCCCAAAGCCACGGCCTGCTCGGCATGGCTCGTCTCGTCGATCGCCATTTGCGTCACAATTGCGCGGCTTTTCGCGTCTTGCTCAGGCAATTGCGTCAAATGGCTTTCCAGATGCGCGGTGACCTGACGCTCGGTTTCGGCCAAGAAACCCAAATTCCATTTATCGCCAATCAAACCAGCGGTCACGCCCATTGCGAATGAGCCTGCATACCACAATGGATTAAAGACACTGCGATGGCTGCCCAGCTCGTCAAGGCGTTGACGCGTCCACGCCAGATGCTCGACTTCTTCTGCTGCAGCTTGCTTCAATGCTTCGCGAGCGGCGGGTTCACGCGCGGTTAATGCTTGCCCTTGGTACAGCGCTTGCGCGCACACTTCACCACAATGATTAACGCGCATTAAACCAGCTGCGTGCGTTTTTTCCGCCTCAGTGAGATCGGCTTCAGCCAACTCACGATCGGGATGAGGGCGAACGCTGGCGGCTGGCGCGGCCAAAGTGCGTAAAACCGTATCGAATTCGCCAATAAACTGGTCAATTGTGGGTAATTTCAACATAGCGGGGCTCCATCAGACGCACAATTCTACACCGCCCTCGTGGTATGATTGTTTGATATTTTTCACCCTCAACCCATACACATATCTAATTCGCAGGAAGATCGATGAAACGCTTTGTTGTTGCCGCCGCACTGGCACTGTCTAGCATGGCCGCCTTGGCCGCCAATCCACAAGTTGAGATGGTCACCTCCAAAGGTAAAGTGGTCGTCGAGCTTTATCCGGAAGCGGCGCCTAAAACCGTGGCGAATTTTCTGCAGTACGTGAAAGACAAACATTACGACAATACGATTTTTCACCGTGTGATTAATGGTTTTGTCGTGCAAGGCGGTGGCTTTGACGCCAAGATGGTGCAAAAACCAACGCGTGACCCAATTCAGAATGAAGCCCAAATGGCCGCTGAAAAAGGCCTGAAAAACGATAGAGGCACATTGGCGATGGCGCGCACGGGCGCGCCGCACTCGGCCACCAGCCAGTTTTATATCAATCTGAAAAATAACGATTCTTTGAACTATCCTTCTTTTGACAACTGGGGCTACGCTGTTTTCGGTAAAGTGGTCAGTGGCATGGATGTGGTTGATCAAATTGCCAAAGTGCAAACCGTACCGGGCGATCAGCCAGCCGAAAACGTCATGCTGATCAGCGCCAAAGAATTGCCAGCGGGCGCGGCCAAAGCAGACAAAGCCAGCAAAACCAATAAAACCAGCAAATAAACATTCAATACACGATCAGGAGCATGCAGCATGACTAAAGTAAAACTCAGCACCAGCAAAGGTGACATCGTTCTGGAATTGAACGCAGAAAAAGCACCGATTACCGTGGCTAACTTTGTGCAATACGTGACCGATGGCCACTACGATGGCACTATTTTTCACCGCGTGATTGATGGCTTTATGATTCAAGGTGGCGGTTTTGCGCCCGGCATGAAAGAGAAAAAAGACGGCCGCGCCAGCATTCAAAATGAAGCTGACAACGGTCTGAAAAACGACATCTACACCATCGCGATGGCGCGTACACCTGATCCACACTCTGCGTCAGCTCAGTTCTTCATTAATGCAGCCGACAACGACTTCCTGAATTTCCGCAGCAAATCAGCGCAAGGCTGGGGCTACGCGGTATTTGGCGCAGTGATTGAAGGCCAAGACGTGGTTGATGCAATTGAAAAAGTAAAAACCGGCAGCAATGGCTTCCATCAAGACGTACCGAAAGAAGACGTATTGATCGTTAAAGCTGAAGTATTGGCCGAGTAATTGAGTTCGGCGCCCTTCAATGGCGCCGAGTCTTAATCCAACAAAAGCGCGGTTTGCCGCGCTTTTTTAATCTGTAAAGTCTATGCACCGCCCGACACTTTTCATCTCAGATTTGCACCTCTGCCCTGCCGATGCAGCGACCGTCGCGGCGTTTCGCACTTTCCTGCGCGACACCGCCAGTCAAGCGGCTGCCTTATATATTTTGGGTGATTTATTTGAGTATTGGCTCGGTGACGATCAACTTGACGATGTCTTTTATGGTGACATTGCCCGTCAGATTGCGGCGCTACAGACAGCAGGCGTGGCGGTATTTTTTATGGCGGGCAATCGCGACTTCTTGCCTAGCAAACGGTTTGCACGCGAAGCTGGCCTGACTATTCTGCCTGACCCCAGCATCATCAAAGTGGCGGGGCAGCAAATCTTGCTCGCCCACGGTGACGCCTACTGCACGGACGACCTTGATTATCAACGCTATCGCAAATTAGCCAGAAACCCGATTGTGCAGTGGATTTGGCTACACTTGCCAAAAAAGCTACGCAATCAAGAAGCCGCTAAACTGCGCGCCAAATCCATGTCAATGAATCAGCGCAAATCGATGGCCATTATGGATGTCAATTCCGCCGCCATTCAAGCCGAATTAATCAAATACACCACCCAAGTATTAATCCACGGACATACACACAAGCCATCTACACACATATACCCACAGGGGCAGCGCTGGGTTCTTCCCGACTGGCATCAGGGTGAAGGTGGCTACTTGCGTTTAGATGAACACGGCTTGGCTTTGTACACGCTGCACAATCAGCCCTTTGCTGTACCTCAAGTCGCGGCCTAAATATCCGCCAACTGGCGCACTGCGCGCTAAAATACAGACACCCCTGCCCCGCATCCGGAAACCTCATGCTTCGACTTGGTTTGGCCGCCGCACTGCTCACCCACTGTGTTTATGCAGACGACGCCGCTTGGCAGGGCGTTTGGCAAGGGCAGCTCGGCGCACAGCCCATTACCGTCTGCTTGCAATATCGCGACAACAGCAGTTACGGGGCCTATTACCTCCAAGGTAGTCGAGCGACGATATCACTGCGCCTATATGGCAATCACGCGGGTAAAGTCTCGATCCCCGACTGGATTGAGGGCGATGAAGCCGGCAACCCGCGCTGGACTTTGCTGCAGCTACAAAATGGGCTGCTCACTGGCGTCTGGCGCAACGACAATGAAACTCGCCCAATTAGCTTGCAAGCTGTCCCACTACGCTGGGCCAAAGGCTACGAAACAGCCGGTATTTGCGCCAGCGAGGGGTTCAGCCAAGCCTTGCTGAGTTCCGCCACGCTACGCAGCAAGACGCTGGCGTTAAATGGGCAAAGCTATCGCATCATGACTGCGAACTACCCTCCCGACAGCCACAAAAACATTAGCCGCATTGCGCTACTCGGAGAAGACGAGCTGCGCTTTCGCTCTGGCCGAATGCTCAAAGCAGAAATGAGTAAAGCGCAATCAGAGGCTCTGGAATGTGATCTGGCCAGTCTGGGCCAATATGGGCGACTCGGCGAATTGACCGATCGCGAAGAAGCCGTACTCATCGCGCCGCAATGGCTGGTCATTAAACACACTCAAAGCGGCGATTGCGCCGGCGCACATCCCTATTTTGACGTGACCTATCGCACCATCAACCGCCCAAGTGGCGCAGAGATTAACCCTTGGCAATGGCTCAGCCCCATAGGGGTCGAGCTAAAGAAAGGCAATCAATCCATGACCGCCGCACCCACGCCCTTGCTGCGCAATTTAATCCTCAAAGCTTGGCCACCAACCGATGCCGAATGCTTGCAAGTCGTCAAAGATGAAGAGCGCTGGACGGTTTATCCTGATGCGCGAGGTTTGGTGTTTACCCCTAAGCTTCCCCATGCAATGAGCGCATGCAGCGCTGAAGTACTCATGCCTTATGCCAAAATAAACAAAATCCTCAACGCCGATGGCAAAGCCGCCGTCGCCAGCCTTCAAGCCAATGGAAACTGATTTCGTATTCACCAAATGGAGTTCAATATGAGTAGCCTGCAAGAACGCCTTGGATTTGCCGCCACCGACCGATTGCTGATTGTGCATGCTGACGATATTGGCATGTGTGAGGCCACGGTCAGCGCATGGCGCGAGCTACACGGGCAAAGCGCGATGACCTCCGCCTCCGCCATGGCCACCTGTCCTTGGTTCCCTGCTGCGGTTAAAGCGGTGCAGGAAGCGGGCGAATCGGCGGACATGGGTTTACACCTCGTCCTCAATTGCGAATGGCGAGCAGGCTATCGCTGGGGGCCGATCACGGGCACAGATACCCCCGCTAAGTTATGCGCCGAAGACGGCTATTTTTATCCTCTGGCGGCAGATACCTATGCCAATGCAGATTTAGCTCACAGCCAAATCGAGCTAGCGGCACAACTAAAACGCGCCCGAACGCTGGGCCTGCCCTTGACGCATATTGATTGTCATATGATGACAGCGCTACACCCCGATGTCGTCGGGCATATGCTGCAACTGGGGCACAGCGCCAATTTGCCCATCTTGGTGCCACGCTACAGTGATGCCAGCCTCTTGGCCAAAGAAAGCACCATGCCACTCGATTGGTGCGAACGCACTTCGGCGCAATTAAAAACAGCGGCCGAAGCGGGCCAGCTCAATCCGATTGATGCTTGGGCTGTGCTGCCTTTTGGCCAATATCTCGGCGCTGACGAGCGGCTCCATTGGGCGAGCATGGTATTGCAACATTACTTCACCGCGCCTGGGGTATATGCGCTGATTGGTCACCCGGCCAACGATGGTACTGAATTGCGCGCGATTGCTCCCGATTGGCCAACCCGCGTGGCCGATCGTGATTTATTTGCTAACCCCGACTTTCGTGCCGTGATTGAGCGCGAAGGATTTAAGTTGATCGGGATGAAAGCGCTCGCCCAACTGCACAATTAAAACAGCAGATACCACAGCAAAATACTCACCATCGGCAGCGCCAAACCAATCAGCACCAGCCAGATCACGGTTTGGCGCCACCTTGCCAGCGGCGGTTCAGCGTCACTCGCCATCTCGCCAAGCGGCACCGAATAATGCACCGCACAGCTAGGGCATTGCCAAGCGGTGACTAGCACCGGCGCTTGGCAGCGCGGACAGGCGGTTTTGGTGCTATCCCGTCGAGTAGCGTTTTGACGACTTGCCGCTAGCCTAGCCCACCACGCGCGCAAACCGCGCTTTGGCGTGGGAAATGGAATAATTTTCGCGCTGCGGGGGTGGGTACTGCGTTCGCTCATGCCGCAACCTGATATGGGCAGTTGAGTTCTACGGTATTGCCAACGGGGTCAGCAAAAAAGATCTGACTTAAGCCCTCCGCAGGAAAATGGCGAATCGAAAAACCCACGTTTAAATTTTGGAGCTGCAATTGCGCCGCAGCAGCATCGTCACAACGAAACGCCAGATGATCGATGGCGTTTCTAGCGCAAGGATCAATCCCGCTCGCCGTTTTATAAATTGATAAATGCACCACGGGATGTCCACCAGCGTACAGCCAGTAGCCTACCGTGCCAAACGCAGGCCGATCGCCCACAGTCAAGCCCACAACATTGACGTAAAAATCCTTCATGCTGTCCAGCAACTCAGCGGGTACACGAAAATTAATATGATCCAAAGCCAGAATCGCCATGTTGAGCTCCACTCAAACCGTCGCAGCTTGCGTCATACCTGCGACTTGTTGTTTTTCACCCGCAATTGCGGGGTAAATCGCTCACCCACTTGAGCAAACGCACCGACATTGTAATGTTGCTTTAAGATATTGGCATTGAATCATTCTCAACAAAGATCCGATATGCTGCGACACCCTTTAGTCCGTACGGTACTGTTATTGCTGCTTGGCGCACTCATTCCAGTGCTGGTCCTCATCGCGCTCTGGGTTAAACAACTTCCCGAGCTGTCGATCTGGCATACCTATGTGCCCGCGCATGAATTTACCGCCGAGCGTACCGATATCAAAACATTTGCCCAATATCAGGCCTTAGAAGTTCAATTACTGAAAGACGTCTCCAGCCATATTGTTGATGTGGCCAGCAGCAGCGATCAGCGCAAGATCAATCGCTATGCACCCGATTCACTCACTAATCCGCTGCACTATAAAACTAATTGGAATCGCAGCTATCTACTCACGGGCGATCCGGATAAAGCCTCGGTGCTGCTGGTGCACGGCCTATCGGATTCGCCCTACAGCCTGCGCGCTTTGGCGCTGAAATTGCACGCCCAAGGCTACACGGTACTGGGCTTGCGCCTGCCAGCTCATGGCACTGCACCCTCAGCGCTGACCGAATTACATTGGCAAGATGCGGCAGCAGCGGTGCGTCTGGCGATGAATGAGCTATCGCTACGCAAAAAGCCCATTCACTACATTGGCTATTCCACCGGAGCCACGCTGGCCTGCGAATATCAATTGGCCAAACTGGACGGTGAAGCCCTGCCTACTATTGCCAGTATGACGCTGATTTCCCCCGCAATTGCAGTTTCCGCTGCGGCCAAATATGCCAGTTTAGCGAGCAAGCTGGAACCCATTAGTGGCGTCAGTGCTGCGGCGTGGAGCGACATCCTGCCGGAGTACAACCCGTATAAATACAACTCGTTTCCACTCAATGCCGCAGTACAAATCAATCTGCTGACTAGCAAAATTCAGCAAGGCTTTGCAAAACATGCGCCGCTCAATGATTGGCCGCCGACCAATGTATTTTTAAGCACCGTCGATAATACGGTGTTGGCCGAGCCGGTGGTGAGCTTGTTTATGAATCAATTGGGCACCGGGCGGCATCAGCTGATGCTGTTTGATTTGAATCGAAATGCCGAATTTTCGCCCTTGCTGAAAACACAGGCCGCGCAATGGGCGATCAATTTAATTGATAGTCCGCAAACACACCCTTATCGTTTGCAATTGATCAGCAATCGCAGTACGCCTGAAAGCCAGCAAGTGAGCATCGAAGAGCGCAATGCCGATTCAAAACAGCTCGAGCGCCGCACCACGCAGTATGCATGGCCGATGGATATTTACGCGCTATCACACATCGCCATGCCATTTGAGCCCGCTGATCCGCTTTTTGGTGACCCGCGCCTGACACGCAACCAGCGCAGTGTCCACCTGAATCAGACGCTATCAGGTGAGCGAGGTTTGCTCACCATTAGCAGCAACGAAATGCTACGCCTGCGCTACAACCCGTTTTATGCGCTGCAAGAAGCCGAAATCCTGCAATTTATTGCTCATTAAGCAGCGACAGGGCACGACGCCCTGTTAGCGGCTTAATTCAACTTTCACCCACACGGTGTAGCTGGTTTGCACTTGCTGCTCATCCACCTCATAAATGCGACGTCTGTCGTTTGAGCCTTCCATTTTGGTTTGTCCAATAGGAAGCCATTCGCCCAGACGACCTTCAACTTCGCTATAAGTAGCGTGCAAATCAAGACTGCCATCGCGATTAAAACTGCTGCTTTGTGGCGCGATTTTAAGGCTCACTCGGCCATCCCCTAATAAGGCAGGAGCCACATAAAACCCACTCCCCGCACTTTGCCAAGCCCCGCCATGCTGCACGATGGTGTAGCCGGGGCGGTAACGAAAGCCAATCATCGGTATAAATCGTTGCTGCCCCAGCATAATCATGGCCTGAGCACCATCGAGCACCGTCAGCATTTGTTGCTGTGTCTGCGTGCGCTGAGATTGGCCTTCACCCGCCGTCACGCTGATTGCCGCACGGCTGCCTTGATTACTGACAATCACAGCGCCATTGGCATCTAGCGATTGAGCGTTGCGCTGACTAGAGTCTCTTTGCTCGACACTAATTCGCAAACTACGGGTGGGTGTGTCGAGCTGATCAGCCATGGCACGAATCTGCGCAAAAACCGCCTGATCAGGAGCGCTGACGACCAGTTGCCCAGAAAAAGCGCGAATGCTGGCTTTGGGGAACGCCTCCTGCAACACAAGAGCGAGCTGAGTGGCTAATTTATGTTTGGGCGCAAAACTATCAACCACATCGGCAAACGCCGACGAAAACATACCCACCAGAAGTATTGCTGCCAATACAATATTTAATAATGAACTCATAAATATACCCAAATAAAAACCCATTTCGCCACACTCACAACGACGGCAGCAACAGCAGCGCTGTGCGTATTGGTACGCTAATTTGCCTTTCATTCTGGCCGATCTCGGAGTTTTCGCCTAGAAATCATTCCCCGCACTAAACTGAACTATGGTCACCTTGGTTGTACTGCAATGAAACCGGCGCTCAATCATTCACGTACGGCAGCGGCATTTCACCATGCGCATGCCCTGCCCTTGGCCGAAATACTGGCTCGACTTGAAGTTCAAGCTCAGCATGGTTTGAATGACACGACCGTTGCGCGTCATCGCGCTACTTTTGGCGCAAACTCACTACCGCAAGCTCAAGAACGCAGCGCCTTCAGTGTATTTATTAGCCAATTTCGCAGCGCTCTGATTTTGGTCCTTATCGGCGCGGCGATTTTATCTGCGGCCATTGGCAACACCAAAGACGCCGGCATCATTTTTACCGTGGTCCTCATCAATGCCTTGGTGAGTTTTTATCAAGAATACCGAGCAGAACAGAGCCTCAGCGCGCTCAAAGCCATGCTCCCCCCCAAAGCGCACGTTCGGCGGGATAGCCAAGATCGATTAATTGAAGCGAGCCAGCTCGTGCCCGGTGACATTGTGCTCTTGGAGGCGGGAGACCGTGTTCCTGCGGATGGGCGACTCGTACTGGCTATCGGGCTTGAAATTGATGAGTCGTCCTTGACGGGTGAATCGATGCCGACGCCCAAATCAAGCAGTCATCAAGTTGACCGCGACGCCCCGCTCGCTGAGCGACAAAATATGGCCTTTATGAATACGCTGCTGACGCGAGGGCGGGCCGAAATGGTCGTCACCGCCACGGGCGCCCACAGTGAAATGGGGCAAATCTCCAATACCATCGCCAATACCGAGGAAGCGCCAACACCACTGCAAATACAATTGGATATGCTGGGTAAGAAACTCGGGCTGATTGCCATTGTCTTGGTCGGTTTATTGGCCTTTTTGGAATGGTTACGCGGCACGCCGCTGCCCGATATTTTGCTCAGTGCCATCGCGCTGGGTGTTGCGGCCATCCCCGAAGGGCTGCCCGTGGTTGTCACCGTCACACTGGCACTGGGCATGCATAAAATGGCCAGACAACATGCCATTGTGAAACGACTCGCCAGTGTCGAAACACTGGGCTGCACCACGGTCATTTGCTCGGATAAAACAGGCACGCTCACCTTAAATCAGATGACCGCCCGAGCACTGTATTTCCAAGCACGCCTGTTTCACATCTCGGGCGAGGGCTATCAACTTGCCGGCAATGTCACCGCCGACGATGAGCAAGCCCTGCCCTCGTTTAGCTCACTCACCCGCCCATTGCAGGCCTGCAATGACAGCCAGCTGCAAAACAACACCATGCTCGGCGACCCGATGGAGGCTGCACTGCTGGTATTGGCCAGCAAGCTCGCGCCACACAACACCGACGATATTCCAACGCGCACTGCAGAAATCCCTTTTGACAGCGCGCACAAATACATGGCGACCTTTCATCGCAGTAGCGAAGGCACCACCATTTTTGTTAAAGGCGCCCCGGATATTTTACTCAGGCTCTGCAGCCACACATTACAGGGTGATCAGTGCCCCACGCTGCAACAGGCTGGGCGCGATGCCATTGGGCAGGCGTATCAAACCATGGCCGCACAAGGCTTGCGCGGCTTGATGATTGCCTGCCGTTTTATTCCCACGCATGAGTTTAATGAACACACGCCGCTGATGAATCACATGAGCGAGCTCACGATGATTGCACTGATCGGGCTCTATGACCCACCCCGTGCAGAAGCTCGGCTGGCCATTGCCCGCTGCCAACATGCAGGGATCGCCGTCAAAATGATTACGGGGGATCATCAAGCCACTGGCATGGCCATCGCCGCCGAATTGGGTTTACAAGGCCGTTGCATAACAGGTAGCGAACTTGAAAAAATGAGCACCGCACAACTGGCGGCCCAGATCGATGATATTGCGGTATTTGCGCGCGTATCGCCGGCTCACAAAGTCAATATTGTGAACGCCTTGCAAGCCAAAGATCATATTGTGGCGATGACAGGCGATGGCGTGAACGATGCAGCAGCGCTTAAAAGCGCCGATATCGGCATCGCCATGGGGCTCAACGGCAGCGCGGTAGCTAAGGAAGCGGCCACCATGGTCTTAACTGATGATAATTTCGCCACTATCGTTGCGGCGATTCATCAGGGGCGAACGCTATATGAAAACATCCTGAAATTTGTTCGTTTTCAACTCTCCACGACCATTGGTGCAGTATTAACGGTGTTCTTTGCGCCGCTCGTAGGTCTGCCCACGCCGTTTACGGCCATACAAATTTTATGGATCGCGATCATTATGGACGGCCCGCCAGCGATTTCTCTGGCACTCGATCCTGCCCGCGCCGACATCATGGCGCAGCCCCCGCGCAGCAAAAGCGAGGCCGTGCTCACTGCCGCGCGGATAGCGCGGATTTTGGCATATGGCATGACGATGATGGTCGGTACATTGGCAGTCCTGCATTTAGGATTGGCCAACGGCAGCCCCGAACGCGCCACGACGATGGCCTTTACCACCTTTGTACTTTTTCAGTTTTTTAATGTATTTAATGCCCGTAATGAGCGGCATAGCGCATTAAATCGCCACTTTTTTAGCAATGCGATGCTTTGGGCCTCGCTACTCACGGTACTGGCCTTGCAGATTATTGCGGTTCACTGGCCCATCGCACAGCAATTATTCGCAACCCATGGCATGAGTTGGCGTGATTGGCCATTATGTATCGTCGTTGCGTCATCGATTTGGCTCTTGGAAGAAGGTCGAAAATGCCTTGTGCGATTTGTTCGGCGCGAGCAGTGAAAAAAGGGGGCGCAATCTGCGCCCCTATCCCTTGCCCCAATGACCAGAAAGATTAAACCTGAATCAGCAGCGCAACCGCCTGCGCTTCAACCGCCTCACCCTGCCCGACAGGGCCCAGCTTTTCATAAGTTTTGGCTTTGACATTGACACAGCTCGGATCGATACCTAAATCGGCAGCAATATTAGCCACCATGGCAGGAATATGCGGGGCCATTTTCGGTTGCTGGATCAAGATTGAAGCATCGATATTGCCAATACGCCACCCCGCGATCAAGACCCTGCTTACTGCCTCACGCAATAAGGCCCGGCTATCTGCCCCTTTAAATTCCACCGCCGTATCCGGAAAATGCCGGCCAATATCACCGAGTCCCGCACCGCCCAAAATTGCATCGGTGATGGCATGCAATAGCGCATCGGCATCCGAATGGCCAAGCAGACCTTTTTCATAGGGTATGTGCACACCACCCAATATCAACGGACGTTCTACGACCATACGGTGCACATCCCAACCTTGGCCCACGCGAATAGAGAATGTCATTTTTTATGTCCTTAATCAGCAAGCATGATCGCGGCAAGGAAATCGTGCAGCCCCAATCCAGATCCGCAATTTTACACCGAAAACACCCCATCTTCGGATGAGTGAAATGTGCACAATGACTGGGTGAAAAATCCGCCCTGCCATGGCATCGAGCAATTGGCTGGCGAAAATAGAAAAAGGCCTCGAGACATAACTCGAGGCCTTTGGATGGCATGGATGATTAGTTTTGCCCGAAGGATCCGATCATTCTATCTAGCCATTTCGATGCGGTCAGTCGCTGCGACATATTGCCCTTGTAAAGCATCTCTTCCAGTTGCTTGAATGCCTCTTTGCGTTGCCCTGCCTCAATCAACTGTGCAACCGCCTGCAAACTTGGATCATCAGACTGGAAGCTCTCCATGCTTGCGGCCTTTTTGGGTGCAAGCAGCGGCAATTCTGGCACCGGGTCTGGGGATTGCACTTCCTGAATGTCAATGCGCCCTACCGCCTCATCACCAAAATCTAAGGCAGTTAATTCAAAGGATTCATTTTGGTTCACTTCACCTACGCTGGTTTGTTCGTCGCTGAAATGCAATTGTGCCAATTCTGGCTCATCGACTTCCATATCGATATTAAAATGTTCTGTGGGCACTTGATCAAGCCCGACCACCTCGACGGGAGCATCTAGCCCCGCATCCATATACATTGCATTGGCAAAGTCCAAATCTTCATTTTTCGCAGCAAGGGTGGAATCTACGCCAAATTGCAATGCTTCATCCGAGGAGGTATCCAGTGAACGATACAGCGGGTTGGCAGGATCCAAGGAAAGTCCCAATTCCTGTACTTTTTGCCATAAAGCATCGCTAGCAAACTGCAATCTAAATGCGACTGCGCGCTCTTGGAATGCTTCAGCCATTTTATTGGCGGCAAATATCTCAAATAATTTCATCCATAATGCAAGCGCCGCTGGATATTGGCTAATCTCGTGTGTGAGTAGATTGATCGCCTGCGGCGTCAAACCGTGATCGAGGAGCAGTTGCGCTTCTTCGGTTACGTTGCCTGGGGAAACCACGTCAACATCATCACTATGCCAGTCTTCTTGATGATCCCGATGTATCGGCGTGCCAATCTGACCGGTATCCAAGCCGCCAGAAGTATTGATTCGGCCATAAATTCCGCTATCTGCACTCGCAGCATAATGCTGACCTCCCCCCATGTAGGCAGTAGAAGGCGAGATCATTGAGAACGGTTCTTCAGCCAATGCCTGACGTGCTTGACGGCGACGCCAGTACAACAAGCCCAGTGGGGCTGCAAAAAATAAGCCTAACAAGCCCCACAACCAACTACCACTTACGTTAGAGTCATTCCCATCCAGATTATTCTTGAGCTCAATCGCTTTGTTATCGGTATTTCCTGTATTGCCCTTGATACTTGCAAGCTGTTTTTCCAACTCTGCGATCTGATATTTAAGTTGCAGCATTTGAGCCGCTTGCTCGTCCGACTCCAGCGAGAGTAAACGCTCGCGTAATTGCAAAGTCTGTTCAGGGGTCAGATCATTCTTGCGCTGGGTATCCAGATTACTATCGGATAAGCGTAATCTAAATTCCCCACCTCCTGCATTGATAGTTTGCGTGGGTGTGCTCGTTTTCGAATCGACTGCTGAGCTTGCCGCAGAGACATCCGAATCCAAACTCAGACGCGGCAGCGGCACGAGGTCTTTGGGCGTGGTGGAAGTAAACTGACTTAAATCTGGCGCTCGTGGTACGGGCGTCGGTTTACTCACGGCCCCAGGTAATTGAATACGCCAATCGCCGCCCAAGCGCGCATTGGTATTTTGGGGCAAGTCAGGGTTGAGCTCATAAATGCCTTGCACCAAGGCCTGCTGACGCACCTTATCATTCGGATAATAATTAGCTGCGATTTTTGCAACTGAATCGCCCTCTTCACTCAGCCAAGCAGATCCGAGCGGCGGTAATTTACGGCGGATCGCTAACTTCGCACTTTTATTTGCGCCCGAGGTGGGTAAGGAGAGCAGAGGGCGGTATTCGCGAGGGTCGAGCAAGATACGATAGTCGCGCTGAAAAACACGCTCCTCTTCACCTGGGCATTTCACCCGAATACTCACCATCAAGAGTGGCTCTTGCGTCGTATCTTCGCCGCGAATCAGTAATCGACCACCATTGGTTTCATGCTGGTAAATCAGTTGGGCGCGCCGCAAAACATTTGAGCCATCGCGTTCTTCTTGTGGTGACACCAGTCGAAAACAAGCCGAGTTCAGGTCTTCATCTTCCGCCGCGGCTACGGTTACAGTCGCATCAAAACGATCCCCTAGTGCTGAGCGCACATGAATATCACCCAGCATGGCCGATTGGGCTACATGACTCAGCCCCGCACAGATGAGCGCAACAACGGATTGTTTCAGAAGAAAATTCAATGTTTCATTACCCTACAGGATTTGATTTGTACGCCATTTCAATAAAACGCCACCTGAATTAAACAATATCCAGATGCTCAAGTCCCGACAAAACGTCTCTTTGCTTCGCATCCGAGCCATTTAACTTAATCTGCAGGCGCAAATCGTTGACCGAGTCTGCATTACGCAAAGCATCTTCGTAAGTAATGCGATCAGCTTCAAACAAATCGAATAAGGATTGATCGAAAGTCTGCATCCCCAATTCGCGCGATTTTTTCATCAACTCTTTGATTTCATGTACTTCGCCTTTGAAAATCAGCTCTGAAATCAATGGCGAATTGAGCATCACCTCAACTGCGGCAACCCGACCTTTGCCGGAAGCATGCGGCACCAGACGCTGGGACACAAAGGCTTTCAAGTTCAAAGACAAGTCCATCAGCAACTGTTGACGGCGCTCTTCGGGAAAAAAGTTGATAATCCGATCAAGGGCCTGATTGGCCGAGTTGGCGTGCAAGGTGGCCATACACAAATGGCCCGTTTCAGCAAAGGCAATTGCGTAATCCATTGTTTCTCGATCACGAATCTCACCAATCAAAATCACATCTGGCGCTTGTCGCAGGGTGTTTTTCAGTGCGGCCATCCACGAATCAGTATCAACGCCGACTTCGCGCTGCGTGATAATCGAATTTTTGTGCTCATGCACATATTCGATAGGATCTTCGATCGTAATAATATGATCGTAAGCATTTTCATTGCGATGCCCAATCATCGCCGCCAACGATGTTGATTTACCCGAGCCTGTACCACCGACGAAAATCACCAAGCCACGCTTGGTCATGGCGATATCTTCGAGTACGGGCGGCAGATTGAGCTCAGCCAGCTTCGGAATTTCCGAATTGATTGTCCGCAAAACCATGCCAACACGGCCTTGCTGCATAAAGGCGTTGACCCGAAAGCGCCCCATATTGCCCGGACTAATGGCGAAATTACATTCTTTATTCGCCTCAAAGTCCTCGGCTTGCCTATCGTTCATAATCGCTCTCGCCAACTCTTTGGTGTGCTGAGCCGTGAGCTGTTGATTCGAAACCGGGGTTACGCGACCATCAATTTTCATCGCAGGCGGAAAATCAACGGTAATAAACAGATCGGACGCATTTTTGCCGCGCATATGGCGCAGCAAATCATGCATAAATTTAGCGGCTTGTTCTTTTTCCATTTTTTACTTTCCCTGCAAACGGATTAACCTTTGAAGTTATCCGGAATAGCTGCTTTATTACGGGCTTCTGCAACTGAAACAATATTGCGCTGAACTAGATTTTGCAGGCATTGATCCAGCGTCTGCATACCGTGTGCCGAGCCAGTTTGAATCGCCGAATACATCTGGGCAATTTTATTTTCGCGAATTAGATTTCGAATCGCAGGAATACCAATCATGATTTCATGCGCAGCCACACGGCCGGTGCCATCTTTGGTTTTTAGCAGCGTTTGCGAAATAACGGCGCGTAATGATTCAGACAACATCGCCCGCACCATTTCTTTTTCCGCAGCAGGGAAAACGTCGACCACACGGTCGATGGTTTTAGCGGCAGAGCTCGTATGCAAAGTACCGAACACCAAGTGACCCGTTTCTGCGGCGGTCAGCGCCAGGCGGATCGTTTCCAAATCGCGCATCTCACCGACGAGCACCACATCAGGGTCTTCACGTAAAGCTGAGCGCAAAGCGTTCGCAAAAGACAATGTATGTGGGCCGACTTCACGTTGATTGACCAAACATTTTTTAGATTGATGCACAAACTCAATCGGGTCTTCCACCGTCAAAATATGACCATATTCATTGTCATTAATGAAGTTGACCATCGCCGCCAATGTTGTCGATTTACCCGAACCCGTTGGCCCAGTAACCAGCACCAGCCCGCGCGGATTCATCGCAATATCTTGAAAGACTTTAGGCGCGTTGAGTTCTTCGAGCGTTAAAACCTTGGACGGAATCGTACGGAAAACCGCGCCAGCACCCCGATTTTGCACAAAGGCATTGACACGGAAACGAGCCAGATTGGGGATCTCGAACGAGAAGTCACACTCCAGTGTGTCTTCATAAACTTTACGTTGTCCGTCGTTCATAATGTCGTACACCATATCGTGTACGTCTTTATGATCCATTGCGGGCAAATTAATTCGGCGAACGTCGCCATGAACACGGATCATCGGTGGCAAACCTGCCGACAAGTGCAAGTCAGATGCTTTATTCTTGACCGAAAACGCTAAGAGTTCCGAGATTTCCATTTATAATTCTTCCTCTTATTCACGACTCAGGTCTGCTTCGCGCCATTTTCACTGGCTCATCAACAAGCATCCTGACAAGATTTTGTTCATTATGGCAACGTTATTTGAAGCATGGCAAGGCGTACAAGGTAGGATAGACGCTGCGTGCACAGCCTGCGGTAGAAATTCGACGGAAGTAGCCTTACTTGCCGTGAGTAAAACATTCCCTGCCTTAGCCGTAAGGGAATTATACATCCACGGCCAACGTTGCTTTGGCGAAAATTATGCGCAGGAACTGGCGCAGAAATGCATCGACCTTGCCGATTGCAGCGACATTGAATGGCACTTTATTGGCCCTCTGCAGAGCAATAAAACACGAATCGTGGCTGAATCAGCACACTGGGTTCATACTATTGATCGCTTTAAGATCGCCGAGCGCCTCAATAACCAGCGTCCAGCACATCTGCCGGCGCTGAATGTCTGTATTCAAGTGAATGTCTCGGGCGAAGCCAGTAAATCGGGCATTCATCCTGATCAATTGCTCGAGCTGGCCACTGCAATCAGGCAATTACCTCACCTGCAGTTACGAGGCTTGATGTGTATACCCGAAGCCACGAGCGATGAAGATACGCTCGCCAAACAATTTCAAAGCCTGAAATACTGTCAGGCTGCATTGCAAGATCAAGGATTTAAGCTCGACACGCTCTCGATGGGCATGTCGGCAGATTTAGAACTGGCCATTGCCAGTGGCACAACTTTAGTTCGCGTGGGCAGTGCGATTTTCGGCGCCCGCCATTACCAGCAGGAAAAGCAATGATCATTACATTTATTGGTGGCGGCAATATGGCCACAGCCATGATAGGCGGTATGTTGGCACAAGGCTTTACGGGCCAAGAAATCCATGTGGTGGAGCCTGATGATGTCAAACGTGCTGCATTGGGGTCTCAGTATGGCATTGGCACTTCAGCCCCCGGCGAAGCCATTCCAAACAGCACGGCGGTATTATTTGCGGTTAAGCCTCAGCAGCTCAAGGCTGTTGCCAGCGAACTTCAGCCCCAAATAGGCGACGCCTTAGTCATCTCGATTGCAGCGGGCATTCGCGTCGATACCCTATCTAGGTTTATGTCTGGGCACCAACGCATTATTCGCGTTATGCCCAATACCCCTGCCTTGGTTCAAGCAGGCATTTCAGGCGTCTATGCGAGCGAAGCCGTAACAGAAGCCGACCGCGCACTGACCAGCCGCATTTTGGACTCGATAGGCGAACAAGTCTGGGTCGATGATGAACACCAAATTGATGGCATTACCGCGATTTCGGGCAGCGGCCCAGCGTATATTTTCTATTTTATGGAAGCACTGCAAGCTGCCGCACGCGCGCAAGGCTTTGCGCCTGAAGTAGCCCATAAACTGGCCTATCAAACCTTTGCTGGCGCGGTCAAACTCGCACTCAATAGCGAAGATGATGCGGGAACTCTGCAGCAAAAAGTCACCTCCAAAGGGGGCACGACCGAACGCGCAATCAAGGCACTTGAATCAAGCGAAGTGCGCCAGACGATTATTGCCGCGGCATCAGCTGCCGCAGCCCGCTCGCGTGAATTGGGCGAGGAATTAGGTCGAGATATCGAGCCATAAGGAGTTTGCCATGCTCACCAGTGTGCTGGATTTTTTAATCCGTAACCTACTTGAGTTTCTGATTCTGTTGCTCTTGGCGCGGTTTTATTTGCAAGCGGCCAAAGTCTCGTTTCGTCACCCACTGGGGCAATTTGTGCTGGCGCTGACCAACTGGGTCGTGTTGCCCGTGCGCAAAATAATCCCGCCGATCAAAGGCTATGACACCACCAGCTTGATGATGGCGTGGATTACCGCTTTTGTGATGCATTCGGTGTTACTGGCCATTACGCCGTGGCCGTTTGATTTTTCATCTGGCGCATCCATCGTCGCGCTCGTGCTGACAGCGACGCTGGAGCTAATCAAAATGTCGCTGTATCTACTGTTTGCGGCGGTGATTGGCCAAGCTTTAATGAGTTGGCTATCGCCTTATAACCCGCTAATGCCGACACTCACTGGCTTAACTGCACCATTTTTGCGCCCGATCCAAAAGATCATCCCGCCCATTGGGGGCGTAGATATTTCGCCATTGCTGCTGATTTTGGTGATTCAATTAATTTTGAATGTGGTCATCGCCCAGCTTGAGCCGATGATTTTACAAAGCGTAAGAATGATCGGCTAAATCGGAGTCGGCGGCTCGGCTGATGCAGTCATTCCGAGCCGCCCTTCTCTGACGCGAGTGCATGAGGCGAAATGGCAAAACAAGCAAAACTCGCCTCGCCTCCATACTCTGCATGGGAAATGCCGACTTAACCCGATAGTTCGGCTAATTTAGCTTTTCGCCATATCGCATCGGCTATTGAGCAAAAAGCCGAAACTAAAGCCAGAAAACCCGTTGCTACTAAACTGCAGACATAAGCAGACAGGGGTATTCCATTCAAAAGCATGCGAAAAAATGATTAGCGATCAATACGTGGCTGGGTATGGTCAACATCTGATTGAGGATCGACACGACGGTATTCGCCATCAATCACGCCATCTTGCGGCGGCATACCGCCTGTCGTACTGACCGTTGGTGCTGACTTTCCCCATGGCAAGAGTAAAATCAAAGCAATGACATCGCCAATCAGGCCCGGCACAATCAATAACACCGCAGCGATATAGTAACGAGCCACACTGAACAGACTATGCAAGCCCAAACGCCCCGTGCGAATATCGTTCATTAGCGTCAAGCCAATGCCAAGGCGCTGATGACGTAACATCAACACGCCAGCGCCAAAGCTGAGCAACACGATGAGCAGCATTGGGAAAGTACCAATGGCATCGGCCAACCAGATTAGTGACATAATTTCTAGAAATGGATAAGCCAATAAACTGGCAAAAACTAAATACGGCATGAATACTCCTCATCAATCGCTCGTAGTATGGTGCAATTGCCCCGACGAAACCAGTGCCAAGGCGCTGGCCAGTGGCATTATTTCAGCCCGTTTAGCGGCCTGCGTGAACCAATTGCCTGCGGTACAATCTACGTATCACTGGGATGGTGGAATCGAAACTGCGTCAGAAGTTCCGCTAATGATTAAGACCAGCCAAGCGTGTTATGCGCAACTGGAACAATGGCTACTGACCCACCACCCCTATGAAGTACCTGAAATTATCGCGCTACCGATCGTGGCTGGCGCGCCAAGCTATCTGGCATGGATAGCGCAAGAAACGGATGGCCGTGCACAATGAATCGTTTTATTACTTGCTTGCTGTTTGGCTTTTTTTCAATGCTCAGCTGGGCAAATGCTGACTTTTTACCGCCCGAAAAAGCCTTTCGCGCCACTTTAGTGCAAATTGACGACCAAACTGTCGAAGCTCGTTTCACGATTGCGCCGGGCTATTATTTATACCGCGACCGCATTAAAGTCAGCGCACCCGGGCTAGAGCTCAGTAGCCAAATTCCGGCGGGCGAAATGAAAGACGACCCTAGCTTTGGCAAGGTATCGGTATTTCACAATCAGCTGATTGTGAAACTCACCAGCAAACAACCTCTTGCTGCGCAGCAAGCGATTACACTGAAATTCCAAGGTTGTGCTGAAGCGGGCATTTGTTACCCGCCACAGACGCAGACGATCAAGCTGGGGGAATCCAAAACCCCGGCGCTCAAGCAGCTCTTCGGAGCGAACGACGCCAACAACTCAGCCCCCGACCAGATGTTTTTCGGGGGCAGTTTTTTTGGCACGCTCGGCATTTTCTTTCTTGCGGGCATCGGCCTTGCCCTGACTGCTTGCATGTATCCTCTGATCCCGATTGTCTCTGGTATCGTGATCGGACAAAAAGCTGCCAAGCGCTGGCATGCGTTTAGCCTCACTTTTGTTTACGTACAAGGCATGGCGATCTCCTACACTGCTATTGGCGTTGCGGCGGCAGCAACGGGCACACTCTTGGTCGTCGCGCTGCAACAGCCGTGGGTGATCGCGCTATTTGCGCTGTTTTTTGTCGCGATGGCGCTATCGATGTTTGGTTTATTTAACGTGCAGCTGCCTAGCGCACTGCAAAGTAAACTAAATAACGCCAGCATGAAGCTGCCGGGCGGCAAATGGACTTCAGTCCTACTGATGGGCTTACTCTCAGCGTTGATCATCGGCCCTTGCATTGCACCGCCACTCGCGGCTGCGCTGGCCTATATTGGTCAAACTGGCGATCTACTGCTTGGCGGTGCCGCGCTGTATGCGATGGCGCTTGGTTTGGGCTCACCGCTACTGGCAATTGGCGCCTTCGGCTCGACGATCTTACCCAAGATTTCTGGCGGAGTAATGAAAGGAGTCAAAATCGTCTTTGGGGTAGTATTGCTCGCAATGGCAATCTGGGTATCGCGTCCATTATGGGAACCCCACCTAGGTATTGAAAAGCCACACGCTCTGGCTTTTCAAACTGTCCGCAGCACCAGTGCGCTGGATCAGGCCCTTGCCCAAGCGAAAGGCAAACCTGTGATGGTCGATTTTTATGCCGACTGGTGCGTGTCGTGCATCGAATTTGAACGAAATACGCTGAGCCAAACCTCGGTACAAACAGCACTGCAAGGTTACGAGTTGATTCGCGTCGATGTCACCGCCAATAGCCCTGATGATGCGGCGCTGCTGGCTCGCTTCAAATTGTACGGCCCGCCCGCGCTGATTTTTTACGGCCGAGACGGCAAAGAGTTAGCAAACCGAGTGATCGGTTATCAAGGCCCAGACGAGTTTTTAACGACCCTTAAAAAACTGGAAGCACAACCATGATTAAACAATGGCTAGCGATCTTGAGCTTGGTAGCAAGTAGCGCAAGCTGGGCTGCGCCGGATTTTTGGGGCATGAGCTTTCCTGATTTAACGGGCAAACCACAGCCCACCAAGCAATGGCAAGGCAAGATGGTAGTGCTCAATTATTGGGCCACATGGTGTAGCCCTTGCCGGCAGGAAATGCCCGAAATGGTGCAATTACAGAAAAAATACCAAGGCAAGGTGCAGTTTATTGGCATCGCGATTGATGACCCTGAACCGAGCGCCAAATTTGCCAAAGAGATCGGCGTCAATTATCCAACCTTGATTGGCAGCAATAGCGCGATGGACTTGATGCGCGCGCAAGGCAACAATCTGGGCGGTCTGCCCTTCACGGTTTTTTTTGATGCCAAAGGCAAACAAGTGGCGATCAATGTGGGCAAGATCAGCAAAGAGCAGATCGAAACGCAGATAAAAAAATACGCCCCATGAGGCGTATTTTTATGCGTATCGATATTTAATTAGAAGCCACAGAATACATCGCGCAGCATAGAAATCACTTCCAGTGTCCGCACGTCACCAACGCGGTAATAAACACGATTTGCATCTTTACGGGTACGTAGCACGCCTTTTTCGCGCATCAGCGCCAAATGTTGTGAAATATTGGATTGCGTTGTCCCCACGCGATCGACAATATCTTGAACGCTGACTTCTTGATCGGCTAACACGCATAAAATTTTCAAGCGTAAAGGGTGAGACATTGCTTTCATCGCCCGTGAAGCTTGGTCGATGTGTTCATCATCCATCTGTGCAATTGAGTCTATCATCGGTAATCTTTTATTTTTGTAACAGCTTCAGGGTTGAGCACAATCATCATTATGCCAAATAGCGGCGATATAACATCAGCATGAGTTAGAATACTAACCGTGTTTGAAATCAATTCGCAACCGCGATTTGCAGAAAATTTCAGCAATTTATAGTGAATCTCATAGGAATTTGCCATGTCCCAATCAATCACTCCCGTTTTACTACTGATTCTTGATGGTTTTGGTTACCGCACCGGCGGGAATGACAATGCCATTTTACACGCACGCAAACATCATTTTGATCGCTTATTCTCCCAATACCCATTTACGACGATTAACGCATCAGAACAATTTGTCGGTTTGCCTGCAGGTCAGTTTGGTAATTCGGAAGTGGGTCACCTCAATATTGGCGCAGGTCGTATCGTTCAACAGGACATTAGCCGTATCGATTGTGACGTGGCAGACAAAACCATCGGCAATAACCCTGTATTTAAACAAGCCCTTGACACGGCTCTGGCGAACAACAAAGCCTTGCACATCATGGGTCTGATGTCCGATGGTGGCGTACATTGCCATGAAAATCATGTATTTGGCCTGATCGAAGCGGCGGCCAAAGCGGGCGTCAAAGACATTCGTGTGCATGCCTTCCTCGATGGCCGCGACACGCCCCCGCGTAGCGCCGAACTCTACCTGCAACGCTTACAAAGCGTCTGTGATGCCAATCACGCGAAGATTGTCGGCATTGTTGGCCGTTACTGGGCAATGGATCGCGACACACGCTGGGAACGTGTTGAGCCAGCCTACAAATTGATCGTCGATGGCGTAGGTCTGTATAGCGCTGAAACCGCGCTAGATGGCCTTAAAGACGCGTATACCCGTGATGAAAACGATGAGTTCGTTTCAGCAACGGTGATTGGTACGCCAACTCGCATGGAAGATGGCGATGCAGTGATCTTTATGAATTTCCGCGCCGACCGCGCGCGTCAATTAACCACAGCACTGACCGAGCCTACATTCAAAGGCTTTGAGCACCCACAGCGTCAGCCACAATTTGGCTTCTTCTGCACCGCGACCGATTACGGCTCAGCGTACAACCACCCTGTGGCCTACACCAAAGAGAAAGTGAAAAACGGCTTTGGTGAATACGTCGCGAGTTTAGGTTTGAAACAATTGCGGATTGCAGAAACTGAAAAATATCCACACGTAACTTACTTCCTGTCAGGCGGTGAAGAGAAAGAATACGCAGGTGAAGACCGTATCTTGGTGCCATCACCTAAAGTTGCCACTTACGATCTGAAACCAGAAATGTCAGCGCATGAAGTGACGGAAAAAATGATCGCGGCGATCAATAGCAAGCAATACGCCGCAATTATTTGTAACTATGCCAACGGCGACATGGTTGGCCATAGCGGTATTTTTGATGCGGCAGTAAAAGCCGTTGAAACGCTGGATGAGTGTGTGGGTAAAGTCGTAGCGGCTCAATTGGCGATTGGCGGTGAAGTCTTAATCACAGCCGACCACGGCAATTGTGAAATGATGTATGACAAAGACTCAGGTCAGCCACATACGCAGCATACGACCGACTTAGTGCCATTCTGCTACATCGGTCGCCCTGCCCGCCTCGCACCGGGTGGCGCACTGAAAGACATCGCACCATCGCTGCTTGCCATGATGGGCTTGTCTCAACCAGAAGAAATGACCGGCCAGTCGCTGATCAATTTTCTGTAAATAGTATGAATTGGGTTTAGTGAATCGGGCGAATCAAGTAAAGTTATGCACTCTGACAGTATTCTGAGCTAAAGCTGTGCATGTACGTTTACTTGTTTCGCTAATTTTCACCAGCTTGATTTGTAGCCCATTGACTCTGGCTGCTCCAGCAGCCAGTCAGTCAATTCGCGTCAGCACCAAAGAGAGCGAAGCCAAGCAAGCTGAGCTAAAAGATCTGCGCGGGCAAATCCAGCAGCTACAAAAAGAATTATCTGCCAATGAGTCAAATCGCAATGAAGCGGCAGATGCCTTAAAAGAGTCAGAACAATCGATCTCCGAAGCCAATCGGGTGCTCAATGAATTAGCGCACGAGCGCGAATTAACTCAAAACGAGCTCGCCAAACTCGAAGCCGACATTGCCCGTACTCGTGTCAATATTCGCGCCAGCCAAAAGCGCCTCGGCGATCTCTTAAAAAATCACTATAAATTAGGCCAACTTGAAGCCTGGCGACTTTTGCTCAACCAGAAAGACCCCAATCAAGTTACGCGTGATTTAACCTACTACAAGCATCTTGCTCGCTCGCAACAAGTATTAGCCAATCAACTCGAACGGCAGCTCAATGAGCTCAATCAGCTGTCGGAGCAAATTCAGCAAAAAAATGCCGAGCTCCAAGAAATTGCGCGCAGCAAACAGCAACAACGCGAGCAATTGCTCGACGAGCAAGAGCAAAAGAAAGCGGTTGTTACCAAACTATCAAAAGAAATCAGCAGTCAGCGCAATCAAATCCAGAAGCTGGCCGCCGACGAAAAACGCCTCACCGAGTTGACCGAACGACTCAATGCCCTGATTAAAAAGCAGGAAGCCGAGCGCGCGCGTCAGTTGGCCAAGCAGCAACAAGAAGCCAAAAAACGCGCTGAGCAACTAGCGAAAGCCAAAGCCGAACGCGAAGCACGGCAAGCAAAACAGGTCCAGCAAGCCAAAGCAGCCGGCAAACCTGCACCAACACCCGAGCCTGAGCCAAAAGAAGAATCTGGCCCAGTGAATGAAAAGCTGCCAGATCCCGCTTTGGCTGGCGCCAATTTTGCCTCACTGAAAGGCAAGTTGGCCTTACCCGTCAAAGGTGAAGTGATTGGCCGCTTTGGCGCCCTGCGCGGTGAAGGTGGCACATGGAAAGGTTTGATGATTAAAGCGGCCAATGGGCAATCGGTCCATGCCATTGCCTCTGGTCGCGTGGTATTTGCCGACTGGCTGCGCGGCTTTGGCAATCTGATGATTATCGACCATGGTGGAGGCTATATGAGCCTCTATGGCGCGAATGAAAGTGTCCTTAAACGCGTCGGCGATAGCGTCAAACCCGGCGATGTAATTGCTACCGTTGGCAATAGCGGTGGCATGGCAGAATCTGGCGTATACTTTGAAATCCGACAAAACAGTCGCCCACTCGACCCATTGCAGTGGGCCAAATAACACCGCACGAACAGGAAAAAACAGGGATGTCCAATAAGCCTTACAGCCGCTGGCAAAAAATCAGTCTTTTGGCCGCAGGTGCCGGTCTTGGTGCCGTACTGAGTCTGTCATTTAATGCGACCGCTGATAAAGAAACCAGTAGTAACCCTCTCCCTATTGATGAGCTGCGTGCCTTTTCAACTGTCTTTGGCCTGATCAAACAAAGCTACGTTGAACCTGTTGAAGACAAAAAACTCATAACCGAAGCAATTAAAGGCATGGTATCCGGTCTGGATCCGCATTCCAGCTACCTAGATGAAGAAGCCTTCAAAGACTTGAAAGTAAATACCCAAGGTGAATTTGGCGGACTCGGTCTTGAGGTAAATATGGAAGACGGTCTGGTTCGAATTGTTTCGCCGATCGAAGACACCCCTGCCTATCGCGCGGGAATTAAAGCCGGTGACTACATTGTTAAAATCGACGAGCTACAGGTTCAAGGCTTGTCACTCAATGAAGCCGTGTCAAAAATGCGCGGTAAAGCTGGCACCTCTGTGACACTGACCTTGATGCGTAAAGGCGAAGGCAAACCCATCGTCGTTACGCTGAAACGCGCGATTATCAAAACGCAAAGCGTGAAGTTCAAACTCGCAGAGCCAGGCTACGGCTATATCCGGATTACTCAATTCCAAGAGCACACGACCGAAAACCTCGCTCAGGCCATTGAAGCACTTTATAAAGAAAATAAAGCACCGCTCAAAGGTATGGTGCTCGATTTACGGAACGATCCAGGTGGCTTGCTCGACGGTGCAGTTGGCGTATCTGCCGCATTCCTGCCAAAAGATGTCTTGGTTGTTTACACCGAAGGCCGTACTGCCGATGCCAAAATGAAATTCACTGCAAGTTCGCAGTTCTATCAGCGCGAATCAGGCAAGGAATACTTCAAGAACTTACCTAAAGACGTTAAAAATGTACCGTTGGTCGTTCTCGTCAACGGTGGCTCAGCTTCGGCCTCTGAAATTGTTGCTGGCGCCTTGCAAGACCACAAACGCGCACTGGTCGTAGGCACGCAAACTTTTGGTAAAGGTTCAGTTCAAACCATCTTGCCGATTGATGCCAAGAGCGCACTGAAGCTCACGACGGCGCGTTACTACACGCCAAATGGCCGCTCTATCCAAGCGAAAGGCATTACCCCCGATATCGCGGTCGAAGAGGCAACACTGAACGGCAAGGAAGAGAGTGGTTTCCGTCTGCGCGAAGCAGATTTGGGTCGTCACCTCGACAACCCAACGGATAAAGATGCGGGCAAAGTAGTCGCTACCCCGCAACCCAAAGCCACGATCAAACCAACGGCAAAACCCGCCAGCTCGGTGGATAGCGAAGAAAACCCACGTGAGTTAGCTTCAAAATCAGACTATCAATTGCAGCAAGCATTGAATGTACTGAAAGTACAGCAATTGCTACTGAATAAACCAGCCAGCAAATAAGTACTTAATTGCTTCACTCCGCCCCCAAGCCTGCAACAGCAGCCTTGGGGGTATCTACTTCAAAGCCTTGAAAATAAAAGATTTGGAATAAATACCCCAAGCCCAACTTATACCGTTGGGATATTCAATTTTCCCAATACACACCCGAGTTGAAACCCATGCAAAGAGGTCAAAAAAGGTTTAATCTAATAGCACGATAAGCCTTATCTAAAGGGGGCGATATGAAACACACCGTGAGCGACCTGAAACATCGTGACATTGTGTTCAGTAATTTGCCGCTTGAGCAAGCTAGTCAGGCAGCGCGATTACTCTCTCGTCTTAATGGGGTGCAATGCCTTGTCTTTGCCGACCAAAATCGCATTTCTATCCAGTACCACCTCAGCCAACACAGCCTGATTGCACTTGAAAATCGCTTGCTAGAAGCGGGTTTTCATTTAGACAACAGCATTCTGCAAAAGTTAAAACGCGCCTTGGCACACTATTGCGAAGAAGTTCACTGCGATAACTTGGCCATCCCCGAGCACAATATTAAAAGCCGTGATGTCTACGTGCAGGTCTGGGACAAGCATTTACATGGCGATCACGACGACACACCCGAAGAGTTACGACGCTACTTGTAATTGGGCAATAAAACCGATCGCGCTGAAATTGATATGGCTTAAGCCAGCCAGTGTTTGGCTTGATATAATCAAAGCCTACCTTCAGGCGACTTACGACCATGAGCTTTTGCCCCAGCCGCAGTGCCAATATCGAGCTTGATGATGACAAGCTGCTTCGTTATAGCCGGCATATTTTGCTCGATGAGCTTGGTGTTGAAGGGCAAGAGAAAATCTGCAATGCCCATGTCTTGATTATTGGAGCAGGCGGCCTAGGCTCCCCGCTGGCGCTCTATTTGGCCAGCGCAGGTATTGGTACCTTAACCATCATTGATGATGATGAAGTCGATCTAACCAATCTTCAGCGGCAAATTGTCCACACTGAAGCTAGCATTGGTATTAATAAAGCCACCTCGGCTAAAAGCACTCTCAATGCGCTCAATCCGCACATTACCATCAACGCCATTGCCGAACGCGCGAATGACGAACGTCTGGCCCAATTAATTAGCGCAGCCGACGTGGTGGTCGATTGTTGTGATAATTTTGATACTCGGCACGCAGTAAATCGCGCCTGCGTGCAGGGCAAAAAGCCGCTGGTCTCGGGCGCTGCGGTTCGATTCGATGGCCAACTCACCACCTTTGATACCCGCCAAGCCCACGCCCCATGCTATCACTGCTTGTTTGGTGAAGAAGGCGAAGCCAGCGACAGCCCTTGTGCCACTTTCGGTGTGTTTGCCCCACTCGTAGGCATGATCGGCACTGGACAAGCGGCGGAAGTGCTCAAAGTAATCTCTGGTTGCGGTGAGCCCTTAATTGGGCGCTTGCAACTTTATGATGCACGTAGCGCTCGCTGGCGTGAAATGCGCTACAAAAAAGACCCCGCCTGCCCAGTGTGTGGCAATGCGCATAAAGTCTAGGCAAGTCACTTTCAGCAAGCACCAATAGAAAAAGCCGCAATAAGCGGCTTTTTTTATGATGCAAACCAGCAATTAAGCAGCTTGTTGCGCTTTGCGGCGACGAGCAGCCAACAAACCCACTAAACCCATGCCCATCAAAGCATAAGTTTCTGGCTCTGGAACTGGGGCGGTAACCGCAGCAGAAGAAAGTGTATATGAACCACCAAATGCGCCATCTGCCTTGCCAGTTACTTTAAAGAAATAAGAACCCGCAGCCAACCCATTAAATGCTGTGCCTGCTTGCGCTTTGTTATCAAATGTAAATGAATTTACAAAGCTATTGTCTGCACGGAACAATTCCACTTTACCATTACTCAGGTTCAAAAGAGGAACAGATGGATTAAATGGATTTGCAAAAAGCACAGAAACTGCTGCGCCTGTAACGTTACTTTGCTGACCCAAGCTAAAAGCGAAAGTGTCATTCACATCACCAGGATTGACGTTGGCGCTAATGGTTTTCAGCGTAGACAAAGAACCAAAATCGTATACCGCAGCTTGAGCAGATACAAAAGCTGTTAGTAAGAACGAGGCAGAAACCAATTTTTTAAGCAATTTCATTTTCATATCCCAAAGTCAATTCAATATATCTTTCAATCCATATTGCAGTGGTTTAGCCGACTGAAAATCTACATCAGAACCCACTACATTAATTGGCGAATCATACGGATATGGAATTGGCAAAACAAACAGGATTCAATGATATTGCTAACCACTCGTCGGAGATTTTGTTTCTTGTGGAGATCACTCCGAACTACTTGCCTTCGTTAAAAAAAACCCTGCCGTGGCAGGGTTGATATTTCAAAGCACGCACTTATAACTTAGGCGGCTTGTTTCATTTTGCGACGACGAGCTGCCAACAGGCCAAGCAAACCCATGCCCATCAATGCGTATGTTTCTGGCTCTGGAACTGGAGCAACACTCACATTCAACTTGCCAGTCCAGTTATGAGCACCAGCTGAAGTAAACAGGAAGCCGTAAGTTCCAGCGGTGTTTAAGTCAAATGTATTGCTATATGTTTTTTGCCCGGGTGCAAAAACGGTTGAAACATATGGACCATTATCAACAGTCGGCGCAATTCTCCATGTAAAACCAAATAAATTAGCCAAATCGCCCTTAGCATTTGCATCAGGAGTTAAGGTAAATGTCAGTTTAGAAGGTCCAGTCACATTGAGCGATTGCTCAAAAGCAAAAAGACCTGCTGGAGAAAAAGTAAAGTCTTTTGAATAAGTCACGGCAGCTTGAGAAACGCCAGCAGACAATACCAGTGCGGCTGCAACAGCCAGTTGAGTCATACGCATATCAAACATCTCCATAAGTAAATAATAAACTACTAAACTATTGATTTAACACGTTTTTTATTATTGACGCGATTTGAACACAACTATTTACTCAGGTCAAATTAATATTTTTGTCAGCACATCAAAAGTTTTTACTGAGATTCATCCACCAAATAAATACCACTTTTTGAATTACAAAATACATCTAATGCGCACAGGCCACGACAAGGTCGGCGGAATACTGAGTATGCAAACGGGGGCTAGCCACGATACTGCGGCAACGAATTGGTGGCGAAAAGTGAAATTTCGATCTGAAACTGCGGCGCTCTAATCCGTCTCAAAAAGCATCACAAGGCAAAACATGGATTGGGTATGTAGATAAAAGCATTATGAATAATGATATACAGAGCTATACCTTAGCATCCAACCATAAAGATCGCCGAGTATTAGCGATAATTTGCTGTGCGAGGAGGTCTTCTGGCGCCGCGCGCAGCTCAGCCAGCACTTTTAAAAATAGTGGTAATTGATTGGGTTCATTCCGTGGCTTGGTGTGATTCGCCAACCAGCTCGGGGGGATATCTGGGGCATCGGTTTCCAATACGATGGCTTCAAGTGGTATGGTCTGCGCCAAACGTCGTATCCGCTGCGAGCCGGTATAAGTCATTGCCCCACCAAAACCCAAGCAAAATCCGAGCTTGATGAACTCATAGGCTTGCTGCTCACTGCCATTAAACGCGTGGGCAATGCCGCCTTTGACGCGCCATTTGCGCAAATATTTCAACACCTGATCTTGGCTACGCCGTATATGGACGATGACGGGGAGATCATAATCTCGGGCTATTTTGAGTTGCGATTCAAAAAAATCAATTTGCCGCTGGGTATTTAAATCGGGCAGAAAAAAATCCAACCCAATTTCCCCCACCGCCACTGCCAAGCCAGAATCAAGCTGCTGCCGCAGCAGGATCAAATGCTCAGCACGATGCGCTGCTTCATAAATTGGGTGCAGCCCGAATGCGATATGCGCGCCATAGCGTTCGCGCATTGCCAACGTCGAAGCAAAGGTATCTGCAGTCACGGCGGGCACAAGCCATTCACTCACGCCTACTGCGCGAGCGCGTGCGACAACTTCATCGCGATCTGCGTCAAATTCAGCGGCATCAAGATGACAGTGACTATCAATGAAACTTATTGTGAATTCCATACTCATAGTGTAAATCGTACACATTCACTCTATATTTTAATTAGATCATTGTAATACCTAACGGGGTAAGGAACATTTATGGAATTTTTTAGTGAACTCTGGGTTGGCTACCCGCTTTGGGTCTGGCTGATGTTTTTTGGTCTAGTCATTAGCCTGTTGGCCTTTGACTTGGGCGTTTTGCATAAAGACCAGCACGAAATCAGCGTCTCAGAGAGCTTAAAACTCTCCGCTTTTTACATTTTCATGGGTTTGGCCTTTGGCGCATGGCTGTGGTGGTATAAGGGTGCGACCTCGGGGATGGAGTACATCACGGGCTATCTGATTGAGAAATCGCTCTCGATGGATAATGTCTTTGTGATTGCGCTGATCTTCAGCAGCCTTGGTGTACCTCGCATGTATCAGCACCGCGTACTCTTCTGGGGTATCTTGGGTGTGATCTTAATGCGCGCGGTGATGATCGGCTTGGGTGCAGTGCTAGTAGCTAAATACCAAGGTGTGCTGGTCTTATTTGGCGCCTTCCTGATTTTCACTGGCGTCAAAATGCTGATGTCGGATGATGAGCATGGCAAAATCGAAGACAATAAGTTCTACCAATGGCTACGCAAACACATGCGTTTCACCCCGACTTTGCACGGTCAAAGCTTCTGGGTGCGTGGTGAGAACCATGGTTTGGCCAAAGGCTGGTGGGCCACACCGCTGTTTCTGACCTTGATTTTGGTAGAAACGGCAGACTTGGTATTTGCGGTAGATAGCATTCCAGCTATTTTCGCGATCACACAAGATCCATTTATCGTTTACACATCGAATATTTTTGCGATCTTGGGTTTGCGTGCTTTGTATTTTGCTTTGGCAGCTATGGTGCACCGTTTCCACTATCTGAAATACGCACTGTCTGTAGTGCTGGTATTCATTGGCGTGAAAGTTGGCTTGGTGTATTTCAACCACGAAGGGATTATCGACTTCAAAATCCCAACCGCGGTATCACTGGGTGTGACGTTTGGTTTGCTCTTGGCGGGCGTACTTTACTCGCTCTGGAAAACACGCGGCGAGCCGATTCCTGAAACTAAAGCTCACTCATGATTCCGATGTAAGCAATAAAAAAGCCCACAGCAGTGGGCTTTTTTATTGGTGAGTTAACTTATTCTTTCGGGACTTTCCCACCCTCAAACTCTAATTTTTCTACATTAAACTCCAACTCCTCTAGCGACGATAGTTCAACGGGATCTTTAATCCCTGAAATCGGTGGCAATTGAATATCCACCGCCTCTTCAGCAATCGTCGGGCGCACAAAATGCGCAGGTGCAGGCGCTGGTTTCGGTTGCAATAAGTCGATTAAATTCACATCACTCATCGAGCCACTACTGCTGGCACGGGTATTGATCGTTTCACTAACAGCCGCTGCACTGGCGGTTAAGGCACTAACTTGAGTTGATCTTTCAAGGCTGCTGATCGCCAAATCAACCGGCGTTTCTACGATTGGTTTTGGCTCTTCCACACGAGCAAACAAGGGATGCTCAGGTGCAAGTTTAAAGCCGATGCTACGCACCAACTCCCAATCATCTTCGCTTGGTTTGGGGGTTTGAGCGCGAAATTTATTGGCCAACTGAATATAATCCGATTTCATCCCTTGCTGGCGATACACCCTAAACAACATCAACCAACGCTCAGCATCGAGTGGATCAGCCTTGAGCAATTGCTGTAGCAATTCAATCGCCCGCAGCGTATCACCTTGCGCCAGAAAGTATTGTGCTTGATCCAAACTATTCGTATCTTCATGCACCACCTCAAATCCCGTATTCATATTGTGCATCATCGAGAGTTGAGTCGGCATCGCACGGCGAGGTGAGAAATTCGTTTTAAGCGCACTCAATATGCTTTCAGAGACTTCTTCTACGCCCTCTTCACGCGATGAACGACGGCGCCACCACAAGGTGCCTAGGCCAAGTAGACCCAAGATGCCCAATGCGGGCCATTGCCAACTGGTCTGCTCTGATTTGATGCGAGGTACTGCAGGTTTGGGCTCTGGTGCTTTTACCGCTACCACTGGTGCACTCGCCACGACCTGCGCAGCACTTGCAACGGCGACAGCGGCGCTGGCAACAACATGGCTCGCTGGACTTTGGCTTTGCGCTAGTCGCTGATCCAATGCATCAATCTCAAGCTGCAGTTTTTTCCTCAATTCGCTGAGCTCCGCCACTTTGGCTTCGAGCTCTTTCACATAGGCTTCAGGGGTGATTTTGGTATTACCTGAACTCATGACTGGCGGCTGGCGCTCGTCGCCTTCGAGGCGTAGATGGCTTTGCTCTGACGCGACAGACACCATTGAAGGCGCTTTTGGCGCGGCATTGGCCACCTTAGGCCGAGGCGGGATCACGATCATACTCCCAACAGGAATGCGATCTGTTTCGCCGAAATCTGGGTTATTACGTTTGAGCTTATTCAGATAGCGCTCATAGCCAGCCGAGTTAATTGGGTAATACTTTTCAGCCAATTGCTGTAAGGTCACCTCTTTCGTCGTGCTGACTGCTTTGCTCGATTTGCGCGCTTCTAAGGAAGTAGGTGCTGTCGTTGTTATGGTCGCGGCGGAGCTCACAATTGGTACGTCGACCACGGGGGCAGGATCTAGAAATACATTGTAATCGCGCGTTAGATTGATGCTGTCACATTCAAAATGCAGGGCAAAACCAACGATCGGCTCTTCTGCGGCTTGGCGACCTAGAATTCGCACAACACCCGATTTACCATCGCCTTGTGGTATGACTTGTACGGTAGCAGAGCCGATGAAAGTGACATCATTATTGCTCGGCAAGAGTTGGTGACACCCCTCTGGTGTGCGCTCATCGGCATTGAGGCGATAGGGTATATCAGCTTTAAATCGCTGACCAATATAAGACTTGAGCTGTACTTCCCCTAAAGTCATGCCTTGCGCGGCATGCATCGCAAGCAAGAATGCAATCGGAGCCAAAATAAATGGCGAGCAATGCTTGTTCATATCCGCCTTCCTTGATGAATCTTAATTTGTCTTTGCTTTGTTTGTAGCTGACAAAGTCAAAAAGCCAAATTCAATCTCATCAAAAGGCGTCATTAACGGATAAATAATCACGCTCGCATTGGCAATTGCGAACAACACGTCAAAGAAAAAATAAATTCTTCGCAACCGATACTACCACTACGTATATGCTTCAAGACCATTCCAAATAATAAGTTTGAGAGCATACCCTTTATTATCTGCGAACAAGCCATGAATGCAGGGCGGCAAATAAAATCAAAATCGCCGCCAATCCCCCCGTAACAGCCTCCGGCACATGATATCGGGCTGAAAGCAACATAATGGCGGCAAGCGCGCCAATGGCCCAAAAAGCGCCATGCTCTAAGTACTTGAACGCATTCAACGTGCCTTTATCCACCAGCATCAAGGTAAAGCTGCGCACAAACATCGCACCAATACCCAAGCCGATGGCAATCAGAAAGATGTTTTTAGTTAATGCAAATGCGCCCAGCACGCCATCAAACGAGAAAGACGCATCAAGAATTTCCAGATATACAAATCCTGCCAAGCCTGTTTTCGCCGCAGCGCCTTCATCACCGATCAAATCACCCAGCCCATCGATCATCACAAAGACGACGACGCCCCAGATGCCCGCCACAAAAAAGCGATGCGCCTGTGCCACGGGCATTTGCTCAGCCATAAACAGCAGCACCATCAAACTGAGCAGCACCGCCGCCATTTCCAAGCGTCCTAATTTGGCCAATAGGCGCTCCAAGGGCGCAAACCAATGCGTTTCTTTTTCGTAATCGATGAAGAAATTTAGGAACACCAAGAGCAAGAATGCGCCACCAAATGCGGTCACCTCGATATGGGCGGAAGTTAAAATTTTGGCATATTGATCTGGCTGCACGATGGCCATTGAGAGCACATCCTGCGCGGGCCACACACCTGTACTGAAATAATCATACAGTGCCATCGGCCCTGGCATGGGCGCAATACCAGCGATAAAAGCCACAATGATCAGCGGAAAAATCACCCGCATCCCAAATACGGCAATCAACATGCCCCACAGCAAAAAACGCTGCCGCCATTTTTCGTCCCAATGCTTGAGTACCGACGCATTGACTACCGCATTATCAAAACTCAAGCTCGTTTCCAGCAAGGCCAGATTAAAAGCGATCCATAAGCCCGTCCAACCCGCAATAAACCATGCCCCCAGTAAGCCGATAATAGTCACGACAAACGATGAATAAAAATAAGGCATGGCCTCAATGCACCTTGGCGATCAGCAATAATAGACTCGGCATTATGCCGTAAATATGGCGTATTTTTTTTGCGCGTATCGCTAGAGTGCCTAAATTCCTGCGCTAAATCAGTCTGCGCTTAGCTTTGCGGCAAAAGCACTTGGTCACAAACTCGAGAGCGCCTATACTCTTGCATATCCTTACGGTCGCTAATTGCGGTGTTTTAGCACCCGATTTCTGGTGCCATTCCTTCATCATTGGAGCCATTTAATGAGCAATCCTTACCTCGCCCTCGTAAAAGCACACGACGAATTACTGCAAAAAAAAGATGCCCCGCTGTTTAGCGATCTGGCCACGCTCGGTACCGCTGCTCAAGCAGCCGCTGCCGATGCGCCGATTGCGATGATCTTTGCGCCACACCCTGATGACGAATGCATCATTGGCGCGCTGCCATTGCGCCTACAACGCGAAGCAGGCTTTAAAGTAGTTAACGTGGCCGTAACGCAAGGCTCTGGCCTGAAACGTCAACCAGAGCGCTGGGTTGAAGTAAAAAATGCGTGTGATTATCTCGGTTGGGATTTGCTCGAAACTATTCCTGGCGGCTTAATGTCGGTTACAACAAAAACACGCAGTGAAGACCCAGCAGCCTGGGCTGAAAAAGTGGCTGTGTTGGCAAAAATCATTAGTGCAAACAAACCGCAAGTCGTTGTTTGCCCGCACAACAATGACTACCACTCAGCGCACATCGGTACGCATTATCTGGTTGTGGATGCACTGAAAGCGGCCAATCACAGCTGCGTTTTAGTACAAAGCGAATTCTGGCGTCAAATGGAAGCGCCAAATGCATTGATTGCGACCAATCTGCAAGATACGGCCGATTTGATTGCAGCGCTGGCTTGCCACGTCGAAGAAGTTCGCCGCAATCCATACCACTTGCGTCTGCCAGGCTATATGGCCGACAACGTTCGCCGTGGTGCTGAAGTCTGTGGCGGCCAAGGTGCAGCGGCGCCAACTTTCTCATTTGGTACGATTTATCATGTTGGCCAATTTGATGGCAGCAATTTTGTGCCTACCGAGAAAAAATACACGATCAACGAAACGGATGACATTAAAGCGATCCTCGCTTAATCAAGTCGGTATCTATAAAAAAGGCTCTACTACGGTAGAGCCTTTTTTCATTTGCAGCTAAATGCGCCGCCGCTCATCGCCTTCTCAATGCAAAACAATACACTTACTAAAATCAATCACGTAGATTTCACAATTAGAAATAATAATAAGCATTTGCTCGAGATATGGACGCACAGGAACGGACATGATGAACAAAATCATAGCCCTTTTGGGAATCGTATTAGCCACTACGGCTGTGGCTGGCGTGATGGCAATACCTAAACCCAGCCAGAGTTTTAATCAGGAACCGCTATGCTGGCCCGATGAAAGCGCGCAGGTTTGCTGGCGGCACGCTGAACATCGGCCAAACTGAGGCAGCGAGCACTAAACTAGGATTTGAATCTCACTGGCTTTTTTAAGTTCACTGCGAATGAGCTTAGCCATATCAAGATCATATGCAGGGTATGGCGCTGAAAGCAATTGAGCTAAATCATTTGCTGAGTGTACCACCCCAAGGTATACCCATTGATCAAAGACATGCATCACCTGCGCCCACTCAGGCCCCTCTGTAATGCCGATCGGGCCAGCATACGGCCAGTCGGCCAATTTATGCTTTGCGAAGGATGCCAATAAACGCGCGTTGTGCATGCTGAGTGGCTCACGCCCCACACAGGCGCCGCGACACTCGCCATTCGCCAACGCCGTACACGGGCTCACCGCCTGATTTTTCTTCGGTTTTTCCAAACCTAACACCTGACGACACAAGCCCTGCCCTTTGACAATGCGATTGAGCACATTTTGCGCCTCGCGCGCGCCACGGAAAGGGCCAAATAAATCGCCACGCGCATTGGCAATTTCACCCAGCGGCAACAATTTCGGCGTTAAGGCGACCTCAAGCTCAGCCGAGTCCGACTCGGGTTGCACAATCTCCCACACGCTTTGTGTTTGATCGACTTTCGCGCGCACCGACGGGTTAAACCGAGGACGTAAGCGGGTAAGTAATTGCCGCTCCAATAGGGCCGAGCCCAAATCACCCGAGGTTTCGATCCAATCTATGCGGCGCAAAGCGGCAGCCAGCAACGCCGCCTGACCTTCGCCGGCTTTTTTACCAAAGTGCTGTAAAACACGGCGGCGCAGATTGCTATTACTGCCGACAAACAACGGCTCGTCGCTGTTACCAGCACGATCCTCGCCGTAGAAAATATACACGCCCGCTGTGTCGGGCAAATCATCGATGACTTTTTCATCAATGTGCGCGGGCAAAGCGGGAGGACGAATCAGCTCGTCGATCGCCTCGTGCACCCGCGCCGCGCCCAGATCTTTCACTGCCGCTTGCAAAAATTGATAAATCAGCTCGGCATCGGTCAGCGCGCGGTGGCGCTCGCCATGATATTCCAGCCCATGGCGCGCAATCAGCGCATCCAGACTGTGCTTGAATTCATCGGGATAAAGCTTGCGCGAGAGCTGCACAGTACATAGCACTTTGGCGCGAAACGTCATCCCCAGACGTTTGAATTCATTACGTAAAAAGGTGTAATCAAAGCGCGCATTATGCGCGACGAAAACGCGATCTTGCAGTTTGGCCAACACTTCGTCAGCCAAAGCGGCAAACGTTGGCGCATCGGCCACCATCGCGTCATTAATACCCGTCAAACTTTGGATAAATGGGGGTATAGGCTGACAGGGGTTAACCAGGTTACTCCACTGAGCAATACCCTCACTGTCCGTATTCACATGAACCAGACCGATTTCGGTAATGCGATCAGTGGCCGGTTTTGCGCCCGTGGTTTCAAGGTCAAGCAGCACCAGCGGCGCAGGGTAAAACGGATAGCTCATACCAAACTCAGCACTTACTTAGTAAAACGGAAGCACTGATGAATCCGTTTATTGCGGAAATCTTCCGGAATCGACTGCGCAGTGAGGTTTTCGCAACGACCGACAAACATCGGATCGAGCTCGAAGCTGCGCAGATTATTAGAGAAATACAGCACGCCGCCGGGCGCGAGCATCGACATGCACGACTCAATCAAATACGCATGATCACGCTGCACATCGAGCACACCGAGCATTTTTTTCGAGTTGGAAAAACTCGGCGGGTCCATCACGATCAGATCGTATTTTTGCGGGCTACACGTCGCCTCACGCAAAAACTCAAACACATCGGCGCGCACGCGCTGATGCTTCACCGGATCCATACCGTTCAAAGCAAAATTACGACCCGCCCATTCCAGATAGGTATTCGACAAATCCACAGTTAGCGAGCTGCTTGCGCCGCCCGCGGCAGCGTAGACACTGAACGCGCCGGTATAGCTAAATAAGTTGAGGAAACGTTTGCCAGCAGCCTCGCCCATGACACGTTTACGCGTATTGCGGTGGTCGAGGAAAAGACCCGTATCCAGATAAGCGTCGAGATTGACCTCGAATTTCAAGCCGTTTTCTTCCACGACAAAAAACTCGCCGGATTCTTCGTTCTTCTCGTACTGCGTCAGGCCTTTCATTCGCTTGCGAATTTTCAGCGACACATGCTCGATCGGCAGACCCAATACTTCAGCAGTCGCGGCGTGAATTTCGTCGATCCACGCCGAATAGTCTTCGTCCGACTCCATCCAGCCCGTATCGTATTCCTGCAAATGCACCCGATCGCCATACACATCGACAATCATCGGGAACTCCGGCACATCACGCTCGTAAATGCGATAACACTGCAAACCTTGGCGGCGCGCCCATTTGCCCCAGTGGCGGGCATTTTTGGCAAGACGATTGCGATAACTGGAGAGATCCATTTGATTCAACTTTAAGGGGTGTAAACGTACAAAGACCGCAGTGTATCAAAGCACTGCGGTCTTGCCTGTTAGCTTTTGGTACAAAATGGGCAATCAACCCAACCAACGGTCAATTATGCGCGAGTAAATCCCGCACTTCGGCGTAGTCATACGTCGTAATTTCGTAGGGATTACCATCCGGGTCGGCGAAATACAGCGACATCGAGACCTGATGATCTGCGACAGTCCAGGCAGTTTCGCATTGCGACAAATGATCGCGCCAAGCGCAAAAGGCTGGCGCGCTGACCCGAAAAGCCACCGTGCAACGATATTGGACATTCGCCTTCTGAAATAAAGCCAAATGCACACTTGAATCATCGTTTTGCAGCGTTAATGGCCCACCATCTGCGGCCCAAAATTCAAGCGAAGCGACACGTATCAGACCCAAAACCTGTCGATACCATGTTTCGGCAGCGGCACGATCAGCCACATAAACATGAATGTGGTCAATGACATCCAAACTAGGAATACCCACCCTTAAACCTCAACAATGACAGGCTGCACCAAACCCGCAGCCAACTTGGCACGATCCCGCGCCACATCGGTGTCGTGGCCTGCCGCCAGCGCGACGCCCATGCGGCGACGCTCGAAAGCTTCGGGCTTACCAAACAGACGTAAATCGCTGCGTGGTACGGCCAGCGCCGCGGCGACACCGTCAAATGCGATACCGCTTTGCTCCATCCCGCCGTAGATCACTGCGCTGGCCGCTGGCTCACGCTGGCCCACATCGACCGGCAAGCCCAGAATCGCACGGGCGTGCAACTCGAACTCAGAGAAGTACTGGCTCATTAAGGTGACCAGACCCGTATCGTGCGGGCGCGGGCTCACTTCCGAGAACCACACGTCGTCGCCCTTCACAAATAACTCAACGCCAAACAAGCCACGACCGCCCAGAGCGCCCGTTACTTTGCGGGCAATCTCTTGCGAACGCGCCAAAGCTTTGTCGCTCATTTTTTGTGGTTGCCAGCTTTCGACATAATCGCCTTTCACTTGCACATGCCCGACTGGCGCGCAGAATGAAGTCACAATCTCGCCCTCGCCATCACCACCAATCGAGCGCACGGTCAGCAAGGTGATTTCATAATCAAAATCGACAAAGCCCTCGACAATCACGCGACCATGATCAACGCGACTACCGGCGGCAGCGTAGTTCCACGCCGCCTCAACGTCAGCGGCCGATTTGAGCAAGGACTGGCCTTTGCCTGATGAAGACATCACCGGTTTGACCAAACAAGGAAATCCAATTTCAGCCGCAGCAGCTTGCAATTCAGACAAGGAATCCGCAAACCGATAGCTCGACGTTGGCAAACCCAGCTCTTCTGCCGCCAAGCGACGAATACCTTCACGATTCATCGTCAATTGTGTCGCGCGCGCGGTCGGAATCACCGTTGCCAGACCATCAGCTTCAATGCGCACCAATTCATCGGTGGCAATCGCTTCGATTTCCGGCACGATAAAGTGCGGACGCTCCAGTTCAACCAGTGCCCGTAAGGCGCGGGCATCACTCATATTGATAACGTGACTGCGATGCGCCACCTGCATGCCTGGCGCGTTTTCATAGCGATCAACACCGATCACTTCAACGCCAAGGCGTTGCAAAGCGATGATGACTTCTTTGCCAAGCTCGCCGCAGCCGAGCAGCATGACTTTGACGGCAGATTGACTCAGTGGGGTACCAATTCTCACGGATTACATCCTTCATTCAATAAATTGAGCCTGAAAAAATACGATCAGCATTTCATCGTCATTAGTGCGGTTATTTAGCGACAGTTTTATAACCGTGCAATAAACGCATAAAGACTGGATCGGGCACATATTGTTTCACCACGCCTTCCCAACCTTGGGGCCCAACTAGGCCTTTGACCATGGTAGAGCTAATCTCCGCGATTTCGCGTGGTGGCATTAAAAAGATAGTATCGATGTGTGGCGCCAAATCCGCGTTGACGTAGCGCATTTTTCGCTCGAACTCATAATCTGCCGCTTCCCGAATGCCGCGCAAAATAAATTGCGCGCCTTGTTCGCGGGCGTAATCCACCAAAAAACGATTTTGAAATACTTCCACCCGTAAATTGGGCATTTGACTGGTTGTTTCGCGCAACATGGCTACGCGTTCTTCCAGGCTAAAGGTGTATTTTTTATCTGGATTTTCACCAATGGCAACGATCATTTCGTCAAATAAATTCACCCCATGCTCAATCATCCAGAGGTGACCTTTGGTCACTGGATCAAAACTGCCTGCATAAACCCCACGCCGCATTGCAAATTCTCCGCCCAATTACAGCGAACACTATACCATCAGCGAACATTAATTTAAGATGAGCCGCATAGATTCACATGCAAGGGGAGAGTGCATTGTGTTAAAAAAGCTAATCATCGTTTCTAGCATCGCCATCGCATCAATCGCAAATGCCGATATCACGGTAGGTCAATCAGTACCAACAACGGGTCTATCTGCCGATACTGGTAAAGCATTAGCTTTGGGGGCATCCATCTATTTTGGCCGACTCAATGCGCGTGGCGGCATTAATGGTGAAAACATCAATCTGGTGGTGAAAGATGATGCTTACGATCCCAATCGCACCGTACAAAATGCAAAAGATTTAATTGAAAAAGACAATGCTCTGGCGCTGATTTCGTTTTATGGCACAGGTAGTGTCGGCGAGCTGATTAAATCCAAAGTCCTCGAAAATTCCCGCACTGCCCTGGTTGGCGTGCACTCTGGCGCCGAAAGTCTGCGCAACCCAGTTAATCCTTATGTCTTCCATACCCGCGCTAGCTACGCGCAGGAAACTGAAAAAATCATTAAATTGCTCACCGGCAATCTGGGCGTAACCAAAGTAGCCGTTTTGGCGCAAAAAGACGCTTATGGTGAAGCCGGTATGGCCGGCGTGAAAGCCGCGCTCGACAAACGCCAGCTGAAAGTGCTGCAAGAAGTTTGGTATGACAAAAATAAACCCGACACCGCGCAAGCGGCGGCTGAGCTCGCCAAGCTCAACCCTGAAGCGATTATCCTAGTCGCGGTATCTAAACCTGCGGCCAGCTTCATCAAGCAATTTAAAGAAAAAGGCGGCACATCACAGATTTATGGTCTGTCTCCGATTCAGTTTGAGGAAGTCGGTCGCGCCATTGGCAATAAAACAGCGCATGGCTTGGGTATTAGTCAGACTTTCCCCTACCCTTACAACACGCAAGTGCGTTTTATTCGCGAATTCCAGACTGATGCCGAAATGGTATTGCGAAACAATCCAGCAGCTGAATACAAAAGTAGCGATTACCCTTCATACGCCTTGCTCGAAGGCTATTTAGCGGCGCGCGTGGTGGCCGAAGCGATCAAACGTGCTGGCAAAGCGCCAACGCGTGAAGGCGTGCTCAATGCGCTCAATAATATGGGACGTTTGGATTTGGGCGGCTTTGCCATTGATTTCAGCGACAAAAAACACGTTGGCTCCAGCTTTGTCGAGCTGACGATGATGTCACCGACAGGTGCATTGACCCGCTAAGCACTCGTTACATCACTCAAGAAAAAGGCCACTCAAAGAGTGGCCTTTTTTATACCCTACACAAGTATTGGATTGAAGATATTTAGCAGCAATACCTTCAGACCCATACCCATTAAGTACCGAAGAAGTCTTTCACTTTATCCATAAACGATTTGGCACGAGGATTGTGTTTATCCGAATCGCCTTGGCTGATTTCTTCAAACTCTTTCAAGAGCTCTTTCTGACGGCCTGTGAGCTTCACTGGCGTCTCAACGACCACATGGCACATCAAGTCACCAGTAATTGCACTGCGCACGCCTTTGATCCCCTTGCTGCGCAAACGGAAGACCTGCCCTGTTTGGGTTTCTGGTGGAATCGTAATCCGTGCTTTGCCAGACAAAGTCGGAATCTCGATTTCGCCGCCCAAAGCCGCCACCGTAAAGCTAATCGGCATCTCGCAATGCAGATCATTACCTTCACGCTCAAACACCGCGTGTTTCTTGATGTGCGTTACCACGTACAGATCGCCTGGAGGGCCACCATTCACACCGGCTTCGCCTTCACCAGAGAGGCGGATACGATCACCCTCATCCACACCCGCTGGAATCTTCACCGCCAATGTTTTGTGCGTTGAAACGCGGCCGGTACCGCTACATTTACGGCATGGATCAGGAATGTATTTGCCTGTGCCATGACATGTCGGACACGTTTGCTGAATACTGAAAAAACCTTGCGCTACCCGTACTTGGCCATGGCCATTACACGTGTGGCAGGTTTTCGCTTCAGTACCAGGCTTGGCGCCGGTACCGTGACAGCTATCGCACTCGTCATGCGATGGAATCTTGATTTGCTTTTCAACACCACGCGCCGCTTCTTCCAGCGTGATTTCCATGTTGTAGCGCAAATCCGCACCGCGATAGACATTGCTGCGGCCTCCACGACCACCACCGCCGCCACCAAAGATGTCGCCGAAGATATCAGCGAAATCGCCAAAACCACCGCCACCAAAGCCACCACCGCCGCCCATACCGGATTGCGGATCAACACCAGCATGACCGTATTGGTCATACGCAGCACGCTTTTGGCCATCCGACAAAATCTCGTAGGCTTCTTTGGCTTCTTTAAATTTGTCTTCGGCATCTTTCGCATCGGGATTGCGGTCCGGATGGTACTTCATCGCTAATTTGCGATACGCCTTTTTGATTTCGTCATCTGAGGCGTCGCGATTAACGCCCAGAATGTCGTAAAAATCTTTCTTTGCCATGATGCTTTTCCATGAGACAAAAAGGCACAGCCGCCTGCAATGCAAGCGCTGTGCCTATTATTTATGCCAAATTACTTGTCTTTAACTTCGGTAAATTCAGCATCAACTACGTTGCCGTCATCCTTAGCTTCGCTACCAGCGGCTTGTGCGCCGGCTTCTGGTTGCGCTTGCTCAGCGTACATTTTCTCAGCAACTTTGTGACTCGCTTTCATCAGCGCTTCAGTTTTCGCTTCGATCGCTTCTTTGTCGTCGCCTTTGACTACGCCTTCAAGTTCAGTGATAGCGGCTTCGATTTCGACTTTTTCATCAGCAGTTACTTTGTCGCCCGCATCAGTCAACATTTTCTTCACTTGATGGATCATTGCTTCGCCAGAGTTGCGAGCCGTTACCAATTCGTGCAGTTTTTTGTCTTCTTCCGCATTCAATTCAGCGTCACGTACCATGGCTTCGATTTCAGCTTCAGACAAACCTGAAGAAGCTTGGATCGTGATTTTCGCTTCTTTACCTGATGCTTTGTCTTTCGCGCCAACGTGCAAGATACCGTTTGCGTCGATGTCGAAAGTCACTTCAATTTGTGGCACGCCACGTGGGGCTGGTGGAATATCGCCCAAGTTAAATTGACCCAGCGATTTATTCGCCGCTGCTTTTTCGCGCTCACCTTGCAGTACGTGAATCGTTACCGCGCTTTGGTTATCATCTGCAGTCGAGAACGTTTGTGACGCTTTCGTTGGGATCGTCGTGTTTTTCTGGATCAGCTTAGTCATGATGCCGCCCAGTGTTTCGATACCCAATGACAATGGCGTCACGTCGAGCAACAAGATGTCTTTACGATCACCACCCAATACCGAGCCTTGCAATGCCGCACCAACAGCGACAGCTTCGTCTGGATTCACGTCACGACGTGGCTCTTTGCCGAAGAAGTCTTTCACTGCGTCCATGACTTTAGGCATACGAGTCTGACCACCGACCAAGATCACGTCGTCGATGTCAGACGCTTTCAAACCTGCGTCTTTCAATGCAATTTTGCATGGCTCGATAGAGCGAGTAATCAGGTCGTCCACCAAAGACTCAAATTTCGCACGAGTAATCTTCAATACCAAGTGTTTTGGACCTGTTGCGTCCATCGTTACGTATGGCAAGTTGATTTCAGTTTGCGCGCCACTAGATAGTTCAATCTTCGCTTTTTCGGCTGCTTCTTTCAGGCGTTGCAGAGCCATTACGTCGTTTTTCAGATCAATACCTTGCTCTTTCTTGAACTCAGCAATGATGTAGTCCATCAGACGTTGGTCGAAGTCTTCACCGCCCAAGAATGTATCGCCGTTAGTAGCCAATACTTCAAACGCCGTTGAGCCATCAACGTCAGCGATGTCGATGATCGAAATATCGAATGTACCGCCGCCCAAGTCGTAAACGGCGATTTTACGGTCGCCTTTCGCTACTTTATCCATACCAAAGGCCATTGCCGCAGCAGTTGGCTCGTTGATGATACGTTTTACGTCCAGACCCGCGATACGACCCGCGTCTTTAGTGGCTTGACGTTGGCTATCGTTAAAGTAAGCAGGAACAGTAATCACCGCTTCAGTTACTTCTTCACCGAGGTAGTCTTCGGCGGTTTTTTTCATTTTGCGCAGGATCTCGGCAGAAATTTGCGGTGGCGCCATTTTTTTGTCGCGCACAGAAACCCAAGCGTCGCCGTTGTCGGCTTGTACGATGCTAAATGGCATTGAGTCGATGTCTTTCTTCACTTCTTTGTCTTCGAAGCGGCGACCGATCAAACGCTTAACAGCGTACAAAGTATTTTTTGGGTTAGTTACAGCCTGACGTTTAGCAGGCGCGCCAACCAGAATTTCACCATCTTCTTGGTAAGCAATGATCGAAGGCGTAGTGCGTGCGCCTTCCGAGTTTTCAATCACTTTAGGTTGACCGTTTTCGATCACAGCCACACAGCTGTTGGTTGTACCCAAGTCAATACCAATAATTTTACCCATTTTTATCTTCCTTCATCTCTAATGCTCGCCGCCTTGATTTTTCAAAGCTTTTTAAAGGCGGCAATGTTTACAAATAACCATGACTACTAAGTGGGGATACTGTTTGCTATTTCAAGAGCCTTTTTTATGCAGATTTCACTCAAGCTCTTGAATCAGTACAGCTTATTTGGCCGCAGCCACTACCACCATCGCAGGGCGAATCGTACGACCTGAGAGCTCATACCCTTTTTGCATCACTTGTACTACGGTGTTGGCTTCTTCTTCGCTTGGCATCGTAGAGATTGCTTGATGTTTGTTTGGGTCGAGCTTTTCGCCCATCGGGTTAATTTCACGTAATTCGAATTTTTCGAACACGGTGACCAATTGTTTGGCGGTCAAATCAACGCCCATTTTCAGGCCTTCAAAATTACCCGATTGATCGAGCAAGGCCATATCCATCGCGTCTTTCACCGAGATGATTTCACGGGCGAATTTTTCAACGGCAAATTTGCGGGCTTTTTCGGTTTCGTCTTGCGCACGGCGACGTGCATTTTCTGCCTCTGCGCGAACATACAAGATGTCCTGACGTGCTTTTTCCAGATCAGCCAAGGCTTGAGTCAATAGATCTTCCGTGCTTGGCGCGGCGGCTTCTGCGCCTTCTTGCTCAACAGCAGGAGCGGCTACTTCTTCTTGAATTTCTGGGTTTACTTCTTGGTTCATGATGTTCTCCAACAGCGAATGAGCGATAGATTGGGATAAGCCACATGTTTTCAAGGGTTTTATGCTCAAAAAACCGACGTGCCTAAGTAATTCTCCCAATATGTAGTATTTTTTTTGCGACTACAATTTGTGTTGCATCGCAATATTTGTTGCATTGCAAAATTTACCTGCTTCAATAAAAACAGCTAGTTATTTTGATTCGCCGCTTTGAGAGATCACAGGGAGCACGCCATGAGTACAGCATCAGAACGCATTGCCGCACTTGAACACGACTGGAAAACCAACCCACGCTGGGCTGGCGTTAAACGCCCTTATTCGGCCGCCGACGTCGAGCGCCTGCGTGGTAATTTATTGCAGGAATACACCATCGCCAAACATGGCGCGAACAAACTCTGGAAGCTGATGCACGAGCAATCTTATGTGCACGCATTGGGTGCGCTGACCGGTAATCAGGCGATGCAACAAGTGAAAGCCGGCTTAAAAGCGATTTATCTATCTGGCTGGCAAGTGGCGGCGGACGCCAATTTGGCTGGTGAGATGTATCCTGATCAATCTTTGTATCCCGCCAATTCCGTGCCGCAAGTCGTGCGCCGCATCAATAATACACTGGCACGCGCCGATCAAATTCATCATGCCGAAGGCGACGACAGTATTGATTGGTTTGCGCCGATTGTGGCCGATGCCGAAGCAGGCTTTGGCGGCGTATTGAATGCGTTTGAATTAATGAAAGCGATGATTGAAGCCGGTGCCGCGGGCGTGCACTTTGAAGATCAGCTCGCTTCAGTGAAAAAATGCGGCCACATGGGCGGCAAAGTATTAGTGCCAACGCGCGAAGCGGTTGAAAAACTCGTTGCCGCTCGTCTAGCTGCCGATGTGATGGGTGTTCCAACGATTATCGTGGCGCGCACCGATGCCGAAGCCGCCGATTTGCTGACCAGCGATGTCGATGATAATGACAAAGCATTCTGTACAGGTGAGCGCACGGTTGAAGGTTTTTACAAGACGTATCCCGGTCTAGACCAAGCGATCTCTCGCGGTCTGGCCTATGCCCCCTATGCTGACCTGGTGTGGTGTGAGACCGGCAAGCCTGATCTGGAGTACGCACGCAAGTTTGCCGAAGCCATTCATGCCAAATTCCCCGGCAAAATGCTCGCCTACAACTGCTCACCGTCGTTTAACTGGAAGAAAAATCTGGACGACGCGACCATCGCCAAATTCCAGAAAGAGCTTGGCGCGCTGGGCTACAAATTCCAGTTCATCACGCTGGCGGGCTTTCACGCACTCAATTACGGCATGTTCAATCTGGCACATGGCTACGCACGTGAGGGCATGACCGCATTTGTCGAGCTGCAACAAGCTGAATTTGCCGCCGCAGATCGTGGCTTTACCGCGGTGAAACACCAACGTGAAGTCGGCACCGGCTACTTTGACCAAGTCACGCAAGTTATTCAGCAAGGTCAGTCGTCAACGACGGCGCTGAAAGGTTCGACCGAAGCAGAACAGTTCCATTAAGAAATTGGCGGGCGGCAGGGTGATCTTGAATCACCTTGCAGCCCCGCCGACGTTATTGGCAAAAAATAAACTGCACAGCCTAGTTCGCACTAGGCTACAAGCACGTGAAGGGAGTACACGATATGTCAACGACATTGGCAGGTATCCGCGTCAAAGGCCATATCAGCGCCGAGTTTGGGAAGATACTCTCCCCAGATGCGCTCGCCTTTCTGGCTGAACTACATCGATTATTTGAACCGCGCCGTCGCGAACTCATGGCGGCGCGTATTGCACGCCAAGTGATGCTCGACCAAGGCGTGAAACCCGATTTCCTACCCACCACCGCGCATATACGCCATGGCGAATGGAAAATCAGCCCCTTACCCGAAGACCTGCAAGATCGCCGCGTGGAGATCACGGGCCCCGTTGAGCGCAAAATGATGATTAATGCGCTCAACTCAGGCGCGAAATCCTTCATGGCTGATTTTGAAGACTCCAACACGCCGACCTGGGAAAACCAGATTGAAGGCCAAATCAACGTCTTTGATGCCTATCGTCGCACCATTAGCTACACCAGCCCCGAAGGCAAAGAATACTCACTGAACCATGAAATCGCGACGCTGCTAACTCGCCCACGTGGCTGGCATTTAATGGAGAAGCATGTCGAAGTTGATGGCGAAATCATGTCAGGCTCGCTATTCGATTTCGGTTTGGTGGTATTTCACAACCTGCAATATCGCCTCAGCGTGGGCAGCTCGTGTTATTTCTACTTGCCCAAGATGGAGTCGCACTTAGAAGCCCGTTTGTGGAATGATGTTTTCACATGGGCCGAAGCCGAGCTCAAAGCGCCGCACGGCTGCATAAAAGGCACGGTACTGATCGAAACCATCCTCGCGGCCTTTGAGATGGACGAAATTTTGTATGAATTGCGCGAACACTCGGCAGGCCTGAATGCGGGTCGCTGGGATTACATCTTTAGCTGCATCAAAAAATTCCGTAGCGACCAAGATTTCTGCCTCGCCGATCGCGGCAAAATCACCATGACCGTGCCATTTATGCGCGCGTATTCATTATTACTCCTCAAAACCTGCCACCAACGCGGCGCACCCGCGATGGGCGGCATGTCGGCGTATATCCCCGTCAAATCAGATCTGGAGGCGAATGAGCGCGCCATGGCGCAAGTTCGCGCCGATAAAGAGCGCGATGCCGGCGATGGCTATGATGGCGGCTGGGTTGCACACCCTGGGCTAGTACCCATTGCAAAAGCAGCATGGGACAATGTTTTAGGGCAATACCCCAATCAAATTCACAAGCAACGCCCTGATGTGCAAACACTCGCGGCTGATTTGCTCAATTTTCACCCAGAAGCGCCCATCACCGAAGCTGGCGTACGCGGCAATATTTCGGTTGGCGTGCAATATCTGGCGTCTTGGCTGGCGGGCATGGGCTGCGTACCGATTCACAACCTGATGGAAGACGCGGCCACCGCCGAAATCAGTCGCTCGCAAATCTGGCAATGGATACGCTCGAGCAAAGGCGTACTCGATGATGGACGCAAAGTGACGGTGGAATTATTCCGCGCTTGGCTTCCTGAAGAAGTTGCCAAAATCGAACAACAAGGGCGCTACAGCGCCACACTCGCTGAAGCCGCCAAGCTGTTTGATCAGATTACAACCAGCAACGAATTTGTCGATTTTCTAACCCTTCCGGGCTACAACCGACTCGCTTAAAGCCAATCTATTGAGCAATAAAAAAGCCTCGCATTGCGAGGCTTTTTTATTTAAACAGCTAAGTTAAACCGTCACAATCCGGCTACGGCGGTTAGTACTGCTAAATACCGCGACTTTGACTGTACCGCTCACCGCCACTGGCGCTGTGTACGCAGCAGAAGCTGGCGTTGGATCAGAGCCATCGCTCGTAAAGCGAATCACCAAGCCTGGAGCCGATACATTGGCGTGCAATTTGCCATCAACGATTTTCACGCCTGGCAATGGAATACGGTAGCCGTATCCACCCACAAAGCCATCCAGGCGAGCTAACTCGCGCTGACCCAAGCGATTGGCAAATTCGTTCCAATCCGCATCGATCTTAGTCTGACGCGCAGCCGCATCAGCGATGGATGTCCAAGCAGGATCTTTCGCCCAAGCTCGCTCGGCCAAAGCAATCGTACGTGGCATCGCCAAGTATTCCAGACGACCACGGTTGCGAATGTTTTCCGCCCACAGTTGGCCTTGGATACCGATGATGTTTTTGGTGCCTTCTGGCGTTAAACGCACTTTGCTGGCGATATTGTCTTTATCCAGCGGCTGACCCATCAGATTCACTGTCGCGGTAGTGAAAATGTCGAGCGGCACAAATTCAAACGCACCTCGCGTTTCGATAAAGCCGCCCCAGTAGTAGCCAGGCTCCAGCGGATCTTTGTTGTAGGCAAGATCGAAATACAGATTCGTGACGTTCGACAATACGGTTTTGTAACCCGCATTGGCCAATTGGTAAGCGAAGTCTTCTTGACCCCAGCCCCACACGTTATTCCACACATAAGGGCGGAAATTGGCGTTCACAAATTCTGGATTCGGGCCATGGACATGCGCGCCGTTGACTTCCTGTTTCACCAGCGCAATTTCTTCCCAGCCGCCAAATACCAAGCCGTGTTTTTTCAGCAAATCGCGGTAGCGCGCCAAGAAGTAGTTTTGCAACTCAACAATCGAGCTCATGCCTTGCTCTTTCATAAAGGCTTGGCAAACAGGCGATTGCTCCCACACGCCGTGCGGCACTTCGTCGCCACCGGTGTGCATGGTGGTGAATGGCGCGCCCGCCTCGATAAACATCGCCTTCAAATCATCCAAGACGGTTTCGATGAAGTTGTAGCAAGACTCTTGCGCAATGCAGATCACATTGTCGTGCCAGAGCTGCACAGACTCGTACACCGACGCATCGTTGAAATCACACAACAGGTATTGCTTCGCTTCAGCTTCACGACCTTGTGCCATCAAACGCGTATAACGCACATTCATCGCTTTAATCGCGGCACGCGCGTGACCTGGTACGTCAATTTCGGGCACGACTTCAATATGGCGTGCCGTGGCAAACTTCAGAATCTCGATAAAATCGGCTTTGCTGTAAAAGCCACTCCCCGCCTCGCCAGCCACATCGCCACCCGAGCCAAAGCAAGGCACGAGGTTATCGGTCTCATCCGCTGTGTAGCCACGTTGGCTACCAATCTCAGTCAACTCGGGCAAGCTAGGAATTTCAACGCGCCAGCCTTCATCGTCGGTAAGGTGGAAATGGAATTGATTCAGCTTGTACAGCGCCATGCATTCAAGCAAGCGCAAAATCGTATCTTTGCTGGTGAAGTTACGACCCACATCCAGATGCATACCGCGATAGGCAAAACGTGGCGCGTCGATAACCTGACAAGCTGCCACATTCAATTTGGCTTGTGGATTGAGGTAAGCCTCAACCGGCAGCAATTGACGCAAGCTTTGAATACCATTGAACACGCCGGCAGCCGAAGCGCCTGTAATCACGATGCCTGCGGCGCTAACGTCAAGCTGATACGCTTCGTTCGGCGCCAAGGTATCGTTCACTTTCACAGCGCCGATTTGCAGTTTGATGCTTGCCGCACCCGCTGGCGTAATCGCCGCGCGTTGCAACACCACACCACTGACATCGAGTAAGCTCGATTGCAAAAAGGCAGCTTCATTAGCCAAATCAGCCGAATGAACAATCAACGTATCTTTAGCAATGCTAAATTGGCCTTGGCCAGCTAGGTAGCTGAGCGGAGTTGGCGTGATTTTGCTGATAGCATCAGTCGCCAACAGGCTCAGGCCTTGGTTTTCTTCAAATGTTTGAGCCGGTGTGCTTAAAGCAACGGCATCGTCAGACTTGCGGTTACGCTGTGCTGGCGTAGCAAACTCGGCAATCACTGGGTCGCCGATGGTTTCCATTTTGGCGTTTGGCGTACCCACGTCGTACACAATATAAAAGCCCAAAGGCGCGTCGGTTTCGCTGATGACCCAGAATAAGCCTTCGTAGGCAAAAGTGCGGGTCTCGCCCGATTGCAATACCCCAAAATCAGCTTTGGGCTCTAAGCTCCAAAAATCGCCATTCACATGGGTCACATGCACATTACCCGATACCGTTTCAGGTTTGATTTTGCGGCAAGTATTGAAATAAATCGCCCAGCCCGATGCAGGCAATGACTGATCAGATAGATTGGTCAGCGTTAATTCGGCAAGGAAGTTATCGCCATTATGGGCATTGGTTTTGCATGCCCATGTTAATTTTAAATGCGCACCAGCTGGCTTATTCATTCTTAGTATCCCTTCGATTGGTTAGTCGGGTCCTGCACTTAATCCTGACAGTGTAGAAGTGCAGCACTTGGAATGCCAAGCACTGCCTGCGCGCTGTCGTTAGGATGATGCGCCCACACTTGCTGAACTTAGTTATACCTTGCCCAACGGCCTTTTTATCCACTATTAGCCCAATAAAGCATACAATCAGCCCAAAAGGAGAACGCAATGCTGATAAGGGAATGGATAGGCAATTCGCAAGGGCACGCATGGCGACTCAACCATCATATTGCCGAGCATATTCCGTTCAGTTTTCACTTTCATCCTGAGTACGAGCTCACCCTCACGCTCGGCGCCAATGGTCAACGACACATCGGTAGCGATGTCGAACAATTTTCCGAATGTGATCTAGCGCTGGTCGCGCCCAATCAACCGCACAGCTGGCAAGCGCCATCGCGCAGTGATGGCCAAGCGATTGAATTACAGGTGGTGCTTTTTCGCCTCGACTGGCTGGTCTCACTGGCCGAGCACGGCATGCCCGAGCTACGACATTTATGCCAATGGCTAGGCCAAATTCGGCAAGGCGTTATTTTTAGCCCGAGTTGCACACAATATGTCGCGCCGCGTCTGGCCAAACTGCATGAATTACACGGCCTACGGCGGCTGACTGCCCTACTCGATATTCTGGCTGAGTTGGAAAAAGACATCGCCGCCCGATTTATTGCTGGCGAAGTGACACAAATCGACCCTGATCGACGCCTGATCAAAGCCATGACCCATTTGCAAACTCATTATTTGCAGCCCATTTCGCTGCATGAGCTCGCCCAGATCGCCAATTGCAGCGCCACCACCTTAAAGCGCCTTTTTGCCCAGCAAATGCAATCGAGCTTTAGCCAAGAACTCGCTCGACTGCGCATCGCCCATGCCAGCAATTTATTGCTAACAACGGATCGTGGCATCGACTGGATTGCCAGCCAAAGCGGCTACCCCTGCATTAGTCATTTTTATCAACAGTTTAGCGAGCGACAAGGCCAAACGCCCAGCGCATTTCGCCGGCAAGCCAAACAGCGCAACCCAAGCCAATTGAGTACAGGTATATCCATGTAGACCAATAATTAAAGAGCTTACATCGATATACCCACAAACAAGCAGCGCTATTCTTGGCACTATCCTCATTTCCTAGCCCATCACCCTCGCCAGATACGAGGAAGCTTCGTGCAAGAGCGAGCGCTTTACCCCCTACTTTTGGCCATGCAAAGTCACTTTCTTTCTCCTAGAGTCCGCCATTTTTCGGTATGATTACGTACTTATTGCCACAATTCTGGGTTCCAAAGACATGGCCAATGTGCTCCAACTACGCGGCGGTACCGCGCTCTCGCCGTTCCGGATTGAAAAATTAGCATCTGCGCTCGCCGCGCAAGGTCTGACTGTCAACCTCTACGCTGAGTATTGGCACTTCGCCGAATTAGCTGCCGAGCTCGCCAGCTTATCGGCAGACGATACAGCGGTACTTGAGCGCATTTTGAGCTACGGCGAACCAGCCCAGGCTCAATTGGCCGTAGGCACACCGATTCTGGTCTTGCCACGTTTGGGCACTATCTCGCCATGGTCATCGAAAGCCAGCGATATCGCATTGCACTGTGGCCTCGACGGCAAAATCGCTCGCATTGAACGCGGCATGGCCGTGTACGCCACCAAAGCCGATGGCGCGACACTCTCTACCGCAGAAAAAAACATTCTGTTGCCACTGATCCATGACCGTATGACCGAGCAAGTGTTCGATGGCTTGGCGGCAGGCAATGAATTATTCCGACACTTTGAGCCTACTGAGCTCAAATCGGTCGACATCCTCGGCGGCGGTCAAGCGGCGCTGGAACAAGCCAATATCGAATATGGTCTGGCCCTGTCGAGCGACGAAATTGAATATCTGGTTGAAAACTTCAACAAACTCGGTCGTAACCCAACCGACGTTGAATTGACGATGTTCGCTCAAGCTAACTCTGAGCATTGCCGTCACAAAATCTTTAACGCCAACTTCATCATCGATGGCCAAGCGCAAGACTACAGCTTGTTTGGCATGATCCGCGAAACGCATAAAGCCGCACCTGAAGGCACGGTGGTCGCGTATTCGGACAACTCGTCGGTGATCGAAGGCGCAGAAATCGAGCGTTTCTTCCCTGCTAGCCATGGCGCGGAATACACGTTCGAAAAACAAAAAACCCACATTCTGATGAAAGTGGAAACGCACAATCACCCAACGGCAATTTCTCCATTCCCAGGCGCAGCAACCGGCTCGGGCGGCGAGATTCGTGACGAAGGTGCAACGGGCCGTGGTTCAAAACCGAAAGCCGGCCTCTGTGGCTTTACCGTTTCTAATCTGAATTTGCCAGGCTACGTGCAAGACTGGGAAAGCCCAGCCTACGGCAAGCCAGACCGCATCGCTTCGGCGCTCGATATCATGATCGAAGGCCCGATTGGCGCGGCGGCATTTAATAATGAATTTGGCCGTCCAAACTTGGCTGGCTATTTCCGTACGTTTGAATTGGACGTGAACGGCGAGCGTCGTGGCTACCACAAACCGATCATGATCGCGGGCGGCTTGGGCAATATCAACGACGCGCACGTGACCAAAAACGGCTTGCCTGATGGCTCATTGCTGATTCAACTCGGCGGCCCAGGCATGCTGATCGGGATGGGCGGCGGCGCAGCATCTTCGATGGATACCGGCTCGAACGCAGCGGATCTGGACTTTGACTCAGTACAGCGCGGCAACCCAGAAATGGAACGTCGTTGTCAGGAAGTGATCGATCGCTGCTGGCAGCTGGGCGATAAAAACCCAATCCAATCGATTCACGACGTGGGCGCAGGCGGCATTTCGAACGCCTTCCCAGAGTTGGTGAACGACGCAGGCATGGGCGCGGTATTTAACTTGCGCAAAGTAAATATCGAAGAGCGCGGCATGGCGCCGAAAGAAATCTGGTCTAATGAATCGCAAGAGCGTTATGTGCTCGGCATTCACCCGAATGACTTGCTGACTTTCGAAGCCATTTGCGAGCGTGAGCGTTGCCCATTTGCCGTGATCGGCCATACCACCGACGAGCGTCACCTGACCGTGGAAGATCCACACTTTGGCAATAAGCCAGTGGATATGCCGATGGATGTATTGCTCGGCAAGCCTCCAAAAATGACGCGCGACGTGACACGCATCAAACCAGAACTCAAGGTTTTTGATTCGTCAGCGCTCGACTTGAAAGAATCGCTGTATAAAGTATTGCAATTGCCTTCAGTGGCCGATAAATCATTCTTGATTAACATCGGCGATCGTACCGTTGGCGGCTACACCGCTCGCGATCAAATGGTTGGCCCATGGCAAATTCCGGTAGCCGACGTTGCGGTTACTACCATGGGGTATAACACGCTACAAGGCGAAGCAATGGCGATGGGTGAACGTACCCCTCTGGCATTGATTTCTGCCCCTGCTTCTGGTCGCATGGCCGTGGGTGAAGCACTCACCAACTTGGCCGCTGCACCGATTGCTAAATTGGGCGATGTGAAGCTCTCTGCCAACTGGATGGCACCTGCGGGCCACCCCGGTGAAGACGCGAATCTGTACGACACCGTCAAAGCCGTAGGCCTTGATCTATGCCGTGAATTGGGTGTTTCGATTCCAGTCGGTAAAGATTCGCTGTCGATGAAAACGGTCTGGAAAGATCAAGATGGCGACAAATCCGTTGTGGCACCGCTGTCACTTATTATTTCTGGTTTTGCGCCAGTTACAGACGTTACCAAAACGCTTACGCCACAACTCGTAACAGGCATCGACACCGACCTGATCTTGATCGATTTGGGCACGGGCAAATGCCGTCTTGGCGGCTCTGCGCTGGCACAAGTTCACGGGGAAATCGGTAATTGGGCGCCGGATGTAGTGAGCGTGGATCACCTGAAGTCGTTCTTCGCGACCGTACAAAAGCTCAATGCGGATGGCAAATTGCTGGCTTACCATGACCGCTCTGACGGTGGTTTGCTCGCGACCATTACTGAAATGATGTTCGCCAGCCATTGCGGCGTGACATTGGAAATCGACGAGCTGTGTATTGACCGCCGCGTGCGTCAACGCCAGCAAGATGAAATCACGCCAGAAGACGTGGCGCGCGCTGAAAATGGTCGCGTGATGGGCGTATTGTTCAACGAAGAGTTGGGCGCGGTCTTGCAAGTTCGTCGCAGCGACACAGCGGCTGTGATCGCCGCATTTATGCATGCCCATTTGGCGGGTGAATTGCATGTGATTGGTACCACCAATAACGACGACAAGCTGAAAATCAAAAAGCGCAATCGCATGCTGCTTGACGAACAACGTGTCAGCCTGCAACAGGCCTGGAGCAAAACCAGCTGGCAAATCCAGCGCCTGCGCGACAACCCTGAATGCGCTGACGCTGAATACGCGCGCATTAGCGACAAAAACGACAAAGGTTTGTTTGCTAAACTCACGTTCAATCCATCCGACGACATCGCTGCGCCTTACATCGCCAAAGGCGTTAAACCACGCGTTGCGGTATTGCGTGAGCAAGGCGTTAACGGTCATATCGAAATGGGCGCAGCATTCAACCGCGCAGGCTTTAGCGCGGTCGACGTGCACATGAGCGACGTGATCGCTGGCCGCGTCCAATTGGCCGACTTTATGGGTCTGGCTGCTTGTGGTGGCTTCTCGTACGGCGACGTATTGGGCGCAGGCGAAGGCTGGGCGAAATCGATTCTGTTTAATGCCTCAGCACGTGCGCAGTTTGAAGCCTTCTTCAACCGCACCGATACTTTCGGTTTGGGCGTGTGTAATGGTTGCCAGATGATGGCTAACTTGTCTGGCATCATCCCGGGGGCAGAGCACTGGCCAAAATTCACTCGCAATCAGAGTGAGCAGTTTGAAGCGCGCTTTGTGACGGTTGAAGTGCCAAAATCGCCATCATTGTTCTTCAACGGCATGGCCGGTAGCCAAATGCCGGTTGTAGTGAGCCATGGTGAAGGTTTTGCGAACTTTAGCCAGCAAGGCGACATCAGCAAAGCACTGGTGGCAATGCGCTATGTAGACAGCCACGGCAAGCCAACGCAAGCCTATCCGCTGAATCCAAACGGTAGCCCAGAAGCCATCGCTGGCGTGACCACGGCAGACGGTCGCTTTAGCATCATGATGCCGCACCCAGAGCGCGTATTCCGCACCGTGCAAAACAGCTGGCACCCAAGCGATTGGGAAGAAGATGGCGCATGGATGCGTATGTTCCGCAACGCCAGAGCTTTCCTAGGCTAAGCAGCAATACCCCAAAGAAAAAGCCCCGATTGAATCGGGGCTTTTTTCTGGTGGCTTAATAAATTGAAGCCCCTTGATGCTTTACGCCGCCAACATTCCTGCATCGCGGGAAAGCCCTGCTCTGCGCGTGGAGGCCTCATCAAACTGGATTATTGCTCTTCAGTAATGTGCAACTCGATTTCGACGTTCTCAGCCGAATATTGAATCTGTGCCAACAATACCGCATCGACGCGATTGGCAAAGCGGCGCAATACAATCGATTTAGCCAGCGCTGGGCCCATTTCAGAGCGGAATTCGCTGACATACTGCAGTGCACCTACGTGATCGCTTTCCAACTCTTCTTCGTGATCGCTGACGATGCCCTTCACTTTTTTGCGAACATCTTTTACTTCTTTGAATAATTCGCTGGAAACCTCGCACAGGTCAGCAAACTGCAAAGACACATCAACCACGCTGCCTGGCACCAAATGGCTCGCCAGTGTTTTAGAGCATTGCTTGAGCAATTCGAGTTGTTGATCATCCAAAATCAACAGCAATGGGAAATATTCATCCGCAGCTTTCAAAGCCTGGCGAATACCATCATTGCTACGCAAAGCTTCAGGCAATTTACTACTAGCTCGGGCGTTCACCACGAAACGGGCTTTAGTGCTCATTACGACCTCCAAAGTAAGTTGTCATACAGTCTATAGCGAGAGTGTGACTGCGCTTTTAACGTGCATCAAGTCTGATCACGACAAAACGTTATTTTTCAAACAAGGCTAGACAAGCTCGATAATATTCGTTAATATTCGCCACCTCATGAATTGCATACCTCATTAGCAATTCAGATTAGTGCGCGATTGGTGGAATTGGTAGACACGCAGCGTTGAGGTCGCTGTGCCGCAAGGCGTGCGAGTTCGAGTCTCGTGTTGCGCACCACAAGTATTTTGCAGGACAAGTAGAAAAGCCCCTAAAGCCACGTATTTACTAGGTTTTAGGGGCTTTTTTCATTTTGTCTTTCCCGCAAAAAGCCACCGCGAACTACCTTCGTTATCTTGAACATAGCCCCCAAAAAGAACCATAAGTAGAAATTTTCAAATTCTTAATTTGGACAAAACAACCAAGCCCCCCCCCAGATAACTGAACGTGTAAATTCGCAATTTATCTTGAGCACAAAATCAGTCCCAACACGAGACTCGAATTAGAAAAATCAGAGAGAAACAAGGCGCATTTAATTTCAGCTTATCCCCAAAGCCAGTAGAGCCCTGAAAAAACAGCCACACCTTAGCCGTGATGCGTCCGCGCCCTCCCACAGGTCCCAAGAAGTACGATAAACCTTGTAAATCTTACATTTGCAAGGCTATATATTTCTGTCCTAGCCGCTATAGACCCATTCTGCCCAATGGAGCTACAACACCTCTTCGCATAGAGGTATAAGCCAAGATCTATTTAAATTAAATATACTCAGCAATATACCCATCAATATGAACAGAGCAATTGCGACTAAACATCTCAATTGCTCTGCCATCATTTATATAACCTTCACCTGCGCCATCATGCCCTGCCCTTCATGCTCCAAAATATGGCAATGGAACATCCGCAGACCTTTATCATGCTGTACCACTTTGATGCGTAAAGTCTCATACGGGCGCAAATTCACTGTGTCGTGCAACGCGCGATATGGCGCATTTTGGCGTTTTCCTTCCAGTTCGCTATCGAGCACGATAAATTGCGTGCCATGCAAATGGAAAGGGTGATCCATGTGTGAGTTATTGAAAATCTGCCAAATTTCCACCTCACCGGCCTTGCTGATCAAGTCCACACGATCCATGTCGTAGATCTTGCCATTGACCATAAACGACATCGTATGTTGGCCGTTTTCCATGCTCATGGTTTCGCTAAATTCAACTTTTTTCAGCGCAGTCGCCTTGCCCGGATCGCTGATTTTTCGCAGCAATTTCGGCGTATTGGGTACTGCACCGGTATTAAATTGCAGTTTAGCGAGGGTACGCTCCACTTCGGGGGCAACCCGCCCCATTTTTTGCCGATCATAAATCAGCGCTTTCAACTCGGCATGCTGGGCTTTACCGTCACCCAGCAATATTTCCACCCTTTGCCCAGGCACCAACAGCACTTCGGGCACGATTTCTGGCTTTTCTAATAAGCCGCCGTCGGTGCCCACCAAAGTCAATTTCTGGCCAGGGATCGCCAGACGCAAATAGCGCGCGCTGCAGGCATTCCAAATCCGAATACGTTGTCGCCCCAAAATATTCATCACAGGCTGATGCTGGCCGTTAATCAGTACAAATTGCCCCTCGCGCCCATTCATCCAGTCGTTGGCGGTGTTATCGGGGATTTTCGCTTCAGCATCGAGTTTCAAATCGGAAATCACCCAATGCTGCTCGCTAAAGCTCAATAGCGGGTCATCTTTGGCCCGCACAATAAATAAGCCAGCCAAACCGCGATACACTTGCTCGGGCGTGTCACCATGCGGATGCGGGTGATACCAATACGTACCCGCGCTACCTTTGGGCAGCGTAAATTGATAAAGCCGCTCGCCCCCCGCAGGCACCGCATCTTGCGGGTTGCCATCCTGATCAGGCGGCACAGGCATGCCGTGCCAGTGGATGGTTGACGGCTGCGCCAGCTGATTGATAAAACGGATTTCAACCCGATCACCCTCGAAGGCCTCGATCAGCGGGCCGGGCACTTGACCGTTATACAGCCACATCGGCGTGGTTTGACCTGCTACTAGTTCAACATCGTGCGCTGCGGCGGTGAGGGTCGCCTTCACCACGCCACGCTGTTTGGCCGTATTTGCCAAGCGCGCCAGCGCGCGATGCGGCCGCCCTGCTGGCAACGCCGTTTCTGGCAATAAGGGCATGTCGGGCACGACTTTTAAACCCGCCATCCCATCACTGGCGCCACCGCCGTGATTCATATGCATCATATGATCAGCATGCTCACCTTCAGCCCACGCCAAGGGCGCCAGCATGCTACTAAAACCCAAGGCAGACGCATTGAGTAAAAAATGTCGACGATTCATTATTTTGTCCTCTGGAGCTGGGTACTTCGCGGCCACTGTAACGCAGACCGCCACACATACCCACCCACTGTATTTAACTCAAAATTAGAGTATTAAATATCTAAACGCACATACCCTTTACTCAATCGAAAACAGCTGCGGTTTCTCGCTTTGGTTTAATACATAAACTTTCAACGTTCCTTTGACTTCTGGCCCCATCCCCGGTGAATTGGCGGGCATACCCGGCACGCTAATGCCTGTGATCTTGGGCTGCGCTTTGAGCATTTTCTGAATCGCCGCCACAGGTACATGCCCTTCTACCGTGTACTGACCAACACGCATCGTGTGGCAACTGGCTAGCTTATCCGAGCCATATTGCTGTTTAATCGCACTCATATTGCTGGAGTTCACCGCTTTCACCGCAAAGCCATGAGCATTGAGATATTTCACATATTCTTCGCAACAACCGCAATTGGGGTCTTTATATAAAGTCGCCGCAACTGCAGCCCAACTAGGCGAAGCCACAAAAGCCATCATGAATACTGCAAGCCATTTTTTCATTTTCATTCCTAGAGATAAATTCACTGTAGACGCAGCTTGAGCAAAGACTGAAGAAACAATCCTCAAGCGCGCAATCTGCCGCTAGGCGGGCACGGCGAACATTAACGTCGCGATGCGCTGGCGGCAAAGCGCCAACCAACACCGCAGAGGCTAAATGTTTTGGTCGCACCCCTGCCCAGCAGGTCAAATTCAAACGGGGAGAAACAGGGGTATTTAGGCGGTAAAACGCGGAGGGTCTTCGAGCGGAGAAATGCTCAGGCTACTGAACGCAATCACAGCAGGAGCCGTCAAGACGGCATGAAATGGGGTGGAAATAATCGCAGTACTGCTAAAAATGACCGAAGTCGGCATGGCCTGACAAGCTTTAATGCAATCGGGCTTACTAAGGTCACTATGCATATGCAGCTGGCTTTGCTGAAATAAGCCGTGGTGTAGATGTGGCTCCGAGCAAGCATTGCGAACCTGATGCTGAGGCGTAGAGTGGCAATCGGCTTGTGCCACGGGCGGCACAGTGCCTTGCTGTGTGCCAAGTTGCAACTGGGCAAACGCCGCGTTAAACGGTATGGCGATACACATCAAGATCAGCAAAATGGCGCGCAGTGGTTTCATGCCGCCAGCTTACCTGCTTTATTTCTGAACTGTACAGTGCTCAATTCACAGCCCTACTCGGTGAAGTAATTTGTAACTCATGAGAAAAAATAAAACCAAATGCTGAGCATCAAGGGCAAGATCAGCGAAGTCAATATCCCATTTAAGCCCATTGCCAAGCCGGCAAAAGCACCTGTCGTTTCGGACATCTGAATCGCGCGCGAAGTTCCCACCCCATGCGCGCCCATGCCCATCGCAAAGCCTTGGGCAACTTCATCTTTAATGCGCAGCAATTGAAACAGTGGCGTCGCTAAAATGGCGCCGCAAATGCCCGTTAAAATCACCACACCCGCAGCCAACGACACATTACCGCCCGCATGTTGCGCCAGCGCCATCGCAATCGGCGTCGTCACTGATTTGGGCGCAATGGAAATCAAGCTAAGCGGAGAAAGCCCCAACAGATGCCCAATCAGCAATCCGGCAAAAATCCCCACCACCGAGCCAACCCCCAATGCTATCAATAATGGCCCGATATAATCGCGAATGCGCTGCAAATTGGCATACAAGGGCACAGCCAAAGCCACCGTCGCAGGGCCAAGCAGCAGGTGAATCGGATACGCGCCGTCAAAATAAGTTTGATAGCTAACCCCAGTGAGATTGAGTAGGGCAATAATCATCAACACGCTGATGAGCACCGGATGCAACAGTGGAAAATTGTATGCCCGAATATGGATCGCATCACTCACCGCAAAAGCCGCCAGCGTTACCGCCAGCCAGATCGCCGGAATATCATTAATTTGCATCCAGATCTGGGCCCAATTGAGACTCATGGCAACTCCTTTTGAGTCTCGGCTTGGGCTTGCAGCGCTTTTCGTTTGAGTAGATATTGCAGCAACAAACCCGTCACCCCCATGGTAATCAAGGTCGAGAAGACGATCGTCAGCAATAAGGCAATGCCATGCTGACTGATTTTATCGCCCAAGGTCATCAATCCGACTCCTGCAGGGATAAACAGCAGCGCCAGATAGCGCAGTAAGCTCGTCGAAAAATGCGCCACTCGTCGGTCAATGCCACGCCGAAACAGCGCCAGCAAGGTCAATAACAGCATACCCAACACCGGGCCGGGAATCGGAATATGCGCCAACCTCACCAGTGCCTCACCGGCAAAGAGCGCAATAAAAATCACTGTTGCACCATATAACATGGTCAAACTCCCTGCGTGGATGCAGCGTATAAAACACCAGCCAAACAAATACTTACAACAATCAACTGGTATTACCTTTTGTCTATATCAGCTTCACATCAGGCACATCTTGCTTTAATTTTGAATAGCAATGACATAGGAATGAAAGAGGTTTTATCATGAATCGACCAAGCTACGGTGCCGCACCTTATGACTGGCTGTATGAGCTGCCAGATCGCGACCTAGAAACCCTAGAAAAAGGGTTGCACGAATTGATCACGCAAAAACCCAGTGCTTTTTCAGTCTTTAAAGCGCACTCAATGCGTGAGGCTATCGAATGCATTTTGTTTGACCGCCAACAATCGCGCCGCCACGTCGCCTGAAAACCAATTCGCATATTGTACGCAAAGCAAAGCCCGATGTTTTTATCGGGCTTTGGTATTTTTGGCGCTTTTAGGTGTTTAGAGCTGGGTTAGTTCAATTTTACCTAAGCTACGCCCCAGGAAACGCTCACCAATGGTTTGGAATTTGACCGGCAGATCGGTTACGACAAAACGATATTCGGGCATCGTATGCGCCGGATTGGCCAAACCGCTGCTTTGCAAAATATCGGCCGTTTGATCGGCAATCGATAAAGCCGAATCCACCAGCTGCATACGATTACCACACACATCAAGCAGCAATGGCTTGATCAGCGGGTAATGCGTGCAACCCAGCACCAGCGTATCAATCGACTCGACAAACACAGGCTTTAAATATTCCTGCGCGGTTAGACGCGTCACCGCATGATCGAGCCAGCCCTCTTCGACCAGCGGCACAAATAATGGGCAAGCTTGTGAGTAGACACGCGAAGCAGGATTGAGCTGATGAATCGCGCGGGCGTAGGCGTTTGAGTTAATCGTTGTTGGCGTACCGATTACACCTATCCCGCCGGTTTTGGTTTGCGCTACCGCGTTTTTCGCGCCCGCTTCGATAACATCCAGCACCGGCACCTTGGCGCTGGCTCGCACTTTATCTGCCGCCACTGCCGCCATGGTATTGCAGGCAATAATCAACATTTTGACTTGTTGTTGCTGCAGAAAGTCAGCGATTTGCTGGGTGTAATGCTCAATCGTTGCAACGGACTTTACGCCATAAGGTACGCGCGCCGTATCGCCGAAATAGATGATATTTTCAAACGGCAGTCTGTCCATCAAGGCACGCACCACCGTGAGGCCACCAACGCCAGAATCAAAAACACCAATCGGATGAGAAGGAAGAGATGATTGCATATGCGCCGAGGACTTCTTAAAGCAAAACGCAATTCTACCTTGCGCGCCGCAGCGCTGATAGGGTGAGAGCCGCCCAAGCCATGCCAAAACCTGATTTATTTCTGATTATTTGATTTGACTAAACATTTGACTGAACGCAGCAGGCAAAGCAGCTCGCTTATTGGCAAACCGCATCCGCTCGGCAAATGGCGGCCGCAAAAGTCGGCAGCAGATTTTCAGCTTTCAAGGTCTCGACGACGCCCGAGCGAGCTAATTTGGTACTAACCATCTCGTTGGCCTCGCACAAGATCACCACCACCCCCCGCTCTTGCAAGCTGGCAACCACTTCATCTAGCGTTTGCAGCCCGGTCATATCCATAAAGGGTACGCGCAGTAAGCGAATAATCAGCACTTTCGGGTCGGTATGCGTGTCGTGCAGCACGCGCTGGAAGTTTTCTACCGCACCAAAGAAAAATGGCCCTTCGATCGAATACACCAGCACCCCGGTGGGCAATTTCATCAAGCCTTGGCTGAGTAAATCCATCGCCAAGGTTTTTTCATCTTGCGGCGCAACCTCGACCGACATCGACATTCGCCGCAAGAAATGCATCGTCGCCAGAATCACGCCGATATTGACGGCCACCACCAAATCCGCAAACACCGTAAGAAAAAACGTAATCAGCAAAATGGCCACATCGGCACGCGGCGCATGGGTGAGCATATAGAAAAAATGCTTCACCTCACTCATATTCCACGCCACGATAAATAAAATGGCCGCCAGCACCGCCAGCGGAATATGCGCAGCCAAAGGCGCCAGAAAGAGCAAGATCAGCAATAAAGTGACTGAATGAATCACCGAAGCCAATGGGCTATTACCGCCATTGCGGATATTCGTCGCCGTGCGTGCAATCGCCCCCGTCGCGGCAAAACCGCCAAACAGGGGGATCACCATATTGGCCAAGCCCTGCCCGATCAGCTCTTGATTTGAGTCGTGTCGCGTCCCTGCCATACCATCAGCCACCACGGCCGAAAGGAGCGACTCAATCGCCCCCAACATGGCGATGGTAAATGCAGGGCCAATTAATTCAATTAAACGCGCCAGCGTAATTTCAGGCCACGCAAAAGCGGGCAAGCCTTGTGGAATACCGCCAAAGGCCGAGCCTATCGTTTTCACGCCCGCAAACTGAGCGAAATATTGAATGAGCGTCACTAGCAACATCGCAATCAATGGCGCCGGCAGGCGATTGAGGTATTTCACTTTGGGCGTAATCAGCAGCACCGCCAAACCCAACGCCGCCAGCGCCGTCGTCGCCCAATGCAGATGCGTCAAAGACTGCAACAAGACCCAGAGCTTTTCATGAAAATGCGTCGCAGTAGGCGTAGGTAGACCAAAAAAAGCTGGCCATTGCCCCAGCCAGATAATCACGCCTATCCCAGCGGTAAACCCAACAATGACCGGTGCAGGGATAAATTTGATCACGCCACCGAGCTTGGCCACCCCCATCAGTAGCAAAATCACGCCCGCCATCATCGTGGCAATTTCCAGCCCCACAATGCCGTGTTGCGCGGTAATCGCGGCCAGAATCACGATAAAAGCGCCGGTCGGCCCCGCGATTTGCACGCGCGACCCGCCGCATAAACCAACGACCAAACCAGCAATCAGTGCGGTATAAATCCCCTGTTCTGGCTTGGCGCCACTGGCGATTGCAAACGCCATCGCCAGCGGTAAGGCCACCACACCAACCACCACCCCAGCGATTAAATTGGGTAAGATGTGTTGGCGCTTGAATAATCCTGCACGCTGGGCTTCCAAAACGGCGATCATTTCTTTGACTCGACAGGGGAACTGATTCAGTTTAGACCCCCTATCAGATATAACATTGACCAAACTAGGGTTTTGCGTGACTTCCAGTAACAACATTCACACCAGCTTTGCCGACACCTTCGCCGCGATGCTCGCCGAAACCGAAACCGGTAAACCTTTTGTTTACGACGAAGGCGATGAAGTCTCGCTCATGTTTGATCTAGCGACGGTGCAAAGCCGGATGAAGCGCACGCAACCCAATGAATTAATCCTCGGGTATACGCGTGCAATGCTCGGTTTTTGTTTAATGCAAGAATATACCCATAAGATTGGCATGATAGGTTTGGGCGGAGGTTCGTTGGCGAAATACTGCCACCATTATTTGCCCGAGAGCCAGATTGAAGTGGCCGAGATCGATCAGCGTGTCATTGATCTGGGCCCTCATTTTTTAATCCCCAGCACCAGCCCGCGCCTGCGGATTCAATGCGCCGATGGCGCACACTGGCTAGCACGCACCACAACGCAGTTTGATACGCTGTTGATCGACGCCTACGGCCCACAAGGGATGCCAGAAGATCTGGCTAGCACGGTGTTTTTCGATCAATGCCGCGCACAATTGAGCCCCGCTGGCATTTTGGTGGTGAATTTGTGGGGCAGCGATAAGCGTTTTGAGAGTTATTATTCACGCATCCGCACGATTTTTGACGGCGCAGCGATCGCCATCGGTGCCGATGGCTGCGCCAATCGAATCGTCTATGGTTTTAATCAATCTCGACTGCCTGCGCCGCGTTTATTACAGCAACGCTGCCGTCAATTAGCCAGCCAGCACAGCGTCGATTTGCCCGCCTTAGGCCAACGACTCACGCGCGCGATGCAAGCGGCAGATGGCCTTGAACCCCTCACCCCAAAACGTAAGCCCTAAAGCGGAAAACCTCATGCCTTTGCAGCTCGAACTGATCCACGTGAATGCAGCAAGCCCAAGCACTCGGCCTCCGATTTTATTACTGCACGGCGCATTTGCTGGCGCTTGGTGCTGGCAACAGGTGCAACAAGATTTGGCGACCGCAGGTTGGGAAAGCTACGCGCTCAGCCTGCGCGGCCATGGCAACAGTGACGGCGCGATGCTGCTGGCGAGCGCAACAATGAATGACTACATCGCCGACGTGCAAGTCGCGCTCGACACCATAGGGCGACCTTGCGTTTTGATTGGCCATTCGCTGGGTGGCTATCTGGCGCAGCACATTGCCGAACGGCAAGATGTGGCGGCCTTGGCGCTACTGGCCAGCATTCCACCGTATGGCTTATCGGGCTCACTCACTTTTATGTCGGCGCTACACCCCAATTTGCTGATGGGTTTGCAGAGTTTTGCGCTCGGCCATACGCAAAAGCCCGAATCAGCACTGTTGCAACATTTGCTGTTTGCCAAAGACACCGACATGAGCGTGGTTGACGATTTTGCCCAGCATGCCCAGCTGGAATCTATGGCAGCGCTATCCGAACTGTGGATGCCGCAATTTTGGAAAAACATGCCCAAAATGCCGAGTTTTCCAGTGCTGGTACTCGGCGCAGGGGATGACAGCATTATTCCGTACGGCGATGTGCAAATGACCGCACAGGCTTGGGGCGTTTCGCCGGTAATGTTGCCCGAGGCGGGTCATGCGATGATGTGCGACCGCACCCAGCCGCTGTTATCAGAATGCTTGATTAATTGGCTGGCACAGATCGCTTAATCGTCGTCGATCATCGCATCCAGCGGCAAATCCCCCACCAGCTCATCGCGTGGGTCGGAAAAAGCGCAAATGCGAATGCCTGCGCTGCGCAAGCCGTCCCGAATAGCAATCGCCTGCGCCAGTGCGGCCGGATTATCGCCATGCAAACACAGTGAATCAACGTGCTGACTGAGTTCCAGCGCCTGCACCAATACCGCATTGGCATCATGCAGCACCGCACCTTCCTGCTCGCGCGGCATTAAAGTGCCATCGGGCAGATAGGCGCGATCGGCAAAACCTTCTTCAATCACTTGCAAACCCGCTTCACGCCCCGCCTTGATCAACTCGCTGCCCGCTAATCCCATCAAAGCCAGATCGGGGTCGATTTCGCGGATCAAATTGGCAATTTGTTGCGCCAATTCGGGGTCACGCACGGCGTCGTTATATAGCGCGCCATGCGGTTTGACGTAGGAAATAGACACGCATTCCTCGATACTCACCGCCTTAATCGCCCACAATTGCGCCGTTAAGCTAAACACCAGTTGGCTGGGTGTCATCGCCATGCTTTTGCGACCAAACCCTTCCCGATCGGGATAGCTCGGATGCGCGCCGATGCGTACGCCATGCTGATGCGCCAAGCGCACCGTGGCACGAATACTATCGACATTGCCAGCATGACCACCGCAAGCAATATTGGCCGAGCTAATAATCGCCATTAAATCGGCATCAAGCGGATAGCCCTCACCCAAATCGGCGTTAAGATCAATATGCGTTTTCATACTGGCTAGTTTAGCAGGCTACGGCCACCATCACAGCGAATGTGCTGCCAAAGCGCTGGCTACGCGCTTAAACCAAGCCTGCTGTCGCGCCAGCGCATCGAGCGCATTGTCTTCAGACACCGCGAACAGATGAATTGATTCGCCCGCGCGTAATTGACCCAAACGCCATAAATCGGCCTGAATCACCTGCCCCACCACGGGGTAACCCCCCGTCACCTGCGCATCGCTCAGTAAAATAATCGGCTGGCCATTGGGCGGTAATTGGATGGTGCCAGCCATGACGGCATGCGAAGACATCTCCATGGGTATATCCATAAAGAGCTTGCTAGCATTTATTTTCAAGCCCATACGATTGCTATGTATATCAACTTGCCAAGCTTGGCTGGTCAATAATTTTTGCCCTTCCGCCCCCAATTGCAGCCATTGTGGGCCAGGCAGAAAACGGATCAACTCGCCGCGCTCAGGCATCGCCACGGCACAAGGACTGCGGGATTTGTCGCGGCGCAAGGCACTCAGCACATCGCCTTTTTTTAATGCTCGCCCAGCAAACCCGCCGATTTTGCTGGCCAGCAGCGTCGAGCGGCTGCCCCAGAGCAGCGGCACATCAATGCCGCCCGGTAAAGCCAGATAGCTACGCACACCTTGCTCGGGTGGCATGAATCGCAACACCTGCCCTTTGACGCCCCGATACACCGCATTGGGTAATAATAATTGCCCGTCCAAGGTGGCCTGACAATTAGCGCCTGCCAGCGCAAATGAGCTGGTTTGTTCAAATTGCGCCTGAAAACCACCCAAGGTAATTTCCAGTACCGCCGCATCCAAGGGATTACCCAACATCAGATTGGCCAATTGCAGCGCAAATCCATCTGCGGCGCCGCCCACTGGCAATCCCCAGCTTGCGCCTTGTGGCCGCCCCAAATCCTGCACCGTGGTTTGTAAACCCGCCTTTAAAATACGCAATAGCGGCTTCATAAACGCTCCACGGGGACAAAACGCACCCGATCACCCGCTTGCAATAAACAGGGCTGCGCGGCGTTCGGGTTAAATAATGGCTGTTTGCTTCGACCGATCAACTGCCAGCCGCCGGGGCTCTCGCACGGGTAAATGCCAGTTTGCGCGCCGCCAATGCCGACCGAGCCCGCTGCAACCGACAAACGAGGTGATTCTCGGCGTGGCGTCGCCAAGGCGGTCGGCAAGCCCGCTAGATAGGGAAAACCGGGTAAAAAACCAATACACAACACTTGATACAAGGGCGTGGCATGCGCCTCGATGACTTGCGCCGCCGTCATTTGGCAGTGCTGCGCGACCACATCCAGATCGGGCCCCGCGTCAGCACCATACTGCACCTCAATATGATGCACTACGCCTTGGTAAGGCGCGATGGATTCGGCCTCACTCCACTGCATTTGTAGCCATTCGAGCGCTGCGGCGGCGTGCTGTTGCAAAGGGTTAAACCGTAATGTGATATTGCCCACCCCCAAAATCAGCTGATACATCTGTGTTGTGCGCTTGGCGTCAAATCGGCGCACCATGGTAATCAAGCGATCCTGCTGCTCAAGCCCTGCCTGCAGCACCATTGCGGTTTCCCCAAGGGGGTAAATCATTAATGCGCTCATCGAGTTTCCATTTTTTTGCGCAGCATAAACGCTAAAAACCAGCCATACTTATTACTCATTCCATAGCTTGCGCCTTGCAGAGTAATGAACCAAGAAGAAACTGCGCTATTTATTACGCCGGATCAATTGCAAATCGGCCTTTTTATCCATTTAGATATGCATTGGATGGCGCATCCATTTCCGTTTGGTAGTTTCAAGGTTAAATCTGACGAACAAATTAATACGCTAAAAAAACTGGGTTTGACGCGAATACGCTACATTCCCGAGAAAAGCGATTGTCAGCCCGGTATCAATATCACCACCGCCCCCGCCGCTCAAACCAGTGAAAGCGTCACCGTAGAAATCGACCCTGCCATCGCAGCCGAAATTGCCGCCAAGCGGCAAAGGCAAGCCGAGCAAGAACAGCGTAAAGCGCAGCTGGCCGAGTGCGTCAAAGCTTTTAGCTCAGCCGCAGGTGCCGTGCGCAAGCTCACGAAGGAAATTCAGAGTAATCCGCGCGAGAGCATCGCCGCCGCCGAGAAATTGGTTGGGTCAATGCTCGAATCCTTACTCACCGACAATGACATCGCCATCCACCTGATGAATGAAAAATCGTTGGGTGACGATATGTATTTTCATTCGCTCAACACAACGGTGCTGGCGCTGCTCTTGGCGCGTGAAATGAAGCTTGAGCGCGCTGCGATTGAAACACTGGGCATGGCCTCATTGATGCACGACATCGGTAAGGTCGAAGTGCCTGATCGCATTTTACTCAAAACTGAGGCACTCAATCGCGCGGAAAAAAGCCTGTACGAGCAACATTGCCAATGGGGCGTAGAGGCCGGCAAACGCGCGGGTTTATCACTCGAAGTATTGCGCATCATCGAGCAGCACCATGAATACTGTGATGGCACAGGTTATCCCAAGCAGCTCAAACTCGACGGTATCGATCCGCTCGCGCGCATTTTGGTCATGGTCAATGCCTATGACAACTTCTGCAACAAGGTCAATCCAGCCGACTCGCTGACGCCGCACGAAGGGCTCGCGATGATGTTTTCACACCAGAAAGCCAAATTTGACCCTGCGGCCATGAATATCTTGATTCGCAGCTTGGGCGTTTATCCACCCGGTACGCTGGTGCAGTTATCAAATGAGCTATTTGGGCTAGTAGTGGCAGTCAATGCCTCGCGGCCACTCAAGCCACAAGTCTTGGTGCATGATCCATCTGTATCGCGCGATGATCCCATCGTGCTTGATCTGGAGCGGCATGCCGATCTTAATATCAGCAAAGCGCTCAAGGCCAGTCAGCTCCCTCGCCCAGTTCTGGCCTATCTCAACCCAAGAAAGCGCATGACCTATTTCTTTAGCCCCAGCGAGCCAGCACCATGCTAGATCCCCAGCTATTGAGCCAGTATTGCGACACCGCGATTATGGCGGTACACCTCGATAGCGAAACGATTATCGCGGCTAACCCAGCGAGTGAAACCTTGCTGGGTTATCCACTCGCGCAACTGATCGGCATGAAAATCGCCGACATCGAAGTGGGTCTGCAAGATGTGTTTTTTTGGGAAGACGTGCGTCAATGCGGCGCGCAAGAAGTGCTGCATGTTGAAAGTGAATACCGCCATCAAAACGGCCAATTTCTCCCCGTTAGCAAAACTATTCGCGTCGTCCAGCAAGCTGAAGGCGTGATTTGCATTATTTCGGCCAGCAATATTGGGGCGAGCAAACGGCTAGAGGAAGAAAGCGCCCGCAGCAGCTCCTTGCTCGCCGCCACGCTGGAATCGACCGTGGATGGTATTTTGGTCACCGATCTGGATGGCCGGATTATCAATTTCAACCATCGCCTCACCCAAATCTGGCCTTGGCAAATTCAAACCGAAGCAAAAATATCGACCTTATTGCTCGAATTCAAAACCCAGCTGCAAGAGCGCGAGCAATTTGCGGACTGGCTCACCGACCTGTATCACGACCCCTATCTGGAAGACAAATTTACTTGCAGCCTGCTCGATGGGCGCGTGTATGAAATTGCTACTTGTCCACAACAATATCGCGATGCACCGATTGGGCGCGTATTTAGCGTACATGATATTTCGGAGCTGAAAGCCACAGAAGCTGCGCTGCGCATCGCCCGCGATCAAGCGCAAACTGCCAATAAGGCCAAATCAGATTTTCTGGCGCATATGAGCCATGAATTGCGCACCCCTCTGAATGCCATTATGGGCTTTGCGCAAGTCATCGAGGCCGACGATGAAGGACAGCACCAGATTTTAGGCAGCTATATCCACAAAGCCGGCCAACATTTACTTGGGCTCATCAACGAGGTGCTCGATCTGGCGAGTATTGAAGCGGGCAAACTCGCCCTGCGGCTTGAATCGATCAATGTGGCCGAGGTGATTCATGACTGCATCGAGCTCACCCAGTTTCTAGCTAAAGACAAAGGCATTACGATAGCGGCGCAGCCCATTGCGGCCAATTGCTTTATTCAAGCCGATCAACGCCGCTTTAAGCAGATGCTGCTCAATCTGATCTCCAACGCCATTAAATACAATCGCCCAGCCGGGAAAGTCACGCTCTTCGTCACACAAGAGCAAGCAGGACACTGGCGCATTACGGTAAGCGATACGGGCGTGGGCATTTCTGAGCAAGATCAGCGCAAATTATTTACGCCATTTAATCGCGTCGGCGATGCACAGACTCAGATTGAAGGCACGGGCATCGGCTTGGCCTTTACCCGCAAACTGGCACTGTTGATGAAAGGCCAAGTCGGCTTGAGCAGCGAGGTGAATGTCGGCAGCCAATTCTGGATCGACCTACCCGCCGCATTAGCCCCAGACTCGGCCATCGTCGCACTCCACACCCCGAGTGCCATAACCACCGATACGCGCACGATTTTGTATATCGAAGATGATCTGCTGTCGCAAAAACTGATACAGAACATACTGGCTAAGCAAAGGCCGCAATATCAGATTTTTGTCGCCAAAACGGGTCAAGAAGGCTTGGCGCTGGCGCACCAACTGGTTCCTGATTTGATTTTGCTCGATCAACAATTGCCCGATGCCACGGGGGCAATGATTTACGAGCAATTGCAATTGAACGAACGCACCTGCAATACGCCCTGCATCGCCTTATCGGGCAATACGCTCCCCGAACAAATTAACGACGCACTGCGCACCGGATTTAGCGCCTATCTCAGTAAACCGGTGCAAATCTCCCAAGCCTTGCTCACCATTGATCAGGTGCTCAGTCAGGGCAAGCACATACCCAGATAGCGTATTGCCACGAAATCAAATAATGGCTTAGATTTGCTGAATATACCCACCAACAAGCAAAGCCCATTCAACATGCTCACGCACGATTTCACTCTCATCATCACGACGTGCCAATAAGGCCGCCGCGATTTGCGCATTAGGTGCAGCATTGCCCAAACCAATCGCCAGATTGCTTAGCCATTTGGCGTAGCCAATCCGGTAAATCGGGCTGCCCGCCATTTTCTGGCCAAAATCAGCCTCGCTCCACGCAAATAGCTCGAGCAGGCTTACATCATCCAGCCCATGCCGAATCGCAAAATCGGTCTCGGGGCTGGCTGCGGCAAAACGATTCCACGGGCAAACGAGCTGACAATCATCACAACCATAGACACGGTTGCCGATCGCGCGACGAAACTCCAGCGGAATCGCACCTTTGAGCTCGATCGTCAGATAGGAAATACAGCGCCGCGCATCGACCTGATACGGCGCGACAATCGCCTGCGTCGGGCACGCATCCATACAGGCGCTGCAATTGCCGCAATGCTCTTTGGGTAAGGGCGGATCGGTGGGCAAAGGCAAATCGGTGAAGAGCTCGCCCAGGAAATAAAACGAGCCATAATCGCGATTGAGCAGCAAAGAATGCTTACCACGCCAACCTTGCCCCGCCTGCTTGGCCAGCTCCACTTCCAAAACGGGGGCAGAATCGACAAACACGCGATGCCCATACTGGCCGGCCACCGCGCTAATCCGATCCGCTAATTGCTGCAGACGATTGCGCAAAACTTTGTGATAATCCCGCCCCAAGGCATAGCGTGAAATATACGCCTTGGATGTATCGGCCAGAACAGCATCAGGGTCTTGGCCGCCAGACAGATACGGCATGAAAACACTGATCACAGAGAGCGTATTTGGTACTAATTCCGCTGGTCGGGCACGCTTTAGGCCATGCCTTGCCATATAATCCATCTCGCCGTGAAAACCCCGTGCGAGCCAGTCGCTCAAGCCACTTTCGGCGTGCGATAAATCGATGCCGGTAATCGCCGCACGCGCAAAGCCCAGCGCCTGGGCCCAATCTTTAATCGATTGCGCCAGTTGCTGATAATCGGGGCTGGGTTGATGGCCTGTAGGATCCATTGAATTTTTTGCTTAGAAATTGGACAAAAGTGCTCACGCCAAGCGGCGTGGGAAATAATTGATTGAGCACCTAGATGCGGAAGATTAAATAAATGCAGCCCAATGATAGCGCTTTTTCGGTATTTTTAAGTGATGAAGACGCGACGATTGCCTTTGGGGCGCAATTGGCGCGCGCCATCGCGCCTGGCATGACGATTTTTCTGGAAGGCAATCTAGGGGCTGGTAAAACCACATTAACGCGCGGGGTGTTGCGCGGATTCGGTTTTAATGGCCGAGTAAAGAGTCCAACCTATACCTTGGTTGAACCTTATGCTATTTCTAACTTATACTTTTATCACTTTGATTTATATAGATTTAACGACCCATCTGAATGGGAAGACGCTGGCTTTCGCGATTACTTCAATCCCGAGTCGGTCTGCCTGATTGAATGGGCCGATAAAGCCGCAGGGCAATTACCCCAACCCGACTGGCTGATTAAATTAAGCCCCGAAAACGAGGGGCGACGACTGGTAATTAACGCATTGACCCCTTTAGGTTTGGCATGTCAAAACTCCTTGACCTCTTAAACACTTCAAGCAAACTCATCGCTCAATCTCCACTGCTTGAGCGCCGCGATGTACTGCGCGGCGTAGCGGCTAGCTTGTTGCTGTCGGTGTCGACCAAAGGCTTGGCCGCAGCGAGCGCCAGCGTTGTCGCGGTGCGCGTTTGGCCGGCGAAAGCCTACACCCGCGTCACGATCGAATCGAATGCGCCACTCACGTTTAAGCAATTTGCGCTGAAAGACCCAGAGCGCTTAGTCGTCGATCTGGAAGGCATCGAGCTCAATAACGAAATGCAAAGTCTGGCTGGTAAGGTCGGCGATAACGACCCTTATATCAAACTACTACGCGCAGCGCGCAATAAGCCGGGCGTGGTACGTCTGGTGCTCGACCTGAAAACCGAAGTAAAGCCGCAAGTGTTTACTCTAGAGCCGATTGCCGAATACAAAAATCGCCTTGTGATCGACCTTTATCCTGCGGTGCAAACGGACGAATTGCTGGCGTTTATGAATGACAATGGACAGATCAAAGGCCTAGATAACGCACCAGTGATCGTCCCTCCTCCGCCAGAAAAAACCGCCAGTCAGGCCAGTAGCAGCAAGCCCGCCGAGAAAAAAGCCAGCCAAAACGAGAGCAAACCGAAAGACTCGGAAACCGTTGATCGCAGCAAACTCAAAGTAGACCGCCTCATCACCGTGGTACTGGATCCGGGGCATGGCGGCGAAGATCCGGGCGCAGTGGGCCCAGGCGGTAATCACGAAAAAACCGTGGTGCTGCAAATTGCCAAGCGGCTGCGCGAATTGCTACAAAATGAAGCGAATTTCCGTGTCGTGATGACGCGGGATGATGATTTTTTTGTGCCGCTGGGCACGCGTGTCAAAAAAGCCCGCGCAGTACAAGCCGATTTATTTGTCTCGATTCATGCCGATGCTTTTGTGCGTCCCGATGCCAATGGCAGCTCGGTGTTTGCTTTATCCGAAGGCGGCGCATCGAGCACTGCGGCGCGCTGGTTGGCGCAAACGCAAAATGATGCCGACTTGATTGGCGGGGTCAAAATCAAAGGTGGCGAGGATTTGCGCAAAACGCTGATGGATCTGACCACCACCGCCACCATCAACGACAGCCTCAAGCTTGGCAAGGTCATGCTCGGCGAGCTGGGCGGGATTAATCGATTGCACAAAGCCAGTGTTGAGCAAGCGAGCTTCGCAGTACTCAAAGCCCCCGATATTCCGTCGATTTTGGTCGAAACTGCGTTTATCTCGAATCCAGAAGAAGAGAAAAAGCTGATCGACGACGATTACCAACAAAAAATGGCGCAAGCCTTATTCAAAGGCATTAAGCGCTATTTTGCGAAAAACCCGCCCTTGGCACGCACCCGTATCGCGCAAAACGATAGCAAGTAATCACTGGCCAAGCTCTGGGCCATATTTTGACTTAGAGCTTGACGCCCACAGCCTTGCCAATGGCATCGAGCAGGCGTGCGGGGGTAAAGGGTTTGACAACAAAACCGCTCGCGCCGCCCGTTAATGCTTCGCGAACCCGCTCCCCTGTTGCCTCGCTACTCACCATAATCACCTTGGGCTGCGGCGTCAGCTTGAGTAACTGCGGCAACAGTTCCAGCCCATCGGACTCGGGTAAATTAATATCCAGCAGCACCACCGTGGGGGTGTGATCCATGCACAATTTCAGCCCTTCGTGTGCATGGCCCACATCGCCAATCACAGTAAATTCCAGCTGCCGAAGTAGCGCAGCCATTAGATTTCGGATAATTGAATCGTCATCAATAATGACGCAGCTGATTTTCTTTGTACTCATCAAATATCATCCCAGATCTCTAAGAACAAGTAGCCGACTGATATACTGCAAGCTCACTTGATTCATATTAGACCAAGCCAGACCAATGCCACGTATTCAGTTACTTTCCGATCATTTAGTGAATCAAATTGCCGCCGGTGAAGTGGTCGAGCGCCCTGCTTCGGCGCTCAAAGAGCTGCTGGAAAACAGTCTGGATGCGGGCAGTCAAAATTTGCAGATCGAATTGCAAGCGGGCGGCACCAAATTACTGAAAGTCATCGACGATGGTTGCGGTATTGCCAAGGAAGATTTGGCGCTGGCGCTGCATCGCCATGCCACGAGCAAAATCGCCAGCATGGAAGACCTCGCGCGCGTGGCAACGCTGGGGTTTCGCGGTGAAGGCTTGGCCTCGGTCGCCTCCGTATCGCGCTTGAGTCTGACCAGCCGCTTCACAGACCGTGATAATGGCGGCCAAATGTCGGCGCATGCTTGGCGCGTTGAAGCCGATCATGGTCGCATGCTCGATCCTGAGCCCGCCGCCTTGGCCATCGGCACGACGATTGAAGTGCACGACTTGTACCATCAAGTGCCTGCGCGCAAAAAATTCCTCAAATCGGACGCGACCGAATACGCGCATTGCGCCGCGATGATCGAGCGGCTGGCATTGGCCAACCCGAACGTGCAATTTACTGTGATGCACAATGGTCGCGCGCAGCATCGCTGGATGGCCGGTGATTTGGCGAAACGCGCCGCCGCGATTATCGGCGACGAGTTTGTCAAAACAGGGATTCCCGTTGACGAAGGCTTTGGGAATCTACGTTTGCACGGTATTGCCGGTTCGCCCACCTTGGGTAAATCCAGCCGTGACGCGCAGTTCTTTTTTGTAAATGGCCGCTTTGTGCGCGATAAAGTGGTGCAGCACGCCTTGCGCGAAGCCTACCGCGATGTGCTGCACCACAATATGCACGCGGCATTTTGCTTGTTTCTGGAGATGGACCCCGAGGGCGTGGATGTGAATGTGCACCCGACCAAAATCGAGGTGCGCTTTCGCGAAAGTCAGGCGATTTATCGCTTCCTGATTACCAGCCTGTCAAAAGCCTTGGCAAAAACCACGGCCGGTGCAGCGACTCAAGATACCCCAGTTAGTATCGACCCAGAAACTGGTGAAGTATTGGCTTCTACAGCCATACCCCAAGGCGAGCTCAAACCACAAGATTATGCTGACTATGCGCGAAGGGCCTATCGCCATCAGCAAGCGATGCCGCTGCCGATGCCGATGGCGGGCGAATCGCTGGCCAGTTATGGCGCCATCTCGGCTGAGCCGCTCACCAGTAATGCAGCAAACCAAAGCGAGCGATCTGCCAACTACCCCGCCTTCTCGCGCGATTATGCCAATGGCAGCGGCGCAAGCGCCCGCGAGCCGATGGCGTTTTACGATAAGCAGTTTGCCGATTTACGCTCTGCTTCGTCAGGCAATACCAATGCGCAACCCGCGTGGATGAAGCAGCTCGACGCAATGCGCCCCATCCCGGAGCGCACGACGTCAGCGAATGACTTTCTTCCGCTAGGGAGTGCAAACAATCGCAGCGCCGCCAATCCAAGCATGCCCGAAGCCGATGACTCGGCCATTCCACCGCTGGGTTTCGCGCTGGCCCAACTGCATGGTGTGTATATTTTGAGCCAAGTTGCCGACGGCATGATCGTCGTTGATATGCATGCGGCGCACGAACGCGTGGTGTACGAAAAATTAAAAGCCGCGCTCGATTTGCAAGCCATGCCCATGCAGCCCTTGCTGATTCCGCACGTTTTCAGCGCTGACAAACTTGACGTGGCCACCGTCGAAGATCACGCCGAAGATTTGGCCGGGCTGGGCTTGGAAATTTCTGTGTCATCCCCGACCCAGCTCGCCGTGCGCGCCGTACCGATGCTGCTGCAAGGCAGTAATCCGGTCGAGCTGGCGCAAGCGATGCTGCGCGATATTCGCCAAGTCGGCGTCTCGCAAGTCTTGTCTGGCCGCCGCAATGAGCTGCTCGCAACCATGGCCTGTCACGGCTCGGTGCGTGCCAATCGCCAACTCACCATCCCCGAAATGAATGCGCTGCTGCGCGAAATGGAAATTACCGAGCGCAGCGGCCAGTGTAATCACGGCCGCCCAACGTGGTTTCGCCTGTCGATGAACGACTTGGATAAATTATTCATGCGGGGGCAGTAATGAGCAGCGTCGTGCTCGCCAAACTCATTGCCGGCCCGCTCGTGATTGGGATCACCAGCCTGGCGGGTCAACGCTGGGGGCAGCAAATCGCGGGGGTGTTGGCAGGCTTGCCCAGTCTAGCCTTGCTGATTATTGGCGTGCTCTGGCTGGAGCAAGGCGCGGATTTTACCCGGCATGTGATCGAATATGCGCCGATCGGCTTGTTTGCCAATGCGGTCTATATCCTGCTGCTTGCGCACGCGAGTCGATTTTTTAAATGCTTTGGCACGGTCGTGGTCGCGTTGCTGGGCTATTTTCTAATGGCGGAGTTACTCGTCAAGATCGAAGCCCTGCATATACATTACACTGGTATTTACTCATTAGCCTTTCTAGCTTTAGTCTACAAGGCCATACCCATACAAGAAAAACCCGCTATCAAGTCAAGTCTACCCAACAGCGAGTTATTCGCGCGAATGGCTTTGGCCGCTGCTTTGATTATGACTTTAAGCGCCACCGCTCCAGCGCTAGGCGAAGCGTATAGCGGGATCTTTACCGCGTTTCCAGTGGCCTCACTGATTTTGCCTGCGTTTACCTTTGCGCTGCACGGACGCGCTGCGCTACTGCATCAACTGCGTGGCTTTGTACTTGGGCTCATTGGCTTTGCCTTGTGTTTTTTACTGTGGCCGCTCGGCATTGCGCAATGGGGTTTTGCGGCGCTGATTCCAGCACTGATTGCGGCAGTTGCCTGTACGGCTAGCCTACATTTTCTCGCGCAACGCGCACTTTTTCCGGCTCGAACATGAATAAACTCCCTCCCGCCATTTTCATCATGGGCCCCACCGCCAGCGGCAAAACTGCGGCTGCGATGCATCTGCTCGAATCGGGCTTACCCGTTGAGCTGATTTCGGTCGATTCGGCGCTGGTGTTTCGCGATATGAATATCGGCACAGCCAAACCCACTCCCGCCGAATTAGCCCGCGCGCCGCACCATCTCATCGACATCATTGACCCGACCGAAGTCTATTCGGCGGCGCAATTTCGCACCGATACCCGCGCGTTGATGGACGACATCACGGCGCGCGGCAAAGTGCCGGTGCTTGTCGGCGGCACGATGCTGTACTTCAATACGCTAGAGCAAGGTATCCACGATTTACCCGAAGCCGATGCAGCGCTGCGCGAGCAACTTCACGTCGAGGCACAGCAAATCGGCTGGCCCAAAATGCACGAACGGTTAGCCGCGCTCGACCCGATCACCGCCGCGCGCCTATCCCCCAACGACTCGCAACGCATCGAGCGCGCAATTGAAATTTGTATTTTGGCCGGTAGACCCATGTCGGCGATTTTGGCTGAGCCAGCGCAAGACACCTTGGCCTACGATTTACTGAAAATCGCGCTCCTGCCATCCGATCGCGCCGTACTGCATCAGCGGATCGAGCAGCGTTACGACATCATGCTGCAAAGCGGTTTAATCGACGAAGTGAAAATGCTGCGCGAAAAATACCCGCTTAATCTCGATCTACCATCAATGCGCTGCGTCGGCTATCGCCAAACTTGGGAATACCTCGATGGCGAAATCGATCTGAAAACCAGCCGCGAAAAAGGCATCGCCGCAACGCGCCAACTGGCGAAACGGCAGATGACGTGGCTAAGAGGGATGGAAAATCTGACAGTCCTCGACTGTGTTTCAAAAGACTTACCCGCAGCCGTGCTAAGTCAATGTGTAACGAAAATCACAAAAAATTAATACAACAAGCACTCACATGTAATCAAAAAGAAAGAATAAGGGTTTTCCCTGATATAATCTGGTTGCGCCTTACGGCGCACTTTTATACTCATAATTCATAGGAAAACCCATGAAACACACTGTAGTTAAAGCAGCATTGATCGCTTGTTTGGCTTCCATCAGTGTTGCAGCTTCAGCTGCAACATTTGATCTGTCCACATTCTCACTCAGTGGCACAGGCTCAAGCAGCAGCAGTTTTGCATCAGTAAGCGGCACCTCCAGCCTGACTGGCAATGTGGTAGACCTAGCTTCATTTAGCTGGAAATTTACTGCAGGTGATTACTTACCATTTAATGACTATGGTTTTTTTAGCACCCCATCATTGGGTCAAGTAACGCTGTCAAATGTTGCGACTGTCGGCAACTATGGCAATTCTGGCTGGAAAACCTATACCTTTGCTTCTGCATACACAGGCCAAATCACGTTTGGTGTTGCCAATGCGTTAGACACTGCATTGCCATCAACCTTGCAAGTGGCCCCAGTACCAGAACCAGAAACCTACGCTTTGATGGGCATGGGTCTGGTTGGCCTGTTTGCTGCGCGTCGTCGCAAAGCAAAACAAGCTTAATTAGCCTTAGCTAAACATGCAAAACGGCACCTCGGTGCCGTTTTTTATTGCGTCAATCTACAGATTTACTTCGCTAATGGCCAAAATGCAGGGTCGTGCAACAGGTTGCCGATGCCATTAATGACAAACTGCACGCCGATACAAATTAGCAAAAAGCCCATAATCCGTGAAATGGCGTTAATCCCATCTTCACCCAAGAATCGATAGAGTTTGCCCGAGGCACGCAGGGTCAGCCATGAAATATAGGCGACCAGTAAAATGCCGCATACCACCGTCAAATAGCCGAGCCAAACCGGCAACGCAGTTTGGCTATGCACGCCAGTCGACATCGAAATGACCACGGCAATCGAGCCTGGGCCAGATAGCGAGGGCATGGCTAAGGGCGTGAAAGAAATATCGCGCTTGCCTTTGCCGCTGCCTTTATCATCAGGCGCGATCTCATGATCACCCGGCTCGGCAAACAGCATGTCAAAGCCAAAATAGCTGACGATCAAGCCGCCTGCGATACGCAAGCCGGGAATCGAGATATTGAAAAAGTCCATGATTAAGGCGCCAGCCAGTAGGAAGGTCACCAAAATCGCCGCCATATAGATGCAGGCGCGTTTGACCTGAGCTTCGCGCTCGGCGTCACTTAAATGCGCCGCCATGCCGGGCAGGATGGCGACGGTCATCAAAGGGTTGGCAATGGGCAACAGCGCCGAAATGGTTGCCAGCACGGTAGCAAACATTTCAAAGATTATTTTTTCCATGGGTATAGCTTGCTAAACCTATATTTTATTAAACTTCCTGACTATACCTAGGCAACCTTGGAGTTTCAAGCTGCCATTGCCAGAACCCATAATCAGGCAAGCCATCGATAAAGGGCGGTGGCGCTTCGCCCTGAATCAGGGGCGATAAATAACGTCGCGCCAGATCGGTAATGCCAAAACCTTGCGCATCGATAAACTCGGGCGGCATGGTCTTTTCGACATTGGCGACCATCGCCAGCGGTACTGCGCCGATTTCCCAAGTGTACGGCTTATCACTCAGACGCTCGACAGTAATCATCACTTCAGATTGGCCGGCCACCGCCAATTGCGCCGCAGCTTCCCCCACCGCCACCGCCTGCGCCAAATCGGTCGCCGACGCTAAATGGCGTGCAGCGCGTTGCAAATAATCCGCCACCGCCCAGTGGCACTTAAACCCCGTGGCCGCTTTGATTTGCGCCACCAAGGTCGGCGCTAGCCCACCTAGTTGGGCGTGGCCAAAGGCATCGCGCAGACCCGTTTCACTTAAAAATTGACCCGAGGTATCTTTCACACCTTCAGCAGCCACAATCACTGCATAGCCATACCTCGCCACGGTATCTTGCACTAGTGTAATAAAACGCTCGGACTCAAATGGTACTTCGGGTAATAAAATCAAATGCGGGGGCTCACCCGCTTGGCGGCTGGCCAGCGCACTGGCCGCAGCGATCCAGCCCGCATGCCGCCCCATCACTTCCAATACAAACACTTTGGTCGAGCTGGCCGCCATTGAAGCCACATCCAATCCCGCCTCTCGCACCGAGGTGGCAACATATTTGGCCACCGAGCCAAAGCCGGGCGAGCAATCGGTTAGCGGCAAATCGTTATCAATGGTTTTGGGAATATGAATTGCCTGTAGTGGATAATTCGCTGCGCGGGCCAATTCACTCACGCGCAAGCAAGTATCGGCCGAGTCGCCGCCACCATTGTAAAAAAAGTAGCCAATATCCCAAGCCTGAAATACCGCGAGCAAACGCTTTAACTCGGCGTCGGTTTTGAGCTTATGCCGGCACGAGCCAAATGCGCCGCTGGGCGTTTGTTTGAGCTGATGCAGTTCGCGCTCGGACAGCACAGCGGTATCGATCAGCGCCTCATTGAGCACGCCCAAAATGCCATTTTTTGCCGCGAAAAATCGCTCAATATGCTGGGGATATTGCCTTGCCGTGAGTAGCAAACCCGCAGCTGAAGCATTAATCACCGGCGTAACGCCCCCAGATTGCGCATAGATTGCATTTCTTGGCATATTGGCTACCTATAGTAGGAAGATCAGTTCATTTTGCGCGTTGCAACAATTTCTGCGATAAGGTCTTTCCGCAAGGCTGCTATGCGCTTTGATCGTGGGTGATTTTCAGAAAATCAAACATCGTTTTTTGCAAGGCAGGATCTTCTTCCAGCGCTTCGACCACCTTGGCCAAGGTGGTGAGCTCACCATAATCCTGCCGGATATGCGGATAGACAAAATCGTAATCGCGAAAGAACATCGTCCAATGTGGAAAGCGCCGCTCCATCAATACCTCCTCGCTGATCAGCTCAATATCCTCGTGCCGCTGATCTCGCTGAATGTGCTGATAGACTGAACGCACAGTATGGGGCTCACCCTCGATGTATTGCAGAAAAAAACCCTGCTGATAGAGCAATAAACCGGTGATATTGCTATGTGCATTGCGCACCTGACATTCGCGCATTAACTGCATGCGCATGTCTTCGGTCAGCATTTTTTTCGAATGACTAATATAAGTCAGGCCTAGATACATAATCGCCTCCTCTTTTTATACTTTTTAGGCGAAAAAGTAATAAAAATCAGGATATCCCTACCAGTGGCAGGGATTTTGGGCGTAAAAAAACCGCATTAGCAGATGCGGCCAGGCTGCTGACAGCGCGAGAAATAACATTTTCCAAGACTCGGCAAAGCCGAGCCTCAGAAACAAGGCGTAGTAATGCAGCCTTCATGTTTTATTCCCACCCTCCCGCCCCCTCCTTGAGGGGTAACTCGCTACGCGAGTAGGGTCTGTCTTCAATCTGACCGCATCAGCAGATGCGGTTTTTTTATTCGTCAGGGCGAAATTAAGCGCCCAAAGCCTTCAGCGTTTCATCGCGGACGGCTTCAACAGCTTGTGTGCCGTCGATTTTGATGTATTTAGGCGCGTTGGCCGCGCCAGAAGCGGCCATTTTGCCGTAGAAGCCCACCAATACTTCGGTTTGTTCGTGGTAAACGCCAAGGCGTTTCAGTACCACTTCTTCTTTGTCGTCGTCACGCTGGATCAGATCTTCACCGGTGTCGTCGTCTTTGCCTTCCACTTTGGGTGGATTGTATTTCACGTGGTAAGTACGGCCTGAAGCCACGTGCACACGGCGACCCGCCATGCGGTCAACGATGTTGGCATCAGGAACGTCGATTTCAACCACGTAATCGATATCCACGCCAGCAGCGATCATCGCTTCGGCTTGTGGAATCGTGCGTGGGAAACCGTCAAACAGGAAACCATTGGCCGCATCTGGCTGAGCGATACGCTCTTTCACCAAGCCGATAATGATGTCATCGCGCACCAAACCACCCGCATCCATAATCGCTTTCGCTTCCAAGCCCAGCGGCGTGCCAGCTTTGACCGCCGCGCGCAGCATATCGCCAGTCGAGATTTGTGGAATATTGAATTTTTCGCGGATGTAATTGGCTTGAGTGCCTTTACCAGCGCCTGGTGCGCCCAGAAGGATTAATCGCATTGCTCGGTTCCCCATCGTGTAATAAAAAGTACTACCGTGATCTATTTCGATTCTTATTTTTCAAATTATTATTTGGATTGCGCCCACACCGCCCGTACGCGTTCTAAATCTTCGGGTGTATCCACCCCTGCGGCCGGTGCTTGTGCAGCGCGATAGACGCCAATTTTATAGCCATGCCACAAAACGCGCAGCTGCTCTAATTTTTCAATGTCTTCCAAACGTGAGGCCGACAGCTTGGCATAGGCACGTAAAAAGCCAGCTCTATAGGCGTATAGCCCGATATGTCTTTGTGCATCTAGCTCAGCAGGCAATACCCAGTCTTCATCGCTATTGTCATCGGCGAATGAGTCGCGATCCCACGGAATCGGTGCGCGGCTAAAATACATGGCTTGTTGTTGTGCATTGCAAACAACTTTCACCACATTCGGGTTAAAGAAGTCTTCGGCGCTATCGATTTTGTGACTCGCCGTCGCCATGGCCAGACTCGTATCACTCGCCAAATGCGCCGCAACGGCGGTGATTAAATCGGGATCGATCAAAGGCTCGTCACCTTGCACATTCACCACAATCGCGTCATCCGGCAAAGCCATGCGATCAACCGCTTCGGCCAATCGATCAGTTCCCGATGCGTGATCGGCGCTGGTGAGCATGCAGGCATAACCCGCCAACGCCACGGCGTCCTGAATCGCCAGATCGTCACACGCCACCATCACTGCTTCCGCATCGGTTTTAAGCGCCTGCTCGACGACACGCACAATCATGGGTTTGCCGCCAATATCGGCCAGCGGTTTATTGGGTAAGCGCGTTGATTTTAAGCGCGCGGGAATGATGACGTGAAAGCTCATGGATTGATTTCCGGCGAAAGGCTGTGGCTTAGATTTCTTCGTCAGCGGCAAGCTGGCGCGCTTCAGATTCAAGCATCACCGGAATGCCGTCTTTAATGCCAAATGCCAAACGATCTGCTTTGCAGATCAGCTCTTGCGCGGCCTTATTGAACACCAAGGGGCCTTTGCAAACTGGGCAGACTAAAATCTCAAGCAATTTGGCGTCCATGATTTACCTTTTTCTTTCAAATGAGTCGAAATGCAGATCGATGCGCTGCGCCAAATCGGGCGAAATCACCGCTTTGACGGGCAAAACCCAGATTCTATCACTCCACGCGGCATCGGTGGCGTTGTCCGTACCGATCGGGGGCAGCAATGCGGCAATTTTCACCGCGTCTTTTTCGGTCAGAATAATCTCACCGCTGGGCGGCAAATCGGCCAGTGTAAAGGCGTGATGATCAGGAAAAACATGCTCGGAATAGCGAAAGCCCAATTCTGCCAAGGTATTGAAAAAGCGCTGCGGGTTGCCGATCCCCACCACGGCCTGCAGAGGCGCGGCAAAATCGCTGGCGTGGCGAGTTTGACTAGGGTCATTGAGGCGATAGCAGCTTTGGGCGGCTAAACGCATTTGATGCAGCGACGGATACTCACCTCTGTATTGCCCTGTAGATAAGTAGCCTTCTTGATTTGAAGGTAATACCCCATTTAAAACGACGGCATTAACGGTGTTTAATCTTGATTTACCTTCGCGCAATGGGCCTGCGGGTAAACGCAAGCCATTGCCCAGCCCACGCGCCGCATCAATCACGCAGATTTCAAAATCACGCACCAACGCGTAATGCTGCAAACCGTCATCACAGATGATCAGATTCACCTTGGAATTGGCCGCCAACAGCGCCCGACCCGCCTCGGCACGTCGGCGCGCGACAAAGACAGGGACATTCAAATCCGCCAACGCACGGCGCATCAACAACGGCTCGTCGCCCACATCCTGAGGCAAACTATCCAGCGCCACCGTGCGAGCTGCGCCATCATCACCCTGCCGCCCGTAACCGCGCGAAATAATCCCGACACGCCAACCCAACTCACTCAAACGCCGCGCCAGCGCGATCGTCAGAGGCGTTTTTCCCGTACCGCCCACCGTGATATTGCCCACCACGACCACCGGCACAGGCAAACGCGCCGACTTTTTCAACCCGAACTGGAACAACAGCCGATTCACCGCCGCCAGCGCAGCAAAAACCAGCGATAGCGGCCACAGCAAAATCGCCCCAATCGAGGGCGAGCGTCGATACCAGATGCGGTGAATAAGCGATTCGAGATTCATATTGAGTGGGTATATTCGTCGGGCAGCGGCGAAAGGCGAAAAGTGCCGCTGATATGACAGCTGGCCGGATGGCAAAGTGCCCGCCACGGCTCTCGCCGCGACATGGGCATATTACGGCACCGCGTGGTGAACGCAAAACCTGTTCGTGATGAAAAACCATTCACACCAACAGTTCACACTCAATCACGCGAAGTTTTTTTGAACGGCTGAAAGACCAACAAAAGGGGTATTGCTTACTGCGCCTTTACCGTAAAGGGTTGTCCAACAATACCCGTAAATACCACGACCAATTTAACTGGCTCAGTCCCTTCGTTTTTACCGTTATGCAGCGTGTTTTCGACTTCGGCAAAACCTTGGCCGGCACGGAAAGTATTGCTGCTACCATCTTTTAATTGCACGGTCAGTTGGCCATTGAGCACATAGGCATAACCGGGAACGGGGTGTTTATGCCAGCCCGTTTCTTTACCCGCCGGGATTTCGACATGCAACATCGTCGCTTCAGGTGCGTCGGTGGTCGGATACAAAATCGGCTGACCATTGGCTGTCGTACCCGTTTTAAATACGACGGTGGCCGTGACTTCCTTTTTGTAAACTTCCTTACTCTCTTCAGCCTGCGCGTTCAGACCAAGACACACCGCACTCAGAATCAGTAATTGCTTCAACACCCCTGCTCTCCATTCGTTACGGCCCACGTTCATCGCCGTGCGCTCGGGCCGCAGTATAAAGGAAAACCCGTAGATGGAATCGCGTTCTCGCCCAACCCAATGCCGAGCCGTACATACATGGCAACGTATAGCCTTAAACACCAATGATTAATTAGCCCTAAGCCAGATACCCAAGCACAGAACAATGCAAGCTGTAGGGTGCAATAAGCAAAGCGCATTGCGCCTTCGTACCGAGTCATGCGAGCAGGTGAAATGCGGCGAGGCCTTATTGCACCCTACCGTGCGATCATGCTTTTTGCATCCCTCCCAGGCAAGACATGTTCAGAGCGAGAACTGAGCATTAATAACTCGGTTGAGTTAGCACTTAGAAAATAACGGGACATTCGGACGGGAATCATAGCCATTTCGACCCTAGAATATTTTCCATATCGATCAATAGCTTAACAAAATACAACACACCTACACAGAGTTACATCAGGACAATTGCAATCATCAAGCAAGGATAGTAGGCTTAAATTCTTGCGAATTACAACGCAAGACATACTAAATTGTAAATACACCAGTAAGCAAATCCAAACTACACGAGAGGAATTACCATGTCATTTACTACTAAAGCAGTCATTGCGGTCGTGGTTGCTGCCTTTGCATTGCCAGCTTTCGCTGAAACCAACAACACAGACGCGGCTAAAGAAGCCAAAGCCAAGCAAAACACTAAAATCGAAAAAGCTTCATCAACGATGAAAGCTAAAAAACATAAAGCTAGCCACGCTATGAATGCTGAAGATGCGGCTAAAGCTAAAGATGCAACTAAATAATTAGATTTACTCAGTATTTCTGAGTTAATTTAAATCAGAAAAAAAGGCCAGATTTACATCTGGCCTTTATTTTGCGAAAGAGATTTCAATTATTTTCCGCTGGTTTGCGTGGCAAACGTCAATTTACCATACCCTGCCGTTCTAGCGGCTTCCATCACATTAACCACCGATTGATGGCTGGTTTGCGCATCCGCATTAATCACAATCATCGGATCTGCGTCATTGCCCGCCGCACGACGCAGCTGGACGGCGAATTCATCTGCGCTAGCAAAAGCCGTCGTTTCGCCATTAATGGCGTACTGCCCTTGCGCTGAAATCGCAATCTGAATCGATTTGGGCTGCTCGACTTGTTTTTCAGCATCGGCCGTCGGTAGATTGATTTTCAGCTCGGCGAATTTGGAATACGTCGTTGTCGCCATCAGGAAAATCAAAATCACCAGCAGCACATCGATCAGCGGGATGAAGTTGATTTCGGGCTCGACGCGTTCGCGTCCTTTACGAAATTTCATAACTGTTATTGCCTTTTGCTAATTCGAAGCAGAAAACGAGCGAAAAGGCCAAAGACACGAAACAAGGCTGGGGAGAAACCGGAATTTACTGGAGTAAATGAGGATTTCGAGCCAGTTTTGTCGCCGCGCAGCAAGTGCACAGCTAGCAGTATTTGGCCTTTGAGCCGTTTTATCAGTGGTGGCGCTCGCCGTGAACGATTTCGACGAGTTTAATCGCTTGCTGCTCCATCTCCACCACAAAGTCATCAACCTTGCTGGCAAAGTAGCGGTAGAACATCAAAGCCGGCACAGCCACCATAATACCGAAAGCGGTGTTATACAGCGCCACTGAAATACCATGCGCCAATGCAGCTGGATTGCTGCCGCCAGTTGGCGATTGCGAGCCGAAAATCTCGATCATCCCGATGACGGTACCAAACAGCCCCAATAGCGGCGTCACCGCTGCGAGTGTGCCTAAAGTCGATAAATAGCGATTAAGCTCATGCGCCACGGCGCTGCCGGTTTCTTCGATCGACTCTTTCATAATTTCACGTGAGCTTTTCACGTTTTTCAAGCCAGCAGCCAGCACACGACCCAATGGGCTGCTTGCCGATAATTTGGTCAATGAATCTGCCGTGACACCTTGGCTGCGATATTCTTGTACCACTTTGACTAGCGTGCCGTGCGGTAACACTTGCGATTTACGCAAAGTGAGCAAACGCTCGATAATAATGGTCACAGTGGCAACAGAAGCGGCGATAATCAGCCAAATCGGCCAGCCAGCGGCCTGAATGATGGCGAGCATAGTTATAAACCTTAGTAAAAAGTGGGTCTGAAGACTTTCGCGAAACCGCGTAACTTTAGCCGCTATTTGCCGGTTGGGGAAGAGGCGGCGTAGTGCATTGAGACGCGGTGCACAGCGCGTAAATGACTTTCGCCTAAGCCATCGCCCAGATCATTTGCCTAAATCTGCTGCAATTTGCAAGCGTTTGCGGCTGAAAAATGGCGAGGCGACTGCGTTTTTTAGCTAAGTTGCAGATCTGATTAGGAAATTTTATTTTGCCCACATTTTCTGTGGATAACTTTGTGAGCAAGTTAGCTAAACCGGCTTGAAAACGGCATAAATACTGCCTTCTCACGTATTTGCTTAGCATTTGAACATTTTCTTATATCTATATAAATCAACACGATAGCGTTGCTTTATAAACTACAACATCCAAATTTGCCCCCAAGTGGCTTAGAAGCTGGATTTTGTGGATTACTCAAGGTGTTTTTGCCGTGAATCTTGATTTGTCAAGCCCCCAAAAAGGCGTAGTGTCTGTCACGCAACTGAATCGTGACGTTCGCATGTTGCTAGAAACGGGTTTTCCCAGCTTGTGGGTGGCGGGTGAAATTTCGAATTTCAAACGCTACGATTCCGGGCATTGCTATTTCAGCCTCAAAGACGCCAATGCGCAGGTCCGCTGCGTGATGTTTCGCGGCCGCGCTGCCCTGCTCGACTTTGCCCCGCGTGAGGGTTTGCAGGTCGAGGTGCGCGCCGTGGTGTCGCTGTATGAAGCCCGTGGCGATTTTCAGCTCACAATCGAAGCCATGCGCATGGCCGGTCAAGGCGCGCTATTTGAGCGTTTTGAAGCGCTGAAAAAGCAGCTCGCCAGTGAAGGGCTTTTTGCGAGTGAACGCAAACAAGCTTTGCCACATTTCCCGCGAGCAATCGGGATTGTTACCTCGCCAGCAGCCGCGGCTTTGCGTGATGTATTAAGCACACTGGCGCGCCGGATGCCCAATATTCCGGTTATTTTGTACCCTACCGCCGTGCAAGGCGCCGATGCGCCAGCACAAATTGTGCGCGCAATTGGCTTGGCGGCCGCGCGGCAAGAAGTCGATACACTGATTGTGTGTCGCGGCGGCGGAAGCTTGGAAGATTTATGGTCATTTAATGAAGAAATCGTCGCGCGGGCGATTGCGGCTTGCCCGATTCCGACGGTGAGTGGCGTCGGCCATGAAACCGATTTTACGATTGCTGATTTTGTGGCCGATGTTCGCGCGCCAACGCCGACTGCAGCGGCCGAATTGGTCAGCCCCAATCGCCACGAATTATTGGGACGCCTGGCGCAACTCAAGCAGCGCCAAGCCCGCGTGATGCAATACCACTTGCAGCAACACATGCAAAAGTTGGATCAAATCAGCCGTCGCCTCGTACACCCCGGTCAGCGTCTGGTGCAACAAAAACGCGATGTATCCCAAAAATCACGCCAATTGCAGCAGCAATTTCATTTCATTTTAAGTCGTCAGCAACAAAACATGGCACGACTGAGCTTGCGTCTCGCTCATCTCAAACCAGAAACGATCAGTGCACGCCAAGCATTGCACCAACGTCAGCAAAGACTACAGCGCAGCATGTGGCAAGGATTGGAGCGCCAACAGCATCGTCTTCAGCAAGCCCAATTGCAGCTCGCACCGTGGGATCCACAACAAGTGCTCGCACGCGGCTATGCTTTAGTGACCCGCCCCAGCGGCGATTTAGTTCGCCTCGCCACTGACGTTCGTGCCGGCGAGATGCTCAATGTACGCTTTAGCGATGAAACCATTGCAGTCGAAGTTCGCCAAGGCATCCAACAGCAGACCGAGCTAGGTTTATAGATTAGAGATACTCCTTATAGGTTTAACTCTGAAAATCATTCTAAATGTACTTCTGAAGCATATACCTATAAGGAGATCAATATGCCGCAACAGCGCCATTGGCTCAATCAAGCCATCCAAACCATCGAAGCCGATTACAATCGCTCGGCCGATACGCATTTGATCCCTGTGCGACTGGATGCCTATCCCGATATTGATTTTTACCTGAAAGATGAGTCGAGCCATCCCACCGGAAGCCTCAAACACCGCTTGGCCCGCTCGCTGTTTCTGTACGCGCTATCTAACGGCTGGCTCAAGGAAGGTAGCACAGTCATTGAGGCCTCTAGCGGTTCAACAGCGGTGTCAGAAGCCTATTTCGCGCGCTTGCTCAATTTACCATTTATTGCCGTTATGCCTGCCAGCACCAGCCAAGAGAAAATCGCGGCGATCGAGTTTTATGGTGGCCGTTGTCATCTAGTGGCTAACGCTGGCGAGATCAGCATTGAATCTCAGCGATTGGCGCGCGAAACTGGCGGCCATTTTATGGATCAATTTACCTACGCCGAGCGTGCGACCGATTGGCGGGCGAATAATAATATTGCCGAATCCATCTTTAATCAGATGGCTTTGGAGCGATTTCCTATCCCAAAATGGATCGTTGCCAGTTGCGGCACTGGCGGTACCAGTGCCACCTTGGGGCGCTATGTGCGCTACCGAAAATTAGCCAGTGGCATTGCCTGTGTAGATCCGGAGAACTCGGTTTTCTTTAGCGCTTACCAGAGTGGCCAGCGCGACCTAACCCTCACCAAAGGTTCACGAATTGAAGGTATTGGCCGCCCTAAAGTTGAGCCGTCGTTTATCCCCAGCGTCATCGATACGATGTTGCAGATCCCCGACACCTTGAGCTTGGCGGCCATGAACTGGTTGAGCCAAAAAATAGGCAAGAAAGTCGGCGGATCAACGGGTTGCAATTGGATTGGTGCGCTGCAATTAGCGCAGGACATGCAGGCCAAGGGGCAAGCGGGCAGCATCGTCACACTGCTATGCGACAGTGGTGAACGCTATGCGCAGACTTATTATTCTGCCGAGTGGCTAACACAAAATGGTTTCGATCTCAGTGCTGCACTTGCACAAATCAGCAGCAGTTGTGAACATGGCAGCCCACTACCTAGCCTAAGTAGAATCCCTTAGGCAGATCCAAGTGGTATCTTAATTAAAATTAATGTGATGCCAGTTATTTACTTTCTTTTCATCCAAGAGCATGCTTCGGTTGCGCCCAAAACTTACAACGATAGGGCACGCACAAAAACATTAAAAAATGTTAGTGCCATGTCAGTTTAATGACATCGGGCGTACCAAAAACTCGAGGAGATGGAAGAGATGAAATACCTAGCAAAAACGGTACTGGCGAGCTCGCTCGTCATGATTGGTAGCCATGCGATGGCGGCTGATTGCGCGACCCCTTGGTCTGCAGGCACCACCTACAGCAGCGCGGGCACCACAGTAAGTCAAGGCGGACACAACTACACCAATAAATGGTGGACACTGAACGAAGACCCAAGCAAATCTGGTGCTTACGGGGTATGGACTGATGCAGGTGTTTGCGGCGCAGGCACAGCGACACCAGCTCCAACAGCCGTTGTAACCGCAGCACCAACTGCAACGCCAGTGGTCACTGTTGCACCAACAACCGCTCCAACCGCGGCTCCAACTGCAAAACCCACCGCTACACCAGTAGTCACTACCCCACCAGCAGGCACTTGTGCTGTTTGGGCGGAAGGCAGCAGCTATAAAGCTGGCGACGTAGTGAGCTACAACGGCGTGAGCTACACCGCATTGAGCGCACATACTGCTTATGTAGGTGCAGGCTGGACGCCAGCGACAACACCAACCTTGTGGAAAGTGGGCGGCACTTGCGGCACCGTAACGCCAACAGCCACTCCTGCGGTTACCGTTGCCCCAACTGCAACGCCAGTAGTTACTGCAGCGCCAACTGCTACCCCAGTGGTAACGGCCAAACCAACTGCGACGCCAGTGGTAACGATTGCGCCAACTGCAACGCCAGTTGTGACCGTAGCACCAACTGCAACCCCTGCTGTCACTACTGCTCCAACCGCAAACCCAGTGGTTACCGTGGCACCAACTGCTACACCAGTTACTACGCCATCAAGCACGCCAGCGCCCGTCGGTAGCCGTGAAGTGGGTTCTTACTTCACTCAATGGGGTGTGTACGACAGCGCGTTCTTTGCTAAGGCAGTGGACACCAGCGGTGCTGCCGACAAACTGACTTACATTAACTACGCATTCGGCAACATCTACAAACAAGCAGATGGCACGATTAAATGTGATAGCGGTATCAACAAAGCCAATGACAATAATCCAAATGGCGATGGCGGCGATGCCTGGGCCGACTACCAAATGGATTACAAAGCCGCTGACTCAGTCGATGGTGTGGGCGACACTTGGGAAAGCACGCTCAAGGGCAACTTTAACCAGCTGAAAAAACTGAAAGCTAAGCATCCAAATCTGAAAGTGATGATTTCACTGGGTGGCTGGACTTGGTCTCGTTACTTCTCGACTGCAGCATCAACGGATGCAAACCGTAAAGCACTGGTGGCTTCGTGTATCGACGTTTACCTCAAAGGTAATCTGAAAAAATCGGGTGGCGACCCTGCTGGTGGTACTGGCGTAGCCAAAGGCATCTTTGATGGTATTGATATCGATTGGGAATACCCAGGCGTACAAGGTATTGGTACTAACGTGGTTGATCCAGTCAATGACAAGCACAACCTAACCTTGTTGATGGCTGAGTTCCGCAAACAACTGGATGCCTACAGCGCAACGCAAGGCGGCAAGAAATTCTATCTGACTGCAGCGATTGGTGCAGGTAGCGAGAAGATCGACCAAACCGAGCCAGCTGAGTACAGCAAATCGATGGATTGGGTCAACGTGATGACCTATGACTTCCACGGCGATTGGGATACCACAGTGAACTTCCATTCACACCTGTATCCAGATCCTGCTGACCCACAACGCGGCACGATTGCAGGCAGCTACAATATTGACCAAGCGATTAGCAAACTGATTAATCTGGGCTTCCCTGCTGAGAAACTGGTCTTGGGCATTCCTAACTACGGTCGTGGTTTCGGCGGTGTGAATACCAGCGTCAATAATGGTCTGTATCAGCCAAAAACCAAATCTGCAGCTCTGGTTGGCGTTCAAACCGAAGCTGGCTATGCCGATTACAAAGCACTGGTAAACTTGGCAGGTCCTCGCTTCTACCATCCAGTGACCAAACAGCTGTATATGTACACAGCAACTGGCGACTGGTGGAGCTACGATGACGTGCAAACAATCCGTCTGAAAAATGACTACATCAAGGCCAAAGGCTTGCGTGGTAACTTCAGCTGGGCGCTGGACGGCGATGATGCCAATGCCACTTTGACTAAAACGATGGCCGAAGTGAAGTAATGATTTGGAAATAATTTGCCTGTAGGGATAATTCCACCTACAACAAATTATCGACAAAATTTGAAGCCCCGCTGCTCAGCAGTGGGGCTTTTTTTATTTGCGAATTCAGTGCGCGCTGTAATTTGAAACGCAGTCTCAGTGAACAACATCACCTTTTGTCAATTTATTTGCAAAGCTCAATCATGCACTTGTCATATATTAGCATTTTATAATATATAAAAAAACACCAAAAATTTCATATTTGTTACTATAAAATCAACAACTTAGTTTGTGTTTAGCCTAATTGCTTTCACCTACATATCTACAGCTTTCAAAAATAGAAATAACGCCATCAAAATGGCATTTATTAATTTTTCAAACAATACCACTTCTCGACAAATGGCATATTGACGCAAAAAAAACAGGCGCTATGATGCGCCACACAATTAAAACAAGCGATTGAATTTGGGCGAACCCAGATTTATTGAGGGATCGCGAACAACAGCATACTTGAACATCCAATCCTGACGGAGTTGTACTTTGAAGCGTACCCAACACCCATTTGCCATCAAATCAATCATTGCCTCATTGCTGCTATCCAACGCCGCATTAGCCACTGACGTTGCCCCGTACTTCTATACCTGGGGCTTTGGCAATAGCTCTGCCTACCAGATTTCTTCGCTGACTGCGGCAAAAGCCCAGGGCGTGAACGCAGCAACCTTGGCCTTTATTATCAATGGCAGCAATGGGTGCGTTGCAACGACAGACGGCAGCAGCAACGCCATTACCGGTGTCATGAAAAACGACATTGCCAGCTATCAAGCAACTGGTGGCAAATTAATTCTGTCTTTCGGTGGTGCCAATGGCACGTATCTGGAAGCGGCCTGTACTGCCGATCAAATGGTCGCGCAAATTGATGCCTTGATTCAAAGCTCGGGCATCAAGACGCTGGACTTTGACGTTGAAGGTGGCGCGGTAGGTAATACTGCAGCCAACGCGGTGCGCTCAGCAGCAATCAAACGCCTACAAAGCAAATACGCCGACCTGAAAATCTCGTTCACATTGGCCGTAGTGCCTCCATCACTGCACTCTTGGGGCTTGGATGCAGGTGGTTTGACTGCTGAATCAATCGCAGTGGTGAAATCAGCCGTCGATGCAGGCGTAAAAGTAAATCGCGTCAATATCATGGCGATGGATTACGGCTCATACGCTACAGCAGGTCGCAGCGATTTGGGGCAATTGGCCATCGATGCGGCAACCCGTACGCGTGAACAAATGCGCCCACTGTTCCCAGCCTTGAGCGAAGCTCAATTATGGGATTTGATCGGCATTACGCCAATGATCGGCATTAACGACGTGGCCGCAGAAGTCTTCACGCCAGCACACGCCCAAACCGTGGCCAATTTTGCCAAAGCCAATGGCGTCGGCTTGCTGTCTTACTGGGCCTTGCAGCGCGATCAAGTCGGCAAAGGCGATCTGGGTGTTTACAGTGGTGTAAACACCAGCAATCTGCAATTCTTTACTGCGTTCAATAGCGTGAATACTGGTGCAAGTGTTGCCACACCGAGCCCGAGCGCTACTCCAGCGGCCAGCGCAAAACCAAGTGCAACCCCAGCGGCTACTGCGACACCCGCTCCAACAGCGACAGCAGTTCCAACTGCAACCCCAGCCATCACGTCAACACCGAAACCAACGCCCAGCACCACCCCAATTGCGGGTTGTGCGGCATGGGACGCCAATCAAACCTATATCGGCGGTGAATGCGTTAGTTTTGGCGGCAAAACCTATAAAGCCCAATGGTGGACGCGCGGCGACAGCCCTGCGACCAATGCCGGCGTGGTGGGAACAGGTTTGGTATGGCTGCCATTGGGTGCAGCACCTGCAGCTACGGCCACGCCAAGTGCAAAACCAACGGCAAGCCCAACGGCCACAGCAACGCCAACGGCTACCCCAACAGCCAAGCCTAGCGCAACACCGAGTGCTACCCCCACAGTTGCTGCAACAGCGGCTCCAACAGCAACTCCTACTGCAACGCCAACAGCAAAACCTAGCGTTGGCGCGTGCAACAATGCAGCTTGGTCGAGCAGCACGGCATACTCAACAAATCAACTGGTTAGCTACAACGGCCACACTTACCAAGCTAAATGGTGGACTCAAGGTGACGAGCCAAGCAGCAACGTCGGCTCAGGCAAACCTTGGACCGACCTCGGTAGCTGCAATGGCACAGCTCCAATTGCCACGGCAACACCGCAAATGACCGTCGCTCCAGTCATCACTGCGACACCAAGTGCTACGGCTACGACAAAACCAACGGCGAGCGCGACACCGTCGGCAACACCAACGGCGAAGCCAACTGCCACTGCAAGCGCTACGCCAGTCGTGACTGCAGTGCCCACTGCGACACCAACCGTATCAACTGGCCCTGTCGCGACAGCACCAGCACCAGCGGCAGGTACCAAACACGTTGGGACTTATTTTGCAGAATGGGGCATTTATGGCCGCAGTTTCTATGTTAAAAACATGCAAACCAGCGGACAAGCCAGCAAATTAACCTTCTTGAATTACGCATTTGCAAATGTATTTAAACAAGCAGATGGTACTTACAAGTGCGATGCAAGTATCACTCGCTCCGAATCTGGCAACGGTGACGGCGGCGATCAATTTGCCGCTTATGGCAAAGGCTTTAGCGCAACAGATTCAGTAGATGGCGTTGGCGACGCTTGGGATTTCCCCTACGGCGATGCACGTCAAGGTAGCGGCGTAGCGCCACTGAAAGGTAACTTTAACCAGTTACTGAAACTGAAAAAGCTCAATCCAAACCTGAAAGTGATGATTTCATTGGGTGGCTGGTCTTGGTCTAAATGGTTCTCTGCCGCCACGGCGACCGATGCACTGCGCAAAACACTGGTTTCATCGTGTATCGACCAATACATCAAAGGCAATTTGCCATTCGATGCGGGCACCAATGCCGGCGGTAAAGGTTCAGGCGCAGGCGTATTTGATGGTATCGATATTGACTGGGAATACCCAGGCGTACAAGGCGTTGGCTACAACACCGTGGATGCAATCAATGACAAAGCCAATCAAGTGGCGTTCTTCAAAGAATTGCGCGCTCAGCTTGACGCCTACGGCGCCAGCGTGGGCAAGCGCTTCTACCTGTCTACCGCCATTGGTGCAGGCTTGAAAAACATCAAAGCCACCGATCCAGCGGGCTATATGCAGTACGCTGATTGGGTCAACATCATGTCTTACGACTACAACGGCGCTTGGGCGGCACAAGGCCCGACTGACTTCCAGTCGAATTTGTACTCAGACCCAGCGAGCCCGAACTACGCCAGCAACCCAGACTTTAGCACTGATGCTGCCGTGAAAAACCTGATTGCCAATGGCGCACCTAAAGCGAAATTGAATGTCGGCGTGCCATTCTATGGTCGTGGCTGGACAGGCGTGAAAAACGTCAACAACGGCGTTTATCAAGCGGCAACAGGCGCAGCAAAAGGTACTTACGAAGCAGGTATTGAAGACTACAAAGTGCTGAAAAAAGCCGCAGGCACCGTCTACAACCATGCTGCAACACACCAAGCCTATAAGTTTGACAGTGCGACAGGCACTTGGTGGTCGTATGACACGCCAGCCAATATCGTCGAGAAAGCCAAATATGCCAAAGACAATGGTCTGGGCGGCGTATTTAGCTGGGAAGCCGATGGTGATGATGGCGCTGAATTGGTCAATGCAATGGCCACCATCAATCAATAATTAAGCTGTAGTATCCAATAAAAAAGCCCGCCTGATTCAAGGCGGGCTTTTTTATTGGGCATGTTCAGATAACGTGTTGATAACAAGAATCGTAGGTTGGGTTAGCCCCTTAGGGCATAACCCACCGTGACGCGACATAAAGAAAAGCAGCGTAACGGTGGGTTACGGCTTAGCCTAACCCACCCTACGAATATCGTTCTTCGTAGTCAAACCAAGTTCTGTTCATATCAACACATAATCTGAACATGCCCTTTTTATTCGGGGTATATCAATCAAAACCATATCCAAAAAGAAAAAGGGCGACATACCCAGATAGGTATATCGCCCTTTTCCAAACTAGCGCAATCTTAATTCGCGTCGCTTGCACCTTTCTCAGCCTCGGCATAACGCTGTGTCGGGCTCGTCGAGAAATGAAACACGACGGCATTGGCAAACATGGGATCGAAACCTTTATCAATCATGATTTCCACAATTGATTGCGCCTGACAGCCGCGCTGCAGGTTTTCGATAATCCACTCCTGCCATTCGGGAGTAATTTGAGTAAAACGGCCCATTAAAACGCCTCTCCATCCAATAAATTCGGCTTGCTATCGCATTGTAGAATACACACGGCAGCTTATTATTCTCGTCGCCAAAACAGAGGTCGCGAGAAACTTTGTAAGGAACACCCATTATTCATGCGAACGGGCTACTTGTCACTCTTTCTTACATACCGGCTAGCAGATTAGTCACGCAGTTCACAGTGGCGTCATAATTTTGTTGCAGAACAGCACAGCCGCGCGTTGATCGTGTTAGGCAGTCAGCCGTATCGCGCTGTGTTAGAATCTCGCCTTTGATCGATTGAGACCTACGGACGGGTTGGCATTATGGAACTTTCTGCACTGACCGCGCTTTCGCCGCTAGACGGCCGCTATGAAAAACAACTGGCCGATTTGCGCGCCCATTTCAGTGAATACGCCCTGATTAAAAATCGCGTAACGGTAGAAGTGGCTTGGCTCAAAGCCCTGGCCAGCGAAGCTGCATTGGGTGAAATCAAACCATTTTCAGCGGCCACCATCGCCGAGCTCGACGCCGTAGTTGCTCAATTTAGTACCGAACACGCCCTCGAAGTGAAAACCATCGAGCGCACCACCAACCACGACGTGAAAGCCGTTGAATATTGGCTCAAAGAACGTCTGTCAGGTAATGCCGAAGTCTCTGCCGCGAGCGAATTCATTCACTTCGCATGTACTTCAGAAGACATCAACAACTTGTCGCACGCACTGATGCTCAAAGGCGCGCGTGAAGGTGTGATGCTGCCAAAATTGGCTGAAATCATCACCAAACTGAAAGAATTAGCTCACGAATTGGCCGACGCGCCGATGATGAGCCGCACCCACGGCCAACCAGCGACGCCGACAACCATGGGTAAAGAAATGGCCAACGTGGCCTACCGCCTCGAACGTCAATACGCACGCATTGCCAGCGTTGAGCTGCTCGGTAAAATCAATGGCGCAGTCGGCAACTACAACGCCCACTTGTCTGCTTATCCAGAGCTCGATTGGGAAGGTTTCTGCCGCCGCTTTGTAGAAAGCCTTGGCATTACCTTTAATCCATACACGATCCAGATCGAGCCGCACGATTACATGAGCGAGTTGTACGACGACTTCGCGCGTGCCAACACCATTTTGGTCGACTTAAACCGTGATATCTGGGGCTATATCTCCCTCGGCTTCTTCAAGCAAAAAGTCAACAAAAACGAAGTGGGCTCTTCAACGATGCCGCACAAAGTAAACCCAATCGACTTCGAAAACTCCGAAGGTAACTTGGGTATCGCCAACGCAGTGTTGTTCCACCTGAGCCAGAAATTGCCGGTTTCACGCTGGCAGCGTGACCTGACCGACTCAACCGTATTACGCAATATGGGTGTTGGCTTGGGTTACTCACTGCTCGGTTATGTGGCGGCACTGAAAGGCCTGAACAAATTGATGGCCAATCGCGATGCGATGATGTTCGATCTGAACAATAACTGGGAAGTTTTGGCTGAGCCGATCCAAACCGTAATGCGTCGTTATGGCGTGCCTAACCCGTACGAGCAATTGAAAGAATTGACGCGCGGCAAAACCGGCATCAGCAAAGAAGCATTGGCGGTATTTATCGATGGCCTCGAAATCCCACAAGACGCCAAAGATCGCCTCAAGGCACTGACGCCGAGCACTTACCTCGGTACCGCTGAGGAACTTGCTCGCCGGATCTAAGTACGGCAGGCATTCAGTGGTTCATCACGATGACAGGTCTCGGCAAAGCCGAGCCCTAGCTCTCTTGAATGGGCCATTGGCCTACCTGATGTGCGATACCCTCTCCCCCCGCCCTCTCCCTGAGAGGGAGCCTCGATGCTCTCGAGGCATTTTCTACGGCAATTTATTCAATAATCACAGGCGCTGCGGCGCCTGTTTTTACATCGATCAGATATAATCAAGCGACGTAAGTTGAAAATTTCATTGATTAGAGGTTTCAGGGTGAAACGTAAAGTAATCGCAGGCAGCGCACTTGGCTTAGTCGTTTTGGCCACAGGCTATTTGGGTGGTAGCTATTACGCTGGGCAAGCCGTTGAACAAACCATGCTCAAACAGCACGACTGGATCAGCAAGCTGCCCTACTTTATCGTCAAATCGCACAGCTATCAGCGCGGCTGGTTGAGCTCAACCGAGACGACCACCTTGCAGGTCAATCCTGAAATCTATCGCTTTCTGGTTGAAAAAGAAGGCGAACCCTTGCAGATGTTTGAGGTGACCTACACCAACCACATCCAGCATGGCCCATTCCCCTTGCTCAATCGCCTCAACCCGATTCCTTACAAAGCCGTCGTCAGCACCGAATTTAATTACTCGGCCGACACGCAAAAATTCCTCGCCAAATTTTTTGGCGAACAAAAGCCCATCCACATCGAAAACCGCATTTCGTTTAACGACGATGGCGTCATGAAGATCAGCGTACCGAGCTTTGACTACGAAGAAGCGCTCTCTGGCGTCAAAGCCAAATGGCAAGGGTTGGAAGCCACGCTCGACTACGGCGGCGACTTCAAGCGCGTCAAATTTGACGCCACTGCACCGGGTCTGTCTGGCGAAGCCAAAAGCAAAGGCGCATTTCATCTCAAAGATTTCAGCGTCAGCATGGATCACCGTGAAGGCATCAATGGCCTGATGATCGGCACTACCGGCGCCAAAGTCACTAATTTCGACCTCAATCTACTCGAAAACACGCCGATCAAGCTCAGCTTGGAAAATCTGACCTATCAAGGCAAGGTGGAAGAAAAAGGCGACTTTATCAATGGCAGCGCCCAAATTGATTTGGCCAAATTGATCTTGGATGGCAAACCCTACGGCCCGGCCATCATGATCGCCGAAGCTAACCATCTGCACGGCAAAACCCTGGCCAAGCTCGGCGACGAAGTCACCGTGCTGCAAAAACAAAAACTCAATCGCGAGCAACTCACCACCGCACTGACCAAGCTCGCCAAAGAACACGGCCTGCCATTGCTGCAAAACGATCCTGAATTTGCGATCAAAAAGCTCGAAGTCAAACTCCCCGACGGCGCGATTAAGTTCTCTGGCTCAGTGGGGCTCAAAGGCTTTGTTGAGGCCGATCTGGAAAAACCTGTCGATCTAGTCAACAAACTCGACGCCAAAGCTGATTTCGCGATTCCACGCAAAGTCGTAGAAACACTAGTAATGTGGCAAGCGCGCAATATGTTTAGCGGCGGCGCCAATGATGGCCAAGTCAATCACGACGATATCGACTTTTTGGCAGGGCAATTTGTCGAAGGCCAAATCAACAAACTCGCAGATCAAAACCTGATTCGCGTGAATGGCGATTTGCTCTCCGCCAAAGCTTCGCTTAAAGGCGGCAAGTTCATCCTCAACGACATCGCCGTACCGCTGCCGTGGGATCAGCCAGCACCAGCGCAATAAAGGGCTCTGGCTTAGTACAAAAAATAAAACCCGCTGGAAAGCGGGTTTTATTTTTGGCGGGGATCGACCCAGGCTGTGTAAAAACGCCAAGACCGACGTGGGTTATTTTGCCTAACCAATTTGAATCACGCGCGTGTTGCTTGAAGTAAACGTAAAACTTCATGAATAACACCACTAAAAACAGCAATTAAAAGGCCTTTCAGCCCTTCATTGCCACCAACATTGCTTGATTTCCCATTATGTTCATAACTCGCTTCATGTTATACGCGAGTATATGCAAACTCATCTCTGTGCTGACGTGCTTCAAGGTCTTCGTTAGGAAATGCGTTGCCCCCATCCAGGCTTTTAGCGTCCCAAAGGGATGCTCGACGGTCTGCCGTCGAACACGCATTGCATCTGGTTGCAATTCCAATCGCTGCTGCGCTTTTTCCAGTACGGCCTCATGCTCCCAGCGACTCACGCGCCGGTAATCACTCGGTGTACATCTGGTCTTGAGCGGGCAACGTGGGCAGTCAGAACTCCAATACCGGCTCATGTAGCGCCCAGCTTCCAAGCTCACAAAACGATGAATTAGTCGGCTATTGCCTGGGCAGACATATTCATCACGAGCTGGGTCATAGTGGAATTCATCTTTGCCAAAGCGCCCATCTGCTTTAGCACCTGAGGTTTGCGGTTTCGGCACCAAAACCGTAATGCCCGCCTGTTCACACGCCAGTATTTCATCACCGTTGTAATAACCTCGGTCTACGACCACCTCTATTGTTTCTTGTGCGAGGACTGCTTTGGCTTGTTGGGCCATATTGGCCAGCTGCGTACGGTCATGCCCTTGATTGGTGACCTGATGCGCAATAATTAAATGGTGCTTGGCATCGACAACGGTTTGCACGTTATAACCCACAACACCACTGCCACGGCCGCTGGTCGCCATGGAACGGGCATCTGGGTCGGTGAGTGAAATCTGTTTGTCTGGCGTCTTGGCGAGTTGAGCCTCGACCTCATCCAGGCGGGCCATCTGCGACTTCAGTCGCGCCAACTTGTCCTGCAAGCGGGCGACCTTGGCTTCTGCAATATCGGGCGGTTGCCGGTCTGTAATTTCCATCTCCCGCAGGTAACTTGCAATGTTCGCTTCGATTTGCTCCCGTTGCTTAGCGAGTTTGTTGCTGGTGTAGTTGCGGTCGCGATGATTAACGGCTTTGAACTTGCTGCCATCAATTGCCACAATGGCGTTGCTAAATAAACTGAGTTGCCGACATAACTGGACAAACTGCCCGCAAACCTTGCAAATCGCTGGCCCATTATCTTTGCGGAAATTGGCGATGGTTTTAAAGTCGGGCATTAAGCGACCGGTGAGCCAAATCAGCTCCAGATTCCGGTGGGCTTCACGTTCCAGGCGACGGCTGGATTGGATTCGGTTGAGGTAGCCGTAGATATACAGCTTGAGCATCGTGCTGGGATGGTAGGCTGGGCGGCCAGTGGCTTCTGGCTCAACCCCATCGAAACCGAGTGCCTTTAAATCTAGGTATTCAACGAACTGGTCAACGACCCGGACGGGGTTGTCCGCGCTGATATAATCTTCCAAGCATTCAGGCAGCAGCAATGTTTGGGTTCTGCTTTCACCTACAATGAATCTGGGCATAGAATCATCCTTGGCGGAGAGTTCCAAGAATTATACCGGTCGAGTGTTTATGTGTTTTTACACAGCCTGGACCCACTGCCGACATTCAACTGCCAAACGATGTGTGACAGGTAATACTAACGCTGCCTCATCTTGAGCTGATTTGTTTGGGGATATTAAGTACCTTCATTGCACGCTACTAGGAGAGCATTGATTCGAGTATTGAATAAACCCGCTGCAGAGGATGATTGTAATACCTTATTAACCAATAATTTTTGACCTGCAGTCGTCTTACCGAAATTGACCAATTCATTCATTTCATCGCTGGAAAATTTGGGGAGCGGCTCGGGTAGTTGATGGCCTGTGCTGGTGTATATCTGTAGTAAACCATGTTTGGCGCACTTTTCCCCTACGACACTGGATAAGAACATATCGATGGCGTTTCGCTCTGAAGTCGAAAATTCGCTAGTTAGAACCTGCTCAAAGACAGAGTAAAAGCTGTCTGGTTTTAGTGCCGAGACGCAGTTAGCGACGGCATTAGAAATCTTGCCGTCTTTCGCTCTGTCCTGAGTAGCAAGCTGCATTCCCAGCAATGCAGTCTGCGAAAATGTCTGAATTGAAATAGTGACGGTACTTTCGTTGGCAATCGCTGAACAATCCATCATTGCGGTCAGAGCAAGGAGAGGTAAGGCTAGGACAAGGCGATTCAAGTGATGCTCCTAATGAATTAGCAACTAATAAAACACTCATTCTGGTATGAACAAACTCGGCATTACTTCCGCTTCTGACCGTTTACTGCCTGAGCCAGTATCAACGATTGTAATTATCTTTAGTGCCTACGGCACGTTGTTTTTAGTGCGCGTTCCGCCGCGCAGACAGGAAGGGGGCTTTGCTTCGCCAAAGCCCCCTGCACCCCAAAGGCGACCCGGGCTCAAAGCGCTCCGCGCTGCCCTTGCCGCGTCGTGAGCCAAACGATACAACCGTTTGTCTCTCTCCTTGCTGCGGTTTTCGCTACACGGGAATTCAAGTCCTAGACCAAGCATCAAGACACATACCTGCCGTAGTGTTGCTTTGAAAATCTTTTTGGCATTGGTTTTGGTGCGAATACCCCTACTGCTAATTAGAGCGGATTGCCCGTGGAGACGCGCCGTTCGGGAGGTGATTGGCAAGGCATGGTGTAGCTTGGCAACTTGTTGCCTTAGCGGAGACTGTGGCCTTGGGCCATTTTAAGCCGCAACCTGTTTGAGCTGCGCGACGCTAGCGCGCAGCGAGTTTTGCGGCGCCTTGCCAATTGCCGGACGGACGAGGTTTAGCGTCGATCGGGCGCGCGCGGGTTGCAAGGGGCGGCGCAAGACCCGCACCTTGCTCGTCTGGCCGGCGAAACGGCCGGTTCATCGCCTGCGCAGCAGGCCATGCAATCGTTAATGCATAAGATCAGTTGAACTTCTGCGCCGTTGGCGCGATGTTCTGTCGCGCAAAAAATTAACCCGCGCTTTCGGTGCGTTGCTCTGCGCAGTACACACTGCACATAAAAAAACCGCCAGCAGCGCCAGCGGTTTTATATACTCAACATAGTATTGCCCTACAGACAAATCCTGAATTCAATTAGCAGCCCATACCCCTACTGGATAATCCCGCCACCCAAGCAAACTTCGTCTTTGTACAGCACCATCGACTGCCCCGGCGTCACGGCCCATTGTGGCTCGTCAAACACCAGCTGCACGCCGCCATCAATATGAGTCAATGTGCACGCGCTGTCTTGCTGGCGATAGCGGGTTTTGGCGGTGTAGCGACCTTCGGCTGGCGTTTCGCCCAAAATCCATGAGCAGTCTTTGGCGATCAGCACCGGATTGAGCAGCAGCGGGTGATCGTGGCCTTGCACGACGATCAATTCGTTACGTTCCATGTCTTTGCCCGCTACAAACCACGGCTCAACGCTGCCTTTGGTGCCGCCGATACCTAAGCCTTGGCGCTGGCCGAGCGTGTAGTACATTAACCCCTGATGCTCGCCCATCACCTTGCCTTCAGGCGTGACCATCGCACCCGGTTTTTTCGGCAGGTAGCGATTCAAAAATTCGCGAAATGGCCGCTCGCCGATAAAGCAAATACCGGTCGAGTCTTTTTTCTTCGCATTGGGCAAATCGATTTTTTCGGCGATGACGCGCACTTCGGATTTGAGTAAATCACCGAGCGGAAACACCGCATGCGAAATTTGCTCTTGGCTCAGGCGATAGAGGAAATACGTTTGATCTTTGCTTTGATCGGCTGCGCGTAACATTTCGGTGCGCCCGTCTGCGCGCAAACGTGTTTTTGCATAATGGCCAGTGGCAAGTTTGACGCCGCCGAGCTTGATCGCGAATTCCAGAAACGATTTAAACTTGATCTCGCTATTGCACAGAATATCGGGGTTCGGCGTGCGGCCGGCAGAGTATTCGGTGAGGAAATGGCTGAACACACGGTCTTTATACTCGGCAGCAAAATTGACCAGCTCGATGTCGATACCGAGCAAATCGGCGACCGCAATCGCGTCCATCGAGTCTTCTTTGATCGAGCAATATTCGTCGTTATTGTCGTCTTCCCAGTTCTGCATGAATACGCCATGCACTTCATAGCCCTGCTCTTTCAACAGATGTGCCGTCACCGAAGAATCAACGCCGCCAGACAGACCCACTACAATTTTGCTGCTCATAAACTATTACCATCAAAGTCGCGGATCAGGTCGATTGGAAAACGTCGACCCGCTAAATAATCATCAATACACGCCAATAGCAGCGGGCTACGGTGCTGTGCGGCGCGCGCAAGCAATTCATCCCGCGTCAGCCACACCGCCGCTTCAATCCCTTCATCGGCCAAGCCCAAATGACGCGCTGCATCGTGCTCGCCCAACTCGCCGCAAAACGCGTACCGCAGATAAGTTAGATCCGTGCCGGGCACTGTCCACTGGTAAATGCCGACCAAGGCGGTCGGTGTGAAGTGATACGCGGTTTCTTCCAGCGTTTCGCGGCGGCAAGCGGCAATAATCGATTCATTCTGGTCTACGTGGCCAGCAGGCTGATTGAGTTTGAGCTCACCTTGAATGCGTTCCTCAACAATCAAAAAGCGGCCATCGCGCTCGATCACGGCCGCAACGGTGGTATTGGGTTTCCACATGGGATTTGAATTCATCAGGCAAAACAGGATTTTACCGCAATTTACCGCTCGAATCGCCTGCGCCAGTCGGTAAAGTTCACCGCACTTTATTCGGCCCGCGGCGGCCACGCTGCTTGGGTCGTGCCGGCTCGCTTGGCTCAGGCTTGGCGACTCCCGGCGCGGCGACGTTGAGTTTTTTGAATTGCCCCAAGGGAATATTGTCCAGGGTATAGCCACCCACAGCATAGCGAATAAGGCGCAGCGTCGGATACCCTACCTTGGCCGTCATGCGACGCACTTGGCGGTTTTTGCCCTCGGCAATCGTGATTTCCAGCCACGTCGTCGGGATATTGGCGCGCTCACGGATGGGCGGCACGCGCGGCCAAACGATCTCGGGCTGCTCGATAATCCTCGCCCCGGCGGGCTGGGTTTTGAAATCACCCAAATCCAAGCCACCCGCACGCAAGGCTTGCAGCGCAGCCTCATCGGGAATGCCTTCCACTTGCACCCAGTAAATCTTCGGTAATTTATGTTTGGGATCGGTAATGCGATGAATCAGCGCGCCATTACCAGTGAGCAGCAGCAAGCCTTCCGAGTCGGTATCGAGCCGCCCGGCGGCGTACACATCCTTGATCGGCACATAGTCAGCAAGGCATTGATGCGGCGGGCTAGGTGTAAATTGGCAAATCACACCGTAGGGTTTATTCAACAGGATAAGCTGTGGCATGGCGAACGGACTTGGCAGAGAAGCGTCAAACCTGTGATAATAGTGCGTTTTTTCTGTTTGGCTTGTAAAAAATAAAATATAAAGCCGCGCAGAACGTTATCAATGACTGTATATCACAGGAAATAGCACGATGAGTCTGATCAAAGTACCTCAAGGCGGCGCGAAAATCGTTCCTAACCTCGCCACTCCTGATAATCCAATTATCCCTTTCATCGAAGGTGATGGCATTGGTGTGGATATCACCCCAGTAATGATCGATGTAGTCGATGCTGCTGTGAAAAAATGCTACGGCGACGCACGTAAAATCCACTGGATGGAAATCTACTGCGGCGAGAAAGCGTCTAAATTGTACCCAGACGGCTCTTACCTGCCACAAGAAACACTCGACGCATTAAAAGAATACGTTGTATCGATCAAAGGCCCATTGGCGACGCCAGTTGGCGGCGGCATCCGTTCATTGAACGTGGCTCTGCGTCAAAACCTGGACCTGTACGTTTGCTTGCGTCCAGTACGTTATTTTTCAGGCGTTCCTTCGCCAGTAAAACACCCAGAACGCGTTGACATGACGATCTTCCGTGAAAACACTGAAGACATCTACGCGGGTATTGAGTGGGATGCCAACTCTGAAGGCGCGAAGAAAGTTATCGAATTCCTGCAAAAAGAAATGGGCGTGAACAAGATTCGCTTCCCAGAGTCTTCATCTATCGGTATCAAACCAGTATCTAAAGAAGGTACTGAGCGTCTGGTTCGCAAAGCGATTCAGTACGCAATCGACAACAACCGTAAGAGCGTTACCTTGGTTCACAAAGGTAACATCATGAAGTTCACCGAAGGTATGTTCCGCACTTGGGGCTACGAGCTGGCTAAAAACGAATTCGGCGGCGTTGAGATCGACGGCGGCCCATGGTTGCAATTGCCAAACGGCATCGTGATCAAAGACGTGATCGCTGACGCGTTCTTGCAACAAATCTTGTTGCGTCCAGCAGATTACGATGTAATCGCAACGTTGAACCTGAACGGCGACTACATTTCTGATGCCTTGGCAGCAGAAGTGGGCGGTATCGGTATCGCTCCAGGCGCGAACTTGTCTGACAACATCGCATGCTTTGAAGCAACTCACGGCACAGCACCAAAATACGCAGGTCAAGATAAAGTGAACCCAGGTTCTATCATCTTGTCGGCTGAAATGATGTTGCGTCACATGGGCTGGACTGAAGCCGCTGACAAGATCATCGAAGCGATGGGCAAAGCCATTGCAGACAAACAAGTGACTTACGACTTCGCCCGCCTGATGGACGACGCACAAGAAGTTTCTTGCTCTGCCTTCGGTAAAGCCATGATCGAACGCATGTAATATGCTGATCACTCGCTAAGCGCGTTGATCGACAAAAAACCCCGCTAAGCGGGGTTTTTTTATTTCTGGCATTTTTCGCCGATATACTGAAACAACAGACGTAAAAAAACCCGCCACTAAGCAGCGGGCTTTAGCTCAAGCAAAAATTAGGCAGTTTGGATATTGCCAGCTTGCTTGCCTTTTTGGCCTTGCGTCAATTCGAAAGAAACACGCTGACCTTCTTTCAGAGTTTTGAAGCCTGGCATATTGATCGCAGAGAAATGCGCGAACAGATCTTCACCGCCGTCATCTGGAGTGATAAAGCCAAAACCTTTAGAATCATTGAACCACTTAACAGTACCTAATGCCATGTCGAAATAATCCTGCAAACTAAATTAAATAATCATGAAATATCGGCAAAGCAAATAAATGGTTCTGCCGAGGGCTAGCAAGACAGAAATACTTCCATCAAACTTGCATTACTTTTTACGCGAAAATAACCAAGTTGGTCAAGCGGAACAATATTTACTAATTAACAGTGTGTCATCTCTATCACGCTTGAAAAAACGGCATAGAGAGCCAAAATAGAAGTGATACACAGGTAAGTGGAACACAATGGCACTAACCCACCAGTTTGATACCGAATTAAAAGAAGCAGACGTTCGTACCGCTCCCCCGCCCATGTGGCAGGTTGTGTTATTAAATGATGACTTCACCCCAATGGACTTTGTCATTGACGTATTGCAGCAGTTTTTCGGATTAGGATCGGACCAGGCCACACAAGTCATGCTTAAAGTACACCATGAAGGTCGCGGCATCTGCGGGGTTTACCCCAAAGACATCGCCGCCACCAAAGTGGCCGACGTTACGCAGTACGCTCGGGCGCACCAGCACCCGCTGCAATGCATCATGGAGGTGAAATAAAATGATCGCCCAAGAACTCGAAGTTAGCCTACATATGGCGTTCATGGACGCACGTCAAAAGCGCCATGAATACATCACCGTCGAACACCTCTTGCTCGCCCTGCTCGATAACCCATCGGCCATCGAAGTCATGAAAGCATGCGGCGCCAATATTGAAGAATTGCGCCGCCAACTCGGCGATTTCGTAACCGAGCATACCCCCGTGGTGTCGGGCACCAGCGAAGTTGAAACGCAACCAACGATTGGTTTTCAACGCGTCATTCAACGCGCCATTTTGCATGTGCAATCGTCGGGCAAAAAAGAAGTCACCGGTGCAAACGTACTGGTTGCGATCTTTGGCGAAAAAGACAGCCACGCGGTGTATTTCCTGCATCAACAAGGCATTACTCGCCTTGATGTGGTGAACTTCATCGCCCATGGGATCAGCAAAAGCACCAGCAGCAACCAGCAAGCAGCCCCCAAGCACGAGCAATCTGAGGAATCCGAAGGCGAAAACAGCCCCGGTGGCGCGCTAGAAAACTACACCCAGAATATGAATCAACAAGCCCTCGCCGGCAAAATCGACCCCTTGATTGGTCGCGAGCATGAGCTGGAACGCGTGATTCAAATCCTATGCCGTCGCCGTAAAAATAACCCCTTGTTGGTGGGCGAAGCTGGCGTGGGTAAAACCGCCATCGCTGATGGCCTGGCACGCCGCATTGTTGAAGGCGATGTTCCAGATGTGCTGTCAGATGCGACGGTTTACACGCTCGATATGGGCGCGCTGTTGGCGGGTACGAAATATCGCGGCGACTTTGAGCAACGCCTCAAAGCTGTAATTAAGCAATTGGGCGAAGAGCGCAACGCGATCTTGTTTATTGATGAGATTCACACTCTGGTCGGTGCTGGCGCAGCCTCAGGCGGGACATTGGATGCGTCCAATCTGCTTAAACCTGCACTCTCGAACGGCACGCTCAAATGCATCGGCGCAACGACTTACACCGAGTATCGCGGCATTTTCGAAAAAGACAATGCGCTGTCTCGTCGCTTCCAGAAAATCGATGTCGTTGAACCAACAATTGAACAAACCATCGAGATTCTGAAAGGCCTCAAAGATAAATTTGAAGCCCACCATGGTGTGAAATACACCCAAGCGGCAATCACGACCGCGGTCGAGCTATCAGCCAAATTTATCAATGACCGTCATCTGCCAGATAAAGCCATCGACGTGATCGACGAAGCAGGTGCGGCGCAAAAAATCTTGCCTCGCTCGAAACAGAAAAAAACCATCGGTAAAGGCGAGATTGAGGACATTATTTCCAAAATTGCCCGCATCCCACCTAAATCGGTATCGAATGACGATAAAAACACGCTCAAAACGCTGGAACGCGATTTGAAAAATGTCGTCTTTGGCCAAGAAAAAGCCATCGAAGTGCTCGCCACCTCAATCAAAATGGCGCGTGCTGGCTTGGGCAATCCGCAAAAACCAATTGGCTCATTCCTTTTCAGTGGCCCGACTGGTGTGGGTAAAACCGAAGTCGCACGTCAACTCGCCTACACGATGGGGATTGAGCTGATTCGTTTTGATATGTCGGAATACATGGAACGCCATGCGGTGAGCCGACTGATTGGCGCGCCTCCGGGATATGTTGGGTTTGAACAAGGCGGTCTATTGACCGAGGCAATCAATAAACATCCGTATGCGGTATTGCTGCTCGACGAGATCGAAAAAGCGCATCCTGATATCTACAACGTACTGCTGCAGGTAATGGATCACGGCACGTTAACCGACAACAATGGTCGCAAAGCCGATTTCCGCAATGTCGTCATCATCATGACGACCAATGCGGGAGCAGAAGTACTCAATAAATCGGTGATTGGTTTTACGGCGAAGAAAGAGCAAGGCGACGAGATGCAGGAAATCAAGCGCATGTTCACGCCAGAGTTCCGTAACCGGATTGATGCGATTATTCCATTCGCCTCACTCACGCACGAGATCATCTTGCAAGTGGTTGAGAAATTCCTGATGCAACTCGAAGCTCAATTGCACGAGAAAAAAGTCGAAGCGCACTTTACTGATGAGCTCAAAGACTACCTCGCTAAACACGGCTTTGATCCGCAAATGGGTGCTCGCCCAATGGCGCGACTCATTCAGGATACGATCCGCAAAGCGCTGGCCGATGAGCTGCTGTTTGGACGTTTGGTAACTGGTGGTGAAGTGACCATTGGCATTGATAAGGATGGCAAGGTATTGCTCGAAATGCCAGAAAAAGAAACAATCCCAGCCTAATACCCTGACTAGGTATAAAAAACCCGCCAAGGCGGGTTTTTTTTCATCCAACAAAAATCAACACAACTTATTTTTGCTGCACAGTTACCACTTGTGAAGGCGTTGGCGCTGGGAACGCCGCCAAAGTTTCCATAATCACGCGATTGGTATCGAAATACACTTGCCAGTAATTGTCATTATGGCAATACGGACGCACCGCCAAGACCGGGCCCACCAATTGGAAATCCATAATTTCCACATCGACCGCAGGTTCGGTCACGACATTTGGAATCTTGGCAATATTGGCTTTCAACTGAGCAATCGCAGCAGGCACATCTGCCGCGCCAGACAATTGCGCTTTCAGATCAACGCGGCGATATGGCGTTGCCGTGTAGTTCTGGATATTGTCAGCAAAAATTTTGCCATTGCCCACGTAGGTAATGATGTTGTCTGGTGTCAGAATCGTGCTAGCAAACAAGCCAACCTCATGTACGACACCCGTTACACCGCCGGCCGTAATCATGTCGCCGACTTTGAACGGGCGCAGCACGATTAGAAAAGCGCCTCCGGCAAAATTAGCCAACAGGCCAGACCACGCCATACCAATGGCCACACCAGCAGCGGCCAGCAAAGCGGCAAAAGTCGTTGTTTGAATGCCGAAATAGCCCAGAATCCCAATAACCAGTAATACATTAAGCAAGACCGTCACTGCCGAGCCTACATAGCGTAATACTGTCGGGTCAACTTTTTGCCGACTTAATCCGCCCTGAACAAACCGAACCACCACACCGATCAGCCAGCGGCCAATCACCCAGAAAGCAATACCCGCCAGAATTTTCACACCAAATTCAGCGACATAGCCCAGCGCGATGTCCTGGTACTTTGTAATTAATGATGCATCCATTGCCTTATCTCCTGAAGTCGTCACTCATATGACGTGGATAAATCTTACCCGAATCTATGCAACTTCTGAAAATTTAACCGCGAGGGTGATGATTTTGGTGTAATAATTTGAGACGCTCAGCAGCAACCTGAGTGTAAATTTGGGTCGTCGTAATATCCGAATGCCCGAGTAAAGTCTGCACCACTCTTAAATCAGCGCCGTGATTGAGTAAATGCGTTGCAAAGGCATGGCGCAAAACGTGAGGGCTCAATAGCTTCGCATCGATCCCAACCGCGGCTGCGTATTGCTTGATAATGAACCAGCAACCTTGGCGCGTCATCGCCTCGCCCCGCTGATTCAGAAATAAACACGGCTCTGCGGCATGCTTGAGCAGCAGATTGCGCCCCTCATTCAGATAGCGCCCCACCCATTCAGCCGCCACTTCGCCCAGCGGCACCAAGCGCTGCTTACCGCCCTTGCCTTGGGTGATATGTAAATAACGTTCACGCAAATACACCTGTGAAATAGGCAAAGTGACTAACTCGGTCACGCGCAATCCCGTTGCATACATCAGCTCCAGCATCGCGCGATCCCGCAAACCTGCAGGCGTGGCGACATCAGGGGTATTGAGTAGATTTTCGATCGTAGATTCTGGCAATGATTTGGGCAGTGGCCGCACTCGCTTGGGCGAAGTGAGCTGTGCGCATGGATCAAATGCAATTTGATTTTGCAAAATCCAATAGCGATAAAATTTGCGCAAACTTGCCATGCGACGCGCCAAGCTGGCGGCTTTTAAATCTCGCGCTTGCCGCGCCAGAAATGCCTGCACCGCATCGCGATCAGCCAGCCATAGGGTCAGATGGCGCTCTTGATGTAGCCACTGCGCCCAAATAAGTAAATCTCGCCGATAGCTGTCGATGGTATTTTTGGCTAGACCATCCCCCAGCCAGATGCCATCGAGAAATTGATCAATTAATGCAACTTCGGCTTCGGGTAATGCTTCGGAATTCATAACTCAGACTTGGAAATAATGCCTTCATGCGCCAAGAGCCAACGTTTGATGGGCATCCAGTCCACACCATTGCGATTGGCATTAAACCCACCCAAACCATGCGCCGCCACAATGCGATGACATGGAATCACGATCGGCAACGGATTTCGCCCACAAGCGCCGCCGACAGCACGCGGGCTAGATTGAATTTGCTGCGCTATATCTAGATAGCGCCGCGTAGCCCCCACGGGAATGTCGGCAATGGCATGCCACACCTTCAGTTGATGGACAGTGCCATCAAGCCGCAAAGGCAAATCAAATTGGAACTTGGCATTCTGTGCGTAGGCAAAGAGCTGCTGTTGTGTTTCTCGCAGCAAGGCATTGGCTGGCGCCGTTTCAACGACTTGGCCACTGAGAAAATCCAGCCGCACCAGGGCATTTTCGCTGGCAATAACCTCAATCGCACCAAAGGGTAGATTCATTTTCATCGATAAAACATCGGTGGCCATCACATACCCCTTGGCGTATCAACGCATAAACAAGCTAAATTAGGAAACCCAATGATATACCCTAGTCTTGTAATGAAAGATATAAAGCGTCGAGTAGCGCATTATTATGGTCATCGGTGTATTCCCAGAACATGGCGCCAGCCAACTGCTGCTCGACCGCATAGCGGCCTTTCAATGCAATGGATTCACGATCTTCATAACTGACGAATTCATCACCATTTTGCAGCCACGGCGCTTGTGCCGCCGCATCCCAATGGCGGGTGTAGCGGCCACTGGGGAGCAACTCGGTATCAATGGTTCGAAAACCATAAGCACCATTACTACCAGCCAGCCCCGACTCGCCTAAGCCCTTGGCACCCACACCTTTCAGCGAACGGCCATAAAATGGGCAGCCGATGACCAGTTTTTCACGGGGGACGCCATTATTAATAAACAGCTGAATCCCTTTATCGGCACTATCTCCATCAGGGTCTACCGCCGAATTAAATAGATTGGAATGATGGCCAGCTCGCTTAGCCCAACCGTTGTAAAAGTCGTAAGTCATCATATTGATGAAGTCACAGGCCGCTGCGACCCGGCCAATTTCTACCCCATCCAGATAATATTGCCCGGCACCGGCTGCGATGCTCAATTGATAGCGATGCTTGCCAACGCGCCCTTCCCGATCCGAAGCCGCATCCAAACGGTCACGCAGCGCTTCGAGCATGAGCGAGAAATTATGCTTATCTTCTGGGCGTGCTTTAATCCCCGCCATATCATTGCTGGGGTATTCCCAATCCATATCGATGCCATCAAGCTGGCGATCCAGCATAAATTTCACCGCCGAATCGGCAAACTCGGCACGAGACGCTGCGCTGAGAGCCGCATCGGAAAAACCATCCGCAGTCCAGCCACCGATTGAAATCATGATTTTCAAATCAGGATTACGCAGTTTTAGCGCCTGCAGATCGACAAAATACTGCTCAAAGCGCGCCAACTCGACCTCATCGCGCGCATCTTCAAAAGCAAATTGCAGCCCAACTTGGTGATTCACCACTTTGGCAAAGGCATAACAAAGGTGAGTTAACTTTTCGGCGGGCAATTTATCCAGATCAAATGGATTCCAGGTGGCCAAATAAGCCAAGAGTATGCGTGACATTGTCGTTCCCTAATTCCGGCCAAAAAATGATGTTAACTTTTCACATCGCGCGGCGCTAAGTAAAAATTACAAAGCCGCAATGACTGTCATTTCTACCAGATAGCGTGGATCGGCCAATTTGGCCTGGACAGTCGCGCGCGCTGGCGTGTGGCCATGTGGAATCCACTCAGACCACGCCTGATTCATCGCATCATAATCCGCCATATCCGAGAGGAAAATAGTCACTTGCAGCATTTTCGATTTATCAGAGCCTACTTCGGCCAGCAGTCGGTCAATGCATGCCAAAACTTCTTCCGTTTGCCCGAGCGCATCTTTTTCTAATGATTCAGCGATTTGCCCCGCCAAGTACACCGTATTGTTATGCACGACTGTTTCACACAAACGTGGGCCGACATGATAGCGTTGAATAGAAGACATATTGAAACTCCAAATAAAAAAGGCGAGCCGAAGCTCGCCTTGGCGCATTAAATATTATGCTACAGCACGTAAACGTAAAGAAAAATCCGCCAACGCTTTAATCCCGCTCGATTCAGCGCGGGCACACCAATCTTGCAATTGCTCTAGCAATTCATCTTTGGTCAGTGAAGAGCGCTCCCAAATACGGGTTAATTCTTGGCGCATCTGGTATACCTGCGTAAGTACGGCACTTTGTGCGAGCAAGGCTTGCAAGTGGAGACGCTCACTCATGGGCACATCTTTTTCATCTTGTTTCAGCCAAATTTTCATTTGCTTGGCTGGATTCATATTCAATGACGGCAATTTAGCGCCCACTTTCAACGCATCCAGCTCTTTCGATACCGTGTCTTTTAAGGTGCGAGCATAATTGGCCGCAATCGCATAGCGATTAGCAATCACCGCTTGTAATGCTGCTTCATCCAAAACAGGTCGGGTTTGAGCTAATTTGATTTTGGGGGCTAATTTACGTACTTGTGCCAAACCCAAAGCCGATAAGATACGGATATACATCCAGCCAATATCAAACTCAAACCATTTATACGATAATTTGGCCGAAGTTCCGAAGGTGTGATGATTGTTATGCAATTCTTCACCACCAATCAAGATACCCCATGGCACGATATTGGTAGATGCATCTTCACATTCAAAATTGCGATAACCCCAATAATGACCAATACCATTAATCACGCCAGCAGCACTCACCGGAATCCAGAGCATTTGCACTGCCCACATCCAAATCCCATTTGCACCAAATAGCAGCAAATCGATGACGGCCATTAATGTTGGCCCCCAGCTGGCATATTTACTATACACATTACGTTCTAGCCAGTCATTGGGCGTGCCATGACCGTACTTTTGCATGGTCTCAATATTGGCGGCTTCTGCGCGATACAGCTCCCAACCTTCAAAAAAGACTTTTTTAATCCCCAATACTTGCGGGCTATGCGGGTCTTCTGCCGTTTCACATTTAGCGTGGTGTTTGCGATGAATCGCCGCCCATTGCTTGGTAATTTGCGCCGTCGTTAGCCACAGCCAAAACCGGAAAAAATGACTCGGAATTGCATGCAGATCCAATGCGCGATGCGCCTGATGGCGGTGCAAAAAGATCGTGACCGATGCAATCGTAATATGGGTCAATACAAGGGTAACTAAAATATACCCCCACCACGGCAAATCGATTAGGCCATTGAGCCATTCCATACCAGTATTCCTTTTACAAGGCAGTGAAAACAGCTTCGCCGCCTAGATTAGATTTTACTCATAAATAAATCATTGCGCAGAATTGAGCGACGAACTACGTCCATCTGCAGCAGGCAATACCATGATGTCGCGCCGTGGGTATGGAATTTCAATGCCGTTTTCTTTGAAGGCACGCCAGATGTTTAGATTAATTTCTGATTTTAGCCCCATCTGACCATTTTCCGGATCAGCAAGCCAAAACCCTAGCGTCAAGTTAATGCCACTATCGGCAAAAGCTGTTACAAAAGCACCTGGCGCGGGATCTTTCAGGATGCGAGGGTTACCCTCAGTAGCAGCAATCATGACTTGCATGACCAAGTCGAGGTCTGAGTTATAGGCCACCGAAACCGGCATCCCAACCCATACCGAGCGATCGTTATAGGATTGATTAACAACCGTTTGCGTAATCAAGGTGTCATTAGGCACCAATGACTCGGTGCCATCCGCGGCCTTGAGCACGATATAGCGTGAAGTTAATCCACTGATCACGCCTTGCCGATTATCTACCGAAATTAAATCCCCCATTTTAATGGAGCGATCGAGCAAGATAATAAAGCCCGACACATAGTTGGATGCGATTTTTTGCAAGCCAAAACCCAAGCCAACACCCAATGCTCCACCAAAGACCGACAAGATAGTTAAATCAATACCGACCAGCGATAAAGACAGCAGCACTGCCACAACCACCAAGACGGAGCGCATCACCTTGACGAGGACGACGCGGACATTCATCTCCATCACATCGGTTTGCATCAGACGCTGCTCAAACGTGCGGCCAATCCACATCGCGAGAAGCAGGGTCGCCCCAACAGAAATGAGCCCCTGCAAGACCGTCAGTACCGAAATATGGACTTTGCCCGCATCAAAACTAATCGAATCAAGTGTCGCCAATACCTCAGGCAAAATCCCGACGACATGTAAAACATACAAAACCCAAATCGATAGCGAAATATACTTTTCCCACCGCTGCACCCACTGAGCGCCTTCAAATACACGGCGAATCACGTAAACCAATATACGAATGTTGACCATGGCCAACATCAGTAGATTCGCGACACGCAGCAATGAATTGTTATGGCCTTCAAGCAAATGCAAAACTAAATTGGCCGCACTCACCAGCAATAAAGCGAGGCTTGGAAACAAGATTCGAGCCAGTCCATCACCGCCGGTTTTCCAACGCAAATCCTTTACCGCCTGGTGACGCAAGACCCGCAAAGAAAACCAATAGGCACTGCCCCAGCAGATCAGCAGCAATATGGCCTGCAATACAATCTGTGAATTGAAAATCCCCATTTGCCCAACATCAGTGACCAATTGGGCTAATAAATTATGTCGTTCAAGCGCCATCTAGCTCACTCACCCCGAATCATTTGCAATGTTTTGGTCGTCGAAGTATCGAACAGAAATGGAATCGAATGCACCGTGCCGCCTCGAGCCAGCACTTCTTTGCTACCGACGATATTTTCGGGCAGCCAATCACCGCCCTTCACCAGAATTTCAGGCTGAATCAATTCAATAAGATTAAACGGCGTATCGTCATCAAACCAAGTCACCAAATCGACCGATGCCAAGCTTGCCATCACTGCCGCGCGATTAAGCAATGGATTAATTGGTCTATCATTGCCTTTTCCCAATCGACGTACCGACTCATCGGTATTGAGCGCTACGACCATCGCTGCCCCCAATGCCCGTGCTTGCGCCAAATAAGTCACATGACCACGGTGCAAAATATCAAAACAGCCATTCGTGAACACCAGAGGGCGCGCTAGCTGAGCTAGTTTCAGCGGCAATTCTTCTGGCGCACAAATTTTTAGTTCGAATTGTGGAGCGTCATACTGGCTCATTCGTAAATCCTTAATCATTAAATCTACTTTGCCTTCAAGATATTAAGCAAAGCTCATATGCACATGAAGTATCAATATTTGGAGAATACCAGAAGCCATAAGTTCACAGTCTGGTATTTATTAACAACATATACACCATCTACGTACCTTAACAGGAACTAATAAACACTTAGCATTAAAGAATAGACCCAGCAGTATTTCATTCCCTCAGCGCAAAGCAAAAAGCCCAGCTCGATTGAGCTGGGCTTTCTTTAGGGGAGTCTGGCAATGACCTACTTTCACACGGGCTATCCGCACTATCATCGGCGCTGAGGCGTTTCACTGTCCTGTTCGGGATGGGAAGGAGTGGGACCACCTCGCTATGGTCACCAGACAAAACTGGGTGAGTTAGCTGTTTTCACTTTTGTGCAAACAACCACTCGAAATAGAAGAAGTCTTAACAATCAGTTGACTCGCTACACTCATCAACTGATCTCATATCTCTTAACTTGTATTGGGTCGATTATACCATCAGTCGCTTAACGCGTCTCAGGTTATAGGATCAAGCCTCACGGGCAATTAGTATCGGTTAGCTTAACGCATTACTGCGCTTCCACACCCGACCTATCAACGTCCTGGTCTCGAACGATCCTTTAGAGGTCTTAAAGACCTAGGGAAGTCTCATCTTGAGGCTAGTTTCGCGCTTAGATGCTTTCAGCGCTTATCTATTCCCGACTTAGCTACCCGGCAATGCCACTGGCGTGACAACCGGTACACCAGAGGTCAGTCCACTCCGGTCCTCTCGTACTAGGAGCAGCCCCCCTCAAACTTCCAACGCCCACTGCAGATAGGGACCAAACTGTCTCACGACGTTTTGAACCCAGCTCACGTACCACTTTAAATGGCGAACAGCCATACCCTTGGGACCGGCTACAGCCCCAGGATGTGATGAGCCGACATCGAGGTGCCAAACTCCGCCGTCGATGTGAACTCTTGGGCGGAATCAGCCTGTTATCCCCGGAGTACCTTTTATCCGTTGAGCGATGGCCCTTCCATTCAGAACCACCGGATCACTATGTCCTGCTTTCGCACCTGCTCGACTTGTCGGTCTCGCAGTTAAGCCGCCTTTTGCCATTACACTATCAGTACGATGTCCGACCGTACCTAGGCGACCTTCGAGCTCCTCCGTTACAATTTGGGAGGAGACCGCCCCAGTCAAACTGCCTACCATGCACGGTCCCCGATCCGGATAACGGACCAAGGTTAGAACCTCAAAGGGGTCAGGGTGGTATTTCAAGGACGGCTCCACTGAAACTAGCGTTCCAGCTTCAAAGCCTCCCACCTATCCTACACAAACCACTTCAAAGTCCAATGCAAAGCTACAGTAAAGGTTCACGGGGTCTTTCCGTCTAGCAGCGGGGAGATTGCATCTTCACAAACACTTCAACTTCGCTGAGTCTCGGGAGGAGACAGTAGGGCCATCGTTACGCCATTCGTGCGGGTCGGAACTTACCCGACAAGGAATTTCGCTACCTTAGGACCGTTATAGTTACGGCCGCCGTTTACTGGGACTTCAATCAAGAGCTTGCACCCCATCATTTAATCTTCCAGCACCGGGCAGGCGTCACACCGTATACATCCACTTTCGTGTTAGCACAGTGCTGTGTTTTTGATAAACAGTCGCAGCCCTCATTTCTCTGCGGCCTCATTGGGCTCCGGTTGTACACCTTCACCTACTAGAGGCACACCTTCTCCCGAAGTTACGGTGTCAATTTGCCGAGTTCCTTCTCCCGAGTTCTCTCAAGCACCTTAGAATACTCTTCCTACCCACCTGTGTCGGTTTGCGGTACGGTTCAATATAAGCTGAAGCTTAGTGGCTTTTCTTGGAAGCAGGGTATCGCTCACTTCGTCTACAAGTAGACTCGTCATCACGCCTCAGTGTTAAAGCAGCCCGGATTTGCCTAAGCCACACACCTACACGCTTAAACCAACTCTTCCAACCGTTGGCTGAGGTAACCTTCTCCGTCCCCACATCGCACTTATACCAAGTACAGGAATATTAACCTGTTTCCCATCGACTACGCATTTCTGCCTCGCCTTAGGGGCCGACTCACCCTGCGCCGATGAACGTTGCGCAGGAAACCTTGGGTTTTCGGTGAGGGGGCTTTTCACCCCCTTTATCGCTACTCATGTCAGCATTCGCACTTCTGATACCTCCAGCATCCTTCTCAAGACACCTTCACAGGCTTACAGAACGCTCCTCTACCATATGTACATCGTACATATCCGCGTCTTCGGTTATCAATTTGAGCCCCGTTACATCTTCCGCGCAGGACGACTCGACCAGTGAGCTATTACGCTTTCTTTAAATGATGGCTGCTTCTAAGCCAACATCCTGGCTGTCTATGCCTTCCCACCTCGTTTTCCACTTAATTGATCATTTGGGACCTTAGACGGCGGTCTGGGTTGTTTCCCTCTTGTCCCAGGACGTTAGCACCCCAGGACTGTCTCCCATGCTCGCACTTGACGGTATTCAGAGTTTGCCATGGTTTGGTAAGTCGCGATGACCCCCTAGCCATAACAGTGCTTTACCCCCGTCAGTGATACATGAGGCACTACCTAAATAGTTTTCGAGGAGAACCAGCTATTTCCAAGTTTGTTTAGCCTTTCACCCCTATCCACAGCTCATCCCCTAACTTTGCAACGTTAGTGGGTTCGGACCTCCAGTGCGTGTTACCGCACCTTCATCCTGGCCATGGATAGATCACTTGGTTTCGGGTCTACGCCCAGCAACTATGCGCCCTATTCGGACTCGGTTTCCCTACGCCTCCCCTATTTGGTTAAGCTTGCTACTGAACGTAAGTCGCTGACCCATTATACAAAAGGTACGCAGTCACGGAACAAGTCCGCTCCCACTGTTTGTATGCATCCGGTTTCAGGTTCTATTTCACTCCCCTCCCGGGGTTCTTTTCGCCTTTCCCTCACGGTACTGGTTCACTATCGGTCGATGATGAGTATTTAGCCTTGGAGGATGGTCCCCCCATCTTCAAACAGGATTTCTCGTGTCCCGCCCTACTTGTCGTACGCTTAGTACCACAATTGTGTTTTCATATACGGGGCTATCACCCACTATGGCCGGACTTTCCATTCCGTTCTATTAACACGACTGCTATCACGTACAGGCTCTTCCCATTTCGCTCGCCACTACTTTGGGAATCTCGGTTGATTTCTTTTCCTGCGGTTACTTAGATGTTTCAGTTCACCGCGTTCGCTTCACATGACCTATGTATTCAGTCAAGGATGACCCAAAAGGGCCGGGTTTCCCCATTCGGAAATCGTGGGATCAAAGCACTTTGCCAGCTCCCCCACGCTTATCGCAGGCTATCACGTCCTTCGTCGCCTATCATCGCCAAGGCATCCACCAGATGCACTTATTCGCTTGATCCTATAACCTCAAACACGTTTTACCGTACTCTTGGTCAGAGTTTCGTATTTACGACTTGTTGAATAGTTTCTCACGCTATTCAACGGCTGACTTTTACATCAGCAGATACAATCAACCCAATTTATTACTGTAAAAACAAGTCACCCTGTTTTCACATTGTTTAATTAGGAGATATTACTTCTTCTATTTTGTTAAAGAACGATACAGATGTCTTTCGACATTCCGATTTAAGAAACCAGAACAAAATCAACAACCAGAACCCAAACTACTGATCCGTCTATTGACTGAATTCTAAATTCTTGACAGTGACTTTTTTGCTGCACCACTGTTTGCACAGTGCTCGCCGCAAGGTGTGGTGGAGGATGACGGGATCGAACCGACGACCCCCTGCTTGCAAAGCAGGTGCTCTCCCAACTGAGCTAATCCCCCAATCTGGCATTACTAAGCTGTTTCCACTTACTAGGTAAGTGGTGGGTCAAGCTGGAATCGAACCAGCGACCCCCGCCTTATCAAGACGGTGCTCTAACCGACTGAGCTACTGACCCAGCTTCCAACCAAGTCCGTAACCCTGAGATCAATTGCTTCATCTCGCAGTTACTTTCTCTGTATCTTCAAATTCTACAGCCGATGAGTGTGAGTACTTGACCCGCAGGTCTTTCTCTTGAAAGGAGGTGATCCAGCCGCAGGTTCCCCTACGGCTACCTTGTTACGACTTCACCCCAGTCATGAATCCCACCGTGGTAAGCGGCCCCCCTAAGGTTAGCCTACCTACTTCTGGTGAAACCCACTCCCATGGTGTGACGGGCGGTGTGTACAAGGCCCGGGAACGTATTCACCGCGACATGCTGATCCGCGATTACTAGCGATTCCGACTTCATGCACTCGAGTTGCAGAGTGCAATCCGGACTACGATCGGTTTTGTGAGATTGGCACCCCCTCGCGGGTTAGCGACCCTCTGTACCGACCATTGTATGACGTGTGAAGCCCTGGTCATAAGGGCCATGAGGACTTGACGTCATCCCCACCTTCCTCCGGTTTGTCACCGGCAGTCCCATTAAAGTGCTCAACTGAATGGTAGCAACTAATGGCAAGGGTTGCGCTCGTTGCGGGACTTAACCCAACATCTCACGACACGAGCTGACGACAGCCATGCAGCACCTGTGTTACGGTTCCCGAAGGCACTCCTCGATCTCTCAAGGATTCCGTACATGTCAAGACCAGGTAAGGTTTTTCGCGTTGCATCGAATTAATCCACATCATCCACCGCTTGTGCGGGCCCCCGTCAATTCCTTTGAGTTTTAGTCTTGCGACCGTACTCCCCAGGCGGTCAACTTCACGCGTTAGCTGCGTTACTAAGCTCCGAAAAGCCCAACAACTAGTTGACATCGTTTAGGGCGTGGACTACCAGGGTATCTAATCCTGTTTGCTCCCCACGCTTTCGTGCATGAGTGTCAGTATCAGCCCAGGGGGTTGCCTTCGCCATCGGTGTTCCTCCACATCTCTACGCATTTCACTGCTACACGTGGAATTCCACCCCCCTCTGCCGTACTCTAGTTAGCCAGTTCACAATGCAATTCCCAAGTTGAGCTCGGGGATTTCACATCGTGCTTAACAAACCACCTGCGCACGCTTTACGCCCAGTAATTCCGATTAACGCTTGGACCCTACGTATTACCGCGGCTGCTGGCACGTAGTTAGCCGGTCCTTATTCTTCTGGTACTCTCATCCCCGGTGGGTATTAGCCACAAGGATTTGCTCCCAGACAAAAGCGCTTTACAACCCGAAGGCCTTCTTCACGCACGCGGCATTGCTGGATCAGGCTTGCGCCCATTGTCCAAGATTCCCCACTGCTGCCTCCCGTAGGAGTCTGGACCGTGTCTCAGTTCCAGTGTGGCGGATCGTCCTCTAAGACCCGCTACTGATCGTCGCCTTGGTGAGCCTTTACCTCACCAACTAGCTAATCAGCCATCGGCCGCTCCAATAACAAGAGGTCTTGCGATCCCCCTCTTTCCCCCGTAGGGCGTATGCGGTATTAGCTATCCTTTCGGATAGTTATCCCCCATTACTGGGTACGTTCCGATGTATTACTCACCCGTTCGCCACTCGCCACCAGACCGAAGTCCGTGCTGCCGTTCGACTTGCATGTGTAAAGCATGCCGCCAGCGTTCAATCTGAGCCAGGATCAAACTCTTTCGTTTAATCGCTATGCTATTTTTACTACTTGGCTTGTACTTCAATACTCAAAAGAACATCCGAGTTTGAACCGAAGTTCAGACTACAAATATTACTTTTTCAATTGAGTGCAAGCACTTGTTTCGACTTACGAATCAAGCACTCACACTCATCGGCTGTATATTGTTAAAGATCGATCTGAGACTGCAGAAACATCACTTCGTTTCGCTGCGTCATCAGCAGAGAGGCCGAACTATACCCACCGCCTCGAAACCCGTCAACACCTATCGGCAAAGAAAAGCGAAGAAAGGCGCTAAGTGGTTGATCTAATTAGCAACCCAGATTGAAACATTTTTGCAGCAAAGGCAAAAGCCACGTCCGCAGCACCAGCGAATTTAGTCAAAGAGTGCAAAAAAGAAGCAGATAAGCTGTAGAAAAAACACGAAAGGCATGAAAACAGCGAAATCAACACCCCGAAAAGCACACAGCCCGCTAACGCGGGCTGTGTTTTCTGGATAAATCGGCTCCATTACTGTTCAGCAGTAATATTAGGTGCGACAATTCGCCCTATTCAATGACATATATAAGTAGGAAGCAGCATGCCTTGGCAAGAACTCCGCCTGACCACCGACTCGGCACATGCCGAAGCCTATTCAGATGCACTATTCGATTTAGGTGCACTGTCTGTTTCGATTGAAGATGCTGCAGCAGGCACAAGCGCCGAGAAACCTATTTTTGGCGAGCCCGGTGAGCCGGTCGATCAGCTTTGGGATACGAGTATTGTAATAGCGCTTTTTGAAGCGGATGCAGAAGTCGCACTGGTTGTGGCTGCCGCAGCCAATCAATTAAAGCAAACAGCGCCAAAATTTGACGTCGTCGTGGTGGAAGAACAAGACTGGGTGCGTTTGACACAATCTCAGTTCGATCCGATCCCTATTTCACCGCGTCTTTGGATTACGCCGACTTGGCATGAGTGCCCAGACCCTCAGGCTGTCAATATTCAACTCGACCCTGGTTTGGCATTCGGTACGGGCAGTCACCCAACAACGCGTCTTTGCCTGCAGTGGCTTGATGCCAATATTCAAGGCGGCGAAACCGTTTTGGATTACGGATGTGGCAGCGGCATTTTGGCGATTGCCGCTATGAAATTGGGCGCAGGCCCAACTGATGGCGTCGATATTGATGCGCAAGCCATGATCGCTTCCGAGCAAAATGCAGAGCAAAACGGCGTTAAAGGTCGTTTCTTCTTGCCCGATGCGGCTCCGGCACAAACTTATGATGTTGTTGTCGCGAACATTTTGACTAATCCGCTCAAAGCACTGGCGCCACTCCTCGCTGGTCGGTGCCGCGAGGGTGGTCGTATTGTGCTGTCAGGAATTTTGTCGGAACAAGCGCATGAAATCGTGGCAATTTATGGCGAATGGTTTGATTTTGTTGCGCCAAACGAACACGAAGGCTGGGTGTGTTTATCTGGTACACGTAAATAAGTCGTCAATATCGGTTAAACTTGCCCCATGAACCAAATCACGCGCTGCCCTAATTGCAGCACTTCATTTCGCGTTACCGATGATCAACTCGCAGCCCACCAAGGCAAGGTGCGCTGCGGGCGCTGCTCGTTTATTTTTAATGCGCGTGATTTTTTACAGCGGATTGATCCAGAGTTAATTGCTGACACAACGAAAACTGACCCCATACCTGATACACGTATCACTACAGAAGCACAGCCTGTAGAAGAATACAGGTCAATACCCGACAGAGAACAACACAAACCGCTCGAAGAAACCACATATTCAGGCTCAACTGAGCATGAAGCAGTTGCCATAAACCACGACACCGAAGTGAACGGTGAAACGGCCTCTGCAAGTAATGTGATCAATTTCCCCACCGCAGCCCCCAAGCCCGACAGCGAAGGCACTCAAGATAACGAAAAAGATTTGCAACGCGCCTTGGCCAAACTCGTTAAGAAAACACGTAGCCAGAAAATTCGTCGCACCCGCAAGCCATCTCGTCGCACGATTGAACCCACCGCGATGTCCGCCTTAGCGGAAGAAGAGCTCAATCCCGAGCAAAGCCCAGCGCAGAGCAAGCAAGAACAAATTGAAAATGACGCTGAATATCGCCCGATTCTGGATGACACCGATCCACTGTTTATGGAGGCAAAACCAAGTCGCTGGCGTTGGCTCTGGGCAGTCGGCAGCCTGCTATTAAGTATGGCTTTGGTTTTGCAGCTGTCATTCAACTTCCGTCTTGAATTAAGCCAAGAATTTCCCGCGCTGCGCCCCAAATGGCAAGCCCTGTGCGCCAAACTCGGTTGCGACATGCCATTGCCACGCCAAGCTGACTTGCTGCGATCTGAATGGTCAGAACTCACCTACATTCCAGACCACCCAACCTTGGTGCAGGTCAAAGCGACTTTGCGCAATCTGGCGCCGTTCGAACAAGCAATGCCGAAACTGGAGCTAACGCTCACCGATGAAAATGAGCGCTTGGTGGCGCGCAAGATTTTCTCGGCCAAAGAATATCTCGCCCAAAGCGAACCTAATCAGGCCTCTTTACTCGCCAACGATGAAGTACATGCCTTTTTGCAACTTGATCTGGGGCAATTGCACTCCACCGGCTACTCGATCTATTGGTTCTACGAGTAACTCACACTCTAGGTCGCATCCTTGCCCCACCGGCATCGTAACTTGTATTTCCAGCACCAGCAGCCATACTGAAAGAATCACTTTCGGAGGGTAAATCATGTCTACCGTGATGCTCAATGGCGCACCAATCAGTATTGGCGGCCGTTTTCCACATGTTGGCGACACGGCTCACAGCTTTATGCTGGTCGACACCAATTTGCAAGATGTAGCTTTGTCCAAATATTGGGGGCAGCGCAAGCTGATTGCCGTCGTTCCCAGCCTTGATGCCGCCATCGGCCTCAATATCGCGCGCCAACTTGAAAAGCTGGGGTATGAGCTCAGCAACACCGTCATTATGACCGTTTCGGTTGATACCCCCTATGCACTAGCCCGCATTGCCGAAGCTGAAGGATTTCGAAAAATCGAATTAATGTCGACCTTACGCGGTCGCGATTTTCACAAAGATTATGGCGTAATGATCACCGATGTCCCATTGTCTGGGCTAATGACTACTGCTTTATTTGTGCTCGACACCAACGATATGGTGCTCTACGCCGAATTGGTGTCTGAGTTAATGAACGAACCCCGCTATGAGGCGGCGATGGAAATTCTTAATCCACCGCAGGTTGAGCCCAAGGGCGAAGAATAATTTCACCCTTCAATACAAAAAAGCCGGTTCTCCGGCTTTTTTTTATTTCACCCGCCCCCACTTAATCAAGGCAAGACACTATAAAGATGCAGATGCATCACTTATTTAATTCAAACCACTTTAAATCACTACCGGAGTACACCATGGCAACAGTTACCCTTGGCGGCAATGCAATCAATGTCAACGGCCAATTCCCAGCGGTAGGCAGCGCTGCGCCTGCTTTCTCACTGGTTGCAAAAGATCTCTCTGACGTGACCTTGGCCAGCTTGGCCGGTAAACGTAAGATCTTGAATATTTTCCCAAGCGTGGACACCCCAACTTGTGCAGCATCGGTGCGCCGCTTTAACGAAGCGGCATCGAAACTCGAAAACACCGTTGTGGTTTGCATTTCTGCTGACCTGCCATTTGCGCAAAGCCGTTTCTGCGGCTCTGAAGGCTTGGAAAACGTAATCAATTTGTCGACTATGCGCGGTAGCGAATTCCTCGCGAACTATGGCGTTCAAATTGCGAACGGCCCATTGGTGGGCGTTGCTGCACGTGCCGTTGTCGTTCTCGACGCCAACGATCAAGTTGTACATAGCGAATTGGTTGCTGAAATCAAAGATGAACCTAACTACGAAGCCGCTTTAGCTGCGTTGGCTTAAGCTTTACGCTTCATGGCTTAGTTGAATTGAGTCAGTAGTCAGGCTCAATAAGGGCAAATACCGTAAAATGCAATTTTATGGGTTTGCCCTTTTTGCTGCCCTGCATATTTACTCAAAGATGTACTCATGACGAATTGGCCTAGCGATTTTTTCAATCAGCACCCCGCATTTAGCCCCATCCGACGCCATTTGGCACAATTTAGCGCCCCGCCCGATTACGCTACTTGGCAAAGTATTCCGACGGTGGCGATCAGTGAAGGCGGCTCACCGATTCGTTTTGTACCCAGCGAACAAATTACTGAATATTATGAATTGGCGGTCTATCGGGATGGCATGGTCGCCACCCGACTCAATTGGCACGATACCTTTAATGCGATGATCTGGCACGCCTTCCCGCGTAGCAAGTCGGCACTCAATGCCATGCATTTTCGTATCATCAATAGCAACCCGGCGGCCACAATTCGCGGCGCTGCACGGGATGCCGCCACGCTTCTGGATGAATGCGGCCTAATTTTGCCCTATAGCGACCCCAAGCTCCTTGAGCTGGTCACCCAACATCAATGGCATGACTTATTTGTCACGCAGCGCGAGCAATGGGGGAAATCGATTTCAGCCATCACCTTTGGCCATGCCAACTTTGAAAATCTGATGGCGCCCTTTATTGGCTTAACGGGAAAATGCTGGCCGATTGCGGTCGGCGCCGATTTTTTCAATTTAGATATTGACGCGCAATGCCAGCAGCTCGACGCCATTTTGGCCCAACTCATTGCAAGCGATGCACTTCAGAAGCCCAAGCAACTACCCCCACTGCCCTACTTGGGCATCCCAGATTGGTACGCTCAGCAAGATGATGCGTTTTATTGCAATACGGCTTACTTTCGCCCCAAGCGAGAAAAGGCAAGCGCTTAGAAAGCCATGGGTATAGTCACCAAATCTTTATTCAAATTAGGTTTGATGAATATACCCCATGCATTATTCTAATTTAAATTGCACGCGCGTTACTGGCCCCTGATCCTTTTCACTTTGCGCAGGCTTAGGATCAAGCACCGACTTGGTAATAAAGACGCGCTCAGCAGGCAGGCCCGCCGCTTTTAATGCCTCTTCAACCCGCTTTGCCCTTAGATTGGCCATGGCGAGCAAGTCTTGTTCGCTGACCACTGTATTTTTCAAAATCAAAGCCTGCATTTCCTCCACGGGCAGTTTTTTATCCAAACCTAACAAATTACTCGGCTTTTCAAATTTGGCTTTTTTATACACTGCTGCAATCAGTGCGGGCTTTTCTTCCTCAGTGAAATTTAATTCATCTTCCGACTCGACCGACTCAGCAGATTTACCCAGCTTGTCGGCCTTCACTGCTCGCATCTGACTACGCAATAGGTACTGCTTAATCCCATCACTATCCATAGCGCGATCAGCCCAACCAGTGACTTCAATCTTCAAGGCGGGTCGATCAAGCAATATGTCCGCAACCTGCTTAATCGACGTGGCGGCTGCATCACTAATGCGCGCACGACCGGGTTCAAACGTCACATAAGACAGGCTTGGGCCATCCGAAAAAGCGGCGCCCAATGCATCAAATGGCGCGGTGACAATTTTCTCCAGCACATTACCGACCACCTGCCAAATAATCGCTCCGATGCGAAACTCAGGGTCATCGAGCGAGCCCTCAATCGGTAAATTGAGCTTCACTTGCCCTTTGCGATCGGTTAGCAAAGAAAGGGCAAATTTAACGGGCAATTTGGTCACGTCAGGGCCATCGACTTTATCGCCACTCAAAGTCAGCTGATCTAAAAACAGTTTATTGCTGGCTTTTAATTTGCCATTTTCGATGTGATAGGCCACCTCCATCGACATCTTGCCTTTGGTAATACCAAAGCCGGTGTATTTTTCCGAATACATCGACGCAGACGTCAGCTCATAACCTTTCACACCGCCTTTGACATCATAAAAAATATCCTTCGCTAATGGATTGAGGCTACCTTGAATTTGCACCGGAGCAATATTGTCGACACTGCCTTTCAAATCAAGACTTGCTCGCGTGTCATTTTGGCTGGATATCCCTGCAATCTGGCCGCCCATTTCGGTCAGATTCGCGGTGAAATTAGGGCGAATCAATAGGTCGCTATAACGAATATTGCCACCACTTAAGTCGATTTTGCCAATTCGAATCGGGATCATGCTGGCAGCCGCATCATCGGCTTTTTTGGCTGCATCAGCATGTGTGTCACGCGTCGACTCACGCGTCACCGAGGTCGCGCCCTCTTCGCTGACCACGATATCCTGCAAATTAAAGCGCCCATTGGCCGATAAAATCAGGCGCGAGAAAAAGTCATTGAGCTTGATCTCGGCAATATCTATTTTTAGCGGCGAGAAATCCGTTTTCACCCCATTTAAGGATAGATTTTTCCACTTTAGAAAATCATCGCCCGTACTTTTATCCAAGGCATAAAATTGGCGCACACCAATATTGCCTTGGTAAGAGCCGGTCAATGTGGGCTCTAGCGCCAAATGCAGCACTCCCTTGAGATCGACAAAACCACTGGCCAGCGACACATTGAGATATTTGCTGAAATATGGCTGAGTGTACGCAGCATCGGCGCCACGGAAATCAATCTGCCACTGACTAGAAAAAGGCTGAGCAATAAATGGCCCGCTAATTGCAAAATGCGAGCCACGCCCACCATCAGCAGTAAATTTCAACTGCGAGCGCACACCTGCTTGGGTATCTAAATTTTGCACATCCATCGCCAGTTTACGCAGGATGATAGGGGTCGATTTGGCCAAGCCTTTGTCTTCTAGCCGAATTTGATAATCCGCGATTGATGTTTGATCTAGCTTCACCCGCCATGTGGGTGAGGCGTTGGCTTGCATCGATTTACTAGGCTTCGCCTCTGATTTTGGCGTGCTCGATGTAGGAATGAAGTCGAGCAAATTGATGTGATATTCAGGCAACAGCAAAACATCGAGCATGCCTTGCTGACTCGATAGATTGGCAATTTGAATTAAATGTTGCGCGCTATCGAGCTCAATCCCTTTCAGCTCAAGCTGAGCAATGGCGACGGCGCTTTTACTTTGTTTGGGCAAGTTCAAGGCCAGTTGATTCAAGCGCAATTCACCCGCGTGGATCTGATACTGATTCGACTCAGCCTGCCAATCGAATCCAAACTGGGTACTCAGTGCCCCTTTAAGCTGCCCATTCAGATACGGTGCGTAATACGGCGCTAAATCAGCCAGTTGCAATTGATTGAGCTGAAGTTGGCTCTTGAGCGTCAGCGGCGCAGTAGCCGCCTGAATGTTAGCCGCCACTGTGGCCCCCTGCGCCAATTGCGCAGATACATCAATCGGAAATGGCTGCGCAGAATCGCTTGCCCAATGCTGCCCTGACAGCGCCAGATCGTGAATTTGGTATTCGAGCGCCGGCGCAACACTGGCGTCGCGCCAAGTGATTTTGCTATTTTTAAGCGCAAAATCATCGACCTTGACACTGAACGACGAAGGCTTAGCACGGGCATCCGCCTTGATCGCACTGGCCGCCACGGCACTGGCCTTGGGTGATGTGGGTTTCGGGGCTAAAGCCAACCAGTTCATTTCGCCTTGTTTACTGCGCTCGGCCAAAACATGCAGCGCATCGACGTTAAAACTTTTGAAGTGGAAATCGCCCAGCATGGGCTTGAGATCGTGCAGCTGCACGGTGAGTTTGCCCAGCTGCAAGGCTTCTTGTTGGGCCAGCTTGAGTTGCAAATCGGATAGTTGCACTTGTCCATTGAGCAGTAGGCTCGCCGTATCCCGTTGCTGGCGAAAAACAATATCCAGCTCGGTGCTTAAGCGCCCTTTCCCAACAGCCAAGGCTTCAGGCAGAGGGGTATAGCTCATGTATTCAGTAATATCAAAGTCTTTGAGGCTTAACCTCAGGGAGGTATCTAGCGAATCTTTGAATGGCTTGCTCTGCCCTTTGAGAGAAAACACTTCGCCATTAATGCGCCCTGACAGTGCGGGCTGGATATATTCATCGATGCGCTGCGGTAAATTGGAAACGAAAGGCAAAGCCAGATTGAATTGATCCAGCGTGTACTTTGTGCTTTTGACTCGGTCATCCAGCGTCAAGGCACCCTGCTGAATTTGGATATTGTTGAGAGAAAAATGCAAAGGCTCTGAATGCTCAGACTCAGGCGAATCGGATTTAATCAAATCGGAAAAATTAAACGACTTCTCGCCAGTGCGCACCACATTGATTTTGGGCTCGACCAAGGTCAACTCCCGCAACACCGGGCCACCGCGAATAATCGACATCAATTGAGCATCGATCGTGATCGATTTGGCACGGACAAATTCACCAAATTGATCTTTAATCGACAAGCCTTCCAGTTCAATTTTGAGTAAAAAAGGATTAAAAGCAATCCGCTCTAAGCGCACCTCACGGTGCAAAGCCTGACTGGCTTGCTGCTCAAGGTAGGGCTTGAGCAAGGGCGGCAAGGCAAAAATACTCAACACACCCAATGCAATCAAACCCAAACCTGCATAGAGCGCGGCGCGCAAATATTTTCTGATTGAGCCAGGTGGCGAAAGCAAATTGAAATGTCGCATTACAACCCTTCAGGCAAGATTTAGGTGCAATAGTAATCTACTTAACTATAAATGATATACCAGCAATTTATCACTGCACTTGCCAAATCTTAACGCGACTAAAGGGCTTGAACGCAGTAAAATAAACCTTCACCCAAGGGTGAATTTTTGTCTTTCGACTCAGGATTGCCGTAGTGTTTTCGTTCTTCCGCAAAAAAGGTCCAGACGGACAAGAGGTCTTAACGCAAACAGGTCCAGTAACTCAAACTGGCCCCGCGACACAAGCTCGCGTGCAATCCAATACGGGCAATACAGTGCCCGCACCGAACGCCCCCGCAACGGCAAGCGCCCCTGCCCCCAGCAGCGAATCGGCTTACGATTTATCCAAATTGTCGATCGAAGTGTCCAGCAGCAGTGACTCGCTAAGCCCGGCCGAAGAGCAAGCAGCCATGCTGTACGCCAATGGTCAAAGCAATGCCGCGATCAATATTTTGCTCAATGACAAGCCGCATTTTGTCGGCAAACGCCGTCTTGAATCATGGCTAATGCTGTTTGAATTACTGCAACAACATAACCAGAAAGAAGCCTTCGATGCCTTGGGTCTGGATTTTGTGGTTGAATTTGAAAAAACACCACCCACTTGGCAAGCCGTGCATAGCAACACGCAAGTGAAAGCTTCGGCCAGCGGCTACCACGCTTTTTCAGGCAATCTGACGCACGACACCATCGATAAGCAAGTGAATGCCTTGCGTCTGCTCCAAGAGAAAAATGATCAGCTACGGATTGATTTCAGTAAATTAACCGGCGTTGATACCCTCGCCGCGGCCGAATTACTGGCGGCCTTGCAGCACAACCACAAAAACCCCAACAGTCTGCAATTAATTGGTAGTGATGTCCTCACTCAATTACTCAAAGAGAAAATCGAGGTGGGCCGCCGTCATCCGGCCGAAGCTCCTTTCTGGCTGTTGCTGATTGAGCTGCAGCAATTGCTGGGTTTGCAGGATGATTTTGAAAACCTAGCAGTCGATTACGCCATTACATTTGAAGTCTCCCCGCCCTCATGGGATGCGCGCCAGACCTCAAAATCAGTCGCGCAAATTGCAGCCGCCGAAGCGCTGGCCAAGGCTGAAATTCAAGCCGCGGAAAAGGAAAAAAGTCTACTGACGGGCACGATCACAGCACAAACCCCGGCCAATCTGGAAAAGCTGATCGAACAAGTCGAAAGCAGCTTGTCGCCCGTCATTGATTTACGCCAGATTACGCGAATCGACTTTGATTCTGCGGGGCAAATGCTTAATTTGGCGATGAAATGGCTGCAAGAAGGGCGTCAAGTCCGCTTTATCAATACCAATCCGCTGGTCCATACCCTACTGCGAGTGATGAGCATTCATGAAATGCTCAGCGTCGAGCTCAGAAAGTAAATTCAAGGCCAAAATAATCACATCTCAGCGTCGCCTCCGCCTACTTCGCTTGTAATTCCGACCTACCGCCGCCACATACACAGCATCCAACTGAATCAGCAGGAGTAAAGCATGGAGCAATTTGACGGCACAACGATCGTATCGGTACGCCGCGGCAGTCACGTGGCGGTCGGCGGCGATGGGCAGGTGACGCTGGGCAATATCGTGATCAAAGGCACCGCCCGTAAAGTGCGCAAACTCTATCGGGATCAGGTCATTGTTGGTTTTGCTGGCGGTACGGCAGATGCGTTTACCTTGTTTGAGCGTTTTGAATCCAAACTAGAAAAACACCAAGGTCACCTCACCCGCGCGGCGGTCGAAATGGCCAAAGACTGGCGCACCGATCGCATGTTGCGCAAACTGGAAGCGATGCTGATTGTGGCCGACCCAACGGCAACGCTCGTGATTACTGGTAATGGCGATGTGCTCGAACCCGAAGGCGGCATTGCCGCAATTGGCTCGGGCGGCGCGTACGCACAAGCGGCTGCACGCGCTTTATTGGAAAACACCGATTTCCCGCCCGAAGTTTGTGTGAAAAAAGCGCTCGAAATCGCCGGTGATTTGTGTATTTACACCAACCAAAACCACGTCGTTGAAAGCATGGGTGCCAGCCCCGCTTTATTAACCGGCGATGAAAACGGCATCTAAGGCCGCACGAATTACCGTATGGGCGGCATTTCTCGTAAAATACGCCCATGACCGACACCATCCGCCTTTTGCGCGAACTTGATGCGCACCATTTCACCTCTGGCACTGTCATTGCAGAGCGACTCGGGATTTCACGGGCCAGTGTCTCAACCGCACTGGCTCAGGCCGAGCAATATGGCATCGTACTCGAACGCCGTAGTGGCGCGGGTTACCAACTTGCCCAAGCCATAGATTGGCTAGACAGCCATACTATCGGGCAGTATCTAGCTAAAGACTCGGTATTATCTATTTCCCTGAGCAATACCATTGAGTCGACCAATCGCCAGCTGATTAAAAACCCGCAGCATGGCCAGGTACTTGCCACCGAATGGCAAACAGGCGGACGCGGTCGTCTTGGTCGTCGCTGGCTGGGCGCCCTTGGCGGCAGCCTGATGTTTTCGCTGGCGTGGCAATTTAATGGCGGCCCAGCCCAATTAGCCGGCTTATCACTCGCCGTGGGCGCCACTGTCGCGCAGACACTGCGCCAATTAGGCGTCGAGCAGATCGGTCTGAAGTGGCCCAACGATTTATTGATCAAGCTTAACGACACGGGTGAGGTTGCCAAGGTCGGTGGCATTTTGATTGAAATGCAAGGCGATGCCTTGGGCCCCGCACAAGTGGTGATTGGTATCGGGCTAAACATCGCTTTTCCGGCGCATTGGCAAAGCGAACTCGATCAATCCGCGACCAGCCTGTCTCACCATGGTTTGCGCTGCGGTCGTAACGAATTATTCGGCCGCCTCTTGTCGGCGCTCGAATCGGGCCTAGACACGTTTGCCCAGCAAGGCTTTGCGCCCTTTTTGCCACAATGGGAAACCTTAAACGTCTGGCAGCAGCAGATGGTCAATATCATCGCGCCCAATGGGCAAATCCAAAGCGGTACTTTAATCGGGCTCGCGCCCGACGGCTCGCTGCGGCTATTAAGCACCGAAGGTGAAAAACTCATTCACACGGGCGATGTGAGTTTAAGGCGCGCGCAATGAATGACGTTTTATTGATTGATCTGGGCAATACCCGCATGAAATGGCGGCTTGGCGATGCAACTCAAGCCAGCCAAAGCACCCACGATATTGCCCAATTTGCCAAATTGACTGAAGCGCTCCCCCACCCTAGCGCCATTCTGGCGTGCGTGGTCGGCGATGAGCAGCGCTATGCCGATTTGACCGAGCTATGTCGATCACGCTGGGGCATCACGCCGCAAAGATTGCGTGTGAGTCGCCGGGCGCTGGGTGTAAGCAATCACTACCGCGATATTAGTGAACAAGGCGCCGATCGCTGGGCGGCTGTACTGGGCGCCAGTCAGCGCTTTGCCGGGCAAAATCTGATTATTGTGTCGGCAGGCACTGCGCTGGTCGTCGACACATTAACCGCGGCGGGCGATTTTTTAGGCGGAACGATCAGCCCGGGATTGGGCTTGATGAAACAATCCTTATACCAAGGCACGGCCAAATTGCCGCATGCCGCTGGGGCGATGGTTGATTTCCCGCAGTGCACCCATGACGCCATTGAAACAGGCTGCCAAAGAGCGATCAGGGGTATCATCCTAGAAGCCATAAATCAATTGAATTTGATCAATATACCCACAGATCAAGTGATCGTATTTGGTGGTGATGCTGCAACACTGCAAGCCTTGCTTAACGTAAAGACGCAGACAGTAGATAATCTAGTCCTCGATGGCCTTTATGCCCTCCACCTCGCCACCGACGGAGTCTTTAGCGAATGAAATGGATCTTCACCTTTTTAGTGCTGGCGAATCTAGCGGTCTACGGCTGGTATAAGCTAGATGCCACGCCGTTAACGGTACAAATCCAGAATCGCGAAAAGAACGCGTCTGCGGTCAAAGTGGTGACAGGCCAGCTCGGCGAAGCAAGCACGCCAGCCGCAGCAAGCCCCGTACCGACCGAACCGCCTCAGGCGACGAACGCCAAGCCCGAAGTGACGCCAGCAGCGCAAATCACGCCGAAACCGCAACCCAGTGCCACGCCCGCCAAAGTGGCCAGCATCTGTACGCGTTGGACGGGGATTACGGGTGAACAGATTGATTCAGCGCGTGAGAAGCTTAAAGCGCTGGGCATCACAAGCACGGAAACCAGCAGCGGCGAATCAACCAAAGTCTGGGTGTATATGCCACCGCTTGAGACATTAGACGCAGCCAAGGCCAAAGCGACGCAATTGGCGGCCATGGGCGTAACGGACTACTTTGTCGTCAACAATGGTGGCCGCTGGCAAAATGCGATTTCGCTCGGTATTTTTAGTACGCGTGAAGCGGGTGAGCGTCATCTGGAAGAGCTAAAAGCATTGGGCGTCAAATCAGCCGTGGTCCGCGATCGCGACGATACGCTGAAACAAGCGAGCTTTAGCAGTAAAAATCTCACCGATGCGCAACTTGATAAGCTCAATAAATTGAGCCTGCAATATCGCGGCTCGATTGTTCGTGAAGTCGCCTGCAAATAAACCATCGGCAATCAACAAAGTAGAGCCATAAAAAAAGCCCCTTTGGGGCTTTTTTTATCTGCAACAGCAAGCTGGAGTTAAGGGTAGCTGTACTGCTGCCAGCGCAATTCGGGGTCACGCACAATGTAGATTTCTGGTGCCGGCGCAGCAGCAGGCTTGACGATGGTCGTCTCACCCCAAGTTAAACGGGGTTTGCTTTCTGCGGTATTTGCCGCGACCGTATTACCACTCAAGCCCTTTGCGGGGGGTAATACTTTGCCGGCAGGCAAACTGCTTGCTGGCATAGTGCGCACCAAGCCTGGCGTCACCGCCATATTTTCGGTTCTAACGACTTTGCTTGTCGTCGTACGCCCATGAATTGCCGCTTGTGCGCGAGGCGCCTTGGAAATCACCACCGGGCGAGAAGTCCCATATTTCGGCGGCACATATTGCACGACCGGTGGCTCAGTCGGTTTAGCCTCTACTGCGGCGACCTCGGCTTTGGGCTTTGCCCCTTCTTTATGCGGCTTTAGATTATCAACCTGTGTCGGTGGTGCATTTTTCATCACCGGCGCGGTGGGTTTTGCCTCAGCATGCGCCTCGGGGGCTGGCGCCGCTTTAATAGGCTTCGTTTCAGTCGTGTGCGCAGGCTCATTGGCCATCGCCACGGCAGGAAAAATCAAACTTGCAACTAGCCAGTATTTCATCTTTTCTTCTCCTGACCCACAAAGCGCACATAATCTCCGGGCAAGACATTCGCACCAGAAACTTGCCCGACCGAGAACAAGGGCTGAACTTGTACCACATTCAAACTACCCACAATGTCTTCTGGCAAACCCAGACTCATTGCAGGATCATAACTAGCGGCAGGCACAAGTAACGCGCTGGGGGAAATTCGATACACCTGCAGGGTATCGCCCACAGCAACTTTAGATGTAACGCCTGCATCAAAATACACCCGCCCTTTTTCAACGCGCGTTACGCGTGCTGAAAATGGGATACACGATAAATCCTGTATCGCCAGATTGGTGCCTTCCTGTAATTTGGTCTGAACCAATTTACCGAAATCCGTTTCCTGAAAACCCATCGTACCCATGCTCGTCGCGGGGTCTTGCGCTACTGATCCCGTTGCAGTGCCCGCCAGACGATGCCGATTGATCAAGGCCCCCGACACACCATCAAATACAAATAACTCATACTCAAAACGACGGCTAGAGGGCGTGGCTTTCAAGCCAAATTGCGTAAAGCTAATCAGGGGCAAATTGAGTTCCAATTTGCGCTCGCCCGGCCGGACATCGTTACCGTGGGTGGTGGTATAGCGCTCACCGCTGGTCGAAATATCCCGCACAATACCGCCCACAACAAACTGCACCGCATATCGCCGCGCCAGGTCACGGACCCGGTCGGGCTGCAAAATGGGGTCAACATATTGCGGCTGAACATCAAGTACGGCTTCAGCACCCGAGCGCTGCGGAAAATAGCTGCCACTCGCATAAAACTGCCGCAGCATTTCGAGCTGCAAACCTTCGGGAAAACGATCTAAATCGCTAGCCTGAGCCGGACGTTGCACCCAAAAATTGGTAATCAATACCTTGCGCTTAAAATCCGATCCCGAACACAAAGCGGGTCTTTTCGTTTCAGGCGTAGCCACGGTATTGGTCGCAGCCGCCACCGCAGGAGGCGCGACATCAATAATCACATGCACAAAGCCATTGCTTTGCCATTCGCGAATCAATTGATAATCTCCGACGGGAGCCCCGCGCACCTGCGCCGACTCAGCCCACGTCTGGCCCGTTTTTTGACTGCCGCTTTTTACGCTTGCGCCATTAAATAAAGCTGCATTTTCCAAAGCATCGGCGATCGCAGCCTGCCGCGCGACAGCCAGCCCTTCAGAGCCAACCGGCGCTATCCCTTCTTGCTGCACCGCCAACGCTGGCTGTGCGCACATCAAACCCATTAATACTAAAAATAATCGTCGTATATTCACAATGAGAGATAAAAATTCTGGCTAGGATCGACCTTCATCGAAACAGGTTGAGGAACAACCTTCATCGGCGTTGCGGCACTAGGTGCAGATTCATTGGCGGCCGAGGTGGGGTTGGCGCTCTGGGCAGCGGTACGATAGAACTCACCGCCCAAATTGAGCTCCAGTGTCGTCTCAAATGCACCATCTGGCAATGGCGTCACGGTGACAACGCGTGCGCCGCGCAAATATGACTCAACATAGGCGCGAAAGCCGTCGTTATTAAGCGCCATGGCGGAAACTGTACTGTTACCGGTGATTTTGACACCTGAAACAGTCTCAGCCAGTGAGCGATATGCATCCAGCTTGGACGCACGCATCGCCAGTAGGCGGCGTTGCGAAGGTGATAAACCTTCCATCGTTGGCATCGCACCGTAGCCAACGGCATTGATTTTGCTCGGCAGCGTCACGGGGGGATTCATCACGCCTTCGCTGCTGGCGGTATTGGTCGGTTGAGTATGGCTCGCGCACGCGCTCAAACTGAGCAACACAAGCCCAAGTAGACTGATTTTTAATGCTGATTTTGATTGAGGCGTACGAGACATCATGCTCTCCTGACGATATAAACAGGGCTGTTCTGTACTCTAGCAAGCACTAGCCAGAACGCCAGCCATTCCATTAACAGCAACCACTCAATCCTTGCTGCAATGGAAAGCATGGTTCTATCTATATCGGCAGGAAGTTTGGTTTCTACAACTATTTCATGCCAAACAGATGATTTTATTTATTAAACCAAAAATTCCAGCGCATCGTTGCTTCGCCTTGCCGTACCAGCTGTACGGTCTGCGGCTTTGCCCCTTGCGCGGCGGGGTGGCCCCGGGCCAAAATTTTTGTCCTTTATTTAGATCTTTTTGAACACCAGATCCCAAACACCATGACCCAACTTAATGCCACGGTTTTCAAACTTGGTCAGCGGACGATAATCAGGGCGCTCGGCATAGCCCGTTTCACTCGTTGCGGTATTTTGCAGCGCAGTCTCGGCGCTGAGCACTTCGAGCATCTGGATCGCGTAATCTTCCCAATCGGTCGCCAAGTGCAAATAGCCGCCGGTTTTAATGCGCGAAACCAGTTGTTTGACAAATTCTGGCTTGATCAGGCGACGCTTGTTGTGACGCTTTTTGTGCCATGGATCGGGAAAGAAAATATGCGCACCGTCGAGTGAATCAGGTGTGAGCATATGCTCCAGCACTTCAACTGCATCGTGTTGCACGATGCGCAAATTCGTCAGCGATTGCTCGCCGATTAATTTGAGCAAACTGCCGACGCCCGGCGTGTGGACCTCAACGCCCAAAAAGTCAGTTTCAGGGCGAGCCGCAGCAATTTGCGCGGTCGCTTGGCCCATGCCAAAGCCGATTTCCAACACGCGTGGTGCTTGGCGGCCAAAAGCGGCATCCAGATCAAGCGCAGCTGGCGCGTAATCGATACAAAATTTCGGGCCGAATTCTTCCAACGCGCGCGCTTGGCCGCTAGATAAATGCCCTTGGCGCAGCACAAAGCTGCGAATACCACGGCGTAGCGGATTTTCTGCGGCTTGCTCGTCGCCTGCGTCGTTGCTGATGTGTTCGTTTTCGGTGCTCATAGCCTATCCTTCGATGCAAAAACGCCGCACTCTTTGATTTGACTGAAATCTCAGCGCAATCAATTTAGCAGCGGCGTTTGATTTAATAGCGCTATTTTAACTCAGAAAGCCCGATTGAGCTGCGACGAAAATATGGAAAATGCTCAGCGGAAACCTCTCACCCGCGAAGGCTTAGACCGACAAACTGTAATAGCGATACACCGTATCGAGTTGATAACCGAGTGATTCGTACAACGCTTGCGCTGTGGTATTGGTATGCGCGGTGGAAAGCTCAAGCCAAGCGGCGCCACTGTCTTTTGCGTGTTGCGTGGCTTTTTGCATGAGTTGACGCGCAATGCCCTGCCCGCGCGCGGTGTCGCTGACATATAAATCCGACAACAGCCAGATGCGCTCGGCGGCAATCGAGCTAAAGATCGGATAGAGCTGAATAAAACCCAAGGCTTCGCCACCATCATTTTGCGCGAGCAAAATCACCGATTCGCGCAGACTTAGTCGCTCGCTGATAAATTTTCGTGCCGCCAGCAGATCGTGAGGCTGTTCATAAAATACGCGATACGCCGCAAACAGCGGTGCGATTAAATCCAGATCATCGAGTGTGGCGTAGCGAATAATACTCATTGAATGACATCCATAGAATAGGGTATTGGCCTGCAGAATATTTGAAATCTAATCTGCAGGGCAATACCCTATTGATGCCAATTCAAAAACACTGTGTATTTATTGATATACAAAACAAGTTGAGTCAATTCAACATTGCGTCGTAGACCTGAAAATCAGCACTTCACGCAGCACTCAGCAAACGCCAAAATCTGTTTGAGCAAGTCTGCGAGCCAAAATGATTTGAGCTAGACCGAAGCACAGAAACCGGAGTGTACTGAAATACACGAGGCCCCTTTTCCCAAAGATAATGGGAGCATCGTACTAGCTCAAAGTATGCTGGCGCAGCGGCTTGATCAAGCCGATTTTTATTTGGCGGCGATTAGGCCCGATGTTGGGCTCGATGGATCAGCGCTATACAATTTGCGTGGCACACGACCAGCGAGGAAGGCATCGCGACCCGCTTGCACGGCCAATTTCATCGCGCGCGCCATGCGGATTGGGTCTTGCGCACCAGCAATCGCGGTATTCATCAAAATCCCATCGCAGCCCAATTCCATTGCCACAGCCGCATCAGATGCCGTGCCCACACCCGCATCGATCAAGACCGGTACATTGGCCGAGTCGATAATCAGGCGCAGATTCCATGGGTTCAAAATGCCCATGCCCGAGCCAATCAAAGACGCCAAAGGCATGATTGCGCAGCAACCGATTTGCTCCAGCTCTTTGGCGATAATCGGGTCATCCGAGGTATACACCATCACGTCGAAACCATCTTTCACCAGCGTTTCAGCTGCTTTCAGCGTTTCACGCACATTCGGGTACAGCGTGTTCGGGTCGCCCAGCACTTCGAGTTTCACCAATTTATGGCCGTCGAGTAATTCACGTGCTAGGCGCAAAGTACGTACTGCGTCTTCGGCGTTGTAGCAGCCTGCGGTATTGGGCAGATAGGTGTATTGCGATGGTGGCAGCGCATCGAGCAAGGAAGGTTGCGATGCATCTTGGCCGATATTCACACGGCGAATCGCCACGGTCACAATCTCGGCGCCCGATTCATCCACTGCGGCGCGGGTTTGGGCGAAATCTTTGTATTTGCCCGTACCGACGATCAGGCGAGATTGGTAAGTTTTACCAGCGATTTGGAAGGCATCATTGACTGTATTCATCATTTATTTCCTAAAAGGTAAATCACTAATCAGGTATATCCATCAAGGCTATTATTTTATTTGCCTTTGTTGACATACCCCCTTAACCACCACCGACTGCAACGACCATTTCAAGTACATCACCGTTTTGCAAAATCGTTTGTTCATATTGGCTTTTGGGCACAATTTCGCCATTGCGCTCAATCGCAATGCGTTTGCCGGTCAGCTCAAGCTCAACGATCATCTGCGCAATGCTCAGTGATTCGGCAAACTCGCGCGCCGCGCCATTAATTGAAAGCTGGATCATGGTTATTAACCTATTTTAATTCGATGCTAAATCGCTAAACTGACTGAATCAATTGCCTTGCAGTGTATCATGCAGCGCAACAGCTACCTTGATTAGACACAGTAAAAACTGAGTACAAACGCATAAATTGCGCCCCATGCGGCCACACGGAATCACTATGCTCAATCGCCTTTTTATTTTTTCGCTCTTGATACTGCACCTCAGTGCGCACGCGATCACCATTCCAGGTTTACCGAGCACAGCCGATCATGTGGTTTCCCCTGCTATTGCGGCCAGCCCCGTCAGTGACAATGATAAAACAGCGCAAATCCAACAACGTCTGGAATTAGCTCAGACTCAGCTCAAGCAACTGAGCGAAACAGCCACCCCCGGTAGCGCCGGTTATAACCGCAGATTTCTACTGCAAGTTCAAATCACAGCTTATCGTCAGCATCTCGCCGCTTTAGCGGGGATCAAAGCACAAGAAGGTTTAGCCAAAAATCGCCCGCCGGTGGAGGCCATCGCCAGTGGCGTGATTGCGCTTAATACGCAGCGACAAATCATTCAGGCCAATCAACTGGATTTGGCCAATCTCTCTGCAGTATTCAAAACCCAAGAGCTGCAATTGAGCGAGTTACGCGATAATTTGGAAGCTGGCCAAGCTGAATTGCGGCTGAAAAATGAAACGCTGGAACGCGCCAAACCTGCCGACCAAGCGGCGGCGTTGGAGCAACTCAAACTGGCGCAATTACAGCTTGATGCTCGGACGGCGGTCTTGCAGTCGATGGAAGAGCGCCAAAACTACACTCGCGTGCAAATCCAAAACAGTCGCGAGCGTCAAGAAGCACTGACGTTGGCGATGAAAGACATGCCCAAAACGCCAAAAATCAATACCGAAGAATTACAAACGGTACAACAACGGATTGAAAATCAACGACAACAGGTCAGTCAGCAAATTGCCAGTCTTAGCGAAGCCAAGCAACAATGGCTCGATCAAATTCAAGCGTTAAGTGATCAACGTAAAATAATTTTGCTAGAAAAAGAAGCGGCAGAGGCACCGGCTGAACACAATAAAAAGAAAGCCACGCGTAGAAGTCCAGCAGAACTCGAACAAGCGCTGGAACAGATTAGCGCGCAAGAACGCATCAATTATTTGCGCTTAGATAATAATTCGCTGCGCATCGGTATCTTGCTCGACTTGATGAATAGCTACACGCTGGAAAGTGCATTCTGGCAAATGCAATACAATCTGGGTACAAATAAAGAAACCACCGACCTCGACGCATTTCATCGTCTCACCTTGAAATGGGACTCTCACCTCACCAGCATCGCAGCAGAAATTCAACAATCCATTACCGTTGCGCAAATGGAAGCGTCGCTGATTGAAGGCGCTGATGCACTAGCGAAAACCGAGCGCCAACTCTGGCTAGATCGCGCGGATGCTTTTCGCGCCGCGGAGTCCGAAGTGTCGCGCTTGCGCTTATTAATCAACCGCTGGGGCGAGCAGTTTAGTGTTAAAGACACCGAACAGACTTTGGCGATGCGCTGGGAAATCTGGCAAGACAAAATAGTGCAAAAACTGCACAGTGTATGGGAATTCGAAATATTTAGTGTCGCCGATACCATGCAAGTGGACGGCCAAACCATCAATATTTCCCGCAGCGTCACCGTTGGCAAAGTGGTATATGCCATTTTGCTGATTACGATTGGCTTTTTTATCACCCTAAAGCTGGGCAATTTGATCGAACGGCTCTTGATCAATTACGCCAAATACCCTGAAATCATTGTGCGCATTGGTAAACGCTGGCTCCTTGCCGTCGCCTTTATCATTTTGCTGATTAATTCACTGCTGCTGGTGCGCATCCCATTAACCGCCTTTGCATTTATGGGCGGTGCAATTGCGATTGGCTTGGGTTTTGGCATGCAAACGCTGCTAAAAAACCTGATTAGCGGCTTGATGATGATCCTAGAGCGCCCTTTCAAACCGGGTGACACGGTGGAAGTAGGTACGCTGCGCGGTACTGTTGTTGATATGAGTGTACGCGCGGCCGTCATTCGTGATGTCAACGGCATTGAAACGCTCGTCCCCAACAGCACTTTTCTGGAACAAAACGTCACCAACTGGACCTACAGCAGCAGCCAGGTACGACAAAACGTTAAAGTCGGCATGGCCTATGGCAGCGATGTGCGCTTGGTGGCCAAATTATTGGCCGACGATGTTGAGCGGCACGGGCAGATTTGCAAAGAGCCACGTTTTGAGATTCTGCTGGAAGACTTTGGCGCCGACGCGCTGATGTTTGGTGTGTATTACTGGATCGACGTCAATGCCGGCACGATAGGTCGGCAAGTGGCCAGCGATTTACGCTTTATGATCGAAGCGAGTCTGCGCAAACACGATATCGCCATTGCCTTCCCGCAACGAGATGTTCATGTGGATATTGCGCAGCCAATCAAGGTGCAAGTGAGTGAAGATGCAAAACCTGAAAATGCGGTAGGAAAAACCTAAAAAATAAAGGCATGTGGCTAGAAATCAATCTCGGATTGGCTTATAGCCCTATACCCCACTAGGAACGGACGCGCTGCAGTCGGTAAACGCTAGGCAGCGCACGCAGGCGCTTAAGTACTTTGGCCAGATGAATGCGGTTATGCACTTGCAAGGTAAATTGCACGCTCAGATAGCGCTCGTGTGATTCCACCGCATCGCCCATGCTCACAGCCGCAATATTGGCCTCGGCATCGGCCACCGCCGCAGCCAGCGCAGCCAAAGTACCGCGCTCGTTTTCAGCCAGAATTTTCACTGGCACATCAAATAGCCGCGCAACCTCTGGATCCCAATCCACATCGATAAGCTTATCAGCGTCGATACGGCCTTTGGAAACTTGCGGGCAATCATGGGTATGCACCACTAAGCCTTGATCTTTCTTCACAAAGCCAAGGATAGGGTCCCCAGGTATCGGGTTACAGCAGCGAGCAAACTGAATTGCCATGCCTTCTGTGCCGCGAATCGACACCGACATCGGCTTTTTGCCTTGCCGCGCTTCATCCGACCACGTACCAGCCAATTGCAGCAGACGCTTGGCCACCACGACGCCCAACTTCTGCCCTAGACCAACATCAGCGAGCACCGCATCGCGCGATTTCTCGCCGCTTTCGCGCAGGTATTTTTCCCAGATGTCGTCGTTGACATGCAAAGGCTGATGCAGCGCCGAGAAGGCCTGATTCAAGAGCCGCTCGCCCAAATGCACCGATTCGTCAAAGCGCATGGTTTTGAGGAAATGGCGAATTTGCGATCGCGCCTTGCCCGTAGTGACAAACGCCAGCCAGCTTGGGTTCGGGCGCGCATGTGCGGCCATGACCACTTCAATATGATCGCCATTTTTCAGCTTGGTGCGCAGCGGCACCAGCTCATGATTGACCTTGGCCGCTATGCAGCGATTGCCAATATCGGTATGCACCGCATAGGCAAAATCGACGCAGGTCGCGCCATTAGGTAAAGAAAGAATCTTGCCTTTGGGCGTAAACACATAGACCTGATCGGGGAACAGATCGACTTTGATATGCTCCAGAAACTCGACCACATCGCCAGATTCGGCCTGCAATTCAAGCAAGGATTGCAGCCATTGATGCGTTTTTTGCTGCACATCCGAAAAGCCTTCGTCGCCACTTTTATACATCCAGTGGCTGGCTACGCCGGCATCAGCAATGCGATGCATATCTTGCGTGCGAATTTGCACTTCAATCGGCGTGCCGTAGGGGCCAAATAAAGTTGTGTGCAGACTTTGATAACCATTGCTTTTGGCTATGGCGATGTAATCTTTGAATTTGCCGGGAATCGGCTTAAACAATGAATGCAGCGCACCCAAAGTTAAATAGCAATGCGCATTGTCTTTCACAATGACGCGGAAAGCATAAATATCGAGCACCTCAGAAAAACTCAGGTGCTTTTCGACCATCTTGCGATAAATCGAAAACAGATTTTTTTCCCGACCCGAAACTTGCGCCTCGATATTGTGTGCGACCAATTTAGCATTGATCGAGTCGAGGATTTTTTGCACCACTTCACGGCGATTACCGCGTGCCGCTTTTAGTGCTTTGGATAGCACATGATGGCGGCGCGGATGCAGGTATTTGAACGCCAGATCATCGAGCTCTTGATACACCGCGTTCAAACCAATCCGGTTCGCAATCGGCGCGTAGATTTCCATCGTTTCGCGCGCAATGCGTTTTTGCTTGTCGGCACGCATCGAATCCATCGTGCGCATATTGTGCAGGCGATCGGCCAATTTAATCAGCATCACGCGTAAATCGCGCGCCATCGCCAGCAGCATTTTGCGGAAGTTTTCCGCCTGCGCTTCTTCTTTGCTTTGGAATTCGAGCTTGTCGATCTTGCTCATGCCATCGACCAACTCGGCCACCGGCTTGCCGTATTTTTCGGTCAATTCGAGCTTGGTGACGCCGGAGTCTTCCATCACATCGTGGAGCAGCGCTCCAGCCAGCGCCTGCGCATCGAGCTTCCATTGCGTCAGAATCGTTGCAACGGCCAGCGGATGCGAGATATACGGCTCGCCCGAGCGGCGCATTTGGCCGCGATGAGCGTTTTCAGCAAATAAAAAAGCCGCCCTTAACATCTGGCGGTCTTCAGGCTTGAGATAAGCCGTGTGCTCGGAGAGGAAGCGGTTCGCTTCCTCAATCACTTCGGGTGCATCCTGCAGCGCAGGCACATCTTCAACAGTGAGTACCGAGCTTGTCGTCATGCTTAGCCGCGGTTACGCGTCAGAATTTCAACGCCAACTAAACCTGCAGCCATTTCACGCAAAGCCAAAACAGTTGGCTTATCGCGGCCATTGTTTTCAACTTGTGGTGATGAACCGTTTTCGAGCTGGCGCGCGCGATAAGCGGCTGCCAAAGTCAGATCAAAACGGTTTGGAATACGATCCAGACAATCTTCAACCGTGATACGGGCCATAATTTACTCTCCGAAATACTTCAATACTGTCGCGCCGTTTGGCAAAATGCATAAACCATCAGGCGAAACCGTCGATTATACCAGCTTGCGCCGAGTTTGGCCTTCCAGTCCTCAAGCACGCTCGCAAAGCGAGGTGTCCCCTCAGGGAGGGGACGGAAAGGGTGGGTATAAAACATCAAGGCTGCGAATTCAAATACTTGCATAATCAGGCTCGGCTTTGCCGAGACTTGAATACCTTCGTATTCCACTTTGTCCAGCAGCCTTAGCCCTTCAGGCTTGAAATCAAGGCCGTATGGCGTGCCGACTGGCGCACCAAGGTCAAACGCTGAGCACGCACCACCGACACAATATCGCGAACGGCATCGTCGATATGCTCGTTCACAATCACAAAATCAAACTCATCCACATGGCTGCATTCTTCCCGCGCCACTGCCATGCGCTTGTTGATGACTTCATCGCTGTCTTTGCCGCGATTACGCAAGCGGCTTTCCAATGTTTCCAGTGATGGGGGCAATACAAACAAGCCAATCGCCTCTGGGAATAAACGGCGCACTTGCTGCGCACCTTGCCAGTCGATTTCCAGCAAAATATCGCGACCGGTATTGATCGCTTCGTTAATCCACACTTGCGAGGTACCGTAGTAATTACCATACACCTCGGCGTGCTCGAGTAATTCACCGGCGCTAATCATGCGCTCGAATTGCTCACGTTCAACAAAGTGATAATCCTTGCCATCGACTTCACCGGCACGCGGTGCGCGCGTGGTGTAGGAAATCGACAGCTGCACATTGGCATCAGCCGCCAGCAATGCTGCAACCAGCGTGGTTTTACCTGCACCCGATGGCGCAGTCACCACGAATAAATTTCCCTTGGCCATGTCCGGCTCCATTTGCATTAATTAGGGCTAAGTATAAGTGAACTCTGGCGAATGAGAAAACTCGCATTGCGCACTGGGGCTGGATTATTGATCTGCCCCAATACGAATCAATTGGCCATTTCGATCATCAACAAACCACACAGCGCCATCACTTGCCTGCCGAATCTCCACCGGCCCCGCTAAGCCATGCTCGCCTCGCCAAGGGCCAAGTAGTATTTTTGGCTTTCCTGTCGGCATGCCACGCGCATCCGTTGCATACAGCACAATCCGCTGCCCATGCTGGCGATAGCCATGAAAACCGACGACTAACTTACCGCGCAATGCTGCTGGCACTGAGTCGCCTAGCCACCAAGTCATCCCCAATGGCGCCACGTGGGCGGGTAACAAAAGTTGCGGTCTGATTGTTGTCTTGCAGTCATATTTAGGAAATTCGGGCGCGGCGCGCGCATTGTCATAGCAATACGGCCAGCCGTAATTTGCACCTTGTTGCAGCACATTGATTTCATCGTGCGGCAGCTCATTATCATTGGCTAAATGCAGTGGAATATGAATGCCATCGCGGCTGTTTTCTGCCTGCAGCACCAGCCCCGAGTTCGGATGTACGGCAATGGCCATGCTATTGCGCAGCCCCCGCGCAAATATGCCGAGATTTTCCAGCTGCCCATCACTTTTCACCCGAAATTGCCGTACGCTCCCCGCAGGATCGCTGCCTTCTGCCTCGGCACATTGCTGGCCAGCGGCTTCTTCGCAATTATTCGAGCTACTACCCACATTCACATACAGCTTGTCGCCACTGAGCGTAAATGTCGTCAGTGGATGACGCTCGCGCTTCGGTAATTTGGCAACGATTTGTCGTTGTTCTGGGTTAGCCAAATCCAGCAAGGTAATCTGGCCAACCTCGCCCACCAATAGCCGCCCATTTGCTAACACGGCCATGCTATGCGGACGATCGAGCTTCTGGGCGACGATGCTTTTTTGCCAGCCCTGCTCACTGGGCGTAAACAGCGAAACTCGCCCCACTGCCGCATCCCAGCGCACCATTTCACTCACCAGCACGCGACCATCCGGCAAAAAGGCAATCCCACGCGGCATTTGTAGCTTTTCGGCCACGACCCCAGCGCAGATGCCCGCTGCGCTCGGCGCAGCCAAAGCCGGCAAATTGCCACAGCTTTTTGCTTGCACGGTTTGGCTGATCAGCATTATGGCGATCAAGCTCAGTAGCCTCATACCCCCTCCTTCTGCTTGTTGAATGATGAACGTTTCAGGCCAACAAGCTACCTCAAATCACTCATTGATCAGACATTTAATTTACAGGCCGCGCGCAGTCGAAATACAAGGCCATCCATAAATTAAACAATAAAAGCAAAAAAGCCTGTCACCAGGACAGGCTTTTGCTTTTGCGAAAATATTTACTGGCAAGCCCCCAAATCCTGCCAAGGCAAGGCCGAGCCTGAATTGCTGCTGGGTCGCTCGCCTTGGCTGATCCATTTGGCTTGATAATTGCGCCCCGCATCGCTGACGATGCTTCCTGCGGCATACGTCGTGGCAGACTGCCATGCCGTGGCACATTGATTCACCGCCATTGCTGCCGGCGCAGCAGCAGGCGTGGCGGTCGGGCTAATGCGCAAGGTTTGTAATGGCTGACTCGCCGCTGCAATGGCGCGAATTTCGGCGGCAGGCAGGGCGCGATTCCATACGGCAATATCGTCAAACGCCAGCACGAATTTTTCTTTCGGATAACGTTTGTAATAGTCGCCACGCGCGTCTTCGTTCAGCGCCCAGCGTTTGTAACTTGGCACAATATTGCCGGTGACATTGCTAAATGACAGCACAGACTCGGCCACAGTACCGCTGGCATTGCTGGCGTAGCAGCGCATGGTTTTGGCTGCCGGATCAACGGCAATCGCCACATACACCCACGCGCCCGTCACCATCGCCAAATAGCCATCGGCGCGATTGGTGCCATCGCCAATATTAAATTTAAAGCGGCCATCACCCGAATGCCCGATGGAAATCCCGGCGTTTTTACCCGTTGCCCAGTCTTTATTGGCGACGATGCTGGTCATATTGGCGCCCATATTGCTTGGCATTTTGACCCAGAAACCCAAGGTAAATGGCGCACTGCTCATCTCGAACGGCATAAAGGCAGCTATACCCTGCGTGGCATCGAGCTGTAAAGCTGATGCAAATTTGCCTGCGGCCACATACCCCACCGCACCTACCGTATTCAGGTTAGCGGCGCCCACTTCATCGACGACGGTCGAATCGGTACGGTAGTAATGCGTCAAGCCAGTTAGCAAGGCCGTGGTAAAGCCCGCTACTGGCACAGGAGTTGCAGTAGGCGCTGGCGAAGCCGTTGGGACGGGTGTCGTGCCCGGCATCGGGATGCGACCGGGGAAAGTCTGACTAATGCCACCTTCGATATGGCCGCAATATTCATACACAAAAGTATTGCCAGTATCGCCAACAATCAACAGCATCACGTCGTACCAGTTATTGACCGTAGCCAGCGTGAATGTCGCGCTGGCATTGGCGGCGATGGAAACCGGTGTGCGCTGGCCGCGCAGGTAGTCGTCGATGTTGATCGATAGCGCGACGGCGGCACGATTCTGGATCGTGATGCTGATTGATCCACCCGCCAAATTTGGCGTCACGCTCACTTGAGGATAGGCGCCGTTTTGCCACGCATTCGCCAAAATGCTGCCCGCAAAGCGACGATAAAAACTATTCGGCCCATGGATCGCCAGATCAAAGCGCCCATTGCTCGCGGCGGTGGCATCGATCACTTGCGATTGCGTGCCATTGGCGGGTACGGTGACAAAAATCGGGCTAAAAGTCAGCGTGTTGTAGCCATGAATATTAAACGCCGCAGCTTGAGCGCCCATATTGGCCAATTGCAAAGTAATTTTCTTGGTCGCCGGGTCAACCACAGCATCAACGCTAGGCTGCACGGCCACGGGGCGCAATGGGCGTGAACCGCCTGATTCAACCGCCGGCGCACTTGCCTCGCCATTGGGAACGGCGGCAGGCAAATTAGCGCAGGCAAACGCCGCATCGCTCGCCAACGTTGTCGTGTCGGGAATCGTCGTTGGGTAGCCATAGCCGCTGGCGGTGAAGTCAAAACCATCCATCAAGTCGCCGCACACGCTACGGCGCCACGCACTGATATTGGGCTCTTGTACGCCAGTAAATTTTTCCAGGAAACGAATCACCGACGTTAAATCACACGCTTGGCTATACACATAACCGCCAATGCTCCACGGCGAAATCAGCCATGTAGGCATCCGATGCCCCAAGCCCAGCGGATAGCCACTTTTCCATTCATTGACCGTCCCGACGGGCGCTGTTGGCGGTACGACATGATCGAAAATACCGCCGTTTTCGTCGTAGGTATAAATAAACACCGTCTTGGCCCACACCGCCGGATTGCTCGCCAACGCATCGAGGAAAATCTTGGCGTAATTCGCACCAGCATTGGGCTCGTGCGCGGGGTGCTCCGATAGCGCAGCGGGCGCGATAATCCAGCTCACTGCAGGCAAACTATCGGCGGCGACATCTTTAGCAAACGCATCGCGCGTGCGCTTGACCATGCCATTTTGATATAGCGGCGAGGTGGTAGCGGCGGATTTAAATTTGCTAAACCACGCCAAGGCATTGTCGTCGTAGTTATCCTGCTCCTGATACATTTTCCAGCTGATGCCCGCCGTTTGCAGACGTTCAGCGTAGGTTGTCCAGGTAAATGGGATCGCTTCGCTATTATCCATTTGTGCGCCACTCGCCCACAGCCCTTGCCCATTGCTACCCGACATCAGGAATAAACGGTTGGGATTGGTGCTGGTATTACTTGAACAGAAAAAATGATCGCAGGTGGTAAATGCATCCGACAGCGCGTAATGGAATGGAATGTCTTCACGCGTGTAATAACCCATCGCGTAATTGCCCTTATTCGGGATCCATTTGTCCATCTGCCCGCCGTTAAAAGCATTGCGGCCACTCGTCCAGTCATGCGTCACATCGACCATACACTGGCCATTGGTCGTTTTGCTATTCAGGCGAAACGGCCAGATCGCTTGATTGCTGGCGTTTTTTTGCGCAAACACCGAGCTGCCATCAGGCAAACGCAAAGGATGCGGGTCGTTATAGCCGCGCACGCCATTGAGCGAGCCCAGATAGTGATCAAAGGCGCGGTTTTCCTGACTCAAAATCACCACATGCGCCACCGATGCCAAGCTGCCACTGCCGACGCTGGCGGCAATCGCGCGTTGCACGCTCAACGGCAAAGCCGCCAAAGCCCCGCTGGCCGTAGCGTATTTCATAAACTGACGACGATCGATACCCATTTTCTCCCCCCTTTTAGAAAACAGGCATACTCATCTAGATGTATGTCAATCGGGTAACATCTAGATGATTTTTTGATTAATTTTCAAATTAGCAATGCGGGATATCCCAAATCATCCTGAATAAAATTGACAGCGAACTCGAACTCACTCATCTAGATGTCATCGAATCGCACTATAATCACGCTTTTGAATCGCGCTCTGATATTCGATGTCCGCCAAAAACCCCGCCAAATGGCAGCAAATCGCCGCTACGCTTGCCGTAGAGATCAATCAGAAAAGCCTGACTGGCCAATTGCCGATTGAGCCGCTGCTGGCCGAGCGCTTTACCGTTAATCGCCATACGGTACGCCGCGCGCTGCAAGAGCTTGAAGCGCAAGGGCTGGTGCGGATCGAGCAAGGACGCGGCACGTTTGTGCAAGAAGACTTAATCGCGTATCGCATGGGTCGCAAAGAACGCTTTTCGCACAGTCTGGCGGCGCAAAGCCTTAGCGGGCAGAGCAAAATATTGCAGCACGAAATCATCGTGGCGAATGACGACATTTGCAACATGCTCGAAATTCCTGCCGGGAGTGAAGTGCTAAAAATCGACGCGCTCGATTACGTCGAGGAGCAAATCGTTGGCGTTTGCACCGAATACTTGCCACTGCCGCGCTTTGCCGGATTTACCGAACGCCTCATCCAAAATGGCGTGATGAGCGAAGCGCTGCGCGCCGTAGGGATACAAAATATCTCGCGCAAACTATCCCGCATCACCGCCCGTATGCCCCGCCCCGAAGTGGCGGTTCAGCTTGCCCAACCCAAAAGCCAGCCCGTGCTGTATGTCGAGAGCGTGTATCAGGATGAAAAAGGTGAAGTGATCGAATATGGCATCACGCGCTTTGCCGCCAACGCGGTGCAGCTATTGATTGAGCCAGAAAACTAATTCAGCCCGAGCAACCAACCTTGGGTATATAACTATAGATCATGATTTAATTGAATCCTATTGATATACCCATAATTATATTCAAGCAAGCAAACCACAATACCGCCGCGCACGTTACCCCCGCCGCCATCGTCCAGCCTCTCCACACGTCTCCCGCCATTGGCGCATCCAGCCCCGACTGGCTATAAACAAATTCATCCCATCGTGTGTCTATCCGCCCATGAAACAGCAGATCAAATCACTGATTGATCAAGCGCTCGACCAGATGCGCCTGTGGCGTACGGATGAGGCTTTGCCGCTGCTCAAGCAGGCCAGTGCGCTATCGATTGCGGCGGGCGACTTTTATCATCAGCTGTTGATCGAGTTTTATATTGCCCGTTGTGATTACGCCGAACATCGATTTTCGGCGGCGCTCAATCGAACACGACGTGCGGCCAAACACATGGATGACCCGCGTCTGAACGAGACGGAGCAAATTGCATTAAGGGTGTATTTATTTCAGCTACAAGCCTTGGTGGCACGTGAAAAAGGCAATTTCAGCCTCGCTCTGAATCATTGGATGCAGGTGCTCGACTTGGCGATGCAGCAGGCGATGAATCTGCAATTAATCGATGCGTGCCTCGGCGTGGGTGAGATTTACCTGTTGGGCCAGCAATATGAGCAAGCTGGGCAAGTGTATCAACTGGCGTTTAGCCGCGCCTTGATGATTGGCGATGCGTTTCAGGTCGTCAAAGCCGGTTTGCATTGGCTGCATTTACTGATGACATGCGAGCACTACGAGCAAGCGCGCAAAGTCTGCCAGCAGATCAATGGCTTAATTGACGATCAGATCGATCCCGCTTGGCGCATTGATTTGCAAGTGAATGAAGCGCGGCTGCTGTTGCAAGCTGGGCAACGTGCCGCAGGTTTGGCGGCGCTACAAAATTTAAGCACACAATGCTTTGCGCTCGGCTATTACTGGGGTGCGTCGGTGATCGCCAAACTGCTGGCCGGCTTGTACGCCGAAGATGGCCAACTTGAGCAAGCCTGCTCGCTGCTCAAACAAATGACCGATCTGAACGAGCAGCAAGGCTCGTATTGCCCTGCCGAGCTGTACCAACTGCATGCCGAGCTCGAATATCAGCGCGCGCAAATGGACGAGGCCTTAAAACAACTCGAACAATATCGCATCAAGCGCGGCGAAGAATTACAGCATTTGCATCAACGTGCCGCAGTGATGACGCCGAGTCGGCAGCGCTTGCTCGATTTGACCTTGGAAAATTTGCTACTGCGCCAACAACTCTCACAGGTGCAATATGCTGGATGAACTCTACCAGCGCCTCGATGCCGAGCCCGATGCTGTTTTGTTTGAAGTGAAACAGCAATTGCAGCGCGAAACCGATCCCGCTCGCAAAAATGAGCTGACGCTGCTGGAGCTAAAAATCCTCGATCGTCAGGGGCAATTTCGGCAAACCCTACCGCGTTATGCCGCGCTTTTGCAGCACATCCAAAATCAGCCTGTGCTGGAAATGGCCACGCTAGAAGAATACGGCAATGTCGCGCTAGTGCTATCGCCCCAACAGGAATTACTGCAAATTTGGTCACGCCTATTTATCCGCGCGACCAGCCTGCAAAACTATGAATACGCCATCAATGGCCTTAATGGCATTGGCAAATCATTTTGGCGCACTGATGATTATGAAGGGGCGAAAAAATACCATCTGCAGGCGCTGGAATTGGCTTTGCTCGTGAAAGAAGGTCGTGGCAAAGCGCAAAGTTATTTGTGCCTAGCCAAAGACTGCATCGCTTTGGCGCAATTTGATGAAGCTTTAGCCGTGCTCGGTGCGGGGCACAACACGATTTTGAAATACGGCGACCCACAATGGCATGCCGAAGCCATGCTGTATCGCGGCATGTGCTTATTGAAAATCCAAGCCCCCAGCGAAGCCTTGCATGAATTAATCGCTGCCGAGCGCTTGGCCGAGCAGATCCATTTTCATTGGGCATTAGCGCAAATTCAGTACGCCATCGCCGAGGCGCATGATCAGATGCAGGCGAGTGACGCATTTACACAAGCAGTGAATAAGGCGCTCGATACCGCGATTGTGGTGCACGATGTACCATTATGTGAACGCATCCACCTGCTCGCTTATCGCTACCACAAACGCCAGCTACAACTCGCAGCCGCGTTTGAGCATCTCAGCGCCGCCAATCGTTACACCGAAGAAATCGTCGCCGATCAATACAATCCCAAGCTCGACGCGCCCAAACGGCTACTGCGCCGAATCAATGAAAAAATGGGGCTGGCGTGGCTCAATGCGATGAATATGGCGCTGGCCAATACGCTGGATGCGCAAGACGAAGAAATGCGCCGCCTAAGCGGTATTGCGTATCAAGATGCACTCAGCGGTATGCAAAACCGCCGCGCGCTGGAGCTCAAACTCGCCGACTTGCCCGCGCAAAAAAACATCGCGCTATTCATTGTCGATATTGACCATTTCAAATCGATTAACGACAACTATGGCCACACCACCGGCGACGCGGTAATCGCGACCTTGGGCAAAATCTTGTCGGCCTGTTGCCGCAAAGCCGATGAATTTATCGCGCGCTACGGCGGCGAGGAATTCGTTGGCATTATCATCGACATCGATTTACCCACTGCCATTCGCATCGTCAACCGCATTCACGCCGCGATTGCGCATTACACTTGGGCGGAAATCCTCAACAATCGCCCCGTCACCGCCAGCATGGGGCTGGCTTATTCCAATCAGCACACCGGCCAGCAATTACTACAATTAGCCGACGCCGCGCTGTATCAGGCCAAAGACCATGGCCGCAATTGCATCTGGCTTAGCCAAGCACCCAATTGGCAGCCTGAGCCTTTGCATGCGGCAAAATAAGTCATGTCTGGAAAATCGCCCAAAGCAGCTCCCCAAGCAGATCGCAGCGCAGAACGATTAATCACTGCCATTATGGGCGTCTTTTTTCTGGTCATGGCGTGGCTGACGCTATTGGAAAATGGCATTGCGCTCAAAGGAAAAAGCGGTGCGGTCTCGTGGGTGACAGGCTCGCCATCCACCTGGATTGCGCTGGCCAGCTTAGGGTTTGCTGCACTGTCGTTTGCTTTGCTGTTGCGCAGTTTGAATGCCCGAAAATCCGCTTATCTAGCGATGCTGGTGCTGGTTTTTTTACCGGCTTTAATTTTCATTATTGTCACGTTGCCTTGACGTATATTGATAAACAGCTTGGACAGCAAAGACTTCATTGATATACCCATGCAAGAATTCAAATAAAAACCGCCAGCAATGCTGGCGGTTTTTTGCGCGACTAGACAATCACTTCGCTTGCAGCTCTTGCACGTATTCGGTGCGCGCGGCAATTGCCGTGTCGGCAAAGTCAGAGAACACACCGTCCAAGCCTAAACGATAGAAGGCTTTGTATTCAGCTTTCGGATCATTTTTGAAATCAGCCGGAATGCGGCGTGATTCGTTGCGGAAAGTGTAGGCATGCACCATCAAACCGGCTTTGTGCGCATCGGCAATCAGCGTCGTTGGTGGCAGGCTCGTCGCGTCGGCATAATTGATTTTGCCATCGCCATTCACATCAAGCTGCTTACCATCGGCGCCAAACGTACCCTTCACCGACATAATGTACGGTTTCCACGGGCCAATGCCATCGGCGTAGGTTTTGATTTCAGCCAAGCCCGCTGGTGTAACCATATCGCTGAACAGGCGTTTATCCCCGGCGACGGCCCAATCGTAAGGCTTGTCATACGGTGCAGCAAAAGTCAGTTTGCCCGTTTTCATGTCGACATCATCAGCATCGATCAGCTGAATTAACTTGGTATTGAGCCCTTTGCTTTTCAGGTATTTCAAGCTGCTGGGCTCAAAACTTTGCACGTAAATCGGCGCGGTTTTGCTATTCCAGCCAGCGGCTTTAATCATGTCGATCAGTTTATCTTCCAAAGGCAAGCCAATTGCGCGGTGATACGTTGGGTTTTTAGTTTCCGGATACACCGCAATCACGCGCGTTGACGTTGATTTGGCCTTGGCCAAATCAATAATTTCTTGGAATGTAACAATTTTATATTGGCCATTAAATTGCTGCGGACGCTCGGCATCCGTAGAAATACCGCCCAAGGTTTTAATTTCGGCCAATGTAAAATCGCTGGCAAACCAGCCAGTTTGTGATTCACCATCGACCACTTGCGTTCTTTTGCGATTAGCGAATTCAGGATGCTTATCCACATCCGTGCTATACGCCAGATTCGGGTCATGGCGCGCAATTAAAACACCGTCTTTGGTGGAAATTAAATCCGGCTCAATCGCATCAGCGCCCAATTCAATTGCCCGTACATACGCTTCATACGTTTCCTCAGGGATATAACCCGAAGCGCCGCGATGCGCGACCACCAAAGGCTGCTGGCCATTTAAGGTCAGAAAGGGTTTAGCCGCGGTTTGAACTAGTGTGGTGGAGCTTGGTATACTGCCGCCACCACATGCGGTTAATGTAGACGCAACAGCAATTGAAATCAGAATGGGCTTTAACATAAGGCATCAATTTAAAATTAAACAGAATTCAATAGCATAAATATACTCAATGAATATTCAGCTACTTTTCAATGACTGTTTGATGAAAAATAATTAGCAATTACCCAATTCACGATTTAACAATTAATTCACCTTATTTATCTGATTTCCCAGCCGCAGCGGCAAAGCGTGCCAAAAATCGATCAATCCAGAACGGCGCTTTATCATGGTCTTCGGCGTTTTCTTTGCGGCGTATGGCATTACGCACCAGCAGGCTGCCCAGCCAGCGAATCGGCTCAGGCGGAAAATAACCCAGCGGCCCACTCACTAATGCACATTGCCCCCAACCGCCCTGCTCACCCCGCACCATACTGGCTAAAATTTGCCCACCCAGATAGCAGGTGCTCACGCCATTGCCCGAATAGCCAAAGCCATAAAAGATATTTTCTTGCTGATCGAGGCGGCCAAAGAAAGGCAACCCTGTGACCGAGCGATCGGACGCACCATTCCATGAGTCGGCGATTTTGACCTTGGCGAGCGACGGGAAAAACTGCTGCAGACTATCGCGCAAAGCCGCCCGATAGCGGCTAGGCTGATCGAATTCGGCGAGCATTTTCCCGCCAAAAGCAAAGGTATTGCCGCCCTTGCCCAGCATCAAGCGGCCATCGGGTGTGCTGCGATAGTAGTGCACAAAAATGCGCGAGTCGCACACCGATGCGCCGTGAGCTAGGCCAAGTTGCGTGATCAGCTCAGGGCATGGCTCGGTAATGACCATATCAGACGACACAATCGCGATGGATCGCTCAAACTGGCGAAATTGACTCGCCATCCACGCATTGAGCGCCAACACCACTTTGCCAGCCCGTACCTGGCCTTGCGAAGTGTTGACCTTGGCGATCGTGCCGTAGTCGAGTGATTGCATGGCCGTATGCTCGTAAATCACCACGCCCATCGACTCGGCCACGCGCGCCAAGCCCCGCACCAGCAAGGCCGGTTGTACGCTCCCCGCTACGGGCGAAAAATGTCCTTCGATGTGCTTGGCCGAGCCAGTTTGTTGCTGCACATTGGGCGCAGCCATTGGGCTCCAGCTATTGATTTTCTGCTGCTCCAAGGCGTCGAGCACGGCTTGCATACAACCTTGCTGCGCGCGATTGGTCGCGGTGTAAATGGCGCCGTCGAGCCGCAATTGCGCGTCAATGCCATATTGCTCACAAAAATCACGTATGGCGTACACCGCTTCTTCCGAGCCACGCACAATGCGCGCCGCCTCGGCCTCACCAAACAGGCGCTTTAACGTCAGATATTTGGGCGCCAAGGTCAACACGCAACCGCCGTTGCGACCCGATGCCCCACTACCGCATAGGTCTTTTTCCAGCAGCACAATTTTGAGCTGCGGCTCACTCATTTTGAGCTGGATCGCCGTCCACAAGCCGGTATAGCCGCCGCCGACAATGCAGACATCGGCATCGACATTGCCTGTCAGCGGTGGCCGATGGCTCGCTGCTTCGCCTTTTAAAGCCTCGGCAAACCACCATGGGCGAAATTCACTTTGCTCGGCATCGACTGCGCTGTTCATGGTTGCTCACCTGCCGCCATGCGCAGCTCGATCTCATTGAGCACCGGCAGCAAATCAGCAATCGAGTCGATGACATAATGCGCGCCCGCTTGTGCTAATTTGCGGCTGGCTTGATCGCGCTTTTGCTCTTGCTGCTCAATATCGAGCGCGTCCCATTCGTCTTGCGTCAGGCCTACTTCATTGCCGCTGATCGCCAAACCCACCGTCCACATGCCGGCGTTCAGACCCTCGCTAATGCCGGGTATCGTGTCGTCGACCTTGACGCATGCGGCGACGTGGCCAATACCCAGCTCGATGACATTGGCCAAGGCCATCCACGGCCCCGGGCGAGCCCCCGCTTTCAAATCATCAGCCGCCACAATATGATCGGGTACAAAACCGTAATCGGCCGCAATCGGCTGTAGTGTATTCATCACCGCGCGAGGATAGCCGGTGCAGCTACCGATTTTCAGCCCACGCTGGCGAAGTTGGGTAATCGTCTCGATTGCGCCGCGTATCGGCAGCGAAAAGCGCCCAACGTGCTCGATTTGCATTGGCATAAACAGCGCGTAGATCCGATCCACATCGGCGTCATTCATCGCCGCGCCAAACTGGGCTTGCCAGCGCGCCGCTACGCTGGGCATTTGGCCAACGGCTTTGATGTGATCCCACTTGGCTAAGCCCATCGGCCCGCGCGCTTCATCGAGCGTTAAGTGAATACCGATCTGGGCAAATGCCTCGACCAACACTTGTGTCGGGGCAAACGAACCAAAGTCGAGCACCGTACCTGCCCAATCAAAAATAACGGCTTCGAGTTTGCCAACGTAACGACGCGTGAAATGATATGGATAAGAAGAGTTCATTTTATTTCCTAATAAATGGGGTTAAAGCCAGCCAAGTTCGATCAATACATCAACAATGGCGTGCGCAGCCTGTTGCAGCGTGGCGGCGTCAATCGCGCCGATGCAGCCAACACGGAATGTCTCAACTGCGGTTAATTTGCCCGGATACAGCACAAACCCGCGTTCGCGCATCGCGTTGTAAAAGGTGATAAAGCGGTAATCGGCGTGCGCAGGGGCATGGAAAGTCAAGATAATCGGCGCTTGTAATTCAGGCGCTAAAAACAGCTGCAAGCCAGCGCGGCTTAACGCATCGATCAAGGCATTAGCATTGGCTTGATAGCGTGCCAGTCGTACTGCGCGACCGCCTTCAAGTTGATACTGATCGATCGCGGCGCGCAGCGCGGCGACGACATGGGTGGGCGGCGTAAAGCGCCACTGGCCGGTGCGCTGCAGATAGGCATATTGATCGGCCAGATCCAACGCCAGCGAGGCGCTATTGCCAGACGCATTTTCAATCGCAGATTTTTTGGCAATCACAAAACCCATGCCGGGTACGCCTTCCAGACATTTACCCGATGCCGCAATCACGGCGCAAATCGGCATTGTGGCTAGATCGATGTCTAGCGCGCCAAACGACGACATTGCATCCACGATCAACTCGCGCCCTGCGGCCGCGACGACGGCGGCGATTTGCGCCAGCGGATTGAGTAAGCCCGTCGCCGTTTCGCAATGAATCACGCCAACATGGGTAATTGCAGCGTCGGCCTGCAAAGCGGCGGCCACAGCGGCCACATCCACCGGCACGCCATCGGCCCAGCATAAAACGCTCAGTTCGCGCCCCATCACCTTTGCGATGTTGGCCATCCGCTCGCCATAAGCGCCATTGGCCAGCACCAGCAATTTGCCTTGCTTGGGTACTAAAGTGCCGATGGCGGCTTCAACGGCGAACGTGCCCGAGCCTTGCAAGGGAATGCAGCAATGCGTGGCTTGCCCGTTGGCAATCGCCAGCAAATCAGCGCACACCGACGCAGTGAGCGCATTAAAATCGCCATCCCACGAGCCCCAGTCTTTGAGCATCGCGGTGCGCGTTGCCAAGCTAGTCGTCAGTGGGCCGGGGGTTAACAGCACATGAGGGAGCAACATACAAACCTCTTTCATCTAGATGAATTTTTAAGCCCCAAAAAAGCGCGAAACCGCGCTCCATGGGAATATGATATGGGTATATCAACACAAACCAATAAATAATTAATATTCAGCACTATACCTTGGCAGGTAATCGCCAAGCTTGACTCTTGCGTTGCAGGCAATAGCTCAAAAGTGCAAACACAGCACACGCCAGCGCCGAGCTAAGGACGATCATCGTCGCCATCGCCGCCGCCGCCGCCGTATCGCCGGCGTCATCCATATTGAGCACCGAGACCGAGGCCAGCATCGTGTCCGGCGTATAGATAAACACCACCGCCGAAACCGTTGTCATCGTGCCAACAAAGAAATAACGCGCTATCTCCAGCACCGCAGGCAGACACACCGGCAAAGTCACTCGCCACGCGGTGAGCCAGAATGGCACTTTGAGCGACGCCGCCACCGCTTCAAATTCGCGATCAAGCTGCTTGAGCGCGGTGACCGCAGTCAGATGCGCCGTGGTATAAAAATGCGCGATCGAGCACAAAATCAAGATCGTCATCGTGCCGTACAGCCCGTGCAGCGGATTGGCTGGATGATTAAAGAAAAACACATAGCCCAAGCCCAGCACCAAGCCCGGCACCGCCATCGGCAACATCGCCAGCAGATGCAAGGGTTGCCGCCAGACACGACACGCGGGCACTTTTTCAGTTAGCCATGCGCCACAAAACACCAGCACCGTGCCAAACAGCGCCGTGCCCGCCGACATTGTTAAGCTATTGAAAAACGCCGCCCAGCCGCCGCCGTCAACATCGTCAAAATTGAAGTGCGCCAAAGAAAGCTGCATTTGATACGGCCATAATTTGATCAGCGCAGCCGCAACCGCCGTCCCCAAAATCAACAACAAAGCGCCACTGATCACCGCGCAAAACAGCAAAGCCAACCGATCGCGCAACACATGCGGCCGAATTTGCAAAGGCTGGGCGCGCGCGCCAAGCATCGCTTGCTGCTTTTGTTGCGCAATATGATCGAGTACAAACGATAGCAATGCGGGGATCAGCAGCAACACGCCGATCACTGCGCCACGCGCAAAGTTTTGCTGCCCGATGACTTGTTTGTAGGCTTCGAGCGCCAGCACATTAAATTGCCCACCGATCACTTTGGCCGCACCAAAGTCAATCACGACCAGCGTAAACACCACGACCGCCGCCGAGAGCAAGCCATAACGCACACTGGGCAAAGTCACGGTCAACCACTGGCGCAGCGGCCCAGCCCCCAGCGCCGTGGCGGCTTCGTACAAACGACCATCGGCCACGCGCAAGGCTGTCAGCAAAATCATCAAGGCATGCGGAAAAGTAAAAAACACCTGCGCAATCACAATGCCCCAGAAGCCATAAATGCTGCCATCCGGAAACCAAGACTTGAGCATGCCCTGATTGCCAAACAAGTACACCAGCGCAATGCCGGGCAAGAGCGATGGCGCGAGCAATGGAATCAGCGCCAGCATACGCAGCAGCCCTTTGCACTTCATCGCCGTGCGCGTTAAAGCCGCGGCGTAGAGATAGGCCAAAGGCAACACCAGCGCGGTACTAGCCAGCGCCACTAATACGCTATTGCTCGCACTGTGCAGCAGACCGGATGCGGCCAAACCGGCTGCGATCGTGGCAAAACCCCACTGGCCACTCTCTTTGTCGATAAAGGCCTGACTTAAAATCGCCAACAGCGGCCCAGCCAACAGCAGCAACATAGCCAGCACGCACAAGCCAGCCAAGAGCCAGGCCAATGTTTCGCTATTGCTGCTCAAGTTGCTGGAGGCTGATTTGCGGCTGCGCGGCGCAAACCACGGCCAATTCAAAACCCGATTCATTGCGCCACCTCGCCACTGAAGGCCTCAGCATTAAGGGAATCGAGTTTCAAGACTTCGCCAAAGCAACGTAAATGCTGTGCCGGCAGGCGCAGCGGAATCAATTGCCCATCATCAATGCGCAAAGCGGCCATTTCTCGATGGCTTGCGACCACTTCCAACTCAATACCGCCCCAATGTGCAACTGAGAGTTTTAGTCGATAAATGCTGCCAATTAACTCCAGATGCATTAATTTAGCCAAAGCATGCTGCTCATCCGCTTGCCACTCGGGGAGCAACTCAACATCCTCCGGGCGGATAAATAGCTCGTATTGCTCGCCAGCTTGCAAAGGCTTGGCCGGATTAACCGCCAATTGAGCGGCACCCAACTGCACGGTATTCACACCCGTGGCGATCCCACGTATCCAGTTGCAATGGCCGACAAAATCCGCGACAAAACGGCTCGCTGGCTGCTGGTAGATTTGTGCTGGCGTACCGATTTGTTCGATCACCCCATGATTCATCACCACGATGCGATCAGCCATCGTCAGCGCTTCTTCCTGATCGTGCGTCACCATGATCGTCGTGATACCGAGCTTTTGCTGTAAGGCTTTAATTTCGCTACGCAGATGTTCTCGCACCTGCGCATCGAGCGCCGATAAAGGCTCATCGAGTAATAACAGACTTGGCGACGTAGCCAAAGCTCGCGCCAAAGCCACGCGTTGTTGTTGTCCGCCGGATAATTGCGCGGGGTATTTCTGAGCGATACCGGGCAAGCCAATTAAAGCGAGCAGCTCGCTGACACGACGTTCTTTATCTTCGCGGCGGCCTTTGAGCCCGTAGGCAATATTGGCGGCCACGGTCAGATTGGGGAACAGCGCATACGATTGAAACACAATGCCGTAGTCGCGCTGAGCTGGCGACGCGCGTGTGATATTGCGATCGGCTTGGTAGATCTGCCCGTTCTCGCAGCTCTCCAAACCCGCGATCATGCGCAGCAACGTCGTTTTACCGCAGCCCGATGGCCCGAGCAGGCAAACAAATTCGCCTTTATTGACCGTGAGACTAATGTCTTGCAGCGCAGTAAACGCGCCAAATTGCTTGCTGATGCCGCTTAAAGCCAACTCTGGCGCGGCAAGAATAGGTTCGCGCATCATGCCACCACCTCGCTGTGGCAAACGCTGGCGGCAATGGCCAGATAATGCGCCAAAGCGGCGGTTGGCAGATCGGGGATTTTGGCCTGATCATCACAGCGGCGCAGAAAAACAGCATCCTCGGCAAAATGATTGCTCGCAAAACGCTGCACCTCTTCCTTGCTCATCACGCCGCCTTGCAAAATCAGCGATTTTTGCGACGCGGGCGATAAGGTGGCGTGATAGACCGGATCAATCGCGCTTAAATAACGCTTGGCTTCGACATGCAGTGCAATGGGCGCTAATACGCGCTGACCAAATAAAGGCTTAAGCGCAGCAATCGCGACCGATTCGTGTCGATCGTCAATCCCGGCATCGACATCGTCGTTTTGCTGCCCAGCCAAAATATGCCCAATATCGTGCAATAGCGCGGCAGTAATTAAATAGGGGGACGCATTAGCCTGCTCGGCAAAATGGGCGCTTTGCAAGGCATGAGCCAGCTGACTCACCGCCTCGCCGCCGTACAAAGTTTGCCCGGCACCGAGATACAAGTCGGCAATATCATTTAGAGTGAGTTTCATATAACACCACAACCGCCCACGCCCAAGAGCGTGTGCGGTATTGTTTGAAAATATCGAGTGCTTATTTTTTCGGCTCAGATTTGCTGTCGTAGCGTTTGGTCCACTCAGCCAAGATCTTGTCGCGATTGCTCGCTGACCAGCGCAGATCTTGTTTGATTAGACGTTTTTCGTAGTCAGCAGGAATATGAGCATTGGGTTTGGCAACGCCGGGCATCGCAACGATGGCAAAGTTTTTCTCATACAACTCATTGGCTGATTTGGAGGCAGACCAGTCAGCGAGTTTTTTCGCCGCATCGAGGTTTTTGCTGCCCTTCATAATCGAGGTGGCTTCCAAATCCCAGCCCAGACCTTCTTTCGGAAAGACCAGATCGATCGGCGCACCACCTTCTTTTAATTTGGCGGCGCGGTATTCAAATGAAATACCAATCGGGAATTCGCCTGCGGCGGCTTGCTTACAAGGCTTAGAGCCTGAATGCGTGTATTGCGCGATGTTATCGTGCAATTTATCCATATACGCCCAGCCGTCTTTTTCGCCAAACATTTGCAACCAAGCGCTCACGTCAAAATAACCCGTGCCGCTGGAGGCTGGATTTGGCATCACGATCTTGCCTTTGTATTCAGGCTTGAGCAGGTCTTTCCAGCTTTCTGGCTTTTTCAAGCCTTGTTTAGCGGCTTCAACGGTATTAAAGCAAACCGTCGCGCCCCACACGTCCATCCCAACCCATGCAGGTGGATTAGCAGCATCCACATATTCTTTGCTCAGCTTCTCTACACCCTTAGGTGCATAAGCTTGCAACATGCCTTCTTTTTCCAGCACCAGCAGCGACGAAGCAGCCAAACCCATCACGACATCGGCTTGTGGATTGGCTTTTTCGGCCAATAATTTGGCCGTGATAATGCCGGTTGAATCACGCACCCATTTCAATTTAATGCCAGGGTTTTCTTCTTCAAATTTAGCTTGATACGCTTTGAGCTGGTCGGCCTCCAGCGCGGTATAAACGGTGAGCGTGCTATCGGCCAAGGCGATCGAAGCGGTGAACAGCGCTGAAAGCGCCACAGAAAGACAAGTCAGTTTTTTCATTGCGCAGTTTCCTTCTCAAGTGGATTTAACTGCCGCAATTATGCGCATCAGAAAATGACAAGCCGATGACGTCTAGACGAATTTTTGATTTATTGGCGAAACTATTTTGTACTTGGGCGGCAACAAGCTCGACGCCCATTGATTCATGCCACAGCACTCACGTTAAAAAAACAAAAAAGCCGAGACACGCTCGGCTTTTTGTCTGCAAATCGCGAAAATTACTCGATATTCTGAATTTGCTCACGCATCTGCTCGATCAAGACTTTGAGCGCCATCGCTACTTTGGTCGTATCAACTGAAATTGACTTCGAACCAAAGGTATTGGCTTCGCGATTAAGCTCTTGCATCAAGAAGTCCAGGCGTTTACCCGCGTTACCGCCGGTTTTCACAATACGGCGAAGCTCGGCAATGTGGGTCGCCAAACGATCGACTTCTTCTTGCACATCGACTTTTTGCGCAAACATCACCATTTCTTGGCGAATACGGTCGTCATCCGCGGTGCCGATGGCATCGACAAAACGTTGCGTGAGCTTGGCTTCGTACTCTTCGATAATTTGCGGCAAACGCGGCTTGATCTCGGCCAGGATTTGCTCCATTTCATCGGCGCGCGCCAGCAAAATAGCGCCGAGTTTTTCACCTTCGCGTGCGCGCGAAGCCAAAAAATCATCAAGCGCCACATCCAATATTTCGAGTGCCGTTGCTTGCAACACTTCAGTGGGCAAGGCATCAGACTCGATCACGCCTGGCCAGCGCAAAATCTCGCCCATGCGCAGATCACCCGCCGTTGCTTGATGCTCTTTCACCTGATCGGCCAAACGCAGTAATTCGGCGACTAAAGCGTTGTTTAGGCGCAACTGCGTATTGGCACCGTCTTTAGCATTAAAGTTGAGCCGGCATTCGAGCTTGCCGCGATTGAGACGGCCAGTGAGCTTTTCGCGAATCGCACCTTCGAGAGCACGAAACTCCTCTGGTAAACGTAGGCTTAGGTCCAAAAAGCGATGATTGACCGCGCGCAATTCAACGGACAAAACACCGAGTGATAATTCGCGCTGGCTACTGGCATAACCTGTCATGCTGTAAATCATAAAAATCCTTAGTAAGAAGCCGCTTTACAATTAGCTAGTCGCGACACACAATTCATAGATAGCCTGATTATAACGAAAGCTGAGCATGGCCACCCCTAGCAATCAACCGCTTTCACGCGGATTTCAATTACAAAACTATACGATTGCCAAGCTACTATCTGCTGGCGGCTTCAGTATTGTTTATTTAGCGCACGATGAAAACGATTATCCGGTCGCGATTAAAGAATATTTGCCCAATTCATTAGCGCTACGCAAAGAAGGCGTTGCGGTACAAGCCACCAGTGAAGAGAATATCGCACTGTTTCGCCATGGCCTGAAATGCTTTTTTGAAGAGGGTAAAACCCTCGCCCGCATTCAACATCCGAACATCGTACGCGTTCTGAATTTTTTCCGCGCCAATGAAACCGTGTATATGGTGATGGAATACGAGCGCGGCCGCACTTTGCAAAAAGAAATCCAGCTCAATCACGAACGTGAAGGCGTGGATGAAAAGCTGATTCGCAGTGTATTTTACAATCTGCTCAATGGCTTACGTGAGGTTCACCTCAATAAGCTGCTGCACCTTGATATCAAGCCCGCCAATATTTATATCCGCAAAGATGGCTCGCCAGTGCTGCTCGACTTTGGCTCGGCGCGTCAAACGCTCACAACCGAGCATTCACGCCTAACGCCGATGTACACGCCTGGCTTTGCCGCACCCGAGCAATATCGCCGTAAAGATCAGCATGGCCCATGGACCGATATTTATGGCGTTGGCGCATCGATGTATGCCTGCATTGCCGGTACTGCACCGCAAGCATCCGATGCACGCGAAAAAGAAGATAAAGTTCAACGGCTGGAAATTTTATACGGCGATCGATATTCACCCGAATTACTTGAGCTCATTCATCAGTGTATTTCGATTGACCCGACTGCCCGCCCGCAAAGCGTGCCACAAATTCAAAAAGCCTTGCTCGAGGCAGGTTCGCCGCCCAGCAAAAAATCAAACCTGCTCAATACGATTAAACGCAAGTGGCAGGAAGTGACTCGCCCGAAGGCCAAAGGTGAAGAATGAAATTTACCGTTTTTCAAGATAGTCGCAAGGGTGGTCGCCAATACAATCAAGATCGAGTGGGCTATTCCTACAGTCGGGACGCCTTACTCTTGGTCGTTGCCGACGGCATGGGTGGACATTTACACGGTGAAGTTGCTGCGCAAATTACAGTCGAGTTGCTTAGTGATCAGTTTCAAAAGAAAGCCGCGCCCATCATTCATAGCCCCGCGCAATTTTTAGCCGATGCGCTGCTCAATTGCCACGAAGCCATTTACAACTATGCCATTGCCCAACACCTGCTTGAAGTCCCCCGCACGACGGTGGTGGCTTGCATTATTCAGGATGACATGGCGTATTGGGCGCACGTGGGCGATTCACGCCTGTATTTAGTGCGAGACGGCCATACTATCGCTCAAACGCGAGATCACTCTAAAGTACAAAAACTAGTTGAATCGGGTGCGATCACCGCCGAACAAGCGCTGCACCACGCAGAAAAAAATAAGATCTACAACTGTCTGGGCGGCACTTTGATGCCCGATATTGATATTGGCGGGCGCGTGGCCTTGCAAAACGCCGATTCGATTTTGCTATGCACCGATGGTTTGTGGGGCTCGCTGGCGGATGATGAAATCAATCGCTTTTTAAGCTCGTTCCCTGTGATGTTTGCCCTGCCGCAGCTGCTCGATAAAGCGGAGCTACGCGGTGGCAAATTTGGCGACAATCTCACTGCACTGGCGATTAACTGGCACGAAAGCGATCAGGAAGAAGATTCGAGCTTTGTTTCTACCGTGAAGCTAGATCAAGACACGGTGAGCACGCATATCGACCCACTCAATGTGAATTCAACACCCGAAATTAGTGATGATGACATTGAAAAAGCCATCGCTGAAATTCAGGCTGCGATTAATAAATATTCGATTTAATCCTCTTTCAAGCCATTAAAAAAAGCACACCGAGGTGTGCTTTTTATTTATACCCACTATAAGTATCTTCTTAATCAAGAAGATCCTCATAGGCTACATCTTTATACCCCTTCAATTCACTCCATGGCATTTTGGCTGGTGCAGGGCGTGATTCGATGGTGATTTTATCCATCAAGGTGCCATTGAGATTGCCGCTTTCAATACTGCGGGGCAATTGTGTTTTCTCATCCCACAAGACTCGCGTGTACTGAGTGCCGTTCGTACGCTCATACCAAGTACATCCTGCCGGCGCAGTTTTTTTCAGTACATTCATTTTCTTGAGGGCCGCACGATCGAGCAAATAAGCTGCATGCTCCCAAGAGCCATCAAAGCCTAGCGTGCCGTATTCAGTTGGGCGCGGCGTGATGATGGTTTTATTCTCGGCGCGCACAAAGCGCAGGTTGGCATTGCCTTTGGCATCCAAAAATATCCATTTTCCCGCCAGAACAAAATTGGTGTCATGTTTATGCTGGTGATCACCCGGCTGATGCACATGAGGCGGAGTGCCCTGCGGCAGCATACGAATCGTCCAGACGTTTTTATCATCTCGAATCAAGCGCTCTTGAAAGCGCGATTGTTTTTCAACGCCTTCGGAAGTTAGCGTTTTACTTTCAAACGTCATCACTGCCGATTGCAGCGCGGCATAGCAGGGAATACTGGCCACAGACATTACCAAGGCCGCTTTGACAATCACATTGCTTAACATGCTCGATCTTTCACTTTTCAAATATAAACAGTCAACGGCCATAATTTTTCACACTCAAGGCAGTATGGCGATTTTAGCCTGATGAAAAAACCCCAACTGCTGGGCAGCTGGGGTTTCATTACCACTCAGTTCGCTTAGAAGCCAAACGCGCTTTTCAGCAAACCAAACACTTTGGTGTTGTCCAGTGTGCCTTTGAAGGTTTTTGACGCAGTGCCAGCACCGGTCGCAAACAACATCACATCGCCACCACCGTGCGTTTCGCTAGAGGTGCGTACACCTGTTTCTTGCTGATAATCATCGTGCAAGACTTGGGTTTTATCCGCAGCGCCTTCGATCAGATTGGTGCGTACATTCGGGCGGTTCGGGCCATTACCAAACACCAAGGTGGTGTAGTTTTTGCCGTTCACGTCTTTCATTTCCGCGCCATTGCGGTAATCCTTCACCGTACCGAGGATATTGCTACCACGCTTGCCATAGCCATTGAACGTCATCGTGTGGTCATGGTCAGCTGTGACAACGATCAGCGTATTTTTCAGACCTGGATCGCGTTTTTGCATTTCATCGAGCGCCGCTTTAATCGCGTCGTCAAATGCCACGGCATCTTCCAATACACGCTTGGCGTTGGTGCCATGCAATGCGTGGTCAATACGACCGCCTTCAACCATCAGGAAAAAGCCTTCTGGCTTTTTGCCCAACACATCAATGGCTTTCAAGGTCATCGCGCTCAAGCTAGGCTCATCGGCCTTGGTTTTTACGCGATCTAGTTCGTATGACATATGGTCTTTATTAAACAGACCAAACAGCTTATTGGTGTTTTTGCCGTCAATCGCCGCCAAAGCAGTACCTGTTGCAGCGTAGGTATAACCTTTGGTTTTCATTTCAGCGATCAGGTCACGGCCATCAGTGCGTTTACCACCTGCCGTCGTTGGCAAGAAGAATTGCGTACCACCACCCAGCAATACATCCAAACCATCACCGAGCTTGGTGTTGTAACCTGCGCCACCGACAACAGCCTGGGCTGCAATCGTGTTTTCTGCGTCACGATTACAAATGTGCGAGTAAGTCGCAGCAGGCGTTGCATGTGTAACACGCGTTGTCGTCACAGCACCGACAGCTTTACCCTTGGCTTTAGCGATTTCCAAAATCGTATCCACTGGCTTGCCATTGCCGGCTGGACAAGTACTGTCGCCACCGACTTGATAGGCTTTGCCCGCTGCATCAACGGCTTTTGTATCTGGCGTCATCGACAACACTTCGTTGTTCATTTTAACGCCAGTCATATACGCCGCCATCGAAGGGGCAGAGTCGGTAGTTTGAGCGTCATTTGAATACGTTTTAATACGGGCCGTACGGGTTTTACCGTCCAGCTTTTCCATATTCAACTCGCCTTCTTCTTTGTACTTGTAAATACGTGCCGCAGTTACAGTCGTTGGGCCCATACCGTCGCCCAAGAAGAAGATGACGTTTTTCGCTTCACCCGCCGCATACGTCGGCGCTGCCAATGAGGCAAATGCAGAGACTAACACTGCGGCAATTAATGTTTTTTTCATGATAAATTCCAATTAAATAGTAAGACAAAAGAATTCACGCGGCGTTGCTTCGCCTTGCCGTACTTCGAGTACTGTCGACGGCGGTGCGTCTTGCGTGAACTCTTTAGCCGATTACTTATTCCGATTAATCGCTGTGTTTACAGGCCCATTGCGCTACGAATCAGCGTAAATACCTTGGTGTTGTCCATCACGCCAGCAAAGGTATCGGCATTTTTACCCATCGCACCCAAGAACACATTAGTACCGCCGTGTGTTTCGCTACCCGCCGGCATTTGCACTGCGGCTTCTTGGTGGTAATCATTGGCAAACACTTGCGTATCGGTCAGCGCGCTACGCGTTGCATTCACGCGGTTTTCGCCGTTACCAAAGCCAATAATCGTGTATGGCATCTTGTCGGCATCAAGCTCGACAGCGCCGGTAACATAATTGCGCAGCAAGCCCAACACCCCTGGGTTAGTTGCAGTTGATTTACCGGTACGTGCAGCGTAACCATTGAGTACCAGCGTGTGGTCATGGTCAGCAGTTACAACGATCAAGGTGTTTTTCAGATCAGGATCAACCTTCTTCATCTCGGCGATACCCGCTTTGATTGCGTTATCAAACGCAACAGCGTCTTGCAGAGCTTTCTTCGCAGTAGTTTCGTGCAGCGCGTGGTCGATACGGCCACCTTCAACCATCAGGAACATCCCCTTGCTGTTTTTCTGCAAGCCCTGAATCGCTTTGGTCGTCATTTCAGCCAGGCTAGGCTCTTTGCTTGGATCACGATCAAGGTCATAGCTCATGTGGCTAGAGCTAAACAGACCAAACATTTTCTTCGCCGTTTTCGGATCGAGTTTGTCGAATTCCGATTTGTTGCTGGCGTAGCTGTAATCATTACCCTTCATTTCGGCGATCAAATCACGACCGTCAGTCCGTTTACCACCCGCCGATGTGGGTTTGAAGAATTGGCTACCACCACCAAAGACCACGTCCACACCATCGACCAGCTTGTCGTTATAACCCATACCTTCACCAGCGGGCACCAACTGGGCCGCAATGGTGTTTTCCGCATCACGGTGGCATACGTGAGCGTAAGTCGCGGCTGGCGTTGCATGCGTGATACGAGTTGTCGTTACTACACCAGTCGCTAGGCCAGCAGACTTGGCGATTTCAAGCAGCGTCGTGACTGGCTTACCATTGCTACTTGGGCAAGCGCTATCAGCGCCTTTCAAATAACTCGCACCCGCCGCATCAAATGCTTTGGTGTCCGCCGACATTGAAATCACTTCATTATTCATTTTCACGCCCGTCATGTACGCAGCCATCGATGGGGCTGAGTCAGTGACTTGCGCGTCATTGGAATAGGTTTTGATAAAGGCAGTTTCTGGCAATTGATCCATGGTCAGCTCGCCATCTTCACCCACAGCGTAAATACGCGCAGCAGTCATCGTGGCCATGCCCATGCCGTCACCCAAGAAGAACAAAATATTCTTTGGCGCTGCAGAGCTAGAGCTAGGTACTGGCGTTGCCGTGCTGGCAGAAGTAGTGCTTTGAGTGAGATTAGAACCACCACCGCAAGCAGTGAGTGCTAATGCAATTGAACTGCTAATTAATAACTTTTTCATTGGAACCTCCCTAAAGGTGTGGCGAGGTTAGTCCAAGAAAATGACAATCACATCAAGAAACAATGACAGCAAAAAGACAGTTTAAATTTCCGAGTTAAAACAATCGTTTGCAATTAGAAATAAACGATGAGTGGTCATCATTCGTGCGCGATAACGAGGTGGTGACCGCTCAAATTGAGCTGATGAGGCCCTGTATCACTTAGCGCGACAATAGATATTTCCGCACCGCGGCATTGTGCTCATCAAGGGTATTTGAAAATTGACTAGATCCATCGCCGCGTGCAACAAAATACACTGCGGTAGTATCTGCAGGTTGCGTCGCTGCCTTCAGGGCGGCCTCCCCCACCATCGCAATTGGCGTTGGCGTTAACCCGCCGCGGGTATAGGTGTTGTACGGCGTATCGGTCGTCAGATGGGCCTTGGTGATGTTGCCATCAAAACCCTCCCCCACGCCGTAAATCACAGCTGGGTCGGTCTGCAGGCGCATCCCTTGATTCAGGCGATTGATAAAGACACCGGCAATCAAGGGTCGATCGCTGGCCTTGCCAGTTTCTTTTTCTACTAGCGAAGCTAAAATCAGCGCCTCATATTCATTTTTCAACGGTAAATTCTCTTTCCTCCCCGCCCAAGCTTGATCAAGCTTTTGCTGCATACGACGATGCGCACGTGCCAGTAATTTCAAATCAGAGCTACCCGCCTCAATTTGGTAGCTATCAGGAAAAAACATGCCTTCGGGCGAAGTCGCGCTGATTTCCAGCTGCGCCAATAATTCGGCATCGGTGAGCTTTGCGCTATCGTGCTTCAAGTATGGATTTTTACTCAGCGCCTTTTTGACATCACGCCAATTCCAGCCTTCAACGATGGTCACCATCAATTCATCGGTGTCGCCCTTGCTGATTTTGCGCAGCAAAGTCAGCGGTGACATATCCACACTAATCCGATAGCGACCAGATTTAAGCTGCGTATCTTTGCCCGTCAGCCGTGCCAACCAAACAAACATCGTTGCCGAGTCAATCGCGCCTTGCGCCTGCAGTTGCTCCGCCAAAACCTGCACATTGCCCGGCTGTAAGACCACGGCGCCCGCATCGGGCTTGGGCTGCGCCTCGGTGGTCCAACTATAAAACCAGCCCCCCATGAGCGCCGCGAGTAGAAAACAGCTCAGCAGCAAAAAACCGAAGACGCGCCCCCAGATTGACGGAGGCGTTTTTTTGGGCGACCCGCTTTTACGTACGGGTTTAGTGGGTTTACTGGCCACGTTTTATTCCTGATCTTAAATTTCTGGCAAATCGCTTAAAAGCTGCAATGGTTGAACGATTTGTCTGTTTAACTATTTGTCTGCATCCGCAGGCGCCAAGCTAGCATCAGCCCCCATGCGCTGCTCAAGCTTTTCGGCCTGTTTCACGGCGAAAAATTTCTGCACATTGGCCAACTCGCGCGAGCGGAACATTGGCGGCAGGCTTTTCCAAATTAGCTTGCCGTATTGTTTCTCAACTAATCGAGTGTCCGCAATCATCAAAATGCCGATGTCGGTTTCATCGCGAATCAAGCGCCCAGCGCCCTGTTTGAGGGTAATCGTCGCGTTCGGCAATTGATAATCCATAAACGGGCTGCGACCGGCTTTGGTGATTTGCTCCATTCGTGCCGACAATACCGGATCATCCGGCGGTGAAAACGGTAGTTTATCGATGACGACCAAAGACAATTGTTCCCCGCGCACGTCAATGCCTTCCCAAAAAGTCTGGCTGGCCACCAAAATGGCGTTGGGCGCGCGACGAAATTGATCCAATAATTCCGTCCTCGAGGTGGTGCCTTGCAAAAACACCGGCCAATCCAGATTGGCGGCTTTGAGTTTTTCCAGCACCAGCTCATGCGCCTCGCGCATGGCTTTCAAGCTGGTAAAAAGCAGAAAGGCGTGGCCTTGCGTTGATTGCAACAAGGGCCAGGCTTTTTCAACCACTGCCTGGGTATATGACGGTGTATTAGGTGCAGGCATGTCTTGCGGCACATACAGTACTGCCTGCTGCTTGTAATCGAATGGACTATCCCATGTCGCTGTCTCTGCTTTCCACAAACCCAGCTCATGCTGAAAATGGGTAAATTGATTATTTACCGCCAGCGTGGCTGAGGCAAAAATCCACGCGCGCGGGTTCAGATTGATTTGTTTCTGGAATAAATCGGCGATATTGAGCGGCGTGACGTGCAGCAAAAAGCCATGCTGCGTGACGTCGATCCAATGCACGGTTTCTTTCGAGTCTTCTTCGAGCCACTGATCAAGCAGCGTCAACATTTCAGAGGCGCGCTGCTGGCATTTTTCCAACCCTTCTGCGCGCTCAGCCTGTTTGGCGAGGAGTTGTGCGACGGTTTTCAGTTTATCTTGCATCACGCCGAGTTGCGTAAAAAACTCGGCGTACTTCTCGTTTAATTCATGCTGCGGCAGGCGCAATTGCTCTTTGAAAACGAGTCGCACATCTTTGGCGGCTTTTTCCAGCGCTTCGGCGGCATTGGGCAACTCGATAAAATCTTTGGCCACCACCAATGCTTCGGCACGCGCGTCACGCGCGATTTCAACGACTTGCCCACTGGTCAATGTATCGCCAAAAAATAGGCTGGCCACTTCGGGCAGCTGATGCGCCTCGTCAAAAATGACGGTATTGCACGCGGGTAACAATTCGCCCGCGCCTTCATCACGCAGCCACACGTCGGCAAAAAATAGGTGATGATTGACGACCACAACGTCAGCTTCTTGCGCTTCACGCCGCGCTTTGAGCACGAAACATTCTTTGTGGCTCGGGCAATCTTGCCCCAAGCAATTATCGCGGGTGCTGGTCACATGCGACCAGATTGGCGCATCTTCGGGTACGCCCTGGCAAGACGCTTTATCGCCCGACTGGGTACTGGCCGCATAACGTTTGACCTTTTGCAGATCGACCACGTCTTCGCGGCGCATAAAGCGCCCTTCGTGCTCGGCACGCTCCAGATGATAGTGGCAGACATAATTGCTGCGCCCTTTGAGCAGCGCCACCGTGACCGGCACTTTGAGCACATCGCGCACGCTGGGAATATCGCGGTTAAACAGCTGATCTTGCAGCGTTTTAGTACCGGTCGAGACGATGGTTTTGCCACCTGACAGCAGCGCTGGCACCAAGTAGGCAAAAGTCTTGCCGGTGCCCGTACCCGCTTCGGCAATCAGTTGGCCATGATTCTCGATCGCCGCCGCGACTGCCTGCGCCATTTCGAGCTGCGGCTGACGGAGCTTGTAGCCGGGAAAAGCAGCGGAAAATGGGCCATCGTTGGCAAATGCTTCTTCAAGATTCATGACGTACACTCGTTCTGGGTACGTGATTGTAGCAGCCCCACTTTGCCTCGCGGAAAACCTTTCCGCAGATTCTCACTACCAGCACAAAGCAGCGACTGACTGTGCGACTTTTCGCTCAGATTGCAGCACATCGTTTCATTTTCTGGCCACGATGCCGCTGCGACTGCGCAATCGCCTTCTTATGCGGCAGTGCACGATAACTGCGTCTACACTCATTATCATGTTTATTGCAGCGAAGGGATAAGTCATGCCCGAGTACCTAGCTCCGATGCGCAGCAAGCCGTTCAATTTGATTCGGTATTTCTTTTTATTGTCGCTGGGCATTATGTCGATCGCGACTTTACTGATGACCGGCTATTTGCAGCATTACTCTAGCGAGCAATTGCTCAAGCTGGAAAAAGTGCGAGCCTCGTCCATGGTTCAGGTATTCGAAAACTCTTTATGGCCGCAATTTCGGCCATTGACCTTGCTCGATAAAACGCAATTGCTCAAGCAATCATCGCAAGGGCAATTAATGAGCAATGTCATTCAACTCATGAAGGGCACCGATGTCATCAAGATCAAGGTGTATGCGCTCAATGGCCTGACCGTATTCTCGACCGACCCCAAGCAAGTGGGCGAAGTTGAAGAAGACAACGATGGCTTTAAATCGGCCTTGGCCAATGTGCCGGCCAGCGAGTTGGCACATAAACATAGTATTGATTCGTTTGAGCGCGCCTTAGTCGATCGCGATGTCATTTCCACCTATGTGCCTGTGCATGGTGCCAATGAAAAAGTAGAAGGCGTGCTGGAAATCTACGTCGATGCCACACCGTTCATCAAAGCCATGTCCGAGCAATTACGATGGCTGGCGGTGGCGATTTGTTTTCTGATGGTGATTTTATTTCTGGTGCAAATGCTGGTGGTGATGCGCGCGGGAAATATTATTAATAAACAGGCGGCCGAGCTTGAAGAAGCCAATCGTGACCTCGATCGGCGCGTTGAAGAGCGCACTTTTGCGCTGGGGCAAGCTAACTTGCAGCTCGAAGCCGAAGTGATAGAGCGGCGCAATGCGGAAGAGCGGCTTGATCAACTGGCGCACCATGACCCACTCACCAACCTACCCAATCGCCTGCTATTTAATGAGCAACTCGAGCAAAGACTGCTGCAGGCGCCCGATCATCCGCACCATTTAGCGGTCTTGTTTATAGACCTTGATCGCTTCAAAGATGTGAACGATACGCTGGGGCATTTTATTGGCGATCAATTACTGATTGCCGTTACCGCACGGCTCATCAAACAGGTGCGCGCAGATGACACTTTGGCGCGGCTGGGCGGCGATGAATTTGTCTGTATTCTCAATACCCAAGCTGGGAGAGAAACTGCGAGCCAAATCGCGGGCCAATTATTAGCGCTATTTAGCCAGCCGTTTCACATCAATAACAATGATATTTTCCTCTCCGCCAGCATCGGGATTAGCTTTGCGCCAGAAGACGGTATGGATGTGAATACCCTCGTGCGCAATGCCGATATTGCGATGTATCAGGCTAAAGCCGCCGGCCGCAATCGCTTTCAGTGCTATACCCGTGCCATGTCTGTTGCTGCCGAAGAGCGAGTCAGGATTGAACGCTATTTACGTCAGGCCATTGAGCACAATGAATTAACAGTGCATTTCCAAGCCAAAGTAGATTCAAACAGCGGCCAATTGGTCGGCGCCGAAGCACTCGCCCGCTGGCATAGCGAGGCGCTGGGCCATGTACCGCCGGTGCGATTTATCCCAGTCGCCGAAGACACTGGCTTGATTGTGGCCTTGGGCGATCAGATCTTGGAAAAAACCTGTCAGCAACTCAGAGATTGGCGCAGCAGTGGTTTTAATATCCCTTGCGTATCGGTCAATTTATCGGTCAAACAACTCGAGCGCACCGATTTCCCCGCGCATCTGGCTCAGTTATTACATCTGTATCAATTGCCCGCCACTGCGCTGGAATTAGAAATCACCGAAAGTGTGATCATGGCGGTCGACGATGCGATCGAAACGCTCGATGCCATTCGCGCGCTTGGGGTGAAATTATCGATCGATGATTTTGGCACAGGTTATTCATCGCTGGCCTACCTCAAACAGCTGCCGGTGCAAGTGCTCAAAATTGATCGGGCGTTTATCCTCGGTATCGGCTCAGGCAAAGACAATGAAGCCATAATCCGCACCATTATTTCATTGGCCAGCAGTTTGGGCCTCAGTACCGTCGCCGAAGGCGTTGAAGAAGCGACGCAAATTCGTTTCCTGCAAGAAGAAGGCTGCAGCACGATTCAAGGTTTTTACTATGGCAAACCGCTGCCCGCCGCCGCCTTTCATCAACAGTGGCGCAGCAATACCCGCCCACCCATCACTGAATTGCACGCCAGCAAATAAGCAAAAAAAAGCCCCGCACATTGGCGGGGCTGAATGACTACAGGGAGAGATGAAACAAACTACACACTTGCATTGCACCACAGCCTAGCGGCTTAGCACTAAGTTTGGAGATCAATCACAAACTTACCCTTGCTCTGAGTGCTGTTTTTCCAGAAAGTTCATCCCCATTGCTAAATATTTCAATTTTTCTCACTTTTTGTTAAAAAATACCGTTTGTCCGGTCTGACCACGGCTCGCAGGCCCCAACCAATACATAATCGCCGGCATAATTGCGCCCGTTTCCGGCAGTGTATCTTTAGATTCGGCGGGGTGAGTGGCTAAACGGAAAGGCGATTGAATCGGGCCGGGCACCAAGAGATTAATCCGCAACTGTTCAAACTTATCCCATTCGGAAGCCGTAATTTCGATCCAGTTTTTCTGCGCCGACTTGGTCACGCTAAAGCCGCCCCAATAGGCATTGGGTTCAAACGCGTGCGTTTCACCCAACACCAAAACCGCCGCATCAGGCGCTGCTTGCAATAAAGGCAACAAGGTGCGATTGAGGGCAAAAGGCGCAGCCACATTCACCCGGAACATATCCACCCATTCGTCGAGCTTTTGATTGGCCAGCGGCGACAGATGATTAAAGCCATTGGCACAATGCAAAATGCCATCGAGACGGCCAAACTCTTTCTGAATCAACACGCCCAACTGGGTGATTTCGGCTTCGCCCACTTTAGCCAAATCCATCGGCACCGCAGCCGGTTGTGGACCGCCGACCGATTCAATCGCATCATAAGTGCGGCTGAGTTTTTTCTCGTTGCGACCCAGCAAAATCACCGTGGCGCCAAGTTTCGCCAGCTCAACGGCGGCGGTAGCACCCAAGCCCTGCCCTGCGCCCGTCACCAAAATCACACGATCTTGCATTGATTTGGCTTCAGCCTGATATGTTTTCCAGCTTTCCATGATTTGTGTCCGCTTCAATAATGTACATTGCACGGTATTGCCACCAAGACCAATTCGCAATTGACCTACAGCGAAATACCCTTAAAATCTTGTAATACGGCATTGGCCGCTTTCACGCCACTACGCACCGCACCTTCCAGCGTAGCCGGATATTCACCGCGATCTTTACCGCTCATCGCCGCTAAGCCCGCCGTGTAATCACCCGCCAGATAAAACCCAGCGCTCGCCGTGCGATTAGCAGGCCGTACTAGATTGGGCGTACAGGCAAATGTCGCGCGCTTCTCGGTGATGACTTGCTGCTGCAAGACCAAATCGGGCAAGCCCAAACGCTGATGCAATTCTTCCTGCACCGCCAGCGCCAAATCATCGTGGCTCAAACCACTGTGCACGCCCTGCGCGGAGATCACCACAGCAATCAGGCCGGGGCAAGTATGCGTCACGCCGCGATCAAACACCCATTGCGAGATCGCATCTGACAAGCCCAGCATCGGCTGCGGCAATGAAACATTGGCCTCGTACTGCAAATACACCGTCACGATAGGCTGATACGGCCATGCAGCCAATTGGCGCGACAAAATCTCGGTCGCGGCGGCGATACTTGTTGAATCACTTAATAGTTTGGATGCTTGATGCGGCGCGACAGCGCACACGACAGCATCAAATCGCTCGGGTAATCCATTGATATACCATCCAGCAGTATCCAGCCCAACTTTTTTTGCTCTAATGCCTAGCTGGATATACCCGCCTTTTTTAGTCACATAAGACGCGGCAGGCTCGGTAAAGAGTGCGCTAAAATCCACTTTCGGCAGTAATAAATCCGACGCAGCGCGCGAGCCACCCAAGCTATCGCGCAAAACGTTCAGCAACACCTGCGCACTCGCTAATTCCAGCGGGGTATTGAGTGCAGCCAAAGTCAACGGCGTCCAAAAACGACTGATTAATCCTGCGGGTTGGCGTTGCTCAAGCAGCCATTCGGCGACTGTTGTGTCATGTTTGAGCCGCCAGCCCCGCCACTTCGCGACTTGAATTGCACGAATCAAGGCCCAGCGTTCCGACCAAGTTAGGCCTTTCGCCCGAATCAGCGCCACGGCCAAATGCAAGGGTGCAGGTAACTTTGGGCAGGCCAATAGGAAGTTAGGTTCCCCATTGTGAGAAACAGTTTCTAAGCGCATCGGTTGACGTAAAAAAGCGGCATTCAAATCAACACCACACTCGCGCATTAGCCGCAATAATTCGCTATACGCCCCAATCACGAGATGCTGACCATTATCGAGCGGCTGCGGCCGGTTTTCGCCCGAATGCGACGACAAGCTGGCCCGCTCCACACGCCGCGCACGGCCACCGAGCACTTTCCCTGCCTCAAATACCGTGACTTGCACGCCCGCAGCAGCCAGCTCAACAGCGGCCGCCATGCCCGCGTAACCGCCACCGATGATGGCGACGTGTTTACTCGTCGGATTTAATGAGCTCATTCGATTAAGCAAACCACCAGGTTTTCCAAGCCAGCCATAACTTGCGGATTGGCGTCAGCGAAGTACGTTGGTTGAGTACTTTCTGCGCACCTTCGAGACGAACTTCAGCGAGCGTGGCGCGATAAATCGCCGCCATCACAAGGCCAGTGCGTTGATTTTTTTTATCGACTTCGGGCAAGAGCTTCATCGCTTGCTCGTAATATTGCTCAGCGCGGTCAATCTGGAAATTCATCAGGGCTTTAAATTCGGCCGTTTCACGATAATTCAGGATATCCGCTGCAGGGACATTAAAGCGCTGCAATTCATCGACGGGCAGGTAAATCCGGCCACGGCGTGCGTCTTCACCTACATCACGAATGATATTAGTGAGCTGGAAAGCAATGCCCAGATCGTGCGCGTATTTCAACGTTTTGCGATCGGTATAGCCAAAAATACTTGCGGCCAATTGGCCGACGACGCTGGCGACACGGTAGCAATACAGATGCAAATCTTTGAACGTGTTGTAACGCGCCTGATTCAGATCCATCTCCATACCGTCGATGATTTCCAAAAACAGCTCGCGCGGCAGATCGTAGGCTTTAACTGCCGGCAATAAAGATTGCGTCACAGGATGTTGTGGGCTACCCGCGTACATCTGGTCGACTTCATTGCGCCACCAATTGAGCGTGGTGCGCGCAACGCCTTCGTCGGTACACTCGTCGACGACATCATCGACTTCGCGGCAGAACGCATACAGCGCAGTAATCGCGATGCGTTTTTCGGGGCTTAAAAAGCGAAAGCTGTAGTAAAAACTCGAGCCACTTTTGGCTGCTTTATCTTCGCAATATTGATCAGGAGTCACAGGGCGTCTCGAATTTAAGGTTTAGGCGTCGCCAAGGGTATGCGCACTTCTCGGCTCACGCCCGAAGGGCCTGGAAAAGGTAAAAACAGACTGCGAATCAACCACGGCACGGCGGATTCAAGCTCATCATGATGGCTGCGATTTCGCGCACGACCTTCATAGAGCTTGGCAAATTGGTCTTTATCTAAGGTTTTTCGATCAAGAATATCGACAAACACTTCGCGGGTGAAAATGGTTTCATTGACCGTTTGCGTGCCAATAATGCCTGTTTCCGGATAATAACGCGGAATAAAAATGACGCTACCACCTCTGATAACGCGCTGATAGCTCACTGAATAGCCTACGGTACCCCAAATCGGCTGCTGATAGCTTTTGTTTTTCCCATCGTCGATCTGATAGTCAAAACGCACCAGCCAGTCCGCCAATTTTGGGTCGTGCTGCCAAACCAAGCCTTGTTCGACTAAATGCTGCGCCAGTTCAGTTTCAAACTCTTGATATGCCAAACTTTGCGCTTGCGAAGCGGTGCGCTCAATGGCAAACGATTTGGCGCGCGCCATCGCAGCCTGTACAGCCGCAGCACCCGATGCGGCGGGCGCTGAAGCTTTCAACACTCCCGCAGGCAATTGATGGCGAACCGATACGGTGGAAACAAAAGTCGGGCTGGCACAGCCGGCCAAGATGGCCAAAGCAAAGACCGCTAACAGCCAGCGCGCAGACATTAGGCGATTTTCCCGGGAATGCGCGGCGTATTAACGACCACATCACCGCACTGCGCACGGTGACGCAAAGCGTGATCGATCAGCACCAAGGCCAACATTGCTTCGGCAATTGGTGTCGCGCGAATACCAACGCATGGATCATGGCGGCCTGTCGTTGCCATCATCACTGGATTGCCATTTTTATCAATTGATTGGCGCTCCTGAGCAATACTGGAGGTGGGTTTAACCGCCAAATTCACTGTAATATCTTGCCCGGTAGATATACCCCCCAAGATACCGCCTGCGTGATTGGTGGCAAACCCTTTCGGCGTAAGCTCATCGCAATGCACAGAGCCACGCTGGGCAATACTGTCAAAGCCCGCACCGATCTCAACGCCTTTGACGGCGTTGATGTTCATCATCGCGTAGGCAATCTCGGCATCAAGGCGATCGTAAACAGGCTCGCCCCAGCCCACGGGCACATTTTCAGCCACAACTGAAATCTGCGCGCCGACCGAATCTCGCTCTTTGCGAATCGCATCCATATAGTCTTCGAGCTGTGGCACGATGTCATTGTTTGGCGCAAAGAATGCATTTTCGCTGACGTGATCCCAGCTTTGGAATGGAATATCGATCTCACCCAGCTTGCTCATGTAGCCACGAATGACGATGCCGAATTTTTCTTTCAACCATTTTTTGGCGATCGCGCCCGCCGCCACCCGCACGGCAGTTTCACGCGCCGAAGAGCGACCGCCGCCGCGTGGGTCGCGAATGCCGTATTTATGCCAGTAGGTGTAATCGGCGTGACCCGGGCGGAAAGTCTCGACAATTTTGCCGTAATCTTGGCTGCGTTGATCCTGATTGCGAATCAGCAAAGCAATCGGTGTACCGGTGGTTTTACCTTCATAGATGCCAGACAAAATCTCGACCGTATCGGGCTCTTTACGCTGCGTCACATGGCGGCTAGTACCAGGCTTGCGGCGATCAAGTTCGAGCTGAATATCCTCAACCGAGATGTCCATTCCTGGAGGGCAACCGTCGACAATACAACCAATGCCCGCGCCATGGCTTTCGCCAAATGATGTAACTGTAAACAGCAAACCCAAACTATTGCCCGACATGGTCACTCCACAAGTCTGATTTATCTCTGAATATCTGCAATTTTACCACGGCACACGCCAAAGCGCGGGTAAACGCCAGCAACAAAAAAACCGCCAAACTCGATTGAGTTTGGCGGTTCAAATTGGTGGGTTCAAGCGCCTAAGCGTTAACCTAAGCGGTTATGGCTTAGAAATCGCCACGCAAGCCAATTGCGAAAGTGCCTACATCAGCACCTTTAGCAGTTGCGAAACCCGAAGCAGATGCGAAGGTTGCCGCTGATTCGTTGTCAACCTTAGTGTAAGTAGCGATAACGCGCACTTGTTTGTGTACTTTGTACGATACACCAGCGTTGTACTGTTTCGCGCCCGTGTTAGCCACATCAACACCTTTCAGGTTGTTTTTAACATCGCCAGCTTTAGCAAAACCAGCTTGGAAGTCAAAATCACCCCAATTGTACAAAGCTTGGATACCGTAGCTGTCTTGCTCTTGATCCAGAGCCAAGCCAACACCATTCGCGTTCGAATTGGTACGCTCCCAAACCGCGCTCAAATGTAAACCAGCAAATTTACCTGTAGCGCCAATAGACAAGGCATCAGCACTTTCACCACCAGTTTTACCAGTCAATTCTTTCTTGGCAGACAACTTGCTACCAGTCAGATCATAGTAGGCATCGCTCAATTTAGTGTACGCAACGCCAGCATCGAAATATTGGCTTTGGTAGTTCAGCAAGGCTGAGAACTGTGGTGCATTGATTTTGTCACCAGAAGAAACTGCAGTTGTTGTGCAGTTTGAAACAGTCACACACGTTGTTTTGTATGATGCAGTTGCATTGGTGCTGTCCACTTTACCGAAGTTATAAGACAAACCACCTGCAAAACCAGCCAAACGTGGAGTCTCATAGCTAACACTATCGCCCTCACGGCCGCCCATACGACCCAAGATAGTGTTTGATGCGTTAGTTGGATCAGATGCATCATTCATGATGTCATCAAATGCGCCTAAAGCATTTTTCTTGATCAATTTGTATTGGTTGTCGTAACGACCTAAACGCACTGTACCAAATTTTTCACCAGACAAACCGATGAAGGTATTGCGAGTACCAAAACCAATTTTGCTACCATCCAATGGATCACCGCTGTTACCTAAGTAAATACGTGCTTCCAGCTGGCCAATCGCTTTGATATTGTCGTTGATTTTCCAGTCGCCTTTAACGCCGAACTTAGAAGTTTGGTCCATCAAACGAGTCTGGCTATCTTGGCCATCTTGCACAGTTGTGCCCGCAACTGGAGTCACATTGATAACCTCGACTGCAGAGCGCAAGCTACCGTAAATCTTAACAGGACCCAAATCAACATCTGCCATGGCCAAAGGGGCGATAAAAGCAGCAGCAACTGCAGCAGCAACAATCTTGTTCATTTCAAATTAACTCCGAGGTTTTATAGGTGCTTTAACTGTGAATTTTCACAACGTCGCGATTCTACAAACCTTTTATTAATATTGAATGTCATAACAATGACAGATTTGTTACATACACAAATTCTGAATACATGACTTAATAAACAGTGACTTAAGTTATTTTTGCTTTAGTAGCTAGTACAGTTAAACCACAAAATTTTACAGTAGACCAAGCAATACGGCTAATTTAGGCAAGGGTTTAAGATCTCCTTCATTGGGCAGCAAACAAACGAAAATTTTGGAAAAAATGTATGCCCCAGCAAAACCACCCACGCTTGGACACAGAGTAGCGCAAACAAATACGAAGACAAAAAAAACAAAAAGCAGCCGAAGCTGCTTTTTGTTTTTTTCAACTAAACTGAGCGAGTCAGATTAGAAGCCAGTCCATGCACCGAACATTACGTATTGCAGGTCGCCAGCTTCTTTGTTACGCCATTGGTAACGAGCGTAAGCTACAGTGTTTTTAGACAAGCTGTAACCGTATTCAGCAGAAGCGATTGCACGTGAACCGCTGAAGCCATCAGCATCAGAGCCATTGTATGAAGCTTTGATGAATGATTTGCCGAAGCCGTAAGTACCACCAACGATCCAGTCGTAACCGTCTTGTGTACCAGTAGCGTAGTCTTGGCTGTAGCCAGTGTACAAGGCACGCAGGTTCAGACCGAAATCGAAACCGTAAGTTGCGCCGATGTAGTACTGAGAAGCGTCGCCAGTTGCAGCAACGTCTTTACCGAACAAGTAACCAGCGTTCAAGCCCAATGAACCTGCATTGTAGCTAGCAGACAAATCAGCAATGTAGTTTTCGCTGAATTTGTTACCATCTTGGCGTGAGCCAGTAGCTGCATTCACTACGTCCCAAGAGTATTGAGCGCCGAAGCTGAAACCGCTGAAGCTTGGAGATTGGTAGTTCAAAGAAGCACCAGTCAAGAAGTTAGCAGTCAATTTACCTGCAGCAGCGCCAGCGTACCAGTTGTTTTCAGCCAACTGCCAGTTACCGCCTTGACCATATGGCCAGTCCAGAGTCAGGTAGCTGTTCAGGAATTGACGACCAGCTTTGAAAGTACCCCAATCACCAGTAAAACCAACCCAGCCTTCACGACCGCCCCAAGCTTGTTGAGACAATGCATTTTTGCTGTTTGCATTTGTATTACCAGAGGTAACTTTCTGAGACAGTTTCCAGATCAGTTTGCCGCCGCCGTCGAGTTTGTCAGCGCCGTTAAAGTCGATTTGCAAACCACGGTCCAGAGTTTGAACGTTGCTGCTACCAGCTTGGTCAATGAACATCAAGTTCATTTCCATAGAACCAGTGATAGACACATCAGCGAACGCTGGAGCTGAAACAGCAGCTGCAACAGCAGCAGCCATAAGAACGCGCTTGAACATTTTTATTTCTCCAAAGAAAAGAGAGAGTTGGATTTATTTAACCACCGTAACAGCGGGCCTCTTATCTAGCTGGGCCACTGCTTTACAGACTCAAGATTACGGAAGAACTCCGGCCAACGCAAAAGCTATTTCCGATTTAGGCCAATGGTGTAGCCTGAGTACAACAGTACTTTTCGGTTAACGCCCGGGGCTTAAGCCGCAAACAAGCCCACGTGACATTCATCTTTAATAATAATTACTTAGCTGAAATTATTAAGCTATTACCTTACCTGCTTACCCTCAATTGCAGCAATTTACCTCACAACAATTGGTAATTTTACCAAACCAAGAACATTAAACCGCACCGACAATTAGCGCTAACAAGTTACTCCCGCACAACTGCTAGCCAATAAAAAAGCCAGTCAGATTTACTGACTGGCTTTTAGGATTCGCTTTTAAACGATTATTTTGCGGCCATAACTCGAACCATTTCCAACACTTTGCTAGAGTAGCCCCATTCGTTATCGTACCAAGCCACCAATTTAACGAAAGTTTTATCCAAAGCAATACCTGCATCTGCATCGAAAGTTGATGTGCAAGCTTCACCACGGAAATCAGTAGATACAACTTTCTCAGTGGTATAACCCAGGACGCCTTTCATTGTGCCTTCAGAAGCGGCTTTCATCGCAGCACAAATTTCTTCGTACGACGCTTCTTTATTCAATTCAACAGTCAAATCAACTACTGAAACATCAGAAGTAGGTACGCGGAAAGCCATACCAGTCAATTTACCTTTGATCTCAGGAATCACCACACCAACGGCTTTAGCTGCGCCAGTTGAAGAAGGAATGATGTTTTCCAGAATACCGCGGCCACCACGCCAATCTTTATTAGATGGGCCATCAACTGTTTTTTGCGTTGCAGTTGCTGCGTGAACAGTCGTCATCAAGCCACGTTTGATACCGAAGTTATCGTTAATTACTTTAGCGATCGGCGCCAAGCAGTTAGTGGTACAAGATGCATTAGAAATGATTGCCTGACCTGCGTAAGCGGCATCATTCACACCGTACACGAACATAGGGGTATCGTCTTTTGATGGTGCAGACATAATGACTTTTTTAGCGCCAGCAGCCATGTGTTTTTCGCAAGTCTCTTTAGTCAGGAACAGGCCTGTAGACTCAACCACAACATCAGCACCAATCTCACCCCATTTCAATTCAGCAGGATCTTTAACTGCAGTCAAACGAATGGTTTTACCATTTACCACGAGATTGCCATCAACAATCGCCACTTCGCCTTTGAATTTGCCGTGCACTGAATCGTGTTTGAGCATATAGGCAAGGTAATCAGGCTCGAGCAAGTCATTAATACCAACGATTTCGATATCATCGGCAAAATTATAAACAGCAGCGCGGAATACCATGCGGCCGATACGACCAAAACCATTAATACCAACTTTGATAGCCATGAATCATCTCCAGAAACAATAGGGGATCGAATAAATCGGGACGCTCAAGCATGCACCATTTAGAGCAATATTGCCTTTGCGCCATGACAAACACTTTGCAAAAACTACATTAAAACCAAATAAGTTACTAAAGCGGCGGGTAAATAGAACACTTACCCAGACAGCAAAAAACAAAAAGCCGACCACACCGCACCAAACACTAGCGCAGTGCGATCAGCCTAGACCAATCAAGGACGCAATGCAGCCGCTTCACGTGCGAGCGCAGTAATCCCCGCCCAATCACCTTTTGCAACCATATCTTTAGGAGCCAACCAAGAGCCACCTACACAGCCCACATTCGGCAATGCCAACAATTTAGGGGCAGATTCTACGCTCACACCACCCGTTGGGCAGAACAAGATTTGTGGCAACGGGCCACCCAATGCTTTCAACATTGCCAAGCTGCCCGCTTGCTCAGCAGGGAACAATTTCATCGCATCAAAACCTTCTTCCAAAGCTGCAATCGCTTCAGATGGCGTCATTACACCTGGCAACAACTCGATCCCGCACTCACGAGCGGCAGCGGCCAGTTTTGGCGTCAAACCAGGTGTCACGGCAAATACTGCACCAGCAGCCTTCGCTTGAGCAAACTGCTCAGGACGAACTACCGTACCCACACCCACAATCGCGCCAGGCACGTTATCAGCAATCGCTTTTACCGCAGCAAGCGCAGCATCAGTACGCAACGTCACTTCCAAAACACGAATACCGCCGTCAACCAGCGCTTGAGCCAAAGGCACTGCGTGCTCTACATTTTCAATTACCAGCACCGGCATTACAGTGCAAGAGCGCATGATGTCACGAATCTGCATGAGAATTTTCCGTCTTATCTAAATTGCAGCCTTTTTATTATCGAAGGTCAGCAAAGGTTTCAAACCGGCCGGCGCATCTCCTCACACACCAGCCGCTCACAACAAACTTCTTTTATATATTAGTGCGCCAAACCCATACTAATCGCGCCGTCTTCGGCACCAGTTGCCGCAGCACGGAATGAAGCAAACAACTCACGCCCCATGCCATGTCCATTTGCCGACAAATCAGCCGTCGCAACTTCGCGCGCATCCCACTCTGCCGCATCCACTTGAGCCACAAGCTCACCCGTTTCAGCATTCAACAAAATCATATCGCCGGTACGAACTTTACCCAGTGCGCCACCTGAAACCACCTCAGGCGTAATATGAATCGCGGCAGGCACTTTGCCCGATGCGCCTGACATACGGCCATCAGTAACCAAAGCCACCTTAAAGCCACGATCTTGCAACACACCCAATGGCGGAGTGAGCTTGTGCAACTCTGGCATACCATTGGCGCGCGGACCTTGGAAACGAACAACCGCAATAAAGTCACGCTCCAACTCGCCACGTTTAAATGCGGCGATGACATCTTCTTGATCATCAAAGACGATAGCAGGCGCATTTACAATGCGGTGCTCCACTGCCACTGCAGAGGTTTTAATCACAGCACGCCCTAAATTACCTTGCAGTAATTTGGTACCACCATCGGCCTGGAATGGATTAGCCGCAGTTCTAAGAACGGAATCATCGCCACTTTGTACAGGAGCAGGACGCCAAACAGCGACGCCATTTTCTAGGAATGGTTCTTGCGCATAATGGCGCAAACCATAGCCCGCTGCAGTCCAAACGTCGTCATGCAACAATCCAGCATCAAGCAATTCGCGGATCAGATAACCCATACCACCTGCCGCATGGAAATGATTCACATCAGCAGCACCGTTTGGATAAACCTTCGCCAACAGCGGAATAATGGCCGACAAATCGTTAAAGTCAGACCAGTTAATAATCACACCCGCAGCGCGTGCGATCGCGATCAAGTGAATCGTATGATTCGTTGAGCCACCGGTTGCCAGCAAACCAATAATGCCATTAATAATCGCCTTCTCATCGATCACTTTACCGACCGGGATAAATTCATTACCCAGTGCGGTAATTTGCGCTGCACGTTTAGTAGCTGCGACGGTCAACGCATCACGCAGTGGCGTACCTGGATTGGTAAATGCCGCGCCCGGCATATGCAAACCCATAATTTCCATCAGCATTTGATTCGAGTTGGCGGTACCAAAGAAAGTACAGGTACCCGGGCCGTGATACGAGCCTTCTTCAGAGGCCAACAGAGCATCACGACCTACTTTGCCTTCAGCAAATAATTGGCGAGTGATATTTTTTTCTTTATTGGCAATACCCGTCGTCATTGGGCCTGCAGGCACAAAAATGGTTGGCAAGTGACCAAACTGCAGCGCGCCAATCAATAAGCCTGGAACAATCTTGTCACACACACCCAGACACAAAGTTGCATCAAACATATTGTGCGAGAGCGCCACAGCCGTAGACATCGCGATCACATCGCGACTAAACAGCGACAACTCCATACCTGGCTGACCTTGGGTCACGCCATCACACATTGCAGGCACGCCACCGGCAAACTGCGCCGTTGCACCAGCTTGATTGGCAGCTTTTTTGATAATCGCAGGGAAAGTTTCAAACGGCTGATGTGCCGAGAGCATTTCGTTATAGGCAGACACAATCGCCAAATTAGGCTGACGCATTTCACGCATCATGATTTTGTCGGTCTCAGGCATTGCAGCCCAAGCATGCGCTTGGTTGGTACAAGCCAAACCTTTTCGTACGGGCTCTTTACTGGCCGCCTGTTCTAATCGCGCCAGATAGCGTGAACGTGATTCTTTGCTGCGTTCGATAACGCGCTGGGTTACTTCGACCAAACCAGGATGCAGTGACATGAAAGAACTCCGAATTTTCTGAACTAAACTATCGAGCAGATAGACTTAGAATTTAAGCGTAGTTTTACTACAATCAAGGCGTTTCGACAAGTAAAACTCTTTACATAGCGACTTCGCTGCACTGCAGCAAGGCCTTGCACCACAAAGGTTTTCCGTTAAATCACTTTGCGCCGCATTGGTGCAAACCACTAGGTAATAAATTCGTTTGCTAGGGTGTTTGAGCCTGTAGTAAGATTACAAAGCTTACTATGCTTGACTCTTTTTCAAGCTCCAATTCCAGACGAGGATTTTTGGCTCATGACTGCGATCGACGCTTTCGATATCGTTTTTTTTGGCGGCACAGGTGACCTCGCTTTACGCAAGTTACTTCCTGCACTTTACCACCAAGACCAAGACGGCAATTTGCCAAGCCAAGGTCGCGTCATCTGCCTGGGCCGCAGCCCGTCGGACACCGCAGCCTACGTTGAAAAAGCTCACACCAAGGCGAAAGAATACCTTGGCAGCCATTATAACGAAAGTGACTGGAATAAATTCGCTGCGCGCATTGAATACTTAAAAGTTGATGCCAACACCGAAGAAGACTTCGTTGCCCTCGCTGAAACTCTGAACAAATTCCCAACTCGCGAGCGCGTGTTTTATCTCTCTACCGCTCCTGATTTCTTTGCGCCTATTGCTAAAAACTTAGCCGCGCAAGGCCTGAACGAAGGCCATTCACGCGTCGTACTAGAAAAGCCGCTCGGCCACGACTTGGACTCATCGAACAAGATTAACGATGAAGTGGGTGAATACTTCAACGAGCAACAAATCTACCGTATCGACCATTACCTCGGTAAAGAGCCGGTACTAAATCTGATCGCACTGCGTTTTGCCAATACTTTGCTTGAGCCGCTGTGGCGCCGTGAATGGATTCGCGACGTGCAAATTACCGTGACTGAGCAAGTTGGCGTTGAAACCCGCGCAGACTTCTACGACAAAACGGGTGCTTTGCGCGATATGGTGCAAAACCACTTGTTGCAATTGCTGACCATCGTGGCAATGGAACCACCAGCATCGATTGATGCTGACGCTGTGCGTGACGAAAAACTCAAAGTATTGCGAGCTTTGAAGCCACTGACGACAGACGATGTAAAAACCAAAGTCGTACGCGGTCAGTACCGTGCTGGTGCGGTTGGCGGCAAACCTGTTATTGGTTACCAAGATGAGCCAGGCGTACCCGCAGGTTCGAAAGCTGAAACATTTGTCGCACTCAAGGCTGAAATTGAAACTTGGCGCTGGGCTGGTGTTCCTTTCTTCTTGCGTACCGGTAAACGCTTGGGCGACCGCTTGGCACAAATCGTGATCAATTTCCGCGAAGTGCCAACCTCGACCTTCGGTAAAAACACGCGCCCAAACCGCTTGGTGATTGAGCTGCAACCCGACGAATCAGTGCGCCTGTACATGATGGCCAAAGAGCCGGGCAAAGATCGTCTGCGCGAAGTGTATTTGGATCTGGACTTCAAAGAAGCGTTTAGCACTCGCAGCCCAGAAGCGTATGAACGCCTGTTGATGGATGTGATCAAAGGCGACCTCTCATTGTTCGTACGCCGTGACGAGCAGCGCGCAGCTTGGCGTTGGGTTGAGCCGATCATTGAATCGTGGGAAAACAGCAGCGAAGGTCCGAAGACCTATACCGCGGGTACTTGGGGCCCGGCAGCTTCATCCGCCCTGCTGTCTCGCGACGGTCTGTGCTGGCACGAAGAAGCTTAATACCCACCCGCAGTAAATACATCAAGACCTTGCTAGACAAGGTCTTGATTGCAATACCCGTCTAGATTGTAGTTTGGAGAATTGAATGGCTTTGCAATGGCATGAGTTTAGCAACAAAGAAACACTGGATCAGCAACTCGCAGCAACCATTGCTGACGAACTTAAAAAAGCGATTGCCGCGCGCGGCACTGCTGGCCTTGCGGTTTCTGGTGGTCGCACACCTGCAGGCATGTTCAAAGCTTTACGCAATAGCGATCTCGATTGGTCTCGCGTTGTAATTACCTTGGTCGATGAACGCTGGGTTCAGCCTGATCATGCCGATAGCAATGAGCGCTTAACCCGCGAAAATTTATTGCAAGATGGCGCCGCTGCTGCCACTTTCGTATCTCTGGTTAATACTCAAGCAACACCCCACGAAGCCCTCGCTGAAATCGAAGCGCGCTTGGCCAAGATGCCAAACCCCATCGACGTCGTGATTTTGGGCATGGGCGATGACGGTCATACGGCCTCATTATTCCCAGCGGCTGCTGAACTCGAAGCAGCATGTGAGTCAACTGCTTTGTTGGCCGCCGTTACGCCACCCGTTGCACCGCATCAGCGCATTACCTTAACGCTCCCAACCATCGTGAAAAGCCCGAAAGTATTGGTGCATATCACTGGCGAGAGCAAAAAAGAACTCCTGCTCAACGCGATGGCGGCAAATGTCGCACTCACTGAGCAATACCCGATTCGTCGCGTCCTTGATCAAGTGCCGCTCGCCAACGTATTTTGGGCGGCCTGAGTGTCAAAGTCATGACGCTAAAATTAAACTTCAATTTTTACGTCACCCGCCATTTGGGCTGTGACCGTGCACGTTTGGGTGAGGAATAAGCAAATGCTCGAACGCATCAAAACAGTAATTGATTCACTATCAAAATCTGAGCGTAAAGTCGCTGAGCTGGTGATCGCTCAGCCCAATCTGGTTGCAAATGCGCCGATTGCCCAAATTGCCGATCTTGCCGATGTATCTCAACCGACAGTGATTCGCTTTTGTCGTTCGCTCAATTGCTCAGGCCTGCAAGATTTCAAATTGCGCCTGACGCGTAGCTTGGTTTCGGGTGTGCCTTATGTTCACTCGATGGTGTCATCGGATGACTCGGCGCACGATCTGGCACGCAAATTATTCGACAATAATATTTCGCACCTGCTGCGTTGTCGCAATGAGCTCGACACTGAAGTACTCGAACGCGCGATTAAAGTCTTATCAAACACGCACAAAATCGAAGTTTGGGGCCAAGGCCAATCTGGCGCAGTGGCCATCGATGCGCAAAATAAGTTTTTCCGCCTCGGCGTTCCTACCGTTGCCTACACCGACCCGCACATGCATGGCATGAGCGCATCAATGCTCAAGCCCGGCGATGCGGTGATTGCCGTTTCCAACTCGGGCCGCACGCTCGATATGCTGCGCTCGGTTGAAATTGCCCGTGATGCCGGTGCGGACGTGATTGGCATTACGCACAGCAAATCGCCACTGGCTAAACGCTGCAATATTTGCCTCTACGCCGATACGATGGAAGACCCGGATTTGTACACTCCGATGATTACCCGCATCGTGCATTTGGTGATTATTGACGTACTCGCCGTTGGGGTTGCACTCAAACGCGGCCCAGAGTTGATTGATCAGCTCGAAAAAATGAAACGCAATATGAAAGAAAAACGAGTTCGCGGCCATGAGTAAGCGAACCAAAACTAATAACAGCACCAATAGTGATACACGAGGATTAGTGTCGATGTCTAATTTAACTTCATCGCCAGCTTGGCAAGCGCTAACAGAGCATTTCAAGGAAGTCGAACCGCTGCATATGCGTGATTTATTCCAAAACGATCCACATCGTTTTGAGAAATTCTCGCTGGAAACCGGCGGCTTGTTTTTCGATTACTCGAAAAATCGCATCACAGAAAAAACGATGCAATTATTATTCGAGTTGGCGCGTCAATCTGGGGTGAAAGAGCGCATCGAAAAAATGTTCTCGGGCGAAAAAATCAATATCACCGAGAAACGCGCTGTGCTGCACACCGCTCTGCGCAACTTGGATCACAACCCCATCGTAGTGGATGGCGAAGATGTGATGCCGAAAGTCAATGCGGTCAAAGAGCAAATCGGCGACTTTTCTGACAAAGTTCGCTCAGGCGAATGGCAAGGCTACACAGGCAAACCAATCACAGACATCGTGAATATCGGTATTGGTGGCTCGGATTTGGGCCCATTGATGGTCTGTCAGTCACTCAAAGAATATGGCCACGCGCGCCTGTCGATGCATTTTGTCTCGACGGTCGATGGCGACCAAATCGTTTCGACGTTAAAAAAACTCAATCCAGAAACCACGCTATTTATCATCGCATCGAAAACATTTACCACCCAAGAAACAATTACCAATGCACGCACTGCACGCGCTTGGTTTGTTAAAGCGGCTGGCGACGAAAAACACATCGCCAAACACTTTGTGGCCGTTTCGACCAATAGCAAAGCCGTGGCCGAATTTGGTATCGACACCAAAAACATGTTCGAATTCTGGGATTGGGTTGGCGGCCGTTATTCATTGTGGTCGGCCATTGGTCTGCCGATTGCGATTTATTTGGGTAAACACAATTACCAAGATTTGTTGCATGGTGCGTACACCATGGATCAACACTTCCGTGGCAAACCACTGGAACAAAACGTCCCCGTGATTATGGCGATGCTGGGCATTTGGTATGGCAATTTCTTTGGAGCCAATACGCAACTGGTCTCACCGTACAATCAATGTATGTCGCGTTTCCCTGCTTATTTGCAGCAACTCGACATGGAATCCAACGGTAAAACCGTAGACCTCGATGGCAATCGCGTCGATTACGCCACTGGTCCAGTCGTATGGGGTGATGCAGGGATTAACGGTCAGCATGCCTACTACCAGATGCTGCACCAAGGCACACAAATCGTACCGATCGATTTTATCGCAACGATCGAGCACCCAGATATTCCTGAGCCACACAGCACCATCCTGATGGCCAACTTCTTTGCCCAAACTGAAGCCTTTATGCGCGGCAAAAATGAAGCTGAAGTGCGCGCCGAGCTAGAAAAATCAGGCATTACCGGCCAGGCACAAGACGATCTTGTTCCACACAAGATTTTCAAAGGCAATCGCCCAACCAATACCATCATCATGCAGCGTCTGACACCACGTCGCTTGGGTGCCTTGATTGCTTTGTACGAACATAAAATTTTCGTACAAGGCACGGTCTGGAATATCAACTCCTACGATCAGTGGGGTGTTGAATTAGGCAAACAATTGGCTAAGCTAATCGAATCCGATTTAACAACGCCGGGCCTCACCACCAGCCATGACGCGTCAACCAATGGCTTGATTAACTATTTCAAACGCAATACACCACGCTAAGCCTTTCTTTACAAAACCGAATGGTGCAGGCGAACCCTGCGCCATTCAAGTCTGGATACATAAACCAGATAATAGTGAAAATTTAAAATAACCCACTCACAAGGTAGATACACGATGGCAGATCAGATCAACGACCATGATCCACAAGAAACCAAAGAATGGTTAGATGCGCTACAAGGCGTGATTGAACAAGTTGGTGCAGAACGTGCACACTTCTTGGTGGAGAAACTGGTAGATCAAGCTCGTCAAGATGGTGTAAACATCCCCTACACCGCCACCACCGCGTACATCAACACGGTACCAGCGCACTTGCAAGCCAAGCACCCTGGCAATGCGCACCTTGAAGAGCGTATTTTGTCGTATACCCGCTGGAATGCAGCCGCGATGGTGGCCAAAGCCAATCGCGATGCCGCTGAGCCAGGCGGTCATATTTCATCGTTTGCTTCGGCAGCGACTTTGTACGATGTGGGTTGGAATCACTTCTGGCACGCCGCGAATGAAAACCACGGCGGCGACTTGGTTTACTTCCAAGGCCACTCTGCACCAGGCATGTACTCACGCGCTTTCTTGGAAGGCCGTATCTCTGAAGACCAATTGAACAAATTCCGCCGCGAAGTCGATGGTGATGGCCTGTCTTCATACCCACACCCATGGTTGATGCCTGATTTCTGGCAATTCCCAACCGTATCAATGGGCCTTGGCCCATTGATGGCGATCTACCAAGCTCGCTTTATGAAATACCTCGATGATCGTGGCTTTAAACAAAAAGGCGATCGTCACGTTTGGTGTTTCTGCGGTGACGGTGAGATGGACGAACCTGAATCTCTGGGTGCGATTTCACTGGCTGGCCGTGAAAAACTCGACAACCTGATTTTCGTGATCAACTGCAACTTGCAACGTCTGGACGGCCCAGTTCGTGGTAATGGCAAAATCATCCAAGAACTCGAAGGCGACTTCCGCGGCTCTGGCTGGAACGTGATTAAAGTCATCTGGGGCACAGGCTGGGATGCGTTGTTGGCACAAGACAAGAAAGGCTTGCTGCAAAAACGCATGATGGAAGTAGTTGACGGCGAATACCAGACCTACAAATCAAAAAATGGCGCGTACGTACGCGAACATTTCTTTGGCAAATACCCAGAATTGCTCGACTTGGTTGCTGCGATGTCCGACGACGACATCTGGAAACTGACGCGCGGTGGTAATGATCTATTCAAAGTGTACGCGGGCTACAAAGCGGCCGTTGAACACAAAGGTCAACCAACATTGCTGTTGGTGAAAACCGTGAAAGGTTTTGGTGTCGGCGCAGCAGGCGAATCACAAAATACCGCGCACAACACCAAAAAATTGGGCGACGACGATTTGCTGCATCTGCGTGATCGTTTCCATGTGCCATTGTCTGACGAAGAAGCCAAAGCATGCACCTTCTATCGTCCACCCGCAGACAGCCCTGAATACAAATACATGATGGAACGTCGCGCAGCATTGGGCGGCTTTATCCCATCGCGTAAACCAGTGAACGAACCACTGGAAGTACCAGCGCTCGACGCATTCAAAGCCTTGCTCGAAAGCTCAGGCGAGCGTGAAATGTCAACGACCATGGCCTTTGTTCGTATCTTGAACACGCTGGTTAAAGACAAGCAAATCGGCAAACGCGTTGTACCTATCGTGCCAGATGAAAGCCGTACTTTCGGTATGGAAGGCATGTTCCGTCAGCTTGGTATCTGGTCTCACGTGGGTCAGTTGTACGAGCCACAAGATGCTGATCAGCTGATGTTCTACAAAGAATCGCAAACTGGTCAGATCCTGCAAGAAGGGATTAACGAAGCCGGTGCGATGTCTGATTGGATCGCGGCGGCAACGTCATACGCCAATCACGGCCACACGATGATTCCGTTCTACATCTACTACTCGATGTTCGGTTTCCAACGTATCGGTGACTTGGCGTGGGCTGCGGGCGACTTGCGCGCACGTGGTTTCTTGATCGGCGGTACAGCGGGTCGCACGACATTGAACGGCGAAGGCTTGCAACACCAAGATGGTCACGGCCACTTGTTTGCTGAATTCGTACCGAACTGCGTATCTTACGATCCGACGTTTGCCTACGAATTGGCGGTGATCGTTCAAGACGGTATGCGCCGCATGTACCAAGACCAAGAAAATATCTACTACTACCTGTCAGTCATGAATGAGAACTACGCTCATCCAGCGATGCCAGCCGGTGTGGAAGCAGGCATTCTGCGTGGTCTGTACAAATTCAAACAAGGCGAAGCCGGTAAGCTCAAAGTTCAATTGATGGGCTCAGGCACGATCTTCCGCGAAGTGATTGCTGCCGCTGATTTGCTGAAAGCCGACTTTGGCGTTGATGCCGACATTTGGTCAGCACCTAGCTTTAACGAACTGCGTCGCGACGGTATGGCCGCAACACGTTTCAATTACCTGAACCCAACGGCTGAGCAGCGCGTTCCTTATGTAACGGAATGCCTGAAAGACGCACAAGGCCCAGTCATTTGCGCAACCGACTACAAACGCACTTACGCTGACCAAGTTCGCGAATATGTACCTGGCCGCTTTGTGGTATTGGGTTGCGATGGCTTTGGCCGTTCGGCTAGCCGCGAAGAATTGCGCAGCTTCTTTGAGGTAGATCGTTACCACGTAGCTGTAGCCGCATTGAAAGCCTTGGCAGACGAAGGCTTGTTGCCAGTGGCTAAAGTGGCTGAAGCGATTGCGAAATACGGCATCCGCACTGAGCGCCCAGCGCCTTGGACTGTGTAACTAATAAGTGAGAAACAGATTGGCTTGGGTATATCACCCAAAGCCAATCTGAACAATTAACGGCGGGATATACCCCACCCTCACAGGATTTGACCATGAGCAACATTATTGAATTGAAGATCCCCGACATCGGCGGCCACGCTGGGGTAGAAGTCATTGAAGTATTTGTAAAAGCGGGCGATGTGATCGAGAAAGAACAATCGCTGATCACCCTCGAAACCGATAAAGCGACGATGGAAGTACCCGCCACCGAAGGCGGCATCGTGAAAGAAGTGAAAATTAAAGTCGGCGACAAAGCATCTGAAGGCGATGTCGTGTTGATGTTGGAAGTTGGCGCTGCAGCGGCAGCACCCGCTCCAGCAGCAGCCGCGCCAGCCGCAGCCCCTGCTGCCGCACCAGCAGCGGCTGCCACATCTGTTGAAGTTCACGTGCCGGACATCGGCAACTTCGACGCGGTTGAAGTGATTGAAGTGAACGTTAAAGTGGGCGACACCATCGCGATTGATGATGGCTTGATCACGCTTGAATCTGACAAAGCCAGCATGGAAGTACCATCGACTGCGGCCGGCGTCGTGGAAAGCATCGCAGTTAAAGTCGGCGACAAAGTAGCGCAAGGCGCTTTGGTTCTGACCGTACGTTCTAGCGCTGCAGCAGCTGCGCCAGCGGCGGCTCCAGTTGCCGCACCTGCGGCTGCGCCAGTTGCTGCCGCTCCAGCCGTAGCTGCACCAGTTGCCGCACCAGCAGCAGTCGCATCTGCGCCAGCTAAGTTTGACGAAGCCAACTTCAATAAAGCCCACGCTTCACCATCAGTACGCAAATTCGCGCGCGAATTGGGCGTTGATCTGAGCAAGATCGCCGGTAAAGGCCCGAAAGGCCGTATCTTGCACGAAGACGTACAGTCATTCGTCAAATCAGTGATGACCAGCGCTGTGGCATCTTCACTGGCCGCACCAGCAGCCAGCGGTGCTTCATTGGGTGGTGGTATTGATTTGTTGCCATGGCCAAAAGTCGATTTTGCTAAATTCGGCCCGATCGAAACCAAGCCACTCTCTCGCATCAAGAAAATTTCTGGCGCGAACCTGCATCGCAACTGGGTTGTGATTCCTCACGTGACGTTTAACGACGAGTGCGATATCACTGAGCTGGAAGACTTCCGCAAAGTAGTTGGCAAAGAGTGGGAAAAATCAGGTCTGAAGATTAGCCCATTGGCCTTCATCATCAAGGCTGCGGCTGAAGCGCTCAAAGCCTTCCCAGAAATGAATTCATCGCTGGATGGCGACAATCTGGTACTCAAGCAGTACTACCACATCGGTTTTGCGGCTGATACGCCAAACGGCTTGGTTGTTCCGGTCATCAAAGATGCGGATAAAAAAGGCCTGAAGGAAATCTGCAAAGAATTGACTGATTTGTCACTCGCTGCGCGCGAAGGCAAACTCAAGCCAACCGATATGCAAGGCGCAACCTTCACGATTTCTAGCTTGGGCGGCATCGGCGGCACTGGCTTCACGCCAATCGTGAATGCACCTGAAGTAGCGATCTTGGGCGTTTGCAAATCGCAAATCAAACCAGTTTGGAACGGCAAAGAATTCGCGCCGCGCCTGATGTGCCCATTGTCCTTGTCATTCGATCACCGCGTGATCGACGGCGCGCAAGCGGGTCGCTTCACCGTGCATCTGGGCAAATTGCTCAGCGACGTTCGTCGTTTGATTCTCTAATTCTGCGAGGCGTGATGGGCTAGGTATTGGTCTACAGATCAATCTAAACCTAGCCCCCCACCTCATACCCAAGACCTCACAGGAATAAATCATGAGTAATACCATTGAATTGAAAGTACCCGATATCGGCGGTCATAATGACGTGGCGATTATCGAATTGTTTGTCAAAGTCGGCGACACCGTGGCCGTCGAAGAAAGCCTGATCACGCTGGAAACCGATAAAGCGACGATGGAAGTCCCATCGACGCATGCTGGCGTGATCAAAGAACTCAAAATCGCCGTGGGCGACAAAGTTTCTGAAGGCAGCGTGATTGCAGTACTCGAAGTGGCCGCCAGCGCAGCTGCGCCAGCGCCTACCGCCGCAGCACCGGCTGCCGCCCCTGCTGCAGCTGTTGCAACTCCAGCCGCAGCGCCAACTGTTGCACCGGTCGCTGGCCAATACGCCGGCGCGGTTGATATGGAAGTGGACATGATGGTCTTGGGTGCAGGCCCTGGCGGCTATTCTGCGGCGTTCCGTTCAGCCGACTTAGGCCTGAAAACCGTGATCGTTGAGCGTTATGGCTCACTGGGCGGCGTGTGTTTGAATGTGGGTTGTATTCCGTCGAAAGCCTTGCTGCACAATGCCGCGGTGATCGATGAAGTTGCTCACTTGGCATCGAACGGTATCAAGTTTGGCGCGCCTGAAGTCGATGTGGACGCATTGCGTGGCTACAAAGAGAAAGTCATCAACAAGCTCACTGGCGGTTTGGCTGGCATGGCCAAGATGCGTAAAGTCGAGCATGTGCGCGGTATCGGTACTTTCCTCGATGCCCACCACATCGAAGTGCAATTGACTTCGGGCAGCGGTAAAGATCTGACTGGCGAGAAAAAAGTCATCAAGTTTGCCAAAGCGATTATCGCGGCGGGCTCACAAGCTGTGAAATTGCCTTTCATCCCAAACGACCCACGCATTGTTGATTCAACTGGCGCGCTAGAGCTCAAAGCGACAGCTAAACGCATGTTGATTATCGGCGGCGGCATTATCGGCCTGGAAATGGGTACCGTGTACTCAACACTGGGCGCGCGTCTGGACGTGGTTGAGTTGTCTGACGGCCTGATGCAAGGTGCTGACCGCGACCTCGTAAAAGTGTGGCAAGACTGGAATAAACACCGTTTTGACAACATCATGTTGCAATCAAAAACGACCAGCATTGAGCCCAAAGAAGACGGCATCTGGGTGACGTTTGAAGGCCCGAAAGTACCAAGCGAGCCACAGTGCTACGATTTGGTATTGTACTCGACCGGTCGCTCGCCGAACGGCAAGAAAATCGGCGCTGAAAATGCGGGCGTGATCGTTGATGAGCGAGGCTTTATCGCCGTCGATAAACAAATGCGCACCAACGTACCGCACATCTTCGCGATTGGCGACTTGGTAGGTCAGCCGATGCTGGCGCACAAAGCCGTGCACGAAGCGCACGTGGCCGCTGAAAACGCCGCTGATCACAAAGCCTACTTCGACGCGCGCGTGATCCCAGGCGTGGCCTACACCGACCCAGAAGTGGCTTGGGTTGGCCTGACCGAAGATCAAGCCAAACGCGACGGCATCAAGATCACCAAAGGCGTATTCCCATGGGCAGCATCAGGCCGTGCGATTGCCAATGGTCGTGATGAGGGCTTTACGAAGCTGATTTTCGACGCTGAAAACGGCCAAATCCTCGGCGGTGCGATTGTTGGCCCACACGCAGGCGATATGATAGGTGAAGTATGTCTGGGCATTGAAATGGGCGCAGACGCGGTCGACATTGGCAAAACCATCCATCCGCACCCAACCATGGGCGAATCGATTGGTATGGCCGCTGAAGTCGCGAAAGGTGTTTGTACCGACCTGCCACCACAACGCAAAAAATAATCCCTAACTAGGGGCCACAAAAAACCACGATCAAGGTCGTGGTTTTTTTACGCTCATCAAATGGGTAGGCTTAGCAGGCAAACTTTGCCGCCGTCATGTCATTCTTGCCGGACTTTGACTAACAAACAGTAAAAGACCCCACAAAAAGCGATGCCTAAACGCAACACGGCTCAGCGCTTCACTTGCAATACTCTATACGTATATCGATATAGACCTTAATCAAAAAGGATTTTATGCGTATACCCATACCCTGTACAAAAAACCCTAGCATTTATCAGGGTTTGCTGCGTGCCTTTTACGTTGCACTGCAATAAATTACAAGAAGGTATTGTGGAGCGTGAAATCGCTCGGCATGCTTATTGCATATAGCAATACACGCAACAGACAGAGGTAGGAATCATGGTACAACTCGACGTTTGCACTAATCAGCAGCTCAAACAGGTTTCTAAAACTACATTGAGTCACGAAATCACTTCAGAGCTGCAACTTTGCATTGAGCTCTGTGCCCAACTGAATATTGATTTCTATGACTGCCTCGCCCATGCCCGCATTGAATACGAAAAACATCTGCGCGAAGGCCATCACTAAATCATAGAAATAGCAGGCAATAAAAAAGACACCCGAAGGTGTCTTTTTTATTTTTAACTGGCGTCCCCACGGGGAATCGAACCCCGGCCGCCGCCGTGAAAGGGCAGTGTTCTAACCGCTAAACTATAGGGACTTAAACTTTTTACTACATATCAATCTAAACTGGCGTCCCCACGGGGATTCGAACCCCGGTTGCCGCCGTGAAAGGGCAGTGTCCTAGGCCTCTAGACGATAGGGACTACGTACTACTGAATTACATGTCTTGAGGCTAACACACAACTCTTCTAATTTGGTGGAGGTAAGCGGGATCGAACCGCTGACCTCTTGCATGCCATGCAAGCGCTCTCCCAACTGAGCTATACCCCCAAAAGAGACGCGAATAATAGTGACCTTACGCGCGCTCGTCAAGCCTTTTACCAAAATATTTTAAATTGGGGCCCACCAGTAGATATCGACGGTCATGTCTTTCTCTAGCGCCTGACTATTGGGGAAGTTTTGCATCAAGATGCGCTTGGTATCATCACGATAGGCTGTCATACCCAATTTATCGTAAGAGTGATACATCAAAGCCAATGCACCTTCGACCTGCTTGGTATTACTAAAATTATCAATCAGCGCCTTACCGCGATTTGCCGCAGCAAGGTAAGCGCCGCGTTTATAATAATAACGCCCCACATGCAGCTCATAATTGGCCAATGCACCAATGAGATAGCCCATGCGCAATTGTGCATCACGGTAATATTTACTATCAGGGAAGCGGGTCGTTAATTCGCGGAAAGTATTGAATGATTCACGGGCCGCTTTAGGGTCGCGCTCAGACAAATCTTGCTGCGAGATCGCAGCTAAAAAGCCCTGAATCTCGGTAAAAGTAACCAAACCCTTTAGATACAGCGCGTAATCCAAGCTAGGGTGCGCTGGATTTTGCTTCATAAAGCGGTCAATGGCCGCCAACGCCAGCGCTTGTTCTTGGTCTTTGTAATAGTTGTAGGCGATCTCCAACTGGGCTTGTTGAGCAAACTTGCCATAGGGATAACGCGCTTCAAGGCGTTCAAAATACTTGTTTGACTTATCGTACTCACGGCTAGCTTGCGCTGATTTGGCTTCAGAATACAGCTTGTCCGCTGACCAGCCTTTAGTCTCATCATTGCTAGTGCCGGGCCCTGCGCAGGCAACCATTAAGCTAATGAGCAAGGCAGAAACGAGGATTCGAGGTAGAATCTTATACATGATGCAATCCGATATTGAACTCGACGATTATAACGACTTCTCAGACACCCGTGTTTTGACTGTGCCCGCCGACTTGGCAGGTACACGACTGGACGCGGCGCTGGCGAAGATTTTGCCTGATTTTTCACGCTCACGCTTGGCTACTTGGATTAAAGATGGCCAGGTGACGGTGGATGGCGCTGCCGCGACCACTAAAACCAAGCTCTGGGGCGGGGAAACTCTCACGGTTAACGTACAAGCCGATCCGAACGAAGTGGCCTTCGCGGCGGAAGATATTCCGTTGGACGTAGTCTACGAAGACGACGCGCTGATCGTGATCAACAAGCCTGCGGGCTTGGTGGTCCACCCCGGCAGCGGCAATTGGGAAGGTACACTACTCAATGCCCTACTCTTTCATTACCCCGAAGTTCGGCAAATCCCGCGCGCGGGTATTGTCCACCGCCTTGATAAAGACACCAGCGGCCTGATGGTCGTCGCGCGCACTTTGCCCGCACAAAACAACCTTGTTCAACAACTTCAAGCCCGCACCGTAAAACGCCACTATCTGGCCGTGGCGCGTGGCAATATCAAACGCGATGGTACGGTGGATGCTCCAATTGGCCGTCATCCGCGCGAACGCACCAAAATGGCCGTCGTTCACACTGGCAAAGAATCCATCACACATTATTTGGTGCTGGAAAAATTTGCCGATTACACGCTGATCGAATGTCGCCTCGAAACAGGCCGCACCCACCAGATTCGCGTGCACATGGCGCACCTCAAGCATTCGCTGGCAGCCGATCAGGTTTATGGCACGCCGCCGAAGCTCGATATTTCACCCGAAGTGCGCATGGCGCTAGAAGAACTCAATCGCCAAGCGCTACACGCACGCAAGCTATCTCTGGTTCACCCAACTACGGGTAAAACCATGGAATGGAAAGCGCCAATTCCGCACGATCTGGAGCAATTGATTTTTACGCTGCGCGCTGATCTCGAACTCGCCAAAGACAAATATGACGAGGACGACGATGAAGACGACGATCACGATTGTGAATTGATCTACGTTCGGGAATAAGCCTTGAATCAGCCGCACCTCATTACGCCAAACTGGCCAGCGCCAGCGAACGTCAAAGCGCTGCAAACTACCCGCCTCGGCGGAGTCAGTTTGCCGCCATTTGGCAGCTTTAACCTGGGTAGCCACGTCAGCGACTTGCCTGAGCATGTCGCAGCCAATCGCGCCTTGCTCACGCAAGCGCTGCCGCAAGCGCCAGCTTGGCTCAATCAAGTACATGGCGTTGATGTGGTAGACGCCGCCAGCGTGACCAGCCCCATCGACGCCGATGCGAGCTACACACGCCAGCGTGGCGCGGTGAGTGTCGTAATGACCGCCGACTGCCTGCCGCTATTGTTTTGTGATCGCGCAGGCACCGTGGTTGCCGCAGCGCACGCGGGTTGGCGTGGCCTGTGCAATGGCGTGATCGAAGCGACGGTCGCCAAAATGGATTGCCCTGCCAGCGACATCCTCGTCTGGCTCGGGCCTGCCATCGGCCCAAGCGCCTTTGAAGTCGGCGACGAAGTACGTGCCGCTTTTATGGCGATTGATGAGCAAGCCGAACAAGCTTTTGTGGCGCAAGGCGGGGGTAAATGGCTGGCGAATATCTATCTATTGGCTCACCAGCGCTTACATACCCTAGGTATTACTGCGATTTATGGTGGCGATCAATGCACCGTGACGCAAGCCGAGACCTATTTTAGCTACCGCCGCGACGGACAAACAGGACGGTTGGCGAGTTTGATTTGGCTCGCATAAAAACGAAAAGGACGCTCAGCGTCCTTTTCGTTTATTACGACTCCACTTCACTCTGCACCCAAACGCCCATCTCGCCGACGTAGTAGGTATGGAAGTCTTCGACCTCGATGTTGTACACCGTCGTGCGGTACACCGGAAACTCGAATTCGTCACCCTTACCTTCCAGTGCTTCGTTGTACACCAACTCTGGGAATATCCGCATATCGGTCGTTGGTCCTGCTGGGCCAAACTCAACCAAGCGGCCATCCAGATCATATTGCCAAGCCTCGGGAGCTCCATTTCCTTGGATAAAACCAACATGTTCCTTTTCGGTCTGCGCCAGATATAACGAAGCTTTTACTTCAACCAAATCGCCATTGGCCAGCTCGAGTACCATGCCGGGTTCTAGCAGATCTGCGCGGCGCCAAACATCATGTGGCGTATATTCATCGCACACCACTTGTTCCAAGCCATTGACTTTTCCATGTCGGCCTCGGACCCAGAATGGGTGATTTCGGGTGCACGTCAAAAAGCCTTCCCAAACCTCTGGCTGCGGCTTGTCACTCGTTCGCATCCAGCCAAACTCTAGATACCAAATTTCCTTGTCTTCAAAACGAAGCGTTTTCAGTACCTGTTTGTAGGCCGTATCGCCTTGACCGGATTCATCCTTCGCCAAGACCCAATCCCCGACTTGTAGCGACTCGATCGCTCGCAAACCGTCCTTGGTATGCACCAAGGTGCCCGCAACAAAACCCATTTTCTTACCCCTTTATTTTGTAGCCTTGAGAATTAGGCAGGCTGACATGGAGTGTCAAACCAAAATAGCCACTTGTCGTGCAAAATGGTCAAACCATGCAATTTGAACGCAGCGAGTTGCATGGATGAGAACCTTTCTCATGTTGGGGATGGCATTTTTGTGTTACAGTGTTGCATCTGCAGGATTTATACCGATGTCGACTTTAAGCTGGATCATTACGATGAGCCTGCTGGGCAGTTTGCTCAGCGTAATGGCCGCCGCCGCAATGGCGTATTTTGCCAAGCCGAACTGGATTCCCAAGCTCGTTTCTTTTGCCGTCGGCTCTTTGCTGGCGGCCGTGTTTCTTGAGATTTTGCCGCATGCCTTCGGTAGTCATGGTGGTCACGATGAGCATGCCCACGGCGCTGGCGAACTCGGCTTTTTGCAAGATGCGCATCATGCGGCGTCCAGCGCCGTCACTGCCGTCGCTGAACAAGCCCCTCACGCCAGCCCAGAAGCCATTTCGCTGACGATTTTACTCGGTATTTTCATCTTCTTTATCATGGAGAAGCTGGTGATCTGGCGGCATTGTCACCATGAATCCTGTGAAGAACTAGAAGGCTCTGCCCACGAGCATCGCCACGATGACCATCATGGACACGGCCATTCGCATGGGCATTCCCATGGCAACGATCATGGCCGTGCCGGCATGATGATTATGATCGGCGATACCTTCCATAATTTTCTCGATGGCGCGGTGATTGCGGCCGCGTTTATGGCCGATACGTCGGTCGGCATTGCGACGGCGGTGGCGATTATTGCGCATGAAATTCCGCAGGAAGTCGGCGATTTTATCGTGCTGCTACACTCGGGCTATAGCAAGGCCAAGGCGCTGCTGTTTAATTTATTGTCTTCGCTCGCTGCGCTCGCGGGTGGTTTGCTGGCCTACTTTTCGCTGAGCATCGTCGAAACGGCGCAGCCCTATTTATTGGCGCTCGGCGCGGCCAGCCTAATTTATGTGGCGATCGCCGACTTGATTCCTACCCTGCACAAACGCCCGCATATCAAAGACACTATTCATCAAGTGTTATTGATGATCGCGGGTGCCATGCCCATTGCCTTGCTGCACCACTTTATGCCGCATTGAAATATACATCCGCAAGTATCAATACAAAGGCCAATCCTAGATTGGCCTTTATTTATATACCCCGAGCAATTCTATACAAGCAATGTCGGCGCAGTGCGTGCCCGACTGGTAGTACGGGATGATCAAATTCAGCCGCGTCGTCTTTGCGCATCTGCAATCGCTGCATCAGTGCTTGCGAGCGTAGATTGCCGAGCGCGGTAAACGCGACGATCTCGTCTAATTGCAACTCATCAAAGCCAAACGCCAGCGCAGCAGCCGCAGCCTCATACGCCAAACCTTGCCCCCAATACGGGCGTGCTAGCCGCCAGCCGATTTCGACGCACGGCATAAACGGCAGCGGAACACGCGGGATATTGAGCCCCGCCATCCCGATAACTTCGCGCGTTTCACGCAGCTCTAACGCCCAAAACCCCCAGCCATATTGCTGTAAACGCGCACGAATCTGCGCAGCAAAATCATCACTCTCGGCCTCACTGAGTAGTGCAGGAAAATAGCGCATCACTTCAGGATCGGCGCCCAGTACCGCAAACGCGGGCAGATCGCTATCTCGCCAATCGCGCAAGGTCAGGCGTGGCGTTGGCAAGGTTTGCACTGTGGCAAACGTTTTAATGTCGCTCATTCGCCGACTCAGTGACTGCTTCAGATGCTGTTAGCGTGGCTTCGCGCTCCGCCAACTCAGCGGCTTTAGCGGCCTTACTGCGTTGAATACTGCGCTTGAGCGCCAATAAACCCCAGGTGGGTAATACCGCCAAAAACAGGAAATAAAAGACCCCGACAGTAATACTCCCCGCCCCGAGCGACATCATAATCACAACAAATAAGTAGCCAATCAAAATAATATACATCGGTTTTCTCTAGTAAATTGCGCGGCAATAGAAAAGGCTCCAAGTGGAGCCTTTTCGTCGTTTAAATAGTCCAAACTGATTGAAGTGGGCGAGCGAGCCAAAGCGCGTTGCCGTCACCCGAAGCACAGGAAGCGGAATGGACACAAAGTCCATGAGCATTCCGAGCATCGGCTGGCGTCAAGGCGAGCAGGCGCAGCCGCCCAATGCATCAGTTTCGTTTGTCGTGTTCGATCAGCGCATACGCCGAATGATTATGGATCGACTCAAAATTCTCCGCCTCCAGCACATACGCCACAATCCGCGGCTCAGCATTCAGGCTGGCCGCCACATCGCGCACCATGTCTTCGACAAATTTCGGGTTGTCATACGCGCGCTCAGTGACGTATTTCTCATCGGTACGTTTGAGCAAGCTGAACAACTCGCACGACGCTTGTTTTTCAACCAGCTCAACGATTTCTTCGATCCAGATATTCTCACCCAGCTCGGCATCCACCGTCACGTGCGAGCGCTGATTGTGCGCGCCATAGGCAGAGATTTTCTTCGAGCAAGGACACAAGCTCGTCACCGGCACGAGTACTTTGAGTCGTTGACTAAACACACCGTTTTTCACTTCGCCAATCAGCGAAACTTCATAATCCATCAAACTTTGCACACCGGATACTGGTGCGGTTTTGTTGATGAAAAATGGAAAGCGCATTTCGAGGTAGCCCGATTCAGCCTCGAGGCGAGTACACATTTCGCGTACGATGCTTTCGAGTGACTCGACCGAGATTTCTTTCTCGTGGCTATTGAGAATCTCGATAAAGCGCGACATGTGTGTGCCTTTGAAATGCTGCGGCAGGTACACATACATATCAAATACGGCCACGGTGTGCTGCACGCCATCGGCGCGATCGGCCACCTTAATCGGGTGACGGATCGATTTAATCCCCACTTTATTGATCGCAATATTGCGAACATCAGGGGTGTTTTGCACGTCGGCAATCGCTGCGCTCATGAAATTCTCTCAATTTTCAAAACTGAGACGATTATACCAGAAGCCCAATACCCGAGTAAACTTGTCGGGTATTGTCAATTTCAATCACATCGATTGTATTTCGCTACTAGCGACCAAAGGTCGACAGGATATTGCCCATACTCCGCGTGTATTCAGCGAGCAAATGGTCAATTTCAGGCACCATAAAGGGTAAAGAGTAATACAGCGTACCAAACCCGATTGCCAAGGTAATCGGAAAGCCAATCGCAAACACATTCAATTGCGGCGCGGCACGCGTCATCACACCAATCGACAAATTGGTAATCAGCAATGCAGCAATCACGGGGATAGAGAGCATGACCCCTGCCCGAAAAATCACACCGCCGTAATTGGCAATCAGCTGAAATCCCTTGGCATTCAAATGCAATTGCCCCACCGGCAACTGCACAAGGCTTTCCAGCAAGACGCGCAGCATCATTAAATGGCCATTCATGCTTAAAAACAGCAGGATCATGAGTAGACTCATCAGCTGCGCAACGGCCAAGGTGTTGGCCGAAGTTTGCGGGTCATAAAATGAGGCAAAGCCCAAACCCATCTGCAAACCCGCCAAATGCCCCGCCATTTCCACCGCGGTAAAGACAAGGCGCATCACAAAACCAATCGACAAGCCGATAATCAATTCGCGCGCAGCGATGAGCATCCCATCGGGAGAAACAACAGGCACCGTCGGCATCGGCGGTAAAATCGGCACCACCACCAAGGTCAGCACAATCGCAAAGCCGACGCGGATCCGCACCGGCGTGCGGCGATTGGAAAAGACTGGATCAGAGAGCAAAGTGCCCATAATGCGCAAAAATGGCCACCAAAATAAGGCCAGCCAAACCTCGATCTGCGCCTGCGTCACAACCCACATCGAAATATCAACCTAAAATAGTCACGCAAAGCGCTGAGTCGAAGACTGTACACAGGGTACGGCAAGACGCAGTGTCGCAGCGTGGGGATTTGTGTCTTATGGCTTAACCGATCACTTGCGGAATGCTTTGATACAGGCGCGTCATGTAATCCGTCATGGTTTCAATCATCCACGGCCCTGCGAGCACCATCACCAAAAAAGCGATCAGCAATTTGGGGATAAACGACAAGGTAGCTTCATTGATCTGCGTGGCGGCCTGAAAAATACTGATAATCAAACCCGCAACCAGCGTTGCAAGCAATACAGGCCCACACAGCAGCACCATCACTTCCATGGCACGTTGTAGCAAGGTGACGACCGTTTCTGGGCTCATCTAAGTCCCCACATAAAAACTTTGCACCAAGGACCCCATCAAGAGCGTCCAGCCATCAACCAGTACAAACAGCATCAACTTAAACGGCAACGAGATCATGACGGGCGACACCATCATCATCCCCATCCCCATCAAGATACTGGCCACCACCAAGTCGATAATCAAGAATGGAATAATGACCATAAAGCCGATCTGAAACGCAGTTTTGAGCTCACTGGTGACAAATGCGGGCACCAAAACACGCAAACTGACATCTTCTGGGCCTTGCGGCGCTTGAGCGCCCGACACCTCGATAAAGAAACTCAAATCTTTTTGCCGCGTTTGTTTGAGCATAAAGTCTTTGAGTGGCAAAGCACCTTTATCCAAAGCCTCGTTAAAGCTCATTTTTTGCTCGGAATAAGGCTGATATGCCGTGGTGTAGATCTTATCGAGCACGGGCGACATCACAAACAGCGTGAGAAAAAGCGATAATCCCACAATGACCTGATTCGGCGGGCTTTGCATGGTGCCGAGCGCCTGACGCAGCAAGGACAGCACAATCACAATTCGCGTAAATGCGGTCATCATCAGCAAGACCGCAGGCAAAAATCCCAAGGCCGTCATAAACAGCAAGGTTTGAATCGGCAAGGAATACGCCGTGCCACCCGCCGTCTGCGTTGATGACATAAAGGGTATACCCGCAGGCTCAGCAGCCCAAATGGCCTGCGAAGCTATACCAAGCACGAGTATCAATAAACACTTGATCAATCCGAGGCGTTTCATTTGCCCACCTTGCGTTTTTCAATCGCCGTTTGCAGCCACTGAGCAAAAGCTGGGGCTGCCGGCGTGGGCGTCACAACCCCTTCTGGTTTGTCTAAGGTATGAAGCAAATTCACCTGCCCGCTTGTGACACCCAGCACCAGCCAGCTTTGCTGAATCTCGACAATGACTACGCGTTCACGTGGCCCAACCATCACACCTGACACCACACGCAGTTGACCACCAGCGCCGCCAGGCACCAAGGAAAACCGACGCATCAACCATGCCGCAGCCACGATCAGCCCCAGCACCAAGGCCAGCGCAAATAAGACTTGCAACAATGACCCTGCGCTACTTGGCGCAGCAGCTGGCAGTGAAGCCGAATTTGCGGCCGCCCAAACCGACAACGGCAGCCCAACAAGGCTGCCGCTACAGAGAAAAAGTAATTTTTTCATGCTTATTTGTGTAAACGCCGAATTCGCTCGGCAGGGGTAATAATATCCGTGAGACGAATACCAAATTTTTCATTCACGACCACCACCTCGCCTTGCGCGATCAGGCAGCCATTGACCAGTACATCCATCGGCTCACCCGCCAAGCCATCGAGCTCAACCACAGAGCCCTGCGCCAATTGCAGCAAATTGCGAATAGCGATTTTTGTGCGGCCCAATTCAACCGTTAGCGCCACCGGAATATCAAGAATCATATCGATATTATTCGGTGCGCCAGCGGGAACGGCATTGGTATCAAAACTATGGAAAATATTGGCTGGCTGCGCATCGCTCGCAGGCGTGCTTTCTACCGTTTCTTGCTCGGCTAAGGCCGCAGCCCAATCATCCATGATGTCATCTGGATTTTCTTCTGCTGGATTATTGTCATCAGCCATGGTCTTGCTCCTCTTGCTCTTCTTGCCCGCTGAGTGACTCAGCGGTGGTCAGTACTTTATCAACCTTCAAGGCGTATTGCTTATGGAGAATACCATACTTACATTCGAGCACAGGCACACTATCCACGGTCGCGGTAATGATTTCAGGGATTTCCAATGGAATCACATCGCCGACTTTCAAGCTCAGAATCTCTCCAAGCGTAATTTGAGAATTACCCAGCGTGGCAACCAGATCAACTTCGGCCAGCTGAACCTGCTTGCGCATTAAGTTAGTCCAGCGATTATCCGCTTCAATTCGGTCGGCCTGCATACTGCTATAGAGCAAGTCGCGAATCGGCTCGATCATCGAATAAGGGAAGCAGACGTGAAAATCGCCACCACCCGCGCCCAATTCAATTTTGAAGGTATAGGCCACAACCACTTCGGTGGGCGTTGCAATATTGGCAAACTGGGTATTCATTTCCGAGCGAATATAAGCAAATTCGCACTCAAAAACCGGCTGCCATGCTTTCTGAAATTCTTCAAAAACTACTTCGAGCAAGCGCTGGATGATTCGCTGCTCAGTCGGCGTAAAATCTCGCCCCTCAACCCGCACGTGGTAACGACCATCCGAGCCAAATAAATTATCGACCACCAGAAACACGAAATCAGGGTCAAAAATAAACAAGCCAGTGCCACGCAAAGGCTTCATCTGAATCATATTCAGATTGGTGGGCACCACCAGATTGCGGATAAATTCACTGTATTTTTGTACGCGCACCGGGCCTACGCTAATCTCGGCATTGCGGCGCATAAAATTAAACAGCGCCACGCGTAGATTACGCGCAAAACGCTCGTTGATAATTTCCAGCGTGGGCATACGCCCACGAACAATTCGCTCCTGACGCCCAATATCATAGTCGCGGACAGCATGAGGGTCGATGTCCTCTTCGACCTCGTCTTGCTCGCCCGTTACGCCACGCAGTAGCGCATCGACCTCTTCCTGGGAAAGAATATCGTCAGCCATATTCCTACTCGAATTCCTGCTTAACTATTTGACTGGTATAAATATTTATCGGCTTATTGATAAAAGTATTTAGTAAAGTTAACGCTTAAAACACCTTCGTCTTTCGCTTCAACTTCCATGATTTCGTTAATTTTCTCACGAATTTCACGTGCCAAATCTTCCTGACCCTTCGTGGTTTTAACTTCTTCTAACGTTTTAGAGCGAATTAAACGATTCACTGCGTCCAATACTTTGGGCTGCAAACCTTTTAGCTTTTCTTTTTCATGCTCATCAGACAATTCGACCATAATCTCAGCCTGCAAAACAGATTCAGTTTCGCCCGCTAAATTGACGGTAAATGGTTGATCTTGCAATTTATCAAACACAGGGGCTTTATGCTCACCCTTCTCTTTTTCTTTTTTCTTTTTCTCTTTTTCTTTTTTCTCGGCATCAGCATGAGCGTTCGCTTCAGCGACCGCTTCATCTGCATTACCTTCCGCAGGGCTCTTTAGCAAAAAGAACGCCAAAGCGCCCCCGACAATCAAAACTAAAACAACCAGACCGATAATCGCGAACAGCAGAATGTTTTTCTTAGATTTTGGCGCTGCATCAGCTTTTGGATCTGCTTTAGCTTCGGACATATGTACAGCCTCTATCAAATTTGACGATATTGGATCAGTAGCCCAAGAAAAAATACCCCAGCATGGCTGAGGCATTTTCGACCACTACAGCGAAAGATACTATAAAACAAGCGCTAAGCAAGTGTTTTTCAGGTAACACATTGAAAATCAGACAAACAAACTCACGCGGGTGCTACCCGCAGGAATTCGTAAATCACTTAAATTCACCACCCGTTCAATGGTTTGCGAACCCAAGCTGGCATTTACCCCACCAAATCGCGCTGTTTGCGAGCCTAATTCAAATGAATTGGCTTGCTGTTGTTGATGCTGATTTTGTTGGTGCTGGTGTAATGAATCCGACGCCACTTGTACGTTTTGCAAAACGATACCTTGGTCTGCCAATAAGGCAGTAAGTTTTGGAGTAGCAGCAGCCAAGGCCTCACGCACAGCGGCATGCTGTGAAGTAAAGATCACCGAAGCCTGCTCATTGCCCAGATTTAATCGTACTTCCATTGGGCCTAGATTGGGCGGATTGAGCTGCATTTCGATTTGCTGCTCTTGTTTACTCAACATCATCGACACACGCTGTGCGACGGCATCACCCCAGCGAGCATCTTGTACTGGCGTTTCTACATAATGACTCGCTACCGCATTAGATGCAGCATGCGCAGCCGCTGTGGTCATTTGTGCAGTCGTCGACTGAATGCCATTTGATTGCCCAAACCCTGTTGCGGACATAGCCGACGGATTCATTTTAATAGCTAAGGCATCCGCAAACGTATTGAGCTCTTTTGATTTGAGTGCATCATCTGTCGACAACTCATGCGGCAATACTGCACCAGTTGCGGCAATGTTTGCCGCTGCAGAGGCTTTCGAATCTGCGCCCAGTACCGCAAGCTCAGATTTTGGACGACGTGATGCATCATCCTGAGTCAAGGCGTCATCAGTCGCATCAGCCACACCAAAGGGAAGTTTCGCTGAGCTGTTTTTTGCACCATCTTCTGCAACCGCCAGCAACTCACCCTGCCCCTTTTCAACATCCAATCCGGGAGGCGTCGGCGCCAATGGTGGGGTTGCTGCTTGAGGATTTACGACTTGCATCATTGCCAACAGCGCGTTGACATTCCCATCTGGTGAAGCGGCGGTTTGTTCTGGATTATCTTCTTTTTCCGGCTCTGAGCCAGCGGCATCCGCAGTTTTTTTCACCTCATCGGCCACAGGCTTTGAATTGACCCCATCCTGAGCCGCCGCGTCTTGCTTGGCCTGCTGTTTAGCAGCTTTATCCGCACTTTTAGCTTCACGATTCTCAGCAGGTTTGGCTTGCTGCGCTTTATTCATTTCGCTCTTAAATTGGGCGCCAAAATCCTGTTCGTTCTTGGGGCTAAATTCGCGTGTATTACGCGCCTCAACGGGACGAGTCGCAGGGTTCAATAAATTAAGAGCATTACTTGAATTCGTCGCCATGATTTGGCACCACAAAAAAGAGTCAGTTCACATAAAGCAAACTTGATGCCAATTATGTTCAAGAGCGCTCATGCTACACTTTCGACATGGCAGAAGACTCAGACCTCGAACGCACCGAACCGGCCTCGCCCAAGCGGCTTGAAGAAGCTCGCAAGAAAGGGCAAGTCCCGCGTTCACACGAACTCACCTCCTTTTCGACCTTAATGGTCGGCATGGTTGCGGTCATCGTCACGGGGCCAGAATTATATGCGGCGATGAAACAAGTCATGCTCACTGCGCTGAGCTTCAATCGCGCCCAACTCTTGCAAGACAATCACATTTCAGAGCTACTCTACGACGCCTTTCGCATCGCAGTGGTGGCAATTTTGCCGATTTTTGCCGCCTGCATTATTTCTGCGATTTTAACGCCCATTATGATTGGCGGCTGGTTGATGAGCTTTGAGGCACTTGGGCCAAACTTTGCCCGCATGAACCCCATGAGTGGCATAGGCCGGATGTTTTCAGCCCGCACCATCGTTGAAACCGTAAAGACCATACTTAAATCCGGCTTGATTGGCGGCGTCGCGGCGTGGGTCATCTGGAATGAGAAAGAGCAGTTTATTCAATTACTCGCGATGGACCCCGAATCTAGTTTTGCCATGCTCTGGCAAATGACGCGGCACACGCTGATCTTGGTCGTCGGCGCAATGGCCGTGATCGTGATTATTGATGTGCCCTATCAGCTGTGGGATTACTACAAAGGCCTGCGGATGACCAAAGAAGAAGTCCGGCAGGAAAATAAAGAATCCGAGGGTGACCCGCACGTCAAAGGCCGGATTCGCCAATTGCAACGTGAAGCAGCCCGCAAACGGATGATGTCTGAAATCCCGAAAGCCAATGTCGTCGTAACCAACCCGACGCACTATGCCGTTGCGATTCGCTATGACGAACAAATGCGCGCGCCCAAAGTCGTCGCCAAAGGCGCGTTTTTATTGGCCGAACGGATTATCTCGCTCGCCAAAGATAATAAAGTCACTGTGGTACGCACACCACCGTTTGCACGTGCGCTGTATCATCACGCCGAGTTAGGCGAAGAAATACCGACTGCGCTGTATACTGCGACGGCTGAAGTACTGGCCTACATCTATCAGCTCGATATGTATCGCAAAGAAGGTGGTTTTGAACCGACGCTCAATACTGACCTACCCGTACCGCCAGAGCTTGACCCTGAATCGGGAATATCTTAGGTATAACCCGCAAATCGAATCAAAACAAACTCTAAAATTAGATACATCTACCAGGTATTTGAATGTGGCGTAATAAACTGACTGTACTTGCGATGCCAGCCTTGGTGCTGATGGTCTTGGGCATGATGATCCTGCCCCTGCCGCCGCTCGTCCTCGATTTCTTTTTCACCTTCAATATTGCACTTTCCATCATTGTGCTGATGGTCAGCCTCTATACGCATAAGCCACTCGAATTTTCGAGCTTCCCCACCGTGTTGTTGATGACCACGCTGCTGCGCCTGTCGCTTAACGTCGCATCCACCAAACTGGTCTTAACGGAAGGTCATGCCGGTGGCGACGCGGCAGGTAAGGTGATTGAATCGTTCGGCCACGTACTGATTGGCGACAATATTGCCGTCGGTATCGTCGCCTTTATTATTCTGACGATTATTAACTTCGTCGTCATCACCAAAGGTGCTGGCCGTATCGCCGAGGTTTCTGCTCGCTTCACCTTGGATGCCATGCCAGGGAAACAAATGGCGATTGACGCCGATTTGAATGCAGGCCTGATTGGCGAAGAAGAGGCCCGCACTCGCCGCGCCCAAATCTCCGACGAAGCCAATTTCTTCGGCTCGATGGATGGTGCGAGTAAATTCGTACGCGGCGATGCTGTGGCCGGTATTTTGGTCATGGTGATCAATCTGATCGGTGGCTTGCTCGTCGGCATGATCCAGCACGATATGGCTTTTGGCGATGCGGCTAAAACCTACACCTTACTGACTATCGGTGATGGCTTGGTGGCACAAGTGCCCGCGCTGATTATTTCGGTGGCCGCCGGTATCGTGGTTTCGCGCGTTGGTACGAATCAGGATTTATCCGAGCAGATTCTTGGCCAGCTGTTCTCTCGCCCACAGGTCATGTATGTAACCGCCGGCGTGTTGGCCGTGCTAGGTCTTATCCCTGGCATGCCCCACTTTGCTTTTTTACTGATGGCATTAATCGCGGGTGGTCTGGCTTGGTATTCCGAACAAAACAATCTGCAAACCGCAATGAGTGGCGGCGGTGCATCCGGCGCAGCGGGTGGTGCCACGCCCGGCGCGCCACCTGCGGCCCCCGCGGAGGCGCCGTTACAAGAAGTCAGCTGGAATGATGTCCAAGCAGTGGACCCCGTTGGGCTGGAGGTTGGCTATCGCCTCATTCCGCTCGTCGATCGCAATCAAGATGGCGAACTACTGCGCCGCATTCGTGGCATTCGAAAAAAAATCGCGCAAGAACTCGGTTTTCTCGTTCCCGCCGTCCATATTCGCGACAATCTGGAATTACGCCCTAATCAGTATCGTATTCAACTCAAAGGCGTGGATGTCGGCATGGGCGAAGCCTTTCTCGGTCAATGGCTAGCGATCAATCCGGGCAATGCCGCTGGCAATCTGCCCGGCACCGCCACCACCGACCCCACCTTTGGCCTACCCGCTACTTGGGTTGAGAGCAGCATGCGCGATCAGGCGCAAGCGATGGGCTACACCGTGGTGGATGCATCCACGGTCGTTGGAACACATATTTCGAATATTCTGCAATCGCACGCCGCCGAGCTACTCGGTCGCGAAGAGGTTCAATCGCTACTCGACCATTTCGCCAAAGAATCACCCAAGCTGGTCGAAGAACTTGTCCCCAAAGTGGTTCCCGTGGGTACTTTGCAAAAAGTATTGCAAAACCTCCTCGACGACGGCTTGCATATTCGCGATTTGCGCACGATTTTGGAAACCTTGGGTGAAAATGTTCCCCGTACAGGCGATATTGATGACCTGACCTCGGCGGTACGCGTGGCCTTAGGTCGCGCGATTGTGCATCAGCTTTTCCCAGGCGAGAACGAGCTGCAAGTTGTCGCACTCGAGCCGCAATTGGAAAACATCCTGATGTCAGCGGCCAGCGGCAAATCGCAAGGTGGGCTCGAGCCGGGGCTCGCCGAGCGCCTGCTACAGCAAGCAGCACAATTGTCCGAGCAACTCGAAATGCAGGGCATTAATCCAGTCATTATTACGCCCTCGCAATTGCGGCCCATGCTCTCTCGCTTCCTAAAACGATCGATTCCCAATTTGCGCGTCATTGCCCACACAGAAATCCCAGAATCAAAAACGCTGCGCATTATTGGTGTGCTTGGCGCGAATAATTAGCAGCACGTGTAAATTCTTGCAACAAACGAGCAAATTTCTGACTTCAGACGCGCAGATGATTTGTGTAGATTGCCCTGAGCAGCGATAATCCCCAGCTATGGTCGTCAAAAAATTCTTCGGTGCCACTACGCGTGAAGCGCTACGCCAAGTTCGTGATGAACTTGGCCCGGACGCGCTCATCCTCTCGAACCGCCAAGTCGCCGGCGGTGGGATAGAAATCATGGCCGTCGCAGACGCCGATGTGGCGGCGCTGACCAATGTGCAAACGGTGGCAACGCCTGCCAAACCGTCGCCGCGCGCAGCACAAAATGGCGCCCGACTGATGAATTCGGCGCAATCCGAAGCGCCCAGCCCGAATATCGCCAAAGCCTTGGCCCGCTCGTACGCCATCCCCGATGATGAAAGCGAGCCCAGTACCGCCGATATCGCTTATGAAGCGCCCTCGGTACTGCGTAGCAATCGCCAATCTCGGCCAGCCGAGCCCAGCTTTGAGCGCGAAAACAATGAAATCTCTTTGACGCAGTATGCAAGCCAACGCAATGCAGAACGTAGCTCAGAGCGATATACCCCTGATTACACAAGCGAGCCAGCGGCTGCGCGCCCAGCGCCAACGCGTCGTCCGGTCGTTACCGAAACTCAGCATAAAGCGCTGCCCACCTTTAGCTTTGAAGACGAGCCCGCCAAACCCGCGCCTGCGCCAGTCGATCACGAAGCAATGCAAGACATCGCGCGCGAGATCCGCATGTTGCGCGGCCTACTCGAAAGCCAAATGGCCGGCATGGCGTGGGGTGAGTTATCCAAACACGCGCCTGAAAAACTTGAAATTTTGCGCCAACTGCTCGCAAGCGGCTTTTGCGCCGCCCTGTCACGGCAACTGATCGACAAAATGCCCAGCGGCATGAGTCTTGAAACCGGCGTCAAATGGGTCAAAGCCGCCTTAGCGCACAATCTGCCTGCGACGGCCGCATCGGATGATCTGATTGCACGTGGCGGCATTTATGCGCTCATTGGCCCGACTGGCGTTGGTAAAACCACCACGGTGGCCAAATTGGCCGCACGTGCCGCACTCGCCTATGGCCCGCAATCGGTCGCGCTACTGACCACAGACAGCTACCGGATCGGTGCGCATGATCAGCTACGCATTTACGGCCGCATTCTGGGTGTGCCCGTGCACGACGTAAAAGACGAAACCGATTTACAGCTTACGCTGGGCGAGTTGAGCGATCGGCATTTGGTGCTGATCGACACCGTCGGGATGGGGCAACGCGATCAACGCATTGGTGAACAGCTCGCCATGCTTGGGCACGATAATGTCGGCACTATTTTACTGCTGGCGGCTAATGCGCAAGCCGGCACGCTTGATGATGTGGCGCGGCGTTATCGCAATCATCATTTGCTGGGCTGCATTTTGACCAAGCTTGATGAAACCGTCTCACTGGGCGGTTGCCTCGATGTGGCGATTCGCCATAAATTGCCACTGCAATTTGTAACCAATGGCCAGCGCGTGCCTGAAGACCTGCATCGTGCCAACTTGGCATATTTACTTGATCGGGCCTTCAAAAATCAGCAAGATCAAGGCGTCTTTCAGTTGCAACGCGATGAATATCCCTTGTTTATGAGTACGCAAGATACCCCCACCGATTTCACGCTGAGCCTAGGCGGTGCCCGTGCCTAAACGCTGGCAAGACCAAGCCGCCGGCTTGCGTCAATTGGTCAGCCCTCCTACTTGTCGTAGCATTAGCCTGTGCGGTGGACGTGGCGATTCGGGTACCACAACGTTAGTGATCAATCTGGCTGCTGCGTTGGCTGAACGCCAGCGTGAAGTGCTGATTCTGGATGAATTTAGCGGCACACAAAATATCAGCGCCCGACTGCAACTGAGCCAAGGTTTTACCTTGGAGCATGTCCTACGCCACGAAGCAAGTCTGGCCGATAGCATTGTCGAGACTCGACACGGCTTTCAGATTTTATCCATCGCCAGCAACCCGCAGATTATTTCACGCCTAAACGACGCCGAGCAGCACTGGCTTGCCGCCGAGTTTGAAGCGATTACCGAGCATGTTGATTATCTCTTGCTCGATACGCGACCAATGGGCAGCACCGGCATTCCCAGCCTGAGTCTGGCGGCCGATGATGTCGTCGTCGTGCTGTCCAATCGAGCCGAGTCGCTGACTGATGCCTACGCTACGATCAAACAATTGGCGCAGGATTATGCGCGGCGCGATTTTCGCATTTTGGTCAACCGCGTTGAAAGCCTGGGCGAAGCGATGGCTTTATTTGAACGCCTACGCACGGTCACGCAGCAATTTTTGGGTTCTGCCCTGCAACTCAAGTTGATCGGCTACGTACCCGAAGACCCACTGCTGAATCGTGCCACCCGGCTGGGCAAGACCGTGATCGAGGCATTTCCAGATACCGAGGCCAGTATGGCGATGCGGCAATTAGCAGACGTTATCTTGCGCTGGATACCCCCTAGTGCAGGGCATGATTCGGCGGGGCATTTTGTTCATCGTCTGGTTGAATCATCGCGCTTGCTACAAGAAAGGCTACACCATGGCTGAAGCCAAACTCAGCCTGACCTTGCGCGATCAAACGTATTACCTCGCGGGTGATTTAACACTGGCGAGCATCGCCCCTATCTGGCGGCAAAGTCGCCAGATTAACTGGCAAGCGCAAGCACTCGATCTGAGCGAAGTTAGGCAATGCGATGGTGCGGGCGCAGCGATGTTGTTTGAACTCAGCCAGCAAGGCGTGCTATTGCAAGGCGTCAATGACGATTGCCAACGCCTGCTGGCCGCGCTTGATCCTCAGCTGGCACTGCAAGCACCAGCCCCAAAGCCCCCCACGCCGTGGATTAGCCAAATCGGCATTACGGCCCGCATTGCGCTCAATGATTTTAAAGACCAGATCAGCTTTATCGGTGAAGCCGCGCGCGTGTTTGCGGTGGCGCTGCGCCAACCACAGCATGTACGCTGGGGCGAGTTTATTCGGCAATGCGAATTAACCGGAGCCAATGCTCTGCCCATTATTAGCCTGATTTCACTGCTACTCGGGATTATTCTGGCGTTTCAATCGGCCATCCCGATGCGCCAATTTGGCGCCGAGGTTTTTGTCGCCAATCTGCTCGGGCTATCGATGATCCGCGAGCTTGGCCCCTTGATGACAGCCATCGTACTAGCTGGCCGCTCGGGCGCGGCATTTGCTGCCGAAATTGGCACGATGAAAGTAAATGAAGAAATCAATGCGCTGGTGACATTTGGCTATGACCCAATGCATTTTCTGGTGTTGCCGCGTTTGCTGGCGGGTTTATTAATGCTGCCATTGCTGGCCATTTGTGCCGAAGTGATTAGTTTGCTCGGCGGTGCTTTGGTGATGGAAGGGTTTGGCATACCGATGTCGACGTTCTGGACGCAAGTGAGCACTCAAGTTGATGCAACGGATTTTTTTAGCGGCATGCTCAAGGCGGCCGCTTTTGGTCTTGTTGTGGCTTCGGTCGGCTGCTTTCGTGGCCTCAGTACAGGCACTGGCGCAAGTGCGGTCGGTGCGTCGACCACCCGTGCAGTGGTGAATATTTTGGTATTACTGGTGATCACCGACGGCATTTTCGCGGTCGTTTACTATCATCTGGGCTGGTAGGCGATGAATCCGAGTATTGCAGTCAATCATCTGTACTGTGGCTGGGGCGATCGCTCGATCTTGGAAGATGTGAGCTTTAGCATTGAAAAAGGTGAAGTGGTGACGATACTTGGCGGCTCGGGCTGCGGCAAATCGACACTGCTCAAACATCTGATCGGCCTTTACCCCCCACGCTCTGGCAGCATACAGATAGTGGGTAATGAGCTAGTAGGCTCTAATTACAAGGATCGTGAGGCTATACTGCGCAAAATTGGCGTTATGTATCAATCTGGCGCACTCTTTGGCTCGATGAGTATTCTGGATAATATTACGCTGCCGCTTAGTAGCTTTAGCGAGTTGGATGCCATCGCGATAGACACACTGGCGCGGCTCAAATTACGATTGGTTGGGCTAGAAGAATTTGCCGATTTTTTCCCATCTGAATTATCAGGCGGGATGCAAAAACGCGCGGCGATTGCCCGCGCGATGGCGCTGGATCCGCAAATCTTGTTTTTGGATGAACCCTCCGCTGGGCTTGATCCGATTACCTCGGCCGAACTTGATCAGCTTATTCGTCGCCTTGCTGAAACCCAAGGCGTCACCATTGTGGTGGTAACCCATGAATTGGCCAGTATTGCGGCCATTGCAGATCGGGCAATTATGCTAGACAAAACCATCAAAGGCATTGTGGCCATCGACACACCAGCAGCCTTAGCTCAATCGAGCGATCGTCGTGTATCGAGCTTTTTTAATGCGCAACGCCCACTTCGAGTCGAGGGTTAACGAAACCTATGCAACATCGTTCGAATTTCCGCCTTGGGCTATTTATTATCGGCACGCTGATTTTAGGTGCAGCACTGCTGATCGGGATTGGCAGTGGTCGCTGGTGGCAACCCAAAATTATGCTCGAAACCTATTTTGACGAATCCGTTCGCGGGCTCGATGTCGGCTCCAAAGTGCGTTACCGTGGCGTCGCCGTCGGCGAAGTCAGCGCCATCACCTTTACCTACAATCGCTACGAGGGTGAACTGCCCAACACCCAGCGCAAACAATACGTTTTGGTAGAAGCCACCCTACAAAATGCGCTGTTTGGGAAACATGATCTCAACAATGCACAGCAGCAAGAGCTCGATGGCGAAATTGCCAAGGGCTTACGTGTCAAATTGGCGCCGCAAGGGCTCACAGGCACCAGTTACCTTGAAATTGATTATGTCAGCAACGCGGATCAACACACTCTGCCCTTTGCATGGAAGCCTAAATACCTCTACATCCCCTCGACCAATAGTACGGTGAATCAAATTTTGGGGAGCGCACAGGATTTAATGGCCAAATTGCAACGCGTCGATCTCGACAAAACCGTCGATTTGGTGAATCAAACCCTAATCACGATGAATCAGAAGCTACAAGACATTCCCACCAAACAATTAAGCCAACAGACTAGTCAATTGCTCGGCACCATCAATGCGATGCCACTCGCGCAAATTGCCAGCGAAAGCAGCCAGCTGATTAGCGAAGCACGAGAAACCAATCAAGCCTTGAAAACTATATTGGAGCAACCTGCACTGCGTACTGCCAGCAATGACTTTGCCAGTGCAGCACATTCGGCCAAAACTCTACTCGCCAGCCCAGAGTTAGCCAGCGCTGTGCAGCGCATCGACAAAATTACGCTGCGCCTTGATCATTTGAGCGCGCAGCGTGAGGGTGATTTACAACAAATCATTGATAACCTCAGCAGCACCAGCGCGAATCTGAAAGCCCTGAGCGAGAAAGCCAATCAACGCCCTAGCAGTCTGTTGTTTGCCGAGCCACCCAAACCCTATATCCCGCCCAAACCATGAAAAATGCACTGATTATTGTATGCATCATGCTCATCACCGCCTGCAGCAGCACGCCGCCTGCGCGCCAAGATTATTTGCTGCAAACCCAGCGTAGCGGTACCAGCCAGAGCGCTCAATTTGGCGCACTCCAAGTCAATGAGTTACGCAGCACCGCCCCATATCGGGACATGGCATTTCTATATAAAGAGAGCGAACAGCGCTTTGTTGCCGACCCCTATCACGGCTTTTTGGCAACACCCACGGTACAAATCACCCAGCAAACTCGCCAATGGTTGGCGCAAAGCGGCTTATTTAGTCAGGTTTATCCAACCGGCAGCAGCCTGATTGCGCCATGGCAGCTCGAAGGCGAATTACTCGCAATGTATATCGACGTCAGCGACGTGCATCACCCCAAAGTCTTGATCAGGGTGCAATTCTTGCTCAGCAACCATGCCAAGTCAGAGAGTTTCACTTTGACCGCCGAGCAAGTGATTGCCGACGCTCAACCAGAAACGGCGGCAAAAGGCTATCAACAAGCATTGGCATCGTTACTAAATCAATTAGAACAACATCTGATTTCGTCAAACCTCAATTAGTCAGCTACACTAAAGGACATTCCGTTTACGCTGTTATCATGTCATCCAATCGCGCCCTTTCACTTTATCGCAGCACCCAAAGCTCTAGCGAAGAAGATCGCGTGCAACAACATGCGCCCTTGGTCAGAAAAATTGCTTATCACATGATCAGCAAGCTGCCCGCCAGCGTTGATGTCGACGACTTAATCCAAGTAGGCTTAATGGGCTTGATGGAAGCTGCCCGCAATTTTGATATTGATGCTGGCGTGCAGTTTGAAACCTTCGCCAGCCAACGCATCCGTGGCGCCATGTTGGACGAGCTGCGCAGTGCAGACTGGCTGCCTCGTCAGGCGCGAAAAAACATGCGCGAAATCGAGCGTGCGATCGTGGCGCTGGAGCAACAACAAGGCCGTCAGCCCACCGAGGGCGAAGTGGCTCAGGCGCTCAATATTCCGCTCGACGAATACCAAACCATGCTCGGTGATGCTCGCGGCCACCAGTTATTGCACTATGAAGATTTCGAAGTTGAGGGCGAAAACGATCAGCTCGATCAATATGCCGCCGACCACAGCGCCAATCCGGCCGATGTCTTAAGCGATGAATCGTTCCGCGGGCACCTGATTGAAGCAATTAGTGGCTTGCCAGAACGCGAAAAACTACTGATGGCGCTGTATTACGACGAAGAACTCAATCTCAAAGAAATCGGCGCCGTCCTAGGCGTATCCGAATCGCGTGTTTGCCAACTCCATAGCCAAGCAGTCGCCCGACTGCGCGGTAAACTCAAAGACTGGCTGATCTAAATGGATAAAATTAGCGTTTTAGGCATTATTTTAGGTTTAACCGCCATTGTGCTGGGGCATTGGCTCGAAGGCGGTCATATCGGCTCGCTCGTTCAGTTCACCGCCTTTTTGATCGTGATTGGCGGCACCACCGGCGCGGTGATGTTGCAAACCGAAATGCGGCACTTTATTGCTGGCATTAAAATGCTGCGCTGGATTTTCTTTCCCCCATCGATGGATTTTCGCAAAGTTTTAAGCACCTTAATGAATTGGGGTAATCAAGCGCGCCGTGGCGGTTTACTGGCACTTGAGGCCTATCTAAATAGCGAAAAAGATCCATTTGTAAAACGTGGTTTAACAATGGTGGTCGATGGCGCCGAGCCCGAAACCGTACGCCGTGCACTTGAGCTCGATATCGATGCGTATGAAGATCAAGCCCGCGCAGCAGCCAAGATCTGGGAATCGGCCGGTGGCTACTCGCCCACTTTTGGTATTTTGGGCGCGGTACTTGGCCTAATTCACGTGATGGAAAATCTAACCGACCCTTCTAAGCTTGGGGCGGGGATTGCCGTCGCCTTTGTCGCAACGATTTACGGCGTAGGCGCAGCCAACTTAATCCTGCTGCCGATTTCCAATAAACTCAAACACTACATCATGCTCGAAGTGCGTCGTCGCGAAATGGTCGCCGAAGGCCTCGTGACCATTGCCAATGGTGAAAACCCTCGCTTACTCGAAAACAAATTGGCAGGTTTCCTACATCACTAGGGTATATCCCCCAAATCAAAGCAAGATATTACATTCAAGCACATACCCAACCCATCAGCCAAAATTATTTGCTCATTCTGCATTTCCTACACAAATCAGTTTCCCAGTCGCTATAGTCAAAATAACTTAGCGCCTAGGAAACACCATGATTCCCCTATGTCGCCTCTTCGTGCGCTGCATTGCTTGGCTGGATTTAGCGCTATTCACGCTCGCGATGGTGGCGCTATCACTATTACCTGCACAATGGCTTAAAGTGATTTATCCCAGCTTATTTCAAAGCTGGTGCCGCTGTTTTATCCGCGCACTAGGTGTTCAATTACGCCTGCATCAGCATTATCAAGGGCAACTACCTGAACACTATATCCTGATCGCTAATCACCCATCTGCTCTGGAAGACGTGGGTATTCCGGCCCTTTTTCGTGTTCGCAGCTTAGCCAAAGTCGAAGTCAAAACATGGTTTCTGGTTGGCAAAATTGCTCAAGCAGCGGGAACCCTCTTTGTTGAGCGAGAAAGCAAAGACTCTCGCCAAGCGGCGCAACAAGCACTGATCGACGCGGTCAATTCGGGCGACAATATTGCGCTCTATCCCGAAGGCGGATGCAAAGGCCGCAGAATAGCGCCACGTTTTTTATTTGGCGCGTTTGCCACCTCACTAGCGACAGGAGTGCCCATTTTGCCGGTATTTTTACATCATGAAGCACAGGCACAATTTGAATGGCAGGCAGGTGAGCATTTACTCACCAAAATCTGGCTCATGATAACCACGCCTAACCCCGTCGTGCATTACCACGTCTTTGACCCCATCCAAGCGCAACAATTTAGCGACAAAGAACAATACAATCAGGCAGTTTATGCGCAATATTTGGCGTGGCAGCAGCGCTTTTTGGATTAATTTGCCAGCATTCGTCGCTTTTCCCCTGCACAAGACGGGCTTGCCGTTATAATCGCGAAAGCTATCGATTCCGACAAATTGAACCATGCCCCTGTTTCGCAAGAAAAATGTTGCCAACATCTCGACGCGCGCAGCGCTGCCTGCCCCTGTCGCTAATTTATTGCGAGAATCTTGGTGGCTATTGCTCGTCGTTTTGCTGGGCTATCTAATCCTCGTCCTCACCAGCTACCATCGCTCTGACCCAGGCTGGTCACATAGCGCCACCGAAACAGTGATTCACAATCGAGGTGGTACCTTTGGCGCATGGGTGGCCGATGTATTGTTATATTGCTTCGGCTTTTCTGCTTGGTGGTGGATCGTCTTTTGCTTGGCTGCCATTTTATGGGGCTATCGCCGCATCGACCGCGTCACTGAGTCTTCCAAACCGCTCGTTTTTCTGGCCTGCCTAGGCTTTGCGCTGATTATCTTATCCAGCGCCAGCCTTGAAGCTTTGCGTCTACATAGCATGACGGTGTCCTTGCCACATGTTCCAGGCGGGATTCTAGGTCTATCGCTGGGCGGTTGGCTGATGAAAAGCTTTGGCTTTAGCGGCGCAACGCTGTTGCTATTTGCGACGATGGGGCTGGGTATATCACTCTTCACAGGCCTGTCTTGGCTCAATGTCATGGAAAACATTGGGGCAGCCATTGAATGGGGCATAGAAAAAATCCATTCTGCATTCCAAGCCGCACAAGATAGAAAAATCGGCCGCGAAACCAAAAAAATGCGCGAGCAAAAGGTGTCTGAAGCCAAAAAGAAACAAGACGACAAAGCGCCTTTAATTATCGAAACGCCGCAAGTTGATGTCCCCATCGCAAAAAAACTGGAACGAGAAAAGAAAGAACTAGAAAAACAGCAAATCCTCGAAGCTAAACAAGCCGCACAGCCCTTGCTGTTTGCAGAAGAGGATCTGCCTCCGGCCCCTGTAGCACAGAGCAAAAAACCCAATCCAAGCATTGCCGCTTTTGGCGATGGCTCCTTGCCTTCCTTGGGCTTGCTTGCTCCCGCGCCTGTCGCACAGGAAACAATTAGCAAAGAAACGCTGGAATTTACCTCGCAACTGATCGAGCGCAAATTGGCCGACTTTAATGTTGAAGTCAAAGTCGTTGCCGCTTATCCAGGCCCCGTTATTACACGTTACGAGATCGAGCCGGCTGTTGGCGTCAAAGGCTCACAGATTGTGAATCTAATGAAAGACCTAGCCCGCGCGCTGGGCTTGGTGTCGATTCGTGTCGTAGAGACGATTCCCGGCAAAACCTATATGGGCTTGGAATTACCCAATCCAACGCGCCAGATGATTCGCCTGTCGGAAATCATGTCGAGCGAAGCCTATCACTCGATGGCCAGCAAATTAACGCTGGTCCTGGGCAAAGACATTACCGGCAAACCCATCGTTACCGATCTGGCCAAAGCGCCACATATGCTGGTCGCCGGTACTACGGGCTCAGGTAAATCGGTCGGCGTGAATGCGATGATTTTATCGCTTGTGTACAAAGCCACACCGGACGAAGTGCGCTTTATTATGATCGACCCGAAAATGCTCGAATTGTCGATTTACGATGGGATTCCGCATTTGCTGGCGCCAGTTGTCACCGATATGAAGCTCGCAGCCAATGCGTTGAACTGGTGCGTGGCTGAAATGGAGAAACGCTATCGCCTGCTCAGCGCCTTAGGCGTACGCAATCTGGCGGGCTACAACCAGAAAGTCAAAGACGCGGAAAAAGCCGGTAAAAAACTGACCAATCCATTTACGCTGACACCGGATGATCCAGAGCCGCTCGAACATTTACCATTTATTGTTGTGGTCGTTGATGAATTTGCCGATTTGATGATGGTGGCCGGCAAAAAAATTGAAGAACTCATCGCCCGCTTGGCGCAAAAAGCTCGCGCCGCAGGCATACATTTGATTTTGGCCACCCAACGCCCATCCGTGGATGTAATTACCGGCCTGATTAAAGCCAATATCCCAACACGACTCGCGTTTCAGGTATCCAGCAAGATCGATAGCCGGACGATTCTGGATCAAATGGGTGCAGAGGCGCTGTTGGGGCAAGGTGACATGTTGTTCCTACCGCCGGGCAGCGGCTATCCACTACGCGTGCATGGTGCCTTTGTGGCCGATGATGAAGTACATCGCGTAGTCGACTCCCTTAAAGAAATGGGTGAGCCTCAATACATCGAAGGCATCCTTAATGGCGGCTTTGACGCCGAAAGTGCGGGCAATGCATCACTGGGCGGGGACGGTAATAGTACCGAGGACACCGACCCTTTATATGATGAAGCCGTCGCGTTCGTCATGAAAAGTCGCCGCGCATCCATTTCATCCGTGCAAAGACAGCTGCGAATCGGGTATAATCGCGCCGCGCGTCTGATTGAACAAATGGAAAGCGCCGGTTTGGTCAGCTCGATGGAAAGTAACGGCAACCGAACTGTGCTGGCTCCAGCCAGTGAATAACAGCGTATGAGCTTTCGCAGTAACACTCGCGTGAATTGAATTGCGCTGTATAGCGCCCACCACCAATGACAGGCGGCTACACCTTTCGGGATGGGCGACGCAGCTAAAGCTGTTGTAGCGTGAAATTTGCACCGTATTACAACAGCTTGGGCACCACTTATTCCGATTAACCCTGCATTTTGCACCTTTGACTTGAACTCAAAGGGCGATTTGTGATATAAACGTGGACTTTTCCAGTTCCGACGTTAGGACAAGAATCATGGCACGAGTATGCAAAGTCACCGGCAAAGGCCCGATGACCGGGAATAACGTTTCCCACGCCAACAACAAAACAAAACGCCGCTTCCTCCCGAATCTGCAATCACGCCGTTTCTGGGTTGAGAGCGAAAACCGCTTCATCCGTTTGCGTGTTTCTAACGCTGCATTGCGCCTGATCGACAAGAAAGGCATCGACGCAGTATTGGCTGACTTGCGCGCCCGCGGCGAACTATAATTCCGAGGTAATTTAAGATGCGCGATAAGATCAAGCTCGAATCTTCTGCAGGTACTGGTCACTTCTACACCACGACCAAAAACAAACGTACCATGCCAGAAAAGATGGAAATCAAGAAGTTCGATCCCGTTGCTCGTAAGCACGTGATCTACAAGGAAACCAAACTGAAGTAATTCAGTGCTGGTGACCATACTCGAAACCCCGCCTCGGCGGGGTTTTTGTTTGCGCAAAAATAAACAATACTCAGGGTATAGCTTTAAATACCTTAACTAGAAAGATCTTCCAGCACATACCCCTGCCCCATTATTCTAGTTGCCACACCGCACTTAACGTTGAACATAATTTATGTATCATCGGATCGCTACTGCGCTCGCCTGAATAAATAAACTGCAACGGCGCTCGCGTAACTACCTCGCCATTGCGCCACAACACGATAGAGCCATCGGACGCAAAACGTTGCGCGGTGCGCTCAGCCAGAATACCAATCCCAACGCCTGTTTTGATCAACTCGAGCAAAGTGGCTTCTTCGTCAAACTCGCCCACCACTTTGGGCGCAATATTCTGACTACGCCATAATTCCTGCGATATATCCGCCAAGCTGGTGTATTGCGATAAGCCCAACCAGGGAGCTTCACCCAATTTGGCCCAATCAGCGTTTTGGTATTCTTCAGCCAAAGAAACGGGCAGCGCAATGCAAAAGCCAATTTCCCCCAAAGGCAGCGTCATGACATTTTGATAGGGATTGCGTCCTAAATAAAAGCCCGCATCCAGTGATTTTTTCCGCACTTCATTTAAGATACTGACCGAAATACCGTGCGTTGTTTGCACGGTTATCAGCGGAAATTCTTTGCGTAATAAAGACAACCATGCGCCCAACTTCAGCCGAGCCGGCACACCAATCGTGCCTATCCTCACCTTCCCCTTGGGCTCACCCTGCAGTGCTTTAGCCTTATGCAATAAATCTCGCGCTTGCGCCAAAATTTGCTCAGCTTCAGGCATCAACAACTTACCCGCCTCGGTCAAGGAGACGCCACCTGGGTAGCGATCAAACAAAGCCAGACCAAATTGCTCTTCGAGCGCCTTGATCTGCGCGGTCACCGCTGGCTGAGATAAATGCAACAATTCAGCAGCTTGCGTTAAGTGCCCTTGTTGCGCCACAGTCACAAAAGTACGTAATTGATAGAGTTCCATCCCGCAATTATCACCTAAAGTTGCCACATCGTGGCATAAAGCTTGCCTCAGAATGTAGTCAAAAATCCTTGATTACAAACAAAAAAGTAAGCCTCGTGCAACACAACATAACTTTCAGTGATTATTTGCATCAGAAAAAGCAATTAGCCCAAAAATAGAATGGCGCTTACATTTGTTATGGGAATGGCTAAATTTAGCTTTTTACTCTTCACAGGAGGCAGCGTATGCATGATTCAATGATTGAACGCGTCCAGAATAATCCAAAATTTCACGCGCTCGTGGCAACTCGTTCCAGATTTTCCTGGATGCTGACCATTGCTATGTTGGTGATTTACTACGGTTTTATTCTGCTCGTCGCATTTTCGCCCGCAACACTTGGCACACCACTGAGCAATGGCGTCACCACACTGGGCATTCCAGTGGGTATTTTTGTCATCGTTTCGGCTTTCGTATTAACCGGCATTTATGTTCGCCGCGCCAATACCGAATTTGACCAACTCACTCGTGAAGTGGTTGAGGACGCTAAAAAATGAAATCATTCCTACAAAAATTAGGCTTTGCAGGCTTGTTTGCACTCTCAAGCATGCCAAGCTGGGCCTCAGGGGCAATTGAAGGCGCGGTAGCAAAACGCAGCTTGAATGTTCACGCCATCGTGATGTTTTTGGTGTTTGTTGCATTTACGCTCGGTATTACTTATTGGGCAGCCCGTCGCACACGTTCAGCGAAAGACTTTTACGCTGCCGGCGGCGGCATTACCGGTTTTCAAAATGGTTTGGCCATTGCCGGTGACTATATGTCAGCGGCGTCCTTCCTCGGTATTTCTGCCATGGTATTTACCACCGGCTACGATGGCTTGATCTACTCGATCGGCTTTCTGGTTGGCTGGCCAGTGATCACCTTTATGGTGGCAGAACGCCTGCGCAACTTGGGTAAATACACTTTTGCCGATGTCGCATCTTATCGCCTCGCACAAACACCAGTTCGCGTCTTTGCTGCAACGGGCACCTTGGTCGTCGTTGCGCTGTATCTGATTGCGCAAATGGTCGGCGCGGGTAAATTAATCCAACTGCTATTCGGTTTGGATTACACCTACGCGATTGTCTTGGTTGGTATTTTGATGATTTTGTACGTGACGTTTGGCGGTATGTTGGCCACGACTTGGGTACAGATCATCAAAGCGATCTTGCTGTTGTCGGGTGCTTCGTTTATGGCCTTCATGGTTATGAAACACGCCGGCTTTAGCTTTGAAACCCTATTCCAACAAGCAGTTGATGTTAAACACGCAGGCGCACAAGCGTTGGCGCACAAAGCCGCGATTGCTTCTGAAGCAGCCGCTCAAGCGGTCGCTAGCAATGCACCCAATGCTTCAGCTGTGGTAGCCTCAGCAACGACCTTGGCTGAATCTGCGGCCAAAGCGGCTAAGGCCAATATCATGGCACCTGGCGGTTTGGTCTCGAACCCAATTGATGCTATTTCACTCGGTCTGGCCTTGATGTTTGGTACAGCTGGTTTGCCACACATCTTGATGCGCTTCTTTACCGTAGCAGATGCCAAAGAAGCGCGTAAATCAGTGTTCTACGCCACAGGCTTTATCGGTTACTTCTACATCCTGACCTTTATTATCGGTTTTGGTGCAATCGTACTGGTATCGACCAATCCGACCTTTAAGGACGCCGCAGGCGCGCTGATCGGTGGCTCGAATATGGCCGCAATTCACCTGGCTGATGCCGTCGGTGGCGACTTGTTCTTGGGCTTTATCTCAGCGGTTGCTTTCGCCACGATCTTGGCGGTGGTTGCTGGCTTGACGCTATCAGGCGCTTCTGCGGTATCGCACGATCTGTACGCTTCGGTCATCAAGAAAGGCAAAGCCAACGAAGCCGATGAAATCCGCGTTTCAAAAATGACGACCGTCGCACTGGGTATCGTTGCCATGCTGCTCGGTATCATCTTTGAAAAGCAAAATATTGCTTTCATGGTCGGCCTGGCATTCTCGATCGCGGCATCAGCAAACTTCCCAGTACTGATTTTGTCGATGTTCTGGAAAAACCTGACAACTCGTGGTGCAGTGATGGGTGGCGCGATTGGCCTGGTTTCTGCCGTGGTACTGATTATTCTGGGACCAGCAGTGTGGGTTGATGTACTTGGCCACGCTAAAGGCTCTGAATTGTTTGCCTACAAAAACCCAGCACTCTTCTCAATGAGCGCGGCATTCTTCTTTACTTGGTTGTTCTCAGTAACAGACAACAGCGAACAAGCACAGAAAGAACGCGGTAAATTTGACGCTCAATTCATCCGCTCTATGACGGGTATTGGCGCAGAAGGTGCTTCTGAGCATTAATCTAGAAATATACCCCTTGTAATAACAAGGGGATTGTTTGAAAGCGCCCCAATCCTGAATACGGTGGGGCGTTTTTCTTGGTGTTTAGCAGGAGGCTACAGGTGTCAACGCCATTTGATTTCTCATATCCACCGTTTGACGCGCTCACCGCCTTAGAACGCAACGAACTGCTCAAACACCTTGATATCGAATATTACGCCGCGGGCAGCAATATTATTGTGCCCAATAGCCCGATGCTGGCGCTTTTCGTAGTTATGAAAGGCTTAGTCGTCGGCGGCGTCGAACAAGACGTCTATTTTGCCGAACATGAATTATTTGACGGCAAAGCAGTGCTTGAAGGGCAATGCCCCCACGCCTTTATCGCTCAGGAAGACACCTTGTTGTGGCGTATTCCGCGCGAGCATATTTTGCAGTTGAGTCAGCGTAACGCCACTTTTGCGGCCTATTTTTATCAAGATGTCGCGCGCCGCATTGCTGAACTCACGCCCAGCCCTCATCAGCTCAGTCAAGCCACGCAAATGTTAAGCCGAGTGCGCGATGCAGCACTCAGCCCGATTCATTATATTGCCGCTGATGCTAGCGTGTTAGAAGCCACCCAATGCCTTGAGCAGTACCAGATTAGTTCGGTTCTGGTGCAAACTGAGCAAGGCAGCGGCATTTTTACGCAAAGCGATTTGCGCAAGCTGGTATGCCAAGGGCTCATCCCCGCGCAAGAAAAAGCCGCGCTGCATGCGACGTATCAATTACTGAGTATCGAGTCAGATGCCACGCTACATCAGGCAATGATATTAATGATCCGCCACGGCATACACCGTGTTTTGGTGCAACAACACGGCCAGCTTATCGGCGTACTTGAGCAGCTGGATTTACTCGCCAGCCTCGCCAACAACCCGCATAGCATTGGATTGCAAATTGATCGCGCCAGCAGCATTGATGAGCTACAAACCGCCTCGGATCGCTTCCTGCCCGTGATTCAGCTACTGCACCACAGCGGCATGAAAGTTACCTTGATCGCCGAGTTGATCGGCGAATTGCGGCAAAAACTACTCGCCAAATTATTCCAGCTATTGGCGCCGCCCGAGATGTTGCAACACGTTTGCTTGCTGGTCCTGGGCTCAGAAGGACGCGGCGAGCAAATACTACGTACCGACCAAGACAATGCGCTGATTATCGCCGACGATTATCAACACCCTGCTTTGGAGTCGATTTGCCAACAATTTAACGAGGCCTTGCATCGCTTTGGCTACCCACCCTGCCCGGGCGGCATCATGGTCAGCATGCCGCAGTGGCGCAAAACGGTGAGCGAATTCAAGCAACAACTCAATGACTGGACCTACACCCCCAATGGCGAAAATGTAATGAAGCTGGCGATTTGGGTCGATGCCACGGCTGTTACGGGCAATACATCCCTACTGTATACATTGCAAGAGCATTTTAATAAATGGCTAGATAGCAATACCCAGTTTATGGCCTACTTTGCTTTTCCAATCGAGCACTTCCCTACCCCGCTGAGCCTGTTTTCGCGTTTAGTCACAAGCGGCCAGCAAAACGTGCTCGATCTGAAAAAAGGTGGGCTATTCCCGATCACGCACGGCCTGCGCAGTTTGGCGCTGGAAGCGCGCATCCAAACTAAAAACAGCTATGCCAGGCTGGCGGCGCTGTGCGGTGGCAACGTCATCGACGAACAAATGGCACAAGATTTAAGTGAAACACTCAGCTATTTACAAAGCTTGCAGCTTAAATATGGACTCGCTGCCATTTTGAGTGGCAAAGCGACAATCAATCTAATCGACCCCGCGCAATTAACAGCCCTTGAGCGAGAATTGCTCAAAGACGCGTTTGGCGTCGTTAAACAATTTCGCAGCTTGCTTCGCCATCATTTCAAGCTGGGCATGCTATGAGTTTGTTTAATGGTCTCCAGCTCAGTTACTGGCTTCGCCGCTACGCACAAAGCCAGTTGCGGCATCCTCAATTTGCTTTTTTATTTGCCGCCGAGCCCGAACAAGAATGGGTCAGCATTGACTGCGAAACCACCTCACTCGACCCCAAAGTGGCGGAAATCATTAGCATTGCTGCGGTACGAATCCGCGGCTCGCGCATTGAATTATCCGATCAATTGTCGCTATTGATTAAGCCCAGCGGCCAGCTCGACCCTAAAAGCATTCCGATTCACGGCCTGCGCACCCAAGACGTCGCCACAGGGCTGAGCATCGAAGACGCACTGAGCCAATTATTGAACTTTATCGGCGCCAGACCCTTGATCGGGTATTACCTCGAATTTGATTTGGCCGTCATCAATCGTCAACTCAAACCCTGGCTCGGCATTCAGCTACCCAACCGAGCGATTGATGTTTCTGGCATGTATTACGACCGAACTGTGAGCGCCTACAACCCCGAGGTCGATCTGCGACTGGAGAGCATTCTACGCAATCTGGATTTGCCACATTTATCTCGGCACGATCCACTCAATGACGCACTCATGGCCGCGATGATTTTCCAAAAACTAAGAAAAAACCCCAATAAATCTTAATTTACAGCGACTTACACGCCACATCAGCGAGATTGATTTGATACATCAGAAAAGACAATTGGATTTGATTTGCGCAGGCGCTTACATTCCACGATAGATATTTTAACCAACCGTTTTGGCTTGCAGGAGTACTTAGCATGAGTGGTATCGATTCTGTTTTGAAAGAAACCCGTCTGTTCCCGCCATCGGATGATTTCCGCGTTAATGCGAACGTTTCTGGCATCGAAGGCTACAACGCCTTGTGCGAGAAAGCGAACAACGACTACGAAGGTTTCTGGGGCGACTTGGCCAAGTCCATGCTCGACTGGAAAAAACCTTTTACCAAAGTATTGAATAGCGATAACGCACCGTTCTACAAATGGTTTGAAGATGGCGTGATGAACGTGTCGTACAACTGTATCGACCGTCACCTCGAAACCAAAGCGAATAAAGTAGCGATCATTTTCGAAGCCGATGACGGCTCAGTAACGCGCGTAACCTACCGCGAGCTGTATCACCGCGTGTGCCAATTTGCTAATGGCCTGAAATCTTTGGGCGTTGCGAAGGGCGATCGCGTCGTGATCTATATGCCACACACGATTGAAGCTGTAGTGGCGATGCAAGCATGTGCCCGTATCGGCGCGATTCACTCAGTGGTATTCGGCGGCTTCTCGGCTGGCGCATTGCGCGATCGCATTCAAGATGCGCAAGCGAAAATCGTGATCACTGCCAACGAAACAGTACGTGGCGGCAAAGCAACCCCACTAAAATCAATCACCGATGAAGCTTTGGGCTTGGGTGGTTGCGAGTCAGTATCAAAAGTGGTGGTGTTCCAACGCACCAGCACCAAACCAGAACACTGGAATGAAGAGCGCAATATCTGGTGGCACAAATTGGTAAAAGACCAAGCCGACACGTGCGAGCCAGAATGGGTTGAAGCAGAACACCCACTGTTTATTTTGTACACATCAGGCTCAACGGGTAAACCAAAAGGCATTCAACATTCATCAGCAGGCTACCTGCTCGGCACGCAAGTGACGATGAAATGGGTGTTCGACTACAAAGAAACCGACGTTTACTGGTGCACGGCCGATGTGGGCTGGATTACGGGCCACTCTTACATCGCCTACGGCCCACTGGGCATTGGTGCAACGCAAGTCGTGTTTGAAGGTGTGCCAACATACCCAGATGCTTCACGCTTCTGGCAAATGATTGAAAAACACGAAGTAACGACGTTCTACACCGCGCCAACTGCGATTCGTTCATTGATCAAATTGGGCGGCGATTTGCCAAAACAATACGATTTGTCTTCACTGCGCCTCTTGGGGACAGTGGGCGAGCCAATCAATCCAGAAGCTTGGATGTGGTACTACGAAGTGGTGGGCGGCAGCCGTTGCCCAATCGTGGATACTTGGTGGCAAACTGAAACGGGCTGCAATATGATCGCCCCACTGCCAGGCGCAGTAGCAACTAAACCAGGTTCTTGCACTTTGCCTATCCCAGGCATTATGGCCGACATCGTGGATGAGTCTGGCGCGCAAGTGGATCTGGGCAAAGGCGGCTTCCTCGTGGTAAGCAAACCTTGGCCATCGATGGTACGCAATATCTGGGGCGATTCTGATCGCTTTAAGAAAACCTACTTCCCAGAAGACTACAACGGCAAATTGTATCTGGCTGGCGACTCGGCGCACCGCGACGAGAATGGCTATATCTGGATCATGGGTCGTATCGACGACGTATTGAATGTATCTGGCCACCGCCTTGGCACAATGGAAATTGAGTCGGCGCTGGTAGCCAACCCACTGGTAGCGGAAGCCGCCGTCGTGGGCAAACCGCACGAAATCAAAGGCGAATCAGTCGTTGCCTACGTGGTACTGAAAGGCGCTCGCCCAGAAGGTGAAGAAGCCAAACGTATCGCTAAAGAGCTGCGTGAATGGGTAGCTCACGAAATCGGTAAGATCGCTCAGCCAGACGAGATCCGTTTTGGCGACAATCTGCCAAAAACTCGCTCAGGTAAGATCATGCGCCGCCTCTTGCGCGACATCGCCAAGGGTCTGGAAATCACTGCGGATACTTCCACACTGGAAAACCCAGCGATTCTGGAGCAACTGCGTCAGAGCGCAATCTAAAGAATTTACGCTTGGTACTGTTTTCACGGCAGTATTTTTACCCGCCATCTCTGGATGGCGGGTATTTTTTTGCCTGCAATCATCGCAACTGTAGTACAAACGTTCTAACGAGCCTGAACCCTTGAGCTAAACAGACGTTCAGCCGACAATAGGCGATTGCCCTCTTCGCCTTGATGCCGCCCATGTTTGTTGAATATCCCGACTCGCCGTATCAACTATTTCAGCCCTTCCCGCCCGCAGGCGATCAGCCGACTGCAATTAATCAGTTGATCGAGGGGCTGGACGATGGTTTGCGCTTTCAAACTTTGCTCGGCGTAACGGGCTCGGGCAAGACCTTTACGATGGCCAATGTGATTGCGCGCACCGGCCGGCCGGCGATTATTTTGGCGCCGAATAAAACGCTGGCGGCGCAGTTGTACGCCGAGATGCGCGAGTTTTTCCCGCGCAACGCGGTCGAGTATTTCGTGAGTTATTACGATTACTACCAGCCCGAAGCCTATGTGCCTAGCCGTGATCTGTTTATCGAAAAAGATTCGGCGATTAATGAGCATATCGAGCAAATGCGCTTGAGTGCGACCAAGGCGATGCTGGAGCGCAAAGACTGCATTATCGTTGCGACCGTATCGGCGATTTACGGTATAGGCGACCCTAGCTCGTATCACGCGATGATTTTGCATCTGGTCGAGGGCGAGCAAATTGGCCAGCGCGACATCATCAAACGCCTGACGACGATGCAGTACGACCGCAATGAACTGGACTTTTCGCGCGGGCATTTTCGCGTGCGTGGTGATGTAATAGATATTTTCCCCGCCGAGTCGGCCGAGCTCGCGGTGCGGGTATCAATGTTCGACGACGAAATCGAGCGCATCAGCCTGTTTGACCCGCTCACCGGCCATGTAAAGCAGCGCGTAGGCAGGTATACGATTTTCCCCAGCAGCCACTATGTCACGCCGCGCGATACCGTCATGCGCGCGATTGAAACGATCAAAGACGAGCTACGTGATCGGCTGGCGTTTTATTACAAAGAGCAAAAATTGGTTGAGGCGCAAAGGCTGGAGCAGCGCACGCGGTTCGATCTGGAAATGCTCACCGAAATGGGCTTTTGCAAAGGCATCGAGAACTACTCGCGGCATTTTTCTGGCAAACCCGCAGGCTCGCCGCCGCCGACGCTGCTCGACTATCTGCCCAAAGATGGCCTGATGATTTTGGACGAAAGCCACGTAATGATCGGCCAAGTCGGCGCGATGTATAAGGGCGATCGCTCGCGCAAGGAAAACCTCGTCGATTACGGCTTCCGCCTGCCCTCCGCAATGGACAATCGCCCGCTCAAATTTGAAGAATTCGAGCGGCTGATGCCGCAAACAATTTTCGTCTCCGCCACACCCGCCGATTATGAGGCGAAAAACCAAGGCCAAGTGGTCGAACAAGTCGTGCGCCCGACGGGGCTGGTCGATCCGATCATCGAAGTGCGCCCAGTCGGCACGCAAGTGGATGATCTGCTATCCGAAATCAAGCTGCGCACCGCCGTCGGCGAGCGCGTGTTGGTCACGACACTGACCAAAAAAATGTCCGAGCAGCTCACCGATTATCTGGCCGAACATGGCATTAAGGTGCGCTATTTACACTCGGATATTGATACTGTAGAGCGCGTCGAAATTTTGCGCGATTTGCGCCTAGGCGTGTTTGACGTACTGATCGGGATTAACTTATTGCGCGAAGGCTTGGATATTCCTGAGGTGTCGCTGGTGGCGATTTTGGATGCCGACAAGGAAGGTTTCCTGCGCAGCGAGCGCAGCCTGATTCAAACCATCGGCCGTGCGGCACGTAATCTGAACGGTAAAGCGATTTTGTACGCCGACCGCATTACCAATTCAATGGAAAAAGCGATTGGTGAAACCCTGCGCCGCCGCGACAAACAGATTGCATTTAATGTCGCCAACAACATCACACCACGCGGCGTAGTGAAACGAATTAAAGATATCATCGACGGCGTGTATAACGCAGAAGAAGCCACAGCAGCGCGGCTGGAGGAGAAAAAGCAGCGCATTGTGGCCGAGATGGATCAGAAAACACTAGCGAAAGAGCTCAAGCGTATCGAAAAAGAAATGATGAACGCCGCGCAAAATCTGGAATTTGAAAAGGCCGCGCAATTGCGTGATGAGCTGAAGCAACTTCGTGATCGGGCCTTTGGCCATGAATAATGGGTATACGAATGAAGAGCACTATTAAAAAAACGTTCAAAGCTATACTCTGTGGGAGTATATTCCTGAGCGCCTGCGCCTACGCAGAAGAAAGCCCTGCAAGCAATCAGTCTTTCGGCGACTACACGCCAAGCTGGCTGCAAGGCATGAATGGCGATAAAGAATGGAAAACGTGGGCGGTGATTCCCGTTTACACCCGCCATTTTGATCGCCAAGCGGTGATTGATGACAATCTGAACGAAAACAACCCTGGCTTTGGTATTGAGCGTAGCAATGGCCGCTGGCACTGGATGCTGGGCGCGTACCGGAACTCGCTGCGCGACACCTCGGTGTACGCGCAACTGGGCTGGACACCGCTGCAATGGCAGTTCAGCGAAAAAGCCAGTCTCTCGCTGGGTGCGGCAGCTGGCTTGGTCAGCGGCTATCAAAATACCGATAAGGGCTACCCAATTGTACCGGCTGGCGGCTTTCTGGTTTCGCTGGAAACGGATTACCACTTAGGTCTGAATTTATTCATTGTGCCAACCATCCAGGCCGTCGATGTGGAAGGCTTTGTGGCAGCGCAGGTCAAGCTCAGCTTCTAATGCATTGTCGCGCAGTAGCTACCGTTTGGGCTGCTGCGCCATGAATCGAGCCAAGCTGAAATTTGATTTCGGTTCATTTTTGCCTAGTTATGCGTCAAAAGATGCTCAAAGGTAGTACTTTCTCGCATTGCTGCTTACAAATAAAGCAATGAGAATGGGCTCTTTTACGCATGGCAGAAGGTGAAAGATGCATTACCGCACACTATTTTCGACCCTGGCTCTGGCTTTGGGCTTGTCTATTGCACCAGCACACGCTGAGCGCGTCTTAAACGTCGGTACCGACGCAACCTTTGCGCCGTTTGAGTCACTCAATCAAAGCAAGGAAATCGTCGGTTTTGACGCCGATTTGATCAAAGCGATTGCGCAGAAATCAGGCCTGAAAATTAAACTCGTGAATACGCCATGGGAAGGTTTGTTTGCCGGCCTGAATACTGGCGATCGGGATATTGTGATTGCCGCAGTGACGATCACGCCTGAGCGCAAAGCCAGCATGGATTTTTCTGAGCCTTATTTTGAAGCCAAACAGCTCATCATCGTGCGTGACGGCAGTAAAGTGACCAAATTGGCCGATCTGAAGGGCAAGAAAGTGGGCGTGCAAACGGGCACAACGGGCGACACCGTGGCACAAAAAGCCTTTGGCAAAACCAGCCCGGATATTCGCCGCTATGAAAATATCGTCCTTGCACTCACTGAGCTACGTGCTGGCGGCATCGAGGCGGTCGTGGCCGATAATGGTGTAGTGAATAACTATCTCACCAACAATAAAAACACCCAGCTCAAAACCATCGACGACAGCAGCTTTGCCAAAGAGTATTACGGCATTGCGGTGAAGAAAGGCAATAAAGCCTTGCTTGACCAGATAAATAAAGGCCTGGCAACCAGCAAAGCCGATGGCTCTTACCAAAAAATCTATCAGCAATATTTCGGCCGCTAAGCCCGCATCCATTGCATAGCCCACAAAAAAGCCACCGCAAGCGGTGGCTTTTTTATTCATAGAACCATTATTTCTTGGCTTTGGCCTTATTGAGCAATTCCTCGATCTGCTCTTTCGGAATCGCGCCCGACACAATCTGACCATCCGCAAAAATCAATGCCGGTGTGCCGCTAATGCCCAGTGATTCACCCAAAGCCATATTGCGTTGCACTGGGTTTTCACACTCGCCAGTACCTTCTGGCAATTTGGCATCAAAGAACCAGTTTTTCCACGCGGTAGTTTGATCAGCCCCTGCGCACCAGATCAGTTTAGATTTACGTTCAGCATCGGGGTGCAGGCCTGGCAAAGGCATCAGGAAGTTGTAGATTGTGATGTTATCAATACCCGCCAAACTTTGCTGCTCAAGACGCTTACAAAATGGGCAATCTGGATCGGTAAACACCACCAGTTTACGGCTACCATCGCCACGCACGATTTTCACGGCATCTGCCAGCGGCAGTTTTGAGAAATCAGTGGTCATCATTTCTGCGATGCGTTTTTCAGTCAGGCTTTCTTTTTTCGCAATATCCACCATTTCACCGACAAAGGCGTACTCACCTTTGGCATCGGTGTAAATAATCTGGCGTTTGCCCATCACCACTTCGTAAATGCCTTTCACGGGGGTTGGATTGACCGCATCGACTGGGCGACCGAGTTTTTTCGACAAGGTTGCTTTCAAATCTTTCGGCGGTGTATCGGCTTGAGCCGTGCAAGCCACCATGGTAAACAAGCCAGCGGCCATCATTAAACGAGCAAGGTGTTTCATATCTTTCCTTAGGAATCCATCGCATGGCGAATCAGCTGACGCTTAATCCACGGTAATGAGTCGGTCATAGTGAGCCCAATATTACGCAATGATTTGAGTATTGGGTTGTGATTATTAAATAAAGCCTGCAATCCATCGCACACAGTTTGCATCAGCAGCACCGACTCGCGACGGGCTCGTTCGTAGCGACGCAGCACCAGCGCATCGCCAATCCGATCCGGATGAACACTACCAAGCACTTTGGCCAATTCGGCCACGTCACCAAAACCCAAATTCACGCCCTGCCCCGCCAATGGATGCACGGTATGCGCCGCATCGCCAACCAAGGCCACGCGTGAACGGGCGATTTCGGCAACCTGCGTTAATTTCAGCGGAAAAGCGGCGGCGGGCGTAATCAGTGAGAGCTGGCCTAAACGCGATTGTCCTGCTTGTGCAACTTGTTTAGCGAGTTCGTCTGCCGAAAGGGCTAAAAGTTCATTCCGACGGTCTTCGCTGCACGACCACACCATCGACATCTGCTGATTGGGCAGCGGCAGCCAAGCCAAAATGCCATCGGCCATAAACCATTGCTGGGCCACACCGTAATGTGGCTTCTCACAAGCAAAGTTGGCAACCACACCATATTGCTCATACGATTTAGCGCTCGACGGAATCGCCAACTGTTGGCGCACCCAAGAATTAGCCCCATCCGCCCCGATGATTAGCTTAGCGCGCAATAAGCTGCCATCTTCTAGCGTGAGTTGCGCCGCATCATAATCAATCTGCAAGGCCTTGGCTGTGACAGAAGTCATCACACGCACATTGCTGCAATCGTCTAGCGCCAGCCAAAGCGCACGCTGTAATTCGCGGTTTTCGACAATAAACGCCAATTCATCTACGCCCGACTCCAGCGCAGCAAACTCCAAACGGCTATTGGGCGCATCGCCAGCGATCTTCATTGCGGCAATCGGCGACAAACGATCAGCCCGCATCCGCTGCCAAGCACCAATCTCGGTCAGCAAACGACGGCTCGCGCGGCTAATCGCATAGACACGCTGATCCCACGTATTCAGCGGCCAGTCGAGTTGCGGCGCACGCCCTTCGAGCAAAATAACATCTAGCGTGGTGTTTTTCAGCGCCAACGCCAAAGCGGCACCGACAAGGCCACCACCGACAATAATTAAATCTGCGTCATAGGTTTTCATGCCACTAGTTTAACATCGTCTAAACCAGCACAACACAGACTGAAGATGGGAAATATTGAACGCAGAAATACTGCAGATACATGGGTGATGTATAAGCCTAAAATCAATGAAGATTAACGCTTTAAACGCAATACCCTAGTTGGGTGTAGCTGTTTGATTTTTTTTGGATTTAAAGCAAGAGATAAAACAGAAGTACTACCGATGATTTACTACTGACACCAACTTAGAGCTAAGTTGGCGTCCCCACGGCGACGCGATTCTATCCCCGACGGTTTTGTCTGGTCCGCAGTTGAGTTCTGAAAATGCAAGTGAAGCCGTGCTGATATAGTTACTCACTCACGGTGACCCGCAGAATTCAGATTGCGAAATCATTGTGAGCGGCAGCACTCGACCCAATTCAGACATTCAGGCAGTAATCCCTTGAGTTTCTGGTGGTGAATATAAAGCTGCCAAGCATGTTGTAGTTGTACTGTGTACCGACGTCGATGCAGCACGCGAAATAACTGGCTCTACCACACTTTCCACCACGGCTTTGGTTTTAATTGAGCCTTTGTGAGTACGTTGCTTTTAAGGCGAGCATCAAGAACAGCAGAATATTTTGCAAAATCGTGGTCGCTTTCTGGGGCAACATACATAAGCTCCTCAAAGTGCTCAGCATAATCATTCAAATACAAGCCATCATCGCCGTAATATTGAGCCGCAAAAGCGTTGCCAACCTCATTGAACGTTTCATCAGTGAGCTTCCCGTCGCAATAAGTAAAGAAAAACTCTGTGGCGGAAAGTGTGTCGTTAATAACCTGAGTTACGGCCTCTGGCTCTTCAGTTTGATGTAGTTCACCAGCCCACCCCTTGATGAAGCACCATTTCAAGAAAAGTGCGATGTGAGTACCCCCGTATTCCTCTGGTTGTTGTTTTGGGAAGTTGCCACCTGAGTGCCAACTTGCGTCGTCATATTTCATAATGATTCCTGTAGCACCTAACTAATCAACCGGACTATTTACGTTTGTTATAAGAGGAAATGCGGTCATTCATTAGGTCATGGGCAAGCCATGCGTTACTTCCGCTCTTGGCCGATTGTCGCCTCTCAAAGAAATTTGTGCAAATGAACCAGCATGCATGTCGCTGCTGACAGACGCCTTTTCAATGCGGACGAGGTGCTTCAAGGCGCGGATCCAGCAACGATAAAAACATTAAGTACCGGTTCAATCGCGTAGAGACACCCCGCAGGGGCGCGCAGGGCGTCCAGCCCGAAGCAGCCGTCATCGCCCCAGCGATGTCGGTGTGGGGGAGCCGGGAACGGTCACAAGCTGCGTTCAGCAGCTTGTGAGTCAGTCCCAACTGACGACCGTTCGCCGGGGGCGAAGCCATCCCCCGAGTTCTCTCGGGAAACCGCGTTGCGGTGGGCGTGGCAGGGCCCCGGTCTGACGCCACGCGGCAGATTGGGTGAGCCACGAGTCCGACAGGACCGCGACCATCGGGAGCGCCACTGCAAGGCGGTTTCCCGAGCGTGCTCGGGGGACCGGTGAGGCTGCCGCCCTAGCGGCAGAGTTTTGGTAGGGCGTCCAGCCCGTCAGCCAAAACGTCCTCATTGCAAGGGGATTTATCCCCGCGCAGCAGGCCGCAGGGCTGCGTAGTGAGAGGTCGGAGGGCTTGATGGGGCTGCTTATTTTTGATGTTTAAGCAGACAAAACATCCCGCATAACATCAATCATGCTCAGCCTGAGCACTATACGGTGTATCCAACCACAAATAGGAACACCGAATGTCCCTCAGTAAAAAACAGCAAGGTGAACAAAACCGCATCAAAGTCATGCTTTATCTAGCGCATGTTGGCTACGCGAGCCTACGGCAAATTGCCAAGGCCATTTGGCGACGTACCGATGCAAGTGCATTAGTGATGGCCAGCCGCACGGTTAAATGGCTCACAGAACAAAAGTTGGTCGTAACCAAACAAGACAGTGTGACCACTCAGCTATTGATTGCACTCAGCAAAAAAGGCGTAGATTGGCTGGCCTTAAATGACCTTGAACTCCCTGATGGCAAAAGCCACGCTCGAGATTGGTTAAGACATGCCCATGCGCACCGTACGGCTTGCAACAGTGTGTATGCCATTTTGTATAGCGGTGATTATCTGGCACCCAAAATCTGGAGCGAACTTGAAGTTCGTGCAGAGGTGTCTCCTGTTTTTGAACAGAAGTTCGGGATTAAGCGCGATGCGTTCAGCATCGAAGAAATACACGCAAAAATCCCTGACTTGGTGCTTGAGAACAACGACGGCATTGAATGGATTGAAGTTGAGAACTGCAGTCGCAGCGATGCTGATTTTGAAAAACTCATCATTGCCATTCGATATATGTGTTTCGTTGAAAACTCAAAAATCTCAAAGGTGCATATCGTTATTGCTAACGCCGCCGCTCAGCGCTTTAGAATCAGACTGAAAGAACACCTAGCTAGTGGCTTCGGTGCGTTTACAGCAAAACAAAAAACCCGCAACCAGGAGTTGCTGCGCAACGGATTCATTAAGTTTTCACGACTTAATCACACAACGCTGGTACTCGAAGCCCTCCCCGGACTAGACGCGGATTGACTGCTGGCATCGAAGATGCCAATTCATGCTGCAGTTGCAACCCTATACTTACCAATGCCTAAGTTTGGGCAGCATAATTTTGCAACGCACCGAGCGTGGGTTCCAGAGGAAATTCAGCATTTAAACATCAGGGCAGTTCATAGGAAAAATTAGCACCCCATGCCATCAGGTGCCCTGATGGAGCATTTCTGTGTCATTTGTTGTAGCAGGCAAACAATGTACTAAAGTCAAAATAGCGTTCTCAGCATTACTGATTAGCAATTACGTTGAACTGCTTTTTAGCTTGCAGAACCACCTTAAGCGGGGCTCAATATGATTTTGAGCCCTCTGCCCTCCATTGGGCGACCAGATGTTGCGAAAGCGGTGGAACTCGCACTGCATTTTTTGGATGAATTCGACCATGGTCACGAAAGCAGCACTCTACTTGCGGAGCAGCAAAGACCGCTCGGATGTGAGCATCGATGCTCAGCGCCGACAGCTGCAAGAACTAGCAGCTGAACGCGGCTATCTTCTCACTGCCGAATTTACAGATGTTGTCGAGTCGGGCAAGGATGAGCAACGGCCTGGGTTTCAAGCTCTGGTTGCCGCAGTACGTAACAAGCGACGCGGATGGGATGCCTTACTTATCCTTGATACATCGCGACTAGCACGTCGACGTCATATCTCGCTCATATTCGAAGAAGTTGAGTGCCGGAAATTTGGGGTAAAGGTTATCTATAAGAGCCTACCTGACACCGACCCGGTTACTGAAATGCTGCTGAAATCCATTCTTCAAGCAATGGATGAGTGGCATAGCCTGACGTCAAAAGCCAAGGGCTTAGCAGGCATGACTGAGAATGTTCGCCAAGGCTGGCGCGCAGGCGGCCGTGCGCCGCTCGGGTATCGCTTAGAGCACATCGAAACAGGCGCACTACGCGAAGGCACCCCCGTCGTAAAATCGCGCCTAGCTCTGTCTGATGAAGCCGATAAAGTGCGTAAGTACCTAAAGGCAAAAGCAATGGGAGGATCGCGTCAGCTCGCACTTAAAGACGCGGGTCTCAAAATAGCGGGCTCTACCGCAATCGGAATAGAGTGGAATGCCCTCACCTACGCAGGACATACCGTTTGGAATCAACGCAACGAAATCAATGATACGGGTTACGTCGGGGGTGAAAAACGCAAACCTCGGAGCGAGTGGGTCATACAGCACAACACGCATCCCGCTCTCATTACTGATGATGAGGCAGACGCAATCCTGAATATGCTCGAAACGAGCAGCATGTCTAAAAGCCGGCGAACGCGAAGCGACTATTTGCTTTCAGGCATTTTAAAATCACCGGATGGCACTGCTTGGCATAGTGATGGCGAAGGTTCTTATCGGGCAGGGAAAGGTAAGCGAATTAAAGCCGATGTGATTGAGCCTGCTGTATTGGCGCAGTTGACCGACAATTTACTAGCCCATGATTTCGTCGCTGCATTCACAAAAGCGGCCAAACGCCAGACTGAAGCGAAAATGCGCGATACCGAGCTACCGAATCTACGCAAAGAACTTGCGGACATCGAGCGGCATATTATTCGCATCACAGAGTTGTTGGCTCAAACAACATCGCCAGCACCGCTCTTAAGACAAATTGAGAGCTATGAGCAACGGCGTATAGCTTTAGAAGAGGATGTAGTTCGAAGAACCGAAGTTGAAAAAGAAGCTCAAGCAGTTCGAAACCTAACAGAGGTTCAGGTTTCCAAAATTATGAAGGGTATTGCTGAAGATATGGCGTACCTAGACAGGGAACGCTTGAAAGACTTTATTCGTGGATTGATTCAGAAGGTGGAACTTGATGTTGCTGCTTCGACATTCCAACTGACGTACTATCTTGACGCCGGGAATAAAGTGGCGTCCCCACGGGGAATCGAACCCCGGCCGCCGCCGTGAAAGGGCAGTGTTCTAACCGCTAAACTATAGGGACATACTTAAAACAACTCAGCATACAGATTTAAATTGGTGCGCCCGGAGCGATTCGAACGCCCGACCCTTTGGTTCGTAGCCAAATACTCTATCCAACTGAGCTACGGGCGCACTGATTTAAAACTTTTATACTGTATTACTTGACGCTTTTGGCGTCCCCACGGGGAATCGAACCCCGGCCGCCGCCGTGAAAGGGCAGTGTTCTAACCGCTAAACTATAGGGACATCTAAAACATCATACTACATTGTGGTGTTGGTGCGCCCGGAGCGATTCGAACGCCCGACCCTTTGGTTCGTAGCCAAATACTCTATCCAACTGAGCTACGGGCGCACTATACACAACAATTTACAGCCTCTGGCGGAGACGGAGGGATTCGAACCCTCGATACAGGTTTAAGCCCGTATGTCTCCTTAGCAGGGAGGTGATTTCAGCCACTCATCCACGTCTCCGTTCAGAGAAGCGAGATAATACCTACACCCCAGAACCTCGTCAACACTTATCGCAAATTATTTCCGACTGGTTGCATAAGTGCCTCACAGAAAAGACAAAAATCCACCCTCACCTTTTCAGCCAGATTGGAAAACACATTTTCAATCTTGTGCCGACATTAGCACGCCAGCAACAAAAAAGCCGCCGACGGCATATTTAATGCAGTTACGGCGGCTCGGATAGCCCAAAAAAGGCGACAGCAATTAGCCTTGCTGATCCAGACCAAATGCTTTGTGCAGTACGCGTACAGCCAATTCCAGATATTTCTCATCGACAACCACAGAAATCTTGATTTCCGAGGTAGAGATCATTTGGATATTGATGCCCTCTTCAGCCAAGGTACGGAACATCGTTGACGCAACGCCAACGTGTGAACGCATCCCCACGCCGACGATAGATACTTTGCAGATCTTGTCGTCGCCCGATACCGACTTACCGCCGATATGACTTTGAACGCCTTCGAGCACCTTGATTGCACGCGCCATCTCGCCTTTTGGCACAGTGAACGAGAAGTCAGTAGTACCGTCTTGACCGACGTTCTGGATAATCATATCCACATCGATGTTGGCGTCAGCCACTGGGCCCAAGATTTGGTAAGCGATACCTGGTTTATCAGGAACACCGATCACATTGATGCGGGCTTCGTCGCGATTAAAGGCGATGCCAGAGATGACTGGTTTTTCCACGGTAGAGTCTTCCTCAAAAGTAATCAACGTACCCTCGCCTTCTTCTTGGAACGAGGACAATACGCGCAATTTCACATTGTATTTACCAGCAAATTCAACCGAACGAATTTGCAGGATTTTTGAGCCCAAGCTCGCCATTTCCAGCATTTCTTCAAACGTAATCGTTTTCAGTTTTTTTGCTTCAGGCACAACGCGTGGGTCAGTGGTGTAGACGCCATCAACGTCGGTATAAATCTGGCACTCATCCGCTTTTAATGCCGCAGCCAATGCCACACCGGAAGTATCCGAGCCGCCACGACCCAAGGTCGTGATATTGCCGTTCGGGTCAACCCCTTGGAAACCAGCCACCACAACAATGCGACCGGCATTCAGATCGGCACGCATATTGGCGTCGTCAATGTGCTGAATACGCGCTTTAGTGTGCGAGCTATCGGTCAGGATTTTGACTTGGCCGCCAGTATAAGAAACAGCGTCCAGACCCATTTCTTTTAATGCCATCACCAGCAAGCCGATCGTAACCTGCTCGCCAGTAGAAACAATTACGTCAAGCTCACGTGGATCAGGATTGGCTTGCATTTCTTTAGCCAAAGCGATCAGACGATTGGTTTCGCCTGACATCGCAGACAGAACCACCACCAAATCATGCCCTTGGGCTTTAAACTTGGCGACGCGACGCGCTACATTTTTAATTCGGTCAGGAGAGCCAACCGATGTGCCGCCATATTTTTGTACGATCAATGCCATGATTAACCTGCTGGCTGGAAAAATTAATAAAACCGGAATATTGTAATTGAAACCGTCTCAATTGGGGTATTTAGACATCAATTTGCCCAAAATAACAGCGCAATTTCACATTAATTAGTACGAACGGGCACACGATTTGCAATTGCGCACATTAATTCATACGCAATTGTTCCTGCCGCCTGAGCAACCAAATCAATAGACAATCTTTGCCCCCAAAGTTCCACTTCGGCATCGATTTGCGCATCGGCGATGTCTGTTAAATCAACACACAGCATGTCCATCGAAACTCGCCCGAGGACTCGGCTGAGTTGCCCGGCCACCAAAATCGGCGTCCCAGTCGGTGCATGACGTGGGTATCCATCCGCATAACCGCAGGCAACCACGCCGATTTTCATCGCTCGATCGGCAATAAAGCTCGCACCGTAGCCAACCGTGTCGCCCGCCTGCAAGGACTGCACCGCAATGATGCGTGAACGCAAGGTCATCGCCGCGTGTAGATCGAGCTCCTGCGCGCTGCGATGCGCAAATGGCGACGAGCCATAGAGTGCAATCCCGGGTCTAACCCACTGCGCGTGCACTTCAGGGTACGCAAAAATTGCCGCCGAATTGGCCAGCGTTGCGGGCATATTCAAATCAGCGCAGTGCTGCTGAAAATTGCCCCATTGCTTGGCGATTCCTTGCTCGGGCTCATCCGCAGTGGCAAAGTGTGTCATTAACGTCACCGAGGCCACATTGGCCATGGCTTGCAATTGCGCCACCAGCGAAGTCACGTCTGCTGCGGGGAAACCAAGCCTGTTCATACCGGTATTGAGCTTGAGAAATACATCGACCGGACGCTCAAGCTCGGTATCGGCCAGCCACTGCAAATGTCGAGGCTCATGAATCGCAAACATCAATTGATATTGTGCACAGCGCTGCATTTCTAGCGGGCTAAATGCGCCTTCCAGCAGCAAAATCGGCTGGGTAATGCCTTGAGTTCGCAGCGCGATCGCCGCATCTAACTCCAAAATCGCAAAGCCATCAGCTTCAGGCAATGCGGCGCAAACCCGCTCTACTCCATGTCCATAGGCATTGGCTTTGATCACGGCAAAGGCTTTTGCGGTGGGCGCCTGTCGCTTGATGAGTTGATAATTATGCTTGAGTGCGGCGCTGTGAATGACAGCCTCAATAGGGCGGGACATTGTGTTAGCTCGTTGAAGTATTCTAGAATATCACTCACCCCGCAGGGTGATTAAAGTTGCAACGGCAAAGTGATCTCACTGAGCGTTGCTAATCATGAACAATGCGATGAATCTATCGTTTCAATAAAACCAAATAGAAAGCGATGATCTCACGCATTAACAGTTCTTTTTGGCGCGTTTTTGTTTCAGGTACCAGCACAATACGAACAGCAGCACCAGCCCTAGCAGCGCGAAAATAGCAACTTGCCCACGCCCCAGCCAAGTCATGAGCCATTGGTGATTCGATGCGCCATAGTAACCAAGATAAACCCAGATCGGCACGCTAATTAAAGCGGCAAAACCATCGAGTAATAAAAATCGTAGGTATGAAATGCGGCAAGACATGCCCGCAGTGAGATAAATCGGAGCCCGCAGGCCAGGCAAAAAGCGCGCAACAAACAGCACACGGTTGCCATAACGCTCAAACTTATCTTGCACCGCTTCGTAACGCTCGGGGGTCATCATGCGCTTGAAGTAGCGATGTTCCAGCAGAGTCGTACCAAAATAACGCCCCAGCAAAAACATACAGCTATCGCCGACCAGCACCCCTGCCATACCGACGGCAAACATGGTGTGTACGTGGGCATACCCCAAGCCAGAAATAACGCCGCCGGCAACCAGAGAGACATCCTCTGGAATTGGAATCCCAAAGCCGCAGATCAGCAGCACTGAGAAGACGGCCAAGTAGCCATAATCGGTAAATATTCCGATAAGCGACTGGAGAATATCCATACACAAGCGTCACAAAAAAGGCCAATGGCCAAGATAATAGCACGCAACTGAATATTTGATTTGCTGCAGACTCATGACAAGTCACCGTGAGAATGTCATAAAACCGTGATATAAGCACAACACATTGCTCACAAAACGCCCAGGCGATCCGATGAATCGTGGCTTTTTTACTATCTTGGGGGCGCAATTTTTATCCGCGCTCGCCGACAATGCTTTATTTTTTGCTGCGCTGGCTTTACTCAAAGAGCAGCAAGCTCCCGAATGGCATTTATCGATGCTGTTATGGGCATTTACCGTTTCCTACGTCGTCATCGCGCCGTATGCCGGCGCCTTTGCCGACTCGATGCACAAAGGCCGCGCGATGCTGATTTGCAATGGCATCAAGCTGGCGGGTTGCCTCGGGATGTTGTGTGGACTACCGCCCATTTATGCCTACGCAATTGTCGGCTTTGGCGCCGCGACCTACTCGCCAGCAAAGTACGGCATTATTACCGAATACCTACCCCACGAAAAACTGGTGGAAGCCAACGGCTGGCTGGAAGGCGCAACGGTCGGCGCGATTATTCTGGGCACGATCATTGGTGGGTATCTTTCTGGAAACAAGATCAATATTTTTCTACAAAGCCATACCCTAGGGCAGTATTTAAGCCCGGCGCAATTTGCAATTGCGGCAACGATCGTGCTTTATATCCTCGCCGCGTATGTAAATCTATTTATTCCTAAACTCATTGTCCGCCTCAAACCCTTGCATCTGGACCCGGTACATCAAGCCAAAGAATTTGCTTGGTGCGTCAAGCGCTTATGGCGTGACCCGCAAGGGCAACTTTCTCTGGGCGTGACCACTTTATTTTGGGGCGCAGGGGCCACCATGCGTCTGGTGGTACTCAATTGGGCGGTGATCTGGCTGGCGCTCAATCTGGAACAAGCCAGTCAGCTGATTGCCTTGGTCGCCATTGGCATCGCCATAGGCGCCGTCATCGCCGGTCGATACATCCCTTTGCAAAAAGCGTTTTCGGTCATGTGGGCCGGCATCGGCATGGGTGCGCTGGTTATTTTCATGCTGTGGGTCAACCAAATTGCCATCGCTGCGTTATTGATGTTGATTATCGGTGTGCTGTCCGGCTTTTTTGTGGTGCCGTTGAATGCCATGTTGCAACACCGTGGCCATAAATTAATGGGCGCGGGTCACTCCATTGCGGTGCAAAATTTCAACGAGAATCTGGGTATTTTAATCATGGTGGGCATGCACGCCTGGCTGGTGAAAAACTTCAGTACCCCATTAGCCAGTGGCAGTAGCGCTTTGCTACAACAGCAATTTTCACACCATGGCATACCACCCATGCAGCTTATCATTGTCGGCTTTGGTGGTTTTGTCATCATTGTGATGAGCTGGATCATCTGGCGTTATCATCGTAATCAGGGCTTAGGTTTATTACACGATTAAACCGATACTATTTATAAAATTGAGATCTCGAATGAAAGACCGCTCGTACTTCCTACTGACCATCGCTAGCTTGCTGCTCGTACTCACTGCATGTGAGAAAGCCCCCGACAAAAACAAAGCAAAAACGGATAGGCCGGTCAGCGTCATGAGCACCGTACTCAAGCCCGGCACTTTAGCACGCGAGATTCGCAGCAATGGTCATGTCGAATCGGTGCAGATGGTAGAAATTCGCCCACAGATCAATGCGCAAATTGCAGGGATTCACTTCAAGGAAGGCGAAGAAGTCAAAGCGGGTCAATTACTGTTCACCCTGGACGCCCGCAATGATGAGGCGCAAGCCAAACGCAGCCAAGCCGTCATCGAGCAAATGAAAGCCCAGTTAGCCGAAGCCGATCGTAGCTTGCAAAGATCGATTGAATTAGAGCAAGCTAAGTTTGTCTCATCATCGGCCGTCGATACGGCCAAAGCCAAAGCCGAGAGCCTGCGCGCTCAGCTAGCCGCAGCCAAGGCAGATCAAGCGGCGGCAAACGTCAAATTATCCTACAACCGCATTACGGCACCATTTGCCGGTCGCACCGGCAAAATAAATGTTCACACCGGCAGCTTGGCACAAACCAATAGCGCCGAGCCTTTGGTGACGCTCACGCAACTCAATCCTGTTCGCATCAGCTTTAATGTTTCCGAGCGGGATTTACCAGTCCTACTCGCCGCGCAACACAATGCGCCCTTGCCCGTGATCGCGCAATTGCCTGATGGTAAACCGCGCGAAGGCAAATTAGTGTTTCTGGATAGCGCCGTCGATAAAACCAGCGGCACCATTCTCGCCAAAGCCGAATTTGAAAATGCTGATCGCCAACTCTGGCCGGGGCTGAGCACCACCATTCAAATCGATCTCGGTCAAGAAAACGGGCTAGTCTTGCCCCTGCAAGCTATCCAAACAGGCCCTGAACAACGCTTTGTCTACGTGATTGGCGCAGATAATAAAGTTCAGTCGCAAGCGATTGAGGTCATCCGCATTCATGATGGCAAAGCACTGGTGAACGGATTAAAAGCGGGAGCTAAAGTAGTCCGCGAAGGGGGGCAAAATCTGCGCCCCGGTAGCCTCGTGATTGAGGCGAGTCGCCCAAGTAAAGCCGCCAGCAGCAAAGCCAGCGAGGCGCAATCATAATGGGACACGGAATCTCTTGGTGGGCGATTCACCGCCCTGTCGCGACGATGTTGCTGTGGCTGGCCGTGATGGTGGCAGGGGTTGTGGCCTGGTTTCATTTGCCGATTTCAGCCTTGCCCACGTATGACACGCCGACAATTAGCGTTTCAGCCTCACTGAGCGGCGCTTCGCCAGAAACCATGGCGAACTCGGTGGCCACGCCGCTGGAAAAACAATTTTCGACGATTCCCGGTCTGGCCATGATGAGCTCGAGCAGCCGACTCGGTAGCACGTCGATCACATTGGAATTCGCGCCCACGCGCGACATTGAATCTGCCGCAGTGGATGTGCAGGCCGCGCTGTATCGCGCCAATCGCAGCTTGCCCAGCGATATGGTGAATCCACCCAGCTATCGCAAGGTGAATCCGTCGGATGCGCCGATTTTATTGCTGGCGATTAATTCGCCGTCAATGCCGCTCTCGACACTGAATGATTACTCCGACAACCTCATCGCCCCTGCCCTTTCAACGATTGATGGTGTGGCGCAGGTGCAGATTTACGGCCAGAAAAAATACGCCGTACGCATCGCCGTCGACCCAGAAAAGCTGGCTGCCCGTGATATTTCATTGCCCGAATTATCCGCGGCATTAAAATCTGCCAACGCTAACTCGCCCGTCGGCCAGCTCGAGGGCGAGCGACAAACCTTGATGTTGCAAGCCAACGAGCAACTTAAAAATGCCGCTGACTTTGCCGAGGTCGTGATTGCCACGCGCCCAGGCAATAACCTAGGCCCAGTAAGGCTCAAAGATGTGGCCAGCGTTGAAGACAGTGTGGAAGTGATCAAATCCGGCAGCTGGGTAAATGGGGAGCGCTCGATTATTCTTGCTGTACTACGTCAGCCCGGCGCAAACACCGTCGCCACGGTGGATGCGATCCGAGCCATGTTGCCGCGATTGACATCACAAATGCCCAACTCGATACAAGTGCGCGAGCTCAACGACCGCTCGGTGTCGATTCGTGAATCGATTCATGATGTCAATTTGACGCTGGTATTGACGCTCGGCCTGGTCATCATGTCGGTGCTCTTATTCTTAAGACGCGCCGCAGCGACGCTAATCCCATCGGTATCGCTCCCAATCTCTTTGCTAGCAACGTTTGCATTGATGTACTGGCTGGGGTATAGCTTAGATAATATCTCCTTAATGGGCTTAACCGTCGCTTTGGGCTTGGTGGTCGACGATGCGATTGTCGTACTAGAAAACATCGTCCGTCATATCGAAGAAGGCATGAAGCCATGGGATGCGGCCATTAAAGGCGCTGGCGAAGTGGGCTTTACCGTCGTCTCGATCTCGATCTCATTGATCGCGGTGTTTATTCCGATTTTCTTCATGCCCGGCACAATTGGTTTGCTATTCCACGAATTTGCGGTCGTCGTCACGCTGGCAATTATTGTGTCGATGCTGGTATCGCTAACACTGATTCCACTGTTTGCGGCCCGATTTCTAAAGCCAGAGCCTAGCGATGCCGCTCATACCGATCCGGCGTGGAGCCGCTGGTTTGAAGCTGGCTTTGATCGTTTACTGGCAGGCTATCAACGCAGTCTGGCCGTGGTCATTAAGCACCAAGCTTGGATGCTCTTGCTCACCTTGGCGACTTTTGCCGTCACTGTCTGGCTCTACGTCGGGATTCCAAAGGGCTTTTTCCCGCAAGAGGACATTGGGCAAATTCAAGCCAGTGTCGATGCGGCGCCAGATATCAGCTACCCAGCCCAATTGAAGCTGCAGCAACGCGTTGCTTCGGCCGTCGCAAATAACCCCAATGTGGCGACAGTGGCTTCCAGCCTTGGTAATGGCAACAGTGGGCGATTATTTATTACGCTCAAGCCACGCAATCAACGTGAGCCAATGCAAAAGACCTTGGAGAGCCTACGCAAAAGCACAGGTAAAATTGCGTCGGTCAATGTGTATTACCGACCAACGCAAAACTTGAATATTGGCGCACGCAGCGGGAAAAGTAGCTACCAATACACCCTGCAAGCCGTTAATGCCAACGATCTCGAAAGCTGGAGCAATAAGCTGCGTGACACGCTGGCAGCCAATCCGATTTTCCGCGATGTGAATTCGGATGCCGAGCAAAAAACGCTACAGGCCAAGCTCAATATCAATCGCGATCGTGCTGCCGAGCTGGGGGTTGATATGCAATCGCTGCGAGACACCTTGTACGCGGCATATGGCGAGCGGCAAATCGCCAGTATTTACGCCCCGCAAGACAGTTATTCGGTGCTATTGCAGCTCAAAGAAAGTGATCGCACTGATGAAAGCAAGCTCGATAAGCTACATGTACGCAGCAAACTGGGCGGCTTAATTCCGCTTAGCAGCTTTATGACGGTCGAGCGCACCGCGGTGACGACGACGATTAACCACCAAGGTCAGCTTCCTGCCATTACCTTGTCTTTCAATTTGGCAGAAGGCGCCTCACTGTCTGACGCTGCGCGGGAAATACAGAATGCGCAAGCGCAGATTAACTTGCCCAGCTATATTTTCGGCGGTTTTGCCGGTGATGCCGCACTGTACCAACAGTCGCAAACCAGTCAGCTCTGGCTTATTTTAGCCGCCGTGGCGGTGATCTATGTCGTGCTGGGCGTGCTGTATGAAAGCTGGATTCATCCGATCACCATTTTGGCCGGTATTCCATCGGCGGCGATTGGCGCGCTGTTGGCCTTGCAAATCATGAGTCTGGAGCTCACCTTTATTGCGATGATCGGCATTTTGCTCTTGGTCGGGATTGTGAAAAAAAATGCAATCATGATGATCGACTTTGCGCTCGAAGCCGAGCGTAAAGAATCACTCGACGCCGAACACGCCATTCGTGAAGCCAGCGCCAAGCGTTTCCGCCCGATTATGATGACGACCTTGGCCGCCATGATGGGGGCAATGCCTTTGGCTTTGGGGCTAGGCGCTGGGGCTGAACTGCGCCAGCCTCTTGGTGTCGCCATTGTGGGGGGCTTGCTGTTTTCACAGCTCATTACACTTTACATTACCCCAGTGCTGTATCTCAGCCTCGCCAAGCTGGAACGCAAACTGAAATAATCCAGCAGGGTATAGCCATAAAATCATTATATCAAATGGTTTTTACGGCTATACCTTGCAAACTACTTTATTTCTGCCCGTCGCTTTGGCCGCATAAAGCGCCTCGTCAGCCGCCTGCAACACACTTTCAATATGGGCCATGTGCGGCTGCCACTGCGCAACGCCCGCACTCACCGTCACAAATTGGCGCTCGTAAGCGCCTAAATGCGGAATCTCTAAATCAGCCACACTTTGTGAAATCCGCTCGGCAATTTGGCGCGCCTCATCCAATGTGGCCTGATGCAATAAACAGCAAAATTCTTCGCCACCATAGCGGGCGGTTAAATCAGCGGGGCTGCGCAATGCCGAACGGATCACGCCAGCGACACGCTGCAAACAAAAATCCCCCGCCACATGCCCGTAGGTGTCGTTGTAACGCTTAAAGTAATCAATATCGATCAGGATAATGGCAAATGGCTCAGTTTCGGGCTTGGCTTGCAAATGCTCGATCTCGCTGGAAAGCCGCTCGAATAAATGTCGACGATTTGCCAAGCCAGTTAAGCTATCGGTCAAAGACAGTACCCGCAATTGGTCATTCGCATATTTCAAAGCCAAATGATTGCGCACCCTTGCCCTGACAATCGATGGGTTAAATGGCTTAACAATATAATCAACCGCCCCGGCATCGAGACCTTGAGTCTCTTCCTCGGGCGTCGCCAGTGCAGTGATAAAAATGACGGGGATTTGCGCCGTATCGGGATGGGACTGCAACACACGGCAGACCTCGTAGCCATTCATATCCGGCATCATAATATCGAGCAGAATCAAGTCGGGCTTGCTTTTAGCAATCACCTCCAAAGCACTTTGTCCCGATAGCGCAAAGCGCACATCGTATTGATCGGCCAGCGACTCCCCTAGCGATTCAATATTCGCCATCTGATCATCAACGACCAAAATGTAAGAGTCATTCTTCAT